>JAHDWK010000018.1 GCA_023382655.1 Anaerolineae bacterium | reverse complement strand
AGGTTCAGTTTGTAGGCCACCATCGAGGCCAGTGCATCCGCGTCGTTGCCGCTGGCCACTTGCAGGCGGGAAAGTCTGGCTCTGACTTCTGGGTTAGACGCCAGGTTGCGCCGCAGATATTCAGAGGGCGCTTTCCCGGCCACCACACCAATTAGCCCGTCATAGCCTTCCGGGTCATACCCGGCGTCTTCCAACGCTTCCCAGGCGCACTGCAAAAACAGACGCGATTGTGGGTCCATGGTCTCTGCTTCGCGCGGGCTGAAACCAAAAAACGGAGCGTCAAATTTGTCTATATCCGGCACAATTGCCCCAGACCTCACATAATCCGGGTGATTGTGTAAATCAGGGGGAACGCCAGCCGCCTGTATTTCTGCGTCAGCAAGTGGGCGAATAACGCAACGGCCGTTCACCACATGCTGCCATAAAGCTGAGATATTGCGGGCATCCGGGAAGCGACCGGCCATCCCAATAATCGCCAGAGACGCTCCCTGAGTTGTGTCATCATCATGTTGTGTCATGTTTTTAATCAACGCCTCCGTTCTAATGCGCGTTGGCGGCGCATCTGTCCCCGCGCCAGCCGCTGTTCGCTGGTATCCTCTTGCGGTTGATCCGTTTGTAATTGAGCGGCCATCTGGCCGATGGTCGGCGCTTCGTACAGCATATTGAGCGGAATGGTGTCAATGCCCGATTCCTGACGCAGCCGGGTCACCAGGTCTACGCCAATCAACGAATTACCGCCCAATTCAAAAAAGTTATCCTGCGCACCCACGGCGTCCACACCCAACAAATCGCTCCAGATGGCGGCAATTTGTTTTTCCAGGTCAGTCGCTGGCGCGGCATAGGGCGTCCCCAGCGCCGGGCGGGCATATTTGGTTTTGTTTTCCTGGCCGCGATGGTGGTGGGAAATGGTTTCGGTGGAGAAACCGGCCGCCACGCGCTGGAACTCCTGGGTGGAGACGACCACGTGCGGCAGCCGGTGGGCCAGCAGGCGGCGGATTATCTCAAAACCTTCAGCAAAGCTGATGCCAAACCGTTTCCGCCGCGCCTGGAAATAGGCGCGCGTGCCAGGGTCAAACCCTTCCAATCCGGCCTGCCAGGCGTCCCACAGCCATTCGCCCCACCCGACCGCCAGAGTCAGCCCATGATGCCGGGCATGGCGACGGGCAAAGGCGTCCACAAAGGCATTGGCAGCGCAGTAATCAATCTGGCCGGGACCACCGCCGGTCACGGCGCTGATCGAAGAGAAGAGCAGCATAAAGTCCAGATCGCGCTCCTGGAATAGATCATGCAAGACGAGGGTCCCCTGCACTTTGGGCGCTAAAACGGCCGTTGCCGCCGCTGCCTCTTTGCGCAAAATCAGACCCAACGGGGGTACACCCGCCGTGTGAAAAACACCGTTAATGACACCGAAACGAGCATGTGCCTGGGACACGGCCGTTTGCATCTGCGCCACGTCAGTCACATCAGCGGCCAATACCAACACGTCCGCCCCCATAGCCTCCAACTGTTGTATCTGGTGGATTTTGTACCCCAGCCCACTTTCGCTTCCCTGCTGCGCCAGGATTTGCGCCCATTCCTGGCGCGGCGGCAACGGGGAACGGCCGAGCAGCACGAGCTTTGCCTGGAAATGCGCCACCAGCCATCGGGCCAGCGCCAGGCCAATGCCCCCCAGACCACCGGTAATCAGGTAAACGCCCCCCGACCGCAGCCGCTGCGCCTGTTCATCGGCCGACAGAATGGGTGCGGGCTCGTACCGCTGCACCCAACGGCTGTCATCTCGCCAGGCAATGATGGCAGCGGGTAAGTCGGTTACCAGTTCAGCCAACAGGCGAGATGCCAGTTCTACCGTCTGTGGGCTGCCAGGTGTGGGCGAGGGAATATCTATGCTGCAACACCGGATGTGGGGCAACTCCTGCGGAATGACTTTGTATGGGCCAAGCACGGTGGCTTTAGCCGGTTGCATATGAACGGCCGTCGTCACGTCCTGCATATCGCTGGAAATAATTGCCAACTGGCAGGGAGCACTGCTAAGATTGCCCATCGCCTGCGCCAGAAAGAGCAGGCTGTAAAAACCATGATCGAGTGTTTCGGGTAGGGTCACGGCCGTGTTCGCCGCCGTCACACTCCACAAATGGGCAATTTTGGTGGGCATCTCGCCCTGTTTGTGTAACGCTTGCAATAACTTCTGGTAATCGGAGGCCTGGTTGGGGCGGATCATGTACTCACTCCGGCCCAGATAGCTAAACCGCCCGCCAGAGCGCACAACGACCACCGGCTGTTGCTGGGCGCGCAGATCAGTTACCAGCCGGTCGGCCAGACCACACTCGTCCGCAAAAACGAGCCAGCGATGATCCGGCAACGGCCGTTGCCCCAGATAGGGCGACGGCGGCGGCACGGTGCGCTGCCAGGAAGCCACATACCCCCACTGCGTCAGATCGGCCAGCTTTGGCGGTTCTTGGGCCAGCAAGACTTCGATGGGGGATTCATCTGGCGCATGACCATGAGCAATGCCATTTGTGCCGGACGACAGTTCCGGCGGCATAGAGACGCGCCGCCAATACCGCTGCCGCTCAAAGGGATAGGTAGGCAGGGGCAGGCGGCGGCGCTTTTCCAACCGGTAAAACCCTTCCCAATTGACCGCTACACCGGTCAACCACAATTTAGCCAGCGTTTGCAGTAGAAACGGCCGTGCCGGTTGTGACGTGTAGGCGTGGGGCAGGGTGGGCAAAATGAGCGGGTGTTGGGCCGGCGTACAATCCGGGTGCAATTTTGCCAGCGAACCCAGGGCATTGCCCGGCCCAATTTCCAACAATAACTGATGCGGGCGGCGCAGCAGCTCTGCCAGGCCCGCGGCAAACTGGACCGGTTGTTGCAGGTGCGCCACCCAGTAAGCCGGGTCGGTGGCCTGCTCGGCCGTGATCCAATCGCCAGTCACATTAGAAAGGTAGGGAATACGCGGTGGTTGCAGATTAAACGAGGCCACCAGCGCCGTCAAGTCGGCGGCAATGGGGGCCATCATGTAGGAATGGAAGGCGTGGCTGGTGGGCAGACGGCGGCAGGCGATGCCCTGCATTTCCAAGCGTTCGGCCAGCGATTGCACGGCCGTTTCCGACCCGGCCAGCACGCACATTTGTGGCCCATTCACCGCCGCCAGCGAAAGCTCACTATTTAGATAAGAAGAAACTGCGTCGGCCGGCAGGGAAATAGCCAGCATGGCCCCGCGCGGCAGCGCTTGAATCAGTTTTGCCCGTCGTGCCACCAGGGTGAGCGCCTCTTCGGGCGACAGCACGCCGGCCAGGCAGGCGGCCACGTACTCGCCCAGGCTGTAACCAATCATCGCCCCTGGCTGGATGCCCCAACTGAGCAGCAGGCGGGCCAGGGCATATTCAACGACAAAAACGGCGGGTTGGGCGACGGCCGTTTCCGCCAGCCGCCCTAATGAAGCCTCCGGTGCAGAACGCGCCAAGAGTTGCCGCAAATCTGGTTTGTGCCCGTTTGCGCCTGGCGACGGCCGTTTGTCTGGTGGATATAATACCGGCGCCAGTTCAAGTCCTTCATTGGCCACCAGATAAGCCAGGCACCAATCCACCGTCTCCTGGAATTCCGGTTCGTGTTGGTACAGGTCATGGGCCATGTTCACGTAATGGTCGCCTACGCCGGGAAATAGAAAAGCTACCGGCCGATCTTCCCGCTCTTCAAAATGGGTCAACACCCCGGCTGAGTCTGGCGCGGCCAGCAAAGGCAGCAACTCTTCCCGCTCCCGGCAAACGATAGCCCGGCGATGGCTAAAACGGGTGCGCCCCACCTGCAAGGTATAGGCCACATCGGCCAGATTAGCAGTGGGATTCTGGCGCAACCAGGCAGCCAGATTAGCGGTCATTTGCGCCAGGGCGGTTTCTGACCGTGCCGACAACAGTAGCAGGTGGTCGGGGCGAGCAGGCGGAGGTGGGGTAGGAACCGGCGCTTCTTCCAACACCACATGAACGTTGGTGCCGCCCATGCCCAACGAACTGACACCGGCGCGGCGCGGGTGACCGTTGCGCTGCCAGGGCAGCAGCCGAGTATTCACAAAAAAGGGGCTGCTGGCAAAATCAATCTCCGGGTTGGGGGATTCAAAGTGTAGTGAGGGCGGAATTTGCTCATGGTGCAGCGCCAGCGCCGTTTTGATTAACCCGGAGATGCCCGCCGCCCGATCTACGTGCCCGATGTTCGTCTTAATCGAACCAATGGCGCAGTAACCGGTGGTTTGGGTGGTGCGGCGAAACGCTCTGGTCAGAGCAGCCACCTCAATAGGGTCACCCAGCGGCGTGGCCGTGCCGTGCGCTTCGATGTAATCAATGGTATCGGCCGTCACCCCTGCTTTTTCCAGGGCGGCGGTGATCACCTCAGCCTGGCCTTCCACGCTGGGGGCAGCGTAACCGACTTTCAGCGAACCGTCGTTGTTAATGGCCGAGCCTTTGATGCAGGCGTAAATGGTGTCGCCGTCTTCCAGGGCGTCATCCAGCCGCTTCAGCAGCACCACGCCTACCCCGTCGCCAAACATGGTGCCGGCGGCGCGGGCGTCAAACGTGCGGCAGTGGCCGTCCGGGGATTCCATGCCGCCCTCGGCCGCCAGGTAGCCACTCTTCACGGGCACCCGCACAGAGACGCCGCCGGCCAGCGCCATATCACATTCACCGGTCAGCAGGCTCTGGCAGGCCAGATGCACGGCCACCAGGGAGGTGGAACAGAAGGTTTGCACGGAGAAGCTGGGGCCTTTGAGATTGAGTTTGTAGGACACGGCCGTTGTCAGCGAATCCTTGTCATTACCCACCGCCAGTTGGTAACTGGCCTCGTAAGCGCCCAGCGAGCGTAAAAATTCAGGGTCGCGGGCCATACCCAACAGGTAAAAGCTCAGCCCCATGCCACCGTAAACGCCTACTAATCCCGGATAATTTTTTGGCTCATAACCGGCCTGTTCCATCGCTTCCCAGGCGCATTCCAAAAAGAGCCGGTGCTGCGGATCGGTCAGTTCGGCTTCGCGGGGGTTAAAGCCAAAAAAGGCGGCGTCAAAGAGATCGGCGTCTGCCAAGATGGGGCGTGCCCGCACGTATTGAGGGTGGTTCACCTCGGCCGGGGAGACGCCAGCCGCAATCAACTCTTCGGCCGTAAAAGATGTGACCGCTTCTTTGCCATCGCGCAAGTTACACCAGAGCTGGTCAATGGTGGGCGCGCCGGGAAAACGACCCGACATGCCCACAATGGCAATACTCTGCGTCCCAACCGTCTGGGCCGCCTGTTTGCGCCGTGCGGCCAGTCGGTTGGTTTGTGGCCTGGCCGCGCCAGCTTCAGGCGCGGGGCGTAGATAACGAGCCAGGGCGTTGATGGTGGGCGCTTCAAACAAGGCTGTGACCGGAATGGGCGCGTCAAATATCTCTTTTAAGCGGGCGATGAGGGTAATGCCAATGAGCGAGTTACCGCCTAGATCGAAGAAGTTGTCGTCAATGCCGATCTGCTCAATACCGAGTAATTCCTGCCAGACGGCCATCACCTGACGTTCAATCTCATCTGTGGCGGCGGTGTAGGCAGTGGGCAATGGGGGGCGCACGGCCGTGGCCGCCAGTGCCGGTTTGGGGCCATCACCCCGCGCCTTATCCAGCCGGAGCCACTGCTGCAAACGGGCGTCCAGTTCACCGGTGGAATGCACCAGTTGTGGCCCCACGTTGTGGGATAATACCCGTTCAAACGCCGCCACCCCTTCGGCAGGGGTGATCTCAAAGGCAGCCACCGTCTTGCCCACCACTTCATTCGCACCGGTACGCACCCGCCAGGTATCCCAATTCACGCTCAACCAGCGAACGCCCGTTTCCTGGCGGCTTTTCTGGTGGGCAAAGGCATCCATGAAAGTGTTGGCGGCGGTGTAGGCCACAAAACCCAACCCGCCCAGGACAGAGGAGAGCGAGGAAAAGAGCAGGCAAAAATCGGGCTGCTGCCCGGCCAACGCGGCGTCCAGGGCATAAAGCCCTTGCACTTTAGGCCAGAAATGCAGGTCACACTGTGCGGGGGTGATCTGCTCGACGCTATTAAAAGCGTGCAGGTCGGAAATGCCGGCGGCGTGAATGACGCCGTGAATGGGGCCAAAGTGAGCCACGGTCTGGGTAACGGCCGTTGTCATCTGCGCCACATCCGCTACATCCGCCTGAATGAGCAGCACCTCCGCCCCCAATGCTTCCAATACCTGCACCTGGCGAATTTTGCGGCTGATATGGTCGCTTTCTGGATGAGTTTCCAGCCAGACATCCCACGTTTCCGGCGCGGGCAAGGCAGAGCGGCCAATGAGGGCCAGCCGCGCCCCATAAACGCGCGCCAGATGTTCGGCCAGGATCAGCCCCACGCCGCCCAGACCGCCCGTGATGAAATACGTCCCTTGCGGACGCAACAACGGTGTCCCGGCAGCCAGTGGCGCTGGCTGATACGTACGTTCATATCGCTCCCCCTGCCGGTAAGCCACTTCCAAATGCGTGAGCGGTGTGTCCAGTTCGGCCAGCAAATACCGCGCCTGATCCGCCACAGCTTCATCGGCATCCAGGTCAATGGCCCGGCAGGTCAGGGTGGAACATTCCTGCACAATAGCGCGGCACACACCAAAAACGGCCGTGCGCTCTGGATAAAACAGTTCGGTGCCCGTAACCGGCTGTGCATTGCTGGAAACGATGACCATTTCCATGGGCTGGCGTATCTTTTCCCGGCTCAAGGCCTGCAACCCATACACCAGGCTGTCAAACCCGATGCGCCGGGCGGCGGCAAAACGAGCCGGGCCAACGGCCGTTTCCGCAGCCAGACCGGTACTCCACAGGTGGATGACGGTCTGGGGAATCTGTTTTTGCGTCCGCAGCGCCTGGCATAGGGCGACGTAATCCTCTGGCGCATCGGGGCGAATGGTAAATTGCCCATGCCCCCGATCAACAAAACTGTCACCCGCGCGGACAGTCAATACCTGGCCGGGGCATTGGGCACCCAGCGCATCCCCTAACCCGGCGGTGTCACAAAAAATGAGCCAGGAATCAGACGTCTTTCCTCCTGTCGGGAACGCTGTTTTTTGCCATATGGGCTGGTAGAACCAGTCGCTTATGTCTGGTTTGCGGCTGTTAACGGCGAGCGGCGATGGTTGTTTATTGACGGCCGCCTGCCGCGCCGCCACCCAATACCGCTGGCCGATGAAGGGGTGGGATGGCAGCGGCACCCGCTGCCGCCGTTCATGCTGGTAATAGGCTACCCAATCAACCTCTACCCCGGCCAGCCACATCTGGCCCAACGCCCGCAGCAAAAAGGCATCAGCCGGTTGCGACTCATAGACATACGGCAGGGTAGACCAAACCATCTGGCGCTGCCCGCCGCTCACCGCCGGATGCTGCTTGACAAACGAAGCCAGGCTTTGCCCCGGCCCCACTTCCAGAATGCCGGTGGGCTGGGCCAGCAGCGTCGCCAGCCCATCGCCAAAACGTACTGTCTGGCACAGGTGCTGCGCCCAATAATCTGGGGAAGTAGCTTGCACGGCCGTGAGCCAATCGCCGGTCACATTGGAAATCAGCGGAATCTGAGGCGGACTGAGCGCAATATCTTCCAGGTAGGTGGTCAGGGCAGCATCCACCGGCTGCATCATGGGTGAATGGAAGGCATGGCTGGTAGGCAAGCGGCGGCAGGCGATGGCTTGGGCTTCCAGTTGCGCCGCCACCTGCTCAATGGCTGCTACCGGGCCAGAGAGGACAACTGTATTCGGGTTGATGTCGGCAGCCAGGGCTGCTTCTCCCTTCAAAAAAGGCTGCACAGCGGCGGCAGGGGCAGAAACGGCCAGCATGACGCCAGTGTCTAACGTCTCAATGAGCGCCGCCCGGCGCGCTACCAGCGCCAGCGCATCATCCAGAGAGAAGACCCCGGCCAGACAGGCAGCCACATATTCGCCCAGGCTGTAACCCATCATCGCCTGCGGCCTTATGCCCCAACTGAACAGCAGCTGGGCCAGCGCGTACTCGATGACAAAAACAGCCGGTTGGGCCAGGGCGGTGCGGTGGAGCGGAGTGTGGGGGGACGGCCGTGCCAGCATCCGGCGTAAATCAAGTGTGGCCGGGTTTTCCGGCTCGCTCGCCGTGGGGAAAAGGTGCTGGCGTAAATCCAGCCCCAGGTAGGGCTGCAACAGTTGGCAGCAGCGATCTACCCACTCCCGGAAAACGGGTTCCGTCTGGTACAACGCCTGGCCCATGCCGGGGTAATGGTCGCCCACGCCGGGGAAAAGAAAGACGACGGGGCGTTCGGGTTGTACATCATGGCTGGTGAAAATGGGGAGGTGGGTGACGGCCGTTGGGACGGCAGTTTCCACATCCGGTTCAAAAGCATTTACCGCTTCTGCCAGTGTCTGGCACAACACAAAACGACGGTGGTTGTAAGCGGCGCGCCCCACTTGCAAAGTGTAAGCCACGTCGGCCAGGTTCAGGTCGGGATGCGCGCGCAAATGTGCGGCCAGGTTGGTTGTGGCCTGCGCCAGCGCCGCTTCGGTCTTGGCTGAAAGCGGCAGCAGGTGATATGGGCGAGATGGGGTGGTGGATAGAGACGGCGGCGCTTCTTGCAAGACCACGTGGACGTTAGTGCCCCCCAGACCAAATGAGCTGACGCCGGCGCGACGCGGCCCGGAACCATTTGTCCGCCATGCCTTCAGTTCTGTATTGACATAAAACGGGCTGTTCTGCCAATCAAAGTCAGGGTTCGGCCGTTCAAAGTTGAGCGTGGGCGGCAACACCTCGTGTTCCAGCGCCAGCGCTGTTTTGATCAGCCCGGTGACGCCGGCGGCCCGATCCAGATGGCCGACATTGGGTTTGACGGAGCCGATGGCACAAAAATGGGTACGTTGGGTGCTATGCCGGAATGCCCGATTCATGGCTTCCAACTCGACGGAATCACCCAGCGGCGTACCCGTGCCGTGCGCTTCGATGTAGCTGATGCTGTCGGCGGCCACCCCCGCACTGCCAAGCGCCTCGGCAATCACCGCTGCCTGGCCGTTCAGACCGGGCGCGGTATAACCCACCCGCTGCATTCCATCATTGTTCAGGGCCGAGCCACAGATGAGGGCAAAGATGTGGTCGCCGTCGGCCAAGGCTTCATCCAGCCGCTTCAACACCACCAGCCCCACGCCATCGCCAAAGACGCTGCCCTGTCCCCTGGCGTCAAAAGTGCGGCAGAAACCATCGGGAGAGGCGATGCCGCCTTCCTGATACAGGTAGCCGTGCCCTTGCGGAATTTGCACGGCCGCGCCGCCGGCCAACGCCATGTCACATTCGTAGGCCAATAAGCTCTGGCAGGCCAGATGCACGGCCACCAGCGAGGTGGAACAGTAGGTCTGCACATTAACGCCCGGCCCCTTCAAGTCCAATTTATAGGCGATAAGGGTTGCCAGGGAATCGTTCTGGTTGCTCAAACCCACTTGCAGCGAACCGACGCGCTCGATGAGGTCGGGGTTTGAGCCGAGGTTATAGATCATGTACCAGGGGAACCGTTTCCCGGCAAAAATACCTACCGGCCGGTCAAATGTGCCCGGTTCATAACCGGCCTGGCTGAGCGCTTCCCAGGCGCATTCCAGCAGTAAACGCGACTGAGGGTCCATGATCTCGGCTTCACGGGGGGTGAAACCAAAAAAGGGAGCGTCGAAATGATCAAACTGTTCCAGAACGGTGCCTGCTTTGACATAGTGGGGGTTTTGCAGCAGGTCGGGGGTAACACCGGCAGCCAGCAGTTCGGCGTCGGAGAAAAAACGAATGGCGTGCATGCCATTGACCAGGTTGCGCCAGAACTCGGCGACGTTGCGTGCGCCGGGAAAGCGCCCGGCCATGCCGATGATGGCGACGGCGGCGTTATCAGGAACAGTGGGGGCATTATCCATGATTCAACCTTTTTTGCAGACGCCCGGCGTATTGCTGGCGGCGCTTCAGGCCGCGCGCATGTTGGGCATCCACCAGGGCTACGTCAGCTTGTTGGTCCTGGCCTAAAAGTTGGGCCAGGGCGCGGATGGAGGGGGCTTCGTAGAGGATGCGGTCGGGGATTTGGGGCAGGGCTAATGTTTGCTGCAACCGTTTGACCAGGTTCAAGCCGATGAGTGAGTTGCCACCTAATTCAAAGAAGTTGTCATCAATGCCGATGCCGGTGAGACGCAGCGCTTCTTCCCACACGGCCGTGACCATGCGTTCCAGTTCGTTGCGCGGCGGCACATGGGTAACGCCTAGCGCCGGGCGGTTGTGCCGAATGTCAGTGGTTTGTAGTTCACGTTGCCCCATCAGGTTGGCAATGGTGAGCTGCCGCGCTGCCTGCGCCAGACGGGGAAAATCCTGGGTGGAAACGATGACTTGCGGAAAATGGCTGCCGAGAATTCGGGCCAGGGCTTCAGTACCTTCGGCTATTTGGATGCCAAATTGTTGACGATTGCGCCGGAAGAAGGTTTGCACGTCGGGCGTAAAACCGGCCAGTTCCCCTTCCCAGGCGTTCCACTGCCATTCGCCCCAGTTGATCACGGCCGTGAGCCGTTTTTGTCCCTGGCACTGCTGGGCGTAGGCATCCAGAAATGCGTTGGCGGCGGCATAGTCGGCCTGGCCGGGGCCGCCCGCCGTAAAGGAAGCAATGGAAGAAAAAAGCAGCAAAAAATCCAGTTCCACGCCTTGCAGCGTCTGCTCTAGCACCAGTGTGCCTTGTACTTTGGGGGCCAGCACGGGTGCGGCCGTTTTCGGCGTTTTGAACTGCATCAGCCCTTTGCCTGGAGTCCCGGCAGCGTGGATGACGCCATGAATTGTGCCAAAATGGGCCAGGGTTTGCTGTACGGCCGTCGCCATTTGTCGCTCATCGCTGACATCTGCCGCCAGATACAAGACATTGCCCCCCCCTGCCTCTAACTGCTGTATCTGGCGTATCTTGTGGCCCGGCCCATGCCCGTTCTGGCTGGCGGCCAGAACCGACGGCCACTCCGGGCGCGGCGGCAGCGCCGAACGACCCAATAAGACCACGTTTGCCTGAACGGTTTTGATCAGATAGTCGGCCACCGCCAGACCCAAACCACCCAGGCCACCGGTAATGAGATAGGTTCCGTGCGGGCGCAAAATGGGAGGAGCGCCAGTCAGGGGCGGCAATTTGAGTGGCGTAAATGTTTGCCGCCAGCGCTGCTCGCGGCGCAAGGCGACCACCGGTTCGGTGAAATCGGTCGCCAGTTCACCCATCAGGTTGGCCAGCAGCGCCTGCTGCTCACGGCCGTTGACCGGCAGGCGCACATCCACCAGGCGGCAGGGAAGCTGCTCATATTCCAGAGGGATAGACCGGCATGGCCCCAGGATGGTGGCTTTAGCGGGGGACAACAGCTCGTCGCCGCTCACGCGGTGCGTGCGGGAAGTGACGACCGAGAGCCGGGCAGCCAGATCATGCTGCCCTAGTGCCTGCGCCAGGTAAAGCAGGCTGTAAAAGCCATATTCCAACGCCTGCGGTTCATCATCATCGGTGGCGTCAGCCGTAAACGCCCATAAATGGACGATGTGTGCGGGGATACGGCCGTGCTGCTTGCAGGCACTCAGTAAGGCATGGTAATCATCGGGGTGTGACGGCCGTATCACAAATTCACCGGCCGCTATCTGCTGCCAATTCTGCCCAGGGCGAACGGTGATCACGTGCTGGAGCCGCTGCTGCAGCCAATCGGCTATTTGCTGCCCTAGGCCCGTTTCATCCAGAAATAGTAGCCAACTTCCACCAGCTTCCGGCACTGTCGGCGGATGGGGAGCGGCCTGCTGCCAGCCGGGCAGGTAGAACCAGTCGTCCAGCGGGCGACGGGCCAATGCGCCTTCGGCCAGTGGGGGTTCGAGTGATGGGGGTTTGGTGGAAGGGGGCACGGCCGTGACCTCATCTACAAATTGCCGGGTCGGGGGGCCAACCCAATACGGTTCCCGTGCAAAGGGGTATGTGGGCAGCGAGATACGCTGTGGTTTTTCCGCGCCATCATATAAGGCTGACCAATCTGGTTTGAAACCGGACAACCAGTGGTTGGCAATCGTGGCAATCGTTTCCAGCACCGCCGCCTGATCAGGTAAAGCCGTCAGGATGGGATCGGCGTCCGTATGGTCAGGCTGCGGCCGCACCAGCGTACCAGGCCCCCTTTCCAGCAATACCTGGTGGGGCGCGGCCAGCAGGCGCAGCGCCTCTTCCCGATCCTGGCAAAGCAGCACACGCCGGTAGGTGAAATGCTGACGCCCTACTTGCAAGGTGTAGGCCAGGTCGGTCATGTTGATGTCCGGGTGGGCCTGGATGTGATGGTGCAGGGCTGTGGTGGCTGTTTCCAGAGCGGCTGGGGTGCGGGCGGAAAGAGGGAGGAGGTGGTACGGCCGTGGCGCCGTTGCCACTTCTCGTTGGGGTGCTTCTTCCAGAATGACATGGGCGTTGGTGCCCGACCAGCCAAATGAACTGACACCGGCAATACGCCGCCCCTCAACGGGCAGCCAGGGCGTCAACTGTGTTGGGGTTTGTAAGCGGTTGTCCCAGGCAATGTCCGGGTTGGGGTCGGCAAAATGCAAATGGGGGGGAATGGCCCGGTGTTGTAAGGCCAGCACCGTTTTGATCAGCCCGGCCATACCGGCGGCGGTGTACAAATGGCCGAGATTGGTTTTCACCGAGCCGATCCATAAGGGTTGGTCAGCGGGGCGGTTTTCGTAGAGAACAGCCTGCACCGATTCCACTTCAATGGGGTCGCCCAGGGGGGTGCCGGTGCCATGCGCCTCGATGTAGCTGACCAGATGGGGAGCGACACCGGCATGGCGGAGCGCCTGGCGCATGACGCGCTGTTGGGAGAGGCCGTTGGGGGCAGTGAGGCCGTTGCTACGGCCGTCTTCGTTCACGGCCGTGCCCCGGATGATCGCTTTAATCTGGTCGCCGTTTGCCAGGGCGTCACTCAGCCGCCGCACCAGGACAATGCCACACCCTTCACCCAGGCCATAACCATCGGCGTGGGCGTCAAAGGTTTTGCAACGGCCGTCGGCGGAAAACATGCCCATGCGACAGCCCACAATAAAGGTTTGCGGCATCATCACGGCGTAAACGCCGCCCACTACGGCCAGGTCACACTCCTTGTGCCGCAAACTCTGGCAAGCCAGATGTAGCGCCACCAGCGAAGAAGAGCAGGCGGTGTCCAGGGAAATCGTTGGCCCGCGAAAATCAAAGGTATAGGCCAGCCGCCCGGCGGCGGCGCTGCAATCGCTGCCAATTCCGGCAAAGGGGTCCTGATAAAATGTGGGGTCGGCCATCACCTGGCGCAAAATGTGCTGGTTATTGGTCATGCCAATGAAGACGCCGGTACTGCTGCCCGCCAGTGTGTTGGCCGCTAACCCGGCTTCCTCCAACGCTTCCCAGGTGGTTTCCAACAACAGCCGCTGTTGCGGGTCTAGCCGTAAGGCTTCGCGGGGCGAGATGCCAAAGAAGTCGGCATCAAATAAACTGAGATCAGGCAAAAACCCACCCTGGCGCACATATGATTTGCCGGGCACACCGGGATCGGGATCGTAGAAGGCATCCATATCCCAACGGTCAGCGGGGACATCAATGAGGGCGTCACGGCCGTGCTGCAACAATTCCCAGAACTGCGCCGGATTATGCGCCCCACCGGGAAAGCGACAGCCCATCCCCACAACCGCCATCGGTTCTGCTTCCGCCCATAATAGATCGGCCAAAACAGCGCGTTTGTCCGGGCTAAGCCGGTCCAGAATTCCTCGTAATACGTCGCTCATTGTTGGTGCCAGAGATTGCTTAAAGAGTAGAGTAAATGAACCAAAAGCCTGAATGGCCGGTGCATCGCAGTCATTTATATGCCGCCCCATTGGTGGGGTAAATAGACAAACAGCTATGGACGTAGGCATTTGTACCGGGGAGTTGTTTATGGCGCTTAAAAGTGTTACAAGTGACCAATAAGGAGTAGCGGTTTATGAAAGAGTTCCAGAACAAGGTGGCAGTCATTACCGGCGCGGCCAGCGGTATTGGCCGGGCGCTGGCGGAACGGAGCGTCCAGGAGGGAATGAAGGTTGTGCTGGCCGACATTCAGGACGAGGCCCTGACGGAAACAGCAGCGATCTTGCAGCACAAAGGGGGGACGGTGCTTTGTGTAAAAACGGATGTTTCACGGGCCGAGGAGATGGAAAAGCTGGCCCAGGAGACGCTGCGCGCATTTGGCGGCGTCCATTTGTTATTTAACAACGCCGGCGTAGGCGCAGGCGGCACTATTTGGGAAAGCACCCTGGACGAGTGGGAATGGGTGCTGGGCGTAAACCTCTGGGGGGTTATCCACGGACTACGCCTCTTTGTTCCCATCATGATGGCACAAGATACGGGCAGCCATATTGTCAACAGCGCCTCGCTGGCGGGTTTATTGCCATACCACCCCAGTGCGCCTTACCAGGTAACAAAACAGGGAATCGTGGCGCTTTCGGAGCAGTTGTACTATTCGCTGAAACAGTGGAAAGCACCCATCAATGTCTCCGTTCTCTGCCCAGGGGCGGTGCGTACCGGGATCATGGACGGAATGCAGCAAACGCCCCCGGAATGGCAAAGTAACACGGCCGTACTGGAGGCCCCATCCCAAACAAAACCCGATTATGCTGCCGCATTGGCAAGTATGCGCCGGGCCACAGCCATGGGCATGTCGCCAAAATTGGTGGCGGAACATGTCTTTGCTGCTATTCGGGACGAACGTTTCTATATTCTGACGCATCCAGAGTTCAACACGGCTGTTCACGCCCGGATGCAAAGCGTGTTATTGGGACAGAATCCACCAGACCTGTCTCGTGTGATCGGCTATTGCCTGAAGTAGGGAGCCAGACGTGGCAGGTTTTTGAAACCTGTCACGTCTTCTACCAATCCCAACGCAGGTAAGCATAGGGGGCGAACAGCCCGGCGTCTACTTTGGCAATGGCTTTGGTATTGCCCAATGCATTGTTGCCAACGGTGTACACTGCACCCAACAGGCGCACAATTTCTATTTCCGACCAGGGGTCGCTGGCAGAGGGTTGCATCTGCACATCGGCCGTACCAAAGTGTGTTTCGCGGGCACGCAGGATGGTTTCAGCGCGCACCAGGCGGGGATGGTAATCAAAGCCGGTGAAACCACGGCCGTCCGGAGACAGAAATTGTTTGAAGTTATAAGAAACGGCACAATCGGGGTCGGGGGCGGTGGCTTCAGCGATCACGGCCGTGAAATCCGCCGCATTTGCCTGCCCATCTAACCGGGCGCTGGCCTGAAAAAAACAGCGGCCGTGGCGCGTCATTGTCCCCGTGACCCTATCACCCTGACGTTCCAGGGTGATGTCCGCCAGTTTCTTGGGAAAGCCATACTTTTCCCGCCCCAGCGCCATGCCCATATCGCCGGTAACGGGCATACTCAGGCAGTAATTCCCGGCCTGCCCGTTGAATTCGGCCCGCAAAAATAGCGCGCCCTCATAGTAACCAGGCCCAAAATTGGTGCGCGGGTAATTGGCGACAAAGGCCATGGCCAACGGCCGTGACGCCGGGCACAGCGGCGGCGGCAATAACCGGGCCACAATTTCCGGTTTCGTCTCCCAATAGACGATCAGCATTTCCGCGTCGTAAAAATGAGCCATTTCCAACGCAGCAATATCATTTAATTCCTGAGCTGTTTTGACAAATCCCATCAGAACTGTTACCTATTGATCACCGATTACGGGTTACGATTTCCACACATCTTCCGGCAGGCTGTCCAGTTCATCCAGGACGAGCAGGAGGTCTGCTTCTGCCTCTGGCGAGACCAGATCAACCATCACCGACTCGCCAAGTCCGGCAGCAGCCTCTTGCTCCAAAGAAATGCCCATCTTGCGCGCGATGTGGTCGGCCATAGCCCCTGGCGTCGGATAGTTCCACACCATCGTGCCGGACAGGGTGACGCCAAAAGCGGCCTCCAGATGGCCGCGAATTTCCAACGCCATCAGCGAATCCACGCCTAAACTTTGCATGGTGGTGTTTGCCTCAATGCGTGCCGGGGAGATGCGCAGCACACGGGCCACTTGCTCGCGCAGGAATCCTTCCAACAGGCTGCGCTGCTCTTTGGGCCGCGCCGTCACCAGTTGCTCCCGAATGACCTGGTGTCCGTTTGGCTGGCTGGCGTCATTCTTTTGCGCCAGATCGATCACTTCCTGGGCCAGTTGCGCCAGCAATGGCTGTGCCAATGCTCGTGGATGGATTTTGGCCCAACGCGCCAGGTCAAAAATCATGACGCCAATTTGCGGCTGCCGGTGGGGGAAAACATGGGCCAGGGCGGCTATCCCTTGCTGCGGTGAAATGCCGCCGATGCCCTGGTCGGCCAGCCGTTCACCGCGATTGGCTTGCGCAGCGGCCATACCCACCTCTGACCAGGCGCCCCAGTTGACGCTAAGGGCGGGCAATCCCTGCGCGCGACGGTAATGGGCCAGGCTGTCCAGAAAAGCATTGGCCGCCACATAGTTACCCTGTCCGGGCGTGCCCAACAAGGATGCAGCCGACGAGAAAAGAATGAAGAAATCTAGCGATTTATGTAAAGTTTGCTCGTGCAAGTTCCAGGCTCCATAAATCTTGGGGGCGGCCACCCGGTCAAAGCGTTCCCGATTCAAATTCAGCAGCATGGCGTCGTCCAACACACCGGCGGCATGGACGATGCCGCGTAAGGGCGGCATGGATTGCTCAATTTCCGCGATCACGCGGGCCACATCCTCCGCCTTGCTAATGTCTGCCCTGGCCGCCACGATTTGCGCGCCGGCTGCTTCTAGCTCTGCCAGAATGGGCCGGGCGCTCTCGCTCACACCGCTGCGCCCGACCAGTACCAGGTGGCGCGCACCTTCAGCTACCAGCCATTGGGCTACCTGCAAACCCAGGCCACCCATACCGCCGGTAATCAGATAGGTAGCATCCGGGCGGGCAATGGCAGACGTGGCCCGGGCCGGGCTGAGGGGCACGTCGGGCGGGTCGGCAAAGGGAACGATGATTTTGCCGATGTGCCGGGCACGGGCCATGTGTTGGAATGCCTGGGCAATTTCCGTAGGCGGGAAAAGCTGCGTGGGCAATGGTTGATAGATGCCCTGGGCGAAATAATCCATCACTTCCTGGAACAGGCTTTGGGTAAAGTCGCGGCGTTCTTTGAAGATGGGGTCCATATCCACCGCATAGAAGGAGAGATTGCGGCGGAACGGCAGCAAACCAATCTGGCTGTCCTGGTAAATATCCTTTTTGCCGATTTCCAGAAAACGGCCGTGTTTGCCCAATACCGTAATGCTCTGCTGCAAAAACTCTCCGGCCAATGAATTAAGCACCACATCCACACCTTCACCGTTGGTCACAGCCATGATCTCATCGGCAAAATCCAGCGTGCGCGAGTCAAAGACATGCTGAATGCCTATGTCGCGCAAGAACTGTCGCTTTTCGGGACTGCCGGCGGTAGCGAAAATTTGCGCACCCATGCTTTGGGCGATTTGCACGGCGGCCAGGCCAACGCCACCGGAAGCGGCGTGAATCAACACCCGTTCCCCCTGGCTTAGCCGCCCCATATGGCACAGGGCGTAATGAGCCGTGAGGAAGGGCAGCGGAATCGTCGCGCCTTCGTTGAAGCTGAGATGCGCCGGTTTGGGGACGACATTGCGGGCGTCGGTACAGACATAGCGGACAAATCCGTTATACACCAGCGCCAACACTTCATCGCCGGGAGCAAAGCGCGTCACTTCCGCGCCGGTAGCCACCACAACACCGGCACACTCGGTGCCTAGCGGCCCGATGCCGTTGGGGTGGCTGGGCAATGCCCCTAGCGCGGACAATACATCCATGAAATTCAAACCGGCGGCCCGGACTTCAATGCAGACCTCACCGGGTTCTGGTTGGGGGCGTTCGGTTTCGTGCAAATGGAGTGAATCGAGTATACCCGGTGTGCCTTCCAGGCGATAGGCGCGGGCGGCGGCGGGGGAGAGGACGGCCGTGTCATCTGCGGTTGCGGCCGGACCGGTCTCCACCGTGCGCCGCACCAGACGGGCCACATAACGGTTCCCGGCGCGCAGGATAATGTGATCTTCACCGTCATTCCCGTGCAACTCCTGATAGAGGGCGTCTATGTCGGCGGCGGCTATCTGCCCGCCCAGGTCAACCAGGCGGCAGGCCATTTCTGGGTGTTCTTGCATGATCACCTTGCCCAGCCCCCATACCGGCGATTGGCTGATGGCAGGTAGGTGGCCGTCCATTTCCACAGGATGGACGCCCTGAGTGATGACCCAAAGGGGTGGCGGCGCCGGCCATTCCTGCTCGGCTATAGCCTGCACCAGGTGTAGCAGGCTGAGGCAACCTTTTTCCTGGGCGGCGGGTGATGTGATGGGGGCTACGGCCGTGTCCAGATTCCAAAAGTGTAAAATGCCCCGCCAATCACCACCGGGCCAATCACCACCGGTACCCTCAAGCAACTGCTTAAAGGCGGCAGCGTCCTGGTACGTATCATCCCAGGGCACCATCAGGCAATCGTCGCCGTGTTGCGTTAGCCGTTGTTGAACCTGAGCAGCCATCCCCTGGTCATCGGCCAGGATGAGCCATTGGCCCGGCCCTTTGCCGTTTGTTCCGGGAGCAGCCAGTGGTTTATCTTGCCAGGCGATGTCATAGAGCCAGTTGTTTATTTGCTCGGTTTCGTTGCGCTCCAGCTTTTGCAGCCGCAGCCCTTCAATCTCTAACAAAACCTGGCCCTCTCTATCGAAGAGGCACAAATTACCGCGCAAACGGCCGTCGCTGTCCGGTTCGGGCGCTTGCAGGTGGGCGTAACACCAGGTTTCTTCGGGGTTGACCGGCTGGTAGAAACGCACCTGGTCTACACCAACGGGGATATAGGCATCTTCGGGCACGGCCGTGACGTCATCTTGCGTCAGGGTAGCCACCGGCCCGTGCAACACCTGGAAGGCGGAATCCAGCAGCGCCGGATGCACCTGATATTTGTTCGCGCCCGCCTGCACCGACTCGTGTAAACAGAGGCGGCCCAACGTGCCTTCAGCCTGATGCCAGATATGCTCAATCCCCTGGAAAGCTGGTCCGTAGGAAAGAACCAGATGTTCCAGCGAACGGTATAATGCCTCCCCTGGCATATCCACCGTGCAGGCTGCCTGGATACTTTCTGGCGTGGAGTGCCAGTGGCCTTTGGGTGCAGGTGTTTCCCGGCGCATCTGGCCGGTGGCGTGTAAATTCCATTCGACGGCCTGTCCTTCGGCCGTTACCGGACGGCTAAAAAGCTGGAACGTGGCCCGGTCAGTCTGGCGACGTTTGAGGACAAATTGCACTACCCGGCCACCCTCTTTTGCCAGGATGCAACCCTCGGCAAAATGCACATCCTCCAACATGTAGACGCCGGAACCAAATGCCGAGCGGGCCACAGCCAGCGCCATCTCCAGCCAGGTAGCGCCCGGCACGACGGCCAGATCACCAATACGGTGTTCTAGCAGATAGGCAAATTGGGCGGCGTCCAGTTCCATTTCCCACAACTCGGTGTCTGGGTGAATGGCGGATTTGATGTGCTGTTGCAGAAAGGGATGGACGGCGGCAGTCTGGCGGGCGGTGGCTGGATGCCAGCGGGCGGGGCCTTTTCTGGCTCGTTCGGCTTCAAACCAGAGGCTTTCATGCTGCCAGGGGTATGACGGTAGGGGCATGAACTGGCCGATAGGATACAAAGCTGCCCACTCTACGGCGACGCCGATGGTGTGCAGCGTGCCGAGAGAAGCCAGAATTTGCGGCTGTTCCGGCTCCTGGCGGCGCAAGGAAGAGACGACGAGGCCGGGCCGGTTGGCAATACGCAGGCACTCGTCAATGTCGCGGGCCAGCGTGGGATGTGGCCCCAGTTCGATGAAGGTATGGTAGCCATCGGCAATCATTTCGGCGATAGCCTGGGCAAACAAGACCGGCTCGCGCACGTTTTGCCACCAGTAAGCCGCGCCAAATGTTTCGGGATCGGCTGGCTGGCCGGTGACAGTGCTGTAAGCCACTATTGTCGGGTCGGCGCAGGTAACATCCTGTAAGACTGCCAGCAGTTCCTTTTGCAGTGGATCCATGTAGGGGCTGTGGTAGGGCACGTTGGTTTTGAGAAAACGGACAAAAGCGCCGTCCTCTTCTAGCCGTTCGGCAATGATTTCCAGATGGTATTCGTCACCGGCCAGGGTGACAGAGCGGGGGCCGTTGACGGCCGCTACCGAAATCTGTTTTTCGTAGCCGAAGATGTATTCTTGCACGTCAGACAGCGATAAACCGACCGCCAACATCTTGCCCGTACCGGCGGTGAGTTGTTGCAGGCGGCTGCGATGGTAGGTGACTGTGACGGCATCGGCCAGGGAGAGGATACCGGAAAGATAGGCGGCGGCGACTTCACCGGTGCTGTGCCCGACGACGGCCGTAGGCCGGATGCCCCACGACTGCCACAACGCCGCCAGCCCCACCTGTAAGGCAAAATTGGTCGGTTGGGCTACATCTACCCGCGCCATGCATGAGTCGGTCTCGGAGGACATCAATTCATCCACCAGCGACCAACCGGCCAGGGGTTGGAAATAGGCGTCACACGCTTCAACGGCCGTGCGGAAAACCGGCTCTTTCAGCAGTAGTTCACGCCCCATCGCCCACCATTGCGGCCCCATGCCGGAGCAGACAAAGGCCAGTCCATTTTCGCCATTGTGTTTGCTGCCGGTAGCCATGCCGGGGGGCATCTCACCCTGGGCATAGGCTTCCAGTTGCGCCACCAGATCGGCATAATCTTTGACGACCAGGGTGAGGGCGTGGGCGTGATGGGTACGCCGCTGGCTGAGAGTATAGGCGAAGTCCGGTAGGGAAAAGGCAGTCGCCGGTTGCTGGCGAATAAAATCCAGGTAATTGTAGGCCAGCGTTTGTAAGGCTTCAGGTGTATGGGCGGACAGGGGAATGAGGTAGGGCCTGCCAGACAAGGGGGGTGTGGCACGGCCGTTGAGGATATTGGTCGTTTCCGCTTCTTGCAGCACCACATGGGCATTGGTGCCGGTGATGCCAAATGAGTTGACGCCGGCCAAAGCGGGGCCGGTTGTCTCCGGCCATGCCTGGAGTGATTGGGGGATGGTGAACGGCAGTTCTGACCAGGGGATATGGGGGTTGGGGTCATTAAAGTGCAGGTTGGCCGGAATGGCTCGTTGTTGCAGACAGAGGACGGCCTTGATGAGACCGGCCACCCCGGCCGCCGCTTCTGTGTGGCCGATATTGGTCTTGCCCGCGCCCAGGACGCAGGGGCGGTCAGAGGGGCGGTTTTCCCCCAGCACCGTGGCCAGGGCTTCAACTTCGATGGGGTCGCCAACGGCCGTGCCCGTCGCATGAGCCTCCATGAAGCTAACCTCTGCGGGCGAGACGCCAGCCACGGCGTAGGCTTCACGCAGCACATCAATTTGGGCTTCCAGGCCAGGCGCGGATAAACGGCCACCGGTACGGCCGTCGTTATTGACGGCGCTGCCGCGAATGACGGCATAAATGGGGTCGTTATTGGCTAACGCCTGAGCCAGCGGTTTGAGGACGACAATACCCACCCCTTCACTGCGAACATAGCCGTTTGCGGTGACATCGCCAAATTTGCAACGGCCGTCTGGCGACAAAATATCAGCCTGCGAACCACCGATGGTACTCATCGGGTCCAGAATCACGTTCACGCCCCCGGCCAATGCCATCTCCGACTCACCCCGCCACATGCTCTGGCAGGCCAGATGCACTGCCACCAGCGACGAAGAGCAGGCAGTATCTACGACAAAACTTGGCCCACGAAAATCGAAAGCATAGGAAATACGGCCGGCCGCCGGATAACGCGGGCCACCCAACAGAATATGAAAGTGAATATCCTCGGAGGTAGCCAGATAGCGATCATTGTAATTGCTCGTCCAGATGCCAATAAACACCCCGGTCTGGCTGCCTACTACCTTTTCCAACACCTGCCCGCCATTCTCCAATGCTTCCCAGGCCACCTCTAACAACAAACGATGCTGCGGGTCTACATACATGGCCTCACGTGGTGAAATGCCAAAAAATGAAGGATCAAACCTGTCTATATCCGACAAAAAACCACCCTCACGGGTGATCACTTTGCCGGGCCGCCCCTTTGGTTCATAATAGTATTCGATGTCAAAGCGGTCTGGAGGCACCTCTGTCATTGCATCTGTTTCGCTTTCAAACAATTTCCAGAAATCTTGCAGCGTATTAGCGCCACCAGGATAGCGACACGCCATACCAATGATGGCGATTGGTTCTGTCTTGGCCTGTTCTTTTGCCTGGGATTTTTGCATAGACACGGTTACGTCTCCTCTACAGGTTCTGTAGACACAGAACCGGAATAAACAACAGAATCAATGGTTGTTAACATTTATAAGTTGCCACTCTCTTACGGTAAATAGACAAACGATTCCCTACTTAGGCGTTTGTACCGTCAGGTTGTTTCTTTAATGACAATCTGCTAGGCTGGTTTACTATTGGAAAAATTTGAGGTTGCTTTTATGTCTGCTATACAGGTAGCCATTCTTGATGATCACCAGAGCATCATTGATGGTTACATCTACCGCCTGAAACAGGTTGAAGGGATTGAGGTGGTGGCCGCAGCCACCACCGGTTCTGAGGTAACAACGATATTAGCCAGTCATCATGTTGATGTGCTGCTGCTAGATATTCACGTACCTACTGCGCCCTATAATCCCAATCCTTACCCTGTCCTCCAGTTGATCCCCCAGCTATTACAGAAATACCATGATCTGGCCATCCTCATCATTTCCATGTACGCAGAGCGTGCGTTGGTCAAATCACTCATCGCGGTGGGCATTAGTGGGTACATTCTCAAGGATGACCGGGAAGCTATTCAAAATTTGGGGACGGTGGTACAGGACATTGCCAATCATGGCATTTACTTCAGCCCACGCTTACAAAAACAACTGGCTGAATACCACGACCAGGAGCCGCTGTTAACCCCACGCCAACTGGAGATATTGTCGTTATTTTCGGCTTACCCGGATATGACGGCCAGCGCGGCGGCGCTGCAACTCAATGTGGCTCATTCCACTGTGCGCAACTTGCTGTCAAATGCCTATCTGAAATTGGGTGTCCGCAACCGCAGCGCGGCCATTATGCGCGCCCACCAATTAGGGTTGCTGGCTTCTTCCGCCCCTATCAATATGAAGGATTTACTGGGGAGTTCTGCTGAGGACAAAACAAAACGTAAAACCTGAACGCAATATCCAATCGAGGAGCGGATACGCTCACATTGCACAGGGGCACGAGGGTGTGTCCCACTCCTCCAGTCAGGCGATATAAATTACGCCGGGCGCAGACGTTGGCTAAAAAACATGCATCCCCACCCAATGGTTAAACAAATGAGTACGGTGGTACCAACATTGATGGCCAATGTAGCCATATCAAATTGTTGGGAAAGTTCTGGTCGCAGCACAAAGGTGGGGGCGCCCATCAGCCCACACAGATTCCAGGCAGCTATAAAAAAGAAAACCTGACCTAACATGTGCAGGTCTGCCGCCGGTCGCACGGCAGCCGGTAATTGGGGACGAGCGTTAACCCACTGCCAGGCGTTGCCGAGGAAAAAAAGCATAATCAGCCCCCCGCCGATGCCAAAAAGCGGGGAAATGACCTGGCTGATTGGCCCGGATGCCAGCCAGAACACAATGAGGATACTGGCGATGACGGCCACCCAAAAGCGCCGGTCAGGCGCAACAGCCGCGCCGCCCACAGCCAGCAGCAGTGCGCCCACGGGAGCAGAGACGGCCCAAATCATGACGGCCGTGCTAAAACTATGCAAACCGATTTCCCGCATTGTGGGCACAATCCACCAGGTAGACATCCCACTGACGGTAAAAATGTAAATAGCGCCTATGCTAAAGATAAATAAACCCACACGGCGCGAGACGCTTGTTTCCGGCGCAGCCGGACTCTGGGCCTGTTGAATGAACTCAACTGAATGTTTGTTTTGCATGGTATGCCTCCAAATTACTCAATGGGCAGCCCACTCGCCTGGCGCGTCCACTGTGTGTAACAGCTGCTGCACTGGCTTGATTAGCATGTTTAACAACGCGGTTAATCCGTCTTCATAAACCAGAGGCATGTGAGACATCAAGTTTTTTGCCTTTTCATACCGAGACAGCAACTCGTCTAAGCAGTAGCTCACAGCGCCACAGCGAATAAGAATGGTTTGGGCCTCGGCCAGCGCGCCGGGTTGGGTGATAGCGTCGCACAAGGCGAGGAATTGGGACTGCTCTGGGTGGGGTACCAGTTTGGCAAAAAGAATGGGCAGCGGCGAGCGGCCCAGTAACCAGTCTGTGTTTGCCGGCTGGGCCATGGCGTCGCTCAAATCATCGTGAATCTGAATCATTTCCCCATATAGTTCACCAAATTGCCGTAGTTGTACGGCCGTATGCATTTCGTCTGCCGCTAAAGCGGACAATGCACCTATCTGGAGAGCCGTGGCAAAAAAAGGGGCGCTTTTTGTTTGCACCAGACGCCAGTAACCGGCTTCATCAACAAGGTTTTGCGTATCCAGATATTGACCGCAAGCGGTAGATAGGGCCATCTGGTTCAGGTGATGCAAGATGGACAGTTTGGCGTTGGCGGGCAGGGTCGGGCATTGGGCGATCACCTCCAGGCCAAGCGCCTGGAAGGCGGCGGCCAGATTAGCTGTGGCGGCCGCGCCAATCTGATAGTGTTCACCACGCGGGTCGGCGTCGAGCATGTCGTCAATCAGGACGATACTGATTTGCAGACAGGCAATGGCCGCAGCCGCCGGAATGGCTTGCGCCGCCGTGCCGCCGACGGCCTGGCAGCCAATGACGGGCAACTGCCAGTCACGCGGCTCGGCGGCTGTTACGCGCTGCAAGAGGGAATACATTTCGGGCCAGGAATTGACGAGGGGAAAAGTGAATAGGAGATCGGATATGGAACTATAGATGTTCATAACCCACCTGTAAGAGAAGTTTGCCTGATTCAGGGCTGCCTTGTTACCACCAGGCGCTCCAGCCAAGCGCCTCCCGGTTTTCATTCAACTCGGTCAACGTGAGCCGGGTTAAACGAGCCAGTTTTTCCCGATAAGCATCATGGGCAACGGCCGCTGGTGCGGCCACTTTGTGGGTAGGTGCTTTTGTCTTTCTTTCGCCTGATACCTTCACCTGGTTTAAGTCCATATAAAAAGCTTGCATTGTAGTCATGATAATCCTCCTCCACAGAATATACGTTTACAAATAAACCGAACACAACCTGATAAAAACAGGCCAGACACTTTGATAATGATAGTGGGTGGTTGATTTATCAGGATTTACAAAATACTTTTCACTATCTCTTACTGCGTGGGTATAGGACAAATGTAGATGACGAACCTGGTTGAGTAAATAGGCGGGTTATATAACGATATAGACAATTGTACCGTATGGCTTGACAAAATTCATAGTATGTTTTACGGCCGTGTTCACGGAAAAACCGCGGCTACTCTCGTTTTAATAGAGTCGGTAATTAAACCATCACGGTCAAAACAAGTTGCTTCACCCCCAAGTAACTGTTATATTTGCCTATATTTTTAAGAAGTAACAAAGAAATTACCTGCAATCCAATTCGCAGCGTAAGTTAAAATCAACCAATCACAACATGGCTAAAAAAATCCGCGTTGCCATCCTGGATGACCACCAAAGTATTATTGATGGTTACCTATACCGGTTAAACCAAACGCCGGGAATAGAAGTGGTAGCAACTGCCACTTTTAGCACAGACATGGAGCAAATAATTACCCAGCAGCCCGTTGATGTTTTATTGATGGATGTGCAGGTACCCATGTCGCCTGATAACCCCAATCCCCACCCCATTCTCAATCTGATCCCCCAATTAAGGCAAACATACCCAGACCTGGTGGTTCTGGTGATTTCCATGCACGCTGACCGGGCCTTGATTAAATCGGTCATCGCCGCCGGCGCCAGTGGGTATATCCTGAAAGAAGACCGCGGCACCATCCGTGACCTGGGCAATGTGTTGCTCACTGTAGCCCGGGGTGGTATTTATTTCAGCCGACAAGCACACGAGCAAATTCTTGACCTGGCGGAGGAGCCACTCTTAACAACGCGACAATTGGAGGTGCTATCTATGTTTGCCGCCCTGCCCGATCTAACGTCAACGGCCGTAGCCGCCAAACTAAATATCACCGATTCCACCGTGCGTAACCTCCTTTCTGGCGTCTATTTACGGCTCGGCGTTCACAACCGCACCGCCGCCATTATGAAAGCGCGACAACTAGGGTTGCTGACGCCTTCCGCTTCAGCCTCGGACCTTTCAACCAATTCCACCCGACAATGACAAGAGTGATTGGCTGGCCAATTGTATGGCTCAGGCAAGGTCTGGTTATACTCGTCCTCCTCGTCCTGGCCTGGTTTACGTATGTTCACTTTTTCCAGGTGCCTTATGCGGGCTTTGACTTCTCAAACGGGCAGATCATTGATGTTTTCATTACAACATCTGGCGCAACTCTTCAGGTAGGGGATGAACTGGTCCAGGTAGGAGATGTCACCTGGGCCGATTTTGCCGCTGATGTCTGGCAAACCTTCTTTAATGATGTAGAACCCGGTCAGACTGTGCCCATACAGGTGCAGCGAAATGGAGAAACGATCCTTATCCCGTGGCTCTTTCCCGGTTTTACACAAACCGAGTTTTTGAGCCGGCTTTATGGCATCTGGTGGTTATGTTATGCTTTTTGGTTTGCCGGTGCGTTTACCTACTTATTTATCAGACCTAAAGACACACTATGGCTGTTGTTGATTGCCTTTAATTTTCTCACTGCCCTCTGGCTGGCGGTGGGCAGCGGGCCATCACATTGGCACACCGGTGGCAGCGCCCTTATCCTCAAGGTTACGATCTGGCTTTGTCTGCCCGTCTACTGGCACTTACACTGGAATTTCCCCACACCCCTGAAAAATTTACCCGCGTCGGCGCTTTGGATCATCTATGCGCTGGGTATCGGGCTGGCCTTTTTAGAGCTTTTTCAATGGTTACCCCCCAATATCCATCTAATGGGTTTTCTCCTGGCTATCGGTGGTAGCCTGGTTTTGTTGGTGACTCACGTTATTGTGCAGCCAGAGCAATGGGCGTCCATTCGTCTTCTACTGAGCATCCTGGTTCTGGTTATATCGCCCATTATTATCGTGGGCATACTGGGAATATTTGGCGGTGACTTGCGGTTTATTACGCTGGCGCTACTGGGTTTGCCGCTCATTCCCGGCGCCTACATCTATGCCATTTATCGCCACCAGTTTGGCCGGCTGGAGGTTCGGGCGAATCGGCTGTTAACCCTCTATCTATATCTGCTGATCCTTAGTTTGGTCGTCTTTATCGTTAGCGTCGCTTTGAGCCGCCTGTTCGACTTATCTTCCACGTCCATCCTGGTTGGTCTGGCTGCGGCTATATCTGCCGCCCTGGTGACAACCGGGAAATTTGCTGCTTTTGAACGTTTTGTGGAGAGGCGCATCCTGGGGATTGCCCTACCACCGGCCTCTTTGTTAGAAAGTTATGCATCCCAGATTGCCACCAAACTGGATGAGGCGGGTTTGGTGCAGTTATTGCAAGATCAGGTCCTGCCCAGTTTGCTGGTGCGCCAATCGGCTATTATTTACTGGGGGCCAAACTATCCCATTACTACTCTTTTGGTGCTCGGCGTAGACAAAACAAAGTTGCCATCAGCCGCAGACCTGCCGGCTCTGCTCGCCCAGGCCGGCGTTTACCGTCCGCCGATTATCGCCGGGACGAGTCCAGAACCGTGCCCCTGGGGTCGTTTAATCTTACCGTTGAATCTAAGCAATAATTTTACCGGGCTGTGGTTGTTGGGCCGTCGTGATCCAGATGATGTGTATGCTCAAAAAGAAATTCCTACGCTCCAGGCATTAGCCGCGCAAACGGCCGTCGCCCTCACCAATATCTTGCAAGCGGAAAACCTCCACAAACTGTATCAGGCCAACATTGACCGCAACGAGCGGGAACGCAACCATCTGGCCCTGGAATTACACGACAGCATCCTCAACCAACTGGCCCTGTTGGCCATTTACGTGGATGAAGACAGCGTCGCGCCACAGTTTTTCCAGGTATTTGAAGAGCTGACCACCCAGTTCCGGCAAACCATTCGTGGCCTGCGCCCGGCCATGCTCAATTATGGCTTACAGGCCGCCCTGGACGAACTGGCCGACCACCTGGCCGAGCGTGTCGCCGGAAAAGTGGATGTACAATTTCAGGTAGCATCAGACAACACCCGGTACCCCCTCAATGTGGAACAACATATTTTTCGCATTGTGCAGCAAGCCGCCGAAAATGCATTGGAACATGCGGCAGCCGGCACACTCTCTATTTCGGGTGACTTAACCCCAGAGGTGATTCATCTGACCGTCGCCGATGATGGCGTCGGTTTTCCGGCCGGGGAACAACTCGACTTTGCCACACTGTTGGCCAACCAACATTTTGGCCTGGTGAGTATGCACGAACGGGCGGCGCTCATTGGCGCTGAAATGACGCTGGATTCCGTGCTAAATCAGGGTACGCGCGTGACCATCCGCTGGTGCGCCGGAAAACAAGAATAAAAGTCTTTGCCAAAAGCCTTTGCCCAACGGAACCAGACTGTTCACCACGTCACGGCCGTCCACCCTCCATCCATCTCTCCACTGCCAATTGTATGCCTGGTCTACGGCCGTGCCAAAACAATACGCTGCTCTGTGCCTTATGGCCATCCACCCCACCACCGCACAAAAAAGGGCACGGCCGTCACTGCCAACGGCCGTACTGCCAAATTTGTTTCCCACTACAATTCGCTGTTGCCCCTGCCCCATCCTATCGTCATCGCCGTGCCATACCTGGGCAACTCAGGGGAAATCGCGGTAAATTTCGCGTCGGTGTAAAACACGTTGAAACTCCACCATTTCATTGGCGGAGTCAATGTGTACCCCGATTCTGTAGTCACCAACACGAAACAAACTTTTCATCACCTGCCACCGCCAGCATCAACTGGCCGAAACGCTCATCCTCAGCCAGTTCTTCCAGAAGGTAACGTAAGCTGTCCCAGGTTTGCAGGTCTAACAACACGGCCGTTTGTTGCCCCTGCTGATCCACCACAAACTGCACTGCCGCCAAAATTGCGTTTACACTCATTTGTCACCTCACACCAGAAAATGATGACGTCATTATAACAGAAAGTGAACACGGCCGTACCCACCGTGAGGGGTGAACGGCCGCACCCCCACCACAAAAAAGCACGGCCGTCATTGCTGACGGCCGTGCCACCACATTCACTCTCTACGCCAATTCGCTGTTGCCCCCCATCCGTTTATCCGCTGCCCTGCCTGGGGTGGTACGCCAGGAAATGATGACGGCCGAAATGCAGGGCAACGGCCGTATCCCTACCATGACCAGGTGACGGCCGTCCCCGCTTCCTAATTCATCCTTCCTAATTCATAATTACTCGCCCGTACCCCCACCCGCTGCCCCGCCTGGGCTGGTATGCCAGGAAATGATGACGGATGAAAAGCAAGGTAACGGCCGTTGGCAAACAGGCTGGTGACCGGCAAGCACATGTGGCGCGGTGGAGCACCGGCCACACCAAACCCGGAAGACCACGCTCCAGCAAGGCTGGCGCTGCCCAGACTTGTCCTGAGCCTGTCGAAGGATGGTCGCTGTACATGTAAAACAGGCCGTAGTTACCGCCGATGACGTGGATAACTTCTCTTAACGCCACAAATTAGCAGGCGTTTCCAGACAGGTTGTGTTATCCGGGTTCTTAAAAGTTTCGTAAAAAGTCGCCACATCCATGCCTGTTGCTTCTTGCAAGGAGAGATATTCTTTGTTAAATGCCGACGAACTCTTTATCAATTCCTCAAATGTAAAATCCTTGTCGGGTGACCATAACTTGAGAGTAGATACAGGACGTGCTTGTGGACAACCACGAACCATATCACCTGAAATTTCACCAATATCACCATATAATGCTGCAATCCCCTGGTCAGGGTAAAACAAAACGACCGCAAACGGCACAAGCCAGCCTGGCCCCTCCCCTCCCGGGTCAGAACTAAACGTAGACAACCCTACTTCTGCTGGTTCTCCATAAGTAGTCAATAACATCGGGAGCATATAGTGGTTAAGAGAATCAGGGTATGTATCACCAACAAGAATATCAGCCTGAATTCTTTCCACAATGCCATTTTGTACTAAAACGCTCGGGTATGTATAGTCTGTAACAAATATATCTGTGGGAAGGGGGATTGATATGCCATAAGATACCAGCCCCGGAGTTGAGGAAGCTTCATAAAGGTCTTTATCAAATCTATGAAAAAATTCTTCCGCCACCGACCATTCTGTTTGTCCTGGCGTTATCCCCCACCAGCAGGGAAGTTGACACCCATTGTTGGTTTCAAAGAGCCAGAGAACCTGTTGAGTCAGCTCACCATCTGGTGGAGCGGGTATTGTAATAGGTGGTTCTATAGGAGCCGGCTGATCAATCGGCATGGGGGTGGCAGTTGGTGTTGATGTCAATGTAGAAGTGACTGCAGGAATGGGGGTAGGGGGTAGCGGTGTTCTTGTTAATGGAGTACGACTGGCAGCAACTGTACTGATGTCCGCTGGATTCTCACCAGGCGATATTGGCGTTGGCGAAGAGGCAGTACACCCGGCAAGGAACAAAAACAAGTTGATAGTTAGCATCTCTATTACCCACAATAATTTATGATTTTTCATCTTGGCACCTACCATCTGTCAACCCATAGCGGCATAAGCGAATTCATAAAATCTGCCCGGTATTGTCCGGGTATAGTCCAATCCCCATCGTTACCTTCCCACTGGTTATAGACCCATCCCAAATACATATCCGCAAATTCTTCTGAGGCTCTACCTTGCTTACTACGTTGCCATGTCCCATAGCCACCAGCAAATCCCCAAGGACTTAAGTTATCGTAATTTGGATTGTCTGTATGTGGTCTGTTAGGGAAGTCAGAGAAAAATTTCTGATATTGTCGTAACTTGTCTAGTGGCCCACTTCCGACGACATTGATAAACGCATGACCTAACTCGTGAACTCCCCATTGTGCATCACCCGCTATATTTGCGTCGGTATAAACTTCGATTTCGTGACGACCATCTCTGAGGAATGTTTCACCCCAACACCTACTTCCACACTGTGTCCCTGTTTTAATGAAATTAACAGAGCCGCCATACACAAGTAAGAAAGCCTCGCTTGCCGAGAGATTCCAGCCATGAGCTGAATTGAGTGTTTCCGCCAGTCTGGTCCCTGTTAGGGTCGCCGATTCTTGAAGCGCAGCGATTTCCGCATCCGTAAAGGCAGTGCAAGTAGGGCAACCGACATTAAAAGTGACCATGTCACCAGTTGGAATAGCGGGCAAAGGGTCGGGTGGTGGCGGAAATGTTGGCGGAGTGGACGTGCAGGCCAGTTGGTCGCCACCGGGGAGGTTGGAATCGGTGCAGCTGATGTGGCCGGTGGGGTCTTTGAAGAGGAGGGGGCGGTTTTCCACATAACTGTAGCGGTTATAGCTCTGCGGGTTGGTGGGGTTGGGGATGATGGTGTCGGCGCTGGCGAATCGGCCCAGGCCGGGCACATAGTAGCGTGCATTGTAGTAGAGCAAGCCCAACTCCATGTTCTCTTTCTGGCCGGTGAAGTCGCGGTCAGTAATCGTTTGGGTGGGGGCGCTGCCCGTCCGGTAGCCACCAAACGGCAGGTACCAGGTGCGGCTGCCGGCCACCGGGTTGTTGCTGCTGTTTACCAACAGGCTGGCGCTGTCCCACACGGGCGAACCGGTAGGACAAATGTTAACGAACAAAACCAGCAAACCACCAGACCAGAAAAGCAATGACCAAAAGCCTTGCCGAAGCCGACAGAAAACAGGCTGGTGACTGGCAGGCACGTGGGGCAGGGTCTGGAGAGCATCCCTTCGGGCTGAGAGGCGGCCCCAGCAATGGGCTGAAACACCACAACACTCCCAAACCCCATATCCTTCCTCGTGACAGCGAAGGCGGTACAACTGTCTATGCCTGTATTCGTTTGTCTATTTACCCATGCCGGATGGCTGTTTATAAATGAAGCAACGTTGGGTACATGAGGAGGTATCAAGATGATAGATTGTATTGGCGTTATTGGCGCCGGCGTCATGGGAATTGGTGTGGCTCAAAATCTGGCTCAAACCAATCATCGGGTGGTGCTGGTGGATGTCAGCGAGGGCATCCTGGAAAAAGCCCAGGCAGAAATTTACAAAAATGTACGCTTTGGGCGGCTGCTTGATAAAACAGCCAGCCCTCAAGATCCACGCGAGGTCTTAGGGCGCATCCGGTTTACAACCGAGTATGAGGCGCTGCATGATGTGAACTTCGTGGTAGAGAATGTGGTGGAAAAGTGGGAGGTGAAGAAGGAAGTTTATCCTCTGCTGGATGCTATTTGCCCACCCCACACGGTTTTTGCCGCCAATACGTCGGCCATTTCCATCACCCGGCTGGGCGGCATCACCCGCCGGCCGGACAAGGTGCTGGGAATGCATTTTATGAACCCGGTGCCGCTTAAACCCACGGTTGAAGTCATTCGCGGCTACCACACCTCCGCCGAGTCAATGTCCATTGCCAGAGAATTTTTGGAGGGCATGGGCAAAGAAGGGGTGGTGGTCAATGATTCACCCGGTTTTGTCTCTAACCGGGTATTGATGCTGACGGTGAATGAAGCCATCTATCTGGTACAGGAACAGGTGGCTTCGGCGGCCGAAGTGGATCAAATCTTCAAATCCTGTTTTGGGCACAAAATGGGGCCCTTGGAAACGGCCGATCTCATTGGTTTGGACACCATTCTTTACTCCATTGATGTCTTATACGAAAGTTTTAACGATAGCAAATACCGCCCCTGCCCCTTGCTCAAAAAGATGGTAGATGCGGGATTACACGGCCGTAAAAACGGCCAGGGCTTCTACACCTACCAGTAGAAGGAGGCGCCACATGAAATCTATCTCTTTTATCGCGCTGCTTGGTCTGTCATCCCTGCTCCTGACGGGCTGCGCCCGGGTAATTTCCAGCGGCGACCACCAGGTTGGGGGCGACGCCACCATACCCGGTAATTTACTCATCACCTCCGGGCATGTCGTTCTGGAAAAAGGCTCCGTCGTCTCCGGATCCGTCTTTATGACCAGTGGCGACCTGGTTGCCGAGGGTGAGATCAAGGGCAACATCTGGCTCTCCTCCGGCAATGTATTTGTGGGGCCAACGGCCGTTATTCATGGCAACATCAAAGGTGCATCCGGCGCGGTCACCCAGGCGGAAGGCGCTCAGGTTCTTGGTGATGTTTCCACCTCTTTCGGTGGCTTCGATTTTGCCAAGTTTTTTGTCCTGGCTGCCGTGGCCATTTATTTCCTCGTCACCAGAGGGCGTCGGCCGGTTATCCGCGAGAAACAACCCATTGAGTGGGTCGAAAAATAAGGAGTTTACACAATGCAAACAGATATTAAAACAGCGATCAAACAATTTTTGAAAGGGGCGTTTAAGAACTACGATCTGCAAGACCATGAAGACATCTTCGCCCTCGGTTTTGTCAATTCGTTATTCGCCATGCAACTGGTTCTCTTTGTGGAGAAAACCTTCCACATCACCATAGACAACGAAGACCTGGAACTGGACAACTTCCGCACCATCAATGCCCTCGCCAGCCTGGTGCAGCGCAAGAAGGTTGCCCCGGCCGCGATGGCTTTCGCGCCCGGCGATTGATCGTTTGTAGTCGGCGATTTATCGCCCTCGGCAGGCACTAAAGTGCCTACTACAAACTATTTGCGAAGGAGACACCGGTGAGAATTGAACTGACCCCCCAACAAAAAGAGTATCAGGCCGAATTCAGAGTATTTACGGATGAGATGATCATGCCGTATGCCCACGAATTTGACCGCGAAGAGTGTATGCCCCGCCGGGTCATTGAGGCGTTGGCGCAGCAAAAGTACCTGGCGGCCACCTTGCCGGAAGAAGTAGGTGGTATGGGCGGCGACGCCATTGTTTTTGGCGTCCTCAACGAAGAAATCGGCCGGGGTTGTTCTTCGGTGCGCAGCCTGCTCACGGTGCATACCATGGCCGCACAGGCGATTTTGCGTTGGGGCAGTCAGGCGCAAAAAGCAAACTGGCTGCCGCGCCTGGCGACCGGCGAAACGATTGGCGCCTTTGCCCTGACGGAACCGGATGTGGGCAGTGACGCCAAAAGTGTGGAAACGGCCGTCACCCCCCACAACGGTCACCTGCGCATCAACGGCCGTAAAAAGTGGATCACTTACGGCCAGATTGCCGACCTTTTCCTCCTCTTTGCCCAATACGAGGGCAAACCGACTGCCTTCCTGGTGGAACGTGACCGGCCCGGCCTCACCATTCGCCCCATTCGCGGCATCCTGGGCACCAAAGCCTCCATGCTGGCCGAATTACACCTGGATGACTGCGAAATCCCCCGCGATAACCTGTTGGGTGCGGTTGGGTTTGGGTTCACGGCCGTTGGCTCTTCTGCCCTGGATTGGGGCCGGTACAGCGTCGCCTGCGGCTGCGTCGGCATCGCCCAGGCCTGTCTGGAAGCCAGCCTGGACTATAGCAGCAAACGCAAACAATTCGGCGTCTACATCAAAGAGCACCAACTCATCCGGCGCATGATCACCAACATGGTCACCAACGTCGAAGCCGCCCGGCTCATGTGTTACCAGGCCGGTTATCTCAAAGATAGCGGCGACCCGGAGGCCGCTATGGCCGCTTTTAAGGCCAAATACTTCGCTTCCGTCATCGCCAACCAGGTCGCTCAAGACGCCGTGCAAATTCATGGCGCCAACGGTTGCAGCGATGGCTACCCGGTGGAACGGTATCTGCGGGACGCTAAGGTCATGGAAATCATTGAGGGCAGTTCCCAAATACAACAGCTCATTATTGCCAAAGACGCTTACAAGAGCGTGATGGCCTGAAATGGAGAACCTGACATGCTGGTTGAAGAGCAAATTAAAAAAGCAAAAGCAGAGAAACAATCCATCAAATGTGTGGTGTGGGATTTAGATAACACTGTTTGGGATGGCGTCTTACTGGAAGATCAAAACGTCACCCTGCGCCCCGGCGTCGTTGAAGTCATTCAAGAATTGGATCGGCGGGGTATCTTACTTTCCATCGCCAGCAAAAATGACCACGACACCGCCATGCAAAAATTGCAGGCGTTTGGCCTGCAAGATTATTTTCTCTATCCCGAAATCAATTGGAGTCCTAAATCCGCCTCCATTCAGGCGATTGCCAAATCCCTCAACATTGGCCTGGACACGTTCGCCTTTGTGGACGACCAGCCCTTTGAACGCGAAGAAGTCAGCTACGAACTGCCGGAAGTCACGTGCATTGATGCCTTACAACTTCACAAAATTCCCCACTTACCCGGCATGATGCCCCGCTTTGTCACCAACGAATCCCGGCTGCGGCGGCAAATGTACCTGGGCGACATCGCCCGCAAGCAGGTGGAAGAAGAGTTCACCGGCGCCAGTGAGGAATTTTTAGCCACCCTGAATATGACCTTTACCATCAAACCGGCCAGCGAAACCGACCTGCAACGCGCCGAAGAACTGACAGTACGCACCCATCAACTGAACACCACCGGCTACACCTACTCCTACGACGAACTAAACGCCTTCCGCCAGTCTGACAATCACCTGCTGCTGGTCGCCAGCCTGGAAGATAAATATGGCACGTATGGCACCATTGGCCTGGCGCTGGTGGAAAAGGGGCCAATTTTCTGGTCGGTCAAGCTGCTGTTGATGTCCTGCCGCGTCATGTCCCGTGGCGTGGGCACCATCATGATGAGCCACATTATGAACCAGGCCAAAGCAGCCGGCGCTTGTTTACGGGCAGAGTTCATCCCCAACGGCCGTAACCGTATGATGTACGTCACCTATAAATTTGGCGGCTTCAACGAAATTGACCAAAAAGGCGACCTCGTCATCCTGGAAAACGATCTCAGCCACATCCAACCCATGCCCGATTACGTGCAAATCAATATCACCGCGTAACTGTCAATTTATTCAGGGGCCGGGTCTTTGCAACCCCCGGCCTCTCTGGGCGATCCCCATGTTTACCAAAGAAGCTCTACAGGAAAAACGGGCAAGTCTCTCCGCAGAAAAACAGGCCCTCCTCTTAAAACGACTGCGTGGTGAACTGCCACAAAACGGCAGTTCTGGCGCCATCCCCCGCCGCCCAGACAATGGCCCCGCCCCTCTTTCTTTTGCCCAGGAACGCATGTGGTTCCTCTATGCCTTAGAGCCGGATAGCCCCACCTACAACGAATCGGCCACCTCCCGTATCCAGGGCAAACTAGACCTGGACGCCATGCTGCGCGCCTACAAAGAAGTGGTGCGCCGCCATGAAATTTTGCGCACCACCTTCCAGGTGATGGACGACCAACCGGTGCAAATCGTCTCCCCCGTGCCTGATGACCTGGCCTTTCGCGTGGTAGATTTAACCCACCTGCCGGAAGCGGAACGGCTGGCGCAGGCCACCCGGGTCGTCGAGACGGAACGGCAACGGCCGTTTGACCTGGCCCATGAATTCCCCTGGCGTACTCTGCTCATCCTGCTGGCTCCAGACGACGTCATCATCTCCCTCACCCAACACCACATCGCCTGCGATGGCTGGTCTATTACCATTTTTAAGTCCGAACTGGGCAAGCTCTACAAGGCATACTCCGAAGGCCAATCACTGACTCTGCCTGAACTGCCACTGCAATACGCCGACTTTGCCCATTGGGAACGACAAACATTGCAAAACGCCACTCAGGGCAAAGACCTGGCCTACTGGCGGCAGCAGCTAGAGGGGCTTACCACCTTACAAATGCCCACCGACCGCCCCCGCCCCCCCATCGCCACCACCAATGGCACCACCTACTATTCCTATTTATCGCTCGATTTGGTAGAAGCGATGGAAAAGGTCAGCCAGGAACGGGGCGTCACCGAATTTATGAAATACCTGGCCGCCTTCCAGGTTTTGCTGCATCGTTACACCGGCCAGACAGACATCACCGTCGGCTCCACCATTGCCAACCGCAACCGGCCCGAACTGGAAAACATCATTGGTTTCTTCCTCAACACCCTGGTGCTGCGCACCGACCTCTCTGGCGACCCCACCTACCACGAACTGTTGCAACGAACCCGCGAGACTGCTCTGGGTGCATTTGCCCACCAGGATTTGCCCATAGATTACCTGGTGACGCAACTTCCCTTTGAACGCGACCCCAGCCGCAATCCCTTATTCCAAATTCTGTTTATCTGGCAGGATTGGGGACGGATGAGCGCCAATCAATCGGTACCCGACCTGGAAGCGTCTATGACCGGTGTGGATGCCCTGACCGGACGCGCCAAATTTGACATTACCCTCTCCATGGAAAAGAAAGAGCAGGGTGTTAACTGCTGTTGGGAATACAACACCGATCTCTTCGACGCCGAAACCATTGAGCGTATGGCCCAACACCTGGAAACACTGCTGCGTGGCATCGTAGCTAATTGCGAACAGGCTATTTCCCACCTGCCGCTGCTGGCTGAAACGGAACAACAACAGCTGATCGCCTGGAATGACACGGCCGTGCCCTTCCCCCAGGACCACTGCATCCACGACCTGTTTGCCGCCCAGGTCGCCCAGACGCCCGAAGCCATCGCCCTCATCGCCGGTGAACAAACGTACACCTACGCCGCCCTCAACCGGCGCGCCAACCAGTTGGCTCATCACCTGCAACGCCTGGGCGTCGGCCCGGAGCAAATTGTCGGCCTTTCGGTGGAACGTTCACCGGAGATGATAATCGGCGTATTGGGCATTTTGAAAGCGGGCGCGGCCTACCTGCCGCTCGACCCGGACTACCCGCCAGACCGCCTGGCCTACATGCTGCAAGACGCCGCCGTCTCGGTACTATTGACCGGCGGTCAACCGCTGCCGCTGGCCGATGCCTTAGCCCACCAACCAACCATCATCCACCTGACCAACGACTGGCCGCGCATTGCTCAGGAAGCAGAAAATAATCCGCCAACGGCCGTGCAGCCCCACAACCTGGCCTATGTCATTTACACTTCCGGGTCCACCGGTCAGCCTAAAGGGGTCATGGTGCCGCACCAATCCCTGGCCAACTACAGCCACGTTGCCCAGCACAGTTTCGCCCTGGGGCCAGGCCAGCGGATGCTGCAATTTGCCACACTCAACTTTGACACTGCCGCCGAAGAAATCTACCCCACCCTCATCAGCGGCGCCACGCTGGTGCTGCGCGCCAACGAACTGGATTCCGTACCCCATTTTCTGGCGCAGTGCCAGGCGTGGGGCATCACCATTTTAGACTTGCCCACCGCCTATTGGCATGAAATCGTGGCCGCCCTCAAAGCCGAAGCCGACGACGAAGCGACCACCTTGCCAGACAGCTTGCGCTTGGTCATCATTGGCGGCGAACGCGCCCTGCCCGAACGTTTCCAGGCATGGCAGCAGTTGGTGGGGACGAGCGTACAATTACTAAACACTTACGGCCCCACCGAAACCACCATCGTGGCCACCATGTCTGACCTGGGCCAATTTGCTGCCTATGCTGATCCGGCAGCCGATTTACCTATCGGTCGCCCGGTAGCCAACCTGTATGCCTACGTGTTGGACCCGCAGGGGCAATTAGCGCCCATTGGCGTGCCCGGCGAACTGTGTATTGGCGGCGTCGGCGTCACACGCGGTTATTTGAATCGTCCGGGCTTAACGGCCGTCAAATTCACTCCCGATCCCTTCAGCACCCAACCAGGGGCCAGGCTCTACCACACCGGCGATCTGGCGCGTTACCGGCCAGACGGCCGTCTGGAATTCCTGGGGCGTATTGACCACCAGGTCAAAATCCGCGGCTTCCGTGTCGAGCCGGGCGAAATAGAAACAACCCTGGTACAACATCCCGCTGTGCAAGACGCCATCGTGCTGGTGCATACAGACCCCGGCGGCCACAATCAATTAGCTGCTTATATCGTCCCGGCCGGCGAATTGGCAATTGCCGAACTACGCCACTTTGCCCAAGAAAAACTACCCGCCTACATGATCCCGGCGGCTTTTATCCTGCTGGAAGAGTTGCCCCTGACTCCCAGCGGCAAGGTAGACCGGCGTGCCCTGGCCCATACCGGGCTGGTGCAGTTCCAGCGCCAGGAAGAGTTCATCCCTCCCCAAGACGACATCGAGAAACAGATAGCGGCCATTTGGGAAGAGGTGTTGGCGGTAAAGCCCATCGGCATCAACGACAATTTCTTCACATTGGGCGGCCATTCCCTGCTGGCCATTCGCATCATCGCCCACATCCGCCGCGCTTTGCAAACCGACATCTCCCTCCGCGCCCTCTTTGAGAAACCAACCATTGCCGAACTGGCTGCCGACATTCGCCGCCAGGAAAAATCGGGGCTGGAAATGCCCCCCATCCGACCTTTATCCAGAGAAGAACCGCTGCCGCTCTCGTTTGCCCAGCAGCGGTTGTGGTTCCTCTACCAACTCCAGCCGGAAAGCGCTATTTACACTATTCCCCTGGCCATGCGCATCACCGGCGCGCTGGATGTAGATGCGCTGGCGCGGACGCTCAGCGAGATTGTGCGCCGCCACGAAGCCTTGCGCACGGCGTTTGTGATGGGAACTGACGAACCGGTGCAGATGATTTTGCCGCCCACGGCCGTGCCCCTACCACTCATAGACCTGCAACATCTTTCCCCTACCGCTCAGGAAATTGAAGTACGCCAACGCGCCACTGCGGAAGCGCAACGGCCGTTTGACCTGACCACCGGCCCCCTGCTGCGGGGCACGCTGCTGCAATTGGCTGCCGCCGACTACGTCTTCCTGCTCACCCTGGACCACATCGTGTTTGACGAATGGTCTATGGACATTTTGGGGCGGGAGATGGCTACCATTTATCAGGCAATCCTCAAAGGCCAGACTGCCGCCCTGCCGGAACTGCCCGTGCAATACGCCGACTACGCCGTCTGGCAGCGCACCTGGCTGCAAGGGGAAATGCTGGACAGTCAGCTTGACTACTGGCGCGGCCAACTGGCGGGTGCGCCGCCCGTGCTGGAACTGCCCACCGACCGGCCGCGCCCGCCTATGCAAACTTACAGCGGCGCGATGCAGACTTTTATGCTGCCCGGCGCTTTGGCCGCCCCCTTACAGGCACTCAGCCAGCAAGAGGGAACGACTTTGTTTATCACCTGTCTGGCTGCCTTCAAGGCGCTGCTGGCGCGTTACAGCGGCCAGCACGATCTGGTCGTGGGGTCGCCCATTGCCAACCGCAACCAGGCCGAGGTAGAAGACCTGATCGGCTTTTTCCTCAACACCCTGGCGCTGCGCACCGATTTAAGCGGTAACCCCACTTTCCGCGAACTGCTGGCGCGGGTGCGGGAAACCACCCTGGCCGCTTACGCCCATCAGGAACTACCTTTTGAGAAGCTGGTGGAAGAACTACAACCGGAACGCAACCTGAGCACATCTCCCTTCTTCCAGGTGATGTTTGTCTTCCACAACCGGCAAGAAACCACCCACTTTGGGCTGCCGGGTGTGCAATTGCAGCCATTGCCCGTAGACGGCCGTCGCGCCCGCTTCGATCTCACCCTCTACCTGGAAGAAACCGGGCAGGGGTACAAGGGCGAACTGGAATACAACACCGACTTGTTCGACGCGGCGACCATCGAGCAGATGGGACAGCACTTCACCGCCCTGGTCGAGCACATCGTCGCCAACCCAGACGCCCGCCTGCTGGACATCCCCTTGCTGAGCCAGGCCGAACAGACCCAACTGCTGCACGACTGGAACAATACCGCCCTGCCCTACGACACGGCCGTTACCATTCACACGCTCTTTGCCCAACAGGCCGTCCGTACCCCAGAGGCCGTCGCGCTACGCTATGAGCAGGAGCAGTGGAGCTACACTCAACTCAACGGGCAGGCCAACCAACTGGCCCATCACCTGCAAAGTCTGGGCGTTGGCCCGGAATCACGGGTGGGCATCCTCCTGGAACGCCGCCCGGAGATGGTGGTGGCGCTGCTGGCCACGCTCAAGGCGGGCGGGGCGTATGTGCCCCTCGACCCGGCTTACCCCCCCGAACGGCTGGCTTATATCTTGCAAGATGCAGACACGGCCGTGCTGCTGACCCACGATGCCCTCCGCTTCCCCCTGGACACACTGGATTTGGCCGGGGTGAAAGTTGTCAACCTCAGCCAGGAGTGGCCGGACGAAGCAGAGACGGGTGATCCGGTCACGGCCGTTTCTCCCCACAACCTGGCTTACACCATCTACACCTCCGGTTCCACCGGCCAGCCCAAAGGCGTGGCCATCACCCATGCCAATGCCGTGGCCCTGCTGGCCTGGGCCAGGGAACTGTTCTCAGACGAGGAACTGGCCGGGGTGCTGGCCGCCACTTCCATCTGTTTTGACCTCTCGGTTTTTGAACTCTTCCTCCCCCTCAGTTGTGGCGGTAGTGTCATCCTGGCGCAGAATGCGCTGCACCTGCCGGAGTTGCCTGACCGTGATTTTGTCACCCTGGTCAATACCGTGCCCTCGGCCATGCGCGAACTGGTGGCCCACAGCCAGCTACCGCCGTCGGTGCAGACGGTCAATCTGGCGGGAGAACCGCTCACCCGCGCGCTGTCCCAGCAGGTGTACACCCAACCGCAAGTGGCCCGGCTCTACAACCTCTATGGCCCCTCGGAAGATACCACTTACTCGACGTGGTTACTGGTAGAACGTGATGAGGCTGGTGAACCTTCTATCGGCCGGCCGATTGCCAACACCCAGGCATACATTCTGGACGAGCAGATGCAGCCGGTACCGCTAGGCGTGGTCGGCGAGTTGTATCTGGGTGGGGATGGTGTGTCGCGGGGGTATCTCAACCGGCCCGGTTTGACGGCCGAGAAGTACGTACCCGACCCGTTCAGCCCGCAGCCGGGGGCACGCCTGTACCAGACGGGCGATCTGGCCCGTTACGGCCGTGATGGGCAGATGGAGTTCCTGGGGCGGCGGGACCATCAGGTGAAAATACGTGGTTATCGCATTGAGTTGGGCGAGATTGAGGCGGTGTTGGCGCAGCACCCGGCCATTGCCGAAGTGGTGGTGATGGCCCAGCCGGATGAGCAGGGCGGCAAACAACTCGTCGCTTATCTGGTGGCTAAGCCGGAACAGACGTTGGCGCTGGAAGCCATACGGCCGTATCTGCAATCCCGCTTACCCGACTACATGGTACCCACCGTGCTGATGCCGCTGGCGACCTTACCCCAGACACCCAACGGCAAGATAGACCGGCGCGCCCTACCCGTCCCCACTGCCGACCGCTCCCCAATAACCGCTGCCTACGTTCCACCGCGTACCGCCATGGAAGAAAAGGTAGCCGAAATTTGGGCGGACGTGCTGGGTGTAGCCCGTGTCGGCGCTTTTGATAATTTCTTTGAACTGGGCGGTCACTCCCTGCTGGCGGTGCGCATCATTGCACGCCTGCGCCAGGCGTTGCAGATTGAGTTACCCATGCGCCTGTTGTTTGAGTCAGCGACGGTGGCCAGCCTGGCTTTGGCGCTGGAAACGGCCGTCCACCAAAACACCATCCCCGTCATTGTACCTGCCTCGCGTGACGGTGAACTGCCGCTCTCTTTTGCCCAGCAGCGGTTGTGGTTCCTGGAGCAGCTTGACCCCGGCAGCGCCTCTTACAACATGCCCTTTGCCATGATCATCAAAGGGACGCTGGATGTGGCCATTTTAGAACGCAGTTTGAACGAGGTGGTGCGCCGCCACGAGATTTTGCGCACCACGTTCCAGGCCGTAGACGGCCGTCCCCTCCAGATCGTCCAGCCCGAATTGGCGCTCACCATCCCGGTCATAGATTTACGCCAGCTACCGGCGGCCGAACGGGATGCCGCCGCGCAGCAAACCGGGGCACAAGAAGCAGGTCGCCCCTTCGACCTGACCCAGGGGCCGCTGCTGCGCGCCACCTTAATGCACCTGGAAGATGAAGAATATGGTCTCATTCTCAACCTGCACCACATCCTGGCTGACGAATGGTCACTGGATATTTTGGGGCAGGAGATCATCACTCTTTACCGGGCATTTCTGGCCGAACGGCCGTCGCCGCTGCCGCCTCTCCCCGTCCAATACGCCGACTATGCCGTCTGGCAGCGGGAATGGTTACAGGGCGAAACATTGGCTACCCAACTGGATTACTGGCGGCAGCAGCTACAAGATGCGCCTGCGCGGCTGGAGCTGCCCACCGACCGCCCACGCCCGGCGGTGCAAACGGCCCATGGTGCTACTCTGGACTTCACCATACCGGCAGATGTAGCCGCAGTCTGGCAGCAATTGAGCCAGCAGGAAGGGGGCACTCTGTTCATGACGCTGCTGGCCGCATTCCAGGTATTGCTGCATCGTTACTCAGGCCAGAACCACATAACCGTCGGCTCCCCCATTGCCAACCGCAATCAAGTGGAGACCGAGGGATTGATCGGCTTTTTTGTCAACACCCTGGTTTTCCACACCGACTTGAGCGGTAATCCCAGCTTCCGCCAGTTATTGGCGCGGGTCAAAGAGGTGGCGCTGGGCGCCTATGCCTACCAGGAATTACCGTTTGAAAAGTTGGTGGAAGAGTTGCAGCCGGAACGCGATTTGAGCCATCATCCGCTGTTCCAGGTGATGTTTACGCTGCAAAACGCCAAACCGGCGCCGCCGGCAATCCCTGGACTGCGTTTTGAGCCGCTGGTGTTAGCCAACGAAACCGCCAAATTTGACCTGACGTTGGCGCTGACGGAAACGGCCGTCGCCCTGACCGGTTCACTGGAATACAACACCGACCTTTTTGATGCCAGTACGGCTGAACGTCTGATCGGCCATTTCCAACAACTTCTACAAAATCTGGCGGCCCACCCTGACCGGCCGATAAGCGAACTGTCTATCTTGAGCCAGGTAGAAAAAGAACAACTGCTGATAGCGTGGAACGACACGGCCGTTCCTCTACCCATCTGCACTGCCCTACACCACCTGGTAGAAGCTCAGGTTAATCGCACGCCAGAAGCAACGGCCGTGCAGGGCAGCGATCACAGCCTCTCTTACGCCGAACTGAACCGGCGCGCCAATCAGTTGGCCCGTTACCTGCAACGATTGGGCATTGGCCCGGAGAGCCGGGTGGGGGTGCTGATGGAACGCTCGCCGGACATGGTGGTGGCTTTGTTAGGCATCCTCAAGGCGGGTGGCGCTTACCTTCCGTTAGACCCCGCCTATCCGGCTGAACGTCTGGCTTATATTTTGGAAGATGCAGCGGCGGCGGTGTTGATTACCGATGAAGAGTTGCCCTTGCCGGTTAGTGGATTGCCATTGCTCAATCTGAGCCGGGAATGGTCGGCCATTGCCCAAGAGGCGGAGAGTAATCTGGATACGGCCGTGTCCCCCACCAATCTGGCTTATCTGATTTACACCTCCGGTTCCACCGGCCTACCCAAGGGGGTTATGATTTCCCACCAGGCAGTCGTCAACTATGTGCGCGTTCTCAATCAGAAGGTCGGTCTAACTGCCGCAGACAAATTGCTGCAATTCGCCTCCATCAGCTTTGATGTAGCCGTGGAAGAGATTTTCACCACACTTGCCAGCGGCGCTACGCTGGTACTCCGGGAGAAAGAGATGCTCAGTTCGGTGGCCCATTTCCTGCACCGGTGTGAGGCGTTGGGCATCACCATCCTGGATCTGCCCACCGCTTACTGGCATGAACTGGCCGCCATCCTGTCCCCGGAATCATTGACTTTACCCGCTTCGCTGCGGCTGGTGATTATCGGCGGCGAGCGCGCTCTCCCGGAACCATTCCGCCTCTGGCAGACAGCGGTGGGCCAACAGGCGCAGCTACTCAACACCTATGGACCAACGGAGGCGACCATCGCCGCCACCGCCAGCGATCTGACCACATACCCGCCCGATGGCCGGGAACTGCCGATTGGCCGTCCTTTTGGGAATTTACAGACTTATATCCTGGATGAACACGGGCAGCCGACGCCGGTAGGTGTGCCTGGCGAACTGCATATTGGTGGCATTGGCGTGGGGCGCGGTTACTGGCAGCGACCGCGGCTGACGGCCGTTCACTTCATCCCCGATCCCTTTAGCGCCGAGCCAGGGGCGCGTTTATACCGCACCGGCGACCTGGCACGGTATCGCCCTGATGGGCAGATTGAATATCTGGGGCGGCGCGACCACCAGGTGAAGATTCGGGGGTTCCGTGTGGAGTTGGGCGAGATTGAAGCGGCGCTTATTACCCATCCTGGTGTGACGGAAACGGCCGTGTTAGCTCTGGACGATGGTCGGGGTTACAAACAACTGGTCGCCTATGTGGTTGCCGCTACTGACTCGCCACCGGAGACCGCCCCATTACGTGCTCACCTGGCCGAAATATTACCTGCCTACATGATACCGGCCATATTCATCCCCCTGGAAAAACTGCCGCTGACCCCCAGTGGCAAAATTGACCGCAAAGCACTGCCACTGCCGGATCAGGCGCGCCCGGACGACCAGCCCTATGTGGCCCCGCGCACCGATACGGAAATCACCATGACCGCTATTTGGGCCGAGGTATTGCGCCTGGAAAAAGTCGGCATCTATGACAACTTCTTCACCCTGGGTGGCCACTCGCTCATCGGTACGCAATTGATGTCCCGTATCCGCGATGCGTTCCAGGTGGAACTGCCCCTGCGCCTGTTATTTGAGACCCCAGACGTAGCCAGTCTGGTGGAACATGTCGAAATTGCCCGTTGGGTGTCTAAAGAACCTGCGCCGGTTGATGAACTGGCCGATTATGAGGAGTTCTCTTTATGAGCGCTACACAATTGTTATCGCAACTGCGTGATCTGGATGTTGCTGTTTGGGTAGAAGGGGAGCAACTGCGCTTTCGTTTTCCCAAAGATACCCTGACGCCCGAACTGCGCCACGAACTGGCGGAGCATAAGACGGAAATTCTGACCTATTTACAGCAGGCCAATGGCGGCAGCCAGCAAAGTGAACCAACCATTCAACCGGCGTTGCGCCACGGCCGTATCCCCCTCTCCTTCGCCCAACAACGGCTGTGGCTGTTGCAACAATTTGCCCCGGAAAATCCCAGCTACAACATCCCGGAAGTGTTTGTTATGCGTGGCGCTGTGGATGTGCCGGCTCTGGAACAGACGCTCAACGAGATTGTGCAGCGACATGAGATATTGCGCACCGCATTTGTGGAAACGGATGGCGAGCCAATGCAGGTCATTACGCCGGAATTCCCCGTCTCGCTGCCGATGAACGATTTGCAGCACTTACCCCAGGCAGAAGGGCAGGCGGAAGCGCGGCGTCTGGCCGAGATTGAAGCCCAGACCCCCTTTGACTTGAGCCAGGCGCCGTTGTTTCGCGCCAAGCTGCTTCGCCTGGCGGAAGAGGAACATGTGCTGCTGCTGACCATGCACCACATTATCGCCGATGGTTGGTCGCTGGACGTGATGGGACGGGAGATCGAGACAATTTATGGCGCATTGGTCAGTGGACGGCCGTTTTTCCTGCCGCCGCTGCCCATCCAATATGCCGATTTTGCCATCTGGCAGCGCGAATGGCTGCAAGGGGAAGTGCTGGAAAAACAGAGCAACTACTGGAAAAGCCAACTGAGCGGCGCCCCGCCCGTGCTGGAATTGCCCACCGACCGGCCTCGCCCCCCCTTTCAAACCTTCGCTGGCGCGATCCACATGTTCACTCTCCCGGCACAAACGAGTAGTGAACTGAAAATCCTCTGCCGCCAGCAAGGGGTGACGTCCTTCATGTTTTTGTTGGCCGCCTTCAAGCTGCTGCTGGCCCGTTATACCCACCAGATGGACATGGTGGTGGGCACACCCATTGCCAATCGCAACCACAGCGAAATCGAAGGGCTGATCGGCTTTTTTGTGAATACGTTGGCGCTACGTACAGACCTGAGCGGCAACCCCACCTTCCGCGAGTTGCTGGCGCGGGTACGCGAGGTGACGTTGGGGGCCTATGCCCACCAGGATTTCCCCTTTGAAAAGCTGGTAGATGATCTCAACGTCGAGCGTAATTTGAGCGTCTCGCCCATCTTCCAGGTATTGTTTGCCCTGCAAAACACGCCCTCTGTTCAGGCCGAGAGCAACGGTTCCCGGCTGCACATCGAGAGCATGGACGTAGGCGGTAAAACAGCCAAATTTGATTTGTCCTTGATCATGGAGGACAACACGCAGGAACTAAAGGGCGGCTTTGAATATAACTGTGACTTGTTCGACGTGGAAACCATCGCCCAGATGTCTGCCCATTTTTGCCAGATTGTCACGGCCGTAGTCGCCAACCCTGATTCCCACCTGCTGGACATCCCCTTGCTAAGTGAAAGTGAACAGAGCCAACTGCTCTACGACTGGAACGCCACCACCCTGCCCTATGATACCACCGCCACCCTGGCCTCCCTGGTCGCAGCGCAGGCCGCCCGCACCCCGGATGCTGTTGCGCTACGTTATGAGCAGCAACAGTGGAGCTATGCCCAACTCAACCAACAGGCTAACCAACTGGCTCACCACCTCATCAGCCTGGGCGTTGGCCGGGAAGCACGGGTGGGCATCCTGCTGGAACGCAGCCCGGAGATGGTGGTGGCGCTGCTGGCGACACTCAAGGCGGGCGGTGCCTATGTGCCTCTGGACCCCGCTTACCCCGCCGAACGGCTGGCTTACATCCTGCAAGATGCGGCCACGGCCGTGCTGCTGACCCATAACGCCTTGCGCTTCCCCTTGCATACCCTCGACCTGGATGGCGTCACCGTTGTCAACCTCAGCCAGGCGTGGCCGGAGGAGGCCGTGGATGATCCGGTCACGGCCGTGACCGCCCACAACCTGGCTTACACCATCTACACCTCTGGCTCTACCGGCCAGCCTAAAGGCGTAGCCATCACCCATGCCAATGCCGTGGCCCTGCTGGCCTGGGCCAGAGAACTGTTTACCGAAGAAGAACTGGCCGGTGTGCTGGCAGCGACCTCGATCTGTTTTGACCTCTCGGTTTTTGAACTGTTCTTGCCCCTCAGTTGTGGCGGCAGTGTCATCCTGGCGCAAAATGCGCTGCACCTACCAGAACTGCTCGACCGTGACTACGTCACCCTGGTCAACACGGTGCCCTCTGTCTTGGGCGAATTAGTTCATCACCATAGATTGCCACCGGCGGTGCAAACCATCAATCTGGCCGGCGAGGCGCTGACGCAATCATTGACCCAGCAGGCATATGACCAGAGCGAGGCCACGCGAGTCTACAATCTCTATGGCCCCTCGGAAGATACTACCTACTCCACATTTGCCCTGATGGAAAAGGGCGTCGTACAGAAACCTTTGATTGGCCGCCCCATTGCCAACACCCAGGCGTACATTCTGGATTCCCAGATGCAGCCTGTTCCGGTGGGGGTGGTCGGTGAGTTGTATCTGGGCGGGGATGGCGTCACACGCGGTTATTTGAACCGGCCGGCGTTGACAGCCGAGAAGTATGTGCCTGACCCGTTCAGCCCGCAGCCGGGCGCACGTCTGTACAAGACGGGCGACCTGGCCCGCTACCGCCGCGAGGGGCAGATAGATTTCCTGGGGCGGCGGGATCACCAGGTGAAAATACGTGGCTATCGCATTGAACTGGGTGAAATTGAAGCGATCATGGCCCAACACCCGGCAGTGGCGGAAGCAGTAGTCATGGCGCAGCCAGACGGCCGTGAAGGAAAACAACTCGTCGGTTATATTGTCGCCGCCCCCGAACAAACGCTGCTCATCGGCGATCTGCGGCAATACCTGAAGACCCGGCTGCCTGAATATATGGTGCCATCCCTGTTTGTGGAATTGGAAACCATGCCCCAAACACCCAACGGCAAAGTGGATCGGCGCGCCTTGCCGCTGCCGGCAGCCGACCGTTCCCACATCACCATTGCCTACGTCGCTCCCCGTACCCCCACTGAAGAACTCATCGCTGGTATCTGGGCGGACATACTGGACATCAGCCGGGTAGGCATTGAAGACAACTTCTTCGAGTTAGGCGGGCATTCGCTCATGGCCACGCGCATTGTGTCCCGCATCCGCCAATCGTTACAGATCAATGTGCCCCTGCGGGCATTGTTTGAAGCGCCCACCGTGGCCGAACTGGCGCAGGCGGTGGAAACGCTTTACCAGGCACGGCATGATATGGTGGCTCCACCCATTGTGCCTGTCTCCCGCGATCAGGAAATCCCGCTCTCTTTTGCCCAACAGCGCATGTGGTTCCTGGATCAATTAGACCCCAACAACCCGGCCTACAATATCCCTGTGGCCATTGGGCTGACGGGACCATTGGACATAGAGGCGGTGGAAAAGAGTCTGAATGACATCATTAAACGACATGAGGCGCTGCGCACCACTTTTCAAATGGTCAACGGCCGTCCTGTACAAATCATTACCCCCACTCTGACGCTGGAACTGCCGGTAGTGGACATGCCGCCCTTGCCGCCGGTGGAATTGGCCGCTTACCAGGCAAAGGCCGCCAGAGCAGAAGCGCAACAACCCTTCAATCTGGCCGAAGGGCCGCTGATCCGCGCCAAACTCATGCGCGTAGACCCGCAGCAGCACGCCCTCTTGTTGACCTTCCATCACATCATCTTTGATGCTTGGTCAATGGACAAATTCACCGAGGAGATGATCGCGTTCTACGAATGGTACGCGCTGGGCAAACCGTTGCAGGTCGCCGAACTGCCCATCCAATATGCGGATTACGCCTTCTGGCAGCGCGCCTGGCTACAAGACGATGTGTTGGAAAAGCAGTTGGATTACTGGCGTAAACACCTGACAGGCGCGCCCCCGCTGCTCACCCTACCCACCGACCGCCCGCGACCGCCAGTACAAACATTTCCCGGCGCCGTCCACCTTTTCACCTTCGATGTAGAAACGACAGAGGCCATTAAGGCGCTCGGTCATCAGGAAGGCGTCACCTATTTTATGACGCTGCTGGCTATCTTCAAGGTGCTGCTGGCGCGTTACGCCGGGCAAACGGACATCGTCGTTGGTTCCCCCATTGCCAACCGGGGCCGATTAGAAGTGGAGCCGGTGATCGGGCTGTTTCTGAACACACTGATTTTGCGCACCGATCTGAGCGGCAATCCCACTTTCCGTGAACTGCTGGCGCGGGTGCGCGAAGTGACATTGGGCGCGTATGCCCACGAAGATTTGCCCTTTGAGAAGCTGGTGGAAGAGTTACAACCCGAACGGAATCTGAGTGTTCATCCCCTGTTCCAGGTGATGTTTGTGCTGCAACACACCGCCGACGCCCTTCTGGGGTCAAAAGCCCAGTTATCTAGCCTGGGTGTGCATCGCGGCGGCTTAGAGACTGGCACTTCCAAGTTCGACATCACGCTGTACATGCTGGATAAATATGATGGATTGAAAGGGCTGGTGGAATACAACACCGACTTGTTCGACGCGGCGACCATCGAGCAGATGGGACAGCACTTCACCGCCCTGGTCGAGCACATCGTCGCCAACCCAGACGCCCGCCTGCTGGACATCCCCTTGCTGAGCCAGGCCGAACAGACCCAACTGCTGCACGACTGGAACAATACCGCCCTGCCCTACGACACGGCCGTTACCATTCACACGCTCTTTGCCCAACAGGCCGTCCGTACCCCAGAGGCCGTCGCGCTACGCTATGAGCAGGAGCAGTGGAGCTACACTCAACTCAACGGGCAGGCCAACCAACTGGCCCATCACCTGCAAAGTCTGGGCGTTGGCCCGGAATCACGGGTGGGCATCCTCCTGGAACGCCGCCCGGAGATGGTGGTGGCGCTGCTGGCCACGCTCAAGGCGGGCGGGGCGTATGTGCCCCTCGACCCGGCTTACCCCCCCGAACGGCTGGCTTATATCTTGCAAGATGCAGACACGGCCGTGCTGCTGACCCACGATGCCCTCCGCTTCCCCCTGGACACACTGGATTTGGCCGGGGTGAAAGTTGTCAACCTCAGCCAGGAGTGGCCGGACGAAGCAGAGACGGGTGATCCGGTCACGGCCGTTTCTCCCCACAACCTGGCTTACACCATCTACACCTCCGGTTCCACCGGCCAGCCCAAAGGCGTGGCCATCACCCATGCCAATGCCGTGGCCCTGCTGGCCTGGGCCAGGGAACTGTTCTCAGACGAGGAACTGGCCGGGGTGCTGGCCGCCACTTCCATCTGTTTTGACCTCTCGGTTTTTGAACTCTTCCTCCCCCTCAGTTGTGGCGGTAGTGTCATCCTGGCGCAGAATGCGCTGCACCTGCCGGAGTTGCCTGACCGTGATTTTGTCACCCTGGTCAATACCGTGCCCTCGGCCATGCGCGAACTGGTGGCCCACAGCCAGCTACCGCCGTCGGTGCAGACGGTCAATCTGGCGGGAGAACCGCTCACCCGCGCGCTGTCCCAGCAGGTGTACACCCAACCGCAAGTGGCCCGGCTCTACAACCTCTATGGCCCCTCGGAAGATACCACTTACTCGACGTGGTTACTGGTAGAACGTGATGAGGCTGGTGAACCTTCTATCGGCCGGCCGATTGCCAACACCCAGGCATACATTCTGGACGAGCAGATGCAGCCGGTACCGCTAGGCGTGGTCGGCGAGTTGTATCTGGGTGGGGATGGTGTGTCGCGGGGGTATCTCAACCGGCCCGGTTTGACGGCCGAGAAGTACGTACCCGACCCGTTCAGCCCGCAGCCGGGGGCACGCCTGTACCAGACGGGCGATCTGGCCCGTTACGGCCGTGATGGGCAGATGGAGTTCCTGGGGCGGCGGGACCATCAGGTGAAAATACGTGGTTATCGCATTGAGTTGGGCGAGATTGAGGCGGTGTTGGCGCAGCACCCGGCCATTGCCGAGGTGGTGGTGATGGCTCAACCGGATGAGCAGGGTGATAAACAACTCGTTGCCTATCTCGTAGCTAAATCAGAACATAGCCTGGTCATGCCAGAGCTACGGGCTTATTTGCGGCAAAAATTGCCGGACTACATGGTACCCACCCACTTTGTACCTCTGGCGGCGCTGCCCCAAACCGCCAACGGCAAGATAGACCGGCGCGCTTTGCCTTTGCCCACCGTAGACCGGGCGCAACTGGCAGTTCCCTACGCGGCCCCACGTACCACTACCGAAGAGACATTGGCTGCCATCTGGCAAAAAATCCTGAAGGTGGAAAAAGTAGGGGTGCGGGATCGCTTTTTTGAATTGGGAGGACACTCGTTGCAGGCGGTAGCGCTGGTCGCCGAGGTATTCAGCGCCTTTGGCCAGATCATTCCCCTGGTGACGTTGTACGAAAACCCCACCATTGAACACATGGCGCAGGTGGTGGAACGCCACCAGGCGGGTGGCAACGTCTGGACACCTTTGCTGGCCACGCAACCGCAGGGAACCAGGCCGCCTTTCTTTGGCATCCTGCGCTCCGGCATGACCAGGGTGAATTTCCAAGCGCTGTCCCAGGCGCTAGGGACAGAGCAGCCATTTTATACCTTGAGCGCACCAGGGCTGGACGGCCGTCACCCGCCCTTTACCCATATTCCTGATCTGGCCGCGCACTATGTGGCCGCCATGCGCACCGTACAGCCGGAAGGCCCCTATTACCTGGGTGGCTATTCATTCGGTGGTCTGGTGGCCTATGAAGTGGCCCGACAACTGCGTACACAAGGTGAAGAAGTCGCTTTGCTGGCAATACTGGATATGGCGGCTCCTATTTATGAGTTATCGTCGGATATGGTCGCCGATGGTCTGTCATCATTGCTGGAAACAATTACCACGATAGAGGGGGTGTTCCAGATTTCGCTCGACCTCACAGCCGAAATCCTGGCGCCGCTTTCCTCTGACGAACGCCTGGAACTATGCTGGCAGCGGCTCCAGGCAGCCAACGTTCTGCCTCAAGACGCCGATGCCACGCTTATCCGGCACATGGCAAACTTTGAACAGGCCACCGTCCAGGCGCTGGCATCGTACCCGGCGGTAGCGCAACCATCCGACCAGGCCATGGTGATTTTCCGGGCGGCGGAGACGGCCGTAGACAGTTTCGTCGGCAGTTTACCGGTGATACATGAGATGCCCCATCTGGGTTGGAGCCAGCTCGTTTCCGGTCCTATCACCGTCCATACCGTACCCGGCGACCACTTTTCGATGTTAGCGTCCGCCAATGCTCAGACATTGGCCGCACAATTGCGGGATTACCTTCCCTGAGGCCCCGTGACAAATGAGGAGAAACAAAATGACTGTTTGTCTATCTGTAAAAGATGTTCACAAAACCTATGGCAAGTCAGTGGCCCTCAACAACGTTTCGCTGGAGCTACGCAACGGTGAAATTCTCGGTTTTTTAGGGCCAAACGGAGCCGGCAAGACAACGCTGGTCAAAATCCTGGCAACAATCCTGATCAAGGATAGCGGCCGTGTCGAGATTTTTGGTTATGACCTGGATAAACATGAAAACGACATTCGTTATTTGTTCGGCTACGTCGGCCAGGATACGGAACGGTCGGCTTATGCTCGTTTGAACGTGGTGGAGAATTTGCAATTTTTTGGCACGTTGCGCGGGTTGAACAAACGTAAAATCAAGGAACAAATTGAAAAACTGGCCGCCTACTTTGATTTCCAGGCCAATATGGACAAACAATTCATGCATCTTTCCGGTGGGCAAAAACAAACGGTTATTGTCATGCGCGCCCTGCTGCATGACCCGCCCCTGGTTTACCTGGATGAGCCGACAAAAGGGTTAGACCCCGTCGCCGCCAAACGGCTACGCACTTTCCTGAAGCAATATGTCTACCAGGAAGGCAAATCGTTGCTGCTCACCTCCCACATCATGAGCGAAGTGGAAGAACTGGCCAGCCAGATTGCCCTCATCCACCAGGGGCATATTGTGGTCACCGGCACCGCCCAGGCTTTGAAAGCAGCCGTGGGCGTCAACGAGTTTGTGGAACTGCAAAAAGAGGGATTACCGCCGTCTGTCCAGGAAAAAATCTTGCAGTTGGAACCTGTTTTATTCGCCAGCGAACGTGACCCGCAATGGGTTTCCTTTGGCGTCAAGGATCTGTTTAACGGCACCGAAGCCATCCTCCAGACACTGCGCCAGGAAAACACGCGGGTGATGATGCGCCACCTGACAGTCTCGTTAGAAGATGCCTTTCTCCATCATGTGGGAACGGCCGCAGAGAAATTTGAGTAAAGGAGCAAAATCATGCAAGCAAGTTCTTCAATGGGTAAATTAGTCGAGCAACCGGCCGGTAAAACCGAAATTACCAGCAGTCTGTCCCAACCGGTTGGCCCCTGGACGGTTTTGAAGGCCACAACCTGGAAAGATTTAAGCGTATCCCGACGCTACCTGCCAAACCTGGTGGGCATGGTGATCCAGATAGGTATCCGTTTGTTGTTTTTTCTCTTGTTGGCAAACATTACCACCTTTGATGGCACCGAAAGCCTGGGGCGGCCGATGACCGGTCAGGATTTGTTTATCTTCTTTTTAGGGGCTATGTTGCTGTTTGTCTTTAAGGGCACCGCCCTCTGGACGCCGCTCAATTCAGTCACCCGTGATCTCTACAACGGCACGCTGGAATTTCTCTACAGCAATCCCTTTTCACGCTACGCCTACTTTACCGGTACGGTGTTGAGCGACATTATTGTGGCGCAGGTCGCCTTCTTACCGATTTTTCTTTTGTTGGTGGTCGTATCCGGGGTGAATGCCTACAACATGGCGATGATTTTGCTGGTATGCCTCACTGTCTTTGTCGCCCTGCTGGCGATGGGGGTGATGATCGCGCTGCTGGGTATTTTATGGCGGCAGGTCACTTCTATTGCGGGCATTATCGAACTCTCTTTTGAGATGTTGGCCGGCGCTTACATTCCGATCACTGCCTTCCCGGAGGTTATCCGCTACTTTGCTTACATTTTGCCGTTTACCTGGGCCTATGACCTGATCCGCTATTACAGCTTTGATGGCGATTGGAACACCCTGTTACCTGTCTCACAAGAATGGGCGATTCTGATCGTATTTGCCATCATTTATACCCTTGTGTCCCGGTACCTGCTAGGCAAAGTGGAACGACATGCCAAGAAAAATGGCCTGCACCTGATTTAGACAGGGGGTAATGATGAAAAATCTTTACACAAATAAATGGTTTGTATTTCCCAAACCCAACCCACAGGCAAAGCTGCGGCTGTTTTGTTTGCCTTATTCGGGCAGCGGTGCGTTTGGCTTCCGCAATTGGCCGGAGAATTTACCGGCGCACATTGAGGTATGTGCCATACAGTTGCCGGGGCGAGAGAATCGGCTGCGGGAACGGCCGTTTACCCGCCTCCAACCCCTCATCGAAGCCATCATGGAAGAAATCCCGCCCTACCTGGACAAGCGCTTTGCCCTGTTCGGCCACAGCCTGGGGGCGCTCATCGCCTTTGAGATGGCCCGTAAATTATATCGTTATGACCTGATCCCGGAATGTGTCATTGTCTCTGGTCGGGGCGCGCCCCAGTGCCCCACCCGCGAAACGCCCATCCACGCCCTCTCCGATGACCAATTCATCCAGCGCCTGCGCGAATTTAACGGTACGCCAGAAGCGGTGCTGCGCAACGAAGAATTGATGTGCCTGCTGCTGCCCGTACTCAAGGCAGATTTTGCCATCAACGAGACCTACATTCACACCGAGGATTTACTTCTTTCCTGCCCCATTTCGGCTTATCGCGGCGCACAAGACCCTAACACCCCGTTTGACGATGTGGTCGCTTGGCGGGAACAAACCAGCGGTAACTTCACCCTGCGCACCCTACCCGGCGACCACTTTTTCATCCATCAGGCGGCCGACCTGTTCTGGCGTATGCTCAATTATGATCTGAGCCAGGCGTTGCCCGCCGAGAGTTATAAACCGGTTCCCCAACCGGTTCCCAACAAACTTATTTTGAAGGAGATGCCCGTATGACACCCGAAGATATGCTCTACAAGGTCGTGGTAAACCACGAAGAACAATATTCCATCTGGCCGGCTGACCGCCCCAGCCCCTTGGGCTGGCGTGATGAAGGCAAGGAGGGCACCAAAGAAAAGTGCCTGAAACATATTGAAGAAGTGTGGACAGATATGCGGCCGTTGAGTGTACGCACCCAACTCGCCAACGCCCAAATGGCGGCGTAATCACCAACAATGTGGGTCACGGTAAAAGTGACCCTCATTGTTTTATGGCAAAAAAGCGACAAACGCCTATCGTTTTCAGGCAAATGCCTATAGCTTTGCGCCGCTCAGGTCAGTTAGATTAAAGCCCATGTTACAACTACAACCCCGGTGGCAAAAAGTTGCCCGCGAATTACGGCAAAACAAGGCCCGGAATATCCTGGTGGTGCTTTCCATGACCATCGGTATTTTTGCCATTGGTTTTGTCGTCAATTTGCAGCACATCTTGTCCCATGACATGACGGCCAGTTACCTGGCCTCAAATCCGGCCAGTATCATCTACTACGTCACGTCGTTTGACGAAGAGCTGGTGGTCGCCATCAAACAGATGCCAGAGGTCAGCGACGCCGAGGGGCGGGGCTGGCTGCCGCTGCGTTTCCAGGCTGGCCCATCTGAATGGCGCAGCCTGACCCTCTACGCTATCGCCGATTATGACGATATTCGTGTCAGCCAGGTGAAGTCAGAAGCGGGCCAGTGGCCGCCCACCAACCGGGAAATGTTGGTGGAACGCACGTCGGTAGACTTTCTAGGCACGGCCGTTGGCGACACCATCCACATTCGCACCGCCACCGGCCTGGAACGGGAACTGCCCGTTACCGGCCTGGCGTATGACGTCAACCAACGTTCGGCCGAATTGCGCGGCCAGGGGTATGGTTATATCACCATGGACACGCTGGCCTGGCTGGGCGAGCCATATGCCTTTGACCAGTTGCATGTCATTGTCGCCGGCGACCCCACCGATGCTTACCATATTCTGGACGTAGCCCGCCAGGTACGGCAGCGCATTGAAAAAAGCGGCTACCAGGTACGGTACATTGAAATGCCCCCCACGCCAGGGTTACACCCTGACCATGATAAAGTGCAGGCCATCGTCCTCATTCTGGGCGTCATTGGCGCCTTTTCGCTGTTGTCCAGCGCCTTGCTGGTGGTGAATACCATCTCATTTTTACTGACGCAGCAGGTGCGCCAGATTGGGGTGATGAAATCGCTGGGCGGCACGGCCGTGCAGATGATGGCCCTTTACCTGGTTATGGTTTTTATCTTCAGCTTTGTGGCGCTGCTGGTGGCCATGCCGTTGGCCGCTTATGGCGCACAGACTATGGCCGTCTATCTGGCGAATTTGCTGAACTTTGACTTGACGGTCTTTACCTACCCGCCCCACATTTTCCTGATCGAGATCGCCGTTGGCCTGCTGGTGCCCATCCTGGCAACGCTCTATCCCATCATCGCCGGCACGCGCATTACCGTGCGCGAAGCCATTGCTTCCTATGGCCTGGGGGATGAAAACCTGGGCACCGATCTGGTCAACCAACTCCTGGCGAAAGTACGCCGGTTGCCCCGTTTGTTGTTACTGCCCTTGCGCAACACCTTCCGGCGTAAGGGGCGGCTGACGCTGACCCTGGCAACGTTGGTGCTGGGAGGCACCATGTTCATCGCCATTGCCCATTTATACGTGTCCGCCCTGGATACGCTAAATGAACAACTGGCCTCTTACAGTGATTATGACATCCAGATTACGTTGAGCCAGCCGGTGCGACTGAGCGTCGTCGAACGTGTGGCGGCCGAGACGCCCGGCGTAACAGCCACAGAAGTATGGGCCACCGGCCAGGGGCGACGGCTAGAAAATGGCGAAGAGGGGGGCGCGTTTCCCATCATGGGTGTGCCCTCGCCGAGCCGCACCGTGACGCCCATTCTGCTGGCCGGGCGTTGGCTGGAGCCAGACGACCAGAATGCACTGGTCATCAGCGCCGCTATGCTGGAATTGGAACCTGACTTGAAAGTGGGGGATCACATCGAGGTTAAGTTAGGCGGCCGTGAAACCAACTGGACCATCGTCGGCATCAGTAACGGGCCGCTAGGGGACAGCATGGCCTTTACCCACTTCGACGCGCTGGCCTACGAGATGCGCCAGGCAAACCAGGGTCAGGTAGTTATGTTTTCTTTGGAGAACCACGATCCGGCAGCGGTAGCCCAGGCCGCCGGGCAGATTGAACGCACTTTTACAACTTTGGGCGTGGATGTGGGTCTGGTGAAAACGGCCGTTAACACCCGCGAAAATGCCACCTCCCAACTCATGCCGGTGGTCATCTTTCTCATTGTCATGGCCGTGCTGCTGGCATTAATCGGCGGCATCGGCCTGGTGGGCACGATGAGCATCAACGTGCTGGAGCGCACCCGCGAAATTGGTGTGTTGCGGGCCATTGGCGCATCCGATGGCGCGGTGCGCCAGATTGTGCTGGTGGAAGGCATGGTCATCGGCGTGGTGAGCTGGTTTTTGGGGGCGCTGCTGGCTTTGCCGCTGGGCATGGTGCTAAGTATTCAGGTGGGGAATGCCATGGCCAAAGCTCCCTTTAATATCCAATTCTCCTGGTTGGGCATGGCGCTCTGGTTAGGCGTAGCGCTATTACTCACCACATTGGCCACACTGCTGCCGGCCCGCCGGGCCATGCGCATCAGTGTGCGGGAGGCGCTGGTTTATGAATAACATGCAATTGAAAAAATGGTTTGGCTTAAATGGCAAGGGGACGGTGAATGGCATCAAGGCAGTAAATGGCGCCGGGACGACGAATGGCAACGGCCGTTACCCCACTACCTCACCGGCCTCTCTTATTGCGCTACAACAGGTCGTCAAGAACTATCACACCCCGGTCGGCGAATATACCGCGCTCAAAGGGATTGACCTGGCGATCAATCGTGGCGAATTTGTGGCCATCCTGGGCAAGTCCGGCAGCGGCAAATCAACCCTCATCAACATGATCACCGGCATCGATCGGCCTACTTCCGGCGCCGTCCTGGTGGGCGATGTACCCGTTCATACCCTGAAAGAAAGCGAAATGGCCCGCTGGCGCGGCCGTCACGTGGGCATCATCTTTCAATTCTTCCAACTTCTACCCTTGCTCTCCTGCCTGGAAAACGTGATGCTGCCCATGGATTTGTGCAAGCTGTACAGCCCGCGCGCCCGCCGGGAACGCGCCTGGCAATTGTTAGAGCAGGTAGAAATGGCCGACCACGCCCATAAATTGCCCGCCGAAATCTCCGGCGGCCAGCAGCAGCGCGTGGCCATCGCCCGCGCCCTGGCCAACGACCCCCCCATCCTGATAGCCGACGAACCAACCGGCAACCTGGATTCACAAACGGCCGATTCGGTGATCAGCCTGTTCGAGACATTGGTAGCCGATGGCAAGACGGTGGTGATGGTGACGCACGATCAAGAGCTGGCCCAACGCGCCACCTGGATCGTGGTCATTGCCGATGGGCAGATCAGCCACACGACCGGCGGCGCATGGGAAACACCTGTGGTTTCCTGGGAATTACAGGAGAATGTCGCATGAAACAGACCAGATTTTTACTTATCTTGCTCATCGGCTTCAGTGTTGCTCTAGCAGCCTGCCAGCCCACTACGGCCACAGAAACCTCACAAGCTGACGTCTCAATGACTGACGCCAATGCTGACAAAACGGCCGTGACCACAAAAGGCGAAGTGATACCGTTGCGCCAGGCAACGCTCTCTTTTCAAAGCGGCGGCCCGGTACTATCTGTTATGGTAAGCAACGGCGATCTGGTTCAGGCTGGCGACCCATTGGTGCAACTGGACGATACCAATCAGCAAATTGCCATGACCCAGGCCGAGGCACGGCTGGCCCAGGCACAGGCTAACTTGCAAACGGCCGAATCACTGCTGGCGCTGGCGCAAACCAACCTGGAAACGGCCCGGCTTGGCATGACGGCTGCCCAGACCCGGTCAGACATCCTGACGGAAGACCCTTCGGCCGCGCAGATAGCTGTCCTGGAAAGCCAGGTAGCGGTAGCTCAGGCCCATGTGGGCATGGCGGCAGCCAATCGCAACGCCATGGTAGAACCGGCCAGCCAGACGCAAATTTTTGCCGCCCAATCGCAGATAATCGCCGCCGAGGCCGCCCGGTTGCCAATCCAGAGCGCCTACAATCAGTTGCCAGAAGGGACAGCGGCGGAAACTGTTGAGCAATTACAGCTGCAACTTAATGCTGCCCAAGCGCAGGTAAATGCGGCGCAGGCTGCCCTGGCCCAGTTACAGACAGGGGCCAGTCCTGCCCAGCACCAAGCGGCCAATGCGGTCGTGAGCGCGGCGGCAGCGCAGCGCGAGGCGGCCCAGGCCCGGCTTGATTTGCTGCTGGCCGGGCCAAAACCGGAACAACAGCAGCTTGCCGAAATTGAAGTAAGCCAGGCCGAAGCGTTAGTGGCCCAGGCAGAACTGGCCGTCGTGCAGGCGGAAGAGGGCGTCATAGAGGCGCAGACTGGTGGGGAACGGGCGCAAATTGCCTGGGAAGTGGCGCAGGCGGCTCTGGAGCAAACTATTTTGCGTGCCCCATTTGCCGGAGTCATTACCCAGTTGGCAGCCAAACCAGGCGAAGTAGTAGGGGTGGGAGCGCCGGTGTTAACTCTGGCCGATTTTAGTGGTTGGCAGGTGACGACCAACGACCTGACCGAACTGGATGTTGTTTTGTTACAAACAGGGTTGCCCGTCACCGTACAACTTGAGGCGCTGCCAGGTGAAACCTTGCGCGGTCAGGTGGTAGACATTGCGGCCGTTTCCCGGCTAAACCAGGGTGATGTGACCTATGTGGCCACTATCTTACTGGACGAAACGAACTTGCCGGTACGTTGGGGCATGACGGCTATGGTAGAAATAAACATCAATGGGGGTGAATGAGTATGAAACGCACAATAGTATGCCTGGTGATCGGGTTCTTTATTCTTAGCGGTGGCTTTTTGCTGTACCAGCGCACGGTATCAGCCGGAAATGAGGCAGCAGCGGCGCCATCCCCGGCAGGGACAACACCTGACAAGACGGGAACGGCCATCATATCCGCAGAGGGACGCCTGCTGCCTGTACAGACGGCTGATTTAGCCTTTGCCGTTCAAGGCCAGGTGGCCGAGGTTCTGGCAACTGAGGGCAGCCAGGTGCAGGCGGGTGAACCTATCCTTCGTCTGGATACCAGGCAAATGACGCTGCATGTCCAGGAAACAGAACTGGCGCTGGCACAGGCATTGGCAACACTGGCCGTAGCCGAAGCCCAAATCCCGGTGCTGCAAGCAGGCGTGACGATAGCGGAGTGGGGTGTTACCGTGGCCCAGGCGCAGTTAGATTTATTGCTGGCGCCACCGCTGCCGGCAGAGATCACGGCAGCCGAGGCAAATGTGGCGGCGGCTCAGGCGGGAATTGCCCAAATGGCTGGCAACCGGGATGCTTTGCTGAACGGCAATAACGAAGTCCAGATTCGGGCAGCCGAAGCCCAGGTGGCGGCGGCACTGGCTAACCGGGATGCCTTGCAAGAGGGGTATGATCATTTAATCGCCAACGACATCCTGGGCGCACCTGAAGAAGAGATGCGGTTGCGGTTGCAGGCGGCGGAAGCTCAGGTAGCTTCAGCGCAGACAGCGTTGGATGCGCTTCAGGCGGGGCCAACGGCCGTGCAAAGCGCCGTTGGGAATGCCGGTGTGGGCGTGGCGGCAGCGCAGCGGGATGCGGCCGAGGCGCAATTGGCGCTGCTGCAAGCGCCCGTTTCCGCGGCGCGGGTGCAGCAGGCCGAGGAAGCGGTGGCGCAGGCGCAGACGGCCGTCAGCCAGGCGCAGACGGCCGTGCAACAAGGCCAGGCGGCGGTTGCCCAGGCAGAAGCCGGTGTGGCCCAGGCACAGACAGCCGTGGAAGCGGCTCAGGCTGCTTTAGCACGCATGACGCTTTTGGCCCCCTTTGATGGTATCGTTGCCAACCTGGAAGTGGAAGCGGGTGAAGTGGTGATGCCGGGTACGGCCGTGGTCACCCTGGCCGATACAACAACATGGCTGGTAGAAACCAGCAACCTGACGGAGCTGGACGTGGTGGGGGTAGCGGTGGGACAGCCGGTAGATGTGCATGTGGATGCGCTGCCCGGCCAAACGCTGCGGGGCACGGTTATAGATGTTGCCCTGGCGTCTCAGGTGGTGCAAGGCGATGTGCTCTACACCATCACCATCCAACTGGCAGACGGTACACATTTGCCCCTGCGCTGGGGTATGACGGCTTTTGTGGACATTGTCGCCACCGGTGAGCAATGATGTCTTACTGATTGATTACCCGCTTACTGCTCACCGCTCACTGATTACCGCTCACTGATTACCGCTCACTGCCCCGTATGCCCACCTAAAATGAAAAATGGCGCCCAATAGTATGGGTGTTTGTAGCGAACGGTGGGGGAATCCAAAAAGGCGATTTGGGCCTGACGCAACGCCTGGCTGAAAGATTGTGCGGTTGCCAGGTTGTGATAAAACTCGCCCATCAGCACAGAAGTTGCCAGATCATCAACCGGCCAATGGGAGGCCAGCACCAGCCGCGACCCGGCGACAAGAAAAGCGTGCGGTAGACAGAGATAGTCGCCCCCGCGCAGCAGGCCGCGGCCTGATTCACAGGCGCTTAATACCACCAGGTTTGCTTTCAATTTTAGTTGCAGAATGTCCAGCATGTTCAGGCGATCATTGGCCAGCTCAATGTAGGAAAACATGGGGTTATCGGGGCGAAAAATAGCGTGGGCGGCAATGTGAATGAGGGCCGATTCTTGAGCCAGCCCGGTTTCCAGAACCTGGCGGGAGGCCGCCGCACCTTCATATACCGTAAAGTCCGGGTAGGCCGCCAAAATCGCTTTTAACTCATCGGTCGTGTGGTGAAGTTGTGAACCGGCATGGCTAAGGATGAGGCCATTATGTTTGGGGGTTGGGCGGTTATTGGTGGCTAACCAGGCTGTCACGCTGGGGGTGTAACTGACTTCGTGTGTTTGTGCCAGGTAACGGCCGTTTGCTGCGTCATAAAAGGCGTGCATCGGCAGCCTAAAGAGAAAATCATCAAGCACAATCAACAGGCGCGAAAATTGGGCCAGGAGTGGCGCCAGGGGCGCTAAAAAACAGTGATACCAACGCCCCAATAACCTCTGAGCGTCGGCGGTAAGTTGCTCGCTATGCCGGTCTACCCAGGCCAACGGATAGCCTTTCAGACTGTGTAGGGAAGTCAGTTCCCGTTCCACATCATCCAGGTTCAAGGTAGCGCCAAGTTTAACGGCAGGCAAGGCCGCTTCCGCGGTGACGGGCAATACCCACAGTTGCCGGTTGGCGGTAAAGTAGACCAACATGAGCATGTCCGGCGACAGGGCGGCGCTGGCATCGTCTAAGGTGGTGGTGACGTGTGTCAGGCGCGCTACTTTGTTAAGGGTTTGCTGTTCGTGGCGGCGCGTTAGTTCAATCAGCCGATCTTCAAGCTGGCGGCGACGCTCACCGTGCCTTTCTGTTTTGAGTTGGTGGCGCAATTGCTCGATTAACGGCCGTAGTTGTTTCTGTTCGGCCGGCAACCGCGCCGTCTCCCCTGTCTCATCCAGCGAGAGCGCATTCACCAGTTCGCGGGTGCGACCACGCTCACTCCAATGGAATAATTGGGCCATATCATCTTGCAACAAATGCAGCCATGCCAGGTCGCGGTAAACGGCTAATTTGTCATCCAGAAAACCGGCGCGCAGGTCGCCAGACTTCATGCTCTGGCTGACGTTTTCAATCATGTTCACCGCTTTAAGTAAGGCGACTTTTGCTTGTTGATGTTTTTCTTCCTTGAGATTTAACAAGCCGAGGCCATGCCAGGCCATATATTCTAATTCCCAATCCGGTATAGCCTGGGCTGCCTGCTGTGCTTCGATAAACGTCAATTGGGCCGCTTCCCCCTGCCCCATTTCAGCCTGGCAATGCGCCATGGCCAGATCAACCCGTATGGCCTCACGCACGTAGCCATCGGCCGTATATCGTTGGTGCAGTTCCTGGAGCATATCCAGAAAGGGCGGCGACACCTGGTTATTGGTTAAGGTCCATTCAACCTCATAGAGGGTGAGCAGCAGGAGATTTTGGGGGTCGGAGACAATTTCGCGGGCGGCGGTAAAGGCGGATTTGACGGCCGTGGCCGGCGCGCCTTGTTTGGAGCGTAAATGGGCCAGATGCACACTGGCCCGTGCCAGGTCTGGGCGATATTGCCCGGCCAGGGCCGGGGCCGTTAAAATACGCTGGCAGTCAGTGAGTGAGGCGTCTGCCTCGTGCCATAAGTTGAGATGCTTTTTGATGATGCCCAGGTTTAGCCGGGTACGGGCAATTTCAATGAGCGCCTGGCGCTGGTTGGGATGGTTATGCCAGAGAGCGATTTTTCGTTCATATAGCTCAATAGCTTCCTGATACCGCCCCTGGAACTCATAGGCGATCGCTAAGTTATTGGCCAGGCCGGCCAATCGCTGCTGGTCGGCAACTTCGGCACTGGCAGACAGAGTACGGTAGGCGGTTTGGGCCACCCCGCACGCTTCGGCAAAGTCACCCAGACGGTTAAGTGCGGCCACCAACCCCACCTGCATTCGCGCCAGGTTCAGTTTGTCACCCAGTCTGGCGTAATGCTCTTCGGCCTGGCGAAAGTGGTCAACAGCCTCTTTGGCCTGGCCCAGAATGGCACAAACGTTGCCTTGCGTCCAGGCGGCCAATGCCCGCGCTGCACCAGAACCGATGAGGTGACTCGCGTTATCAATCAGCCGCACGGCAGCGATAGCGCGTTCCCCATCCCCGGAGAAAGCATAACTGGCAGCGAGTTGCCGCCAGCTTTCCAATAGCTTTAGTTGATTTTCGGATGTTTGCCTCTGCAAAAGCAAAGGCAATGCGGCCGAGTCCGGTGATTCGGTGAGTTGCTGCAAAAGCACCTCGGCATCATATTCCGCAACGGGCTGATCGTGCTTCATCTGTTCGCTTATTTGTAACGGCCGTGGCCTCTAAATAACCGCTAAACAGACTTCCACCCCATGGCCATAAAAACAAAGCCAGTATTGTGCCTGATCTAATTTGTCAAAAGAGAATGTGCCTGATGGAGTCAATTCGACAGTTTTAACCACCGCTTTGTCGTGAATAAGACTTACTTTACACACGGCTTCCGCTGTGCCACCCAAGACTTGCCCTTCCAGGCCATAGTCGCCATCAAGCGTATGGCGCTGCGTAAGGATGATATCCAATCCCAACTCTTCAACAGTGAACAACTTTTGTTTACTGGTAGATTTGTTAGGCGCACGGGGGATCACTTCATTTTTAAAGGGGATGATGCCTACGGCCGGGAATAAGGCAAATTTTTCGTCTTTGGGAAGTGTAGGTACGGCTGGTTTGTCGGCCGTTAATTTCATGATGCGATAAGCGTTGTATTCATCATCGGGTTGGCTGTGCCCCAGCATCAGGCTGTCTACGGGTATGATGGTATAGTAACTATCGGTGTCGTCGGTGGACAAAACTGCCTTTTCCACAACATCAATATGATACAAATGGTGGCGATCGGCCGGGTCGGCCAGGCCAGGTTTCACCTTTTTAATGTAAAAGATGGCGCTTTCTTGTTTGGCCCAGTCAAAATCGGCAAAAGGGGGCGCCGGCTGTGGGGCAAACGCCTCTGGCTTGATTACATAGAGGTTGGGAGCGGTATCCACGGCCGTTTTCTTTGTGGCTTTGGCGATGGCATAGATGTGATTGCTACTAAAACCGTGGGGATCCGCTTCCATGTCAGGGAAGAAAAAGTTAACATAAAGAGAGAGGTTGGTATCCACATCCACCAGATCCGCTGGTTCTCCGGCCGAACGAATGGCCGGCACCAACACCTGTTCTTCCGGGATGAGACGGCCGATAAAAGTGCGCAAACTTTCACTCAGGGCGGGCAGTTTGCCTTTGATGACGGCCGTTACTGACGGTTTTTCGGTAGTAGCTGCCGGGACTGCCAATGCCAGGGCTTCTGTCTGGCACTCCGCACATTCAGCAATGTGGGTAGCAATCAAGGCCGACTCCTCTTCGTCTAATAACCCCCACTGATAATTGAGCAAGGCGTCTGTTTCCGGGCACGAGACACGGTAAAGCAAAGCGGTCATGCGCTCGTCGAAATCTTTGATGGCGGCCATTTGCAGGGCCGCCTCACCATGCTCAATGATATATTTTTCCACTTGCTCGTCGTAGATGCCATCCAGGAAGGCATCTACTTGCCAGGGTTCAATCGGGGCCAGGGTGTTGTACCCGTTGTTCTTTTTCTTCTTCATCGTCTATCTCCACCATCTGTTACGAGGCCGGTTGCCGGTCAGGCAAAAGCCATGTTCAACAAGTTGTATCGTGAATCATTTTTCATGCGCTCCACCAGGTTACGTTTACGTTTATATATTTCCACCATCTGGGGGAACAGGTTGGGGAAACGGTCAGCGACTTCTTGGGGTTTACGGCCGTATTGCCACAACTGCTGCGCTAAAAAACGATCTTTAGCGTCATGGCAATTTTGCACCACACATTCCCAAAGCTGATAACGTAGCTGGTTTTGGGCAATACTATCTTCCATCGGCCGATTTTGGTCATTGTCGCCCGCCAGGTCATCATCATCCGGAAATGCTTCTATTACCTTCTTCTGTTGGGCCATTTGTCGCCAATAAGCAAACAACACCGATTCGCTACATTTTCCCAGATAAGCCAGTACATAAGATAAAGAAGGAAATTTTGACCAGCTTTTGGGAGTGACGTAAGTGAAAAATTTGACAAAAGCCTCTTGTGCCAGATCATCCATATCTGGGGTGTGCTGCTTATTTAAGGCAATGAGTTTTCGCAGCAACCAGGCGTGATAAATGTCATAAACCAGGTTGGAAGCATCCTCAATATTAAAAACGGCGCGGCGAATCAGTTCAAAACAAAAGCGATCATCGCTGACTTCTTTTTGTTTTTTATATATCTCACTGTTTTGAATGCATAGTTGCTGTAAACGATGATTAGTTAATAAATTGACAGGATCCTTCATGGCCTCACTCTTTTTACATACCCGCTTCAATTCAGAAACCCAGTCTTAGATAAAAACCTGGTGATTACACTCTAAAAAAGATCACACCCTAAAGGAATAGTCTACTTGCAGAGGGTAATAGACAGTTGTACTGTCTGCCGAAAAGAGGGCTGGCTGCGCCTGACGCAGCCAGCCTTTTTTGTTGCCACCAATTTTGAAGGCCAACCTCTAAAAAGTGAGCCAGGTGAGTTGATGAAAGCAAAAGCACACAAAACAAACCGGAGGATTCAAAAATGTCAACTCATAAAATCAATCAAATTAAAGTTCACTTTCTTCTAGTTCTGGCTCTCATCATCCTCTTCTGGACAACCTTCCAGATTGCCCTGTCTCCTTCTTTCAACACCGCGGTCAGCGCCTACATTCCAGCGGCACAAACGGCTGATGGTGGACATGCCATTGATGTGGGGTAAACAATCATGTCTGCACAAATAAACCAAACAACCCTGTGGCAAAAAGCGCCACGCCAGATTGTATTGAAGGATAAAGATGTGCATATCTGGCGCATGACGCTAAATCAATCCGAAACGACTCGCCAGGATTTATGGCAGGTGCTGTCCGCAGATGAGCGTCAGAAGGCGTCTCGCTTCATGTTTGCCAGCGACAGCCATAAGTACATAGTGGCTCGTGCCGTCTTGCGAATGATATTGGGGCAGTATTTACAAGTGTCACCAATAACGTTGCAGTTCGGTTATACCAGTTATGGCAAGCCCTATCTTCAGAATGCCATCTCCACACCGCCGCTTCATTTTAATGTGTCTCACTCAGGAGATGTGGCGTTGTATGGCATCACGCGGAACCGGCGTATCGGGGTAGATGTGGAACAGATGCGCCCATTGGCAGATGAAGCGCAATTTGTGAAGAGCATTTTTTCCCCCGTTGAGCAGCAAGCGTTTGGCCGGATACGGCCGTCTGAGAAACAAGACGCCTTTTTCAATGGTTGGACGCGTAAAGAAGCGTTTATTAAGGCGATTGGTCTGGGCCTATCTTTTCCTTTAGAAGCATTTGATGTCTCCTTGTCCCCCGGTTTGCCGGCACAACTGCTGGAAGTACGTGGCACACCGGGTTACCAGGAGTGGTCTATGAACGCCCTTAGTATAGGGCCAGAGTATAAGGCCGCTTACGTAGTCGAAGGCAGACAGCATCAATCTTCTTATTTCACCTTCTCAAATAATTGACCTTTTACAATGTCTGAGTCCTTGCCTGGATAGAGTCACTGTCCGCATGGATGGCTCGTATTTTCGATAAAGTAGGGCGGCTAGGCAGGATTCATTGTCCTATCCCTATCTCAAATACTTCGTGATTGGTGAAGGTATTGATTGCATAACGTTTGTCAATGTTGGTTGTGCTTTTTATCACTTCCTCACATCGCGCGGAAACTTTATAGTTGCTAGAAGGAGAATTACACCTGATGCAGCCGCTCGACCGGCCATTAACGGCGGCGGTGACGCTCCATCTGGTGGACGATGGTGGGGAGACGGCCGTCACGGAGCAGGTAGAGGAGATAGTAAGTTATCAATTGGAATACATTGACCACATCAGAGATGGAATTGTGAAGGGAACAATCCCACTATTCTAAATGGAGGTAGATCATGTTTAATCATTTGTTGGTCCCTTTGGACGGATCGGAACTGGCCGAAGCAGTGCTGCCGATGGCACAGGCTATTGCCGAACGGTTTGACAGTAAAATCACGCTGCTGCGGGTAGTCAACTCACCTTATTATGCCAGCGCCGGCCTTGAATATGCCGGGTTTAACGCCACCTTGCGTCAGGAAGGCGTTGCTTATCTGGAAGCCCAACAAAAGAAACTGCAAGAAGCCGGATTTAACGTGCAGGTACGACTGATAGAAGGGGATTTTATTGCCGATACGATTCTAGATGTGGCTGATTCACTAGAGGTGGATGCGATTACCATGAGTACACACGGCCGTAGCGGTGTCCGCCGTTGGGTTTTTGGTAGTGTGGCTGACAAGGTGCTGCAACATGCGCTTATCCCCATTTTGTTGGTGCGAGCCGGGGTGGTGGAAGAAGAACCCCCGCCCATCAAGTTACCAACCGTGGAAAGCCCTGAAGAAATTCGCGCCCGTGCTGACTTGTCAGAGTTAATCAGGAGTGATCGTTAGGCGAAAAACAACGGCCAAACGCCGTCCTTTATCACCGGGAGATTGCTATCAAACTGGCACAGGTAGAATCCACCGCACACTTCCGCGAGAAAATTCATGGCCCGGCCTGAGTTTTGAGTTTTGTCTACAGAACTTCCAGAGTGGTTAAAAAGCGTAATTTCTCCATGAACTGGGCCGTGCCGCCGCCTTCATGTTCGTTGTAGGGGTAGACGACGATTTGTTTGTGGGCTGACGCCAGATGGTTGTAAGCGGCGTAAACAGTGGAGGGGGGGCAGATGTTGTCCATCAGCCCCACGGAAAAGAGGGCGGGCGCTTGAATCCGATTAGCAAAGTTCACCCCATCAAAGTAGGCAAGCGTGTGGAAAACGGTTTCGACCTTGTCGCGGTGAACGCGGCAGTAGCGGGTAATTTCATGGTAGGGCATGGCGTCGGTGATTTCGGTGGCGCGGCGGTAATGGCAGAGGAAGGGCACATCGGGCAGCACGGCCGTGACGTCATCCACCAGCCCACCTACCGCAATCGTAATGCCGCCCCCCTGGCTGCCCCCGGTAAGGATGATGCGCTGGGGGTCTACGGCCGTGTGCGCCCGCGCTGCTTCTATTGCGCGCACCCCATCGGTAAACAGCCGCCGATAATAATACGTCTCCGGGTGCAAAATCCCTTTGGTCATGTAACCAGGGTGGTGGGGATTGCTGCCTAACGGTTCCGGGTCGGCGGTGTCGCCTTCACGCCAGGTGCTACCCTGGCCGCGTGTATCCATCACTAGGTGCGCATAGCCAGCAGCGCTCCAGCCCAACCATTCATACGGCAGGCCGCGTCCGCCGCCATAACCAATGTACTCCACCACGCAGGGCAGCGGCCCGCGGCGCTGGCGCGGTAACAAAAACCACCCCTTCACCGGTTGGCCGCCAAAGCCATTAAACGTCACATCAAACGCTTCCACCGTTTTTAAGCCATAATCCACCGGCTCAAAACGAGCCTCAAGCGAAAACGACCGGGTCTCGGCTAATGTCTCTTGCCAAAAGACATCAAAATCGGCCGGCTCTCCCCGTTCAGGTTTATAGACTTCCAACTCGGCCAGGGGCATGTCTACAAACATGGCTTATCCTCAACGTGATGCGTGATGCGTGAGCTGCCTCTGGTCACGCATCACTTTTTTCATCCAACACCGCAATACCCGGCAGCAATTTACCTTCCAGCAGTTCCAGGCTGGCGCCGCCCCCGGTGCTGATGTGCGTCATCTGCTCGGCCACACCCGCTTTTACTACCGCTGCCGCCGAATCACCACCACCGATAATGATTTGCGCGCCCATGCCGGCCATTTGCGCCAGCAGTCGGGCCAGGTTGTTGGTGCCTTCGGCAAAACGGTCGAATTCAAAGACACCCATTGGCCCGTTCCAGACAATCAGCCGCGCCCCTTGCAATTCCTGGTTGAACCGTTCCAGTGTGTCTGGGCCGATGTCTAGCGCCATCATATGCACCGGGATGCCCCAGGCGGGCACGACTTCCGCGGCGGCGTCGGCGGCAAATTTGTCCGCCACTACCAGGTCAACCGGCAGCACCAGCCGTTCCCCGGCCATTTCGAGCAGCTGCTGGGCCTCGGGCAGGGCTTCGTTTTCCACCAGGGAGCCGCCGACTTCGTGCCCCTGGGCTTTAAAGAAGGTGTTGGCCATGCCGCCGCCGATGAGGATTTTGTCGGCGGTGTGCAGCAAATTTTCGATCAGTTTGATTTTGTCGGAGATTTTAGCGCCGCCCATGATGGCAATGTACGGGTGGGGGGGATTGTTCACGGCCGTGCCCAACGCGCTGATCTCTTTACCCATGAGGAAACCGGCGACGGCCGTGCCCCCCTTCGCCTGGATTACCTTGGCCGCGCCTTCGGTGCTGGCATGGGCGCGGTGCGCCGAGCCAAAGGCGTCGTTCACATACACATCGGCCAGCGCCCCCAACTTTTGCGATAGTTCTGGGTCGTTTTTTGTTTCGCCGGGGGCGAAGCGGGTGTTTTCCAGCAGGATAATATCGCCGGGTTTCATGGCGGCAACGGCCGTTGTCACCGTATCGCCCACCACTTCATCCAGCTTCATCACCGGCCGGTTGAGTAGTTCGCTCAGCCGGGCGGCCACCGGATTCATGGCATACTGCCGGTCGGCCGGGGACTTGGGCCGCCCCAGATGCGAACACAGAATCAGCGCTGCGCCATGCTCCAACAGATAATTCAGGGTAGGCAGCGCCGCCCGAATCCGCAGGTCATCGGTAACGGTGATATTCGTGTCGTTGGGGTCTTTGCTGCTGAGGGGGACATTGAAATCTACGCGCACCAGCACTTTTTTGCCGTTTACATCACTATCTTGAATTGTTTTTTTGTTCATCGCACATCCTTTTGCACAGTTGCTTCTGAAAGGTTGGCCTATTATACCGCGATTGTGAGGGATTTCAGCAATTACTGTAGGAGCGAAGCTGTTGAGCACAACCTTGTCTCGAAAGCCAATGATTTCCCAAGTCAAGAAGATGGTCAAGATTCGAGAGGGAATAATCGAAAGAAGAAACTGCGGTGTAACAAGTCATTGAGGTGACTTTTGGCCATCTGGGGGAGGCAGACTTGGTGGATGCGTTGTGGTAACGGAGTATGGTCACATTGTCATTGGTGGCAGATCTAGCCGGGAAGGTGGTGGGGCATGTCTTCTTCTCGTCGGTGATGTCAACGGCGGAGAATGAAGTGGTCGCGGCCTCGGTCCTTGGCCCCATTGCAGTGTCACCTGTCTACCAACGTGAGGGCATTGGTTCAGAGTTGGTGCAACCTGACATCGAGATGTTGTGTTAGGCCGATTATGATATCCTGATTGTGTTGGACCATCCAGATTTGTATGGCCGTTTTGATTTTGTATGCACAATCCGGTTTGGCTTCTATTGGGAAATTAAGGTGATTGATTAGCTGGCGTCACCAGTATTATCAGCCATTAACCTGAGTTTGTGAGCGTATACCAGATCTACGCCAATAGGGTATTTGAAATGGTCGCTAGTGTCGCCATCGCTAAATCTGAGCGGTAAATAACCGGCGATATGTTTTTTTGTGAGATGATCTAACTTGTCACGCGCATGGACAAAACTTTACAGATGGAACTTTATTTCGCTACTTTCCATTTGAGGGTTATGGAATAAGTAGCTTCACCGCTTGTTTTAGCCAGGCCCCAAAATACATTCCCACCTTCAGCTCCAACTTTGATGCCGCAGCTAATTTCTACTTCATCTGGCGCGAGATCACCTGTGACGTTCAATATAAAATCCGCATTTCGTTTGAGAGAAGCACAAGCTTCTGCAAAAGTGGGTAGTTTTTCCCTGATCCCAACCAATTCTATGCCTGATAGATCCTCAGAATCGTCAATTTCTGCGAGGATTAATCCCCCAGGTGTTTCAACTTCAATGTATCTGCTCACTACTTTTCCTCCTCAATACTTTCTAAGACATTTAGAATTATTTCTGTCGGTGTCAAATATGCAACTCTGTCTTTGTCATATACGGCCTGTATCATACCCAAGATCATTCCATGTGTGTCGCTTACTGGGGATCCACTCGCACCATGAGTAATCACGTTTTTCCCTTGCTGCTCCAGCTCAATGAATCCGCCATCTACTTTTTCACCAAATCTAATATGATCAATCCAGACCCCTCTGGGACGTCTCGTTTTTACATAGGCAAAACAGTGGTATTCCTCACTTATGGAGGTAATCTTAGTTCTCAATGTTAGTGGTATTCTTACGGATGAGGAAGCAATTACAGGTTTTATGACAGCAATATCCTCAAATGCATCCCAATCATTTGGATTAGTATTTGGTGGAACGCGAAGCCAACAGATTTCAGTTTGCAGATCCTTTTTCGAGGCAAAGAATTTTACATTTACCTTATCACCTTCTTTTTTCCCAAAAGCATGAACTACATGGGCGCAAGTCAATATATATGTGTTTTTAGCATACTGGGCCAGAAAGCCTGTACCAACAGTAACCTTCATATCGTCTTTAATAGCCAATATTGCCTGTGTGTAGAGAGCAATGTTCTTTTGAGTGATTTCGGAGGTGTGGTTACCAAGAGGGTTGTGTCGCTCCACATCAAAAATTGAAAAGTCTGCACCAACATCAACAATATCATTAGGAATTTGATAACCGAGTTTTGTGCATAAAGCCAGATGCCTCGCTAAAAGTTCTTTGAGCAGTGGCTTGCGCTTTTCTATGAAATGATTTGCTCTTCGAATTTCCAGCGGGTCAACCGAAATATCCTTGAGCGTTTCGTATTCCTGGATCAATCGGTAATTCTCACGAATAGATTTTTCGAGATCAGCTATTATATTGACTTTTAGTGGTGGGTTGTGTCCCATAAAAATATGAATAACATGCCTTATGTGCAAAAAGTGTGCAGCTTTGCTATCAGGCCCTCAAGGTTTGCCAAATATCAGAAGTATTTTGCCCACATTTCATAGATAAACTTGACCATAAAACACTTGGATAGCATTCTGTGTTATAATTTAGAGCATATTGTACAGCTAAACTGACCTGGTTGCATTTCCGCATGCTGAGAAGTATTGCGTGAGTGGTTTGGATGATCTTCTAGGTTGTCTTCCAAAGTTGGCTCCAATTCCTGGATGATGCAACGAGTGTGGGGAATTGCAAGATCGAACGTAGTAAAGACTTAGAAATCAGCAATAAGGAGGTATAAGATCACCAAGAGGGTCGAAAGACTCTGGTCTAAGAACATTAACGTCTAACTCCAACTCTTATTAAATATGCTAGTAGCAGCGATGTTATAGAAGCATAACTAATTCCCGCCCGTAAAGTTGACTCATAAATGAGCCAAATCCTGCACTGACTACCAATAGACTTGCAATGCGCAAGTGGCGTCTCGCGGAAACCTCGTGCGGGTAAAAGCACGGCTTAGCATGAGAGCAAAATCATGCGCTTGATATGAGAGCAAAATCATATGCTTAATATGAGAGCAAAATCGTATGCTTACTGCGTAAGAGCTAAATTACGCCGTTCGATCCTTGTCCTTACTCTGTGCAACCAGGTCAGTCAACATTTTGGTAAATGCCGTTGTCCCATTCGCAATCATCATTACAACCCAAGTTGTTTTCGAAGTCTGTTGATATCCTTCCATTTATTTGTGATTAAGCCATAACTACTTCCCTCTCCACTTATAGCTTCTCCAATTTCCCACAATTGGTCTAATAGTTGATTCTCTAGTTCTTCTTGTATACTACTATCTGAGAGTTTTCTAACATATCCATCGGTGTGGTCAGGGAAGAGCGGAGACATTGCTTTAATCTCTTCCAAGAGAGTCTTTAGTTCTAATATTCTCTGATCTGCCACTTTTTCATCTGCTTGTCCCAACCAATTTGCAATGTAATCCAAATTATTATTGATCTTTGTTAAATCTATTGGGTAGTTGTAAGTCCAAAGATCCTTAGCAAAAACCATCAAAGTTCCAGCACCATAACTTTGTAAATGTATTCTAATAGACGCGATTGCTTGCATGACCTGTCGCATCGTAGTTATCAAGCTGTAGAGGTAATCAAACCCCGTGGTTGATTTTACGCTTTGAGGCAACCAGCTATCGTCCAAAAGTCTTGGCAGTGCTATCTGTTCAATAGCCTCAGCAAAAGCCTGTTGGGCATATTCAGCAGCGGAAACCAATTCGTGTGTGTCTGACAACCACTTAATTAATTTATGTCTTTTGGCCCGTTTTCCTTTGGCATACGCTTGACTCACCAAGAATAATGCTGTGCCTTGACCCGCAACAGCCAGAACCTGATCCTTAAGCCACTGAGGTGAATTCAATGAGTTTTCGATGCGATTTCTTAAATAGGATAAATCTTCATTATTACCTGGAGCAAGAGCAAGCAAATGAGCGAACTCATTTACTAAATCGTTTGGTTGTAGCCCGTCAGTATCATGGATTCGATAAACGGTTATCGGCGGGAGCCATCGTCTTTCTGTAAAGTCATAGCCTTTATCTTTGAATAAATAATCGGCCACTTGGTCCACTATCTCGAGCAATACTGTCACACAGGGTTTTTCCAAACCTTCGGCATCGATGAATAACAGGTCCTCTACATTTCGAGCGATCTGAGCTACCATTTCTACATAAACTGCATTCTGAAATTCTAGAGTAATTCCTAAATGAACTACTCCTATACCGGGAGGATAAATCCTCAGACGCCCGCTAATTTGTATGTTTTGAAATATTTGCGAGTCAAAGTTTTCCACGACCTCGAGGATGGAATCCGGTAGACACTTAAGATTTTTGAGATGATCGGTTAATGTCATCTCGAAAGGAATAAAGTAAACAGATGGATTCTTGGTCAGGCGAAAATTAGGTATGGCCGGCTTCCAAAACTCGTCATATTTTTCTTCTATCTTGGCAACTGGTCTTAAATGGCCCAGAGAACCGATTTTAAAAGTCTTTTTCCGACTTAGGGCACGCCGCATCTTATCTGTATTTGTTATCGCTTCATAAAAAGCTTTTGCCTTTACACTTTCTGGTTGTGTCAGTAAATCTGCAATGCGAAAAATTTGATAGATGTTGATTTGAATTATTCGCGATCCAGGCAGTTTAGTGTGAAGTGAGGCTTGTATAATTGGCTCAATTCTATGTTCTATCAGCTCAGGAACTATATCAGCAGCAATTTCAAGAATATCATGTTCTGGGAGTAGGTGTAATTTCTCACAGACCGCCCAATAAATTCTTGTGTACTCTGCGAGAATTTTTCTGTAAGAGGCTATTTGGTACTCAAAGCGATGTACTTCTTCTGGTCTATCAGAAAAAGCCTTTTTCTCTTCATAATCTGAGAGAAGCCCATAAACACGGCGTATGCGGCTTTCTAAATCAGCTTTCCGGCCCATGTCATAATTTTTGTGAATACTGTTGTTAACCAGTGATGGATCTGCCACACAAAGACAAATCACATCTCAAGCTGCCAGAATACTGGCACAAACTGATTCTAACCAAAGGATAAAGTGATTGTATCAGCAGGAAGGATAGCGGGTCAATGTAATCATAGTGGTGCCGTTAACAGTTGTGTATAGACAGGTTGATGGAATTTGGTTGTCTGAGAAGCTCGCTAAAGTCATCCACAAAAATAAATCGCACACTGACCCCTTGCACACCTTTCACTTGCGTATTAACATAACAACATGTCAAACGATGACTACAAGTTCGAGTACATGGAAAAGTACCGGGGGACGCCAGGAAAACCAGCGGGGAAACCCGCAGGGAAACCACAAGGCGGCAAGAAGAAGCGGGGCTGCCTGATGACCCTTTTCCTGGTGATGGTATGGTTGGGGGTGGCCGGTTTGCTGCTGGCGGTGTTGGGGTTTGTGGGCGTTTACATTTACCTCAGTGACCAGTTGGAAGATTCGATTGCCCAGGTGACGGATTTTCGGGGCACGGGATTGGGCGGTACGCCCCGCTTTTATGATCGCAACGGCAATTTGCTGTTTGAACTGACGACCGCGGAAAAGCGGGTCTGGCTACCCTATGAAGATATTCCCAAAGATGTGATCAACGCCACGGTGGCAGTGGAAGACGATACCTTCTGGACGAATCCCGGTTTTGACCCGGCGGCGATTGGGGCGGCGGTATGGAGTAATGTGCGGCAGGAGAGCGACGGCCGTCCCGTTGGCGCGTCCACCATCACCCAACAACTGGTACGCCATGTGGCCTTTGATTACGCCGACCGCGTCAGCGTCAGTTATGAACGCAAAGTGCGCGAAATTTTCCTGGCCGGGATTATGACCCAACGGCGCAGCAAAGCCGCCATCATCCAGATGTATCTAAACGAAATTTATTTTGGCAATCTGGCTTATGGCATTGAAGCCGCTGCTCAGACCTACTTTGGTAAACCGGCTAAAGATTTGACGTTGGCCGAAGCCGCTTTTCTGGCCGGACTGCCCCAATCCCCCTTGCAATGGGACCCTTACACCAACTTTGAAGGAGCCAAGGCCCGGCAAGAGATGATCCTGGATCTGATGTTGGATGAAGGATTGATTGATTACGTGCAGGCTGAAGTCGCCAAAGGGGTGAGCATCCACCTGCAACCACGTATTACGTTGCAAGAGCAGGCGGCCAGCGTTGTATTAGAAGCGCCCCATTTTGTACTGTATGTGCAGGATGAGCTGGAGCGGCGCTATGGCGCGGACGCCATCACGCGGGGAGGCTGGCAAATCACCACCAGCCTGGATTTGAACATGCAAAACATGGCGCAGCAAGAGGCGCGTAACTGGATAGCCCAACATAACGCTGCTCACGATGTCAGCAATGCTTCGGTGGTTATCCTGAAGCCAGGTACAGGGGAAATCCTGACTATGCTGGGCAGCCTGGATTATTTCAACACGGCTATTGATGGGCAGGTAAACGTGGCCCTCAGCCCGCGCCAGCCGGGCAGCAGCATTAAGCCGTTGACCTATGTGGCGGCGATGGAAAAGGGGTGGACGACGGCCGATGTGCTGTGGGATACGCCGATGCTGCTGGATTTGGGCGGCGGCGAAACGATGGCCCCGCGTAATTATGATGGCTACTTTCATGGACCGGTGCTATTCCGGGATGCATTGGCGAACAGCTACAACATCCCCCCCATTCACCTGTTGAAGGATGTGGGCATTCCGAACTTTATTGCTACGGCCCGGAGAATGGGGGTGGAATCACTGAAAGAGCCGCCTGGTTTTTATGGACTGGCGCTGACGTTGGGTGGTGGGGAAGTGCCGCTGTTGGAATTAACCCATGCGTATGCCACGTTGGCCAACCAGGGGCAGAAACCACGCCTGACCAGCGTGCTGCGCATCACGGACAGTCGGGGGAATGTGGTATATGACGCACTGGCGAACCAGTTGCCGCCGGTGAATGCGGTTGACCCGAAGATCGCCTACATCATCACCGATATTTTGGATGATGATCGGGCGCGCATCCCAGCGATGGGGGCGAATAACCCCATGGCGCTGCCCTTTCCGGCGGCTGTGAAGACGGGCACAACAAATGATTTTCGGGATGACTGGACGATTGGCTATACGCCGGGTGTGGTGGTGGGGGTGTGGATTGGCAATTCAGACGGCCGTCCCATGCATGATTGGTCTGGTGTAGAAGCGGCTGCGCCGTTGTGGGGCCATATGATGCAGACAATTTACGCCACGCCGACGATGGTGGAGAGTTTGTGGGTAGACGGCCGTCCGCCCCTCGATGCTTTTATTCAACCGCAAGGTATTGAAAGTCGGCTGGTTTGCCTGCCGCAGGGCACGGGCGGTGGCGGATGTGGGGCGACACGAACGGATTGGTTTATTGTGGGTAAACCGGCGCATGGCAACGGCCGTGTGCAATACTTCATCAACCCGGAAGAAAATTTAGGTGCGTGGACGCTGGCGACGCTACCCTTGCCCGCCGATGAAGCGCAGCGCTATGTGCAAAGTCAGCCAGAATTGATAGATGGGACGAAGATGCCGGCCCCCACCGAATGCGTGGTGAACACAGCCGGCGCTATACCGGGCGCAACGACCCGCCTCTACCTGCCTATTCCGCCGCACTACCCGGACGAAGTGCGCGCCCGCATGTGGGCACAAGGGCGTTACCGCATGGCCCCGCCGATGGTCTGTCCGCACAGCGTTATCCAGTCCTACCGGACACCACCGACGCCACGCAGTACGGCCGTGCCATAAGGTTTACGTTTCATCAACCAACCCTTGCTCCAGGGCGAGCGCCTGGTTTTCAAAGATCGCCATGGCCGTTTTCATGCGCTTGAAACCAAGTTTACGGTAAAACGGTTCTTTGCCGGGGGCAGCATAGAGGATGATTTTGCGGTGGCCCTGGGAGAGTTCCACCAGCCTGGACACAATCGCTTTGCCAATGCCCAGACCTTGATATTCCGGGTGAACGGCCACATCACAAATGTAGGAACAATCAATACCATCGGCCAACGCCCGGCCCGCGCCAATCAGTGTGCCGGCATCAAAGACAAAACAGGTATACCGGCTGTTGGCGAATGTGACCGCCAGATCGGCCGGCTTCTTTTCCCCCAATGGCGCTATCCGATACAGGTTGGAGAGTTCTTCCCAGTTAATAGTTTCCGTTGAATCAACCCAATCGAACACAGTACCCGTCCCCCTGGATTCACGCCTACACGTGCTGGTCAACCAAAATCGGGTTGCCATCGGGATCCACAATCACGAAGCTGGCCGGGCCGGTCGTGTTTTCGTCTGCTTCCGTCATCATGGCGACGCCGCGCGCTTTAAGCTGGCGCTGCAAGGCGCGCACGTCCGTAAATTCCGGGAGCGGCTGCGCCTCGCCGTCCCAGCCCGGATTGAAGGTGAGAATGTTTTTGTCGAACATGCCCTGAAACAAGCCAATCACACAGGCGTCATTTTTCATAATCAGCCAGTTTTGTGTTTGCTCGCCGCCAAACACGGTAAAACCCAGCTTTTCGTAAAAGAGCTTCGATGCCTCAATATCTTTAACCGTCAAACTCATAGAGAAAACACCCAGTTCCATCCTTATCTCCTATCCATATGCTATTCCCGATGCCTGATCATCCAGGATTGCGGCGATGCGGTTGGTATTGGCCGCCATTGTAACCATTTCCCATTTCCATAGTCAAAAACATTCAAAAAAAAAGACCAGCATTTGCTGGTCTTTTTTATGGATGCGCCCATATCAGGTGGCGGCATACCCCAGTTTGTGTGGTTTGCGGCGGGACTGCACGGCCGTGACCACCACCATAAACGCCACCACCACCGCGGCGGCCCAGGCCGCATTTGCCACCAGGGGCGTCTCCGCCTGTTTCACGCCAATCCCGGCAAAAGCCCACACCAGCACCAGCAGATAGGCCACATCCCGGTGGCGCAGCGCCATCAATCCAGCTACGACGACGGCTACCACCAGCATGATGACCGTCCAGACTTCAGGAGCAATACTCCACCCATTCCAGTTCACATAGTCGAGCAGGACGGTGATATTGGCGATAGTCGCCACCGTAATCCAGCCCAGGTAGATGCTGAAAGGTATACGCACTGCCCACTGTTCGGCGCGGGACACGGCCGTGCGCCCCGTCCCCAGTCGCCAGTAAATGGCGATCAGACTGCCCAACAGCACCGCCATCACCGCTACCGACAGAGCATAATAGCCATAATGCCAGCAGAAAATCCAGGCCGTATTCGCCAGCGAACTGACCACAAAAATCCAGCCGATACGCCGCAGCCGGGGGTTCTCGCGCTGTGCGGGTAATGCCTGGTAGATGGCATACACAAACAACGCCAGATAAATGAGACCCCAAATACTAAACACATACCCGGCCGGCACAAAAAACACGTCAAAACTATCAGAAATTTCGGCGGTCGTAATACCATTGATGGGCAGCGCATTCGCCAGCCCATTCACCACCACCGTCACAATCAGCACGGCAAGCACCGTTATTTGTCGAATCACATCTTTGTTCATCTTTTTCATCCTTTGTCTACTAACAAACTCAATGCCCTTACTGTTTCGTCAAGACTAAATTGATAGATTGTATGAGGAGTGGTGCATCCTCAGATGCCCACTGTTCACATCTGAGGATGCGAACTCCTCTTTTCCCGTAATATGACCAGAGCATAACAGGAAACGCTCGCTTTGTCAATATATTGTATAACATTTGTTGACTTAATTGGTGCAAATAATTATAATTTGTACAACTTTTTTATCATTCTTCTTTCTTTACATCTTTGCCTCTTTGCACCTTTGCGTTAACAAAAGGAGCACAACCATGTCTACGGCCGTCTGGTGGATTCGCCGTGATCTCCGTTTAACCGACAATCAAGCCCTGGCGGCGGCCATGCACTCGGCCGATCAGGTCATTCCCCTCTTCATCCTCGATCCCTTTTTTGTCCGTTCGCCTTATGTGGCCGAAAAGCGGCTGGCTTTTTTGTATGGCGGTCTGGCCGAATTGGACGCCGCCCTGCGCCAGCGCGGCAGCCGCCTGATTGTGCGCCAGGGGGAACCAACGGCCGTACTCACCCACCTGCTCGCCGAAACCAATGCCCACACCATCTTCGCCGAAGCCGACTACTCCGCCTATGCCCGGCGGCGGGACACGGCCGTGGCCCACACCCTGCCCCTCCACCTCACCGACGGCCTGGTCGTCCACCACCCTGCTACCCTGGTCAAACAAGATGGCACGCCCTACACCGTGTTTACCCCGTTTAAGAAGAATTGGCTGGCACAACCCGAAGCCGCTTCGGGTTCGTCGTTTCCGACACGGCCGTTGCCCGCCCCCAACCACATCCCCACCCCGCCCCAACTCGCCAGCCTTCCCCTGCCTCAATCCCCCACCCCCCCTACCTTTCCCCCCGGCGAAGCGCAAGCCCATCACCGCCTCACCACCTTCACCGGGCAACCCCAGGTTGCGCCACCCCCCCACCCCGGCGTCCTCGCCGCCCTCACCTTGTCACCTTGTCACCCCATCTCTTTTTATGCCGCCCGACGCGACCAACTCGCCGCCGCCGCCACTTCCCAACTCTCCCCCTACCTGCGTTTTGGCATGATCTCGGCGCGGCAGGCGGCCTGGGCGGCGCAAGATGCGCTGGCGGCCGCGTCGGACGCCGACGCCGCCAAAGGCGCGGAAACCTGGCTCAGCCAGCTCATCTGGCGCGAGTTTTACACCGCCATTCTCTACCACTTCCCCCGTGTGGCGCGGGGCAGCTTCCGCCCCGAATATGATCACATCGAATGGCGCAACGACCCGGCCGACTTGGCCGCCTGGCAGGCCGGGCAAACGGGCTACCCGGTGGTAGACGCCGCCATGCGCCAACTTACGCACACCGGCTGGATGCACAACCGCGCCCGTATGATCGTCGCTTCCTTTTTAGTGAAGGATTTGCTGATTGATTGGCGCCGAGGGGAACGCTTTTTTATGCAGCAGTTGGTGGATGGCGACCCGGCCAATAACAACGGCGGCTGGCAGTGGACGGCGGGCACGGGCACCGACGCGGCCCCTTACTTCCGCATCTTCAACCCCGTCAGCCAGAGCCAGAAATTTGACGGGCACGGCCGTTACCTGCGTCATTGGCTGCCTGAACTGGCCCATTTACCCGACGCCTACCTGCACGCCCCCTGGCTCATGCCGCCCCTGGCACAACAGCGCCTCGGTTTCATCGTCGGCCGCGACTACCCTGCCCCCATCGTAGACCACACCCAGGCCCGTGCTCGCACCCTGGCTGCTTACCGGCAGGCAGCCGCAGCGGCAAAGAACCAATAAACGTATAAGCCGGCCCCTCATTCGCTTATCCGTTTCCCATCCGCTGCCCTCTCGTTCAACTTATACTGATGCCCTTACCCTACGAATCTGACCTGTGTGCCTGGATAATGCTGGTTGAACCAGGCGACGAGAGCGTTGCGTTCGGCCGAAGGCCAGCCGTGTACCTCCACAATTTTCACATTCAGGTCGCCAATGCCGGCGTCGTCGGCGCTGGTGCCGGTGGTTTTGCCCTGGCGGTAGCCGCTCAGGAAGATTTGTGTGGCCTGACTGTCGGGTACAGAGTTGTGGATCAGTTGGAAGGTGCGCTCGTATTGCAGGCGCGGTTTGCCGCGCTGTGAATAAGCGGCTTCGCCGCGTGGCTGGCCGGGCGTGCCGCCGGGTGTGGTCGGTGTTTCGCCGCTGCCGGGGAAGTGGTCGGCGGGTGTGCCGGGGCCGGTAGACTGGCTGACGCTCATGTTGTGGGCGAACAGGCCATTGCGGCCACGGGCGTCGGGCACCGCCCAGACGGAGTAGACGCCAAACACGCATAGATACAGGCCATTGCGTGGCACGTTGACGGTGCGGGTTTTGACGGTGCGGCCCAGGCTGGGGTTGACCATCAGCCAGTCAGTGTGTTGGCTGGCGGCGCCGTTTAGTATGTTTTGCAGAACGCCTTGTTGGTGGCGGATGCGGCCTTCATCGCCGGTATTCCAATCGAACGGTTCGTTGAGGCCGGTGTCTATGATGAACATTTCGACGCGGGCGTGGTTGGGATCGCCAATTTGGGAGATGGGGATTTTGCCGTTGTCGTATTTGTACCAGTCGGCGAAGAATTGGAAGCGCATGTCGGCCTGCCCCTGGCGCAGCATGGTGGGGCGGGCCAGGCGGCTGTGGAAGGGGTTGCTGCCGTGAAACCAGTTGTAAGCCTGGCCGATGTCGTTGAGCAGGTCGGCGTGTTCGTGGGGGGGCAGAAATTGGTCCCAGGTCATGCGTTGTTCGGGGGATTTGAAGCGATTCCAGTCCTGGTTGTCGGCGTCGTAGCTCTGGCCTTCGCCTTCCCAGAAGAGCCAATGGGTGGGGGTTCCGTTTAATTGGTCTATGGGGATGTGGATATTTTTGTAGTCATACCAGCGGGCTTGCTGCCAGCCGACGTCATATTGTCCTTGACGGCCGTCAAACTTGTACTCAAACACTGTGTCTGCCATCGGTTATTCTCCCTTGATATTGAATAGTCGTGCACCTGATAAGTACCGGCGTCCCCCTGTACATTGTAATAGGGGTTGGTGATTTGTGAAACAGTTATTTTAGTGGAATACTTGTCACCGGCTGCCTGCCCCTTTACAATGTAGAGCGCATGTTCTAATGGAGAGTTCAAATAGAATTCGTACAAACTTTAGCGAGGCAGACCTGACAGGTTTCAGAAAACCTGTCAGGTCTATTGTCCGCAAATGAGGCTATATGGCAGGTTATGAAATTCCCCCACGTGCGGTTCCGGCTAATGATGCCGGGTATTTTGAGAAGATTACGCAGGCGGTGTTCCAGGCTGGTTTTAGCTGGCAGGTGATTCGGCAGAAGTGGCCCGGTTTTCAAAAGGCTTTTGTGGGTTTTGATGTTGATCGGGTAGCGGCGTTTACAGATGAGGATGTGGAGCGGTTGGTGGAGGATACGGCGATTGTGCGCAACGGCCGTAAAATATCCGCCACCATCCAAAATGCCCGCATCTGCCAGGGTTTGATCGCCGAACATGGCTCGCTGCACGCCTACCTGCGCTCGATGGACGGCCAACCGTACGCCCAACGCGAGAAGGCGCTGGGCAAACGCTTCAAATTCATGGGGCCAATGGGCGCGTACTTCTTCTTTTTTTCGGTGGGCGAGGATGTGCCGGAGTACCATGAGTGGCGGGCTTCGCAGGAGAAGTAAGTAGTTGGCAGTAGGCAGTGAGCAGTAAGAAGTAAGCAAACTGTTTACTGCTTACTGCTCACTTTTACCAATTCCCCATGAACTTTCTACGCAGTAACCAGCTTTCCGCACAAACGTGGAGCGTCAGCGAACTGACGCAGTATATTCGGGAGTTGTTTGAGATTGATTACCGCTTGCGGGATGTAGAGGTGAGCGGCGAAATCTCCAACTTTACGCAGGCGCGTTCGGGGCATTTGTATTTCACGCTGAAGGATGACCAGGCGCAGTTGAAGTGTGTGATGTGGCGCACGGCCGTTGAGCGGCTGCGTTTTGCGCCTCAGGATGGGGATGCGGTGGTGGCGCACGGCCGTATCAGCATCTATGAACCGCAGGGCATCTACCAGCTTTATGCCGAGCAGCTAGAACCGGCGGGGCGGGGCAGCCTGGCGCTGGCCTTTGAACGGCTCAAGGAGAAGCTGGCCGATGAGGGGTTGTTTGACCCGGTGCATAAAAAGCGCATCCCTTCGTTTCCACGCAAAATTGGCATTGTCACGTCGGCGGATGCGGCGGCGCTGCGGGATATTTTGAATGTGCTGCGGCGGCGGTATCCGCTGGTGGCGGTGCTGATTGCGCCGACGTTGGTGCAGGGCAATGACGCGCCGCCGCAAATTATCCGCGCCCTGCAATGGCTGGACGGCCGTGACGACATAGATACCATCCTCATCGCCCGCGGTGGTGGTTCGATGGAGGATTTGTGGGCGTTTAATGACGAAGGGGTGGTCCGCGCCATTTTTGCCACCCGCCACCCCATCATCAGCGGTGTGGGGCACGAAGTGGACTTTACGATGACGGATTTTGTGAGCGACCTGCGTGCGCCCACGCCGTCGGCGGCGGCGGAATTGGCGACGCCGGATGTGGCCGATTTACGGCCGTATCTGACCGGTTTAGGCGGTGGCCTGCACCTGGCGATGAGCGATTTCATCGCCCATAATCGCCGTCAGGTGCAGCATCTGGCGCGGGCGCTGGGGCATCTCAGCCCGCGCGGGCAGCTAGATAATAACCGGCAGCGATTGGACAATTTGCACGGCCGTCTGGACAGCGCCATGCAGCGCCTGTTGACGGAGCGGCAAAACCGGCTGGCGATGGCCGAAGTGGGGCTGACGGCCGTTGGCCCCCTGGCCACGTTGGCGCGGGGGTATGCGATTGTGCGGGATGGCGACGGCCGTGTGGTGCGTTCGGCGCAAGCGGTCGCCCCCGGTGACAAGTTGAACATTCAGGTGGCAGATGGGGAGGTGACGGCCGTTGTGCAGCACGACGATTGATCCACATGGGGTTGTCGCTGCCACTCAGCCCGCAGGAATGCCCTGCCAGACCGTGCCCCCCATCAGCGTTTGCCGGTAAACGCCCCCTCATCCTGTCGTTCAACGCCAGTGAACGTCAGGCAATCCCGGACTGCCCCACCAACCCGATACGTTTCTGTGCCGCAGATTGTATGCCAGCGGCAATGCCGCACGAGAAGCGAACCAGCGACCGATGGCAAACAGGCTGGTGAGTGGTAAACATATATGGCATAGCGGTGACACCGGCCACACAGATTGGGGAAGATCAGGCTGCAGTATGAGTCGATTCCTGCTTATGAGACTATTTAGCCATTTCCATTAGCCGAATAGTGATAAAGCACTTAGCTGTCGCCGAAGAAAGTCACTGAATGTTGCAAATATCACCTGAAGTTAATGCTATTCGTTACTTTCGTACTCACCCTTGGGGTAGGTATAGTGTGAATATGGGTTGTTAGACTTACTTTGAAAATGGCCCCATCATCGTTTTGTGCACCCCTGACATCGCCAGAAGACGAAACGAATACTGCCTTCGCTCAAAAAATTGGTGAAAACGAAATTGGCATTTTGCGCAGAATTGCTCTGGTAGAAACCGCATTGAGTGAAAATTGGTTTGGATTAGCAAATTTCCAGGTCAAGCGATATGCAAACAAAATCTGGTGGATTTTTGTACAAGAGCGCATATCTATGACATATATTTCGCCGAAATATCATATCTATGGATATATCTTGAGCCTAATTTCAGCCAATTTTCGTGAATTTCGTCTTGTCGAAAAATTTAAGCAAAAAGCAAAGAACATTTGGGGATTTGCTAATATGAGAGACTCAGTTTTCTCCCCACGACATTGGATTGTTCTAGATTGATGGATTCTGGACAACAGTAATATTCAAGGAGGATCCGCAACATGAGCATTAAACTACAACCATCAGATTCTGTTTCAAAACTTGCAGGAGTATCGGCTGGAAGTACCGACCTGCTTCATAGGCTTGGAATTTGTACGATCATGGACCTTGCCAGTTCCGCGATCTTTTCCTTAGCCTCACAGATTGAGGGGGCAAGTCGCCCTGTATCCCGGCGAGGAGTACACCGATGCCCTGAACTTCCCACAATGGATCTTATCGATCTGGATTTCCGCTCTGTTCCGCTGGAGCAATTGGCATCAATGCCTGTCAGCGTGATCAGGTCGATTGGTAATGTATTATGCATGCGCTTTGAAATGGAGATGGGCGTGAAAACAGTCGCTGAGCTGGCAAGGTGGCCGGGCTATGTGGCCGCTAGAGCCGTTGTTTCCCAGGTTGTTGGAGGAGTGAACCTGGCCATAGATGAAGATCCCGAAATGCCGTCCGACCTCATTCCAGGCACGGGCCGTTACCCGACCGAGCGCGTGCAGTACGATATACTGCTGCTCGATAAGGTACTGTCACATACCTGCAGAACCGCAGTTCACCCGGCTTCCCCGGTGGAAAGCCAGCCGACTACAGGAGACGAGTCGGTACACTCATCTTCCCCTGTGGAAAGCCAGCCGGTGGGGGAGATGCAAAACAGTGCCCCTGTTGGCAGCATCCCGATAGAGGCTGGGTTTATGCCGCTGGATGTAGGTCGGCAGCCCGAAACTGGTTTTATCACCCCGGCCGTTGGGTTGCGACTCACCTACAATCAATCCTGGTATGGAGAAGGACTGGCGCTGGGGCATCTGCTGCACAGTGTAGCGCTCGCCCCTGGTGAATCTACTCGCATTGCGGTGATTGACTGGAACCGCCAACAGCGTGTCGTCGCCACCGAAACGATTACTGAAACCGAGGCGCTGACCGCCGAACTGCTGCACAACCGGAGCATTAACGAAATCACCAATGCGGTCGCTACCGAGGCACAAACCGGATTCAGCAAAGCGACCAACACAGAAACCACCTTCTCATCCGGGTCCGGCTCAGGCGCGGCCGGGGAGTACATGGGGTTCTTCGGAGTAGCCGGTATTTCGTTTGGCAACAGCCTGGGAACTACCGAAGCCACCAGCGTAGCCAGCACCACCGGCCGCAGGGAAATTCAGGCTGAGATGCAGCAGAACATTTGTGACCACACGCAGCAGGCGGCCAATTCGGTGCGCAACCGGCGGGCCTCGATCGTGCGAGAAGTCTCGCAGAAAGAGAGTGAAACGCTCAGTACGCGCACAATCACCAACTTCAATCACATGCACGCTTTAACGATCCAGTATTATGAAGTGGTGCAGCTCTACCGGACGGCGGTGGAACTGGCTAAAGTAACCCAGTGCCTGTTCCTGCCTATGAAAATCCTCGATTTCGATGCGCAGGTAACTCAGAAGTATCGGGCGGTTTTACAACAGGCAGCCTTCAGCCGGGAGATTCGGGAGCTGCTGCGGGATGATTTAAGCATCAAAGTCGTGGGCCGTCTGCCGGGGGGCCAGTTTTCCGAGGTGGTCGGCAAGCTGGCAAACGAATGTCTGAAGGAAGCGCAGGAGCGCAGCCACCTCGAACTGCGCGGCAACTTATGTGGGCAATGGTATGTACCGCGTACGGTGGGCCTGGTGGGCTATCAGTTTCGCTGGCCCTTGGGTGTAAAGGTGGCGCAGCTCGCCATTGATACGGCCGACGGGCTGGAACTCGTTCCCCCACCGCCTGAAGACCAGGATCAATGGGGACGCAGTTTTGCCATCCAACCGCTGAACCGCTATGGCTCGTTCGAAATCACGCTCGCAGCCAATCAGGGCGAATCTATTGAACTGCCTGTACGAGTGATGCTCCAACTAGACTTGATGTACCTCGGCCGTAAATTCCCCTACCGCCATGTGGTGGAGATCGGTGGGGAGGAGTCCTGCGGGCAGTTGGGCCAGCGCGTCAGCCTGGTAAAGATCGCCACACCGGCCGCCGAGGAAATGGTGCTGGGGCATTTGCAAGCCAACAACCTGTACTACAGTCAGGCCGTTTGGAAAAGCATGAGCAGCGCCTCGCTGATGGCCCACCTGGAAGCGTATTCGTTTATGGGCCGCCCGCTGGCAGAGATGGTAGATTTCACCCCCATCGCAGTGGTTGGCAATTACATAGTATTTGCCTTCCACAACTCAGACCATCCCGCCTGGCGGGAGTTCTTACAGGAACATCCCGATATTAACCTGGAGAACCCGGCCAACCGGCAGACAAAAGAAGAGATCGTGCCCATTCCCAGCGGCGGTGTGTTTGCCGAGGCAGTGCTGGGGCGCTTCAACTCGGCCGAAAAGCTCGATATCACCCGGTTCTGGAACTGGCAGGATTCGCCCATTCCGATTACCGCGCCGGAGATTGCCCCGCTGCAAGCCGGCAGCCGCGCTCAGGTGGAGCAGATCATACCCGGCGAGTTGGGCCAGCCAGTGTTGAATATTGTCAATGCGCCGGCGCTGCCCGACCCAACCGGAATGAACGCCGTGTTGAACACGCTGGCCAATGGTGCTCTATTCCGCGATATGAGCAACGTTGCCGGAACGATGACGGCGGCTACCGAAGCCCTCAAAGCTGGTTTTATGGCGGCCGGGCATTCAGAGGATGTCGCGGCGCAGTATGCGCAGATGGCGGCGAATTTGAAAGCGGGCAAGATGGGCCAGTCGAGCAATGGCAGTGGAGGCCAGCAGGGAATGATAAATTCCGATCAGGGTATTTCGAAGACTGGTATGATGCTGAACTATGGCAAGGGTATGGATCAATCTCAGCCGGTGGTGCAGAATGGCAGCAGTGGTACATCTACCCAGCCATCAAGCAGCGGCGCTGATCAGACATCCAGTGCCGGACATGAGGAAGAAGCCTTTGATACGGCTCTATACGGCAGCAGCGGCGCATCTACCCAATCATCAAGTGGCGGCGCGCCCGGTGTGCTTGGCCAACTCTTGAATATGATTCAAACAGCAACACCGACGACGTTACCACCTGGGTCAACTGGAAAGGGATTAGCGTATGCTGCTGCTGCGAGCAACCTTGTGCAGCGTTTTAGAAGAAACAACACCATGTATGGCCCTCAACTTGATGAAAATGGGCACAGAAAACATGATTTTCTCACAGATGATACCGCCTGCGATTGCACAAAGTTTGTGTTATTAGCAACGCTTATTGCAGACAATGTTGAGTATGAAGGTAAGAACTTGCACACCATTAACGTCCCAGCGTTTGGAAACAAAAAATTAGTCAATATTACCTCCGTTACTGGCATGGAAGCGGACGTAAATGAGCTGGTTAATGATGGTTTATCAGAGCCGATTCGACTTGGTGACCCCAAGGTTGGAGATATTATGTTTTGGGGAAGACATGTCGCTATAGTAACAAATGTCAGGAACAGTGATACCGACATTCTGGTAAGTTTCGCTAATATGTGGAGAATTGGCGCTGTAGAACAGGCTGATGCAAAACTAGAAGCGGACATCATAACGAATCGTTACAATTACGGTTCTGGTGGCTTCAACGGTTTCTGGACACCTGCCACTTGCTAAAGGAAATTAGCAATCAAAAACCCGGTTTTCCTTGAGAATGGAAAGCCGGGTTTTTGAACTAAGTGCTTCGTAACAGAAGTTTCCTGAACTTTACAAGCCTTGAAAACTTATGATTATTTACGTTACGAAGCACTAAGCGTAGTCGGGAACTACACTTTTAAGCCGGGGCAATCAGCCCAGGTCGTTGATAATGTTAATCGCATACAAATGCTGCTTGTGGTGATGGTTTGGCCCTTCGCCAACCAGCGTTGTGTCGGAGACGCCCAGCGAGATAACATAGGCGCAGCGTTCGCCGCGGGCCAGCTTGGCCGCTGCTGGAATGCCGGGGGTTGGGGTGGCGGGTCGGTGTCTACAATCGGGCTGTCCCAGGCGACGCCGCGAATCTCGGCCGTCTGATTCACATAGTCCGACAGCTTCAAATCCACACAGGGAGCCAGGCCGCCCAACGACGTTATTTGAGCAGAAACGTTGTCGCTATCCACCCACACCCGCTGGATGTCAAAGTAGGTGTTGCCCACCGTATCTTTTACTTCCAACAGCAGGGTATACTTGCCGCTTGTGCCGGTCAGCCAGCCGATCTCAACAATGTCGGGGACGTTAATGCAAATCTGTCCACCCAGGTCAAAGTAGAAACACTCTTCCCGCACCGTCCAGCCGGGGGTATACGTTAGAATGCGTCGTGCCGCTCTACCTTGGCCGAACGGAACCTCTTTGTTCACCACACCACCTTTGTATCACCTCTGTCTATCCCGGTGGACCTGGTAGCCAACAGATCTCCTCTGATACATTATCATGCAGCAGATTTTACGCCGGGAGTCACGGCCGTGCGAAAAGTTGTATAGCAGTAGGTGAATAAACATGTTTGGCCTTGCCTTGTTGCCCTGACGTATAATTCATTTACATTCAATTTTCAGGACAGACACAATGACGAAAGTAGTAATTACCCAAAGCATTTATGATCAGGCCCCCCAGTTGTTGGCGGAGGCAGGCATCCCCTATTTCTATCACCAGGGCGACACCTGGTCGCCGGCGGAGTTAAAAGAGCAAATCAGGGAGGCTACGGTCGTTGTCTGCCTGCTCGCCGACAAAATGACCGCCGAGGTCATGGACGCCGCCCCCCACCTGAAACTTATTGCCAACGTCGCCGTCGGCTATGACAATATTGACATCCCCGCCGCCACCGAACGCGGCATCCTGGTCACCAACACCCCGGACGTGCTCACGGAAACAACGGCCGACCTCGCCTTTGCCCTCATCCTGGCCGTCGCCCGCCGCATCCCGGAAGCCGACGCTTACATGCGGGCGGGCAAATACACCCGCTTCGCCCTCTTCCCGGACATGATAGGCACGGATGTGTATGGCAAGACATTGGGCATTGTGGGGTTGGGGCGGATTGGCACGGCCGTCGCCCGCCGCGCTGCCCTGGGATTCAACATGAAAGTGCTGTATACGGCCGATTCCCCCAAACCCGACGTCGAACGGGAATTAGGCGTTATCCACGTCCCCTTTCCCGACCTGCTGCCAGAATCAGACTTCATCAGCATCCACGTCCCCCTCAGCCCGCGCACCCGCCACCTCTTCACCATGAACGAATTCCGGCAAATGCGCGGCAACGCCTGCATCATCAACACCGCCCGCGGCCCCATCATCAAAGAAGCCGATCTGGTTGAGGCTTTGCAAAAGGGCCTCATTGGCGGCGCGGCACTGGACGTATTTGAAGAAGAACCGCAGATGCACCCCGGCCTGGCCGACATGAAAGACCGCCTGGTGGTTACCCCGCACGTCGGCAGCGCTACCATCCAGACCCGGCAAAAGATGGCTACCCTGGCCGTGCAAAACGTCATTGCCTTTCTCACCGGGCAGCCACCCCTCACCCCCGTCAACCCTCAGGTTTTATGAATCCACAGATTCCACAGATGAGACAGATTTTTGTCTCTAATCTGTGGAATCTGTGGATAGGAGATGGAAATGAATCCCGATGACATGAGTTTTGAAGCCGCTTTGCAAGAGTTAGAAACCATCGTCGCCCAACTGGAAGCGGGCGACCTGACGTTGGAACAATCGCTGGCCCTCTTTGAGCGCGGGCAACTGCTGGCCAAACGGTGCCACACCCAGCTAGACACCGCCAGCCTGCGCGTGGAACAGCTCACGGCCGATGGGGAGATTGTGGAATTGTAACGGCCGTAAAAATTGTTACGGCCGTAAAGCCTGTTATACTCAAAGCCAAAAAAGACCCTAAGGGTTTCAGAAAACCCTTAGGGTCTAAATATCCCCATATCAACGAGGTATCATTTTGTTTAGAAGCATCCGCGACTCACTCAGCCGTACCCGCAACACCGTCTTTGGCCAAATCGCCAATGTCTTGGGAACCGGCGACATCACCGAAGAAACCTGGGAAGATTTAGAAGCACTACTCATTCAAGCCGACGTCGGCGTCCCCACCACCCTGGAAATCGTCGAAGCCATGCGCGTTCGCGTCAAACGCGACGGGTTATACAGAGCCGACCAATTGCTGGAAGCCTTAAAAGACGAACTACGCGCCACTTTGAACATCACCCCCACCTTTGAACTGGAACAACCGCGCCAGCTAACCGTCGTCATGATCGTCGGCGTCAACGGCTCGGGCAAAACCACCTCCATCGGTAAACTGGCCCAGCACTACCAAAACAAAGGCAAAAAAGTCATCCTGGCCGCCGCCGACACCTTCCGCGCCGCCGCCATTGACCAGCTTACCATCTGGGGCGAGCGGGCCAACGTGCCCGTTATTGCCGGGCAACCCGGCGGCGACCCCGGCGCCACCGCCTACGACGGCATCCGGGCCGCACGGGCACGCGGTTACAATTTACTCATTGTGGATACGGCCGGCCGATTGCATACTAAATACAACTTGATGAAAGAACTGGAAAAAGTGTACGGCGTTTGCCGCAAAAGCGTGCACGCCGCCCCCCACGAAGTGCTGCTGGTGCTGGACGCGCCCACCGGTCAGAATGCGCTAACGCAGGCGCAAAAGTTCAAAGAATCGGTGAAGGTCACAGGCGTCATCCTGACCAAACTAGATAGCACCGCCAAAGGCGGCATGGTCTTTGCCATTTACCGTGAACTGGGATTGCCCGTGCGCTTCATCGGCACCGGCGAAAAAATTGAAGACCTGGCCCCGTTTGACGCGGCCACATTTGTAGATGGATTATTTGCGTGATGCGTGACGATTCACGGGTCACGCATCACGCAAATCGGGATCGTTTTGGGATTGCAGAATAATCATACTAAAGAGGATAAGACAAACAAAATGGAAACATTAGTGAACGAACTACAAACATTACAAGAAACGGTCGATCAGCTTGGGAGGCGTCTTTGACGTAGCCGCCAAAGCTGACAAGGTGGCCCAATTAGAAGAATTGATCGCCGCGCCCGGTTTTTGGGATGACAGCCAGACCGCGCAAAGGACGATGCGGGAACTGACCCGGTTGAAAGAACAGGTGACGGTTTGGCAGAAATTGAGCCAGCGGCTGGGCGAAACGCTGGAATTGGTGGAATTAGACGATGCCGAACTGGCCGATGATTTAACACATGAGGTGGAACAACTGCGGCAGGAGATTGATGAGCGGGCTTTTACCACTCTATTTGCCGGGGAGTATGACGATGAGGATGCCATTCTGGCGATTCATGCCGGGGCAGGCGGCACGGAAGCGCAGGATTGGGCTTTGATGTTGCAGCGCATGTTTTTGCGCTGGGCAGATACACACAAATTTGTGGTGGATATTCTGGACGAAAGCCCTGGCGACGAAGCGGGTTTGAAAAGTTGTTTGATGGCGGTACGCGGGGATTATGTGTACGGCCGTCTCAAATCGGAGCGCGGTGTGCATCGGCTGGTACGTATTTCGCCGTTTGACTCTTCCAGCCGCCGCCATACCTCCTTTGCCAAAGTGGAAGTGTGGCCGGATGTGGCCGAAGAAATCGAGATTGAGATTGACGAACGCGACCTGCGCATTGACCGGTTTAAGGCCAGCGGCGCGGGCGGACAGCATGTGCAAAAGAATGAAACGGCCGTGCGCATCACCCATCTCCCCACCGGCATCGTCGTCTCTTGCCAGAACCAGCGCTCCCACACCCAGAACAAAGAAACCGCGTTAAAAATCCTGAAAGCGCAACTGTTTGACCTGGAGCGGCGCAAACAAGATGCCGAAATGGCTGCCCTCAAAGGCGAAAACGTGGACGCTGGCTGGGGCAACCAGATTCGCTCCTATGTATTGCATCCGTACAAAATGGTCAAAGACCACCGGACTGATTATGAGGTGGGTAATGCCGAGGCGGTATTAGACGGCCGTCTCGATGATTTTATGGAAGCGTATTTGAAATATCGTTTGGGCGAGAATGTTGCCGAAGCGTAAGACCCGTGAAACGTGACCCGTGATCCGTAAACCCTAAACCGAAATAAGGAGGTTTTTCATGGCTGACAAAGATGACAAGAAACAGAGTAAAACGCCGCCCCAACCGGTGCGGCGTGTACAGACAGGTGGGGAAAAGTCCACACCCAAACCACCACCACAACCCGTCAAGCGGGTGCAGGTGGGTGGCCCCAGTAAACCACCACCACAGCCGGTACGCCGGGTGCAAACGGGTACTCCCACGAGCAAGCCCACACCACCCCGTGTACGGCCCACGGTGCGCGCAGAGCAACATCAGCAAAAAGTGCAGGCACGTCCCATGCCGGCCCCGCCACAACGGCGGGTGGTTCGGCCAGCAGCGGCCGTTGGCGCGGTTGCCGCCGGCGCGGCTGTAGGGGCGGCCGCCAGCCAGGCGGCCAGCCCGGAGATGCAGACCAGGGTCACGGCCGTGCAAAGCAAATACGAACGCCTGGAAACAGATGCCCAATTAACCACCATCTATGACGCCGTGGGCCGTATTGACGGTAAATTAACTGACCTCCCCTTTGAACTGGAAAAACTGCGGGATCGTGGTTATGTTCATTCTGGTCAACTAGAAGACAAGTTAGAAGCGCTGGACGATAAATGGGATGACAACATCCGTCCCCGTGTAGAGGCTGCCCTGAAAGAGCAGGTGGAACGGCTGGATAAAGAGTTGGATCAGGCGGAAATGCAGGTGAAACGCCTTAACCCACGAGTGGAATCTACGGTCAAGTCGGCGGAGACGGCCGTAGACAGCCTGGAACGCCGCATCACCGCCGCCCGCGACGCCGTAGACAATCTTTACGAACCCATCGAAAATGAAGTCAACGAAGCCGAACGCCAATTAAACAATGCCCGCCAAATGCTTGATTTGCTGGACGGCTCACAAGCTATCAAACTGCGCGAAGCCGAGGGGCCGCTTCTGGCCGTGGAAACTGAATGGCACCGCAATGGTGATGAAGGCCCCAAAGGGTATCTCTTCCTCACCGACCTGCGACTCATCTTTGAACAGAGGGAAGAAGTTGTCACCAAAAAGAAATTTGGCCTTTTCAAGGCGGATTCTGAAATGGTGCAGGAAGTTCACCTGGACGTAGAAGTGCATCAGATTGAATCCGTATCTCATAAGGAAGAAGGTGGCTTTTTAGGGATGGGCAAAGCAGACATTATTGAGTTTGTCTTTGCGGCCAGTGCCAACATGTCCCGTGCCCGTTTCCACCTGAAAGGACAGAATTCTTCCGAGTGGGCGGCCATGATCAAACGGGTACAAACGGGCGACATAGATGCGGATCGCTCTGATGTCTATGTGGAAGAATTGCAAACGGCCGGTATCACCAGTGCCTCTTTCCCGACCTCGTGTCCCAATTGTTATGCCCCTATTCCGGCCCAACCGCGCGGCGTCACCAGCTACACCTGTGAATTTTGCGGCGCCGTGGTTGCGCCACAAGTTGGTTAGCACCCATCTATCTCGATGGATGGGTGTTAACCAAACGTTTATGTACCAAACTTGACATATTGACGCCTGCCGATATAATCGCGGGCACTTATGGCATAAAGGATTTGCAAAAACATAAGAGCGTTGGCCTGTAAGGGTCAAACGCTCTTTTTCCGTGTTTACCCCCATAACAAACCTTTTGTCAGATTGTGGGAAGCGGGAGAACGATTTTCAATTTGTTTATTGTGGGCTGGAGTACTTTATCTTTTTGGGAGGTCACCTGGTGGAGACAACAGAATTCCGCTCTTTACGTATCAGTTTAGCATCCCCCGACCATATGCGCTCCTGGTCATACGGGGAAGTAACCAAACCAGAAACTATCAACTATCGTCGGTTACGGCCGGAAAAAGATGGGCTGTTTTGCGAGGCCATCTTTGGCCCCACGCGCGATTGGCAATGTTATTGTGGCAAATACAAAAACGTCCGCTACAAGGGGATTGTTTGCGACAAGTGTGGTGTGGAAGTCACCCGTTCTTCGGTGCGCCGGGAACGCATGGGGCATATTGAACTGGCTGCCCCGGTAGCCCACGTCTGGTATACCCGGCGTGTGCCCAGTCATATGGGGTTGTTGTTGAATGTGTCCCGGCGTAATCTGGATCGCGTTCTCTATTTTGCTCAATACGTCATCACCCATGTAGACGAAGAAGCCCGGCAGCGGGCGCTTAAGCGTTTGCAGGAAGAGTTGGAAGAAGCCGAACTGCGTTTTGAGGAAGATTTGCAGAGCAATATCGGCCAGGCTACATCTGACGCACAGGTGCGCTTGTTGGAGTTGGAAGCAGCCCTTTTGGAGCTAAACGAAACCTTTGATGAGCGTTTGTCTGCGGCTACCGACGAAGTGGTGCGCGAGGCGAAGTCAGTTGAGCAGCGGCTCAAGAATGCCAAAGATAAGCAGGCGGCTGAAGATATTGTGCTGGCCGCACAACTCATTGTGAATGCGGGCGAAAAAGTAGGTCGTGAACATAGTGTATTGGTGCAAGAGATTACTACCGAGCGCCTGAACGATGTGCAGCGGGAGTATGAGGAAGAGCATCAGAGTCAATTGGCGTCGCTGCAGAAAGAACTGGATGAACTGCGTGGGGAGACTCAGGCTGTGGGCGATGACATGCGCGGCGACTTATCCGTCAAGTTGTCTCGCCTGCGCCAACAGGCTCAAGGGAATCGGGAACAGCTAGAAAGCCTTGAACCGATGGTTTTCTTGAATGAGACCGATTACCGGGAGTTGAAGAGTAAATTTGGCAATGTGTTCCGGGCAGATATGGGGGCGGAGGCGTTGTATGACATTTTGCGGCGCATGGATTTGGAAAAACTGTCCCGTGAATTGTGGCGAGAAGTACGTACTACTCGCTCCAAGCAGGCGGCCAAGCGGGCGACGAAACGATTGCAGGTGGTGGAAGCGCTGCGAAAGAGTGGTAACCGTCCCGAATGGATGATTCTGACGGTGCTGCCGGTGATCCCGCCCGATTTACGGCCGATGGTGCAGCTAGATGGCGGCCGTTTTGCTACATCTGACCTGAATGATTTGTACCGCCGGGTGATCAACCGCAATAACCGCTTGAAGCGGCTGCTGGAATTGGGTGCGCCGGATGTGATTGTGCGCAATGAAAAGCGTATGCTGCAAGAGGCGGTAGACAGTCTGATTGATAACAGCCAGCGGGGTAAGGCGCTGAGCCGCCGTGGCCGCCGTGAATTAAAATCCCTGTCTGATATGCTAAAAGGGAAGAAGGGGCGCTTCCGCCGCAACTTGCTGGGTAAACGTGTGGACTACTCTGGTCGTTCGGTTATTGTCGTCGGGCCAAACTTGAAGTTGGGCCAGTGCGGGCTACCCAAGACGATGGCGTTGGAACTGTTCCGGCCGTTTGTGATCAGCAAACTGGTGGAGTATGGCTATGCCAGCAATGTGAAGGGGGCGCGCCGGGTGATTGAGCGGCAGCAGCCGGAGGTGTGGCAGGTGTTAGAAGAGGTTATTGACGGCCGTCCCATACTCCTTAACCGTGCGCCTACCCTGCATCGCCTGGGTATTCAGGCGTTCATGCCCATGTTGGTGGAAGGCAAAGCCATCCAACTACATCCATTGGTCTGTTCGGCGTTTAATGCAGACTTTGACGGCGACCAGATGGCCGTGCATGTACCCCTGTCACGCCGGGCAGTGGATGAAGCCCTGGAATTGATGATGGCTACCCGGAATCTGTTGAAACCGGCCAACGGCGAGCCGATTGTGGGGCCATCCAAAGACATGGTGTTGGGGGTGTATTACCTGACGTTGATGCGTGACGGCCGTAGAGGGGAAGGCCAGGTTTTTACCAGTATGGAGGAAGTGGAAACCGCCTATGAACTGGGTTACCTGGACATTCATGCCAAGATCAAGGTACGTACCAACACTGCAAATAAAGAAGACCATAGTCGTTATAAGGATGGCAAACCCCGCCAGAAAATCGTCGAAACCTCCCCTGGTCGCGTCTTGTTTAATCTGGCGCTGCCGGAAGAGTTCCGGTTTGTCAACCAGGTACTAGACAAAGGTGGTGTTACCCGTCTGATTAACCGCGTTTATCGTCATTTGGGCGATGAGGCCACGATCAAGCTGGTAGATTCCATTAAAGAGATTGGTTTCCGTTATGCCACCGTATCGGGTACGACCATAGCGGTATCTGACCTGACCATCCCTGAAGAACGGCAAGATATTTTGGATGCGGCGCTGAAGCGCGTGAACGAAATTGACCGCCAATATCGCCGCGGCCTGCTCACTGAAGAAGAGCAGTATATGCGCACCATTGATACCTGGAATGACGCCAAAGATAAAGTGGAGAAGGCGGTGCGTGATGTAATGGATCCGGCCAGTCCCATTGCGGTGATGGCTCTGTCTGGCGCGGGTAAAGGTGGTTTTGGCCCCATTACCCAGTTGGCCGGTATGCGTGGCCTGATGGCTGACCCACAGGGGCGTATTATTCCGGTGCCTATCCAGTCGAATTTCCGGCAGGGGTTGGACACGTTGGAGTATTTCATCTCCACCCATGGGGCGCGCAAAGGTCTGGCAGATACAGCGCTGCGCACGGCCGATGCCGGTTATCTGACCCGCCGTCTGGTGGATATTGCCCAGGACATGATTGTCATGGGCGCGGACTGTGGTACGGATAAGGGCATCTATGTACGTCGGTCCGATAACTTTGGCAAACAAACGCTGGCGGAAAGGGTTCTGGGCCGGGTGTCGGCCGAAGAGATTATGGACCCGGAAACCAATGAACCGGTGGTGCGCATTGGTGATTATTTCACCGATACGGCCTCCGAACGGGTTGAAGAATTAGGCGTTGAAGAAGTGTATGTTTTTTCGCCAATGACCTGTGAACTGCGGCGTGGTATTTGCACCAAGTGTTATGGGTTGGATCTGGCACGTGGTAAACCGGTGCAAAGGGGTACGGCCGTAGGCATTGTGGCCGCACAGTCCATTGGTGAACCCGGTACCCAGTTGACGTTACGTACCTTCCATACCGGGGGTACTGCTTCCGCCAGTGGTGACATTACCCAGGGTCTTCCCCGCGTGGAAGAGCTGTTTGAAGCCCGCCAGAAACCAAAGGGTGAAGCTGTCATCACCGAAATCGGCGGCCGCGCTGAAGTGCGCGTCGTAGATGGCGTCCGCCACGTGTTTGTCACCGATACCAAACTGGTAGATGATGTTTACGAAGTTCCGGAAGGTTGGACGATCAAAATTGGTGACAATGATAGTGTGGAATCCGGCGGCATTCTGGCTGAGAAAGAGGACGAGGTCATCTCGGCCCGTCATGGTGGGCGTGTATCACGCCAGGGTGACCGGGTAACGGTCGCCTGGGAAAGCCGGGACGAGCGGGATTATGAGATTCCGGCCGGTATGCGTCTGCTGGTGTCCGATGACGAAGAGGTATACGCCGGTGGTCAGTTGACCGAAGGTTCCAAGAACCCGCACCGTATTCTGGATATTCTGGGGCGAGATGCCGTGACCCAATATCTGCTGCAGGAAATGCAGCAGGTTTACCGGCCACAGGGTCAAAATATCCATGACAAACATTTCGAGGTCATCATCCGCAAGATGCTGAGTAAGGTGATCGTTACCAATTCCGGTGATACAGAAATGCTGCCCGGCGAACTGGTGGAACTGGCGGTCTTCATGGAAACGAACGAAGAAATCATGGAGGAAGGTGGTGAACCGGCACAGGCGGAACCGGTGCTGCTCGGTATTACCAAAGCAGCATTGAACACCGATAGTTTCCTGTCGGCCAGTTCTTTCCAACACACCATCAAGGTATTGGCCAGCGCGGCTATTGCCGGCGCCGAAGACAGACTGATGGGCTTGAAAGAGAATGTCATCATCGGCAAGCTGATTCCCGCAGGTACCGGTTTCGACTTGCATAATCGCCCCGCCCCCGAACTGGCTGATCTGTTGGAAGAGGAAGAAGAGGAAGAAACGCCAGAGTTTGACTTCTCGATTCCGTTGATGATTGATGACAATACCGACCCGGCCATTTTAGAGGCGCTGGCAACAGCCAAAGAAAAACAATTGGCGGCGCTGCCGGCTGAGGAAGAGTATGAAATGGAATATGAGTATGGATTTGATGAGGATGACCTGGAAGGTTTTGGTGACGAGGAGTAGCCGGTAATCGGTGAACGGTAATCAGTAAAGGCGGTGGTCTGGAATTTCCAGGCCACCGCTTTTTTGTTTAATAATCTCGTTTGAGCAACATGTCGGTTAGTTGGTTCAGGGCGATGTAGGCGGGGCCGGTGGGATATGCGGCTTCCAGGTTGCCCAGGGCACTTTGGGTGTAGGCGGTGGCTTTGGTGGCAGCAAAGTCGCGGGCGCCAGTCTGGTTGAGCATCTCCACCGCCTGGTTCACAAAATTGCCGTCGGCCTGCTCCTGAGTGTACAACTGTCGTAAGGGGGGGCTGTGTTCCAGCCCATACAGGACGGGCAGGGTTTTCTTTTTGGTGGTGATGTCGGTGGAGGCGGATTTGCCTATGAGCATTTCGTCGCCCCAGATGCCCAGAATGTCATCAATGACCTGGAAGGCCAGGCCGGCGTCCAGGCCATATTGGGCGTAATGGGCGATGGCGGTATCGTCCTGCCCGGCGACGAGCGCACCTAATTCGGCAGAGAGGGAGAGGAGCACGGCCGTCTTCCCCGTGATCATCTCGATATAGTCAGCCACGCTTACCCGGTCTCGCTTTTCAAAACCCATGTCGGCGTGTTGACCTTGTGTCAGCCGCACACACGTCTCGTCAAAACGGCGCAGGGCGCGCACTACCCGCTCCGCCGGGACGCCGCGGTCATAGAGCCGGTTGAGGGCGATGTGTGCCAGAGCAAACATGGCGTCGCCGGCGTTGATGGCCTGCTCAATACCCCAAATCTGCCACAGAGTTTCCCGGCCCCGCCGGGTGGGGCTGGCGTCTTCAATATCATCGTGGATGAGCGAGAAGTTGTGCAATAGTTCCACGGCCGCCGCCGCCGGAACAGCCTGCCGCCAATCGCCACCTGCGGCCTGGCAGACCAGCAGCAGCAGCACCGGCCGAATCTGTTTACCGGCATTGACATCGGCCAGACCTAAATCCCGGTCCCGCCAGCCCATGTGGTAGTGCATCATGCCGTAATACAGGTCTGGGGTACGGCCGTTGGCCAATAACACCGCCTTCATTTCTTCGTTGAGGACATTCCTCATTTCTGTGCCTAACGCTTCAAGTTCACTCATTTTGGTTACTCTTTGATTTTTTATGTTCCCATGTTCTAACTAAAAAAATCGACATAGCACCAGCTAGATTGACGGCAAGCTCAGCGTGTCGTGCAGCGGGTTTGACCGGTTTTTTCCCTTGCCCATGAGCATCACCTAATTTGTTTCTAACCGCACCTAATCCCTCAACTACAGTTTGACATCCTCCAAGGATCTGCTTGAAGATTTGTTCTGTATGTTGAGCTGGAGCAAGATTTAATTGCTCTGCTGTAAGTTTGTACAGTTTTGGTAAATCAATATCACTGGCGTAATTTATCTGTAGATCATCTAAAATGGTCTTACATGTGCTTTCAAGCAAAGTGCGTGCAGTTGTTATTGCTCCTTGAGGATCTTCTTCTCGTCTGACTATAGCTCTTTCCCATATTTGTTTGATGTGATCCGTATCAAAGTCATTTAACGTATCAGAGATAATTTTGTCGGGAAGGCTTCTTAGAGAAGATTCAAGTTGATTTAAAAGTGGAGAAAATTCTTGCCAGATATATTCTCTTCTTTCTCGATAGGTATTATATTTTGAACTTATGAATGACCAAAATTGAGACACATCTCTGCAAGTAATCACAAAACTTGGTAAAAGAGGCTTCACTAAGGAGTGATTTGTTAGCTCCTCTCTGAGCGATTTGTACTCCTCCCAATCTCCTGTTCCTCCCGTTGCTCTTGCCAAAAGGAGGTTTTGAAGGGTTTCAACTTTCAGGATTAGGTCGTTTTGACTCATTGCTAAATTTCTAGCACTAGAACTCAGAACTCCGTATACAGGGGGGTTTGAGCCAGGGCAGGTAGGTCAATTGCACCGGAGCAGAACATGGCGACGCGCAGTTCGGTTGTGATCGTTTCCGCCATTTCAATGACGCCGTCTACGCCACCTTTGTCGGCAGCGCGCAGGAAGTCACCGGCGAAGCCAACCAGGTTTGCGCCCAGGGCGATGCACTTTGCCACGTCAATGCCGTTGCGGATGCCGCCGCTGGCGAAGACAGGCAGGTGGGGCGCGGCACGGCGGCACTGTTGGACGGACACGGCCGTCGGAATCCCCCAATCAATAAACGCGCCGGCCACTCGTGCATGGCGGGCAGTGGGGGCGCGGTGCATCTCTACCTGGCTCCAACTGGTGCCACCCGCGCCAGCCACATCAATGGCCGCCACACCCGCTTCCGCCAGCCGCCGCGCCGTTTCTTCGGCAAAACCCCAACCCACCTCTTTGGCGATGACGGGTACGGGTAGATGTTTACAGATTTGTTCAATTTTAGGCAGCAGATTGGCAAAGTTGCCGTCCCCCTCTGGTTGAACGGCCTCTTGCAAAGCGTTAAAGTGCAGGATAAGGGCGTCGGCTTGAATCATTTCCACCAGCAGCAGGCACTCATCCAATCCGTAACCATAATTGAACTGGACCGCACCCAGGTTGGCAAATAGCAAAATATCGGGGGCCACATCACGCACCCGGTAGGTGTCGGCCAGCGATTCGTCTTCGACGGCGGCGCGCATGGAGCCAAGACCCATGGCGATGCCGGCTGCCTGCGCGCCGGCAGCCAGGGTGCGGTTAATTTCTCGCGCTTCGGCCGTACCGCCGGTCATGGAGGAGATAAGTAAAGGGGTTTTGAGCGTTTTGCCGAAGAGGGTGGTGGTTGTGGTGACTTCCGCCAGGTCAATTTCGGGAAGGGCCTGGTGCATAAAAAAGTATTTTTCCAGGCCGGTGGTCACTTGTTTGAAGGCGACGTCTTCTTCCAGGTTGATGCGTATGTGGTCAGCTTTGCGCCGTTCGGTGATGTCTGGGTTGGGGGGAGCGGTCATATGGTTCTCCGTCGGTTAAAATTTAGCCGGGGAAGTATACCTGACCGCTCAAGGCAGTACCACAATATCATAGGGCAGGGTGGGCACAATTTCACGGTTGCTGCGGAATTCCTGGACGACGCCGGTCACACGTACTCGTGTGCCGGGTGTGCCCAACGCTGTGTTATTTTGAACGCGATCCAGAACGTTGTGCCAGACAAAAATTAAAATTTCGCCGGCGTCGTCAGTGACAAACAGTTTTGCGCCAGAGTTTGTGCCTTCAATCCGGCTGATTTGCCCCGTGATGGTGACCCGTTGGCCCATGTAGCTGCCCAAATCGCCAATGTTGGCAGCGGGGGCGGTGGTGGCGGCAACGGCCGTGACCCGCACATCCCCGCCAAAATCAGGCACAATTTGCAATTCGCCCTCAAACTCGCCAATTTCGCCGGTTACCCGGACGGTAGCACCCAGGTTCAGGTCGGGCGCGGCCCAGCTTTCATCATAGACATCGTGCCACATGAGCAATATCACCTGTCCACTGCCATCATCCAGCGTAAATCTGAAGCCGTGTGAAAAGCTGGCTACCGCTACCACAGTGCCACTAACCGACACTTCCTGGCCCATCACGCTGCTTAAATTGCCAATGGGCAGATGGGGAATGGCGTGCGTGGGGGTATGGGTTGGCGGGGCCGGGGTGGCGGTGGCTGTGGGTGGGCTGGTAGCGGTGGCTGACGGAGTCAGACTGGGAATGAGGGTGCTTGAGGGTGTCAGGCTGGGAATGGGAGTAGGGCTGTTGGTGGGCAGGGGCACGGCCGTATCGGCACTGACCGGTGTTGGCTCTGGGGCAGGTGAGGAAGTAGCAGCGGTTGTGGGGGTGGGCACGGCCGTGTCAATCGTTATTACCGGTTGGGTCACGGTTGGAGGTTGTTCCGGCGTGGCGCAGGCAGCTAAAAAGAATAAAGCCACCCACGTTGTAAAACAAAGTGGATAACGAAACAGGCATCCATACCAATTCAGAAAACAACTACTATGTTTTTTCACTGTCTGTGTCCGGCGATTAAATTCCGACCCATCTTGACAAAAGCATAGTCATTATATCTGGCAAGTGCTAAGCGTCAACCGGATTGCAAAACGGGGTGGTTAGCCAACGTGTAAGTTGCGCGTGGTATACGATTCCGGGTCGAACGGCCGTACCCGTTCGTCACCCACCTTTACCCACGTTACAATACCACCACCATTTTCAAATTGGAGGCAACTATGCGTGTTTTAATTACAGGGGCGGCCGGCTTCTTGGGGTCTCACCTGTCTGACCGGTTCATTGCTGAGGGACATGAAGTTATCGGCATGGATAACTTGATCACCGGCAACATGGAGAACATTGCTCATCTGATGGGGCATGAGCGTTTCCGTTTTGTGAAACAAGATGTGAGCAATTACATTTATGTGGCCGGACCATTGGATGCCGTGTTGCATTTTGCTTCACCCGCCAGTCCCAACGATTATCTGGAACATCCTATTCCTACGCTCAAGGTAGGCTCATTGGGCACACACAATACGCTTGGTCTGGCCAAGGCCAAAGGCGCGCGTTATTTGCTGGCGTCCACGTCCGAGGTGTATGGCGACCCACAGGTAAACCCACAACCGGAGACGTATTGGGGGCATGTGAACCCCATTGGGCCACGTGGTGTGTATGATGAAGCCAAGCGGTTTGCCGAAGCGATGACGCTGGCCTACCAGCGGTATCATGGCCTGGAAACGCGCATTGTGCGCATTTTCAACACGTATGGACCACGGATGCGGCTGCACGACGGCCGTGTGGTGCCCAACTTTATCTACCAGGCGCTCACCAACCAGCCGATCACCGTATATGGCGATGGCAGCCGCACCCGTTCCTTCCAATATTATAGTGACCTGGTTGAAGGGATTTATCGTCTGTGGCACTCAGACGAAAATTTGCCGGTGAACATTGGTAATCCAGTGGAGATGACGATTTTGGAGTTTGCCGAAGCTGTGAAGGAAGTATCGCGTAGTGATTCGGAGATCGTCTTCATTCAGCCTAAAGATGACCGTATTACCGATGATCCGAAGGTGCGTCGTCCGGACATCACCAAAGCGCAGCAGGTGTTGGGCTGGGAACCAAAGGTGAATCTGACCGATGGGTTGACGGAAACGATTGCGTATTTTAGAGGGCGGGTTTGAACTTTTTTAACGCAGAGATGCGGAGGCGCGGAGGGGTAGACGGCCGTGTTGGTTTTGTGTTGTGGGCGGTATTATTTGGATTGATAACAGCCCGGTTGGCGTGGGCGGTGGGGCTGGTGGGAGGTACGGCCGTTGCTTTGCTTACCGTCATCAACCCACTGGTTGGTTTATTTGCGGCGTTGGTAGCGGGGCCTTGGGGGGCGCTGGAAAACATTTGGCTTGGGCCCTCTCTGCTAGACAGCGGCCAACTTTTACTACTATTCACTTTGGCAGTCTGGTTGGGGCGCGGGTTGGCTTATCGCCGTCTTTTCATTCCGCGCACGTTTTTGAATGTGCCTCTGGCGTTGTTTGTCTTTGTTTCCGCACTTTCCCTGCTCCACGCTCCCTCTTTTTCTTATGGTTTTAGAGAGTTGATCAAGTGGGTGGAGATTACGGCCGTGATGCTACTGGTCGTTGATTTAGCCGTACCCCGCAATCCGTTAGCCGTAAACCGATTACGGATTACCGATTACGGATTACCGATTACGGATTACCGATTACGGATGACGTTTTACGTCTTAGCCATCCTTCTGCTCGCCGGTCTGTCCCAGGCCATCATCGGCATCTGGCAATTTGGGCTACGCGGCGATGGGCCAGAGCATTTTCTGGTACTCGGCCGTTTTTACCGCGCCTATGGCACCTTTGAACAGCCCAACCCCTATGCCGGTTACATGAACCTGACAGCGCTGCTGGCTGTGGGGGCGTTTTTAGGATTGATAGCTACTCTTTGGCAGCAAGTAGCAAGTGGCAGGTGGCAGGTAGCAAGTGATCGCCCTGTCACCCTGTCACCCCTTCACCTTGTCACCCTGTCACTCTTCACCGGCGTCACGGCCGTGCTCTGCACCCTGGCCGTTCTTTTCTCCTGGAGCCGGGGGGCGTGGTTGAGCCTGGCACTTGGAGGGGCGGTGATGCTGCTTTTCTGGCCTAAAAAGTTATGGCAGGGCGTCACATTGTTGCTGTTGGCGGGTTTATTCTTTTGGGGCGGGGTACAAGTCGGAGTTGTACCTGCCTCGGTCACCGAGCGCATCACCAGTTTTAGCAATGATCTACGTTTTGGGGATGTGCGCGGCGTGGATATCAATGATGCTAATTATGCGGTGTTAGAGCGGTTGGCGCATTGGCAGGCGGCGTTGGATATGGCACGAGACAATATCTGGTTAGGCGTCGGTTTTGGCAATTATGAACCGGCTTATGCCCAATATGCGCTCATTAACTGGCCTTATCCCTTAGGTCATGCCCACAACTATTATCTGAATACGCTGGCGGAAACCGGCGTTTTGGGGTTGGCGGTGTATGCGGTGTTGTGGACGGCCGTGTTCTTTCAGACCATCCGCCAATTGCGCCAACTGGATTGGCCGCTGCGGGGAATGGCGTTGGGATTATTAGGGGCGTGGACGGCCGTGACGGTTCATCATTTAGTAGATAAACTATATGTCAACAATGTGTATATTCATCTGGGCGTGATGCTGGGTTTGCTGCAACTGTTGGAGTATGAGCGCCGGGCAAACAGCACTAAAGAGGGATTGAACCAGACGGCCGTTATCCGCTAAAATGCGGCGGTTTGGTATGAGGAACCAGAAGTGGCGCGGTCGGGAAAGCAGCCCTTCGGGGCTGAGAGACGGCCACAGCAGACAAAATTTCAAGAATTGGGAGATTTTTATTTTTATGGTAGCAATGTTTGCAAATGCAGCCGGGCGCATGGGCGTCAATACTAAAGAAGCCGAACGATTTATCAAATTTCTGGTTGTCGGCGCTTTTGGTTTTATAGTGGACTTTGGCATTTACAATTTGCTGTTAGGTCCATTTACCGCTTTTGCTATACCGGGGACGCCGGTTGACGAATTTTTGCTTTCATTGGGGCTAAGCCAGGCATGGATCGAGGCCACGTTGCCAGCGCTGCTGGCCGGTACCGTCTCCTTTGTGTGTGCCATTTGCAGTAACTTTACCTGGAACCGGTATTGGACGTATCCCGATTCCCGTTCCAAGCCTCTTGTGCGCCAGTTTGCCCAATTCTTCCTGGTTAGCGTGACCGGCATTGTGCTACGACTGCCCATTATGGCCCTGACCCATTTGCCCTTTACCCGGCTGGCGGCGGAACTGTTTGGCAGCCTTGGCCCCGACGTAGCCCAACGCATTGGGGACAATATGGCCCTGGCGCTATCGGTGTTGGTCATTTTATTTTGGAACTTCTTTATCAATCGTTATTGGACATATGGTGATGTAGATAAATAGAGATTGAGTATTGACCAATCTCCAATCTCCATGAAAATTGGCATTGATGTCACCGCAGCCATTACCCAGGGTGGGGGGATTGGCCGGTACACGCGGGAGTTGATTTTTGCGCTCACGGCCGTAGACCCCCACAACGACTACCACTTCTTCGCTGCCAAAAACCCCACCGCATCTCCTGTTCCCCACCCCATCCCCCAGGCTAAAAACGTACAACTGCACACGGCACCCGTAGACGAACGCTGGCTTTACCGGCTGTGGTACCGGCTGCGCCTGCCATTGCCGGTGCAGTGGTTCACCGGCAAGCTGGATTTGTTTCATTCGCCTGATTTTGTGCTGCCGCCGGTTCACGGCCTTATCCCCACGCTGCTCACCGTGCATGACCTCTCCTTCGTCCATTACCCGGAAGTTTTTCCCGAACAGCTGGTATCTTATTTGAACCAGGTGGTGCCCTGGTCAATTGGCCGCGCCACGCACATTCTGGCCGATTCACAGGCGACCAAAGATGACCTGACGGCCGTGTGGCAGGTACCGCCCGATAAAGTGACCGTCCTATACAGCGGCGTCCATAGTCGTTTCCAACCGGTGACAGACGAAAAGAAGCTCACGGCCGTGCGCCGCCAATACCAATTGAGTGACGCGCCCTACATCCTGGCGGTGGGCACCGTGCAGCCGCGCAAAAATTACCAGATGCTTATCCGTGCCTTCCAGCCGATTGCCCAAACCCACCCCCACAATCTGATTGTCACCGGAGGCAAAGGCTGGCTGATGGAGGAGATGATGGCAGAGGTGGGGCGGCAGGGGTTACACGGCCGTGTCCACTTTCCTGGTTTTGTCGCCGATGATGATTTACCCGCTCTCTACAGCGGCGCGGCCCTGTTTGTTTTCCCCAGCCTGTATGAAGGCTTTGGCCTGCCGCTGCTGGAAGCCATGGGCTGCGGCGTGCCGGTCATCACCTCCAACGCCTCCTCTTTACCCGAAGTGGCGGGGGAAGCGGCCATCCAACTTTCGCCACATGACCAGGAAGGATGGACAACGGCCGTGCATGATCTCTTGACGAATCCTCAGGAACGCACCCGCCTGGTAGCCGCCGGTTTCCGCCAGGCGCGCCGCTTTACTTGGGAGCAGTCTGCCCGCCAACTGCACACTCTCTACGAGCAGCTATGCGGCCTTGACCGAAGCCCGTAAACCGAAGTCCGAAGCCCGACATCAAGGGCTGGTGTGGGAGGCAACAGCGTGGCGGTTTTCGTCAGCGGCCTATTGGCTGCTGGACCCGCCGGGAGAGACAGATATGATATTGACGGCGGTGCTGTGGTGCGCAAAGAGGTTTCGGCGGGCAGAGGTGGGGCGGCACGGTCGGGAGACCGGCCGCAGCACAGGCGGTGTGCATAATACCCTTGCCAGGGTTGGTTCACGACCCACTCTACAGAAGATAGGCTCAACTTGTAGAATCCAAGAAAGTCTAAAATTTTGCGTTGTATCATATGGGATACTTCAAGAAGTACAGTTGACATTATGTCTTTGAAACTGCTCAACCATATTTTTTTGCTCTTTATCGTTCTCCTGATGACTGCGTGTAGTGTAAATAAACACGTATGTTCTCTTGTGCCGGTTACTCCTCAAGATGGTAACTTGCCAACTTTTCGTTTGAATGAGGAGTTGAATTGGACGGGCACAAAGTTCACTGCTGCAATTTTTGTTAGCGGTAGTTATGCCTACCTTGGTGTTGGCAATACACTTATTGTCCTTGACGTCTCTGATCCCTCAAACCCATTATGGCTAGAGAATGTTATTTTGCCCAACACTGCGGATTCGATAATTGTTGCTGGTAATTATGCTTTTGTCAGTAATGATAGCCAACCTGGTGAATCAAGTGTAATAGATATCTCCAATCCCCATAGACTGGTTGAAGTGGGTTGCCAGGGAAAGTTAATGCCATCGTTTTTTAACGCTTCTAAATCGCAAGAGTATATCTTTGTCCCGTCACAGGAAGACGGAGAAGTTCGTGTATATGCGGTTAATAATGATACTAAACTAACAGAAATTGTCGAAGTTGGAGCTTATCAGTCAAGAACTCCTATTCAATTTCGCTTTTCTCCAATGCCTGAAATTGTTGGATCAGAACCCCGAATATTAACTGACGTTATTCTGACAGAGGGCTATGCTTTTGTAGCTGAGAATAGTTGGGGAGGAGAAGCTCTATATCGAGGTCAAATTCAAGTATTAGATGTATCCAATCCTCAAACACTTAAGCCTGTCGCTACTTATATTATGCCTCAACAAGGTAGTGCAATTCGATTATTCTCAAGTGAAGACTATATTTTTGTTGTAAGTGGGGTGGGCAGTGGTTATTCTGCCTTAATATTGGATATTTCGGAGCCAATGGCCCCAAGTTTGGTAACAGTAATTGAAGCTTTGGAAATCCCTATAGGTATAAACGAAAATTATGCTTACTCTGTCGTTTATTTTGAAGAGGGGGTAGCTACGATACGGGTTCGAGAACTAACAAATTCCGCTCAGATTGTGATAAAGGATTGGCATACTTCGGAATACGGATGGATACTTAACTGGAGAGGAAATGCTGCTTTTGTTGAAAATTACCTTTATCTCATCGGATCTGGCTCTCTTTTTATTATTGATATAGAAGACCCACTTAATCCAAATTTGGTTGATGTTATTGCCATTCCCTAATTGCCTAAGCAAGAAAGTTGTATAATCTGCCCCTACTCCGCAATCGTTGCGACCGGTCTCCTGACCGTGCCGTTTTTGGGTGGCAAGTTTCGTTATTAGGGAAATGGGCAACTATGTATGGTGAAAACGTTGGCAGGCCAGAACAAAACGGCCGTCACCAATGTCCGCAACAGCACTTTAGCCAGCAACGTGGCCGCAGACATGGTGTATTGGGCCGACAACGGCCGTTACGTCATCGTCTGGCAGCAGGTGGGCGACATTTACAGCCGGGGTGTGTTACCGGATGGGACAGTGGTTGCCGCGGTCACGGCCGTGACCAATGCCACCCAATATGAAACAGCCCCCGCCTGACCAGCGTCTCTCAGTGCTGGCGTGGTCGTCTGGTAGCAGTTCTCCTCATCACCTCATCTGGATGTAAACGCATGATTGTTGTGCCGGTCTAGGCAAACCCTTGGCAGTTGTTCCTGGCTGCTTGATGGTACTTTTCTCCTATCAGGTTGGCTACATTTTCCCGGCCAATGCAGGCATAATAGTCGAGAAACTTTTTCACGTTGTAGTAAATCAATTTGATACCTGCCGCCGCCATGAGAAGCCTGCCTTGTGTGGTGAGCCATCTGGTTTTACGCAGACAGGAGCGCAATTATGCCTTACACTGTTGGTCATCCTGTGCAAAGCCCTGCTGATTTTTACGGCCGTCAACGCCAGATCACACAACTCTTTGAAATTATCGGCGGCGCTCACCCCCAATCGGCAAACATCATCGGTCTGCCCCGTTCTGGCAAAACCTCCTTTCTACGCCACATTGCCCACCCCACCGTGATGGTGCGCTATGTGCGCCACCCAGAGCGCATGGTGATGGTATATGTGGACATGACCTCCTGCAAAACGCCGGGCCAGTTTTACTACCGCATATTGACGCAGCTCAAGATGAGCCTGGGCCAGGTGCATACCGGTTTTTTGTGGAAGGAGTCGCCGCCAGAGCAGACCAGCATTTACGATGTGGAGGCTTTCCTATGCCATTTTCCCTTGCATCGCATTGTGCTGCTGCTGGATGATTTTGATGTGCTGCATACTGATACGTTTGACCGCCATTTCCTGACGGAATTACGGGCCATGACCAGCGTCAACGATTACGACCTGGTTTGTGTCACCACTGCGCTGGCTGACTTACATCACGTGGGCAGCCGCCTGGGATTGCCGGCTACCTCTCCGTTTTTCAACATTTTTTCCCCCACACCCATTTATCTGGCCGAACTGGAAACGGCCGTCATCCCGCCGCTGATCACCCATCCCGCCCTCCAGGTCGGCGCCCCTTTCAGCGCCACCGACGTGCAGCAAATACAACGGTTGGCGGGCACATTGCCTTTTTTACTGCAATTAACGGCCGCGCGCTGGCTGTACCACAAACGGCTGGACGGTATGCCCAATGCCGGCGCCGTGCAGACACAGTTAGTCGCGGAATTATCCCCCTGTTTTAGCCAGTGGTGGGCGCATTTTGACACCTGCCAGCGCCAGATATTGGCCGAATTGGTGGCGGCCCCGGTGACGCCCTCTGTGCCTTTTAGTCCGTTTACCCTGGCCGAAGCAGAACGGCGGTTGCGGCAGTTTGGCTTGCTGGTAGATCGCGGACGCCAGGTGGTGGTGAATGGTCACATTTTCACTACCTGGATACGGCAGCACACGGCCGTGCCGCTGCCGGAAACGGCCGAGGCGATCAGGGATACGGTCGTGACCCCCGCCTTCTCCAACATATAACCAAAATAACCGGTCTCTTGCCGATCACATAAGTTGCCCACCTGTGTCCCCTTCACTATAATGCTGCTTGCGTAATATGGAACCAAAGTCAGCTCATTGCCGCATCGTGCCCTTCACGTTGACTGTTGCGACCTGTAGTCACAAAAGAGGAGAAATGATTCCAATTTACCGATCAGATGGCGAGTGGGTGGCCGTGTATGAGAAAGGCAACATCTTTAACGTGGATGGGGAATGGATTGGTTTTGTCGTGGGGCGTGAAGTCTTTGATAGTGGCGGCTCCTATCTTGGTTTTCTCAGCGATGACCAACGTCTGCTGCGCAAACGCACCCGCCCCATTGACCGGCCGATGATGAAACCACCCCTGCCGCCACAACGCATGAAACTACCCACGGCCGTGCCCCTGCCCCCCATGTTCCCCGCTCTGCCGCACCAGATTATTGACATGTTTGAGGAATTTCCCGAAAAACTAAGCTACGTTTCGGAAACCCGACCGGATATGGATTGATGCGTAATCCGTAATCCGTGAGCCGTAAGCCGTAATCCGACATCGGGTCACGGGTTACGGGTTACGGATTTCGATCACTGATAACCATCACAAACCACTACCTCTATGCCACCTAAAAGCCCCGCTGAATCTCGTGTCATTCTCACCCAGGTCATGGGGCCGTCCCACGCCAACGTTATGGGCAATGTGCATGGTGGCTATATTATGAAGATTTGTGATGAAGCAGGTGGCATGGCGGCCATCAGACATGCCCGTCATCCGGCTGTTACCGTGGCCGTAGACTCCATGCGCTTTCATTCGCCGGTGCATATTGGCAACCTGATGACAGTTACGGCCGAGGTCAGTTGGGTGGGGCGCACCTCTCTGGAAACGCGCGTCTTGGTCACGGCCGAAGATGTGATCACCGGTCAGACGACCCATACCAATACCGCCTATTTTGTCTACGTGGCGCTGGATGAACACGGCCGTCCGACGGCCGTGCCCCCGCTTTTATGCACCACCGCCGAAGAACGAGACAGATTCGAGCGCGCCGCCCAACGCCAGGCTTACCGCTTGCAGCAACACAAACAAGATTCCCATGAGTGATCAAAGCCCCGGCGAACCGCGTTCCAAACTGCTAGAGATATTGCTGGCCTCACCGGCCGGGCAAGTTAGCCGTTTGCCCGCGCCCGATATTGGCGTAGCGGAAGTAGAACCATTCCCCTTTTTGGCAATTGTTGGCCAGTATGAAATGAAGCTGGCGCTGACGCTCTCCCTGATTAACCCATTGGTGGGCGGCGTCTTGCTCATTGGCCCACGCGGCACGGCCAAGACCACGGCCGTGCGCGCCCTCACCGATCTGCTGCCCACCGCCCGGCGCAGCCTGTGCGCCTACGGCTGTACCGAAGAAGATGTGGCGTTGTATGGTATGGATGGCGTTTGTAAAGATTGTGCTACCAAATTCGGTTATGGCGACCCGTTGACCGTCGCCGACAAAGTGCGAATTTTTGAACTACCCTTAAATTCTCGTCTGGAAGATGTGGTGGGCGGTATCAATGAACGGCTGGCGCTGGAACAGCAGAAAGTACGGCTGGAACGCGGTCTTTTAGGCCACGCCGATGGGCATATTGTCTTCATTGATGAAGTAAATTTACTCGATGGCACGATTACCGATGCCATGTTGGATGCTGCCGCGCAAGGGCACTACACCGTGCGTCGTGGTCCGCTAAAGCTGACGTACAAAGCGCGTATCATGCTCATTGGCTCCATGAACCCGGAGGAAGGCTGGCTGCGCCCGCAACTGATGGATCGTTTTGGGCTGCGGGCGATTGTGCGTGGCCTGGACGATGCCGACCTGCGCTACCAGGCGTATGAACGCGCTGCTGCTTACCGTCGGCAGCCCGACCTCTTTGCCGCCGGTTATGCCGAGGCCACCCTCTCCCTGGCTGAAGAAATCCAACAAGCCCGCGACCGTTTGCCACAAGTCACCCTGACGGAGGAAGCACGCCAACTGGGGTTGGCATTGGTCACGGCGCTGCATGTGGATTCCGGGCGGGCAGAGATAACCTTGTTTGAGGCGGCGCGCGCTCACGCCGCGGCGGACGAGCGCACGGCCGTGACCCCCGATGATGTGCGCGCTGTGGCCATGCTCGCCCTGCGCCAGCGCCAGAGCCATGCCCTGGATAAATTTTTCGCCGACCAGGCTGAGGAAGATGCCCGGCTGACGGCCGTGTGGGAGAAAAGTAATTGAGTAATTGGGTAATTACGCAATTACCCAATTACTCAATTACCCGGTTGCCCCATGCTCCCCAAACAAACGCACACCATTCTGCTGTTGGGGTTAACGGCCGTGTTCGTTGGTTACCTCACGGTTTGGCTGCCGGGGCCGGGGGCCGGTCTCAGTTTTCTGGGCATTGAATTAGGCGAGTGGGTCAAGTTTATGGGGGTAGGGTTGGAGCGCAACCTCTTTTACCTGCCACCGATTACCCTGGCGTTGATGTTGGTGACGCTGACGTTGTTGGGGGGGAACGGCCGTTGGCAGAGTTGGGCCTTGCGCGGTCTGGCGCTGCTTATCAGTTGGCAGGCGTTCCCCGCGATCGAGGATATCACCGGCCCGGCGCGCCACGAGTACATGCCCCGTGTACAGTGGATTGGGTTGGTGCTATTGGCTATAGTCGGCTCTGCTCTTCTCTGTTGGCTCGTGAAAGTGGAAACCAGGCAGTGGTTATGTTGGCTGCTATTGATGGCGCTTGGCCTGATGGGGACGGTACAACCCACGCGGGTTTACCTGCAAATTCAGCCCAATGTGGTACAGCTTGTAGGATTGCCAGTTGGTTATGGGTGGGGGTTAATTTTGAATGGGGTGGGACATTTGCTCATTGTCGGGGTCAGTATATGGCAAATAGCCCAAATGATGGGGAAAAAGCGTAGTACGCTGGCCCTTGAGGTCTAACGCACTACGCCTCAGGCGCTAAACCGCCATGCGGTGGTCAATATAATAGATCGCTTCGCCCACAGTTGTGATTTTTTGGGCTTCATCATCCGAAATTTCGCCGCCAAACTCTTCTTCAAAAGCCATAATGAGTTCGACCAAATCCAGCGAATCAGCTTCCAGGTCTTCGCGGAAACGCGCCTCAGGCACTACCTGTTCTTCGTCTACGCCTAATAAATCCACGATAATAGCGGTTATACGAGTCTGTGTATCACTCATCTACCTGATCTCCTTCAAGTTTTGAATTCCATTTGCAATGGCGGGGCAATTTTAGAAGCAACCACCAAATTGTCAAGCAGTGTAGGGCAGTGCTTATGCCGATTGAGAAAACACCAGGGTAAATGGGAAGTTTCGCTCCGTAATCCGAAGTCGGACTTCCGACTTCCGACCTCCGACTTCGGACTAAAGCGCCTTAAACTGCTCAAACCCATCCTGGCAATCGTGGCAGTACCAGACGCTTTTGCAGAGGGTGGGGCCGAAGGCGTTTTTGAGAATGGTATGGGTAGAACCGCAACGGGGGCAGGTTGCCACATCCAGAAAGGCAACGGGGATCAAGTTGCCGCCGTGCCTTAACGGGGGCGCAATGCCCAGATTTTTGAGCTTTTCCCGCGCGGAGTCGGCAATCCAATCGGAGGTCCAGGGTGGGTGTAGCACAGTTTCCACCGTGACTTGGGCGAAGCCTAATTCTCGTATTCTGGTGGCTATGTCCCGCCGGATCACATCTAATGCCGGGCAGCCGGAGAAGGTAGGCGTCATCTTGACGTGGACGCTGCCGGCCGTAAGCTGAACGTCGCGCACAATGCCCATTTCCACCACAGAGACGAATGGTAATTCCGGGTCTTTGACTTCTTCCAGGGCTTGCCAGATATGGGCTGTGGTTATCATCAATCGTTTCCGTTTGTAGTAGGCGATTTATCGCCTACTACAAACATTTACCAGACGGCTGTCGGGTATTGGCGGGCGACGGATTGCATTTCGGTTAGCAGATGGGTGAGGTGGTGGGTGTGGTGGGCGCGGTTGGTGGTGGGTGGGGTGTGGTCGGTGGGGATAGTGAGGTTAGCCAGGGTGAGGTGGGTGGTGGTGAGGTGCTGCCATTCGTGGTGGAGGGTGGTGGGGGTCACGGCCGTACCCATCTCCCCCAACTCTTCATCTTCGGGCATATTCACAAATAGTTGTTGGGCATAAGGCCAGAGGGTGTCCAGGGCGGCCTGCATCCGCCGGTGGCTTTCGGCCGTGCCCAAGCCCAATCTTGTCACCCAGGCGGCGGTATGGCGCAGGTGGTAGATTTCTTCGATGCGGATTTTGGCGGCGGCTTCGGCCAGCGGGCGGTAACTGCTGGCGGCTAACTGTGCCAGATGCACCATTTCGTACACATCAAACAGGTATTGACGCAGCATACTGAAAGCCCAATCGTCATGGGGCAGTTCCACCAGTTGGACATTGCGGTAAGCGGCGGGGTCACGGAAGAATACGGCCGTGTCCACTTCCTCCCCCGTTAATTCTTGCCGCAGCCGGTGCCAGGTGGCGGCGTGGCCCATTTCGTCCAGGGCGATGTTGGTGAAGGCGATGTCTTCTTCCAAGATGGGGCCATGTCCTGTCCACTCCGAGTTGCGGTGCGCCAGGATCAATTCATCATCGGCCAGGAAAAGCAGTTTTTGGGCGAGGGCGGTTGGGTGTAGTGGGGTCATGTGATGAATGAGATTAGGAGATTGGGAGATTAGGAGATTCAATCTCTCAATCTCCTAATCTCTCAATCTCTGCTTTCTCTTTTTATTTTCTGCATGGTAAATACGGTGCGGTATTGGTTGGGTAGGCGGTAGAGTTTGTCTTGGGCGGGGGCGAACATGGGTTGGGCGTCGGCTTCTTCGCTGCGGGTCACGGCCGTTGCCGGACACACCCACCACACAAAGACCTGGTCCGCCGGGAAGGTGGCGATTGCTTGTTGCAGGGCGTGGGCGGGGGAACTGGCTTGCACTTCGCCGACGTGGGTGGTGAAGGTCATACCGCGCCGTTCGGTTTGTTTTTGAAAGACCAGGTACGTCTCGTTGGGCGCTTCCGGGTCAATATCTGCCTGCCAGGAAGCGTCGGTTGCCAGTTCTTCGGCGGCGAGTTCCTCGGCCGTTTTGCTGGTGATGGCGTCGGCGCGGGCCACCCATAGGCTGTGGCATTTGGGGCGGCGGACGAAGAGGTCACGGCCGTTTTGCAGCGCCATCTCATCATCTACGGCATGAACGGTGCCGATGCTTTCGTGTGGTTCGCCGGGTCGGTCTTGTTTGAATACCTCATAACGAGGCCATTGAGTGTCCATTTCCGTAAACCGTAGTCCGTGAGCCGTAATCCGTGAGCCGTAATCGGATCACGGATTACGATTTACGAATTACGTTCTCCATACGCCGCCAGGGCTTCGCGCACCCAACGGCCGTTGTCGTGGGCTTCTTGCCGGGCTTGCAGGCGGGCGGCGTTCATGGGGCCGTTGCCTTTGACGACTTGCCAGAATTCGTCCCAGTTGATTTCGCCGGAAATCCAGTTGCCGGTTTCTTCATCGTAGCGCAGGTCAGGATCGGGCACTTCCAGCCCTAAGGCGTGCAGTAGGGGCACGAGTTCGTTCACAAATTCCTGGCGTAATTGGTCGTTGGTTTTGGTCTTGATGCCCCAGCGGGTGAGTTCGTCGGAGTTGGTGGAGGCGGAGTCGTGGGGGCCGAACATCATCAGGGTGGGCCACCAGAAGCGGTTGATGCTGTCCTGGGCCATGGCTTTTTGTTCCGGTGTGCCTTGGGCGTATTGGATGATCATTTCTTGCCCCTGTTTCTTATGGAAGCCTTCTTCGGCGCAGATGCGTACCATCGCCCGCGAGTAGGGGCCGTAGGAACATTGGGCGAGCATGGTCTGGTTCATAATGGCCGCGCCATCTACCAGCCAACCAATCGCGCCCATGTCGCTCCAGGTGACGGTGGGGTAGTTGAAGATGCTGGAATATTTCGCCTGCCCGGTGAGCAGGGCTTGCAGCATTTCTTCGCGGGTGGCGCCTAATGTTTCGGCGGCGTGGTAAAGGTATTGGCCGTGCCCGGCTTCGTCCTGTACTTTGGCCAGCAGCACTTGTTTGCGGCGCAGGTTGGGGGCGCGGGTGATCCAGGCGCCTTCGGGCAACATGCCCACCACTTCGCTGTGGGCGTGTTGAGAGATCATGCGGATGAGCTGTTTGCGGTAGCGTTCGGGCATCCAGTCGCCCGGTTCGATTTTTTCGCCACGCGCAATGCGGGCTTCAAATTCGGCTAGTTTTGTGGGGTAATCGGGATCGGTTTCTTGTCCATACATGGTTTGCCTACCTTGTGGTTGAAATCGGTTGTTTATGGGAATATGTTAGGGGGATTATACCTGATATTGGGATATGGGGATATTGCCGCTCGACCAATATCCCCATATCTCAATATCCTTTTTCCCGCACGGCCGTAACCCCAAACGCCATCAAAATAAACCCCACCCCCAACGCCAGCAGGATGCCGGCCTGAGAATATACGCGCACCAGCCAGCGGTCGGCGACGGTGGTGATGAGATTAAGGCCCAATTGGCGCAGCGGTAAAGCCAGGGGGTCGGTGGGGGGCGGCACGGCCGTGCGCGCCACAAACGTCAGCAGCGCGGGGGCGATAATGGCGAAGAAGAGAACGACGACGGCGGCAATCACCAACGGCCACCCCCACCAATGTCCCCAGGTGGGCAGCGAACGCACCACCAACAGCGCAATCAGCAACAAACAAGCCAACGGCAGCAGCCACAACGCCCAGCCCCAGGTGCGGGCGAAGGCAAAATTGCGCTGCAAACGTGCCCATTCCGTCTGCCGCTCGCCACTCAGCCCCACCGCATCCCCCGCAGCAAAGAGCGGAATCCGCACCACACCGGCATTCGCCAGGAGTTCCGGGTTTTGGTCAATGGCATTGACAACGGCCGTATGCACCACATTGCTCAACTGCTGCACGTCCGTCCCTGGTGACAGGCAGTCAGGCACTTCCACATTGCCCACCGTGCTGAAATTGGGCACACCGCCGGTGCAAGGGGGCAGATTGGCGATCACGGCCGTGACCATTTGCTGCCCCGCCGCCCCTCGCAGCGAATCCAGCAACGGCCGTGTGTCCAACGTCACCTCCGCATCCGCCGGATCACCCGTCTCCAAATAATCATACAACCCGTCCACCGCCGCCGCCGCCTGCGCATCCATCCAGCCGGGGGGAATAACGGTGGCCACGGCCGTTTGTAACTGCGTCTCATCAATGGGTAGATCACCAATCCCCCGCGCCAACGCCTCCTGCCGCGCCGCTTCCATAATCAGCGCCGGCGCCGTCTGGCGCACCACCTCATCCAGCCCCGTAAACAGCCCCTTCACCGTCTCCCGGTCCGTCGCCACCACAATCAAGTTAGTGCCAATAAGGGCAGTCACGGCCGTTAGCACAAAAATCGCCGCCACAAATCCTGCTGTTGCCTGTAAACATCCACGCATAGTGTTCTCCGTAATTCGTAATCGGTTATCCGAAGCCCGAAGTCCGATGTCCGACTTCGGGCTTCGGACTTCGAACCTCGACCAATAGAGGAAGCATAACAACAAATAGCGATAACTACCCCACCACTTACCGATTACTGTTCACCGATTACCGATTACCGTCCGCCGCCAGTTGCCCCAAGAACCACTTATCCTCTTCAGAGAGCACGGCCGTAACCAGCATATCCGGGCGGCGCTCCCACGTCCGGCGCAGCGCCTCTTGCCGCCGCCAGCGGGCAATCTGCCCCGCATGACCGGAACGCAGCACCGCCGGCACATCCCACCCCCGGAAGTTGGCCGGTTTAGTGTAATGTGGCCCTTCCAGCAAGCCCGTCGCGTGGCTGTCCGTCTCCGCCGCCCCTTCTGCCCCTAACGCCCCCGGCAGCAGCCGCACCACCGCATCCACCACCACCATCGCCGCCAGTTCCCCCCCCGTCAACACGTAATCACCAATCGAAATCTCATCAGTCATCAGGTGTTGGCGCACCCGCTCGTCTACCCCTTCATACCGGCCACAAATCAGCAGCAGCCGCTCGTACCCGGCCAATTCCTGCGCGATGGTTTGCGTAAACGGCCGTCCCTGCGGCGTCATCAGGATGATGGGGTGAGCAATACTTGTATTGCTCACCCCATCATCAAGGATAGATTCCACGGCCGTGAAAATCGGTTCCGGTTTCAACACCATGCCACCGCCACCACCAAACGGCGGTTCATCGGTAACGCGATGTTTCCCGGTGGCATACTCACGCAAGTGGTGCAGACGAATATCCACCAGTCCGGCCGCCTGCGCCCGCTGCAAAATGCTGTAATTCAGATAGGTAAATGCTTCCGGTAACAGAGTGAGAATATCAATGTGCATCAAGAGTTACTCCGTATTGGCCTTTCTGCCCCAACCGCCGCCGCCGGGCGTTTCCAGACGCAAAACATCATCAGCCTCTAACCGGCGGGTAAATTTGCCGGGCAGGAGGATTTTTTGCCCTTTATGGATGAGGCTATTCTGGCCCGGCTGTCCCGCTTCACCCCCGTGCAAGCCATACGGGGCAAACGTCCGCCGTTCGCTGGTAACAGTCACAGTCACAGGTACAAGAAAGCGAAAAGCGCGAATCAAACCATCACCGCCGCGGTAACGGCCGTGTCCACCCGACCCCTCACGTAGCGCATACTCTTCCACCCGCAGTGGAAACTGGTATTCCAACGCCTCCACCGGCGTATTTAGCGTATTGCTCATATGAACATGCAGCCCACTGCCGCCATCCCCTGCCGGCCCTGCCCCGGCCCCACCGCCAATCGTCTCATAATAAGCAAACGCTACTGGTTTCCCCTCTGCCTCTTCTTCTTCCTCTTTGCCCCCTTCCCTCCTTTGCGCCTTTGCGTCAAAGGCGCTCAGAAGCGCCCCCCCAAACGTGACATTATTCATTGTCCCCTGGCTGGCGGCGGGCATGACGGCGGGTAATGCCTGGGCCAGCGCCCCCAACACCACATCGGTAATCCGCTGCGAAGTCTCCACGTTGCCCGCCGCCACTGCGTGGGGCGGGTGCGGGTCCAGCAGCGAACCGGGCGGAATGATGATGGTGATGGGTGCAAATGCCCCCTGGTTCATGGGCAGGTCGGTTTGCAGCAGTGCCAGCGCTGCACAACGCACGCAGTAGGCGGTGGCGGAAATAGCAATAGCCGGTACGGCGTTTAGATTGCCGCGCACGGCCGTTGCCGTCCCCGTAAAATCTACTGTCATTTGCCTGTCTTGCACTGTAATTGTTGCTGTAATAGGGATAGGCGCGCTGCCTGGTTGGCCGTCGTCGTCCAGGTAATCGGTGAAGGTGTAACGGCCGTCGGGAATCCGGGCAATGGCCGCCTCCGTCAATTTCTGCGCGTAGTCCATGAGGGCGACAGCATGGGTTTGCGCTTCATCCAGGCCGTAGCGGGCCACAATTTCTTGCAGCCGCTTCTCGCCAGTAGCGTGGGCGGCTAACTGCGCCGCCAGGTCGCCGTCCCGCTCGTCCGGGGTACGCACATTGCGCAGGATGAGTTGCCACACAGCCGTGTTCCGCCGTCCCCCTTCCACTAACTTGATCGGGGGAATGATGATCCCCTCCTGGTAAATCTCGGTGGAAAGCGGCATGGAGCCGGGGGACATGCCGCCCACGTCGGCATGGTGCGCTCTGGAAGCGACGAAGAAATCAGGAGTGATTTCAGAAGTGAGCAGTGAGCGGTCAGCAGTAAGCAGTGAAGAGGTCACATTCTCCTGCTCACTGCTCACTTCCCACTGCTCACTGCTCACTGACAACCGCTCACTCACAAAGACGGGCGAGACCAGCGTAATATCCGGTAAATGATTCCCCCCCTGGTAGGGGTCGTTGACGATGACCATGTCACCGGGGGCGAAGGGGGCACAGTGAGTAATGGCGGCTTGGACGGAGGCAGGCATGGCCCCCAGGTGGACGGGGATATGGGCGGCCTGGGCCAGCAGACGGCCGTCGCCCAAAAAGAGGGCGCAGCTAAAATCGAGCCGTTCTTTGATGTTGGGGCTGTAAGCGGCGCGCTCCAGCGTCACCCCCATCTCCTCAGCGACGGAGGCGAATAAGTTGGCAAAAATGGCGAGGGTTACGGCCGTTGGATTCATGGTATTCAAAGATTACGCAGAACTTGTCCTGAGTTTACCGAAGGATGGCGCAGATTTACAAATGCCTGAGTAAATTGTACTGGGGTGGGGTAGGGCTGTCGAGGCGAGGGGTGGCAGGGTGGAAGGGGTACGGAATTACTATGCACACGGCCGTCACGCCCATAGATTGTCCCCCTTGACTTTGTTAGAACCCGGGACAGACCGGAAACCCATGGGTGAGTAGTGGCAGGTGGCAGGTTACTTGCCACTTACTACATCAAAAAGTGGTGAAGGCGAGGATGGTAGCAGCCCCGTAGGCGAAGGCAACCAGGCCCAACAGTACGGCCGTGCCCACTAAAAAACGTTTATACGGCGTGACGCGCTCCACATCCATCAGTACCGCATAGGCGCCGGTGAGCGCGTGAATGAGCACGGCCAACAGAAAGAGGATGTCTATCACTTTCCACACCGGGTTTGCCAGGCGTTCCATCACCCGGCTGAAATCGAGATGGCCGGGGGGATAATGCACCACGATCATGTGCAAGGTTAAGAAGAGGACGAGGGCCACGGCCGTGAGCCGCTGCATCACAAACACGCGCATGGTTAATTTCCCTCCAGAGCAAAGAGCAAAAGCGGCACGCCGCCCACAATTGACACCAGGATGAACAGCACAAACATGGCGTAAAACAGGCTCTTGCGGTACTCCGTCACCTTGAACCAGTGGACGATGAGCAGCCGGATGCCGTCGAAACCGTGGTAGACGACGGCCGTTAACAATGCCACCTCTAGCAAACGAAACAGCGGCGCCTGCACCGTGGCCATGCGCGCATCAAACGCTTCCGGGCCGCCCGTTGCCGAACCAATCACCCAGATGTGCATGAACAGGTAGAATACCAGCGCCATGCCAGACACCCGCCGGAAGAGAAAACTGACGAAGCCGGTTGTTTTATACATAACTATAAACTCTTTTGCCGTTCCTGGCGTTCGGCGGCAAAAGCCAGCCGCTTTTGCGCCAGTTTGCGCAGCGTTTCAATGGCAAATGTGGGGTCTAGACCCTTGGGGCAGGCGTCGATGCAGTTAAAAATGGTATGGCAGCGAAAGACGCCGTCATCGCCGCCCACATTTTCCAGCCGTTCGGCAGGGGCCGCGTCACGGGGGTCTAACACGCGCAAGAACGCCTTGAGCAGCGCATGGGGGCCAATATATTGCTTGTTCATAGCCACGACCTGGCAGGCGGAGTAACACGCGCCGCACATGATGCAGGTCTCGGCCATTTTCAGCGCTTCCACTTCTTCGGGCAGCACACGGTATTCGCCGGCGGGCGCTGTGCCGTTTTCCGGCGGAATCAGCCAGGGTTTAACGCGCAAATATTGTTCCCAGAACGATGTCCGGTCCACTACCAGGTCTTTGATGATGGGCAGATAGGGCAACGGCCGTATCGTCACCCGCCCCCGCCAATCCAGCAGCGCATTCACCCGCCGGTTGCACACCAGCATGTTACGGCCGTTGACGTTCATGGCACAACTGCCACAAATGGCATGGCGGCACGAGCGGCGAAACGTCAGGCTGCCATCGAGTGTCGCCTTGATCTGTTCCAGCGCGTCCAGCAGCGTCGTGTCCGCCGTCCCCTCAATCTCATACGACGCCATATAAGACTTTGCGTCCACATCGGGATTAAACCGCTGCACCCGAATCGTCACTTTTTGCGTTTGTCCATTTTTAGCCACAGCTATGATCCTCTAGTATTTTCTTTCCTGCGGCGGAAAGCGGTCATAAAAAATGGTGACATCTTTGTAACTGAGGCGCGGCTCATTCTGCCCGTCTTTGTGGGCCAACGTGTGTTTGAGCCACTTGTCGTCGTCCCGTTTGTTGTAGTCGGTGCGGAAATGGGCGCCCCGGCTTTCGGTGCGGGCCAGGGCGCTGACCACAATGACTTCGCTGAAGGTGAGCAGATGTTCCGTTTCCAGCGCCGCCAGCAGGTCGGTGTTAAAGCGCATCCCTTTGTCCATGATTTGCACATCGGCAAAACGGTCTTGCAGTTCTTTGATGGTGTGCAGCGCCGACTGCAACCGCGCCTGTTCGCGGAAAACGCCCACGTTTTTGGTCATGGTCTCTTTGAGTTTGGCGGCGATGGGGGTTACGGGCTGAGGATTGTGGGCAGTACGGCCGTTTACATACCGGGCAATTCGCGCTCGATTCCGCCCCACCGGGTCGCCATCCACCGGCTGCATGGGCGCGCCACCCAGGACAAATTCGGCCACGGCCGTGCCCGCCTGCCGCCCAAACACCGAGGCATCCAACAGGCTGTTGGTGCCCAGCCGGTTGGCGCCATGCACACTCACACAGGCACATTCCCCCGCCGCATAAAACCCCACCACCGGCGTATTTCCGGCGTCGGCCAACACCTGGCAATGAGCATCGGTGGGAATGCCGCCCATGCTGTAATGGGCAGTCGGTTGAATCGGCACCGGCGCTTGAATAATGTCCACGCCGGTAAAATCCAGCGCCAGTTCATGCACCTGCGGCAGCCGCTTCATAATTTTCTCGGCGCCCAGGTGGGTCAGGTCGAGAAAGACACCCTGCCCGTCAGCGCCCACACCGCGCCCCTCTTCAATCTCCGTTTGCTCGGAACGGCTCACCAGGTCACGCGGCGCTAACTCCATCTTGTCCGGTGCATATCGCTCCATAAAACGCTCGCCGCTTTTATTGCGCAGATAGCCGCCTTCGCCGCGACAGGCTTCGCTCATCAAAATGCCTTTGCCATACAGCCCGGTGGGGTGGAACTGTACAAACTCCATATCCATCAAGGGCACACCGGCGTTGTAAGCAATAGCCACGCCGTCTCCGGTATTGGCGGTGGCGTTGGAGGTGATTTTCCAGGCACGGCCGTAGCCGCCGGTGGCAAACACCACCGCCTTTGCCCGCATCAAATGGAGTTTACCGCTGACCACATCCAGCGCCACCAGCCCCCGGCACACGTTGTCTTCCACCACCAGGTCCATACAGTACCATTCGCTGTAAAAGGTGACGCCCTGTTTGAGCGCCTGCTCGTGGATGGTGTGCAGCAGTACGTGACCAGTGTAGTCGGCGGCATAGTTGGCGCGGGGCATACTGTGGCCACCAAAGCGGCGTTGGGCGATACGGCCGTCGGCCAGCCGGCTAAACACGCAGCCCATCCGCTCATATTCATAGATAATCTCTGGCGCTTGCCGCACCATCAATTCGATGGCGTCCTGATCGCCCAACCAGTCCGACCCTTTAATGGTGTCGAACATGTGCAGTTCCCAGCTATCCGGCGGCTCGTCGCCGGGCGGCACCGGTTCCAACGGCCCCCTGGGGCCGGAGTCGGCAACCGGGCGCACATTGTTGAGCGCGGCGGCAATACCACCCTGGGCCGCACCGCTGTGTGAGCGTAAGGGATGCAGTTTGGACAACACGCCAATATCGCGCACACCCTGTTGGCTGGCAGTCATCGCCGCCCAGGAACCGGCCAACCCCGCCCCCACAACCAGCACATCGTGGGTAATTGTTTCCTCGTGGGCAAGCCCTGTTATATAGACCATCTACTCAGTTTCCTTTCGTGATGCGTGACCAGAGGAACCTCACACATCACGCTTGCCACTCATTTACCACAGACCCAATATCTTCCACCACACGCCGCCAATGCCTAACCAGATGACGATGTTGATCACGCTAATAATCAGCCCCAGTCGCCACCAGTCGCTCATGGGCACATACCCGGAGCCGTATAAAACCGGCGCCGGCCCGGTGCCATAGTGGGTCATACTGCTAAACAAATTGCTGAAAAAGGCCAGCACCAGCGCCGCCAGCAGCGGCGGTGTGCCCACGACCAAAGCCACCGCCAGAAACGGGGCATACATGGCGCTGACGTGGGCGGTATTGCTGGCAAAGAGGTAATGGCTGTAGAAATAAACCAGCGAAAGTACCAGGAAGGCCGGCACCCAATTGTACCCCTCCACCATGACCCCCATTTGCTCGCTAAACCAGGGGATGAAACCTAACTTGTTTAACTGCGTGGCCATCATCACCAGGGCGGCAAACCAGACCAGTGTGTCCCAGGCGCCGCGTTCGTTGAGGATGTCACCCCAGTTGAGGACGGTGGTGAGCAGCAAGAAGGCCAGGCCAATCAGGGCGGCGGTGGTGGCATCCATGCCCAACCGGTTCGGGCCAAAAATCCACAACACCAGCAGCAGGAAAAAAGCACCCAGCATGATCCACTCGCTGCCTTTCATTTTGCCCATTTCTGCCAGTTTATCTCTGGCAATCTGGGCGGCGGCAGGGGTTTCCTTGATTTCTGGCGGGTAGATTTTGTAGAGGAGCAGGGGGATGAGGATGAGGCAAATGATGCCTGGCACCAATGCCGCAATGGCCCACGTGCCCCAGGTGATGGTGATGCCCTGATCGGCGGCAAGCTGGGCAGCCAGCGGGTTGGCCGCCATAGCCGTCAGGAACATGGCGCTGGTGATGATGGTGCCCTGGAAGGCGGCTTTGGTCAGGTACGCGCCCAGTTTGCGGTGGGTGCCGTCATCGGGGTTGCTGCCATACGCTTTGGCGATGGACGTCAGGATGGGAAAAACAACGCCGCCAGCACGGGCAGTATTGCTGGGAATGGCCGGGGCTAACACCAGGTCACTGGCGACCAGCCCGTAGCTAAGTCCCAAAGATTTCTTGCCCAAGGCGGTCATAAAAAGGTAAGCGATGCGGGCGCCCAGGCCGGTTTTGATAAAACCACGTGAGATGAAGAAGGCGATGACAATGAGCCAGATGGTGGTATTGCCAAAGCCGCTGAGGGCGTCTGTGGGGGAGATGGTTTGGGTCACGGCCGTCATCGTAATGCCTATCATCGCCACCGCCCCCATGGGCAGCGGTTTGGCGATGATGCCCGCGATGGTGGCCACAAAAATGGCTAACATGTGCCAGGCTTCCTGGGTCACGCCTTCTGGTGGTGGTATGAACCAGATGAAAAGGCCAATGGCCAACGGGATCAGCCAGCGTAACAAATAGTCATAACTAAACGGGGCCAGGACATCTTTGCCTGGTTTTTTGGTAGGGGGAGCTATGCTCGTCATGTGAATATCCTCCTTCACAGCCAACCTTGTGCAGATTGGGCACACATTCCAACCGTTCTGAGCATAACCGCGGGGATCACATGGAGAAAGTAACACGTGTCACGGCTGATTGTGATAAATGTCACAATAGCCCGTGACGTGATTTGTATGTGTAGGGGACAAGGGCAAGGCAAGGAATGGAATTCCCCGGCTGTTATTAAGAAGTACGCTAAAGCGCACTGAAGAAAATGCCCGGCGCAAAAACTTCCTGCGCCAGATTGACCATAAAGTCTAAAGAGGAGCGAGGGACGCCTGCGTCCCCTGCTCCTCTCTACGAGGAAGGGTTTTTGCGCCCCCAGGCCAGGAGGGATAGGAATTCAAAGACCAGGTTGGCTGCCAAGATAGAGGTAATGTCGGCGTGGTCGTAGGGTGGGCTGACTTCAACGAGGTCAAAACCGACCAGGTGCAGCCCGGCCAGATGGCGGACAAGCTGCAATATCTGGTAGCTGCTCAGGCCGCCTACTTCCGGCGTGCCGGTGCCAGGGGCAAAGGCCGGGTCTACGGCGTCAATGTCCAGCGAGACGTAGGTGGGACGCTGGCCGATAAGCTGGTGGATGTGCTGGCTCACGGCCGTCATGCCCATCTCAAAACATTCCTCTATTGTCAATACATTCGCCCCCAGGCCACGCGCGTCTTCCAGGTCGGTAGGTTCCTCCATCGGTCCACGAATTCCCACCTGGACGTAGGCTGTTTTATCAATCAACCCTTCCTCTAATGCCAGCAAAAAAGGCGTACCATGTTCCAGGTGGCCCACGCGCTGGTAAGTGTCGGTGTGGGAATCGAAGTGGACAACGGCCAGCGGGCCATAATGGGCGGCGTGCGCTTTGAGCAACGAGTAAGTGATGGAATGGTCGCCGCCCAGGGCGATGACGTGGGTGTTGGTAGCCAGGATTTGGGCGGTCACGGCCGTGATCCGTTCACTGGTCACGTCAATACTGGTTGGCTCTACCTCCACATCGCCATAATCTACCGCCCGCAGCACCGCCAGCGGGTCTACGTCCAGCAGTCGGTTGTAGCCCCACAATTGCAGCGAATTGGCACGAATCTGGCGTGGGCCAAAGCGGGTGCCGCTGCGCCAACTGGCCGCGCCGCTGTCATACGGCACGCCCACAATGGCCACATCCACGCCATCCAATTCGCGGCTGACGGGCAGACGCATAAAGCTAGGGATACCGGCATAAGCCATCAAATGCGCACCGAAAGCGGGGTTGGGGTTTGATTGGGGCATAGCGTCTCCTTTGTATAGAACGATTTGTCAAATCGTTCTACATTTTCCGAGATACGGCCGTATTTGCCAAAAACCCCCACCATCGTGATATGATCAGAAAACTATGTCCTGAAGTCCGAGGCCAGAAGCCCGAAGCCCGTGATCGGACATCGGATTACGGGTTACGGATTACGAATCACGAATCACGAATCACGGATTAAACGAGGAAACCATGAACTTTGAAACCCACACCTTCCCCAGCCGCCGCTCCAATGTGGTGGCGTTGAACGGGCTGGTTGCCACCAGCCAACCATTAGCGGCGCAGGCCGGCCTGGATATTCTAAAAGCGGGCGGCAATGCCGTGGATGCGGCCATTGCCACTGTGGCCACGCTGTGCGTGGTGGAGCCAACCTCTACCGGCGTGGGCGGCGATGCCTTTGCCCTCATCTGGCAGGCGGATGAGGGTAAGCTGTATGGATTGAATGCCAGTGGCCCTGCCCCGCAGGGCTTGACCGCCGATCTGGTACGCGGCCAGGGGCACAGCCAATTTCCCGCTTTGGGGGCGCTGCCGGTGACGGCGCCGGGGGCGGTGCGCGGCTGGCAGTTGGCGCTGGAACGCTTTGGCAGTAGGGGGCTAGACACATTGCTGGCGCGGCCGATTCAGTATGCACGGGAAGGCTTTCCGCTCAGCCAGCGCATTGCTTATGCCTGGGGTCGCTCCACGGAAAAGATGAGCCGGCATCCTGATTCGCGGCGGGTGTGGCTGCCTCACGGCCGTGCCCCCCGCGCTGCCGAACGTTTCCAAAACCCCGAATTTGCCCGCACCCTGGCGACAATTGCCAGCGATGGGCCAGATGCATTTTATTTGGGTGATATTGGCCGCCAGATTGCCGCGTGCGTGCAGGCGGCGGGTGGGGTGCTGACGCAAGACGACCTGGCGCAGTACCAGGCGGAATGGGTGGAACCGATTCAAGTGGATTATGGTGATGGGTTTACCTTTTACGAAATTCCGCCCAATGGGCAGGGGCTTACGGCGCTGTTGGCGCTGAATCTGGCAGCGCAGTTTGATTTGCAGACCTTGGGGTATGGCACGGCCGATTATTACCACGCTTTGATTGAGGTGATGAAGCTGGCTTTTGCCGATGCCCACGCTTACATTGGCGATCCGCGTCAGGTAGATGTACCCGTAGCCGGGCTGCTGAGTGCCGCTTACAGCCAGACACGGGCGGCGCAGGTGAATATGGCGCAGGCGCAGCCGCCCGCCGCCGGACAGCCACCGCGTCATGGGGATACCGTCTATCTGACGGTGGCGGATGGTCAGGGTAATATGGTGAGCTGGATTCAAAGCCTGTATATGGGCTTTGGCAGTGGGCTGACGGCGGGCACCACCGGTGTGCAGTTGCAAAACCGGGGGGCCAATTTCAGCCTGGAGCCGGGGCATCCGAATGAAGTAGCGCCGGGCAAACGGCCGTACCATACCATCATCCCCGGTTTCATCACCAAAAACGGGCAGGCGTGGAGCAGCTTTGGCGTGATGGGTGGGTTTATGCAGCCGCAGGGTCATTTGCAGGTGGGGCTGAACCTGGCGCTGTGGGACATGGACCCGCAGACAGCGTTGGACGCGCCCCGGTTTAACTGGCTGCGAGGGATGGAGGTGGCATTGGAAACGGCCACTTCGACTGCGCTCAGTGCAAGCGTGCCCGCCCCCATCCACGCTGAACTGACCCGACGCGGCCACGCCGTCACCGACCGGGAACACCCCATGTCTTTTGGCGGGGGACAGGTGATTGTGCGTGACCCGGATTCCGGCGTCCTGATTGGCGGCAGCGAACCGCGTAATGATGGAGCGGCCGTGGGGTGGTAAATAGGAGAGGAGGGGAGTGGGTGAGGGGATGAGCAGGTGAGGGGTGATGAGGTGATGAGGTGGTGATATAATCGCTATGATAAGCAGTGAGCAGATGGCAATGGACAATCTCTTTGTATTTTCATCTTTGCTTTTCTTTGTCTCTTTGCGCCTTTGCGTTCAAAAATCATGTAGGAGGAAAATTTGATGAGCGGAACGAATTTAAACATTACGACGGAAACATTCAAACGAGCGGCGCTGGTGAAAGCGGCGGGCCGAATTGACAGCAGTAATGCCGCCCAGTTTGACGCAGCCCTGAAAGATATGTTGGCTGGCGGGCACGAAAACATTGTCCTGGACCTATCGGAAATTGGTTATATGAGCAGCGCTGGTTTACGGGCGATTGTGAGCGCGCATCGGGAGTGCGCCAAAAAGAAAGGGGCGCTCGTCCTGGCTGCGCCGTCGGAACGAGTATCTGAGGTATTGTCGTTGGCCGGGCTGGATTCTATTTTTACGGTGTATGATGATGTTACGGCGGCTGTCGGCAGTTTCTAACGTCGTAACCCGTGAGCCGTAGTACGTAATCCGAAGTCTAATCACCGATTACGGATTACCGATTACGGATCACCCTCTCCCCATGGGCGATACCCTCATTATTCCCGGACGTTACGACAGGATTCAACAGGCGTGCCAGTTTGTGGCCGCAGGGGCGGCGCAGGCCGGGCTGGATGACACGGCCGTGTTCCATGTGGAACTGGCCTGTGATGAAGCCTGTACCAATGTGATTGAACATGCGTATGCCGCGGAAGACGCCGGAGAGATTCGCGTCAGTTGGGAAGTGCAGGCGAACCGCTTTGTGATTACCATTCACGATAACGGCCGTGCTTTTGACCCCGATGAAGTGCCCGTTCCCGCTACCGATGAGGTTCCCAACGGCGCCTCCGGTTTTCCTCGCGTCGGCGGTTTGGGTGTGCATTTCATGCGGAAACTGATGGATGAGGTACGCTATAAATTTGATGATGGGGGGAATACATTGGTGTTGGTAAAGGTGATTGAATAAACGTGATACGTGATGCGTGATGCGTGACCGAGCGTCACGCATCACGCATCACGTATCACGCCTCACAACATGGCAATTCAACAAGAATCCCTCAAAGATGATGTGTGGCTGGTACGGGTTGACGGCCGTTTAGACCAGAGCCAGACGCCTACGCTAGAAGCGGTCCTCAATCAATTGCTGGATGACGGCCGGGCTACCGTCATTGTAGACCTATCCCTGGTGAGTTACATCAACAGTGGTGGACTGCGCTCCCTGGTTTCCGCCTGGCGACGTGCCCGGCAGCAAGAGGGGGATGTTTTGCTCTGTGGTTTGAATGATCGCTTGCAGGAAGTTTTTACCATGGTCGGTTTTGACAAGGTTTTTCAGATTTACCCCACACTGACGGCGGCGCAACGCGCAGTGAAGAAAGGTAAATAATATCATCAGGTCATGATGTGGTTGCACCATGACCTGATGATTTTTCTGAATATGCAACTCGGCGCTGGCTCTGTTTCCATGCCCTTGCTCTCGTTGGGCATTTTTCTAGGCGCTATGCTCCTGGCGACTTATGTTTTGGCGCGCCGGTATCGTTCGCGGCGGTTGCTGCTGGCGCGCATTGCGGAGCTGGAGTCGTTGAGCGGGGCGGGGCGGGCCATTGTGCAGGCGGAGTTGGACGTAGATGCTTTGTGCGCCCTGATTGCCGCCGAAAGTGGCAAGGTGATTGACAACAGTACGCTGCAAATTGGCCTCTTTGAACAATCGTTGTATCACATTCATTACTGGTGCATCAACGGCCGTCAGCAGCCCATTCCCCAAACCTTTGACCTGCGCGAAGGCACGGGCATTGTCGGTTGGGTGCGCGAGAGTAAACAGCCGCTGCTCATCCATGATTTTGAGCGGGAGATGTTGCGCCTGCCCGCCCGCCCCCGTTACATTAGCGATACGCCGCCCCGTTCCGGTATCTTCATCCCCCTGGTCAGCGGCGAAGAAACGCTGGGGGTGATTGCCGCCCAAAGCGACCAGCCCAACCGGTTTAACGAAGAAGATATGCGCCGTTTGATGATTCTGGCGAACCAGGCGGCGGCGGCCATTGCCCATGCCCGCCTCTTTGCCCAGGCGGAAAAGCGGGCGGCGCAGTTGGAATTGGTGGGGGAAATTGGCCGCGAAATTAGCCGGGTGCAGAGCCAGGATGAGATTTTTAAGCAGGTGGTGAATCTGACGGCTTCGACGTTTGGCTTTCATCTGGTCACAATTTTTGGCGTCAATGGTCTTGCACACGGCCGTAACGATACCGTTGTCATGCAGGCCAGCAGCCGGCCCGAATTGATGCAGCATCACCTGGAAATAGCGCCCGGTGAAGGGTTGGTGGGCACGGCCGTAGCCGCCCGCCAGACCGTCATTAGCAATGACACCCGCCACGACGACCGTTTTGTCAGCCGGTGGGGATTGTTGGAAGAAAGCACCCGCGCTGAAATGGCTATTCCTTTGCTGGTGGACGGCGAATTGTTGGGCGTGTTGGATGTGCAAAGCCCGCAGCCCGGCTTTTTCACCAGCATTGAAAAGATGACGCTGGAAACGTTGGCCGCCGAAACCTCCATTGCTATTAACAAAACGCAGCAGTTGGCGCGGCAGCGGGAGCAAGCCTGGTTGACCACGGCGCAGTTGCAGGTGGCCGAGGCCATCGGCCATGCCGATTCGCTGGATGATATGCTGGAGTCGGTGACCCGGCTGGCGGCTATGCTCCTGGGCGTCTCTTTTTGCGCCAGTCTGTTGTGGGATGAAGAGGCGCAGGCGTATCACTGCATGACGATTTATGGCGGCGATGTGCAGGCGGCGCGCCAGGTATGCCCTATTCGGGTGCCATTGGGCGAATGGCCGATGCTGGACGCGGTGCATGATTGCCAGGAGCCGATTACCACCGGCAAGATACCGGCCTGGCTGCGCACGGCCGTGAACTTTGACCCGCTCGTCACCCAGATCATCCTCCAACCGTTGGTGACAGGGCAGCAAATGTTGGGTGTGATGCTGGTGGATGATTTGGCCGGGGCGGGTAATGGCGCGGTGGTTTTCGCCCGCCGTAATGAACTGCTGCACGATATTGCCGGGCAAACGGCGCGGGCGCTGGAAAATGCCCAACTGCGCGCCGCCCAACAGGAAGAGGCGTGGGTGAACACCGCCCTGTTTCAAGTGGCGGCAGCCGTCAACAGCCTCACCGACCTGAACGAAATCCTCTCCACCATTGTGCGCCTCATTCCTTTGCTGGTGGGTGTGGAGTCGGCCGTGATTCTCATTTGGGACAGTGTACGCCATCTTTTTCACCCTGGCCCCAGCTATGGCATTGGCGAGATGGAACGGGGTCTGCTGGAAACGCTGGCGGTGGATCATGACGAGATGCAAACATTGGCGCCTGGCCTGCTGACGCCTACGGAAATTGCCACGGGCGCTTTTAAGACGATTGGCCTGCCGCATTGGTTGGAGCGTGTTTTTCGTACGTCGTCGGCCTGTGCCTTTCCACTGTCGGCACGGGGGGAATTGGTGGGGCTGATGTTGGTGGGGGCACAGCCGCAGTTGTCGCACCGCCGTTTGAATATCCTCACCGGTATTGCCCATCAGGCGGCTACGGCCGTGGTCAACCACCAGCTTTACCAGGAAGCGGCCGAACGGGACCGGCTGGAACGGGAATTGGACGTGGCCCGCGAAATTCAGGCCAGCCTGATTCCCCGCGACAATCCGGCCATTCCCGGCTGCCAGGTGGCCGGATATTGGCAGGCGGCGCGCCAGGTGAGCGGCGATTTTTATGATTTTATGGAACTGGCCGATGGCAAATGGGGAATTCTGATTGCCGATGTGGCCGACAAGGGCGTACCGGCGGCCATTTTTATGGCGCTCAGCCGCACCATTTTGCGCACCATTGCCTTTAACCGCACCGACCCGGCCAATACGCTCATTCGCGCCAACGAAATTATTGGTAAAGATGCGCAATCTGACCTGTTTGTGACGGTGTTTTATGCGGTATGGGATGCGCATAAGGAAGTGCTGACTTATGCCAATGGGGGGCATAATCCGCCGCTGCTGCTGCGCGCCGATGGTCAGATACAGATGTTGACGACTAATGGCATTGCTTTGGGAGTGCTGCCGCAGGTGCAAATTGAGCGGCGGGAAACGGTGTTCCGCCAGGGGGATACGCTGGTTTTGTATACCGATGGGGTGACGGAAGCGATGAATGAGGATTTTGACGAGTTTGGCCTGGATCGGCTGCGGGTGACGGTGGAGGCGGCCCGGCAGCGCCATCCGGGGGAGATTGTCACGGCCGTGACCCAGGCCATCCACGTCCACGCCGGCGATACCCCTCAATTTGACGACATTACCCTGGTGGTGATGAAACGATAACTGTTGGCGTATAATCGGGCGAGAAAAATGATCAGCCAAAACCGATAAGGATGAATGTGATGAGTACCAAAGAGTTGTTGCTTTCCAAAATTGATACGATGAGCCAGGCAGAATTGGAAGAGTTATACACGGTGGTCACTGAGTTTTTGCAGAGCAAACGCAACAAACCATCGGCCTCCCCTTTTCTTGAACGATTAAGCCAGATTCACATAGACGGCCCCGAAGATTTTGCCGAAAACATTGACCTCTATCTCAATGGAGAAAAGCAAATAGCCCCCGCTGTTCATTGATACGGCCTTTTGCCTGGGAATGGAATTCCCAGGCTGCCACAAGAAGTACGCTAAAGCGCACTAAAGAGATGTCATAACGCACTTCCAGTGCGTTTTTTATATCAGACGCCGGATTTCATCCGGCGGCGCTTTGGGGAAAGATTGGTTCAATCTGCCAGATTGAACCAATCGTAGAGGGATCAAGAGGTGGGGGAGGTAGACGGCCGTCGTGTTATCTCACTCGTGCGCGTCCTCCCGGCCTGCTCATACTGGCTGCTGTCTTTGCCATGAGCCACACCCATCGCGGCCAATGTGCATTAGATCTTGATAAACGTGCATTAGCTTTTTTGTTCATTTTTGTCTACGAATAATGCATTGAATCGCATTACTAGCTTCTAGTCTCAATCTATAATCTTGTGAAAAGTCTACGATCTTTTCAAGAAATGGAAGACTTGAATGAAGCAAGGTGTTTTGGCAGAATTCGAATAGAGCGATTGAATTGATTCTGTTATCTCTTAAAGAAGAAATAAAGACATGTAAGTCTGTAAGTTCACGAGAAATAAGCCATTCGTCAAATTTTGTTCCTTCCTCAACAAGCCTATCAATATAGTAAATCAATTCCTCATTATGCTTTTTTGCTGCATTAATTTCGCTCCGACTAATCGCTAATAAGATTTGTTTATAAATTGCAGTAATAATAGTGAAGTCTATTCTGTCGGGATCGGGAAACGAGTCCAGTAATTCTAGGTCATTATCGCCAATATCCAATTGTTCAAGATTGTTTAGCAAATTAAACGCTCTTTGAAAAATAGATTTCCCATCAAAATTGTAAAGGGACCAAAATTAGTACCAGTTGAAAGTGGAAAATTCTACTAAA
>JAHDWK010000017.1 GCA_023382655.1 Anaerolineae bacterium | reverse complement strand
GTTTTGGGCTTAAGCATCAACCATGCCCTTTAAGGTAGCAACTTGAGTTAATTATATTGAAATCGAACTCATATCTAGGAGTAAACTGGAAATCTATAGAAGGGATTTGTTCAGAAGCCCAGCGACAGATTAGGGATAGATTGAAAAGGGAGGCCGTACCAAAGAACTTATTTCGGCTCATTATTATATTCCTGACAATTGATCTTGTCTTTATGTACTACCCTGAAGTGGATAAGTTGATAAATGAAGTCAAACGGAGATTGTTTGACAAACATCCAGATATAAGTTCTATTGCCTTTTGTGAAGTATCTGACCTTACTAAAGATGAAACAGTTTCTCTCGGAAGATTTCTAGTGTTTCATACTGATAACAAAAGTATACCTATTTTACCAATCTACGTATTTGAGGATGGTTCAAATTTTCAGTTAAATTTGTTAGACTATTTGGCAAACAAAAGGTCGTGACTGAACAAATCACAAATTTACTCAATCTAGGGCCAACTTCGGCAAAGTGGTTGGCGGAGATTGGCATTCATACACAGGCAGAGCTAATGGAAGTGGGAGTGGTGGAAGCGTATTGCCTGGTGAAGGCCCGTCAGCCCAGAGCCAGTTTGAATCTGTTGTACGCCCTCTATGGCGCAGTCCACCACATCCCCTGGAACATGATTCCCCCCGAAACCAAAACCACCCTACAACAAGAAGTCGCCACCTTCCGTTTCGGCGAAAGGTGATCCGCGAAGGACGCGAAGAAGCGCGAAGTTCTTTCCTCTCACCCTCTCACCGAATGTTGCCTGATCGTTACACAAACGGCGGGTGAGCCAGTCTAACGCCAACTACAATAACAAGACAAGCACTCAGGTGTCCCGTTTTGGGCACATATGGTGTTGTATAAGGGAGAGCCACTTTGTTATGATGCTGGCGGAGGTTGTTATGCATTGTCCCAAATGTAACTCAACAGACTTTGACATATGCGCCCCCTGTGCCCACTGTGACTTTACCGGCGATGCGCAGGTGCTGGTGCGGTTTTCCAACCTGACGTTTCTGCTGGACGAGATGGCTACCTGGTCACATCTCTCTGTGGCGGTGCGTGGTTTACAAGAGCGTTATGAGAAGGAACGCCGCCGGGTGGAAGTGGAATTGGGACTGCGGGAACCACTCACGGCCGTAGCCGCCGCCGAACTCACTGCCAAAATCGCTTCCTGGCGGGTTGTCATTACGGCCGTTGCCCAGTGGCAGCGCAGTGGTTGGATCAACAAAACCACCGCCGAGCAAACCATCCTGAACGCTCATAGCCAGGTTGGCGCGCTGCAAGAACAACTGATAGATGCGCCACCCACGCCGCCGCCAATTAATAGTCAGGCAGCGGCCCGGCAACAGTTGGCCCAGAAACAACATGTACAAAAGATAGCCGACCATCTTTTTAACCTCAATCTGATGCCCGCCTATGCTTACCGTGTGATTGAACGCCAATTGGCTGCCGAAATGGAAGCATTGGCCATAGAAGCCGGATTAGTAGCACGGCCCAAAACCCCTTCGGTTTCGCCACCGCGTCCCTCACCACAACCGACCAAAGAAAAATCGCCGGACGAACTGGATGTTGCGACCACAGCTGCCCCCGGGCGTTTCCGCCGCCCGGCGCTCACCTGGGACCGCGTGTGGGAGACGCTGCTCTCCGAGCGTACCTTACAGGCAGTTTTGTTCCTGGGGGTGATGCTGCTGTTTGCCGCCGGTATCTCCTGGGTCGTCTGGAATTGGGGCACCTTTACACCCGCTGTGCAGATAGCTTTTTTGGGTGGCTTCACGGCCGTGTTCTACGGCCTGGGCTGGTATGTGTATCAGCAAATGCAGTTGCGCGGTTCCGGCATCGCCCTCATCGCCGTAGCGTCGCTGCTGGTGCCGCTGGATTTTTACGCCTTTTATCTGTCAGATGGTTTCCCGCCCGATAGCTGGCCGCTCATCTGGTTAGTCGCCTCGCTAGTTTGCCTGGTGGCCTATCTGGCTACGGCCGTCTGGCTGCAAGCGCCCTTCTTCGGCTATCTCATCGGGCTGGCGGCGGGTAGTTTGTTGGTCTCCTTGCTCAATCTGGCCGGAGTGAACCAGGCATGGTGGCAGACAGGAGTGATGGTCACGGCCGTTGCCCTGGTGCTGGTAGGCGAATGGCTGCATCCCAGAGCGGGCAAATGGCAATTCCTGGCCCGGCCGTTCGGCCAGATGGCGCTGGTGTTGACCGTGCCCACCTTGCTGGTGGGACTGGGCTGGGGCTTCCTGGGCGATGGACGCGGGCGTATATTCCACACGGCGCTGGCGGTGGATTGGTGGTTAGGTGGTCTGGTGTTTGTCTTGATGCTGCGGCGTATCCGGCTGCGTACCCTGGCCTGGGCTATTGCCTTCGTTTTCCCGGTGGCTGTCTGGCTGACGGCCCGTGTCTTGTTCATTCCCAGAGGCATTGCGCCCGCCTGGGTGGCCCCCGGTTGGGCGCTGCTGTTGCCCATTTACTTGCTGATAGGCAGGCGCTGGCAGCGCCAGGCAGAGATGGCGGTGTACGGCCGTATCCTGCTGCGGGCGGCGGTCATTTTGGGAGTGGTCACGGCCATGTGGTCATTACAGGCGGTACAGGCGGCGGCGTTGACCCATTTGCTGCTGGCGGGGGTGATGGTGCTGACGGGCATCCTCTGGCAGCAGCCCCGTGCCCTGTGGGGCATGAGCCTTTTCCTGCTGACAGCGTCGGCGGCCTGGCAGGGTGGCCGTGGTGCAGCCCCTGCCGAACTCATTTTGCCCTGGGCGCTGCTGGCGATTTTGCACATCGTTGCGGGGGTGAAATTGGGAGATTGGGAGATTAAGAGATTGGGCGCTGACCAATCTCCCAATTCTTCGACAAGGCTCAGGACAGGTCTCTCAATCTCTCAATTCGCAGTCCCTCTCTTTGGCGCGGCCTATCTGTTAGCCGCATTATCCATCCTGCCGCCACTGCTTTTGTATGACCGGCAGTTGCTTAATTATGCCCTGGTGAATTGGATAGGCGTGAATGTGTGGCTGGCGTATCTGGCGCATGGGCAGACGGCGGGTGTGTGGGCACTGCTGGCGCACCGGCGGCTAGCCCGCTGGCAAACCACGCTGTTTCATTGGGGGGCGGCGCTGGCGGTAGTGCCCTGGGTCTGGTTTTTGTGGTCGCCGGACCGTCCTGTTTCACCGCTGCTGCCCTTGATGTACACGGCCGTGACCTACACCTTGTTGGTCGTGAGCATCTGGGTGCGGCGGCGGCAATGGGCCTACGGCCGTGCCTGGCAAACAGCCGCCCATCTCAGCGCCTTCATGGCCCTGGCCTCCGCTTTTCTGAGCCAGCGGCAATGGACGGTGGGGCTTGTTTTATGGCTGCTGGCGGTCTTTTATTTTGTGGCCGCCGCGGTGCTGCACAACCGGCGCTGGCTGTGGGTGGGCGGCCTGTTTTTGCCCGCCGGGGCGGCGCTGCTGCTCAACGCCTGGGGCCTGCCGGAAGAACAGGCAAATCCGGTGATGGCGCTCATCATAGCCGCCTATTTTGTGGCGGCCGAGGGGTGGTCCTGGCAGCGGGGTGAACGGCTGGTGCATTTGCAGCAGGTGGCGCTGGTGTTGACGGTATGGTTAACGGCCGTGAACACCTTATTGGCCCTCAGCGTAGCCGAGCCAGACCTTGTGTGGGTAGCCCTGTCGCAGCTATTTTTGGGTGGTGGCCTGCTGGTTTATGCCTGGTCGCGTTACCAGGCAGGTTGGGCTTATCTGGGCGTCTGGTCAGTGGTGGCGGCAGGTGGACTTTTTGTGAAGATATACAGCCGGGGCAGCGGCCGTTCGGCGGTGTTGGCGGCGCTCCTGGCAATCGGGCTGATCTTGACGGAGCGGCTGTTGTATGGGCTGATGCAGCAGGGGGGTGGGATTTGGCGACCGATCTGGCGGTTGTATCAACGGCCGTTGATCCATACTGGCTGGCTTGTTTCTGTGGGCGTCATCGGGCTGGCGCTGGTGCGTAATCTGTTCTTGTTGGGCGGTGGCGTCACGCAGCAAACGTGGAGCATTGTCGCCCTGCTGCTGCTGGTGGGGCTATATACGTTAGCGGCGCGGCTGTACCGGCAGGAGCGGTTTGGCTGGCTGGCGGCCGTGCTCATCCTGGCCCCCTGGACGCTGCTGATTGGGCGCGGCTGGTACCTGTGGCCGTCGCCCATGCTGCGCTGGTATGGGCTGAACTGGATGGTGTTGGCCCTGGCGCTGCTGGCCGTCGGCATCCTGCTGAAATGGCGGTTGGGGCCGGGCTGGTGGAGCCGCCCGCCGCTGTTGGTGGCGCATCTGATCGCGCCGGTCGCGCTGTTGTGGGGCTGCTGGAATGCCTGGGTGTCGGCGAGCGCCGTCACGTTGGGATTGATTTTTTATGGCACGGCCGTGTGGATGGACGCCCATTTTCGTGAGAAAACAAAACCGCCATCGGCGCGTTTCTTGTACCCGCTGCTCTTTTTGCTGCCACTGTGGGCGGTGTATGGGTTGGTGTGGTTGTGGCCGGGATGGACGTGGACGGCCGTTGGCCTGTTGACACTGGCTTTTGCCCTGCCGCTGCTGGCGATGGGACGCTGGATTTCCTGGCGCGTGCCCGGCTACCGGCTGCCGTTTTATATCATGGCGTATGGCACGGCCGTCGTGGGCACACTGCTCGTCACCGGCGACCGGCCCGTTCTCATTGGCGCGCTGCTGTTTGATACGGCGCTGGCGGTGCTGTCGGTGTGGTTATTCCGCGAGCCGCGCTGGTGGTATCCGGGCGCGGTCACGTTCCCCCTGGCGGGGGCATTTTTGCTGGCGGAGTTGGGCATTTACGACGAGTTTGCCTATGGCTGGCTGTTCATCAGCCTGAGCGGGTTGTACCTGGCATTGGCCGGGCTGCTGACGCGGCGCGGTCTGGCGGTTTATACGCCGCCGCTGCTGGTGATGCTGTTTGTGTGGAGCATCATCGGTCTGGTTCTCAGCAACGAAACGCGGATGGGGACGTTTGTGGGGTATGGCCTGGCGGCGTGTATCTGGGCGGCAACGGCCGTATGGCAGCGTTGGCCGGTGGTGTACCATCTGGCGGTGGCGTTTACGGCCGTCTCCTATCTGGTGGCTTTGGATTTGATGGGGGCGCGAGAGGTCACCGTGGGGCTGGCCTTGTGGCCGGGCATTCTGGCGGCGTTGGTATTGGCGCGTTGGTTGGATGCCCACTGGGGCGCGGAGCCAGACCTGATTGAAACCGAGAAGATGGGCCGGCTGCGCATGATTGCCACGCTCTGGCAATCATCCGGGCCGCTGCATTTTCTGCAGTGGTGGGGCTGGTCTTTGTATGTGGCGGCGCTGGTAGGAGTGGTAGCCAGCGCGGGGTTGGTGCTGACGAGTGCGGGGTGGTGGCCGCGGGTGTTGTTGGCGGGTACGGCCGTGTTCACCTATTATTTGTTCCGTTTCCGGCGGCAGGTGTGGCTGCTGCTGGCCTGGGGCTGGCTGCAATTGACCTGGCTGGCCGTCATCCGCTGGTTCGGTTGGACGGACATGCCCGGCCAGGTGGCGCTGGCCTTTTTGCCGATGACGTTGTTGACGGCGGTGGTGGCGCTGACGCTGCAAAAAGCTGGCGGCGAAGCCCCCTGTTTTTTAGGGGCGCGGGGTGGCTGGGCACGGCCGTTGTATCTGCTGCTGGTGGTGAATGTAGCGGCGGGGCAGGTGTTGGCAGTGGCGGCGGGCGGGGCGGGCACGGCCGTGACGCTTACCCATGTGCTGCTGCTGGCGGTGTTGGCTACGGTATGGCTGGATAACTGGCTGGCACTGGTTACGCTGTCATTGGGCGTGCTGGCGTTAGCCCAATTGATGGCCTGGTTACATATCCCCTTCCCGCAAAGCCTGCCCTTTTTTGCTCTGTTGGCGCTGGTTTATGGTGTGCCCGGCGGCTGGCTGCGCCTGTGGCCGTACAAGACCATTGATCTATCTCTCAATCTCCCCATCACGCCCACTCTCCCTTATGTGTGGACATGGCCGCTCTATCTTGGCGGCTGGGTGTTATCAGTGGCGGCGCTGGTGGTGGCCTTCAATGACTTTTTAGGCAGTTTCATGCTGTTTGATTGGATAGTGGATTCGGGCACACCAGTGGCCGATATTCAGGCGTGGCTGCTGACGTTGGCGTTGGCCGGGTTGTTTTATCTGACGGCGGCGCTGGTGGAGCGGTGGCGCTGGTTGGGGTATGGCGCGGTGCTGCTGTTGCTGGGGGCATGGAGCGGCTGGCTCTATTTCTTGTCCGGGCGACAAGAGTTACAACTGTACGCCATCCCTGCCGGTTTTTATCTGCTGGGTGTGGGTTGGGCGGAATGGAATTGGGGCAGCCGGGGGCTGGCGCGGTGGATTGATCGGGCGGCGCTGCTGCTGCTCTTTGGTTCGGCGTTCTGGCAATCGTTTGGACCGTATGGTGGCGTCTATGCCCTGGTGATGATCGGCGAGGGGTTGCTGGTGGCCTGGTTTGGCAGTATGCGGCGGCTGCGGCGGTTGTTGTATGGTGGCATGGGTGGGGTGATGACGGCCGTAGCTGGGCAACTGGTTGAGCCACTGCTGGCGGCCAATACTTACGTCTTGCTGCTGCTGGGCGCGTTCCTGGTGGCGGTGGGCATCGCCCTGGAACGTCGCCTGGACAAGGTGCGTGGTTTCTCCAAAGAAGTGCGGGCGTTGTTGGAGCATTGGGAGTAGAGAGCAGTGCCAGGCACAGGGCGCAAAACCTGGGAATAACCACCACCTTTTGTCCTGTGCCTGGCACTACTGCGGGGCTGAACGAACGATGAAACGACGATTTTTGGCGAGTAAAAATTTGTGGATTATGCTGGTACTGTTGTTGGCGAATGGCTTTGCCTGGCTGCTGGTGGCGGGGCGGGTGGATTGGGCGAAGGCGGCACCGATTTTGCACCCGGAAATTGCTGAGGTGCGGGCACACTGGCGAGCGCGGGACGCCATCGGCGAACCATTTCAACTGGTGATTACCGACCAGATAGCGGCCGAAACCATTGCCTGGTTTATTGAGCCGCGACCCAATCTGCCGTTCAGCCATCCGCAGGTGGAGATTCACCCGGATGGGGTGGTGGGGCGTGGGCTGCTGCATGTGGGTGGGTTGCGGACGCCGGTATACGGCCGTGCTACCGTCACGCTGATAGATGGCAAACCGGTCGGCCAGATACAGGAATTGGGCATGGGTGGTGCCACCGCACCGGATTTCCTGGTGGAGATGGTGGCGCGGGCGCAGTCAGCCTATGACAGCCTGCAACTACCCATTGAACTGACCCGCCTGGAACTGCGCGAGGGAGAGGTAATCGTTGAGGGGGTGTATCGGTGAGCCGTGATGCGTGACTCGTAATCCGTGAACCGTAATCCGAAGCCCGAAGTCTGAAATCGGATAACGGATAACGGATAACGGATTACCGATTACCGTTCACCGCTCGTATAATCGGGGGCATGTACCGACGATTGATTTTTCCGCTGTTGAGCCAGGTGGACCCGGAAACGGCACATGAGCGCACGTTATCCTTGCTGGAATATGGGCAGAGCTGGGCGGGACGGCCGTTCCTGCATCGCCTTGCCGGACACATTCCACAGCAACCTATCAAAGTGCTTGGCCTGACTTTTCCCAATGTACTGGGCATGGCCGCCGGTTTTGATAAGGATGTGCGGGTGGTGACCGGTCTGGCGGCCCTCGGTTTTGGGCACGTGGAGGTAGGCACGTTAACCCCTCGACCGCAAGAGGGCAACCCCCGCCCACGCATTTTCCGGTTGATGCTGGACAACGCATTGATTAACCGGATGGGGTTTCCAAATGAGGGAGTGGGAACGGCCGTGCCCCGCCTTAAAAAACTTGCGCAACAGCCACATGACTTTGTCCTGGGCGTCAGCCTGGGTAAACAAAAAGAGACGCCGCTGGCCGAGGCGGCTCAGGATTACGTCGTTGTGATGCAAGCGGTGTACCCATATGCCGATTATCTGGCGGTAAACATCAGTTCGCCGAATACACCAGGGCTGCGTGACTTGCAGGGCGGCGATTATCTGGGCCATTTGCTGCGGGCGCTGACTGCTGAGAACCAAAAGCTGGCGTATCACCACCAGTTGACGCCCCGCCCGCTGCTGGTGAAAATTGCGCCCGACCTGACCAGGGTGGAACTGGATGAGATGTTGACGGCCGTGCAAAATGCAGGTGTTGATGGCATTATTGCTACCAACACCACCCTTAGCCGGGACGGGTTGCTGACGGCGGCCCAAGAAGAGGCAGGTGGGTTGAGTGGACGGCCGCTGGCCGACCGCAGCACCGAAATCATTGCGCATATTCATCGAGAGACAAACGGCCGTATCCCCATTATTGGTGTGGGCGGTATCTTTTCGGCGGCGGATATTTGCGCCAAACTAGAGGCGGGCGCGGTGTTGGTGCAGCTTTACACATCGCTCATTTACGAAGGGCCAACCCTGCCCGGGCGGCTGCTGCGAGAGATGGGGAAGGGAATTAAGGGATGAAACGCTTAACGGCAATTGTATACGGCCGTGTTCAGGGAGTCTCTTTTCGTCACTACACCCGGCTGGAAGCGCAGCGGTTAGGGCTGGTGGGCTGGGTAGCCAACCGGCCCGATGGCGCGGTGCAGGTAGTAGCGGAAGGGGATGAACCGGCCCTGGAAAAATTTGTGGCTTTTTTGCAGCGAGGCCCGGCCATGGCCCGTGTGACAGATTTAGAGATGCAGTGGCAGGAAGCTACTGCCGAATTTAGCCAGTTTGGCATCCGGTGGTGAATGATGATGATAGATGAAAAGTTGAGCCTGGAACGGCAGCGGACTGCCTGGACGGTCCTGATTGTCAGTTTTACTGTTTTTACCTTGGTTTGTATCAGTACCCCTGTGTTGACCAATGCTATGTTGCAAAACTCCACACGGCCGTTAGACGTGTGGGTGCAGGCCAATCAAGGAACGGTGGGCATTGATGATGAGGCCGGTGGTCGCCGGGCCGTGATTGTGGGCGATGCCGGACAGAGCATGGCGGCCGGTGAGCATGTGCTGACGGGTAACACCGCCACGGCACTGGTCTCCGTGCGGCCGCCGGAAAGTGACCAACTGTTGGCTTCATTCCAGATATATAGCATTACCAATTTTGAATTACTGGAAGCGGAGACGCCGCGTTTTGGGGTCAGCAGTCATGGCCGTACCCTCATGGCGCGCCTGGATAAGGGCCGGGTGCGGGTGAACTTGATTGGGGCGGAGACACGGCCGTTGGCCGTTCGCCTGGAAACGCCACAAGGGGAACTGGTATTGACCGAACCGGGTCAATATGCAGTGGTGGTGACGGCCGAAGACACTCAGGTCACAGTTCAGGCGGGCCGGGCTGATATTTTGGCGGCGGGCCGAACGCTGGTGGCATCAGCGGGGTCCCGCGCCCGTATTCCTACCGGTTCACCCCCGGAAGGGCCATTGGGCACGGAACGTAATCTCATTACGAATGGAGACTTTGGCCGCAGCCGGGAGCAATGGATATTGAATCCCTGGATTGTAGAGCGGGCGGCGCAGCCGGAGGGTCTGGTACGCACGCTGGATGTCGGCGGCGACCCGCGCCTGAATATCACCCGTCAGGGTGTGGGGCACGCCGAAGTCTCGCTGCGGCAGGTGATCAATCAGGATGTGAGTGAATTAACTTCACTGCGGTTGTTGTTAACCTTTCGTATTTTGAGCGAGACCTTAGGGGTATGTGGCGTGAAGGGGAGCGAGTGCCCTTTGTTTGTGCGGGTGAATTATGTGGATGAAGCGGGTGGCAGCAGTACATGGCAGCAAGGATTTTTTGCTACGGGTGAGGTGGACCCCAATCTGACGCCGGATAGCTGTACCACATGTGCGATGGTACAAGGGCCGCACATTCGTGTACCGATGCAGCAGGACTATTTTTTTGAGATCAATGATTTTCGGCAAGAGTTGGCGCGTCACGGCCGTCTACCCCCCCGCTTTATTGAAAGTGTCACGCTCGTTTTCTCCGGGCATGGTTTTGAAGTGGAAGTGGACGATATTGCCCTTTTAGCCGAGGAGTAAAATGAGGATGAAGCATGAGGGGGTAAAACCGCCCACCGGTTGGAAGAAATGGATGTTTCGGTCGGGTATTTACCTGTACCGGTTGGGTTTGGGCGGGCTGTTTGGCAAACGGATGCTGCTGTTGAACCATGTGGGGCGCAAAAGCGGCCAGGCGCGACAAGCCGTGTTGGAGGTAATTGCCATTGGTGAAAGGGCGGGAACCTTTTATGTGGCTTCGGGTTACGGCCGTCAATCGGACTGGTTCCAGAATTTGCAGAAAAGACCAGATGTGACGATTCAGGTGGGGCGAAAAAAGATAGCGGTGACGGCCGTGTTCCTTTCCCCTGAAGAGTCAGGCCAGCAGTTAGTAGCCTATGCTCACCGGCATCCAGGAGCAGCTAAAAACCTGGGCCGTTTCTTGCTGGGCGATCAGGTAGATGGGACCGATGAAAGTTACTACCGGATGGGGTACGATCATGTGCCGGTAGTTGCCTTTAAGCCACGAGGAGAACAAGATGGCGTATAATCGCGTGGAATGGGTTCCGCCAGAACCGCGCCCTGGACTGGCGGGGGCATGGGATAAGTTTGTTGGGCCAGGAGCGACCGATGCTGAACAGTGGTTGATGTTGATCCCCACCGTCGCAGCCGGTATTGCTGTCCCGGTTTATGCCTTTTATGCCGACCCGGGTTGGTCAACGGTGCAATTATTGGTGGCGGCGCTGCTGGCGTTTGATCTGGTGGGTGGGATAGTTACCAATGCCACCTCTACGGCCAAACGCTGGTATCATCGGCCAGAAGTAACCTTCCGGGATCATCTGCAATTTGTGGCCATTCACTTCTTGCACCCGCTGCTGGTAGGTTGGCTGTTCTTGGGTGGGGCCTGGCTTTATGTGGCGGTGGTGTATGGGTATTTACTGCTGGCGGCAGTGTTGATTTTGAAGACGCCGTTGTATCTGCAACGGCCGTTGGCCTACACCCTCTACCTGATCTCTTTGCTCCTGGCGCTATATGCCCTGCCGCAGCCACCCGGCCTGGAGTGGTTTCTGCCCATTTTTTACTTCAAATTGCTGGTGTCCCACCTGGTCACAGAAGCCCCATTTGCACCAGAGTAACTGCTGTCAGACATCCAGTTTTTCCCAAAAATGGGATGTCTGAGACGGCAAGTTTGTGCTTTGTTTATGCTTGAACGGTGAAGTACACGGCCGTTGCAAGGAAGTTAACACTTTTCTTGTAGGCTAAAAGCCCGCGCTTTTTTCAGAATCGCCTATACTTCCTTATGTATCGAGGGGACACCTAAAAGAGAAAAAAACCCCCTTATCATGGTCAGAAGGTGGCCTGGACGAAGTGAAAACTTGCGGTCAAAGGGCATAGCCAGAAGCCTGATACAAGTTAGAAAAAGGGTGTCCCTTCGCTGGCAAAAAACAATGGCCTCCGGCAACAGCCGGGGGCCTTTTTACTTCCCCCTAGTAGAAGCATACGCTTGAGCCAACAACTGCATAGTGTGCCAGATGGGTAGAGGTTGTTGCAGATGGTTTTGCATCTGGGTGATACAGCCAATGTTGCCGGAAATGACCGCTTCCGCGCCTGTTTGTATGATCCGTTCCGCTTTGCGGCGGCCCAGTTCGGCGGCGATCTCCGGTTGATCCAGGTTGTACGTCCCGGCCGAACCGCAGCACAATCCACCATCGTCTAATTCTAACAGTGTCAGGTTGGGTACGGCCGTGAGCAATTGTCGAGGCGCACTCATCACCCCCTGAGCATGGCGCAGATGGCAGGCATCCTGGTATACGGCCCGCAGCGGGTTGCCCAGTCCCGGGGGTGGCTGCAATCCCAATTCGGCCAAAAAGACAGTCACATCCTGCACTTTGTAGGCAAACGCGGCAGCCTGTTCGGCTACGGCCGTGCCCGCAAACAGCAGCCCGTACTCGTGCATCCCCGACCCACACCCGGCGGCATTGGTCAATACCGCGTCTACATCCGCCGGGAAGGTTTGCATATTGTGCTCGGCCAATTGTTGTGCCCGTTCCAGTTCGCCAATGTGCATCAGAATCGCGCCGCAGCAGTTTTGTCCGGCGGGGATGACCGTTTCCACGCCATTGGCCGCCAACACATGCAGCGTGGCCCAGTTGATCTCTGGGGCCAACACCTGTTGCACACAGCCGGCCAACAGTGCCACCCGCGCCCGGCGTGTCCCCTGCGCCGGAAACAGGGTGGGTAATGGTTGGGCGGGTGGTAATTTGCCCGGCAACAAGTTCAACATGCCCTGAAATTGGGCGGGCAGGGCGCGTTGCACAGCTTTACCAATTTTGCCCATGCGCACGGCCGTGCGAAAGCGTGTGGGATAGGGTAATGTCTCGATGATCAAGCGACGAGCGGCGGCGTCCAGCAACGGCCGTGAGCGTTCTGCCTCCACCATCCCCCGGTAGCTCAGGAGCAAATCCCCATAGGGTACACCGGAGGGGCAGGCAGGTACACAGCCCAGGCAGCCCAGGCAGCGGTCAATATGCGGCTGCGCTTCGGCGACGGGCAGGTTGTGTTCCAGCACATTTTTCATCAGCACAATCCGGCCGCGCGGGGAATCCATTTCCTCGCCCAACACTGTATAGGTAGGACAGGCAGCCAGACAAAAGCCGCAGTGGACGCACGACTGAACCGCATCGGCCATAGCCTGCCCTTGGGGGCCGTATTCGGTGGGGTTGATTTGATGTTGCATTGCTACCCGCTACTTGCCACCATCTACAAATTCACGCAAAGCGCGGATGTTGCGCTGAGGGGTGGTGGTCATAATGACGCAGCCGGTACCCAGGATGAGGCGACGGCCGTTCGTTTGCATGAGTGCATCTTGGGCTTCGACCAGGGCGGCTTCCGGGGATTCCTGATGCAGTGTCCAGTGGTCTACGCCGCCGCTGGCGGCCCCTTGAATCCATTGCAGCCCATCGGCCAGCCGCCAACCTGTTTCCCGATCATGCCAGTTTACCACCGCTGCCGGATATTCGCCCGCCAGGTCAAACATGATGTCGGTGCTGTGCAGGCTGCTATGCAGGTGGACGATGTTCAGCCAGAGATCGCTGGCGGCGGTGAGGATGCGGATGTCGTAGTCACGGCCGTAAGTCAAAAACTCCTCCTTGCTCATCTGCGAATACCGGGCGTGCTGCACGGCGTAATAGATGCCGCTGATGCCGGTGCTTTTAGCCGCCTCGATGAAGCGGATCGTGCTTTCGGTGATCACTTCCAGGGCGTGGCGGAAGCGCGGCGCGTGGGCGCGCAGGTGACTTAACATGTGGTCATTGCCTGCCAGATGTTTTGCCTGGGACAGCGGCGAAAAGATGGTGGCGATGAAAGGCGTTTCTTCACCCATCGCTATACCAATCAGTCCTAGCACCTCAATTTGTTTAGCCAGCATCCCCTGAGTAGGGTCAAGCGGCTCTAGTTTGTCCCAATCCATCGGGGTTTGAATGGGCAGATGAATGTAATCGCGGGTACCTTCAATGTGCCCCACCCAACGGTCTTGCACACCCCAATCTACGACCGAGTAGCTGCTGGCGGGGCTAACTTTGAGGAAATCCCAACCCCAATCTTGCTGCCACTTTACGTGGGCGGCAGCCAGGGCATGGGCGTCCTGGTCATCCCCCGGCCAATGTCGCCAGAGGGCCACCGGCAGGCGGTCGGGCTGTTCATTGTTGATGGCTGCTTCGAGTCGTTTGCGTTTACTCCAATGTTGCATATCTTTCTCTCCTCGAAGTGCCAGGCACAGGGCAAAACCTACCTGCCATGCCGAGGTCTTAAGCCCTGTGCCTGGCACTGCTGCCAATTGGCATGTGCTGGTAATTGTGGCTAGAATGGCCGGTGATGGCAACCCCAAAAGGAAAGGGAATGTTTATGCATGTGACAAAAGGACAAACGGCCGTTACCCTGGCGCAACAACTGGCGGCCGAATTTGCGGCACGGGCGGGTGAGGCTGACCGTCTGGGCACTTTGCCCCAGGCGGATGTGGATAGTCTAAAAAGCTCTGGTTATTTAGGCCTGAGTGTGCCTGTTGAATTTGGCGGGATGGGGTTGCCGTTGGTAGATTGTGTGGCAGCGCAGGTGGAACTGGCACAGGGCAGCGCTTCAACGGCGTTGGTGGCGGGGATGCAGGTGCATATTTTTGGTCACCAGCGTGAGGTGCGTTCCTGGGATGAAGCGTGGTATGAGCGGTTTTGCCGGGCGGTGGCTGAAGGGGCACTGTTCAATTCGCTGGCGAGTGAACCAGAGATGGGCAGCCCGTCACGTGGGGGTTTACCGGCGACTACGGCCGTGCCCACCCCCGATGGTTGGTTGGTGAACGGCCGTAAAACCTGGTCAACCGGCGGCAAACATCTCACCCACATGCTGGTGCGCGTGAATGTGGAAGGGGAAGCGGGTGTGGTCTTGATCACCGCCGACTTGCCGGGCATCACCTGGGAAGCGACGTGGAGCGATTCGCTCAGCCTGCGCGCCAGCGACAGCCATGATGTCATTTTTACGGATGTACTGATCCCCCGTGATCATCTGGTGGAGCGGGGCGACTCCCAAGCGGCGCCCAACGTCTGGTTTCCTATGATCATGTCGGCCATTTATCTGGGCACGGCCGTGGCTGCCCGCAACGCGGTCATCCAGTTTGCCCTGGAGCGTGTACCCACCGCCCTGGGCAAACCGATTGCTACCCTGCCCAAAATTCAGCGCCAGATTGGGGAGATTGATGTGGCCTTGCAGGCGGCGCGCAGTTTGCTAATGGAGGTGGCGGCGAGTTGGCACGGCCGTGACGAAGACCGCCAGGCGATGAGCGCCCGCCTCGCCGCCGCCAAGACAATGGTCACGGAGACGGCCAATGATGTCACCGATAAGGCGCTGCGCATTGCCGGTGGTTCGGCCATCACCCGCGCCCTGCCGCTGGAACGGTATTTTCGCGATGCCCGCGCCGGTTCCATGCAGCCCCCTTCGGGCGACACGGCGCTGGAAATAGTCGGCCGCGCCGCCATTGCCGCATTTGAAAGACAATGATCCGCGTTGGCGTGCAAACCTATCTTGATCGAGTTCAACACTTTCAGCGCAACGCCCGCGTTTACCTGCTACATGCTACTGTCAACGGTGTAACCGCAGGTATTTTTGGCTTGCTGTTCAACTTCTATGTATTAGGTTTGGGTTTCGATGAAGCACTCCTGGGGCAGTTGCTATCAATCAACAATTCGGCTGCCCTTATAGCTGCCTTGCCGGCCGGATACCTCAGTGATCGCCTCGGGCGAAAAAAAGCTTTGCTACGGGCTGGTCTGGGTTCGATGTTGGCTGTCACCGGTATGGTGTTGTGGCCGACAACGGCCGTTCTCTTGACAATGATTGTGCTTCTGGGATTAAGCCAGAGCTTGAGCAGCGTCACCATGGCTCCTTTCCTGATGGAGAATAGCAGTGAAACAGAACGGACATACCTCTTTTCCACCAGCTTCGGCGTGTACATGCTGGCTGTCACTTTTGGTTACTGGATGGGGGGACAGTTGCCAGACAGGTTTAGGAGCGTAGCCGCCATTGAAACAGCCAGCGTCACTACTTACGGCCAATCGCTTTTGCTAGTTGCCGCTTTAAGCTTGTTAGCCCTTATCCCCCTGCTATTTTTACATTCATCCCCTAGAGAGAAACAAACAGACCGTTTGGCTCCTTTCCGTTATGCCAGGCAACATCCAGCATTGTTAGGAAAGCTGATCACGCCGCTCATGATCACTACGCTTGGTGCTGGTCTGTTTGTCCCATTTATGAACATTTTCTTCCGAGAAACATATCAGAGTTCTGATGCTACCATTGGCTCACTATTTGCCACCGGTTCGTTGATCATGGCGCTGGGGTTGCTGGTTGCCCCTCTGCTTGCTGACCGCTATGGCAACATCAAGACGGTCATCCTTACTCAGGCACTATCTATCCCTTTTATGGCCGTGTTGGGCTTCGCCCCGTGGTTGTGGTTAAGTGCTGTCGCTTACCTGGCGCGCCTGATACTGATGAATATGACCATTCCCGTTTATCAGGCCTTTGCCATGGAGCAGGTAAAGGAAGAGGCACGGGCGACAGCATCTGCTTTGTTGAATATGGGATACAGTTTTGGTTATATGATCAGTCCGGCAATAAGCGGCCGGTTACAGGTTCAATTTGGTTTTAACCCCATTTTTGGTTTAGCTATTCTTACCTACGGGTTAGCCATCATTTTATATTGGCGCTTTTTCGGAAAACAAACCCTGTCTCCTGTTTCGGCATCTAGTCTGAATCCATGATTATCCCCAGGGCAGCAGACCTATTACGCCACTTTATAAAGTTGGCTTGTGGGCGATCAGCACAAATAGTGCCAATCCACACCCGGCCGTATAATTAGCTGAATGCAGGCAACGGTACTAACTACTAAGCTGTCTGGACCTCAAGCGAGGCCAAATCTAATCCTCCGATCGCGCCTGGTGCATTTGTTGGCGCAGGTGGACAAACGGCCGTTAACGCTTGTTTGTGCCCCGGCTGGTTATGGCAAAACCACGCTGGTCGTTACCTGGCTCGCTACATGGCCGATACACCATATTGGCTGGCTGTCACTAGACGAAAGTGACAATGACCCGGTGCGTTTTTGGGTGTATGTGATCGCGGCATTACAAACGGCCGTGCCGGGTGTTGGTGAATCCTCTTTAACCCTTTTGCAGTCCCCCCAACCATCACCACTGCCGCTGACACTCACGTTTCTCCTCAATGATCTGACAGCGCTGGTCGAACCTTTGCTTCTGGTGCTGGATGATTATCATTTCATCACCAATCAAGCCATTCATGAAAGCATGGCCTATTGGCTAGACCATTTACCGGCCCAGGTACATCTGCTGCTGACCAGCCGGGCTGATCCCCCCCTGCCACTGGCCCGGCTGCGGGCGCGTGCGCAGATGGTGGAGATTCGGGAGAAGGATTTGCGTTTCACCTCAGAGGAGATGGCCGAATTTATGACGCAGGTGATGGGGACGCCGCTTACGGCCGTGCAGTTGCAGACATTGGCCGAACGTACCGAGGGTTGGATTGCCGGTGTACAACTGGCGGGGCTGGCGGTAGAAAAAGCGGCTAACCTGACGGAGGCGCTGCAATCATTCGGCGGCAGCCATCGCCATCTGGTTGATTACCTGACGGAAGAGGTGTTGGCCCGGCAGTCAACCGCTATCCAGGATTTCCTACTGCAAACGGCCGTGTTTGACCGCTTCTGCGCCTCTCTGTGTGAAGCCGCCCTGAATGCTGGCGAGCGATCATCTCCAATCTCAAATCTCCAATCTCTATTGGAATACCTGGACAAAGCCAACCTCTTCCTCATCCCCCTGGACAACGAACGCACCTGGTATCGTTACCATCACCTGTTTGCCGATCTGCTGCGTTTTCGAGTGGCGCAAACAGTGGCTAAATCGGTACAGCGCCAGATTCACCAACGCGCCGCTGCCTGGTTTGCCAGGCAGCAGTTGTGGCCTGAGGCGATTCATCATGCGCTGGCGGCAGGTGAGTTGGAGATGGCGGGGCAGATCATTGCTCAAGTGGCGCACACGGCCGTTGCTCGCGGCGAACTGGCTTCAATTCAGGCGTGGCTGGCGGCGCTGCCGCTGGCCCAGCTTCAGGTCGATCCCCGGCTCAGCCTGGCGCAAGCATGGGTAGATTTGTTTGCCGGGCGTCTGGAAGCGGCCGAAGGCTGGCTGCAACCTGTCCTGGTTAATGAACAGGCCATGTTGGACAGTGCCCTGAGCGGCGCGGCGCTGGCCATCCGGGCTACACTGGCTTTTGCCCGGCAAGACGCCGCGCAAACCATTGCTGATTCGGAGCAGGCGTTGGCCCGCCTGCCCGATGACGAACTGCCGTTGCGCACGCTGCTGGCCTGGCATCTGGCCTTCACCTACCGCACGTTGGGTGAGACAAGACAGGCGGTGCCCCTCTATCACCAGGTGGTGGCCATGAGCCAGCGTGGCGGCAATTTTCTGATCAATCTCAGCGCCCGCCGGGAGTTGGCGGACGTGTTGATCGGGCAGGGCGACCTGACGGTGGCGCAGACGATGATGGCGCAACTGCTGGCTGAAGCGGACGCGCACGGCTGGACGCATTTAGTGCCGGTGGTGGGTGCGCACATCGCTCTGGGCGAAATTAATTATGAGTGGAACAGGCTGGACACGGCCGTGATGCATGGGCAAACGGCCGTCTCCCAATCCCAGGCTGAGCAGATGAGCCTGGATGCGTATGGGTATGCGTTACTGGCGCGGATTTATGCCGCGCAGGGGGAAATGACAGCGGCGGCGGCGGCCATCCAGCAGGCAAAGCAGCGGGTTCTTCAGGCCACGCACCCACAGCGGCGGTTGTTGACGCTGGCCTTGATCAGCCGGTTTTGGCTGGCACAGGCGGATGTGAGCAGGGCGGGGGCGTGGCTGCCGGACGGCCGTGACATCCCCGCCGACCCGCGCCACGAGGTCTATGCCCGCCAGCAAATTACCCAGGCGTATTATTTCCTGGCGCGCCGTCAGAGACAGGAGGCGGCAACTCTGGTGGCGGCGCTGCTGCCGGCGGCAGAGGCGGCGGGGCGGGTGCGGGATATGGTGGAATTGTGGTTGTTGCGGGCACAGTTGGGTGAGGGGGATGAGGCAGACACGGCCGTGCGCCGTGCCCTGGCTCTGGCGGAGCCAGCGGGTTTGCTGCGCACCTTTCTGGATGCGGGACAGGGGGTGATGGCTTTGTTAACCCGGCTGCAAAAGCAGCCCGATGTGCCTGCTGTTTATCTGAATCGTCTGTTGGCTGTTAACACCCAACCGGCAGCGCCACCGGCCAATCGCTTGCTGCTGGAACCGTTGAGTGAGCGAGAGTTGGAGGTGCTGCGGCTGATGAGTGAAGGGTATTCCAACCGGGAGATTGCCGATAAACTGGTATTTACAGTGGCGACCGCTAAAAAACATGCCGAGCACATCTATGGCAAATTGGGCGTTAACAGCCGCACCCAGGCCATTGCCCGCGCCCGTGAACTGGGTCTCGTTTCATAATGGGCTGTACAGAACAGTGCCTTGCCCTAAAATCCGACTCTTCAAAACCACTCGGCGTTATTTGACACCGGGTGTTTTTTTGCCTGATTCGCCCAAAGGCGAATGACAGTTCGCCCGACAGCCAGATACCCTTTGTTCATCTTCACTCAAAAAAGGAGAATGACAATGGCTCTGGCAACCTGGTGGCGCGATGATTTTTTACCCGCGCTGCCGCCTCTCAAAAATTTTCACGTGCAAAAGATTCAAAATGGTGCTTTGCTGGCGGACCTGTGCCGGTTAGACGGCCGTGAAATTCACCACCGCTGCCAACAAGGCCACCGGCCCTACGTCGCCTTTTGGCAGGGCAGCCCGGTGGCCTATGGCTGGGTGGCGACGCAGCGCGCCGCTATTGGCGAATTGGGTCTGGATTTCCGGCTGCTGCCGCTGCATCGCTACCTGTGGGATTTTGCCACGCTGCCTGCTTATCGTGGGCGGGGCGTTTACCCACGCCTGCTGCAAGAAATTCTTGTGCAGGAAGTGGGCACAGCGTATTACTTCTGGATTATTCGCGCCCCGGAAAATGGGGCGTCAGGGGCGGGGATACGCAAAGCGGGGTTTACGGCCGTCGGCCATCTCTCGCTGCTGGCAAACGGCCGTACCGCCCTGGCTGTGACCGGCAACTGGCAACGGGCCGAAATGGGGGCTGCATTGCTAGGGGTACCGCTGGTGGCAGCGGGCATTTCCCCTTGCTGGCACTGCGGTGGCGCTGATTATCCGGCAGCAGCGGGCGCGGCTGCCTGTTCCTGCCAGCCTGCTTACCTGGAAGAAATGGACGATTGTGCCTGTGTTTCCGGGTCGGGGCTGGCCCATTCTGTTGACCAACCGGCCAACAAACAAAAAGGAGACAAGAAAATGATCAAGTATCGCGTATTTGGATGGATGATGTTGTTCACTTTGCTGGTAACGGCCGTGGCCTGTGGCGGCAGCAACACAGCCGATCAGGAAGCGGTTTCAGTCCTCACCCAGGCACAGGCTACTGAACTGGCGGAGAACGCCATGCAAGGCTTTGCCAGCGGCGATTACGCCGTCTGGAGCCGGGACTGGTCGCAGACGATGAAAAATGGCATCAACGAAGCTGCCTTTCTGGCCTACCGGCAAGAAGTGAGCAAAGTCATGGGTGCGTACCAATCCATCGAGAGTGTGACCATGGCCCCCTCCACTACTGAAGGGTATGTTCGCTGGGTAGTCGTCGCCAACTTTGAAAACGGGCAGATGGAATTTGCCTTCAGCTTCCCCCAGGATGGCAAGCTGGTTGAAGGCATCTTCCCCCGGCAGTTAGGTTAATCAGGTTAATAGTGGCTGGTGCAAGCCACCAGCCACCAGCCACTATTCTGAAGGAGACAAACCTCATGTCTACAGATAAGAAACAAAAGAAACAGATTGCTCTGGTGATTTACCCCGGTTTTTCCTTGTTAGAACTGGTTGCCGCCCACCATGTCTGGGTCAGCGCCACGATGATGTCCCCTTACGAAACGGTGGTGGTTGGCCCCACCACCGACTTTATCCCGTCCAGTACACCACTGCCGGTACGGCCGCAGAAAACCTTTGCCGATGTACCCAATCCGTATGCGCTGCTGGTCATTGGTGGTGGCGAGACGCCCGTACCCGTCGCCCAAAACCCCGAACTGATAGAGTATGTCCGCCGTGCTGCCGCCACCGCCGAGATCATTGGCTCATTCAGCACCGGGGCGCTGGTGCTGGCGGCTGCCGGTCTGCTGCCAGGCAAGCAGGCCACCACCCACTGGGCGTATGCAGCGGAACTGGCAGCGGCGGGTGCGGAATATGTACGGCAGCCCTGGGTGGAAGAGGGCAAGATTATCACCGGGGCGGGGGCGGCAACGGCCGTAGATATGTCCCTGCTGCTGGTCTCCCGGCTGCGCAGCCTGAAGACGGCCAAACAGGTGCAGATCATGGCCGAATGGGACCCCCATCCGCCGTTTGGTGGTATTGATTGGTCACGGGTGAATGGACATCTGTCCACCGCCGCCCCCGCCAGGCCAGACGCCGTCAAAACGATTGCCCTGGTCATCTACGATGGGCTGACCGTCTTTGATCTGGTTGGCCCCCTGGAAATGATGACGGCGCTATCGCGCATCCGCCCGGAGTTTCAGCCGGTAGTGGTTGCCGAACAGCGCATCCCCGTCACCAGCGACAGCCGCCTGACCTTTATGCCCAACCAGACCTTTGCCGACGTGCCCCACCCGGACGTGCTGATCGTGCCCGGCGGCGGCACACCCACCCTGCGCGCCATGAGCCACCCGGCCATCCGCGACTACATCAAGACGGCCAATCAAACCACGCAGTTCACCACATCGGTCTGCACCGGGGCGCTGTTATTAGCCAGCGTGGGGCTGCTGCAAGGCCACGACGCCACCACGCATTGGGGATATGCCGGTTATCTACGGCCGTATGGGGCGCGGTATGTGCAGGAACGTTGGGTGCAGTCGGGCAAGATCATCAATTCGGCCGGCGTCTCGGCGGGCATTGATATGGCCCTGCACCTGATCGCCCAACTGACCGACGAGGCCACCGCCCGCCAGGTGCAACTGGCGGTGCATTACGACCCGTCCCCACCTTTTGGCCTGATTGCGTATGACCGGTTCCCCGTCACCTTCAAACTCCTGCAAAAGGTGATGCGTTTGCAGGCCCCGTTTTATACCCGCAAACCGCGGCAGATGATGTTGCAGGGGGTGTGAGGCGTGATGCGTGACAATTCACGGATCACGCCTCACGTGTTCCATCGCTAGAATCAATGCCCGATGATAGAATCCCCACAGGTAATGGAGGCAAAAAGATGATCCAGATTCGCCGAGAACAACCGGAAGATGAAGCCGCTGTGCGGCAGGTGAATGAGGCCGCGTTTGGCCGCCCGGCGGAAGCTGACCTGGTGGACGCCCTGCGGCGACGGGACGTGGTGACGCTGTCATTGGTGGCCGAGCGGGGAGGGGAGGTGGTGGGGCACATCCTCTTTACGCCGGTGACGATTACGAATGAAAATGGTGGGGTGGTCACGGCCGTGGGCCTCGGCCCTTTGGCGGTATCACCCCACAGCCAACGAGAGGGCATTGGCGCCCAATTGACGCAAACCGGCATTGAGATGCTGTGGCAGGCCGGGCATGAGATTTTAATCGTACTCGGCCATCCCGAATACTACCCGCGTTTTGGTTTTGCATCGGCCAGCCGGTTTGGCATTCGTTGGGAAATAGAGGTGCCCGATGAGGCCTTTATGGTGATGGCCTTAAAACCGGGTGCGCTGGATGGGGTAACGGGCATTGTCAGATACCAGCCGGAGTTTAATGGTGTTTAGGTTGCCCAAACGAAGAGAACAAAATCAGGTTCGACGAGGAGAAAAGTAGATGAACAATCACCCGGCAGTGGAATTATTGACGGAATTGCTGCACGTGCCCGCGCCATCGGGGTGGGAAAGTGGTCTGGCCGGGATTGTGCAGCGGAAGCTAGACGAGATGGGGTATGCCCATGAACTGGATGCGGCGGGCAATGTGGTGGTGCGGCTGGACGGCCGTGACCCTACCGCTCCGCTCTGTGTATTTGCCAGCCATATGGACGAAATTGGGTTTGTGGTGACGCGCATTGAGCCGGACGGCCGTTTGCGCGTAGACCGTAGCGGTGGGTTGTTGCCCTGGAAGTTAGGGGAGTCGCCGGTCTCCATCCTGGGTGATAAAGAGACGATTACCGGCGTCTTCTCCATGGGATCCACACATGGCGGTGAATTGGGTGAAAAAGCGATCACCTGGTCGGATGTATTTATCCTCACCGGCCTGTCACCGGCCCAGTTGCAGGCCCGTGGGGTTCGGGTTGGTTCTCCCGGTGTGCCGGTAGCGGTGGGGCGTGGCCCCTATCTCTTTGGCGACCCGGCCAATCCCCTCATTGCTGCCTGGACATTTGATGACCGGGGCGGTGTGATGACGCTGCTCCGGCTGTTGGCGACTCTAAAAGCCGAGGGGGTACAGCCGCATCAGCCGACGATCATCGCCTTTGTGACCAGTGAGGAGTTGGGTGGACATGGGGCCAAACACCTGGCACGGCAGGTGCAGCCAGAACTGTTTGTGGCCGTAGATGGCGCGCCCATCCCGGCTGGCGTCCCGTTGCAGATTGACGGCCGTCCGGCGATTTGGAGTAAAGACCGGTTAGCCACTTATGATCAGCGGCTGCTGCAACAGTTTTGCCAGGCGGCGCTGGCGGTGGGTACGGAATTGCAAACGGCCGTGTACGATGGCGCGGCCAGCGACGCCAGCCTGCTGGCATATGCCGGTCTGGCCCCACGCATCGCCTGCATTGGGCACGTCCGCGAAAATAGTCATGGCTATGAAGTGGCGCGTCTGGCAGTGTTTGATAATTTGCTCAAGACGTTGGTGCAGTTCCTCAAGACATGGTCGCACACATAGCCAAATGTAACCTGCCCATGCTCATACTGGTTTCATGTTGCTTGCCCCGGTGGCAACCTGCAAGGGTTTAACCGTGGCTGCATGGTTGATTCATTCAATGCATCGTCCGCTTGGCACCCAGATATAACCTGGCTCAATGTTTCCGAATGTTCTCCCCTCATATCCAAGAGCATACAAACCGGCGATATAGAGGCAGAGTACCGAATCTAACACATCTTCGTTGTCCTTTAGTGATTGCCCGGAAAACGATAATATTCTCGATTCGTCATAGAAATGTGAAAAATCTTCCCCAATTATGAGCCTGAGTACACTACTGTGTACCAATTTTTTGGTTTTATGCGCCAACTGAATCTGGCCATATCGCTTTTCTTGAATTGTTCCCTTCTTGTACTTCAGCCTCTCAGGTAATCCAAATATTTCGATGATGGCAGGATGAGGATAACACTCGATTTGCCATTGATCTTTTGATAGATGTGTGAATCCGATGCGTTCCAGATTTTCAGAAAGAGAAACGCTCGTTGCATGTGGATATAGAGATGTATTTGATGTATGACAAGAGGCTTTCCTTGAACCGTAGACTTTTCCAACCTCTCTCTCGCAAGTGCGCTGTCCGTGTGAGTTGCGAATGATTAGTGGGGCGTCTATTGAAATACCAACCAGGCGTTTTTCTGACTGCAACGAACTCAATATGTTTTCAGCTCCATAAACAGCCGGTGCAATTGAACGTATTTCAATTGCACTATGGGCCAATTCACCGATTGCCATTGCTGAAGGATTTTTGTTGCCTCGCCAGGCTAAATCAACTCCCGCTAAAATCACATGACCTCTATTTACTCTTATGGTTCATACACCCGCACATAATCTACCAGCATTCGCTGGGGGAAGATGGTGGTGTTATCTGGATAACCCGGCCAATTGCCACCCACCGCCACATTCAGCAGCAGATAAAAAGGATGGTCGAATACCCAGGTCGCCTCCGCCGGTAAGTCGTCGGGGGTAACGGTGTGGTAGTGGATGTCATCCACGTACCAGCGGATTTCTTCCGGCTCCCATTCGATGGCAAACACGTGAAAATCGTTGGCAACCGGCATCCCTAAATCAATCGAATCGCCAATGCCATTACCGCCGGAATAGCCAGGCCCGTGGACGGTGGCGTACACGGTGTGCGGCTCGCGGCCGATATGTTCCATGATGTCAATTTCCCCGGCGGTGGGCCACGCTTTTTGGAAAATGTTGTTGCCCAGCATCCAGAAGGCGGGCCAGATGCCCTGGCCGAAGGGGACTTGAATACGGGCTTCGACACGGCCGTATTCCACTTCCACTTTCTCACGGGTAATCAAGCGGGCGGAACTGTACGGCCGTCCACCAGAAAGCTCTTCCAATGCCTCAATAACCAGTTTGCCATCTTCAATGAATGAATTCGCAGGCAGATCTGTGTAATTTTCCCATTCGGCATTGCCCCAACCCCCGCCGCCCGTTTCATGCGTCCAGTTGTCGGCATTGATTTCCGGGCCGTCAAACTCATCCTGCCACACCAGCGTCCAACCTTCGCGCATCCACTCCGGCGTGGGGGTAGGTTCGGGTGTGGCTGTTGGGGTTGGTTCTGGCGTTGCGGTCGGTTCGGGCGTCAGCGCCCCACAGGCTACCAGCACCCCCAAAAGCAAAACCAAAAGCAAGTAAGTGAGTGGGAATTGCCAGTTTTGGTTCATGATCACCTTGAGGAAATAGAACGCGGATTTTCGCCGATTTTTATCTTGAAAATCCGCGTTTATCCGCGTTCCATTGACAAATCATCCGCCGCGCCGCATCAGATCGGCGTTGATGGCCACCAGTTTTTCATGGGTGATGATGTTGGGCACAAAGGCGGCGATCTGTTCCAGCGTCAAATCCATGGCCATTTGCGCCTGGGGATGATCGGCCATGCCGCTGAGGTGTTTGTTCAGTACCTGCGCGCCAATGTCATCATCCAGCAGGGTGCGCAATGTCAGGCCCACGTGCAGCCGGGTGGATTTGTCCAGCGGGTCCAAAACGCACCCTTCGCCGGCCCAGGTGAAGACGGCCGTCAGGCGGATATCTTGCGAGGAACGGCCGACATGAATTTCAAATTCGCCTGCTTCAGCCACCCAACCCGGTTTGGCCGGGTCATAGTAGGCCAGGGCGGATTCATCCAGCGCCAGGGTGACGGTTTGGGTCTGGCCGGGAAGCAAGCTGATTTTGGTGAAGGCTTTGAGTTCCTTCAACGGCCGTGCCAGCTTCGCCGCCACATCCCGCACATACACCTGCACCACCTCCTGCCCGGTGCGGCGGCCGGTGTTGGTCACGTCCACGCTCACTTCGATGTGGTCGCCTGGTTTGAATTCGCTCCCGTTTAGTCGCAAATTGCTGTATGCAAACGTGGTGTAAGACAGCCCATGCCCAAAGGGGAAGAGCAGGGCCACCTCTTTCTTTTCGTAGTAGCGGTAGCCGACAAAGATGCCTTCACCGTACAGCACGTGGCCGTTTTCGCCGGGGTAGTTGATGAAGGTGGGGTTGTCTTGCAGGCGCACAGGGAAGGTTTGCGGCAGGCGGCCAGAGGGGTCATTTTCGCCAAACAGCACGTCGGCCAGGGCGTTGCCCGCTTCTTGCCCGGCGTACCAGGTTTGCAAAATGGCGGGGGCGTCGGCCACCCAGGGCATACTGACCGGCGAACCGGTGTTGAGGATGACGATGGTGTTCGGATTGGCAGCGAGCACGGCCGTGATCAATTCATTTTGCGCGCCGGGCAAATTCATGTGCGGCCGGTCGTAACTTTCGCTCTCCCATTCACCGGACAGCCCGGCAAAAACGAGTGCCAGGTCGCAGGTGGCAGCCAACTGCGCTGCCTGGGCGATGGGATTGTCGGGCACGGGTGGCAGGCAGCCCACACGCCAGACGCGCAGCCCGGCGTTGCGGGCGCTGTATTCCACCGCCAGTTCCGCCGGTTGCCCTTCTTTGAGTTCTACCTGCCCGCGCACCTCGGTGCTGGCCTGGTGGAAGTACAGTTCGCTCTTGGTTTGCTGCGTCCAGTTGTCAATCAGCAGTTCCCCATTCACCAGCAGGCGTGTCAGGCCGCCGCTGACCAGACTGAAGGTGTACACGCCACCTTCGGGCGGGGTGAAGGTGGTGGTGTAGCGGATGGAAAACTGTTCACCGACGCTGGCGGGCATGTCATTCATGGGGAAGATTTCGGCTTTGCGCGCCGGTTGGCTCACCGTAGCCCGACCCTCCAGGTCGTAATTATTAAAAATGTCGGCCGTCCAATGGTTCGTCCAGGATGTATCCAGCTTGGGCAGCAGTTTGAAGGTGGTGGGGGTGCCGATGGCGTAGTGTACGGCCGTGCGCTCTCCCGCCGCGCCCTTGATCCCCTCCAGATGGGAGATGGCGTAATGGGCGGCCACCTGCGCGCTGCCACCGCCCATTATGGGCGTCCAACGGGCGCTCGCGCCAATGACGGCGATGGAATGGACCTTCTCTTTGTTGATGGGCAGGATGTCATTTTCGTTTTTGAAGAGGACGATGGCTTCAATGCCGGCGCGACGAATGAGATCGCGGGTTTCGGGGCGGTCGTCGGCAAATTCGGGCTGTAGTTCCGGCTGGTCAAAGACGCCGGTGCGGAACATGGTGCGCAGGATGCGGCGCACTTTGTCATCAATGAGGGTTTCGTCCAGTTCCCCCTTTTGTACCCTCTCCACCAGGTGCGCGCCCATGAAGCGGGCCGGGCCGGGCATCTCTAAATCCAGGCCACCGGCAGCGGCGTTATTGCTGTAGCTGCCCCACCAGTCCGAGATGACCGCGCCGTCAAAGCCCCACTCGTCTTTGAGGATGTCTTGCAACAGCCATTTGCTTTCGCTGACATAGGTGCCATTGACCTTGTTGTAGGAGGACATGAGCGTCCAGGTTTGGGCTTCTTGCACGGCCGTCTGGAACGGCCGTAGATATATCTCCCGCAGCGCCCGTTCGCCGATGTCCGAACTCATGCTGTGCCGCTCAAATTCGGAGTCGTTGCCGACGTAATGTTTGACGCAGGCGGCCACGCCCTGGCTTTGCAGCCCTTTGATGTAGGCGGCGGCCAGGTCGGCGGAGAGCAGGGGGTCTTCGGCGTAACATTCGAAGTTACGGCCGTTCAACACCCCACGATGAATGTTGACCGTTGGCGCTAACAAGACGTGCGCCCCTTTGGACATCACCTCAGCGGCCAACGCCTGCCCCACTTCATAGAGCAGGTCGGTGTTCCAGGTGGCCCCCAGGGCAATGCCGACGGGGAAGCAGGCGGCGGTGGTATCCCCGCCCATGTCGGCTCCCCGCGCCCCGTTTGGCCCGTCCGTCACCTTCATCTGCGGGATGCCCACGCGCTCAATGGGCACCGTCGTCCACATATCCTTCCCCGCTACCAACGCCACCTTTTCCTCCAACGTCAATTGGGACAATAGTTCGTTAATCCTTTCTTCCATTTCTTTCTCCTCATGTAATCGGTTTTGCGTGAAATAGTCGTCTAACCGACAGATAGCTTCACTCAATTATTTCCCATCCGATAAAGCCTGAACTATAAGGCTCGGCCTGTATTTCCGATACTTGCACTAGCTGTTTTGTAGAAGTATGAAGTAGCCACAATATACGACTTGTTTCAGAGCCGTCTTCTGATTCCCATTGCAAAAACGCTATCCATTCCCCTTGTGGGGATATTGATACAAGTTCCAGGTTATGACCCGCGTACAAACGTGTTGATTGACCAGAATTTACATCCACTTTGTAGATTTCATCCTGCGCCACTCCGATTTGGTCTTCAAAGTAGAAATGATCGCGTTTTAGACGCGGTTGATGGTCAATGAGGTAGTAAATTTGTTGGCTGTCTGGTGACCAGAGAGGTGTAGTAATGTCTCCCTCCGCTGAATTTACAACTACTTGGGTTTGCCTGGTCTGAGGGTCAATTAGCATCAATAAAGAGTGATACTGTTCCTCAGGAAAATACTCATCTTGAACAAATGCGATGTGCTGCCCATCAGGAGACCATTTCATGTAAGCTGACCCACCAGCTAAATTGATAACTTCCTGATCTGGGGGGATCAAACTGAGTGTCCCTGTAAAGATTTTCTCTACTGTAAGGGATGGTACTTTGATAACAAAAATACCGCCATTTCCGTCACAAAAGCCTATGCCCCAAATTCCTGTCACAATGGCGTCTTCATCAGGCGACCAGCTTAACCCTGTTTCACATTGTAGAGAATCTACGCCTCCGTAATGTAGGGCAGGGAGAGGTTGGAGTAAACCATCTGTTCTCGAAAACTGAAAAATGCCAGCAGTTTCATAACCTATTCGCCTTAACAGGATGTAATCACCATGCGGAGACCATTCAAGAGGCACATACTTTACCCGATATAAGGTGTCTTGATTTAGTATTTCTTTCTCATGGGTTATCAGGAGTTGCTGGGAATCGCCATTTAGAAATGCCGTTTTTAGTCCATTGGCATCAGCAAATGCAATCTCTCCGTTGTTGCGATCAAAGGTTGCTGACAATATATTGCCATCTGTTTGAATCTCCAGTGGATAGGACTGCTTTGAAGAAGCCTCAAACCTATACATTGTATCTACATCCCAATATAAAATTGCCTCCTCAGGCTGAAAACGCAGGGCAGATAAGACAGCCCATGCAATAGAGATCAATACCAACAATGCAATGATAACCGCAACAATTTTCATATGAGGATTGGTCATTCCATGTACCATGCATGGTATGAAGTCAAGTCATCGAAACTTGTTTTTCTAATTCGCATGTAAACGATTGTATCGTTGCCCGCAACGGCCGTCCCCATTCTCGTGCTGACGCTGTGTGCAGGTTCTCATAACAGCTAATCTGAAAATTGAGATGATCCACAATCGTCGGCCCGATTCCCTGTCCAGAAGTGAATCGTTCTGTTACTTGGACGGCCGTGATGCCCCAGGTGTCTCCTTTCACATTGTCTGGCAGATATTCCGGTTGGGCAGCTTTAGACGTGAACGCCCGCATAATGCCCACCGGGCCTAACAAATCCAATATATCGGCATCACGCAGGATAAAGTCCAGTGTACCTTCGCCATCAAGTGAAGTGTGGTTGTGAATCGCCCGCGTGATTTCCGTGATTTCTTCGGAGCCAAAAAAACCGTTATGCTGCAAGAATGTAGCCGCCATTTCGGCACCACGTGGGCCATGCCTGGCACGGCCGTGTAGCAGACCAATATCGTGCAACAAGGCTGCCGCCTGCACCCGTTCCCTGTGCCGATACCCTTCTTTCTCGGCGATCCGCAATGCCCATCGCCGCACCCGATCTACGTGTTTGTAGTCGTGGGCAATTTCGCATTGGCACATTATCTCTTGGGCATACGCCTCAATCTGGCGGATACATTCGTCCATTTGTCTTTAGCTACGGCCGTACCCCAACGCATCTCGCCTGCACATACTTGCCAGCGCTGGTCTGCACGGCCGTCAAAACCCATCATCTCACCCGTCATTCCGAGCCGTCCCCGGCGAGGAATCCCTGCGCCACAGCCGGGTGAACGGGATTCCTCCTTCCGCAGACTCCATTCAGAATGACCGGGGGAGTATCAGGTAGAAGCAAACTCATAGATGGGGGTGGTAATCTGGCGAGCGGGTTTCTTTTGTTCCCAGATAATTTGCTGCAACTTTTCTACTGTTTCCGGTGAAAAGAGCTGCTCACCAGTTTCCACATTTACCCGCGCTGGAACACCCTCGATGATATAAAACCTGTCATCCTTTAATAAGGTGTAGGTCACCTTTTTTTCAACCAACCTTTCTGGGAAAGCCTCTGCTGACATTTTAAGTCACTCTCACTTTGAAGCCGATCCATTCATGTGGATCGGGTTCATAAACCGTTATTACTTTGACAAGGGGCCGAACGGGATAACTGCATTGAACATGCAAGGGCCGGTTTTGGCGCGTCAATCCAAGAATCAAACAGCTTGGCCCATATTTATCCTGGGGATAATCCTCAATGACCTCTCCGTTCCGAATCCCCTCTCGAATCTCACTCACCGCAATGTGACGCAAGATCATTCGGTCGGCCGCGTGTTTGGAAAATTCAAACCGATTCTGACTGAATTTTTCTCGAATGCCGTTGATCAGATCCATAATATCAGTGTACTTATTCACCAAATAGAATACAACTCAGGCGGTAGAGAGGGGAGGGAGATAATCAGGAACGGCCGTCCACACCCACCACCTCACCTGTCATTCCGAGCCGTCCCCGGCGAGAAATCCCTACGCGGCAGCCACTTGAAAGGGATTCCTCATTCCGCAGACTCTATTCGGAATTACACGGGCAATTTAGCCACGGATGATACGGATGTAACCGATGCCCACGGATTTTTATCCGTGAAAATCCGTCTTACCCGTCCTATCCGTGGTTAATTCTATAGATTGAACTTGATGTTGATAATGTCGCCGTCCTGGACGTGGTAGGTTTTGCCTTCCTGGCGCATCTTGCCGTGGGCGCGCACCTGGGGCATCCCACCCAGGGCGAGCAGGTCATCGTAATGCACCGTTTCAGCGCGGATGAACCCTTTGGCCAGGTCAGTATGGATGGTGGCGGCGGCGTCAACGGCCGTTGACCCCCGCTCAATCGTCCACGCCCGCACCTCATCTTCACCCACCGTAAAAAAGGATTGCAGCCCCATCAGGTCATAGCTCAGGCGAATGATTTTATCCAGACTGAGTTCGGTGACGCCGTACTCCTCCATAAACATGGCGAGGGATTCCTCATCCCCGGCGGCGCTCAATTGCGCCAGTTCCATCTCCAGCTTGCCGCGCAAATTGGTGACAACAGTGTGGGGCACATCATAGGGCAGGGCCACTTCCGGCTGGTCATCGCCAATGTTGAAGATGAGGACGATGGGTTTGAGCGTCAGCAGGCCATACCCCCGCAGGGATTTGAGTTGTTCGTCGGTAAGGGGGAGGATGCGCAACGGCCGTTCCGCCGTCAACGTCTCATTCATCTGCTGGAACAGAGCCAACTCCGTCTCCGCTTCCGCCCGGTTCTTAAACGCGCCGCGCTGCAAACCACCTTCCAGCTTTTCCAGCCGCCGCTCCACCGCCCCCAAGTCATTGAGGATAAATTCCGTGTCCAGCGTCATCAGGTCACGGGCGGGGTCTACACGGCCGTCGGGGTGCGGGTGCAGGTCGCTTTCAAAAGCGCGGACGACATGCACAAAACCATCCAACCCGGCGAGATGGTTGAGCAGTTCGCCGGGCATACCGCCCCCTTCGCTGGCCCCCTTTTTCAGCCCGGCAATGTCGGTATAGGTGATGCGGGCGTAGGTGGTCTTTTTGGGGTTGAACATGCGGCTGAGCACATCTACCCGCGCATCATGTACGTCCACGACGGCCGTGAGTACATCAAACCGCCCACCCATACTCTGCCCCACCGGGGCATTGCCCTTCGTCAGCGCATTAAAAATTGTCGTCTTGCCCGCCCCTGGCAGGCCAATAATACCTAATTTCATACTTAATCCTTCTTGTTTCTGTATCAGGTGTTTAGGTGTCAGATGTCACCCCATCATCTACTCACCTCATCATCCCCCGACGCGCTCCAACTTCCAATCATCAAAAAACCAGCCGTTGTTCATCAGACCATACCGCGCGCGGATGCCAATGCCCAGGCGCACGCTGGCCGGGTCATTGAGGGTGAACGTGAAGGGAATGTCGTTCCAGACGCCAAAGGTTGGCGCCAGCCAGGCCGTGCCGCCGCCCGGCCCAATAATGCGGACTTCACCGGCGAAGGGGTCGGTCGAGAATACTTTTGAGTTGCCATTGTAAGCCATGACCAGGTCAGGATAAGCCCGAATAGTAAATCTATAAGTACCGGCGGGCAGGTTCACATCCTGGTATATACGGAAACTAATGGGGCCGTTTCCTTTGAAAATCTTGATGGTGTGATTGCCTTCTTTGATAAAGAGGCCACGTTCACTTTCGGGTAGTTGGGCAGAGGGCAATACTCGCGTTTCGGGACGATACCACTGATCCCAGGCGTTGGAGCCATAACCGGTGGGGCCTTCATCCCATTCAAAAGCCCAGCCATTAGGTAGCTGCAATTCGGGCAACCCCCACATGTTGTACCAACCATCTTCAAAGGAGGGGTTAGGCAGGAATTGGCCGCCAAAGACAGGGTTTGGGGGGAGGGTGGCTGTGGCCGGCGGCCTGGTGGGTTGTGGCGGCGTCGGCGTGTTGGTGGGCAGGGGGATGGGGGTATCGGTGGCCACGGCCGTGGGTGTATCGGTAGGTAGCGCGGGCGTGTCGGTGGGTACGGCCGTGTTGGTCGGCGGCGGTGTGGGCGTATCCACCGGTGTGGGCGTTTCTAAAATGACCGCCGGGATGGGGGTTGCGGTGGGTGGCAAGGTAGCCAGTTCAGCCGGAGTTTCTGGTGCTGTTACTGTTTGGGCCACCGAGGTGCTGACCACTCCTTGCGCAATCATTGTCCCGGCAATACCGGCGTCTACTGTGGCTTGCACATCCACTTCTGTCAGGCGGGGTTCATTCTGGCAGGCCACGAGCAACCCCAGAAAAACCAACAAAACAAAGCGTTTTATATTTTTGCTTTCAGAAATCATAAGGCGTCAACCTCCTCCATAAACGTGGCGCAATTTGGCAAAATGCCAATCTGTGCTACGGCTCTGCTTGCAGCAGATCATCTATGTGCTTTAGAATGAAGTCATACTTAGAGCCTCGCCAGTTCCACCAGCACAAACGTCAACATGCTCATCACCAGGCCCACCAGGAAAGAAACATAGGCGATGCGAATGAAACGGTATTTCTTTCGCCCCATGTAAATGCCCATCTCATAAATGTCCCGCAGCATCGCCTCATACGCCTGGTTCGGATCGTGCAAGATGGGGTCCAATTCGGCCACCCACTCGCTGTATTCCAGATGGCTAAACGTGCCAAAAAAGAGCAGATTGGTATGTGGATCACGCAAATCGGGCTTCGTATTCAAGTTTAGTTTGGGCATCACCGCATAGGCCGCGGCAACAATTGTCACCAGCGAACCGGCGATGAGAACCATGACGGGCCAACGCAGGTAGGGGTCTTCCAGATACCGGATGGAAATGGTGACGATGACCGAGGCCAGCGTAAACATCATGCTGGCTTTCAGATCAGCCATCTGGCTCAACTGGGCGTGGTAAGCCCGCGTCTGGCGAAACATCTGATCCAGATGCCCAGATGGCGTGATTGGCTGCATCCCCTTGTTTTGCTCTATGCCCGCCTGCGTGGCGCCGTTATCTTTTACCTCTAACATCACAGCCTCCAATACAATAAAATCTGCCTCATGCGTATCGTGCTGCCCACCATACGCTTAACTGCCTGTGTTCTACCACAAAACAGCTAAAAAGGATAAACTTGCGCCCACTTTCTAGATGGGTTCAACTATCACGCTGGAGCGAATTGAACGAGCGCGGGGCGCTTCATTGGCCGAAATCGAACAAATCACCCACCATATCATTGAAGGGAACGATGGCTAGAGTTAGTGTGACCCGTAATCCGTAAACCGTTATCCGTAAACCGTAATGGGACTACGGATTACGATAAAAGACGATGAAACAACTGCTGCGTTTGTTGACCATAAGCACGGCCTGGCTGGCATTTCTGGCGAATGTGCGGCTGCCAGACGGCCGTCTCCTCCCTCTCCTGGCCATACCCAAAGGATTTGCCGGGCCGTTGTCGCCATTTCTGGCGCTCATCAGTTTGAAAGGGGCGCTGCTGGGGCTGTGGCGGCGGGATTGGCTGGCGCTGCTGGCCGGTCTGGCCGGCCTGTTTCTGGCGCGGCAACACATCAAAAACGTGACCGCGCCCCACGACGAATTCGCCTTCGCCTTTGGCGCTGATTGGCAGGCGCGAATCCCCCCTCATTTGCAGTGGCGGCTGCGCACCAAGCGGTATGAAGTACGGCCGTTAACATCCCCCGCCGCGCCCGTCTCCGAAAATACCGTCATTGGCTGTCATCACGAAACCGGCGAATCACTGTTGGCTGACATCTGGCAGCCACCCGCCGGCGTTCCCCATACCGGCATTGGCATCATTTACCTGCACTGCAGCGGCTGGCACTACATGGACAAAGATTTTCAGGGGACCACACGGCCGTTGTTGCGCTACCTGGCCAATCAAGGTCATGTCATTGCCGATGTCGCTTATACCCTGGCCCCCAAAGCCACGATTATCCCCATGGTTGCTGACGTCAAACGGGCTATTGCCTGGATGAAAACAAACGCGACCACGTGGGGCATTAACCCGGATCGGATCGTGCTGATGGGGGCGTCGGCCGGGGCGCATCTGGCGCTGCTGGCGGCCTATACTCCCAACCACCCCATCCTGGACCCGGCGGATATGGGGGAGATGGACACGGCCGTACACGGCGTCATCTCTTACTATGGCATGAGCGATACCGTCAGCGGGCATGAACGGCTGTGCCACATTCCGGCCACGCCCCCTTTGCTGACGCCCTGGTTGGAGAAGATGTTAAAACGGGGTGGGTGGTTAGCGGCGGACGGCCGTTATGTCGAAGCCCGCCACATGATCCCTCTCACGTTAGGCGGTCTGCCCCACGAAGAACCGGACATGCACCAACTTGCTTCCCCGCTCACCCATGTGGGTTCCCATTGTCCACCCACCTTACTCATCAACGGCAGCCATGACATTGGCCCAGACATCGGCCAACATCGCCAACTACAGACAGCCCTTTACCGCCATCACATCCCCTGCGTTCATGTGGAGATAGCGGGCGCCGACCATGCCTTCGACCTGATAGCACCGCGTTGGTCCCCCGCCGCCCAGGCCAGCCTTTATGATGTGGAACGCTTTCTTGGGCTAATTGTCTAAAAAACCCGCCCTGAATTTTGTTCAAACTGTTGACAAACTTTCCTGGCTTTGTTATAGTTTTGCCACTTCGTGGGAGCGCTCCCACGAAGGGTTGAGGAGAAGACCACCACTTTCATATAGTTGACGCCGCAGCGCTCATTGGGCTTTTCAGAACATGAAAAGCTTTTTTAAGCACATATTTGGGAGCGCTTCCAAACGGGGATTCTTCCACTCAGCCAAACTTATTCTTTAGCAATTACCATATTATTTGGCTGCTGTAATTATGAGCTTATGAGTCGGTTGACCCTGGAAACAATAGCGGAGTTGTCGGGCGTGTCACGCTCCACCGTATCGCGGGTGGTAAATAACCACATCAGCGTGCGCCCGGAGGTACGTGAGCGGGTGTTGTCTGTGATTGAACAGACCGGCTATCAGCCTGACCCGGCTGCCCGTCGTCTGGCCGGTCAGCGGGCCAATATCATTGGCCTGGTCATTGCCGAACCGGCGCAAGCGTTATTCGCCGACCCCTACTTCCCCCGTCTCATCCAGGGCATTACCCAGGCGTGCAACCCGCTGGAATTGACCCTCTCCCTCTTCCTATTCCACACGAAGGAGGAAGAAGCCAGCCTATACCCCAAAATTATCCGTAATAATTTATTTGATGGGCTGATCACAGCTGGTAATCATCTGGATGATCCGCTGGTGCCCCAACTGATTGAAAACGATGTTCCTTTTGTAGCCATTGGTCGCCATGAACATCCAGATGTCAATTTTCTGGACACGGATAATGTGGCCGGCGCTCATGCAGCTGTCACCCATCTCATTCGCCTGGGCCGGCAGCGTATCGCTCATATCACCGGCCATTTGAACAACCGGTCAGCCCTGGATCGGCAGGAAGGGTATCGGAATGCGCTGCGTGACCGGGGGCGGACAGTAGACCCATCGCTGACAGAAATTGGAGATTACACCGAAGCCAGCGCCTACGAGGCGACCCACCGGCTGCTGGCAAAAGGGATTGACGCCATTTTTGTGGCCTCAGACAGTATGGCGTTGGGGGCGCTACGTGCCCTGCGTGAAGAAAATATCTCTGTGCCGGATGATGTAGCCATCGTGGGTTTTGATGATCTGCCACCGGCCTTGCTGGCCATTCCCCCGCTGACGACGATCCGCCAACCGATTCGGCGGATGGGTGCTTTAGCGGTGGAGACGCTTTTAGACATTATTGATAATGGATCAAAACCGGCGCGGCGGGTGATTTTGCCCACAGAGTTGGTCGTGCGCGAATCATCGGGCGCTGGATAACAAATGATGAATGCCATGAATGGTGAGCAACAAGGGCAAACGGCCGTGAACACGGCCATCGTCGGCGTAGATGTCGGCGGCACAACCATTACGGCTATGGTCGTAGATGCCACCCTGCAATCACGCGCCCAATTTACCTGCCCCACCGATAAACGCACACCACACAGCACCCTGGAAAGCATTGAAACGGCTGTATACCAGGCCTTATCTCAGTCTGGCTTTTCCTTGAACCACATCAGCGCCATCGGCATCGGCATCCCTGGGCGGGTTGATCCCCATGAGGGTGTAGTACACTTGGCGGTTAACCTGAATTGGGATGACATGCCTGCCGGCGCTATGTTAAGCGCCGCATTTGGTGGCGTACCGTGTTATTTGGAAAATGACCTGCATCTGGCTGCCCTGGGATATTACACCTTCTTCACCACGCATACCATTCAGCATATGGCTTATGTGAGCATTGGCACCGGTCTGGCCGCCGGCCTGATTTTAGACGGCCGTCTCTACCGGGGCGCGCATGGTATGGCCGGGGAATTTGGGCATATGGTCGTAGAACCAGATGGTCCCCGCTGTAACTGCGGTAATCACGGTTGTCTGGAAATGTATACCGCCGGGCCGGCCATTGCCCGCGCCGGGCAGCAGGCCATCACCGCCGGGTTATGGGAACCAGGCGAAGAGGTAGAGCGGGTCACGGCCGTAGACGTTTTTCGGGCCGCTCACCAGGGCAATCGGGCGGCACAAACAATCATCAACCACACGGGCGCCTATCTGGGGCGTGGTTTACAAGCGCTCATCATGGCTTTCGACATAGACAAGATTATCCTCGGTGGAGGCATTGCCCGTGCTGGTGATATGCTGCGTCAGGCCATCCTGCGCGAGTGGCAGCGGCAAGCAGAACTGTCTACCCTGGCTGCCGAAATGTTGGTAGCCGAAAAATTAGATATGGCGCCGTCAGAAAGTAATCCCGGCGCATGGGGTGGTGTGGCCCTGGTACGCCAGAGGTTGTTGGCCAGGACAACACCACAACTACTTATTACTAACCACTTAAAAGGAGGTGAAGTTCAGGCACATGCATAACAACTTCCCAGGTTGTCAATTGTCCCCTTGCACAGCCCCATCACAACCGGACAGACAATCTATTTATAAGTGAGAGTAAACCTTAGTGATTCGAGTATTCAAATTCAAAGTCAGATACGCACAAGGAGAGAAGAACATGCGTACAAAACGTTTTCTGTTATTACTATTAGCTTTGATTCTGGGCCTGGCTCTGGTTGCCTGTGGCGGTGACACAGCTACCGAAGAACCAGCCGAAGAACCGGCAACCACTGAAGAAGAAACCGCTGAAGAACCGATGGAAGAAGAAGTGCCTGCTGAAGAAGAAGCGCCTGCCGAAGAACCGATGGAAGAAGAAGCGCCGGCCGAAGAACCGGCTGCTGAAGAGCCTGCCAGCGATAAGGTTCAGATCCGCTGGTTCGTTGGTCTAGGCACCGGCACAAATGCGGAACAGGTTGCCACTCAAGAAGAAGTTGTGGCCGATTTCAACGCTTCTCAAGATGAGATTGAACTCGTTCTGGAAATTGTGCCCAACGATAGTGCTGTTCAAACTCTATCCACCCAGATTGCTTCTGGTAACGGCCCTGACGTCATTGGCCCGGTAGGTTGGACTGGCTCCAACTCCTTCTTTGGTCAATGGTTGGACATTGGCCCCCTGGTCGATGCCAGCGGTTTTGATACATCTGTCTTCGATCCGGCATTGGTAGATTCTTACCAGACAGAGGAAGGGCAGGTCGGTTTGCCGTTCGCTGTATTCCCGGCTGCTGTTTACTTCCAACCAGCCTTGTTTGATGAAGTGGGGCTGGCTTACCCGCCGCAAAACTATGGCGATATGTATGAGCTGGATGGTGAAGAAGTTGAATGGAACTGGGATACCTTCTCTGAAGTGGCCCGTCGCCTGACCATTGACATCAACGGCCTGAATTCCACTGAAGAGGGCTTCGACCGCACCCAAATCCAGCAAGTTGGTTACCAACCGCAATGGCAGACACATACAAACTACATGGCATCATACCGTGCGGGCGCTACCAAAATCTATGAGGGCGAGGAAGCGGGCAGTTACGTGTCCACCATGCCCGAAAGCTGGAAAGAAGCAAATCGCTGGGTCTATGACGCCATTTGGGGCGAACAACCCTTTGCGGTGCCCGCGGCGGTGACCGGCGCGGCTGAATGGGGAAGCGGCAACGTCTTCAACAGCGGGCGGGCGGCCATGATTGTCACGCCTTTGTGGTACACCTGCTGCCTGGGTGAATTCGCCGAAGCGGGTCTGGAATTCCAGGCTGGCATTTTGCCTGTGGGTGATGATGGCGAGTATCACGGCCGTGTGGATGCCGACACCTTCCGTATCTGGAGCGGTACCGAACATCCCGAAGAAGCCTACGCTGTCTTGCAATACCTCATCACCGATGGCGCAGACAAACTGCTGCCGGTATATGGCGCCTTACCAGCCATCCCGGACAAACGAGAAGCTTTCTGGACCGTACAGACAGAGCGATATCCCTTCTTATCGCCAGAGAGCATTGCTGTTTTCGAGGCAGGCCTCTCTTATCCGGATGCACCCAGCGCCGAACAATATCAACCCAACTACCCCGAAGCCTGGGCCCGAGGACAGACATTCTTTGACCTCCTCCTGAACACCGCGCCCGATCAGTTAGATTACGATGCCGAATGGGACCAACTGGTCACAGACCTCGAAGCTATCTATAATCGGCAATAACCTGATATGATAGGCAGGATAGCACCTGAGGCTATCCTGCCTATTCCCAGGGTAGGTGCGGTACCCAGGATGCAATTTTGTTCACCATTTGACAAAGATAGAGAGGAGAGAGATTATGTTTGAACAACTAAACCGTGGCATGCCCCAATTGCCGTCGCTTAGAGCCTATCGTGCCTTGTCATCTGTCAAACGGCGTGAAATGCGAGAGGGTTTGCTTTTCATTTCACCCTGGCTTATTGGATTCCTGGTTTTCACCATCCTGCCTATACTGGCCAGTCTGTTTTTTAGCTTTCTTGACCTCAAAATTACCGATGGGATTTTGAGTACCCCTGAATTTGTAGGTCTGCGAAACTATCAACAACTGTTTAATGACCCGCAAATATGGCGCTTTAGTAGCCAAACACCGGGTTCAATGTGGATCACATTCAGGTTCGGCATGATTGCCCTCCCGGTAGCGATTTTATTGCCATTGGGTCTGGCGCTGCTGATGAACAATCACCATCTGAAAGGTTCCACACCCATACGTACCCTGTTTTACATGCCTTACATCATTCCCTTTGTGGCGGCTATCTTTCTCTGGGGAGGCATGCTCAACCCCGAAACAGGTTGGATCAATCGCGCACTCTTATCCATAGGCGTCCCCAGAGCCATTGTGCCTAACTGGGCCAACGATGTCAACTGGGTATACCCTACCTATGTCATTATGGGTATCTGGGGTATCGGTAACGCCATGCTCATTACGTTGGCTGGCTTGCAAGGAGTTCCTACCGCGCTCTATGATGCAGCCAAAGTAGATGGCGCGAATGCATTTCAATCTTTCCGTAATGTCACTTTCCCCATGATTTCACCTGTTATCTTTTTTAACCTGGTACTGGCCATCGTGGGTCTGTTCCAATATTTTCTGGTTCCGCTGGTGGTTAACAATGGGACTGGGCGGCCAGGTGGCGCCACCATGTTCTACAATCTTTACTTGTACCGAACATTCTTTGTCTTTCAAAACATGTCGTATGGCTCAGCCATGGCCTGGTTGTTGTTTGTCATCATTCTCATCTTCACTGTGCTTTTGTTTAGGACGGCGCGTTACTGGGTTTATTATGCCGGCGAAGCCCGCTCGTAATTAAGGAGTCAACAAACCATGAAAGCACTATCCAGACGTCGTCATCCACGTGAGACTGCAAAAACATTTACTGTCACCGGCTTTGCGCTAATACTCTTGTTCATGTTTCTTTCCCCATTTTTTTATATGATTTCGACGGCGCTTAAAACGCCACAGCAAATGTCTGTTTTGGGGGCGCCCCTTTGGCCCGCTCGCGCCGCCATAGCGGAATACAATGGCGTCGAGATGGAAACTTACTCTGTGCCTATGAACACCTGTGTAGGCAGCGAAAATGATAATGGGTCGAAAGGGCTGGTTCTGGTTAAGAAAGGGCTAAGGGAAAGTACGTTTGCTGATCCTGACGATCTCGGCCGTGGCGAGTTTGCTTGCGCGGTTTCCTGGCGAGCCTTAGAGCGACCCTGGCAATTTGCTCCTTATTGGGGCAATTTCAGCACCGTGTGGGAGACCATCAATTTCCCGCGTCTCATGTATAACACCACCATGTATGCGGTTTTATCTACTATTGGCGTGTTGATGTCTTGCACGGTTGTGGCCTATGGATTTTCGCGATTTGACTTTCCCGGCCGTGACTTTTTGTTTCTGGTCCTAATTTCGACGCTCTTTTTACCGGCATTTGTGACCGTTATTCCTACTTATACTTTTTTCCAGAAAATTGGCTGGGTGGGGACATGGTTGCCACTCATTGTGCCTACTTTCTTTGCCAACGCTTTTGATGTTTTCCTCCTCAGGCAATACTTCATGACCATTCCTCGTGAAATGGACGAAGCCGCAATGATAGATGGGGCCAGCCGATTTCGTATTCTCTGGTCGGTAATTCTGCCGCAATCTTTTCCGGCGCTGCTGGCTATTACGGTATTCCATATTGTATATGCCTGGAATGACTACTTTGGTCCACTGATCTATTTATCTACCGCACGAGACAAGTGGCCTATTTCTGTGGCGTTGCCACTGTTTAATGGTATTTATGGCTCCAACCCAGAACTTATTCAGGCGGCTTCGTTGATGGCGTTGGTTGTGCCCCTGATTTTGTTCATCCTGGCGCAACGATTCTTTGTTCAGGGTCTGGTGGTTACGGGTGTTGATAAATAGGAAGTAGGTCGCCAACACATAATGGGTAGGGCGTACCAGGTTACAAACTGGTGACGCCCTACGCATCAGGTCATAAAAATCCAGGAAGGTTCAAGAAAATGCACCGATTTTTTGTTGTAGCATGGCTACTTTTGGTTTTGGTTGCCTGTTCCCAACCGCCAGGGGTAAAGGAGGAGGCTACGGCCGTACCTCCCACCTCCCTGCCCACGCCAACCCCCACGCCCGTCCCCGCCACCGCTTTACCCGATCAACTCTACGTGAATGCCGGTATCGCCCGGGGGCCAATTAACCCCTGGGTTTATGGTACAAACTATGGCCCGTGGACGGCCGTGCCCGCCAACATGCTCGGTGAATATCAATCGTCGGGGTTAACCATGCTGCGTTTTCCCGGCGGCAATTGGGGTGACGAAAATACCGTGCGGCCGAATCAGGTAGATTTTCTGATGGACCTGGCGGGTATGGTGGATGCGGAAATCGTCTTTCATGTTAATTTGCTGGGCGGCACACCCGAAGAAGCTGTGGACATGATGCGCCTGGTGAATGAAGACAGAGGGTATGGGGTTAAGTATTGGAGTATTGGCAACGAACCCAATCTCTATGCGCCGGCGCGCGGTTTCACGGAATGGGATACAGTCTACTTTAACCAACGTTGGCGTGAATTTGCCGAAGCGATGAAAGCGGCTGACCCGGAAATATTGTTAATAGGGCCAGATTTGAGCCAATACACGGCCATAGACGCCAATAATCCACAAGATGCCAACGGCCGTGACTGGATGCGTGAATTCCTGCGCGCCAATGGTGATCTGGTAGACGTTGTGGCCATCCACCGCTATCCTTTCCCTGCCAGCGGTACCAATCCCAACCCCACTATTGAAGAGCTGCGCCAGAATAGCCCGGAATGGGATGCCATCATTCCCCATCTGCGCCAGGTCATTCAGGAAGAAGCCGGCCGTGACCTGCCTGTGGCTGTCATGGAGGTTAACTCCAATTGGAGCAATACCCTCGGCGGCGAGGCCACGCCAGACTCCTTCTACAACGCCATCTGGTGGGCCGATTCGTTAGGCCGTATGATTGAGCAGGATGTAGACATGGTGGCCTATTTTGTCATCGCTCACAGCCGGGGAGGCGCCGGGCTGCTGGCCATTAATGCCCCCAATCCTACCTTCTACGTCTACAAGATGTACCAGCAGTTTGGTAATGAAAAGCTACATGCCAGTTCTGGCGTGGCGGATGTTTCCATTTTTGCTGCCTGGCGCGATGATGGCGCGGTGACTTTGATGATGGTCAATCGTGGGCCAGATGAGGTAGCTGTCCCCTTGCAGGTGGATGGGTACGCCGGTAGCAGCAGCGCCGAACTATGGCGCTTTGATGCGGAACACAATGCCGAAAATTTAGGCGCGATCGAATGGACGAACGGGGAAACCATTACCTTGCCCGGCCAATCCATTTCATTATTGGTGCTGTCACCATGAACGGATGGCGTATGGCGTATGCGTTTCTGCTTATGACATCATACGCAATAGGATTTAGATAAATGACCGCCGACCGGCGTTTACACATGATTATTTTGGGGATGATTTTGTTGTTCACGGCCGTAGCCTGCCAACAACAACCCACCGCTATCCCCACCAGCCCACCGGCTACGGCCGCGACGGAAGTTGCACCCGCTATCGAACCCTCGCCAACGGCCGAACCCGTTCCTGCCTATTTGAACCCCACCCTGCCCGCGGCTGAACGAGTAGAAGATTTACTGGGGCGCATGACCCTGGCCGAAAAAATTGGGCAGATGACCCTGGTAGAGAAGAACAGTATTTTGCCAACGGCCGTGACCGATTACTTCATCGGTGGCATTCTCAGCGGCGGTGGTGGCTACCCCCACACCGGTAACACGCCGGAACAGTGGGCCGAAATGGTGAACAGCTATCAGGAAGCTGCCCTCGGTACTCCTTTAGCCATCCCCATTATTTATGGCGTAGATGCCGTTCATGGTCACAACAATTTGAAAAACGCCACCATTTTCCCACACAACATCGGCCTGGGGGCCAGCCGCAACCCGGAACTGGTGCAGCAAATCGGGCATATTACCGCCATCGAAACCCGCGCCACCGGCATCCCCTGGAACTACGCCCCGGTGATTGCCGTGCCCCAGGATATTCGCTGGGGGCGGACGTATGAAGCGTACAGCGAAAACACAGCACTCGTCAGCGAATTGGGCGTAGCCTTCATGCAAGGGTCACAAGGGGAAGATTTAGGTGCGGCGACGGCCGTTCTCGCCACCCCCAAACATTACATCGGCGACGGTGGCACGGTCTGGGGTAGTTCCACCACCCAGGATTACATGCTTGACCAGGGGGATATGCAGGTGGACGAAGCCACGCTGCGCGCCCTGTACTTGCCGCCCTACGAGGCGGCCATAGACGCGGGCGCGCAAAGCATCATGGTTAGCTTCAGCAGTTGGAACGGCACAAAGATGCACGGCCAACAATACCTGCTGATGGACGTTCTCAAAGGAGAGTTGGGTTTTGCCGGTTTCCTGGTGTCTGACTGGCAGGGGATTGACCAGATTACACCCAACTATTACGAAGCGGTTGTTATCTCCGTTAATGCCGGGGTAGACATGAACATGGTGCCGTATGATTACCTGCGGTTTATCAACACAATGTTGACGGCCGTTGAGAATGGCGACATCACCGAAGCCCGCATTGACGACGCCGTCCGTCGCATCCTCACCGCCAAATTTAACCTGGGGCTGTTTGAGAATCCCTACGCCGACACCACCAACATCGGCTTGATCGGCTCGGCCGAACACCGCGCCCTGGCGCGAGAAGCGGTCAGCCAATCGCTGGTGCTGCTGCAAAACGAAACCGGGACGCTGCCCCTGTCCAAAGACGCCCGTATTTTTGTCGCCGGCGCGTTTGCCGACGACATTGGCGTGCAATCGGGTGGATGGACCATTGAATGGCAGGGGAAACCCGGCAATATCACCGAAGGCACGACCATTCTGGAAGCGATAGGGGCCACCGCCACCGGCGAGGTACAGTTCAACAAGTTTGGCCGTTTTGACAGTTTTGATCCACCCGCCGACGTGGGCATTGTGGTCTTGGGTGAACTGCCGTATGCCGAAGGGTGGGGTGACGCCGCCGATTTGAGTCTGAGTGACAGCGATGTGGAATTGATCCGACGCATGGGCGAGCAGGCAGACAAAGTGGTGGTCATTTTGCTGTCGGGACGGCCGTTGCTCATTACCGACGCCCTCCCCCTGGCCGAGGCCTGGATTGCCGCCTGGCTGCCCGGCACCGAAGGGCAGGGCATTGCCGACAACCTCTTTGGCGACCACCTCTTCACCGGCCAACTGCCTTACACCTGGCCCGCCAGCATGGAACAACTGCCATTAGGCGCTGGCGACGAACCGCTATTTCCTTTCGGATATGGCTTAACAACAGAAAATTAACGCAGAGGTGCAGAGACGCAGAGGATTTTTCTCCGCGCCTCCGCGTCTCTGCGTTGAAAAATCAGGAGAAGAAAAATGCGTTACGGATATTTTGACGATGCTAACCGGGAATACGTCATTACCCGGCCCGATACCCCGCTGCCCTGGATTAACTATTTGGGCAGCCAGGATTATTTTGGTTTGATTAGCAATACCGCTGGCGGCTATTCCTTCTACAAAGATGCCCGGCTGCGGCGATTAACCCGCTACCGTTACAACAACGTCCCCTTCGATTTTGGCGGCCGTTACCTCTATTTGCGCGACAATGACAGCGGCGACTTCTGGTCGCCCACCTGGCAGCCCACGCGCCAGGAGTTGGACAGTTACACCTGTCGTCATGGTATGGGTTACACCACCATCGCTTCCCAATACAAGGGTATCAGAGCCGAAACGCGCTACTTTGTGCCCCTTGACCAGACGCTGGAAGTGTGGGAAATGACGGTGACAAATGAGCGGGACACGGCCGTGAACCTCTCCGCCTTCTCTTACATTGAATTTTGCCTCTGGGACGCCAACGACGACGCCACCAACTTCCAGCGTAACTTCAGCATCGGTCAGGTGGAAATTGAAGATGGCGTCATCTACCACAAAACCGAATACCGGGAACGGCGCGACCATTTTGCCTACTTCGCCTGTTCCGCCCCCATTGCCGGCTTCGATACGCAGCGCGAAGCATTTCTCGGCCCCTATCGCGGCTATGACAATCCTGTCGTTGTGCAAGCGGGCCAATCCACCAACTCTGTCGCCTACGGTTGGGCGCCGGTTGGTTCCCATAGCATTCATCTCTCCTCCCTCATGCCGGGCGAGTCAAAGCAGATCATCTTTGTGTTGGGCTACCAGGAAAACCTACCAGATGAGAAATTTGACCCGCCCGGCTCCCAAACTCTCAACAAACGGCGGGTCAAGCCCATTCTCCAGCAGTTCCTTGACCCGGCGCAGGTGCAGACCGCATTTGATCAACTGCGCGCGTATTGGGATCGTTTGCTTGGTGGTTACAAAGTAGAGTCACCAGACGAACACGTCAACCGTATGGTCAATATCTGGAATGCCTACCAGAACATGGTCACGTTCAATATGTCCCGTTCCGCCTCCTTTTACGAATCGGGCATTGGCCGGGGTATGGGCTTCCGTGACTCCAACCAGGATTTGCTCGGTTTTGTGCATATGATCCCCGAACGCGCCCGCGAGCGGATTCTGGACATTACCGCCACCCAGTTGCCCACCGGCGGCGCCTATCACCAATACCAGCCGCTCACCAAGCGGGGTAACGACGCTGTGGGCGGTAATTTTAATGACGACCCGCTGTGGCTGGTGCTGGCGGTGGCGGCGTATGTGAAGGAAACGGCCGATACCAGCATCCTCGACGAACTTGTACCCTATGACAACACTCCCGGCACCGAAGAGCCGCTTTACGAGCATTTACAGCGTTGCATTCGCTACACACTGGATCGGCTGGGGCCACACAACCTGCCGCTTATTGGTCGCGCCGACTGGAATGATTGCCTGAATCTGAACACCTTCTCCGAGCATCCCGGCGAATCATTCCAGACAACCACCAACAAAGACGGCAAGACGGCCGAATCCGTCTTTATTGCCGGGCTGTTTGTGCTGGCGGCCAAAGAGATGGCGGCTCTGGCCGATCATTTGGGCAAACACAAAGAGGCCGAAACCTATCGCTGGCACGCCAGCATTATGACCCAGACCACACTGACCCATGGCTGGGATGGGGCCTGGTTCCGCCGCGCCTATGATTTTTATAGCCATGTTATAGGTTCGCAGGAATGTGAGGAAGGCAAAATTTTTATTGAACCGCAGGGTATCTGCATCATGGCCGGGATGGGGCTGGAAGATGGCAAAGCGGCGCAGGCGTTGGTTTCGGTGGCGGAGCATTTAGCCACACCACATGGCATCGTCTTGCAGCAACCCGCCTATTCGCAGTATTACCTGCATCTGGGAGAGATTTCTTCCTACCCGCCGGGCTATAAGGAAAACGCCGGTATCTTCTGCCACACCAACCCCTGGATTATGATTGCGGAGACACTGGTGAGGCACGGTGAGCAGGCATTGGATTATTATCTGCGCATCAACCCGTCGGCGCGGGAGGCGATTAGCGATCAGCACAAGTGTGAGCCATATGTCTATGCCCAGATGATCGCCGGGAAGGATGCAGCCACGCACGGCGAGGCTAAAAATTCATGGCTGACGGGCACGGCCGCCTGGAACTACGTCGCCATTACCCAATGGATTTTGGGCATACGGCCGTCTTACAATGGTCTGGAAATTGCACCGGTCATTCCCGCAGATTGGGCTGGTTTTACGGCCGTGCGCCAATTCCGGGGCGTAGAGTATCACATCGCGGTGGAGCGGATTGGCCTCGGCCATGAAGTGGCGCTGATGGTGGACGGCCGTGCCGTTGCCGGCAATGTTGTCCCGTTGCCGGGGTATGGCGTCACGGCCGTTGCTGTCCACGTAAAGTTAGGCGAATAGGTTCGTAGTAGGCGATTCATCGCCTTCTGACGGCGATAAATCGCCTGCTACAAACGAGAGAAAAATGACCAACTATGGCTATTTTGACGACGATAGACGCGAATACGTCATTACCAACCCCAAGACTCCGGTCAAGTGGATCAACTACATTGGCGGCCTCAGTTTTGGCGGTTTTGTAGACCACACCGGCGGCCTGCTCATCTGCAAAGGCGACCCCAGCCTCAACCGCATCACCAAATACATCCCGCAAATGCCCGCCAGCGATTTCAAAGGCGCAACGCTCTATCTGCGCCTGAGAGAGGAAACAGGTTATAAGACCTTTTCCCCGTTCTTTACGCCGACCCTGGACAACTACGACCTCTATGAATGTTATGTCGGGTTGGGTTATTCGCGCATTGTGTCGGAGTTTTATGGGATTCGCATGGAGGCCACCATTTTTGTGCCCACCGGGGAGGATGTGGTCGTGCAGGCGATTACCATTACCAACATCGGCCAGACGGCGCGGGAGATTGACGCCATTCCGGTGGTGGAATACACCCACTTTGATGCGCTCAAACAGTTCACCAATGCCGACTGGATTCCGCAGACGATGACGAGTCAGGTGGTGGCAGAGGCGGACGGCCGTAAAATCCTCATCGAATACCCCTTCATGCTACGTGACATGCGCATCAACTACTTCACCAGCAGCCACCCGGTCAGCAGCTTTGAGACCGACCGCAAAAAATTCCTGGGCGACAATGAATATGGCACGTGGGCCAATCCGCTCAGCCTGCAACAGCCGGAACTGAGCAACTACGAAGCGGTGCGCGGCGATATTGTGGGTGCGCTGCTGCACCATCTGGGCGTTTTGCAGCCCGGCGCAAGCGCCCAATTCACTACCCTGCTCGGCCAGGCAGAAAACGTGGCTGCTGCCCAACCGCTCATCGCCAAATACCGTGATCCCCAAAACGTCACGGCCGCGCTGCAAACCATGGCCGCATTCTGGGACAACTACCTGAACAAATTCCAGGTGAATACGCCGGACGCCAGCATGAATGCGATTTTGAATGTGCATAATCCGCGCCAGTGTTACATCACCCTGAACTGGTCGCGTTATCTGTCGCTGTACCAGTTGGGCTTGGGGTCGCGGGGCATTGGCTTCCGCGATAGTTCGCAAGATGTGTTGGGCGTGTTGGCCGCTGTGCCGGACGAAGGGGTGGCCCTCATCCGCAAATTGTTGAGTACCCAAAAGCGCAACGGCTCGGCCATGCACCAGTTCAACCCGCTGACGATGATCGCCGAAGCGGGCGAGGCCACCGACGATGACCGGCCCACTTATTACAGCGATGACCATTTGTGGATTATCCTGGCCGTCACCGCCTACCTGAAAGAGACGGGCGATATGGCCTTTTTGCACGAGGAAATCCCGTTTTACGACAAGGATAAAAAGGGGCAGCCCATTGAAACGGGTAGTGTGTGGGAACATTTGCGGCGGGCGGTGCAGTTTACGCATGGCGACCGGGGGCAGCATAGCCTGCCGTTGGCCGGTTTTGCCGATTGGAACGATACGGTCAATTTGCGTAAGGGGGCAGAATCGTTGTTCACGGCCAATTTGTACGGCCGTGCCCTTCTCGACCTGATCACCCTGGCCCACCACCTGCAATTTGACGAGGCCGCCGCCGAATTTCAGGCGCAGTACGATGAGATGAAGGAGATCGTGAACCGGGTGGGGTGGGACGGCCGTTGGTACGTCCGTTACTTCGATTATGATGGGTCGCCGCTTGGCTCCCACACCAACGAGCAGGGGCAGATTTACGCCAACGGCCAATCGTGGCCGGTGCTGTCTGGTTTTGCCGAAGGGGAGCGGGCGCGGCTGGCGCTGGATGCGGTGCATGAGCATCTGAACACCGCGCACGGCATCAAGCTCAGCACCCCCGGCTTTAACGGTTTTGACCCCAGCAAAGGGGGCGTGACCACCTACCCGCCGGGAGCGAAGGAGAACGGCGGCATCTTCCTGCACGCCAACCCCTGGGTGATGATTGCCAAGACGCTGTTGGGGGACGGCGACCGCGCCTACGCCTATTACCGGCAAATCAACCCGGCAGCGAAGAATGAGATCATTGACCTGTTTGAGGTGGAACCCTACGCCTATCCGCAAAACATTCTGGGCGACGAACATCCACAGCATGGCCTGGGGCGCAATAGCTGGCTGACGGGCACGGCGTCGTGGACGTATCAGGCGGGTACGCAGTGGATTTTGGGCATCCGCCCGGATTATGACGGGCTGGTAATTGATCCTTGTATACCAAAGGCGTGGGATGGGTTCACGGCCGTGCGCCATTTCCGCCACGCCATCTACCACATCACCGTGGAAAACCCGACCCACATCTGTAAAGGGGTAAAAAGCATGACGGTGGACGGTCAACCAGTGGCCGGGCAGACGGCGCCTGTTTTTGAAGATGGGCAAATCCATCAAGTGCAGGTGATTTTGGGAGCATAGATGCTACCAGACATCCGATTTCTTCAAGAAATCGGATGTCCACTCACTCACTCATCCATATTGGAATACCGGGGCGGGGTGGTGTATGATAGGCGCGGCAAAACTATCAGGGATGCAGTGCCTTTATCAAAGCGAAGAGGGGACTGTGCCTGGCAAAAAAGGAACACCATGCTGACCGAATCAATCAGCCGCTTGCGGCGGAATCATGGATTGGAACATGCGACGATTCATGTGCTAAGCGAAAAGCACAAAAATTTTAGCGCCCAGGGTAATTCGACGCTGGCCGGTTTTCATTTGAATATCTATGGCGACATCCCGGAAACGGCCGTGATGGACGCTGTGGAAGAAGCGTACACCCGTATGAAAAAGGGGGAGCATCAGCTGGCGGTGCATCCGAACTGCGGCACAGTGCTGCTGACCACGGCCGTGATGGCTACGTTGGCCGCGCAAGTCGTTTTTGCCGCTGAGCAGCGAAAACAGCGCGGCGGGCTTAATTTGTCCGTGTTGGTGAATGCGCTACCCACGGCCGTGCTCGCCGTCGTCGCCGCCCTTATTGTCTCCAAACCGGTGGGGGTGCAGCTACAGGCGCGTTACACGGTGGAAGGTGATTTACAGGGAATGCAGATCGTCAGCATCCGCAAAGTCACCCCTTCGCCCGTCACTCGCCTCTTTCAACTAATGCTCACCGGCGGCCAGTTGCAGGCCACCTCCTACAAAATTGTGACAACGGGATAGGAGGGGCGAGGCAGTTGGGGAGAAATTGGTCTCGCTAAACGAGGTTCTCACCAACTGCCTCGCCCCTACCAACCACATGTTTTACCTCTTCCACGGCAAAGACAGCCACTCCCAACAAGAAGCGCTGGCGAAACAGATTGCCAAAATGGGCGATCCGGCGATGCTGGATTTGAATACGACCCGGTTAGCGGGGTATGTGAGTATTGACCAGTTGCAGCAGGCAACGGCCGTGATGCCCTTCTTATCCAAATACCGGCTGGTCATTGTGCGTGACTTGTTCGCGGCCAAACCAGACAAAAAATTCATAGACCAATTAATCACCTACCTGCCGCAAATGCCGGACAGCACGCGTCTCTTTTTCCTGGAAGCTGATGTCCTGCCGGCCTCTCATGCGCTGGTGAAATTAGCTGAAGAAAGCGAAAACGGTTTCGTGAAACGGTTTGACTTGCCCGAAGGTCCGGCGCTGGAAAAGTGGATACGGGAGCAGGTGGCAGAGCGGCACGGCCGTATCCAATCCCACGCCGTTCACCTGTTGGCGGCCAACGTCGGCAGCAACCTGGCCGCTCTGGGCAACGAATTGGAAAAACTCATCCTCTACAAAGGCGAAGGCGAAGAAATCACCGCCGCCGACGTGACCCTGCTCAGCCCTTATGCGGCCGAAGCGAACATCTTCGACCTGGTAGACGCCATTGGCAGCCGCAATAGCAAACGCGCCTCCCTGCTCTTGCAGCAAAAATTCAACGAAGGCGCCGACCCCTTTGCCCTCTTCCCCATGTTTGTGCGCCAGTTTCGCCTGCTCATTCAAGTGAAAGAACTGGCCGATGCGGGCAAACGCCCCCCGGCCATTGGGCAAGAATTGAAACTACACAGTTTTGTCGTCGGCAAACTGTACCAGCAAAGCCAGGGCTTTAGCCTGCCTCAATTGGAACATATCTACCGTCACCTGCTGGATATTGACGTGGGCGCTAAAACAGGCCGCCAGGATATGACCACAGCCCTCAACCTGCTCATTGCTGCCCTCACTTTGTAAACGGATCACGGTCTGGCAATTAGTTGCCGCCATCCCCCATTTTCTGCCCCAAATTCGGAAAGTGTTGCTGTAAGCATCGCTGCCTATGCTGCCCCTGGTTGTGTGTTCCTGAAGTCGTACACATCCGATTTTATTCACCCCCACTAAAGGCATTGAATATGAATCTCGAACAAAACATGGTACGCCCGCAAATGTTCCATATCAACCCAGATACGTTACACAAGTGGGGCTACCCCCTGGCTCTGGCGATTTTTTTGACGGTTTGGGCTGCTTACATGACACTTTCTCACAATTGGGTTTTGTATGAATTGTATTGGCCGATGCCGCTAACAATGGCTTTTGGCTCTTTTGTGGCCGGCTCAACCCCTCAGGGTGGGGCAGCGATTGCCTTCCCCGTTTTTACGAAGGTGCTGCACATTCCCACAGCCGAAGCGCGTACATTTGGCCTGATGATCCAATCGGTAGGTATGGTTATGGCCTCCTGGTTTATCATTTCCCGACGCATGTCCATTATGCCCAAAGTGATTTTATGGGCGACAACAGGTAGTATACTCGGCATGGTTTTGGGTACATTCTGGCTGGTACTGCCTGGCGCGTATTCCCGTGTGTTGTACACATTGGTACTCGCCATGTTTGGTGTGGCCCTGTTCATTTCACGATGGGTGATACCCTGCCCCCCGCGTTACCAACTTCCCTCTGAAGGCCGACGTATTATCTTATTGTTTGGCATCGCCGGGTTAATTGGTGGTGTTGTGTCTGCCCAGACCGGTTCTGGCGTGGATGTGGTGACATTTATTGTGTTGGTGTTGGCGTTTGGCATTTACGAAAAAATATCCATCCCTACCACAGTGATCATTATGGCGCTGACTTCGTTGTTTGGCTTTTTCCTACATGGGGTGGTGTTGGCTGACATTGGCATTGTCTGGAACTACTGGTTGGTAGCCGCGCCGGTCGTGGCTGTGGGTGCGCCAATGGGGGCCTATTTTGCTTATCGGATTAACCGGGATGTGTTGTTGGGTTTCATTATGCTGCTGATCGCGGCGGAGATGATAACCACTATTTTGTTGGTTCCGTTTACCGGGCAGATGTTGGCGGTGGTGGGAGTAGTAGCCGGGGTGACCGCTATGTTTTTTGCGGCGATGCTGCGCTATCGCCAGCAGCGGATTGCTGTTCCGGCAGCGGCGTCTGCGGATTGAACATTGTTCGAGCAAAGCCACTCGTTTAAAGGCCATTTAAACAGTATGTGAACAGCGCTGCGTCTCAAAACGCGGCGCTGTTTTTTATGCCAGAGAGCAACTGTTGTACAATGCTACGGCCGTGACAAACAATAAGGAGACACACCAATGGAACCAATCAACTGTCTAAACATCCTGCAAAATGGCTTGCCGCCCACCGGGCAGCCGCCGCGCGACATCATCATCATTGGCGCGGGCATGGCCGGGCTGACAGCCGCATTGCTGCTGCAAGAAGCCGGGCATACCGTCACCATTTTGGAAGCACAAAATCGGTTGGGCGGACGTATTTACACCTACCGTGACTTTCCCGGCCAGCTATATGGCGAGTTCGGGGCAATGCGTTTCCCGCGCCAGCATGCCCTGGGACAGCATTTGATTCACGAGCGATTTAAGTTGCAGACACGGCCGTTTCCCATGTTTGACGAGGACACCTTCATTTACCTCAACGGTGTGGGACTGCGCCGCAGCCAGTTTCACCCGGCCAAAGCCAACTTCAAGCTGCCCCCTGATGAGCAAGACAAACTGCCGGAAGAACTGCTGAAGGGCGTCATGCAGCCGCTCATTGACCTGATCATTCAGGAGGGTGGTTGGGATCAGTTGATCGACCGGTACGATTCCTATTCGCTGCTCAATTACCTGCGCCAGAGCAACCTCAGCGACGCTGCCCTGGAGATGATTGGCCCCCTGCTGAATTTGGAAGGGCGCTTTCATTTTTCATTGCTGGAATGGTTTTCCCATTACCACGAAAACGTGTTTGGCGATCTGGTCTACATTGTGGACGGCGCTTCCACGTTGCCCAATGCCTTTATCCCGCACCTGGGGCCATCCATTCGTCTGGGCGCGGAAGTTCACGCCATTGAGCAGGATGAGAGCGGTGTCACCATCCATTTCCACGACAGCACCGGTTACTCACAAACGGTGCGCGCGGACGAGTGCATCCTCACCGTGCCTTTTGTGCTGCTGCGCCATATGGAGATTACCGGCCTGGACCAGAATAAGTGGTATACCATTCGTAACGTGTATTACGGCCGTGCCCACAAAATTTTCATGCAGTTCAGCGAGCGGTGGTGGCAGACAAAATACCAGATCACCCACGGCGTCACCGTCACCGATCTGGCGGTCCGCAATGTGGTGTATACGCCCGCCGGGCAGGATGACGTGTTGGGCAAGGGGGTCATCATCGGCTCTTACGCCTGGGAGCAAGACAGCATGGCCTACAGCATGTTGACCGAAAAACAGCGCATCGCCCAGGCATTGCAAGACCTGTGCAAAATCCACCCCGAAGCCCGCCGCACCTTTGAATTTGGCATCTCCCACGACTGGTCACTTGACCCGTATGCGGGTGGCATTGGGCCATTGTTCCGCCCGCACGAGATGAGCGGCCGTTTCTATGACAACATTGTCCGCCCCGTCCACCGCCTCTGGTTTGCCAATGACGCTTGTGACCGCCGCCACCGCCGCTGGATTGAGGCGGCGCTGGTAGCGGCCGTCAAAAACGCCTACGCCCTCCATCTCGGCCTGCGCAACGAAGTACCGCTGGACGTACACGAATAAACCCGTACCCTGACGTGATGCGTGATGCGTGACGGTTATTCACGGGTCACGCATCACGCATCACGAAAACTCCCCACCCTTTTGTGTCAAAAAGAGTGTCATAATTTGACACTGACAACACACGCATCACCCCTTATCTTGAAGTGGTAGTCAACTGATTGTTCTTGTAAGACCCTAAGGGTTTCAGAAAACCCTTAGGGTCTTGTCGAAAGATATAATAAGGAGCATTTGATGAACAACCACTTCTTGTTGATTGGCCTTTTTCTCACCGTCCTTCTCCTGTCCCTGACCAGCCCGGCCAAAGCCGCCGCTACCGTTTTCACCGTCAACGACACGGCCGATCTGCCTGACCTTAATCCCGGCGATGGCGTTTGTGGCTCACGCAAAGGGACGTGTACGTTGCGGGCGGCCGTGCAGGAATCCAATGCCTATTGTGGTGGGGACTACGGCTGTGAAGAGACCATTATCTTGCCGGCCGGGACCTTCACACTCACCCGCGTGGGCACGGATGACAACGCCTTCAGAGGCGATCTGGATATTACTGGCTTTGTTACCATTCGCGGGGCGGGTGCGGCTAATACGGTTATTGACGGTAATGGGGCCGCCCTCAACGACCGTATTTTTCACCTCATCGGCCACCCGCTGGTGACCTATTTTGTGCATATAGAGGGCGTCACCCTGGTGAACGGCCAGAGTGACCGGGGCGGCGCGATTTACAATCAGGGTATGGTCTTGACCCTCGACGCCAGCCAGATTCTTTACAGCGTCTCCACTTATTGGGGCGGTGGAGCGATTTACAATGATGACGGCCGTTTAGACGTGATCGGCAGCACCCTGGCTTACAATGAGGCCAAGGGCAGCTTTGGTTTTGGCGGGGCCATCTACAACAGCGATACCGATCTGTTGGTAAGCGGCAGTTTGTTATTGGAGAACAAAGGCAACGGCAACTTTAGCGACGGCGGGGGTATTTTTTCCATGAGCGGTGGTGTAGCCATTGACCACAGCACAATCGCCGGTAACGATTCGGCCGAATACGGCGGTGGTGTGTATGTCTCCAATGGTTGGCTGCACATTTATAAGAGCAGTATTGTGGATAATTACGCCGCGACGGCCGGGGGCGGTGTTTTGGTGGGTACGGCCGCTACCCTGAAACTGAGTGAAAGCACCGTCACCGGCAATATGGCCGACATCAACGTAGGCGAAGGCGGTGGCGGCATCTACTTAAGCGGTGACAAAGCCGAAATAACCGACAGCGAAATTCGTGATAACAGCGCCCGCATTGGTGGCGGTCTCTATAATGGGCAAGGGGAAACCATTATTACCCGCACCACCATCAGCGATAACTACGCCGTCCCTGACGGCGGTGGCCTGTATCATTGGTATGGCGACCTGACCCTCATCCAGAGTACCGTGAGCGACAACAACGCGATGCGCGGCGCTGGTATTTTTAACCACGATTATGGTGGCAACGGTCATGCTAACCTTTTCCTCATCAACAGTACCGTATCCTCCAATAAAGCGGCGATTGATGGCGGCGGCATCTACAACGAGAAGGGCGATGTCTCTCTTTACAATGCGACCATTGCCCTGAATGAGGCGGATGGGGATGGCGACGGCCGTGGCGCGGGCGGCGGCATCTTTAACCAAAATCAGGCTGGTGGTGTGCGGCTGCAAAACAGCCTGCTGGCCGATAATATCCGCCCCGGCAGCAGCACGCCTGATGATTGTTTTGGCAGCCTCTATTCCGATGGTTACAACCTCATCGAATCGGTCAGCGGTTGCAGCGTGGGCGGCGACCCCACCGGCAACATCATCGGCCAGGATGCGCAGCTTGATCCGTTGCAAGACAACGGCGGCCTGACCTGGACACATGCTATTCCCTTGGGCAGCCCGGCTGTGGAAGCCGCACACCCCAACGGCTGCCAGGACGGGCAAGGCCAACTGTTGGAGAAAGACCAGCGCGGTTGGAGCCGCCACCTGGAGGGGGACGGTGACGGCGAGGAACGCTGTGACATCGGCGCGTATGAAAACGGCGAGGGGATGTGGCCATGATCACCATGAACAAACTAGCTCCAACGACAGGTGGCGACGACGATTGGTTGCCGCCTCGCTAGACAGAAGACCCGAAGGGTTTCAAAAACCCTTCGGGTCTTTTTTTTAGCGAAAATGCCATTGCCGTAGCTATACCGGGCATTGGCGTAACTTGTTCGTTATAATCCACCTGTTATGGATGATCAGGATGCATTTGGCGCGTGGCTCAGGCGACAGCGGAAAACGCAGGATTTGTCGCGGGAGGCGTTGGCGCGGCGGGCGCACTGTTCGGCGAGTATGGTGCGCCGGTTGGAAGCGGGGGAGCTACGGCCGTCGCCCGAACTGGCCCTCTCTCTCGCCGCCGCCCTGAACGTGCCCCCGGCCGAACAGGAAGCGTTTGTGCGTTTTGCGCGTGGCGACGCCGCTGCCTATCCACCGACTGCCTCTCCACCGACTGCCTCCCCAACGCCCCCACCCGCCACCCACCTGCCTGCGCCGCTGACCAGTTTGGTCGGGCGTAAACAGGAGGTCACGGCCGTGAGCGACCTGCTGCATGAAGAAGGTGTGCGCCTGCTCACCCTCAGCGGGCCACCCGGCGTGGGCAAAACCCGGCTCAGCATCGCCGCCGCCAACCGGCTGGCCGAAAGTGGGCTGTTCCCCGATGGAGTCTACTTCGTTCCCTTAGCGCCCATCAGCGAACCGCCATTGGTGGTCACGGCCGTGGCCCAGGTGTTGGGTGTGCGCGAAATTCCTGGCAGCGGTCAGCCCCTCTACGCCACCCTGAAAACATTTCTATCTGGCAAACGGCTGCTGCTGGTGCTGGACAACTTTGAGCAGGTCACAGCCGCCGCCCCCTTTGTCACCGATTGGTTGGCCGCCGCCGCCGGTCTGAAAGTGCTCGTCACCAGCCGCGAACTGCTCCACCTCTATGGCGAATATGAATTCCCCGTGCCGCCGCTCCCCCTGCCGGACGTTAATAATCTGCCTGTGACCCCGGCCAGCGCTTTTTACGGCCGTTACGCGGCCATTCAGCTTTTCAAAGAGCGGGCACGCGCCGCCCGGCTGGAGTTCCAACTGACGCCGGAGAACATGGCCGATGTGGCCCACATTTGCGCCTGGCTGGATGGCCTGCCGCTGGCTATTGAGATGGCCGCCGCCCAGACAAAATGGCTGCCGCCACACCAGATTTTGGACCAGCTGCGTGATCGTTTGGCCGCGCTGACCGGCGGCCCGCGTGACCTCAGCCCCCGCCAGCAGTCGCTCAGTGGGGCCATTGAGTGGAGCTACACGCTCTTGGGTGCGGGGCAACGGTGGCTGTTTGATACGTTGGGTGTGTTTGTGGGCGGGTGTGATCTGGAAGCGGTCACGGCCATTTCGGTTGCGCTCAATGCCGGCGTGACCGGCCACCTCTCCCCCGCCGAAAACCTCCCCGACAGCCAGACCATCCGCTCCCACCTGCAACTACTCGTGGAAAAGAGCCTGCTGCTGTATGAGGTGACGGCCGTTGGTGAGGTGCGTTTTGAGATGCTGGCCTCCTTGCATGAATACGCCCGACAGCAGCTACAAGCCAGCGGCCGGCTAGAGGCCACCCGCCAGGCACACGCCCATCACTACCGGCAACTGGCGCAAATGGGCAGTGCACACATATCTCAGGGCGGTGACCAGTCCGCCTGGATGAAACGGCTGGAACTGGAACACAACAACTTCCGCGCCGCCCTGACCTGGGCGACGGAAACGCCAACACGAGCCCCCTTTGCTATGCAATTGGCCCAGACCATGTGCGACTTTTGGGACACACGCGGCTACATTCAAGAAGGGCGGCACTGGCTGGAAACAGTTCTGGCCTTAGACAGCACGCCCAGCCAGATACGCGGCCATTTGCTGAACGATGTGGGCTGGCTGGCCCGGCTGCAAGGCGACCTGGTGGCGGCGCGTACCCTTCAGGAGCAGGCTTTGGCGATTCAGGAAACCATTGGGGACGAGGTGGGCCTGAGCCGCTCATTGGAAAATCTGGCGATCCTGGCCAGCAGCCAGGCCAACCTGGCCGAGGCAAGTACGCTTTTGGAACGATCATTGGCCGTTCGCCGCCGGTTGGGCGACCCGGCCCAACTGCTCTCCACCCTCAACAATCTGGCAATTGTGGCCTGGCAGCTCCAGGAATACGGCCGTGCCGAAGCCCTCTACCACGAAGTCGAACTGATTAGCCGGGAGATGCAGAACACCAGGGTGCTGTCTCGCGGCTTGCACGGCCGGGGCACGGTGCAGCTCTCGTTGGGTGATTATGCCGGGGCGCTGGCCTCTTTTCAGGAAACCGTGCGAATTCGCCAGGAGTTGGGTGACCAGCCGGGGTTGATCAACTCATTGGGTGGCGCGGCCGAAGCAATGCAACATTTAGGTGATCCGGTCACGGCCGTGCGCCTCATCGCCGCCTCTTACAAATTACAGCAAGCCATAGGCAAAGTCAGCGCCCCGGCCGCCCAGGCCGAAGCCGAAGAAAATCTGGCCCTCTTGCAGGCGCAAATGGGCGAGGTCGCCTTTAACCAGGCGTGGGCGGAAGGAGAAACGCTGTCAGTGGTAGAAGCAGTGGGGATCGTGATGCGTAATCCGTGATGCGTGAAATCACGGGTCACGCATCACGCATCACGGCTCACGTTCCTATGTGCCCAATTCCCGCCTCTCGTGCCCGTATGATCGCCTGTGCCCGGTCTACCACCTGTAACTTGCTAAAAATGTTGGAAACATGGTTGCGTACCGTCTTGATGCTAATGTGCAACTGGCGGGCGATGTCGGCGTTGTTGAACCCCTGAGCCAGTAGAGCCAGTAATTCTCGTTCCCGTTCTGTCAGATCAGGGAAGGCTTCGGGCGGTGCGCCCGGTCTGGGGGCGGCGAAGTAGCTTTGCAGACGGGTGGCAATGGTTGGGCCAAAGAGAGCTTCGCCCCGCGCCACCGCCTGGATGGTACGCAACATCTCCTCCTGGTCAGCCCCTTTCAGCACATACCCCCGCGCGCCGGCACGCATAGCGGCAAAGACGGAGTCGTCGTCATCAAACATGGTAACGACAATGACGCCAATGTGCGGGCTGGTTTGCACAATCTGGCGGGTGGCTTCAATACCGTTCAACCCTGGCATTTGAATATCCATCAACACCACATCGGGCTGTAATTTTTCCGCCAGGGTCACTGCTTCCGTGCCGCTGGCTGCCTCGCCAACAACTTCGGTATCGGGCAAAGAGCCAAACAACGCCTTTAAGCCGTCGCGGAAAAGCGTGTGGTCATCGGCAATGAGGATGTGAATCGGATCGGTCATAAAAACAGGCTTGTAGTGAGCGATTCATCGCCCTTGACGGCGATAAATTGCCTACTACGAATTTGATAGCGGCAAGACGGCCGTGACGGCCGTCCCACCCGCATCAGATACAATCGTGAACGAGCCGCCTAATTCTTCCGCTCGCTCGCGCATGGATGATAACCCGACGCCGGGCTGGTAGCCAGCGGGCAGCCCCACGCCGTCATCGTGGATTTCCAGGGTGAGGCGGTCATCTACGGCCACTTGTACCGTACACTGTTTTGCCTGGGCATGGCGTTGGCTGTTGGTGATGGCTTCGGTGGCGATGCGATACACGGCAACCTCAGTTGCCGCAGGCAAGGCAGGAATTTCGGCGGGGGCGATCAGGGACAGGTGGGTACGGCCCGAAGCGGCTGCGGGTAGGCCGTTGCTATTCTGGGCCACGAACTCTTGTAAAGCCGAGAGTAAACCCAGTTGATCCAGAGCGGACGGCCGTAAATCATGCACGATGCGCCGGATGTCCCGAATGATCTCCCCGGTCTGTGTTTTGTATTCCTGCAATAGCTGGTCAGCCGCCGCGGGATTTTGGGCAGCGTAGTTACGGGCTGCGTCTAATTTGAGCGCCAGACCGGCCAATGCCGGGCCGAGACCATCGTGTAAATCGCGGCGCAGTCGCAGTCGCTCTGCCTGCTCGGTCTGCCACAGTTGGTCATTCGCCTGCTGCAAGTCGGTGGTGAGCTTGAGGATGTGTACGGCCGTGCCCACCTGTCGGGCCACATGTTGCAGCAGTTGCTCCTGGTCTGGTGAAAACCTGCCTTCTGCCGTAGCTGGCGCAACCAGCAGCCAGCCGATGGTTGTGGCCTGGTGAAATAGGGGAAAGGGATGTGGCGGCACGGCCGTTGGCTGACCCACACTGGTGATAATCTGAGCCATGGTGGGCATGGCAATGGCCGTATAAGGGGAGGGCAGGGATTGGGCGATGGTTTCTAGCAGGGTAGGCAGGGTTTGGGCGGGCACGGCCGTGGCTTCCAATTGTTCACCCAATTTTGCCAGCGCCGTCATGGGGTCTTCCGGTTTGCCGTATATCCAGAGGTTGACCCGCGCCTGCAAACGCGCTCGCAGCGGTTGGAAGAGAATGGCGATCAGGCCGGTGGCGGCAATGGTCAGGAGAAAGTTGTTTTGCAGGGGGAAGAGGACCCCCGCCAGCCCCACCAGCAGCACGTAGGCGCCAATGATAAAGGCGCTGAGCAGGCTGTATACCAGTGTGCGATTGATGAGCAGGTCAATATCCCAAAGCCGGTAACGCAAGATGGCAATGGCAAAGGAGAGGGGAAAGAGCAGAGAGAGCAGGCGCACGGCCGTTAACCCCACAAAACGCAGCGTCACCAACGCTGTAAACAGTTCGGTACCCAATCGCTGCTGAAAGAGATTGGGCACCTGGGGCACATCTACCGCCGGGGAGACAAATAGCAGAAAGTAATAGGTGAAGGGGGCAGCGGCGGCCACCAGCAGCCCCAGCGCCGCCCATTTCATCTGCTGTTTTTGCACCGGGTCGGCCACATGTTCATACCGGTCTAGCTGCGCCCACACGCCCACGCCGCACCAAAACAGCAGCAGCCCGGCTTGTAGCGGCCAGGGCCACTGGCTCATATCCAGGACAGAGCCGGGCAGCGTCAGCGGCGGCAGGATGAGCAGCGCCCACATCATGGCTGTTATCCGCGTCCAACGGGGTACGAAACGGCCGTCCGGGAACAAATACAACATCCACACACTGGTCACCAGCCCCAGGTAGAGCACCAGGTAGCTGGCAGCTTGAAACAGCGGTTCGTTGTTCAAGGTACGCACAAAGCCGGCAATGGGGATGACGGCGCTGTTGGCGGTCAGCGTCACAGCCGTGAGCAGCGCCATACCTTCGTGGGGTCGCCGCCGCACAATCAACCCGGCCAGCAGCAAATGTGCCAGAATCACAACCGTGTCCAGAACTACCACATAGCCGGCATAGCGCCCCGGATCAAGCCCAATGTCTTGAAAACTATCAGTGTAAAACGTCACCAGGTAGGCATGGTAAGCCGCCAGGCCAGGCAGGACAACGGCCGTGACCAACAGCGCCAACAGCAGCCAGGCAACCCGAAACGGCCGTAACCAGCGTGGTGATGGCAAGGGGGTGAACTCCTGGTGTAAACCTGTCTGTTCCATTTTTGCATCTGTAGGGGCGACCCTGGTGGTCGCCCTCTTGTTGCCTTTTTATCATTGCCAACATGGGCAGGCACAAGGCCTGCCCCTACTGACCCGGTGCTCTTTCCCGTACCACCGGCGGAATGGATTGAATGTAGAGCCAGATGGCCTTCAACTCGTCCTCCGTCAAATGCCGTAGCCGGTCTTGGGGCATGTAGGTCACATTCAACGAGTTGCCTTCTGGTGTGCGCCCGGTTTTGATGGCCCAGATGAACTCCGTTTCCGTCCAATGGCCCAGATTACCGCCGGTGGTAATGTTCATGCCCTCGCCTGGTTCGCTGCCGCCGCCCAGGTCGGCTTTGTGGCACTCCACGCAGGTGAGCAAAACCAGGTAACGGCCGTACGCCACCGTAATTCCCGGCTCCGGCGCGGGCGGTTGGGAGGCGTAGTGATCAATCACCAGTGCCGGCATAATGTCATTTTCTGCTTCCGGCAGCAGCAGAGAGATCAGGATAAATGGCCGGGCCAATAGCCCCAATTGGCGCGGCGGAATCTCCCGTTTGCCGGGCGGGATTATCTGCATATAAGCAATGATGGCGGACACATCGGCGTCACTGAGATGCTGTAGGGCGCTGGAAGAGACGCCAATGAGGGCACGGCCGTCATGCCCCACCCCATGCCGGATAGCCCGTTCCCAATCCGCTGTTGTGTAGACGCTGCCCACACCCGTCTGGTGTGGCGTCAGGTTGGCCGCCGGAATCTGGCCGATGAGCGGCACATTCAAAAAATCGGGTCTGCCTTGTAGTCTGTACCCATGGCACTCCGGGCAGCCGCCGATGACTTCCACCAGATGTTTGCCCCGCGCCAGAGAAGCCTCGTCGGCGGGAATGGTCAGGCTGACCGCCGGAATGTCATAAACACGCCGAATCTGGTATTCGGAAAAGGCAAAAACCAACCCACCGCATAAAAGCGGCACGGCGATGAGAAGGGCCAGGCAGCCGAGAGCCTTTTGTTTCATTGATCTCTTTTCTGGTAATCGGTAATCGGTTATCGGTCTCCTAACCGTTTACCGATTACTGTTCACCGATTACCGGTTTGTCAGGCTTTGCACCAGTGACCGCACCGTTTGCACGGCCGTCTGTGTGCCACTTTTGAGCAATTGAATGTCAGACACGGCCGTATCCGGGTTTGTTTGTAAATCCTGGCGCGTGGTGTCGGCCTGGATGAGCAGGGCGGCTAACTGCGCACCCAGGCCATCGCGTAAGGTGCGGCTGATGCGGCGGCGCTCTTCAGCCTGGGCTGCGACTAACTGTTGGCGTGTCTGGCGCAGTGTCCGGTGCAGGTGGAGGGTGTGGGCGGCGACGGCCGTTTGCCGGGCTACCTCTTGCAGCAGTGTCATCTCCCGCGGGCTGAAGGCTGCCTCGCCGTCGCGTGGCGCTACCAGTAGTTGGCCGATGGTTTGCGATTGGTAGACGAGGGGAAGGGTGAGGCGGGGAGCAGGTGATAAGGTGGGCGCTGGGGGCAGCGCGGGGTGAGGAGGTGTGGGCGGGAATATGGCAGCGGTTTGAGGTTGGCCGTTCTGTTCCAGGGTGATGGCGACGTAGGGGAGTTTAAGGGAGCGGGCGATGGTTTGTACGGCCGTGGGCAGAATCGTTTCGGGGTCGGCGGCCTGGGCCAGCCGTTCGCCTAATTGAGCCAACACGGCCATGGGTTCGTCACGACGGCCGTACATCAGGTGATTGACGCGGCGCTGCAAATCACGGCGCAGCGGGTCAAACAAGACGGCGATCAACCCGGTGGCTACTATCCCCAGCAGCCAGTTGCCACTATGGCGGAAAAAGATGCCCAATACCCCCACCACCAGGATGTAGAGCAAAATGATGACGGCCGTGAGCGCCCCATACACGGCCGTGCGGTTGATAAACAGATCAATGTGCCGCATCTGATGGGGGACGATGGGTGGCGGGGTGGGTTTACTGACCATGCTGCATTATAACTTTAAACGGCCGTTCGTTAATGATGAAGTAAATCCAGAGAAACCGTTTCATTTCTTGTCGCCCACAAAAGCGGCAAAGGCGCGTTTCAGGCTTTCCAGGAAGCTTTTGGCAAAAAGCCCGGCCAACAAAGCCAAAAAAGTCAGACGCAGCGCTGCTAAATCCGACCCTGTTTCCACATGGACCATGAGCAAACCACCGGAAAGCCCAACGTAAATGACTAAACCCATAACCGCGCCCAGAAACGGCCGTATCACAAACCAGGGTATCATCCGCCGCCCAAACATGTCCGGCTTTTTGGCATTTTCCGGCGACTTCTTGCCGCTTTCCAGTTCCCATCCATTAGAAAGCCGATCCGCCATGCTGATGAGCACCGACACTGTGCTGCCAGACAAACCGGCAGCTGTACACATTCCTATCAGCAGCACGGTTGTGGATGGAACTGCTGCTAATGCCCACACGAGAAAGGCCAGGGAGCAGATCAGCAGCAGTATCAACCAGGCAATAAGCAGCCAGGCGCTGCGCTGCAAGCGGCTGATTTCGGTCTTCTCAGATTCAGAGGCGCTGTTTATTATCTGCCCAGGTTCACTATTTGAAGTTTGAGTGAGTGTTAATTGTCGTAAGTTAATCATATCTATACAAGGATAAAAATAAGGCAACCGTGGCGATTTTCAGGTAAGTGCGGATCGGCCTTTGCGCTAGTTGTGGCACAATTACAAAGACAATCCCTGCTGCCGACGCAAAAACTACGCTGAAAAGGATGATGTCACTCACCGGCAGTTGCCAAAGGATTGTTTCTGAGTTACCCACAGGCGGCTGCCACCAAAATTCCGCTTCTTCACCACCAATAAGGATGTCAATATGGAACCAGCGGGTAATGATGAAGTAGAGAATGACATTGGCGGTGGTGGCAACGGCCGTTGCCAACGGCACAACCCAAACCAATTTCTCTGAAGAGGCTGCTTCTGCTTCTATCCAAGACTTAATCCCCAACGATTTGAATGGCCTGTCTGCCATCGTCATCTCCCGAAAAACGCGAACGAGTCCATGATTTATACGCAACATGTCAACCTCCAAAAAATATAAGATGAAGTCACTGTACATCTGGGTGTGTCCTGTTGTCATGGGACGGCCGTCCCCAACACACGGGACATCATGGACACACAGCCTCAGCGCCAAGAGCGCAAAACTCTACGCGCCCGCCGACCATCGTCAGCATCACATCCATCGCCACCAGCGCTTCGGGGGCAACGGTTAACGGGTTGTCTGGTAGCACAATCAGGTCAGCGTATTTACCTACGGCAATACTGCCTACCTCCTCGTCGCGGAAGAGGGCGTAGGCAGCGTTGATCGTCATCATCGGCAGGGCCTCGGCAGCGGTGATGGTATGCGCCTGATGCCAATCGGGCGCAGGGCAGATGTTGCCCTCTGCGTCCACATCGGCGCGGGTGATGAGACTGTAGAGGTCATCCAACGGCCGTATCCGCCCAAAGAACGGGTCATCCCCATGCCAGGCCACCGGCAAACCGGGGTTGGCATCGAGCAGTGCCCGCGTCGGCCACTCCCACGCCTGATACGCTGGCGGCGGTGGTGGGCCAAAGGGGTTACAACTGGGGTACAGACCAAAAACAACCGGGATAATGCCTATCTCACCGTAACGGGGCAGCAATTCCGGGCGAATGATGCTGTTGTGGTCAATGCGGTGGCGAAAGCTGTTGGGCTGCCCATCCAGGGCGTAGGCGATGGCGTTTTGCGCCTGTTCCACCGCCCGGTCGCCAATGGCGTGAATGGCAACTTGATACCCGGCCGTTTGTGCCGCCAGCACCATCTCACTTAACGATTCTGGCGTATGGAACAGATCACCCAAACCTTCCCCTGGTCGCAATTCATAACTCAGCGCCGGACGTTCACATGTGCCGCCATCCGTAAAGATTTTCACGCCGCCAACGCGCAGCATTTCGCCTGGATGGCGCGTCACCGGATGTTCGCTGTACCAATCGCCCAATACCTCGCCGCAGTTATCCGTCATCACCAGATAGAGGCTGGTGCGGATGCGCAGCGCCGGGGCGAAATCCTCAATTTCACGCAGGAATCGCTCGTCAATGTACATGTCGCCGATAGTGGTAATGCCATTTTGTAGAGCCAGTTGCTGCACTTCTGCCAGGCTCATGTCAAAGTCTTGTTCGGCGTCGTTGAAGAGGTGGGTGTGGGTGTCTACAAAACCGGGCATCAGGGTGCGGCCGTGCAAATCCACCACTGTTGTCTCCGCCCGCGCCAATGGCAGAATGTCATCGGTTGTGCCCACGGCCGTAATCTTCTCCCCCGTGATCTCTATTGCCTTAGCCTGGGGATTGGCCGTGTCCATCGTCAGGATGACGCCGTTGTGGAAGATGAGGTGTTGTTGCGGGTTGCGCGTCGGCGCTGGTTCTGGCGACGAGAGGGCGGTGCAGGACACGGCCGTCAGGGCAAACAGCAAAAGAATGAGGATTTGTGTTTTCATAGTTGTGAGAAATCCGGTTTCCCAGGGAAACCGGATTTCTGCATCAGGCGGCAACGGCCGTTTCCCCACCCCGTGCCAGCCACACCATACCAGCGCCGGAGAGAACGGCCGTCAGCAGCGCCACTACCCCCACTGACAGCCATTCCTGCCCTTCGCCGCCCAGCGGCAGGCCCACCACAAAGCCCATGAATAAGGCCATTGTTAAAATGGGGATCCAAAGCTGCGCTTGGGCCATGTGTGGCTTCAGCAGCCGCCACTGCACCATGCCCATGGGCGGCCCTAACGATAAGGCAATCGCCAGCCCTACGAGGACTTCCGGCATATTGTCTAAATCAAACAGGCTAAACATCACCAGGAAGCTAATGGCTGTCCCGACCATGCTTGCCAGTGTCGTTTGTCCCAACCAACGCCCAAAAGGGATGCCATAGGAGCGCAGCACAATGCCTTGACCCAGGCTTATACCCAACCCCAGCAAGCCACCAAAGATAGCGCCTACCACAATTGCCATCACCATATCCCCCCATGCCTGCTGTACGACCTCACCAATTGACCACATGGACACAAACGCGCCCATCACTGCCAGAATCATGGTAATGGTCACGGCCGTTACCCACCGCAAAAAGAAAGAACCACCGTTTATATTTGACATGTTGACCTCCAGTCGTGGCTCATTAATTTGTTTCAATCACGCCACAGGCCAGCCGTCCGCCCGCGTCGCCGGTGTTTAACGTGGTCTGGTCTGGCGCTGGCGCGTAGCGGGTGGGAATGTTGGCGTAGTTGTCCGGGCTGGCGTGGACGATGATGGCGCTGCCGTCGGCGTCAAACAGTTCGGCGACGGTGAAACGGTCTGTTTTGAATTGGGCCGTAGCCGTGCCGTCCCCATTTACCAGCAGCACCGGCATATCGGCCGCATGGTGCGGATGGTTGTGGCCGTCCACGTTGTAATGGCCGCCCGCCGACGTGAAATCAGGGGCGACACAACTGCCAGTGGCGTGAATGTGGAAACCATGAAAACCCGGCGGCAGATTGCTAACGTCAACGCGCACGTTGGTCATCGTGCGTTTGAGAATCAGCCGTACCTGGCCGATCTCATTGCCGCCACTGTCATGCAGCCGCGCCACCGCCACCACGTTGGCCTGGGCCGAGACTTGCATCACTCCTACCCCCAACACTGCCAATAAAAGGGCCGCACCCAGGATGATCCAAAGACGACGGCCGTTAACCATAGAAAACGTGTTCATGTGCTATTCCTCCACTGTCTGGTCCGTCGTAACGGCTTGAGCCGGTTCTCCTGCTGGCCGTTACGACAAACCACAAACAATACAATTCTGGAGGCACAATAGCAGCAGGCGCGTCCCGGTGTCATGGGACGGCCGTCCCGACCTCGTCGGGAAGGTTGTCCCCACCGGATCAAAAAAGCCGCTATCAACAGCTTTCACCTAGTTGATAACGGCTTTCCGGTGTATGAAGAATGTGAGCGAGAGTTTTAAGCCGGTTTCACCTTCATTTCTGGCATTGGCTCTTCGCTGCGCCAGGCGCCCAGCCGCTGCTGCCAGCCCTTGATCCCTTCTTGCCACAACGCGCCAAACCCTAACAAAGCGACCACCAGCGCTACCAGTGGGCCAATCCAGGGTACGGCCGTCAGGATGACAATCAGCAGCACCCCCAACGCCATGCACCAGTAACGGTTTTCGGCCAATCGGCTGTTAAATTTGCTAAAGATGTAACGGCCGCTGGCGACAGCCACAATGATCTTGGCAAAATACGTGACAGTAAATCCAAAGAGCAGCGCCAGACCAAAAAGGATAAACAAACCAATGGTAATAGTCGTCCCGGCCAATCCACCCAATGTCAGCGCGTTGAAAGCCATAGCCAGCATGATCATCACCGCCACTACCAGCACCATCGCCACAAAAATGGCGGCAATAGCCAGCAGCCCCCAGCCCAGACTGGGCAACGGCCGTTCCCGCACAAAACCGGCCACCTGACCCGTCCAGCGCGGCGTTAACCATACCATCAAAAAGCCAACCAGAAGCAAGGCCACCAAATCACGCAGTAGATTGGCCAGCCAGTTCCACGCCTCTTGCGCGGGCGTCAGTGTCTCTACGGTGGTAGTTTCGGCCGTTTGAACGACTTCTTCAAAGGCGACTTCCCCGGCAACTGCGGCGTCTGGAATATCGGCCGCAATCGGCGCGGTATAATTCAGATCGCCGCCGATCTGGGCCTGTTCACCCAGGGTAAGTCCCCATTCAAAGGTCGGTGCATTGGCCGCGCCGGGCACAAACATAAACGGCGAAAAAATTGGCGCATCTGAGGCCGCAGCCACATCAGCCTGCACATCGCCGGCTACTGTACCCAGCAGTTCCAACCCACCGGCCGATACCCACAGATCGCCGCCCATGTCGCCGGCCAGCCGGGCTTGTGCGCCGCCAAAGAACACATCCCCTTCCACCAGACTGCCGGTCATGCTTTCCAGGCTGTAGCCACCGGCCATGAAGTCATCGCCAATCTGGGCCGCTTCGCCCAGGGTGATGACTGTGCCGCCTACCCGCACATCGTCGGTGACGTCACCATTGATATAGATTTCTTGCCCACCGCCCATCAAATCGCCTTCAACGGTGCCATTGACGGTGGCTTTGGTGGCAAAGAAGATCACATCTCCTTTGACCGTACCTTCCAGAACAAACTCGTTGGCAAACACCATTAAGTCATCTTCGATCACTTCTCCAGCTTCAATTATCACCGTGGAGCCTTCCATTTTTTCCAGAGCATAACTTGCCGGTGCTAAAACAAGGCAGAGGAGAAGCGACAACACAACCACAACCAACCATTTTCCGCGTTTAACATGGGCTTTCATCTTGTTAACCTCCTTCAATCGAGCGGGTCATGTATCCGTGACCAACTCCAAATAAAATGTATCCAGACATGGGAGTAGTGTGGAGACGAGGAAAGGGATTAGAGATGATGCTTCTACTCCCAGGATGCATTATGCCGAAAGTTGAAGAAGGGGGGTAGTTACAAACGGCCGTAACTTACTATGATGAAAGTCAGCAGTATGCAAAAACTCGCTCTGGTTACAGAACCACCGGCCAGAAGAGCGGTGGAAACAAGCCTGTAGCAATTTCCTCTACTGTGGCCGGTTTCCAACCGCACCACACACTAAAAAGGCCAGAACACCGGCACGAATAAAACTGCCACTACCAGTACCAACAAAGTCAGGGGAATGCCCACCTTGAGATAGTCGCTAAAGCGGTAGCCACCTGGCCCCATAATCATCACGTTGGCCGGGTGGGAAACCGGGCTGGCAAAGCTGGCGGAGGCGGCGATAGCCACCGTCATCATCAGGGGGTACGGGGACAGATTAAGGTCGCTGGCCGTGTTGAAAGCGATGGGGGCCATCAGCACCACCAGCGCCGCGGTGGGAATGATCTGGGTAGCCAGCGAGGTTAAAACAAACAGGCCGGCAATCACCACACGCGGCCCCAGCCCGCCAATGACGGTAATGAAGCCGTTAGCCAGGAAGCTGGCTGCGCCGGTTTGTTCCATGGCAATACCTAGCGGCAGCATTCCGGCAATGAGAAATACGGCCGGCCATTCAATGAAGCGATACGCCTCCTCCATCGTCAGGCAGCGGCTCAACACCATCAGCGTCGCGCCAATGACGGCGGCAATGGCGATGGGCAGCCAGCCCAACAAGACCGGCGTCAGCATCACGACCATAATGAGCAGGGCTACCGGCGCTTTCTCCTGGCGCAACGGCGCCTGGGCGGACTGGGTTAAGACCAGGAAGTCTGGCTCGCTGCCCAACAGGCGCAGCTTTTCGCGGGGGCCATACAGCAGGATCCCGTCGCCAAATTGCAGGGGGACATCGCGCAGGTTGGCGTCCAGGGGATGGCCTTCACGCCAGATGGCTAAAACGGTTAACCCATATTTTTCGCGGAAGTTGAGCTGGCGCAGGCTCTGGCCACGCAAGGTGGTGTAAGGGGAAAGGACCATTTCCGCCAGACCAATTTGCTCTGACTCCAGGGCGCTTAAGTCTGGCAACAAATGGTTCGATTCGCTTTCAATCTCTACTTCTTGTAAACCACGCAAGGTCAACAAATCGTCGGGTTTGCCTCTGATCAGCAGCAGATCGTTGGCCAACAGTGTCTCCTCCGGCTCTGGCGTCAGGTGGGTTTCGCCTTCACGCACAATGCCTAATACCGTCAGGCTAAAGGCATCACCCAGACGGCTTTCGGCCAATGTCTGCCCGGCCAGGGTGGAATCGGCCGGAATTTGCAGGGCGATCAACTGCTCCGGTAGTTGGTATGTTTCAGCTAATTGGGTGTCAGAGAGCAGGCGGAAATTGTCAAAGTAGGTGGCGTCCTGGATGGCGTCCAGGCGGGTGCGTGGCCCCTGAAACAGCAGGACGTCGTCCGCTTGCAGAACGGTGTCTTGCAAATTGGCGCGGTGCAGCACCCCTTGACGCCAGATGGCTTTGACGTTGACGCCAAAGCGGGCACGCAGGTCGCTCTGAAACAAAGTCTGGCCGATGAGGGAGGAGCGGGGAGGAAGGCGCGCCTCGGCCTGGCCTATTTCCTGGGCGATGGCCTCCTGGAGGGCGGGGTCAATGGTTTGCAGCGTCAACTGCTGACGGCCGTGTAACTCTGCCAGATGATCCGCCCGCCCCTGCACAATCAGCCGGTCACCGGTTTGCAAAACGGTGTCAGGACGGGGGGCGAGGTGGGTACGGCCGTGGCGCAATATCGCCACCACATTCAACCGCAATGCCGACCCCAACCGGCTGTCCGCTAACGTCATCCCCACCAGTGGCGAGTTGGCCGGAAAACGAATGACAAAGGTACGATCCAGCAGTTCATACACGCCGCCCAAATCGTTCTGGTTTGCCTGCGCCGATTCCTGTGCGGGATTACGCGCCGGCAGCAGTCGCCGCCCGACAAAGACCACGTACAAAATGCCCACGCCCAGGATCAACACACCGGTTGGAGTGAAATCGAACAGGCCAAAAGGAGTTAATCCATACTCATACAGGGCATCACTGACCAGGATATTGGGTGGGGTACCGATGAGGGTGGTCAGCCCGCCTAACAGCGCCCCCAGCGTCAGCGGCATCAACAGTTTGGAAGGAGGGCGGTTGATGCGCCGGGTGATGTCCATGACCACCGGCAGCAGCATAGCGGCTACGCCCACGTTATTCATCACCGCCGAGAGCAATGCGGCGGTGAGCATGATCACCACCAGCAGCCGGACTTCGTTCGCCCCGGCCAGGCGCATTATCTGGCGGCCAACCAGATTGGCAATGCCCGTTTGCGACAGACCACCGCTGATGATGAACATGGCCCATACCGTCACCACGGCCGGACTGCTAAAGCCGGATAGGGCTTCGGCCGGCGTTACCAGCCCCGTCAGCGCCAGGCTGCCCAGAACGAGCAGGGCGATCACGTCCATGCGCAGTCGTTCGGTGATAAAGAGTATGGTGGCCAGAAACAGAATAACCAGGGTCAAAGCGATTGAGGGCGTCATGCGTATCCTTTCTTCGCCGATTGGGTAACCGGCCGCGAGTTACATATTTGCGGGCAAGTCTGTCTGATGAAAAAGATTATACGCAAGCTGCCGGGTGGGGCAAAAGTTGCATTTGAGGAATTGGCACGGCCGTGGCATCCAGGTCTTTACCGTTCTTGACAAAGTGGTTGGATGAGATTATTATATTAGACTGATTGGTCTAACCAATTGGTCTAACCCCGACCACCATATGATTTATCGGAAGTAACTATGCCCCGACCACGATTTGAGAAATTATCAGCAGAAAAGCGAGAACGCATCCTGGAAGCAGCGGCGCAGGAGTTTGCCAGCAATGGGTATACCCAGGCGTCGTTGAACCGTATTTTGGAGACAGCGGGCATCAGTAAAGGGGCGGCGTATTACTATTTTGATGACAAGGCTGATGTGTACCTGACGGCCGTACACCATTACGGACACACGGTTTTGCAAGCCATCAACCTGGATGTATCCGTGTTGACGGCGGCGAATTTCTGGACGTCCGTTACTGACCTTTACCAGCAGCAATTTACCGCGTTTGCTGACCGTCCCTGGGTGTTGGGTCTGCTCAAAACCAGCGGCCCCAGCGCCGATGCCCTGGCTGACGATGCCCAACTGGCGGCGCTGATGCAGGAAGTGGGACAGATGATGGCGGCGCTGTTGCAGCAGGGGCAGGACTTGGGGGTGGTGCGCAATGATTTACCGGATGATCTGCTGGTGGCGGTGGTCACGGCCGTAGACGATGCCCATGACCGCTGGCTTTTTGGCCGGGCGACGCCGCTCACCACTGCCGCACTGCAATCGGCTGCCGCCCAAATGAGCGATCTGCTGCGCCGGATATTAACGCCATAAGAGAGTGTTCAGGTGTTCACGTGTTTACGTGATCACCTGAACACCTGAAAATGTGAAAACAATGATACTTGTCGAAAACCTTACTTTTACCTATCCCGGCACGGCCGTACCGGCTGTGCGCGATGTATCGTTTCAGATAGAGCCGGGCGAAATCCTGGGCTTTTTGGGGCCGAGCGGCGCGGGGAAATCCACCACGCAAAAGGTGTTGAACGGCCTCTACAAAGAGTATCTCGGCAGCGTGCGGGTGCGGGGCAAAGAGGTGCGCGATTGGGACTCAGCCTATTATGAGCATATTGGCGTCTCCTTTGAACTGCCCAACCATTACCAGAAGTTGACCGGGCGCGAAAATCTGACCTACTTCCGCGCTTTGTACAGCGGTGAAACCTATGACCCCCAAGTCTTATTAGAGATGGTGGGGCTGGGCGAAGATGGCGATATGCTGGTTTCCCAGTATTCTAAAGGGATGAAAAACCGGTTGAGCGTGGCGCGGGCGTTGCTGCACCGGCCCGACCTGCTCTTTCTGGATGAACCGACATCGGGGCTGGACCCGGTGAATGCCCGCCATATCAAGGAGTTGATTCGAGCGCAACAGGCGCGGGGGGCGACGGTTTTCCTGACGACACATGATATGTTTGTGGCCGATGAATTGTGTGACCGGGTGGCCTTTATTATGGATGGGCAAATCCGGCTGATTGATTCGCCGCGCGCCTTGAAATTGCAGTACGGCCGTGCCCAGGTGCAGGTGGAGTTTCAGCTAAACGGCCACCTGGAACGGGAGCAGTTTGCATTGGCGGGGTTGGGGGATAACGGCCGTTTTCAAGACCTGCTGCAATCCGGCGCCATCCAGACCATGCACACCCAGGAAGCGACGTTGGACGATATTTTTATTGCCGTGACCGGGCGGCGATTACAGTGAGCAGTGAATGGTGAGCGGTGACAGGGTGACAGGAGGTGGCAAATGAAGCGAGTATGGTCGGCCATACGGTGGGAGGCGCGGCTGCAATTTCGGAACGGTTTTTATTATGCGGCGGGGTTTGTGGCGGTCTTGTTCATTATTGGGCTGCAATATCTACCGGCAGCTTATTGGCCGCTGGCGATGCCGGTACTGGTGATGGGCAATATGACCATGAATACCTTTTACTTTATGGCGGCGCTGGTGCTGCTGGAAAAGGATGATGGTGTATTGGAAGGTCTGGTGCTGACGCCGCTGCGCCAGGGTGAGTATCTGTGGGCCAAGCTGCTGTCGCTGGCGCTGCTGACGCTGGTGGAGAATGGGGTGATTGTCACGGCCGTGTCTGTCACGGCCGTTGTTGGCCGGCACTATAACCCTTTGCTGCTGGCGGCAGGCATTGTGCTGCTCAGCTTCATCAATGCTTTGTACAGCTTTATACTGGTCATTCGGTATGAGTCGGTAAACAGCTTCATTTTCCCCTCGGTGTTCTGGACGATGCTGTTGTCGCTGCCGCTGCTGCAATACTTTGGCCTGGTAGACACGCCGCTGATGGTTCTACACCCGGTGCAGGCGCCGTTGTCGCTGTTGACCGGCGCTTTCCAGCCGATGCCGGCCTGGACGTGGTTGTATGGCCTGGTCTATGGCGCGGTGTGGGTGGCTATCCTTTACTGGTTAGCGCGGCGCGCTTTTTACCATTTTGTTGTTTTGCCGCGCGGCCTGGCGCATGGGTAACGATCTGCGAAGGGCGCGAAGGAACGGGCGCGAAGAAACGCGAAGGAATGGCGATGAATGCTCTAACAATTATCAAGACGTTGGGGCCGATTGACGGCCGTAATACCCGGCGTGATCCCATGCTGCGCTGGATGCTGTTTGCGCCCCTGTTTTTGGCGCTCATTTTCCGGTTTGTGCTGCCCTGGGTGATGCCACTGGCGGCGGCAAATTTTGGCGTGGATGTACGGCCGTATCTGCCCCTGTTTTATGCCTATATCGCGCTGCTGATTCCAGTGTTGTACGGGGCGGTGGTGGGCTTTTTGCTGCTGGATGAGCGAGATGACCGCACGTTGCTGGCGCTGCAAGTGACGCCGCTGCCGCTCGCCGGGTATGCCGCCTACCGGATTGGCGTGCCCATGGTGCTCAGCCTGCTGCTGACGCCGCCGACGTTTTGGCTGGTGGGTGAGTCGGGGCTGTCATTGGTACAGATGGGGATCACGGCCGTTGCCGCTGCCCCGCTCGCCCCCATTTACATGCTGCTGCTGGCGGCCTTTGCCGCCAACAAGGTGCAAGGATTTGCCCTGATGAAGGGATTGGGTGTTTTCCTGATAGTGCCGTTGACTGCCTGGTTTATCCAGATGCCCTGGCAGTTATTGTTGGGGTTGCTGCCTACCTATTGGCCCGCCAAAGTCTTTTGGCTGCTGTTGGCCGGGCAGAATATCTGGGGATTTATGATCGCCGGTTTGCTTTACCAATCAATCCTGGTGGCCTTGCTGTTTCGCCGTTTCCAAAAAGTGATCACCCGTTAGTTTTTTGCATTGTGGCTGCCAGATACGCCAGGCTACGGCCGTCAATCAGCGTCATCGGTTTGCCCTGTGCCCAGGCGCGGGCGGCGTCGGAAATATCGGCCGTTGTCACCAGGAAAGCGTGCGCCGCCCGTTCGTGTATCAACGTGCCATACAGTTCACGGACAATGTCCGGCCCGACGCTTTTGCGGTATCGTTTGCACTGCACAATCGCTTCCTTGCCGTTGGCCTGGGTCAGCCGCAAATCTACGCCGTTATCCCCACGACGGCCGTGCAGCTTCACCCGGTATCCCTTTTGCCGGAAGAGTTCGGCCACATACTGTTCAAATTCGTAGGGTTGCAGGGCATACAGTTGTTCAAGGTCTAAAGGGGGGACGGCCGAAACCAATTCTTGCCTACCTTGTCGCCAGAGCAGTCCCCACATTAGCGCCAGGGTGACAAAACCGGCGATTTCCGCCAACCGCAGCAGTTCCAGCAGCGGTGGCGGTAACTGCGCCAGCCACGCCGGCTGGCTGACGATGCGCACAAAGAGCCAGAGCAGGTAAACGGCCGTGAGCAAGGCAATAAGGGTACGGCCGTGACCCACAGGCCCTGGCTTGTCGTCAGGCCGTAAACGGAAACCATTCTGGAAAATGCGTACTTCGTATCGGGCCAGCATGGCGTGGTCTATAAACAGGGTGGCGTAAACACCCCACCCTGTTTATTTAACGTCCAAACACTTTGCGGATTTCTGGGCGGGTGAGGTAGTAGATGATGATGGCGCTGAGGATCAGGCTGATAAGGCCGAGATATTGGTCTGCCAGAAAATATGACAGCAGTTCGCGCGCAATATGCACAAACTGGAAAAACAAGGTTAACGTCCAGGCCCAGCCCTTCACGCCCCAGATGCCAAACCCCAACACAAAGTTAATGACGCCTGCCACGAGCGCCAGACCGGCCAGCAAATCATTGCCGCCAAAGAAACTGTCATAACGAAAATCAAAAAAAGCCACCGACAGTAGATACCCCCCCAGAAAAACCTGCAAAAACGAAATCAGATAAACACCGGTTGGACGATCCATTTTTCCTCCTTGTCCTTATTCAATCGGAATGTACCTGGAATTGTAGCACACCCTGTATTGGAGGCTAAAGACAATGGCGACAGGGTAATCGCATACTCAATTCCCGGCGATTAAAATCGCGGCTACAAAAGGCAAAGCCCACCTTCGTGGGCTCGGTGTCCGCTGGGTTTCAGTCGGCGAAGGCCGACTTTGCTTCTTGTAGATGCAGATTTATCTGCCTTTTCCGGGAGTATGCAATCGCCCTAAAACAGCGAAGATGCCAAAGTCAGTCAGGTGGAAATGGTATACAATAGCGCCACTCACTTGATACAGCAACCCCAATTCAACGTTAGATCAACGAAATGCGCCTAAGATGAGCGGTAAATGATTGGCCCTTTGTTTGCACAATATGGAGGTAACAATGTCTCAAAAAGAACCTGTAATATGGGATGCGCGTTGCTCGGCTTTAGACAATACCATCGCTGATACGCTGAACGCCGTGGAAAAATATATGGAAAAATATCCAGAAGATTGGGCAGTAACGATTGCCAGTGCATTAAAATGCCTGCGTGCCTTTGGTAAGAATCAGTTCGATTTCTTTCAGGGGGGATTCCTGGAGAAGAATCTGGTTGACTCACCCAAATATAAAGCAGAATTTGCCCTGCGGCAGACGTTGGACCAGATTGCCTATGATCTGTCGGTTTTGCAGCGCGCCTTTAGTCAACGACATCCAGAACTTACTCCCAAGCGGCAGCGGGACACGCTGGATCTGGCGGACAGGCTGGCGTACCGGGCACTGAAACCGGCCGTTGGGGGCGAGATGCTGCCGGATACGGCCGTTATCACCTATTTCCAAAAAACGACCCATGTACGTGTGGTACCCTATGCTCCGGTAGCTATGATTGGTATTCCCTATGCCTGCACCGGCATCTTTGACGAAGTGGGCAGCCGCGTGTTAGACCAGGCGGAACACGGCCGTACCCATACTGCCCGTGACTTTCTGGCAATTGCCCACGAAGTGGGCCATCACGTTTTCTGGCACGGCAAGAAAGGGAAAACATCTTTGCGGGCCATCGTGCGCAGCAAGCTGTCGGCGGAACCTGCTTACCGGATAGCCTGGTTGGAAGAAATTTTCGCCGATGTTTATGGCGCTATTATCGCCGGGCCGGTATTGGCATTGGATTTTCAGGAATTGCTTTACGACAACCTGGATTTGATGGCCGATGATGGGGCGCACCCGGTGGATGTGATACGGCCGTTTATCTATACCGAGACACTGCGCCAGATCACAGACCCAGGGGCAACGAACGATGTGGTCGGCGAGTTAGACAAACAATGGCAGACTTTAATAGGTGAACGGATGACAACTGATCGTTTTATACCCAAAAATGGTCATGGCAGCATCCCCGTCTTGCTCACCGATGCCGTAAAATCTGTGCAAGAAGCCGTACACGCCATTCTGAAAGAACTAGAAGCTGTGTTAGACAAAGCCCAAATCAGCCGGTGGAGCGCCGATGACGCCGTACCCGATCTGGCTGCTTATGAAACATTCAGGGAGCAGATACTAAAACTGGCAGACCTGAGGCCCAAAAAGCTGACGGCCGTCGAAGCCGCGGCGATGCAGGCCGTGTCCAATGATGCCGACGCCATCCCATGGGAAATTGGCAAGCCCTTAGTCCGGTGGCTCAACATTTTTAAGAAGGCCGTCGAAGAGGAAGAACTAACTTTGTTGCCAGAAACATGGAACACGCTTCTGGAAGGCGGCGGCTGGGCAGCCGGTGGCCCTGAAGGCAACACAAACCCACCAGGGTAAAAATACCATCCGCACATCTCCCTGGAAACCTGGAGTTTCCGGGGAGACTAAGAGGCCAGCCACTGTTGTGCCAATTGTAGGGCGACTGAATGACCGGTTGCCTCGGCCAGGCGTCTGGCTTCTAGCCAGACTTGCCTGGCCTTTTCTGTTTCCCCATGATGTTTCAGAATGACGCCGGCGTTTATTTTGGCGTAGGCCAGATTGTGATTATCTTTCAGTTCCGCAAACAAATGTATACAGGCCTCATTGTTTTGAAACGCTTTTTCATAATCCAGCATCGCCAGATACATCCAGGCTAAATCCAGTAAAAAGCGGGCCTGATAGCGGCGTAAGCCCATGTGTTCGGCCAGTTCCAACCCTTTCTGACCGTATTCACGCGCCCTTTCATAATTCTTTTCCAGACGGTTAACGCCACAAAGCACGTAGAGTGTGGCGGATAACTCGCCTTGATCCTCCAAATCTTCACTTAATTCCAGCGCCTCTTGGCAGTATTCTTGTGCCCGATCATACGCCTTGTTTACCAGCGCAATTTGGGCCAGCAGGCGCAAGGTGGGGATCATGCGTCTCTTATGATCGTATTGCCGCTGGATGGTCAAGGCTTGCGTGGCAAAATCCTCCGCGCTTTGCATCTCGTTGGTTTCGTGATAAATTCGGGCTAATCGGTACAAAATGATGGCAATGCCGGCTTCGTCACCTTGCTGCTCTCTAAGTGTCCGGGCTTCCGTCAGATAGGCCATTGTTTCTTCGTATTGAGCCTTTTCCAGGGCAATACGCGCCAGGTGCAGCAGGGCCGAGGCCACCGCTGCGTCGTCGTGCGCCTGGCGGGCAATGGACAGGCCTGATTGAACAACCTGGTCTGCTTCCGTATACAGATTTTGTTCAATACAGGCTTCGCCCCAACGCAAATAATTGGTTATCTGGGCAGATTCATCTGGTAACTTCTGGGCAGCTTTATGCACCCATTGATAGCCTTGCCGGGCCTGGGCATAACGGCCGCGGGCAAACCAGGCGTCATGTAAGACATCGGCGAACGCAATCACTGTCGGCCATAATTCGCAGTCATGGGCGGCGTGCATGGCGGCCATCAGGTTGTCCCATTCGGGGCGAAGGGCGTCGTAGTGGCGCTGTTGCTTTTGAGCAAAAGTGAGATAGATCTGCGCCAAACGGCCGTACCACTCCCCCTCTTCCCCCGTCTCCACCAGTTTCTCCCGCGCAAAGTCCGCTAACAGCGGATGCTGCCGGTAGCGCGTGGCCCCTTCCTCCTGCGCCAGCGAGAGAGCTACCAGGGCAAACAGTCGATCTTCTGTCTCGTACCGATCCTGCCCGGCAATACCGGCCAGGAGGTCGGCGGCAAAACTACGGCCGTCAAACAACCCCATCAGGGCAAACATCTGCCGCTCCTGGGCATCGAGTGTGTCGTAGCTGATGGCAAACGAGGCGCGCACGGCGCGGTCGCTGATTTTCAGTTCGGAGAGGCGTTGTTTTTCATTACGCAGCCGCTGCACAATGTCTGCCAGTTTACGCCGCGGGCGGGACTTTAATCGTTGGCCGATGATCTCGACGGCCAGGGGGAGGTTTTGCAGCAGGCCACAAATGGCGGCAGCGGCTTCCGCTTCGGCTTCCACCCGTTCACTGCCGAGGATGTGCGTGAGTAGACGACGGCCGTCTGCCGGTGACAATTCTGCCAGCCGCCACACCTGCGCGTCCAGCCCATGGGCCAAATCCTGATCACGGGTGGTGAGCAACACGCGGCAGTGAGGGCCATTGGGCAGCAACGGCCGTATCCGTGACACACTCACCACATCATCCAGCACCAGCAGCACCCGTTTATCCGCCAACACGCCGCGAAAGGCGTTCGCCATGCTTTCCAGGTCGCTCAGCCGCGAAAAGTCATGACCGTATGCCTGCGCCCAACTTTCGAGTATGGCCGTTGGCTCACTCACCGCCACACTGGCCCACAACACACCGTCGCTAAAATGCTCCTGCAAAGCATGGGCAATTTCCCCCGCCAGCGACGATTTACCCACGCCCCCCATACCCACCAATGCCTGAATCCGGGTCTCATCTGCACCTTGCAAGGTGGCGGCAATTGTGTTCAGCAACTCTTCCCGGCCTACAAAGTGCGGCAGCAGCGGCGGCGCCTGGAAAGGCGGCGCCCAGGTTTGGGGCGGCGGCGCTGGCATGGGCAAAATGCTGGCCTCGTCCCCCAGAATCTCGCCGCGCCATATTTTTTGGTATAGCGCCGTTGTCTCCGTTTCCGGTTCCAGCCCGTCTTCGGCTAACAGCGTTTCATATTGTTCGTAGTGGCTGCACGCCTCATTCACCTGGTTGGTCAATGCCAGCAGCAGCATCAATTCCCGGTTGGCCTCTTCAAAGTACGGGTTAAGCGCCAACAGCCGGGTGATGCAGGCGAGAGCGGCCACATATTGCCTATGCTCTTTGTAATGAACGGCGAGCAGGTAAAGCGCAGTGTGAATTTGGGTTTCCAGGGAGCGGCGGCGCTGTTCGGCCCACTCTTCAAACCCTTCTGCGTCGCGCAGCCGTAGCCCCGTGAGAAAGTCGGCCTGGTAGAGGTTCACGGCCGTCTGCAACTGTGCCAGTGTAGGATTGGGTGAACGCAAACAAGCCTGGAATTCATCCAAATCCAGCCAATAATCACTCTCTGTTTTGAATGCTACCGAGAATTTGGGACTTTCCACAAAGTCACCCAGCACTTTATTGAGCTTCATTAGCGCGCCATTTCCGCGAAAGTTTCTCAGTTTCTCTTCACGTGATTTGTTTTCATCTGAAAAAAGCATTTCCGCCAGCCGTTCACGGGTCTGCTGTTGTTTGGTCACCACCAGGTAAACGAGCAGCGCCTGGGCTTTGGCAGGCAGCCCGGTTAACAGTTTGCCATCCAGCTTAATTTTAGGAGACCCCAACAGGGAAATTTCGAGGCGGGCCATTGTGTCCTCACGGCCGTGAACAGAAAATCAACGATAGATCAGCGTTCGCGGTTTATGGTGTGGGAAGGTGGAAATGTGACCTGTGATGCGTAACCCGTAATCCGTGCCCCGCAATCGGTTTATGGACTTTGGATTATGGATCACCGTGCAGTTTCCCCATTATATCAACTTACACCGGAGGTGAAGCTATGACTTTTAACAACCCCCCCACATATCGCACATTTATTCTGCGTCTTTGGGAGGAGCGCAATCCCGACCCCCAAAAAACCAACAGTTGGCGTTTTACGTTGGAAGACCCAGAGACCAACACCCGGCACGCTTTCCAAAGCCTGGACAGCCTGGTGCAATTCCTACAAAAACAGATGACGCCTTAAGGTGTAGTCCGTAATCCGTGCCCCATAATCGGTTTACGGAATACAGATTACGGACTAACGGCCAGCAGGTGCAGCGCCAGCAGAGCGTATTCTGGGCGTGACGCGCCAGCGTTTTCCAGATGCCGGGCACATTCTTGCAAAATCAACATCTGGAATGGGAGCAGGTTGTCTGGTAGCCCGCTGCGCAAAAAGCGACAGAGGAGAGTCAACCCCTCATCCAGATTGCCGATGCTGCATGCGGCGGCGCTTTGGGTGAGCAGGGTGAGGGTGGGGGACACGGCCGTGTCCCCTCCTTTGCGCCACTTCTTTTCCAGCCCGGTGATGGCTTGCGCCAGCGCCGTGCCCCTGTCGTGGCGTGATTGGCGCAATAGTTGGATGAAGGTGTACTCCTCCCCGGTCAGCCGGGCCAATGCCAGCGCCAATTCCAGCCGCGCCGGTTCTTCCGGCTCGTCGGCCAGCAGCGCCAGGATGGCTTCGGTGGCGGCGGTGGCTTGCAACTGCCCTAGAGCCGAGGCATAGGCAATACGCAGGCCGTGGTCGCTTTCGGCAGCCAGGCGGTTTTGCAGAAGGGGGATCACGCTCTGGTCGCCCAATGTGCCCAGCGAACGGGCGCTGTGGGCGCGAATGGAGCGGTAGCTGGAATCTAACGCGGCGTGGAGCGGTTCGCGGGCACGTTCGTCGTGGCTGCGTCCTAATGCCCAGGCGGCCATCACCCCTAGCGCCGGGTCGTTGCCGTGCAAAACCTGGCTGAGGGCGTGGATGAGTTGGGCATCGGGGCGGGTACGGCCGATAGCCACAATGGCTTCAAAACGCACGTTAAAACGGGGGTCGGCCAATGATTCCAGTAGTTCTTCAATGGTGAGCAGACTGCGCGCCTGCCCTAAACGCTCGGTGAGGCGCACGGCCGTTTGCTCATCTTTGGCCATGTGGTAACGAATCATAGATTCCACCGCCAGGAAGGGATTGCCACGAAACAACAGACCGGCAAAACGGCCGATACCCACATTGCTATCTGTCTGCACCCGCCGCAGGAAATAGAGGCTGCCCAGCGGCAGGGTGATGCCCAGTAAGAACAGGGGAGTGTACGGGTTCAACTGCATAATCCCTAAATCTACCGCCAGTTCGCTTGATAGATCCAAAATCCAACCACCAAACAACTGGCTCAGGCCGCCGATGACGCCGATCCAGGCGTAATAAAGCGCCATGTAGTCGCTCTTTTTTTCGGGGGGAACCACGCTGACAAACAGGAGCCGCGCTGAGCCAATGGCCCAGCCCATGTTGGCGACGCCTTGCAAAAAGGCGATGCCCAGGGCGGCATAGAGGCTGTAGGGGCTGCCTTTGGGCATGAACAGCCAGCAGATGGGCAGCAAGATGCGCAGCAGGACGCCGGAGAGCATGATGGGCGCGCTGCCATAGCGATCGGCGGCCCAGCCCCAGGCGAATACGGATAACAGGCTGCCGACGAGGACGCCATTTTGCAGCAGCACCACCTGACTTTGCGGCAGGCGCACTTCTTCCACCATGAAGAGGGGCAGGAAGGAGATCATGGGGGCGGTTGCCAGCGTCATCAGGGCGATGCCCAGGAGGTAATAGCGGAAGTTTTGGTCGTGTACGGCCGTCCACAATTCGCGCTGGTTTTTTTGCTTTGGCGTGGTGACGGCTGCGCCGCCGGGAATGTGGGTATACGCCCATACACCCACCAGACCAAAGGCCACGCCCAGGCCAATGAGCAGCATGAAACCGGTCAGCCCACTGTTGTGGGCGATGACGTATCCGGCGGTGGCGACGGCCACAAAACCGACGGTGGTGGTAAACACATTATCGAGTGCGGAGTATTTGCCGCGCACGTGGTTGGGCACATACTCCTGCGTCCAGGGATATTTGCCCGTTTCGGCGGTAGCGCGGCAGAGGGCAAAGAGGGCGGTGTTGGCGGCGACAAAGAGGATGGCGGCGTTTTCGCCAAAACGGCCGTAGACCCAGGGTGTCAACAGCAGTTGCGCCGCAAAAAATTTGCGGATGCCCCAAAAGGTAATGAAGGTGCGTTTGTAGCCAAACCGGGCCACGCGGGGGGCAATGAAGGGGGCGATGAGACCGGCGAAGGGGAAAAGGGAGAGGACGATGCCAATTTGCCCTTTGCTCAAGGCCAGTGCATCCAGAAAGAGGATGAAGACGGAGCCGAAAAAGGTAAATTCGACAAATACGGCATTGGCCGAGTCCCCGGCAATGCTCCAGCGCAGGCCACGCATTTTTTCAATGGTGGTAGGTTCTGAGGGGGAAAGCGTGGGGGTTGCCATGGAGTATTGCCTTTCCTTCTGGTGGCTCTTTTGTTGTTGTTATTTCTGTATCACCGGTAGATAGATGGCGGTATAACCCTGCCAATAACCACTGCTGACCGTATAACTGCTGCCAACGGCCAGGGATGGGCTGGCAGCGCTTTGGCCCGCCGTGCCATTCATGCTGTAACTGGCGGAGTTGGAAACGCCGCCGCCACCACCGATTACATGCCAGCGCAAGTCATAACTGGCCGAACTTTGCGCCCAGACGACTACGCTTCCGGCTAACAACAGGAGGAGTACGGCCGTCAGACCTACTTTTTGTTTGATGTTCATGTCGTCCTCCTATTGCAAGCTGACAAAAACATAGATGCGCTTCTGTTCACCGTTGACTGCTTCTAATGCTTTGCCCAACACCGTACCGGGCACGGCCGTTTGTACGTCGTTGATGGTCACGGCCGTGGCCTTCATGGCATATCCAACTGCCCCACTGCTCGTCAATAAATCGCCGACAGCAATGGCCTCAGCGAGTCCATCTGCTTTCACCAGCGCCGGGCCTTGAATCACCACCAACAAAAACTCCCCGGCAGGGACCGGGCCATCTGGCGTTACCTCCAGATGAGCCGGAGGGTCATTTTCGTCAGCATGTTCCTGGGTGGAGACGACAGCTTCAATGTTGAAGCGGCTGTACACCACCCCGGCTACGGCGCTGCTGTTGGCTTCGTTGGCCTGGACGACCTGAATAACAGGCGGGCCGCCGGCTTCCAGAGGTTCACTGACGCCACTAAACACCACCACATCGCCACTTTCCAATGGCTGCACGCCGCCATTTTGCATCACCTGCATGGTGGCGCCCATCAAATTATAGTTGAGTGCATAGAGATTGTCTGGTGTATAAAAGCCATAGTTATTGTCGCTATTGCTGGTTCTGCCGGTAACACCATGGTAGGTGTTACTGCTTCCCCACACGCCATAGTTTGTATTGCTGACACCATACACCCCAATGCCGCCGGCGCTGGAGCCATACGTACCCCGGTTCGAGCCAATGCCCACCACACCTACAGCGCCTAGTGGCTGAGCAATACCGGTGGTATTACCGGCCTCGCCACGTACCCCCTGGTTCGTGGCGCTTTGGGCATATACGCCGTAGCCCCCTTGTGAAGTCACATAGGCGCCGTGATCGTAATGATCGGTGCCGCCGGTATCTACCCGGATGCCATAGCCCTGGCTGCTGGTGAAATAACCGCCCCAACTGTTCTGGCTGTTACCCCAAATGCCGTAACTGCTGGCGCTGCTACCGTGTAGACCTGTGCCGCCGTTGGCATTGGCTACAATAGCCGTACCTGTGGCCGGCGCGGCAAACCCCCCGGCACGGCCGTCAGGAAAGAGACCGGTTAGCTCCACATCTAAAACAGAATCGCTGGCGTTTAGTGGCGCGCCGACAATATCCGCACCCGGACGCAAACTGAGGGCATAGGGGGCGGGTAATAACTCCTGGCGGGGCGAGAGGGCCTCGCCACCAACGATGATGCTCAGCCAGAGGGCCTGCCCGTTGAAATCGTTTTGGTCTACGGTCAGTTGCACGTTGAACAAGCCGCCAGTTACCGCCACATTCATATTGCCACTGTCATAAACGGCCGTGCCCGCCGCAGCATCATCATAAATTACAAACCGCATCACAAAAGTGCCATTTAAGGCGCCCCCACCGGGATTGGTCAGCCGTCCCTGGTAGCTGATTTTAGCCGCCGTCGTTCCGTCCGGCACTATCAGGGTGCTGCTGCTGGTAATCTGTGCTGTTTCCGCCTCTTGCGCGGCAGAGTATAAGGGGATGGCGCTGGCGATACTTGCCGCCGCCAACAATACCGTCATGCCTATCACCGTCATCCAGATAACTTTTGTTTTCATCATAACCTTCCTTCAGGGTTTAGGGCGTTGCCAACATTTGCTGCTGCAACGCCAGGGCTAACCCGTTTTGTGGATCAAACTTTAACGCCTGGTTCAACGCATCTACAGCTTTATCTTCCTCCCCGGCCAGCCAATAACTTTGCGCCAGATAAGCATGAGCTGGCCCATTGGTTGCATCTAAATCTACCGCTTGCTGCCAGTGGGATACGGCCGTGTCCCACTCCTCCATCACCCAGACAAACTGCCCCCAGGCGGTGTAAACCTGGCTGTGGTGCGGTGCTAACTGCGCTGCCCGCGCATAGGCCGTTGTGGCCGCGATGCTGGCGTCCATCCCCCATTCGGCTGTGGCCGCTGCATATAATTCGGCCAGAGCCAGCCAACGGCCGTAAGCCAGTGGGCGCGCATCACGGGCAGCCAGCAAAGCCGTTTCCGCCTGAAGCAATGCCGCCGGGTCTTGACCGGCCTGCTGCCAGTAAAGCCAGGCCAGGTCGTGGTGGTATGTTGGTTCATAGGGAGCATACTGGGTGGCTCTCTGGGCCATGTGTACGGCAGCCGACCACTCAGCGGTCTGGGCCAGGTGGTAAGCGCGGTGGGCGGCGTTATCTGCCAGAAAAGGACGGCCGTTGCCCCACCAAATGGCCGCCAATCCCATCACCATGACCAACGCTGCCCCTATCCAGCGCCGGCCTGACGGCGTAACCTGTGGCGCACAGGGCGCTGCCGGTTGGCTAAGCGCCACGCCCATACCCAGCAGCAGCCAGACAGGCACGGCCGTTGTTGTCACCTCAAAGCTGGTCAGATTATTAGTCAAGTTGCCTACCAGGGCGCTCAGGATGGCGATGAGCAGCAGGCGGCGGGAGCGTTCGGACGTCTGGCGCAGGGCGCGCCCCATCAGCCAAAAGACGCTACCCCAGAGCAGTAAATGGGCCAACACACCGATCACCCCCATCGTTACCACCCAATCGAGCAGGTTGTTGTGCGCGCGGTCTACAAAAAAATCGCGCCCCTGGTAATAAACCAGTTCGGGTGGGTACACACGAGGAAAGACGAGGCCGAGGGAGTCGGGGCCGTAGCCGAGGAACGGCCGTTCCCCAATCAACCGGACTGTTGCCCGCCAGATCGTTAACCGCGCGGCCAATGACCCCGTCGGGGAGATATTGAGCAAGATGAGGAGGGGGCCGCTGACGGCCGTAACTGCCAGCGCCAGGCCCAGCCAGCGTCGCCCCGGCCAGGATTTGCCCCACCACAGCAGTGCAAACAGCCCCAATGATACGACGGCCGCCAGCCAGGCTGTTCGCGCCCATGTCAGACCAATGACCAACAGTTCCGCCAGGAGTAAAACGGCGATCACCATCTGCGCCCAACGGTGGCGCAGGTGTATGCCTAAAGCCAGTGTCAGGGGCAGCAAGATGACCAGATAGGCGGCCAGGAAATTGGCTCGCCCCAGGGTGGCATACACGGCGGAGCGGGCATCCGTCCACAAGGGTAGGGGCTGCCAACCGGCAGCCTGGGCGAAGGCTAAGAGCGTCAGGGGAATTGCGGTCAGGACGAGGGCGGTCAGCAAGCGCCAGGCCTGGGCCATTGAGCGCAGATGAACGGCGACCAGCCCGAAGAGGAGCAGATAACTTAATTGGGTCAGGCTGCCCTGGCCGCGTTCGTAACTGCCCCACCAACTGAGCCGGGGGTCTACGGCCGTGAGCGTGGCCACTACCAATACGCCGGCTACTATCAGGACGGGTATGAGCCAGGGAGGTCGCTGCCGGTCCGGCCATCTGGTGGGGGAGGTCAGCACATACCGGGCTGCCGCCAGGCTGATCAGACCCCAGAGGAGGGTGCGAAATAGAAAAACTTTTTGGGGGTCAAACGGCCGTGACGAACCAAAGTAAACCCATAAGGGCGTCAGCATGGCTATCAACAGCCAGCCAATCTCTAAAACGGTGTTAACTGTTAGCGGGGTAGTGGCTTCTGCCGCCCGTTCATCCATCAAACTTATCCTGCACAGGGTTGCCTGTACGCCGGTCATTATACCGAAAATGGCCCAGAGGTACAGTCAGGCCCGGTCAGGCAGCCATTTGGCCGATGGCGCCAGCCGCTTTACAATGCGGCGGTATGGCGTCATTTTCTGGGAAGTTAAGACCGGTGGGGCGGGCGGCCAGGCTGTGGTTTATGCGCTCGCCGCTGCCGCGGTATGTGCCGTTTTTGGAGTATAGTTATGGCTGGGAACGGCCGTCCGCCATTCTCCTGCCCGCACAAAAGTTACTGTATGTGCCCGTACCCAAAGTGGCCAACCGTTCGATCAAGGCGGTGCTGGCGGACGCCGCCGGGTTGCCTTTTGCTGAGGGGCAGGAGTCGGATTTTGAGACGGTGCCGCTCACGGCCGTGCCCCGCCTGACCGATTATTTTCGCTTTACCTTTGTGCGCCATCCGCTGGACAGGCTGGTTTCCTGTTATGCGCAGAAGATTGTGCTGTATGCCCGCCAGTTGCAGATGCCGCTGCTGTTTTGGCGGTACGGCCGTCGTTTTTGGCCGGAGATGGGTTTTGCGGAATTTGTCACGGCCGTGGCCGCCATCCCGGACGGCCGTGCCGACCGCCATTTTCGTTCGCAGCACACCTTTGTATACCGGGAGGGAAAGTCCATTGTAGATTTTGTCGGTCGCTTTGAGCAGTTGGCGTCGGACTGGGCTGTTGTGCAGCAGCAGACCGGATGGGGGCCGCTGCCCCATTTCAACCCCTCGCCGCACAAACCGTTTGCGGAGATGTACACACCCGCGCTGGCGCAGTTGGCCGCCGCCCGCTACCGGCAGGATATGGAATTATTCGGTTACCGGGTGGAGGTGGGGTGAGCAGGTGAGGGGGTGTACGGCCGTGACCTCTACACAACACTGGCAAACCAGAGGCAGATTGCGGTAAACTTGCTGCTATTGAAGGACCAAAAAGTAGATGGATTATGACGATTCGTTGTGTAATGAGTCAGCATACTACATAGTTAGCCAGCCTGCTGTTAACTGGATCGCGAAAGGAAATTGACTGAAATGCCAAAGACAATGGTCCAAACTACTAATCGTTTCTTCCCAATAATACTCTCCATCGCTATTATCTTTTTCTTGGTAGCCGCTTTCTCCCTGCTTAGTTTTTTTGCGGCCGTTACTCCAGAAGAAGCACTGAATCGAGGTTATCCACCGATGCCTGCGAATTGGGAGGCTGGCGTGTTTAGTCACGGCTCATATTACCAATGGTTCACGATTGCAGAACAGCCGATTCTATTTGGTTTTTCAATCCTTTTGTTTTTTGCTGCATGGGGAGTCACAATTGTAACGGCTTTGAGCAAACGAAAGGCATTCCTTATTAAGCATAAGAGTGTTTAGGAGTCTGGGGGTCTCTCCGAAATCTGGTTTTCTTGGGTATAGGCGCTGTGAATGGCCAAGACGACTTGACTTTAAAACCGAGGTGACTTGTGGCATAATGGGTTAAACAAACAACAAGGAATCAAGCTTCATGATTGTTTGGACTGACTACATGCGATATAGAGCAAGGCTCCGAGGATTCGACTTGGAAAAACTGGAGCAAATAGTCACTCATTCAACTGAACGTTATTATGATACCGAAACGGGACGAGCTGTTGTAATCGGACGACATGATAAAAAACTGGTTATCATACCCTACGAAACGGCTGAAAACGTGATTACACCAGTAACGGTACACACAACCACCCGTCAACAAATCAACTTTCGGCTGAAAGCAGGGAGATTTATCAATGAATAAAACAAGTATAAGATATTTTGAAAAGGAAGATATTCTGCATATGGTTGTTTCGGATGAACCAGAAGCAAACAGCATTGAACTGGGACCGAACATTACCGCAGAGTTGAATGAGAAAGGGGAACTCATTGGTGTTGAAATCCTGAACGCATCAGCTTTTCTTCGGGATTCAATCATGGAATCAATCCAGTTCAAAATGCTACAAACTACTACCTTCCAAGCCGTCTAACAAAGCATCAACCAGACGCGGCGAGTACGTGGTTATTTGAGCGGCGCGGTTAGAGCAAAGTATGTTCTAATCGCGCCGCAGTGGTTATGCAGGCGTTAGCCCGCCCCTTGAAATTGACGAACCTTGTAAACACATTATGGAACAAGGCAATGATTCCTTTGTTGGTTAATGATGATCTGGAAATTCGGCTGCCCCTCAAACGGTTTCTGCTCATCGAACAGTGTCCGGCCGACTGGCGGATGCTGGACTTGTATCTGTTTCGAGATGGGGATGTCGTCTTCTATGTCGGCCAGTCTGGTCTGGCTTTCACGCGGGTTTGGGAACACCTGCGCAATGGCTTCCGCGGGCGCTCACCCGTGGGGCGGTTTATTTGGTGCAACTGGCCCCGGTCGCTGAACTATCAAATTGAACTGATGAGTTCACGTGCCCACCGTTTTGCCGCTCTCCACTACAATCTGAACGCGGCCGAAGCCGATCTGATTCAACAGTGGTCGCCCTGCTTTAACGAAGCGCTGAACCACCGGCCAACACCTTTGCCCGCACACTACGCCGCACCAAATGCCCGGCTGCGCTGCTCCAGAAGTTTGCGGCGGTTGACGCGGGAAGCCGAACGGGCCGTGAAACTGGAGGAGCGCCAGCGTTGGCTGACGGTGTCGGAATCGTAAATCGTAATCCGTGAGCCGTAAGCCGTGAACCGATTACGGATTACGGATGACGATTTACGGTTCACGGCTTACACAAAAAACGGTGGGCTGGTGAGCAGGTAATGTTGCAGTTTTTCCGGGGGGTGGCTGCTCATAAAGAGGGCAAAAAAACTTTCAATCTGGTAGCCGCGAGACAGGAAGTAGTTCACGGCCGTCTCATTACACATCGGCGTCTCAAACACAATATGTTCACGGCCGTCTGCCGCCGCCATCGTCTCTGCCAGCGCCAACACCGCCGGGAAATCGGCCGGTTCCCGCAGCGCTACCGGGCCATAAGACGGCCCCATGTAGCCATACCCCACCACCTGCCCCCGCCGCCGATACAACAAACCCTGCCGGTCGGTAAGCAGCCATTGGTGGTCAACGGTGCGGCTGTGGCCGAGTACGGCCGTGTCAATTTGCGCCAGCGTCTGCCATAGTTCCGGCGAAGCCACCATTGGCTCACTCGCCAATTCCTCATCCAGCGGCAAGGGTTCAGGCTGCCGCCAGAAAGCGTAAATGGGAAACCGGGGCAAAACGCCGGCCTTCAGATAGCGCGACTGCGCCCGCATGTCGGTAGTGGCAATGATGATCCGCTGCCGGTAATCGCCAGCCGGGAAAACCCGCGCCAGTAGTTCCCTCCCCACGCCGCCCGACTGCACACCGGGCACGGCGAAAAACTCGGTCAACTCCAGCGTGTCGTCGCGCTCAATGGAACGGGCAAAAGCGACCATATGTCCCTCTTGCTCCGCCACCCAGAAATGGGCGGCGGTGTGGGCCAGATGTTCGTATAACGGCCGTCGCCGCTGCCACATCTGCGCCAGCTTCTCCGGGTCGGCCCAACTGGTTGGCTCCTCATGCCCGTGCCGCCGCAGCAGGTCGGCCAATGATTCTTCAAAGACACAAAACGCCGCATAAGAATCGGCCACAGTGCCCGGTCGGTATGTGATCGTTTGTTTCATAACACCACCTGTCTGTTGGTTTGCGTACCCCAAAATGTACGGCAAATGGCAACAGGTGGCAAGGCAGACCTGACAGGTTTTCTGAAACCTGTCAGGTCTGCCTTGCCACTCCACCTTTGAAATGGTTAAGAACGGGTTGCCCAATCAAGCAGGCTGCGGATAATTGCGCTCGTTCAACAGGCAAAGACTTGTAAAATAACGACCCTTCATTTTTAGAGATAAGAGATTGGCGATTGAATTGTCGCCAATCTCTTATCTCTGCTAACGCAATTATAAAGGAGTAGGTGGTGAGTAAAGAAGTGGAAAACGGCCGTAAACTCAGCAAAAAGGAACAACGGCGGCAGCAAGTAGCGCGCCAGGAACGCAACCGTAAAATGCGCCTGATTATCCCGGTGGCGGTGGTGTTGTTAGGCCTGGCAGCCCTGGTTGCCTATCGCGCTTTCCAGTCGGAGATCGAGGGGGTGACGCAAGTGGCGGCCGCCCCTGGCTCCCAACATGATGATCTGCTGCAAATTAACTTTGGCGGCCTGCCGCCCATGGGCGGCGCCCATGCTTCCCAATGGCAAAATTGTGGCATTTATGCCGAACCGGTGCTGCCGCAATACGCCATTCATTCGATGGAGCATGGCGCGGTCTGGATTACCTATCATCCCGATTTACCGGCCGAAGAAATAGCGGCGTTACAAGATGAAGTGCGCGGCCAGCCCAAGATATTACTCAGCCCCTACCCAGACCAAAGCAGTCCCATTGTGTTGTCCGTATGGGATCGGCAGTTGGTGGTAGAAGAGGCGGCCGATGAGCGCATTTCGGCCTTTATCAGCCGTTTCCGGGGGCAGACTGGCCCAGAAGCGAATGCCAGTTGCGCCAATGGTATTGGTACACCGCTAGGGTAAGAATAATTGGTTATCGGGGTGAGGCCGTCGGGTTGCGTTTTGCCTGGCAAGCCCCGGCAGTTTCCCGACTGGTAAACGTTCAGACCTGACAGGTTTTTCACCACTTCAACAGGGAGTTTTACAGGTCAAAAACCTGTCAGGTCTCCAGAGGGACTGAACGCTTACTCCGACTGCCTCGCCCTTACGTTTTAAGGAGAGATTATGGATGCAAAACAGAGGAAATTGGTCATTATTGGGGCGATTGTAGTGGGTGTGTTGGGGCTGGCTGTCATTTTGTATTTGAATGTACGCCCCGAACCACCCATTCCGGGGGTGATTCAATTCCCCCGACCTTCACGGGGGCATGATAACAATGTCGTGTTTTCTTTAGCGCAATTTCCGGTGCCCCCGGCTGGCGGTGTGCATTGGGATAGCTGGCAAAACTGTGGTGTGTATGACGAGCCTGTGGAAACGGGCTATGCCGTTCATGCGCTGGAACATGGCGCTGTCTGGATCACGTATCACCCTGATTTGTCGGCCAGTGATGTAGCCAGATTGCGTACCTATGTGGAAGGAGATTCCCACATGCTGCTTTCCCCTTATCCTGACCAGCCCAGCCCGGTAGTGTTGACGGCCTGGGGGGTGCAGATGCAATTGGACGGGGTGGACGACGGCCGTATCGCCCGTTTCCTTGACCGCTACCTGCAAGGGCCTTTTACCCCCGAACCGGGCGCGGCCTGTGACCAGGGCGTGGGCAGCCCGATAGACCGGGCGGTGCAAACCGGTGGCCAGACGATGCCGTAGACGGTGATTGGGTAATTGAGTAATTGCCGCCAATTACCCAATGACTTATCAAAACAACTTACCTATGAATAAACAAGAAAAATATCGGTTGCCGGTGGGGGGCACGGCCGTGCTGCTGGCATTGCTGCTGGTGCTGGCGTCTGTGCCGGCGGCGCACGCCCATGTCCGCGTGGAAGTGGGGCCATATGTGGTGGTGGTAGGCTGGCTGGCCGAACCACCGGTGGTAGGCGAGCGAAATTCGCTGACGGTGGAAATTACGGAAGACGGACAGCCGGTAGAGAACGCCGCCGCCACATTGAATGCGGAACTGAAATATGGTGCGGAGAGCTTTCGCGCCAATCTGACGCCTACGGCCGTGCCCGGCCTGTATACCGTAGACATCTTCCCCACCGTGCGCGGACAGTATGCGGTGCGGCTGTTTGGTTCGTTGGCGGAAACGGCCGTAGACGAAACCATTGAACCGGAAGAAGTATTCCCCGCCGCTAACATTCAATTCCCCGAACCGATGCCTGACGCCCGCGAACTTCAAAGAGAAGTGACCGCGTTGCAGGCTGAATTGCAAACGATGCGCACGCTGACCTATGGCGCCTTAGCCGTGAGTGCGGTGGCCCTGTTGTTGGCCGGTGTGCTGCTGTTTAAGAGGAGATAATTTGATGCTCAATCAACACAAGCCCCGACTGCTGGCGTTTTTTATCTTGTTGGCTGCGCTGTTTTTTGCCGCCGGTTGTAGCTCTTCTGGCGGTCAGGAACCGGCGACCGATGAAACGCAAAGCGACGCCGACCATGATGACAGCGATCATGGGCATGAAGAGGAGGCTCATGACGAATCTGAACCACACGGCCGTATCCCCAATGAAAATGGCGCGGCAATTCACATGGTGACGCCGGCTGATGGCGATGTTTTCCAGCACGGGGATCAGATCATCGTCGAAGTGGAGACCGAAAATTTTGACCTTTCTCAAGAGGGTTATCATTGGCACGTCTTTGTGGATGATACATCTTGGGGCATGATCATGGGGGGTAGCGCTAACCACGCGCTTAATGGCGTGGAACCGGGGGAGCATGAAATCTCCGTCTATCTCTCCATTCCTACCCATGAAGAATATGAAGATGGTGATAGTGTAAGCATTACGGTTGAAGAGTAGCAGGCCCCACAAATCCCTACATGAATCTCAAGCGCATTTTCTGGTTGTTTGTCTTGCTGGTGTTCATAGGCACGGCCGTGCCCCAGGCCCATGCCCATGCCGTGCCGGAATTTTCCAGCCCGGCCCCGAACGCCGTGTTAGGGGAGTCACCGGCCCAAATTTCCATCCAGTTCAATGAGCCGGTCGTGCCCACCTTTAGCCAGATTCGCCTGCTCACCCAGAGTGGGGAAGAAGTAGATATAGGCCCACTGCGGGCGTTAGACCTGGAAAATCGGATGATTGGTGTGGAAGTACCGCCATTGCCACAAGGCGCTTATCTGGTGAGTTGGCAGGTGCTTTCGGCTGTAGATGGGCATACCACCAGTGGCACGTATTCGTTTGGCGTGGGGGTGGCGGCAATGGCGGTCTCTAATGAAGCCACGCTATCGGCGCAAATATCCGTTTTGGATGCAGTGGCGCGGTGGTTGACGCTGACGGCCGTGTCTCTGCTGATGGGTCTCTTCACCTTCCGCCTGCTCGTCTGGAATCCACTCTGGCGCAAAGTGGAGCGCGAGGCAGCCGAACTGGCAGTAGATGTACGCCTGGCCCGCCTGGGAATGCGCCTTGGTATGGTCGCCCTGGCCCTGCTGGCGATGGCTCTCGTCTTGATCTTCATCAACCAAAACCAGAATTTTGATCTAATCAGCGGCGAAAACTTTGGCATCTGGTTGAGTACCCGCTTTGGCCTGATGTGGTTGTACCGCTTTTTGTTAACGGCCGTGCTGCTGTTTTTGCTGCTGCTGTTTATGAATGTGACCGACGACGGTCAATCAGGACTATCTGGCTGGCAGTGGGTGGCCGGGTTCATTCTTGCGAGTGGCCTGGCTTATTCCGTAGCTATGGTCAGCCACAGCGCCGCCTTACCGGAAAACAGTGCCCAGGCCGTCCTGGTGGATTTTGCCCACGTACTGGCGGCGACGATGTGGGTGGGCGGCCTGCTCTTTCTGGCGCTGGCCCTCTGGCTGGCCCGTTCCCTGGCGGCGGAAGACCGCACCTGGCTCTATCTGAGTCTGATCTTGAACTTTTCCGGACTGGCGGCGATGGCCGTGGGGCTGCTGGCCGTCAGCGGCGTTTATCTGGCCTGGCAACATGTGGGCAGTTGGACGCGCCTGGTGGGTACCGCCTACGGCCTGACGCTGCTGCTCAAGTTGGGCATTGCCGCCATCACCATTCTCACCGCAGGCGTCAATTTGCTTTATATCAAGCCCCGCCTGAACCGGGCGTATGAACACCCGGAAGCGCCAGAATCAGACACGGCCGTGCGCCGCAGCCGCACAATCGTCAGCGTAGAACTGGTTGCCGCCCTACTCATCCTGCTGGTAACAGGTTTCCTCACTGATATGCAGCGCGGCGTGGATGCGCCACTGTTGGCCGATGCCCCCGGCCAAACCGTTCTCACGCAGCAGGCCGATGATTTGACGGTGGAAGTGATGATTACCCCAGCGCTGGTAGGCAGTAACACCTTTGAGATTAAAATTACGGACGACATGGGCCACGCAGCGGCCGTGGACGAGGTATCGGCTCGCTTCACTTACCTGGAGCAGTCATTAGGCGCGGCCGACGCCGACGCCGAACCGATGGCCCCCGGTCTGTTTCATCTGGAAGGCAGTTACATCAGCCTGATTGGGGATTGGCAAATGGAGGTGTCGGTGCGGCGGCCAGATACGTTTGATACCTTTGCCGCCTACCGGTTACATGCGGGGATAGGGGGAAATATTCGGCCGATTGATAGCGGGGCACGGCCGTTGGAACGCGCTGCCCAATTTATGACCCTCACCAGTACCGGCGGTACCGGCTTGCTGCTGGTTTTGTTTGCTTTGGGCTGGGGTTTTGTGGCCGTCAAAGCTGCTAAAACGGAGTGGCAGCTCATCCCCTTGCTGGCTATCAGTCTGGTGGCGTTCTGGTTGGGCGCGTCACAACTCATCAACTTCTTTACGATAGAATATACCCCGGCCAAATTTGCCACCAACCCCTTCTTGCCTGACGTAGAGTCCATTGCCTTAGGCCAGGAGTTGTTTGCCGAAAATTGTGTGCCCTGTCATGGGGAATTGGGGCGTGGCGATGGGCCAACGGCCGTGAATCTCTATCCACCCCCGGCTGATTTTTCCTCCGGTCATACGGCCACCCACCCCGATGGTGACCTGTATTACTGGATTCTCAACGGCGTCCCGGACACACAAATGCCCCCCTTTGCCGACCGAATCAGCAACGAAGAGGCGTGGCACTTGGTCAATTACGTCCGCCGCCTCAGTGTACAAACCAGCGCCGCGAATCCGTGATCGGTAATCGCGTAGGGCAACTATGACGGTGGGTGATGGCAAGGAGGACAGCCGTTGCCGGATCATTGTTATATGAAAACGAAAGTTGAAACTCCTCTTGATGACGAATTGCGTTCTGAATATGACGAGACTGTGTTGAAAGATGGTGTGCGGGGTAAATATACGCAGCGATATCGGGAAGGAACCAATCTGGTTTTACTGGCTCCCGACGTGGCGGCTGCCTTTCCTACCGAGCAAGCCGTTAATGACGCGCTGCGGTTGCTTATGAAAGTTGCACAGCAATCAGTTACCGTCGCGGCGCAACCTTGACCCCTAAAACACCCGGTGTTGCCCGTCAACCAGCTTGAAGGCAGGGATGACGCCATCACGGTTGCCATCGTTGATAACAACTAATGAGCCTAAAAAATGGTCAGTTTTTTGATGATTTACAGTAGCGGTGTAGATGTTATAAATATCTTCCAGTAGCGTTTTCCAAGTTTAATCTTATAGCTTGTTGGTTGTCAAACACCCCAAATAAAAAACGGTGCAAGATATACCTACCTTGCACCGTTTTTTTAACAGCCCTCCCCCCTCAATTTGCCCGCATCCGATTCATTGCTGGATTTTTTACCGGCTTAACTCGACCAGTTGTGCCAGTTCGGTCACGGCCGTGTCATCCATCTGGCTGGCTAACCGTTCTGTCCGAATGCGCACATCGTCCATGTTTACCCCTTCTGTCCAATAGCTGTGGCGCAGCAGTTCGGCCCATTGGCTGACGGTGATAGCAAGTTGGTAATGCAGCGGCGCGGCGTCAAACGAGGCGGCCAGATTGTCGGTGTTAAAGACGCCGTTGATCTCTTGCACGGCGCGGGTTTGTGGGTCTTGCCAGCGCAGATAAACAGTAGCCACGCGCCCTTGTGCGCCGGGCGTCAACTGCACAGCGTAGACGGCGACGGCCGTGTGCCCCGCCCCAAATTCGGCCGCGTCCACCTCATTATTGCGGAAATCCTGGTCGGCGATGGCCCGGTTTTCATAACCCACCAACCGGTACTGCTGCACCACCTGGGGGTCAAACTCCACCTGTATTTTGGCATCCAGACCAATGGTTTGCAGTGTGCCCATCACATCCTCGCCAAAGACCTGGCGGGCTTCGTTCAGATTGTCTACGTAAGCGTAAGCCCCGTCACCCTGGTCGGCCAACTGCTCCATCATGACGTCGTTGTAGTTGCCCAGGCCCACGCCAATGGTGGTCAGGTTGATGCCGGCGTCGGCGTAGCCGCGAATTTTGGCCGCCAGACTGTTGGGACCGGTATCACCCACATTGGCCACACCATCGGAGGCCAGGATGACACGATTGATGCCGCCGGGGATGTAGCCCTGGTTGGCTACGTCATAGCCCATCAGCAGACCGGCTTCCAAGTTGGTGGAGCCTTCGGTTTCCAGCGTGTTGATGGCGTTCAGGATGGCCTGCCGTTCGGAACCGGCGGTGGGGTAAAGGACGGTACGGGCGCTGTTACCATAAACAACGATGGACACCTTGTCGTCGGCGCGCAGCCGGTCTACCAGCAGCGCCAGCGATTCTTTGACCAAGCCGAGCCGGTTTTCCTGGGCCATGGAGCCGGAAACATCAATGACAAACACGAGATTGGCGGACGGCCGTTCTGCTTCTGGCACGTCATATCCTTGCACCCCAATGCGCAGGAAATAAGTGCCATCGTTGTGGAAGGGGGACGGCGCGCCGTCCGCGTAAATGGCAAAGGCTACGTCGGGCGGATTTTCATAGCCCTGGTCAAAGGAGTTGACAAACTCTTCCACGCGCACCGCTTGCGGCGGTGGCATCAGGCCATCTTGCAGATACCGTTTGGCGACGTTGTAGGAACCGGTATCCACATCCAGCGAAAAGGTGGACAGGTTATCTACGTTAGTGAGGATGTAGGGATTGACGCCATACTGCTCAAAGAACATGGCGTTCGGCGCGGCTGCCGGCGCCGTGGCGGCGGCAGTGGGCATGGGGGCGATGGAATCTTCAGGGCGCGGCTGCGTGACGCCGCTGGCCGGAGGTAGTGGCTCGGCGGCAACAGCGGCCGGCGCTTCCTGCTCGGTGGTGGCGTCTGTATATGGTTCAACAACGACTGTTTCTACTACTGTTGCTTCCACCACGCGGGTGACTTCTACGGGCGCTCCTGCTACCTCCACTGTTTCTGTGACGGTGTTGGTGACAACGTGGGTCACTTCTGTTACCTGGGGTTCGTCGCTTTGACACGCCACAAAAATGAGGGTGAGTATGGCAATGATAATGAGGGTTTGGGTTCTATTCTTCATGAGATTCTCTCCTGTTTTTGATTCGTTCTATTGATTGTGCGGTTGGTTAACCAGTGTGCTATGGGTAGAACGACGGCCGTGTCCCATTAGTTCCCATTATTTTTCTCATAATCGCCAGGCCAAAAGAAAACAAAAAAGCCACCCTTATGGACCAGGGTGGCTTTTAGCAGAGTCGGGCTTGAACCTTAACGATTCGAAGCGCGCAGCAACAGTAGGAAGAGATTGATGAAGTCCAGGTATAGTTTCAATGCCCCTAATACCATCAGACCCCCCCGTGCCGGGTGATTGTCTAATTGTTGAGCCATGGCTTTGAGCGCGGCCGTGTCCCAGGCAGTTAGCCCTACAAAAAGGGCAATGCCGATGAAGTTCAATGTCCAGTTGAAATTGGAGTCAGGCCAGAAAATCAGGCTAAATATCCAGGCCAATGACCAGCCGCACAGCAGCATAAACAGGATGCCGCCCGATTTAGCCAGGTCAATCTTGATCACCAGCCCGACGATGCTGGTGACGAGGAATGTGCCGGCCGTAATCCAGAAGACCGAGGCGATTTGCTGCTGGCTGTAGATCAAAAAGATGGTGGAAATGGTGAGGCCGGTAAGGGCGGCATAAACAAAAAAGAGCAGCGCCGCCACCCCTGGATTCAGGCGCATGACGGAGGCGCTCAGGCCAACTACGATGAAAATTTGCACCAGGAACAGTCCCCAGGCAATCCAGGGATTGGTACTGATGCGCCACAGCAGTTCCAGATTGGTACTTACCCAGGTGGATACCAGGGCAGTGATCACCAACCCGGCGGCCATTAGCAAGTAGACCTGGGCCATAAAACGGGCGACGCGCGTGTCGTTAACGGCGGTGGCTTGGACAGAACGGGCCATCAATTTTCTCCTTCAATTTTTGGTTTTTAGAAGTTCAACTTCTCGAAGAAGTTGAACTTCTGGACACACTACGGATTGGTCGCGGCCAGGGTGGCTTTGGCGGTGGCTACTTCGGCTTCCATGTCGGCTACAGCCTGATTCGCTTCGGCGATGGCTGCCGCTTCAATCAAGTGTGCGGCCACCAGCACATCCAGCGCTTCCGTTACCGCGGCGTCTTCAATCATCCCGGCAATAACCAGGGTACGCACCACATCGGCGGCGATGGCGGCTTTGAACATTTCGGCCTGAACGGCCGTTTCTATCGCATCAGCCACAGCCGCTTCTTGGACGGCTTGGGATATAGCTACCACGGCGGCTGCTTCTTCCAGCGCCGCTTCTTCCACGGCTTCCACTTCGGCCAACGTAAGCAGGGCGTCCAGCATGGCCGCCCCTTTGATAGCTTCAGAAAGTTCAATAGCCATTTCCGCTTCTTCAATCGCTTTAATTTCTTTGCCCACTTTCATCAGTAATTGCGGCGTCAGGAAGCCCTGGGCAGTCATGCGCCCGCCGGCGCGGCCTACGGCGGCCTGGAAACCGGCAGCCCAGGTGTGTTCAAACAACAACAGACCGGCGGCGGTATTTGGTTCCAGCAAATCAGGCAGTTTGGCAAAATCGTCAGCCGACAGACCAAATTGAGTACCGGCAGCAACTAGAGGGGATTCAGACACGGCCGTGCCCCCTTCCAACCCCATGAGCTTGCCCACCACCGAACCAAAGTGACGCATTTGGGCGTCCGTCAAGTCGGTCATTTCCATCCGCTGAATCTGTCCATCTGGCTTTTTCACGACCATCAACAAATCAATCAGCCGGATCAACCCTTTGCCGCGCAGCATGTTCAGTTCCTTGAGGATTTCACCGGTGAATTTCTCTGTCGTCTCAAACTTAATCATAAGCATTTGAATAGGCCCACTCATTGTCTTTTCTCCCACAAATGAAATTATGAATTATGAAGGATGAATTATGAAGGATGATTCAGCCTTCATAATTCAGAAGTCCGCTTACCGATTACGAATTACGGGTCACGGGTTACGGGTTATGGATTACCGTCCACTATGCGCCATCATATCAATACAAACGGTGATCGCCAGCAGCAGCGCATCATCCTGGCCTGGCGCTATTTCCACGCCGTAGGTGTCGCGCACACGGAACCACGCTTTGGAGACAGTGGCTACTGTTTGCCTACCGCTCTCGATTTTGTATTCATGGTTGACAATGTTGCCGGTGGTAGACAGGTCATTACCGCCAGGAATGTCAATTTGCCAGCGATCCCGCAGCGGAGTAACAAGAGCGTTATGAACCTTGGCTACCACCTGCCCGTTGGCATTTTCAATGTCCATCGTATCACGTACACGCACCATTTTCTCTTGAATCTTGTACAGTTCCCGGCCCTGTGCATCTTCAAAGAGAAGGGTAGAACGGACACGCAAGGCTTTGCCATCTACTTTGAACGCACGACGGCCGTTGTCATCCTCAATAAAAAAGTCATCGCCAATGGCAAACATGCGTTGCCGCATCTGGTAACGGCTGCCGCCGCGTTCACCGCCCCGCAGTGGCCCTGGCCCGGGGCCGGGAGCGTCACCTGCTCGTCTTCTTAACATGATCTTATACCTCCGTATCTTTAGAGATTGAGGATTGAGAGATTGGCCTATCTCCAATCTCCAGTTCCTCAATCTCTTTATATTTACATTTCCGCATAACGATTGTAAGCGGCGATTTCATAGTTGCGGTTCGCTACGATTTGCCCGCCAATGCCGGCAGCGGCCATCACCAGGAAAAGTAGTGTCCAGATGAAAGAACCGCTAAGCATGACCTGAACTGGATTTTCGGCTATAGTGAGTAATTGCACATTTTCTACCCCCACAATCAAAGTGCCAATGGTAGCGGCGGCGCCGCCAACGGCCGTGGCAATAATGATCACATACTTCGCCAGGTTAAAGTAAAGGGTAATGCCAATCACCACAATCGCCAGCACGATGCCCACAATCCAGGTAAGAATGGTTAGGTCAGCATTGAAAATACCCATAATGGCGACCCCTAAGCCATAACCCAACGAACCGGCAATCAACGCCACCGCAAAAAAGTAAAACAGATAGGACAATACGGCAAACAGCAAGGCGACGATAAAACCGACTACCCAACTGGTCACACTTGCCAGAAACGCCTCGCCAAACAACAGTTGAACGCTCTGTGCCCCCAGGCCAAAACCAAAGAAAAAACCCCAAATCGGCAGCAAGACCAGGAACAAGCGGTAACCGCTAAAACAGACCATTGTCCCAAACAACAAAGCGATCAATGTAGCGCACAACAACTCAAACGACATCAGATTTTCCTCCTAAAGTTTGTGTGAAAGTGGGAGTGCTTTTCGCAAAGCCTCCAAACAAATTAACTCATCTATGAGTATAGGGGAGGCATAGTGACCAAACGACCACCAAAATGGTGCAAAAAAGGCGTACAATGTAGGCAACTTTATTGGCAAAGCATCAGGCAGGTAGTAGAGCCGTTTCAATCGCTTCTGCCAGGGTGCGGCAGCCGATGATGGCCAGCCCCTTGGGTGTGTCTCCCAGCCGCCGTCCGGCCGATTGGGGCACAACACAACGTTTGAAACCCAGTTTGGACGCCTCTTTTAGCCTGGCGTCAAGCTGGCTGACGGCGCGTAACTCGCCGCTCAGCCCCACTTCACCCACAAAGGCCATGTCGGCGTGAATGGGGCGGTCTTTGATGCTGCTGGCAATAGCTACAGCCACAGCCAGATCGGCCGCCGGTTCGTCAATTTGCAGGCCACCAATGACATTGACGAAGAGATCTTTGTCATGCAGGTGGAGGCGCACGCGCCGGGTGAGTACGGCCGTCAGCAGCAACAAGCGGTTGTAATCAATGCCATTGGCCGTGCGGCGCGGGTTGGCAAAGGTGGTGGTGCTGGCCAGAGCTTGAATTTCGACGAGTAACGGCCGTGTGCCCTCCATCGTCACCGCAATCGCCGAACCGGGCGCATTCACCTGCCGCTCGGCCAAAAATGCTTCCGATGGATTTGTTACTTCCACCATGCCCCGCTCACTCATTTCAAACACCCCCACTTCACTCGTCGCCCCAAACCGATTTTTCACACTGCGCAGCAGCCGGTAACGGTGGAAGGGGTCGCCTTCCAGATACAGCACCGTGTCTACAATATGTTCCAGCACCCGTGGCCCGGCAATGCTGCCCTCCTTGGTCACATGCCCTACCAGAAAGACGGTGATGCCCTGGCTCTTCGCCAGTTCTTGCAGGCGGCTGGCACACTCCCGCACCTGGCTGACGCTGCCCGCTGCCGAGGTCATCTCTTCCAGGTATGTCGTCTGAATGCTGTCAATGATGAGCATTTGTGGTTGCAAATCGCCGATGTGCTGCATGATGGCCCCCATGCGCGTTTCTGTGACCAGATAGAGGTCATGCGCCGTCAGTTGCAGCCGTTCGGCGCGCATCTTGATCTGGCGGCTGCTTTCTTCGCCGGAGACGTAGAGGGTGACGCCGTGTTGGTTGGCCACCATCCCCGCTACTTCCAGCAGCAGTGTAGACTTGCCAATGCCGGGGTCGCCACCAACCAGCACCAGCGAGCCGGGCACAACACCCCCACCCAGCACGCGGGCAAACTCAGATAAGGGGAGGGACAGTCGTTCAAAGCCGTCGGCGGTGACATCGGCCAGACGTAGTGGTTTGCTGCTGAGGGAAGTGTGAGCGCGCGGATTTTTGGTGGGCACGGCCATTTCCGTCACCACCACCTCCTCCACCATCGTATCAAATTCCCCACATTGCGGGCAGCGCCCCATAAACGCGGCTGTAATTCGGCCACACGATTGACACACATATTGCGAGCGTTTTTTAGCCATATCCGTCTCCTTTGCAAAGTAAATTTAACGCAAAGGGGCAAAGGTGCAAAGAGATGATAAGGACATAAAGGTCAGATAGCGGACTTTGAACCCATTTATGCATATGCTATACTGCGCCCTATTGTGATTAACTGGCAAGCCCTTTTGTTTAATTCGTTTTGGATTGTTGGTCTGGCTGTTTTGTTCGCTGCTTTTAGTTATCACCATTGGGCGGCGCGCCAGACACAAACGAGTTTAAGAGTTCAATTCAATCAGCCTTCATTTTTGATTTTCTTTTGGCTTAGTTTTGTGCTTGTTTGTATGGGTTTGGCGGGAACGACCAGACAGCTTTGGGAAATAGCCATATGGATCGCCTTTGCCTTGTTAGGTTTTCTCTTTATGGTCAGGGCTATTGTTGTTTATCGGTCTGAGAGCGCGCAATCTGACAGATTGCAAATTGGCGACTAGAGATTGGAGATTGAGGCGATCTCCAATCTCTAGTCTCTCATTGGGTATGTGATCAAGGAGTAGTCCAGGTTATGGAAATTAAGCATTACGCTTCTCTTTTATGGCGGTGGGCCTGGTTGATTGTGCTGGGTATTGTACTGGCGGGCGGTTTGGCGTATGTTGTCAGCGCCAGAACTACGCCGGTCTATCAGGCAACGGCCGTTTACCTGCTAGACAGAGCGCCCAGCGGCACCGGCAACGAATATGCCCAAAGCCTGTATGAGCAAAAACTGGCCCAAAGCTACGTCCGTATGGTCAACACCCGTCCCGTACGCGAAGAGACCATAACCCGGCTGGATATTGCCGATGACCTGCACGAAGGCCGATTGGCCGGTATGGTTTCCATTTCGGCCGTGCCAGAGACCAATCTCATCAGCATTCGTGTAGAAGATACTGACCCGGCCAGAGCGGCGACTATCGCGAACACGATGGGTTTTGTGTTTATCGAACAAAACGAAATCCGGGAAAATCAGCGTTATGCAGCCCCCATTACCAACTGGGAACAACGGTTGAATGAAGAAGCCGTCATCATTCAAGAGTTAGAAACACAAATCAACACCTTGAGCGAGACCGAATCTCCGGAAGAATTGGCAACATTGTCCCGTCTGGAAACCCTGCGCAATGAAGCCCGTGTGCGTTATACCGATGCTTTTAACAAGCTCAATGGCCTACAAGTTTCGCAGGCGCAAGAAAGCAGCAACCTCATTCAGATTGAATCTGCCCAGGTCAATCGTAACCCGATCCGGCCACGCACCGAGACAAATATCCTTTTGGCGGCGTTGGTTGGCGGCATTTTGGCCGCCGCCTTCATCTTCTTAATTGATTATCTGGACGATACCGTCAAATCCCCGCAAGAAATTACGGCCGACACCGGCCTATCTACTTTGGGTACTATTGCCATGATTAAAGGAGAGAATCTGGCAGACCGGCTCATTACGTCCAGTGCCCCCCGTGATCCGGTGTCTGAAGCTTACCGTGTTTTGCGCACAAACTTGAGCTTTTCCGCTGTGGACGAAGAGTTGAGGACGGTGCTTGTGACCAGCGCCTCACCTGGTGAAGGCAAATCCACGACAGCGGCAAATCTGGCCGTGGTGCTGGCTCAAACCGGCAAACGAGTGGCTTTGATTGATGCCGATTTACGCCGACCCATCCAACACAAGATTTTTAATACAGCCAATAACCAGGGTTTAACGACGGCTATCCTGGATAGTAACGCACCGATCACCTTTCATTTGCAAAAAACAAAAATGCCAGACTTGCAGGTCATGACCAGTGGCCCTATTCCCCCAAACCCGGCCGAATTATTAAACTCGCAGCGAATGACACAGGTGGTTGAGGAATTGCTCAAGGAGGTGGATGTGGTCGTTTTTGACACGCCACCTGTGTTGACGGTGGCGGACGCCACGATTTTAGCGCCCCGTATGCATGGTACTTTGCTAGTGATGGAAAGTGGCAAAACACGCCGGGCTGCCTTGTTGCAAGCATTTGAACGCTTAGATAATGCCAACGTGCATTTGTTGGGTGTGGTGATCAACAAGTTGAATCCCCGCCGGTTGCGTGGGTACGGCTATTATTACAAATATCACTATTACTATTCCGGTGTGAAAGAGTACGGCCGTACCCCCCGCCGCAAACGCCGTGGCTGGTTGCCTGGATTTAAACGGTGATAAACGAAAGCCCGGCGCCAACAAGTACCAGGCACCCCACTCTCTTAGTGGGTTTGGGGATTATCTGGTTGTTGTTAGCCGGAGGCGTATTGGTTTTTCAGCTTTTCAGCCAAAAGCAGGTGAAAATCGAGTGGCAAACCGCCACCGAACAAAATACCGCTGGATTCCAGCTCTATCGTAGTTTGACGCCAGAAGGGGAATTTGAATTGATCACGCCGGATATCATTGCCAGCGAGGGTAGTGCTGTTTCTGGTGGTAGTTATTCTTTTGTAGATAGTCAGGTTGTTGCTGGCGAGACCTATTATTATTTATTAGAAGAGATAGAGTATGATTCCACCACCCACCAGTATATGGCGGATATTATCTCACGTCAGGTGCCTTTGCTGGAGTGGTGGGCTATTGTTATGGTAGCGATAGCCTTGCTGGTGGGTATGGGATTGGTTGTCACCGGATTGCGCGAAGGAGATATGGCATGACAGCGGATGGAGAAATGGCAGCTCCCCAATTAGCGCCGGGCCTTATCTGGCGGCTGGTAGATGACAATATAGTTGTTGTATCGCCAGAAGCGGGTGATGTTCACGTATTCAGCCAGACGGGATCAGAAATCTGGCGATTGCTGATAGAACAGAATGATGTGAGTACGATTGAAAGTTACCTGGTGCAAAAATATATTGTCTCTGCCGCGCAGGCACATGAGGATGTGGTTGCTTTTATTCAAGAATTAAGAACATTAGGGTTATTGCAGTAGAAAGATAACTTTATGAAGACAAAGTACACGACATGGTTGGCCATAACGGCCGTGGCCCTGCTCACCATTCTCATGGGCACATTGTACGCTGCCTATGCCAGCGCCGGGTTTACCCGCCTGTCGTCAGCCGCTGTAACGACCAAAACGACGGCTTCTCATGCGGGCGGGTTGCAGTTTCAGGTAGACATTCCTGTCTACCAAATCAATGCTGCCGGGCAGGTGTATGTTCCCGGCCTGACGGCGCGGCAAACGGAACCCGGCGTGCCCGATTTACCCTATTACACCACCTATATTGCCCTGCCGCCAGACGCCGAAGTCTCTGTGCAGGTGTTACCCCAGGAGGTCGTGGAAACAACCCTGGCGCAAGTCCTACCCGCGCCAGACATGCTGTTTGAGCAGGCTGATAGTATTGGCTTGACGGCCGTCCCCCAGGAAATCTTGCACGAGGATGCAACCATTTACGGCCGTGACGCCCTCTTTCCCGATGCCCTCTATACCCTCTCTGATCCCATGTATTATCGGGACATCCGTCTGGTGGCCCTGCATATTTACCCCATTCGCTACAATCCCGTGACTGGGCAGCTATGGCAGGCACAGCAGCTACAGGTGGATGTGACGTTTACCGGGGGGCGACTGGTTGGGCTACGGCCGTCACCCCAACTAGACGAAAAAGGATTGCGCGACCTCATCCTCAATTATGATGCCGCCCGCGCCTGGCGCAGTTTGCCCGCCCATGTCTTGAATGCCTCGACTACCGTCCTGCCCATTGGTGTACCCACCTACAAAATAGCTGTCAACGCCGATGGCATTTATGACGTGTGTCAGCCTGAACTGGCTGCCGCCGGCATGAACGTGGGCAGCGTCAACCCCCATACCATTCAAATGCTTTATCGCGGTGAGCCGGTCTCTTACCAATTTATAGGTGACGCCGATACCAGTTTTGAATCAAATGAATGTGTGCGTTTTTTTGGCTGGCAATTTGATGGCCCCCGCACCGAAAAACAGTTTGTCAACGAAAATATCTACTGGCTATGGGCCAACGGCGCTGCCAGCGCCATTCCCACTGTGCCCAACCAGACAGTGGGCAACCTGAAAACGAGTGTCTGGTTCACCGAAACCGTCGAGCCAGAACTGGACTATTTCAGCACCTGGACGAACCAATGGCCTACCTTTGATAATGAACCGGATGCTTTTTACTGGCAGCGCATCAATTTATCGGTGACATCAGGCTCATACACCATTGCTCTGAGCAACCCGGACACTACTTCTCCGGTGGCGGCCCAATTCCTGGCCGAATATTCATCGGCGGCTACCGGCGACTACAACGCCAAACAGTTTATCGTGACCACTAGCCTGAATAACGGCCCGAATTCAGGTAGTCGCAATTGGTACGGCCGTCGCAACGTCAATATCGGCGCTACCATCCCGGCCAATCTGCTCATCAATGGCGACAACACCCTGGCCGCCACCTATGATCTGGATGACCGCATTTACCTGAATCGCGTCAGCGTTTCTTATATGCGCCAACTGATCGCCGAAAATGACCAGTTTATCCTCACCGACGAGACCGGCGGCGATCTGTTGCAGACCACCGGTTTCAGCAGCGCCGATGCCCTGGTCTGGAACATCACCGACCCCCTCAACCCCATCGCGCTGGATATGAGTACCGGTGTGGGCGGCAGCGGCCCCTATGTTTATACCTTTGGTCAAGAGCACACCGCCGGCAGCCGTTTTATTGCCACTACCGCCGAAAATGTGCAATCCGTCCAATCCATCACCCAATACACGCCGCCTAATCTCAATCCCGCCGACGGCCGTGTCGAATGGCTGCTCATCACCCACGCCAGCCTGCTTATCCAGGCTAACCAACTGGCCGCCCACCGCGCCAGCGCCCCCGGCGGCAGCCTGGACACCCATATCGTCAACATCGCTGACATCATCAACGAATACGGTTATGGTCTGCCATTACCCGCCGCTGTCACCGATTACCTCACCTACGCCCTGGGTAGCTGGCAAATAGCCCCCAGTTACGTGGTCATGTTTGGCGACACCACCATCAACCCCCGTGGCCTGCCTTGCAGCCAAAGCTGTGGTGGGCCAGGGTGGGACTTAAACGCCCCCTATCTGGTACTCACGGCGCTCCCCTTTGCCGACCGCTTCCAGGGCATGGTGCCTTCTGATCATCCCTTTGTCCTTCTAACCGGAAACGACCCTCTAGCCGACATGAAAATTGGGCGCATTGCCGTTAACGAGGCTGCCGAAGCCACCAACGCCATCAACAAAATCATTGCCTACGAAGCGAACCCCTTCCCCCCACCGGCTAATCCCCCCTTCCTCTTTATTGCTGACAATGACGATCCCGACGCCGGTTACTTTTGTGATGAAAATGAGGCTACAGCCAACCATATCCCCGGCTCGTTCACCAAAACCCATCTCTGCCTGGGCAGCCCCAGTTATCCCACTGTGACGGAGCTGCGAGGGGCTATGTTCCCGGCCATCAGCGCCGGTGTGCATGTGGTCAACTATCGCGGGCATGGTAGTGTCGGCCGTTGGGCCACAGAACCTATCATGGACACCAGCGACACGGTCTGGTGGAACAACACCAATAAACCCACCATCATCCTCAGCGCCGACTGTCTGGACGCCTATTTTGCCTGGCCCGGTTTTCCCGGTATGGGCGAGACGTTCGTACGTTATGACTTTTCCGGCAACCGGCATGGTACCGCTGCCCATTGGTCTTCCACCGGCCTGGGCTTCACATCTGAACATACGGTATTGCATGCCGGATTTTACGATGGCGTTTTTGCCCATTATGCCCAAACTATCGGCAGCGCCATTGATTACGCCAAGCTCAATTATTATCAAACGGGCCATGATGTGTCAGAACTTTATACCTTTACTTTGCATGGTGACCCGGCGATGCAGCTTTATTGGGCCCCCGAACCGCCGCCGACACCCACACCTTCCAACACACCCCCACCCGGCGCTTCACTCACCCCCACGCCCACTCTGACCAACACACCGCCGCCGGGAGCCACCCTGACACCCACGCCGCGACCGTCTTACGAGCATGACCAATTCTTACCGATCATCACCAAACCGTAGATTTTACCTGATGCGGTTTTGTCGAATTATTTTTGGAATTTTTGAAACAGACAATGAAGCTATCCATTAAACAGTTTTTCTTTATTTTCCTGGTCATCCTCCTCCTGGTGGCGGCCAATTCTGCCTATGCCCGGCCCCGCCTGGCGGTGGAACTAATCTCTTTTACAGCAATGGGCATTACCACCGGAGTGGAACTGCGCTGGGAAACGGCAACCGAATTGGGCGCGGCTGCTTTTATGTTGCAGCGAGGCCAGGGTGGTAACTTTACGAATCTGACGCAGTTGGTAGACGAAAATGGACAGCCATATCCTGGTGGTCTGGTTGAAGCGGAGGGATCGCCCACATTTGGCGCTGTCTATATTGCCAGAGATTTAACGGCCGTATCCGGCCAATCCTACACCTACCAACTGGTAGAAGTGGAATCCAGTAACCAGACCACCATCGTTGGTAGCGTCACCGTCGTTGCCGGTGGTGACCCCACCCCAACGCAGATTATCATTGGCGGGGACTCTACCCCCACAACCGGGACACAAAGCACATCAACTGCCCCCAGCACGGCCGCAGCCCCCGCATCAACCACACCTTCACTGGCTCAAGCAACCGCCACCACCGCCCGCACCATCATCACCCCCACCCCGGCTGTAGCCGAAAACCAATCGGCCCCATCAGCCCCGGACAACAGCAGCAACACCGCTGGCAACGCCGGCAACAGCCAGCCGGTTTCTCCTTCACCGACCAACAGCGGTATTGTCGAAATAGCCCAGGTAGAGCCTACCCCGGAATCTGCTTATCCGGGGCAGACCACCCCGCCGGGAACGGAAAGCGGCTACCCCGAAGCCATTGTCACCCCGTTGACAATTGACGCCACCGAAACACCCTACCCGGCCAACACCTTCCTGCCAGAGCAGCAGTCCACGCCCACTATCGTGGGCATTGTGGGCAGCCAGACCAACGACGCCGCTGGCAACAATGCCTCGACGCTGCTTACAAACGCCGGACAGCCAGCAGCCACACTCGCCAGCAGCACCGGTATTCTCTGGCTCGGATTTTTGGCCGGGCTATTCATCTTCATCGCCGCCATTGTCGGTTCCATTGTCCTCTTTGTGCGCCGCCGCCAGTAGGAGCCAGCGTGACCTTTCGCCAACTTATCTTGTTCTTTCTCTTGCTGATTTGTGTGGGAGCTGCCTGCCGCCACGAACCGCCAGCCCCGGAAACGGCCGTCGCCACCGACCGCCTCATCGTGGGCATTTCCACAGATGGTGTGTACCGGCTGACGCTGGCAGAACTACAAGCAGCCGGTCTGCAACTGACCACCCTGAATAGTGACCAGATGCAACTCACGCAAGGTGACACGACCGTACCCTACCTGCTGCAAGATGACGCCCTGCTCTTCTACGGCCGTGCCCCCGATAGCCGTTACACCAATACCCGCCCCTACCTGCTGCTAATCGGCCAGCCAGGGGAATTGATAGTCGAGACGGCCGTCACCCCCGCTGCCGTCGCCCCCGCTGCCACCGTCACCCATACCCTGCATTTGCAGGAAAACCACCTGTACGAAGCACGGGCGCTGGACGCCGACCACACCGATCCCTGGTTCTGGCACAAAATTAGCCAGGGGCAGACGGTGGACATTCCCGTCACCCTGCCTGCCGTCGCCGACGCCCCCGCCCGCCTGCGCCTGCAACTATGGGGGCAAACCCACAGCCCAGATGTGCCTGACGACCACGACCTGGATGTGTGGCTCAATGGGCAATTCATCGAGACCATTCGTTGGGATGGCCCCGCCCATCATCAAGCAACCCTCACTCTGCCGCCCGGCCTGTTGCGCCAGGGTGAAAACCAGATCACCCTGGACAACGAAGCGCCCGGCGCTGTTTTGCTGGACATCATGCTGCTGAACTGGCTGGAACTGGAATTGCCCATCCCGCCTACGGCCGTCAATGATGCGCTCACCTTCCAGGCCGATACGGACACAGCCCGAAGCCGCTTCGGGTTCGCCGTTACCCTGACCAACTTCTCCGCCCCGCCGCTGGTGCTGGACGTACAAAACCCGGCGCGCCCCACCCGCCTGCCCGCACATTTTGCCGATGGCATGGCGACAGTGAATGTGGCCGCGGGGATGCAAGTGACGGCCGTCGCCCCCCCCGGTTATCGTTCCCCAGACAGTCTGGCGTTGGCCCGGCAAAGCAGTTGGCGCGGCCCGGCAAACCAGGCCGACCTGCTCATCATTACCACCGATACGCTAGCGCCAGCCCTGACGCCATTGGTAGAGGCGCGGCAGGTGCAAGGTCTAACCGCCGCCGTCATCCCCGTAGCCGAAATCTACGACGATTTTGGCAGCGGCGAAGCATCGCCGACCAGCATCCAGCAATTTGTGAACTATACCCTCACCACCTGGCAAGACCCCAAACCGCGCTACCTGCTGCTGGTGGGCGAAGCGACTACCGATTACCGCGCCCATAACACGGCCATTCCCGTCAATCATGTGCCCTCCCTGCTCGTGCCGGTGGCTTACAGTGGCGAGACGGTCAGCGACGGCCGTCTGGCCGATGTGGACGGCGATGGGCAGCCCGATCTGGCTGTGGGCCGCTGGCCGGTGGACAGCGTGGCTGAGGTGGAATCGCTGGTGGCGCGTACCCTGGCGTATGAAGCGGGCACGGCCGTAGCTACCGCTCTTTTTGCCACCGATGCCAGCGAAGCCGGGTTTGCCCCTATGGCGGAGAGACTGTGGCAAGGGGCCGGTATCCCGGAAACGGCCGTAACGCATTTGCCTGGGGCGATGGCAGCAGAGGTGACGGCCGTGTGGAACCAGGGCGCCTGGCTCACTACTTACATCGGGCATGGCAGTCTGGCGTTGTGGGGCAAGGAGAATCTGTTCAACCTGGATGCAGTGAATAACTTGCAGACCGGCCAACCGGCCATCGTTGTGCAGCTAACCTGCCTCACCGGCCTCTTTGCCCAGCCTGGCGTTGAGTCGCTGGCCGAGGCGATGTTGCAGCATGAGCAGGGGCCGGTATTAACTGTGGCCGCCACCAGTCTCACCCTTTCTAATCATCAAGAACCCTTTGCCGCCGCTCTGCTGCAAAACCTGAATGACCCCACTGTCCAGCGCATGGGTGATGCCTTTCAGCAGGCCAAACTATCGCTGGACACCAGCAACAACGGTCTGCGCGAAGTCAGTGACACCTTTGTCCTCCTCGGTGACCCCTCGGCGCTGATTGTGCGACCGGGGGCAGCAGATGGATATTGAGATAGGGGGTATTTGTTAATACCCCAATATCCCCATCCCCCATGAAACGCGCCCCACTCCTCATCTCCCTTTTGACGGCCATGGTGGCGCTGGCGGTTTACCTGCGCACGTTGGCGCCCGACCTCACGTGGGCCAACTTCAGCAGCGATGGCGGCGAATTGATTACGGCGGCCGTTACGTGGGGTGTGCCCCATCCGCCGGGCTACCCGACCTATGTGCTGTTGGGGCATCTATGGAGTTGGCTGCCGCTGGGCACGGCCGTCTACCGGTTCAACCTTTTCTCAGCCGTGTGTGTGGCCGGGGCGGTAGGGTTGATCACGGCCGTAAATGTGTTCGTAGTAGGCAATTCATTGCCTTCTGACGGCGATAAATCGCCTACTACAAACGCGAACATAGTGAACATAGCGGCGGTGACGGCGGGGTTGACTTTTGCATTTGCGCCGCTGGTGTGGGGGCAGGCGTTGGTTAGCGAAGTGTACGCCCTTAACCTGCTCTGCCTGGCGCTTTTTTTGTGGGCATTGCTGACGGCACGGCCGTGTTGGTTGGTTGGCCTCTTCTTGGGGCTGAGCATCACCACCCACCTGACCTCGCTGCTGATGCTGCCGCTGGCGCTGGTGGGCTGTGGCTGGCGACAGTGGCGACCGTTGATCATCGGTCTATTGGTCGGGCTGCTGCCCTTTTTGTTGCTGCCCCTGTTTGCCCAGAATACCAGTCCGGTACGCTGGGGCGAGCCGGACACGCTGCGCGGCTGGTGGTGGCTGGTCAGCGCCCAGATTTATCGCCCGAACCTTTTTGCCGCCCCCCCCGCTCTCCTGATTTCCCGCTTACGCGAATGGGCTGTCTTACTCCCCGGCCAATTCCTCTGGCTCGGCTTCCTCTTCGCCGCCCTCGGCCTGGCAAAATACGGAGGCCCGAAGCCGGAAGCCCGAAGTCCGAAATCGGGCATCGGACTTCGGACTTCCGGCTTCGGATTACCGATTACCGATTACCGATTACCCATTACCGGCCTCGTTACCGCCACCCTTTACCTGCTCTACGCCCTGGGCTACAACACGCCCGATGCGCTGGTGTATACATTGCCGGTTTTGCTGCTGGCAGCCATGTTTTTGGGGTTGGGACTGTGCCGGCTGCGACAATGGTCATTACTGCTGCCGTTGTGCCTGCTGCTGCTCAATTTTCGTGGGCAGGATTTAAGCCAGGGGGTGATGGTACGGCCGTCGGCCACAACTCTGCTGCAAACTGCCCCCGCCCACGTTTTGTTGGTGTCCAGTGACGGTGATACCACCTTCGCCCTCTGGTATTTTCATCACGTGGAGGGGCAACGGCCTGATGTGGTGGTAGTGGATAGCAATCTGTTTGCCTTTGACTGGCATCGTCGCCATCTGGCGGCGCAATACCCGGACTTGTTTGTGCCCGCAGCCGATGATTTGCCCGCTTTTTACGCGCAGAATGGAGCCACACGGCCGTTATGTTTTGCCCAACTCATGCCCGAAGACGAACCGGCGTTTCAGTTGGAATGTAGCAATCCGTGATGCGTGATGCGTGACCCGTGACGGATTACGCATCACGCATCACGTTATACGCCAGGGGTTGGGGAAGTAGGCTTGCAGGTAACGGCCGTACCCATTCTGCTCCCGCCGATCCACTGCGCCGCTGCTGCGGTGAATGATGACCACGTCCCCTTCGACTTCAATTTTCGCCCCGTTCAGATTGTCGGCCACAATGCCGACGGGTGCGCCCATCGTGTGATCGTACTCCACCAGCATATCCCGGTGGCGCAACAAGACGCTGTTGCCCACCACGATGCCATCACCGTTGGGAGTGGGCGGCGGTGGGAAAAAACGGTCTAACGGCCGTTCCGTAAACGTCTGATGCCTGATTAACTCATTCTCAGCATAACGAAGGCTGACATCCCGCCGCACTTCACCATCTTCATGGTTGACGGTGTGCAGGTCAAATCCAGCAGTGTCAAAGGCCAGGAAGCGGGTATGGCGACGGCCGTCGCGGGTATGGTCGCCAATAACCCCGGTGTGGACAAAGGTGCAGTGCCCCGCCTGGGTAATCGCGTCCTCATAATCATGCCCCAGGTGATTGTGCCCGGAAAACCAGAGTTTGATCTGCGGGTTGGCCTGCACCAGTTCGATGAACTTTTCCGGGTAAGTGTAATGGTTCAGGTAGGCGTTTGGCCCTTTCAGGTGCAGGTCTTGCAGTACCCGCAAGCCAGACCCCAGGATGGGCGCATGGCTGAACACAAAAATGGGGCGGTCACGATGGGCCGCCACTGTCTGCACGAACCAGTCAAACTGTTCGTCGTCAATGTGGACTTCGTGGTGTGAGCCTTCATTGTTGCGGAAGCTGGTCTGGGAGAGGGTGATGCCCACGGCCATACCCCAATCCACACAGGTATACGGCCGTGTCCGTTCAAATACCTCACACCAGGCCGCTACCGCTTCTTGGTCCTTCTTAAATTCCGCCCCTTCCATATCATGGTTGCCAATGAGCGGGTAAAAAGGGACGCCAAAACCGCTGAAATAATCGTATCCCTCTGCAAATGAAAGGCGGGTGCCACAGTGGGAATAACCGCCCTGGTCGCCCAGGCTGATCACGGCGTCCGGTTGCAGAGCCATTAACTGCTGCCGTGCCCGCTCCAGCCGTTCGTGTTGGGCTGTTTCATAATGTAAATCGCCTACTACCAGCAGGCGTTGTTGTTGTAAATCAGTCATAAAAATTGAAACCTCTTCAAGTGAAATGATGAATAGTCGCCAGCCCATTAGCTTACCCGGCTTTGCACGGCCGTGCCACCTGATTCGTAACCCGTAATCCGTGAACCGTGATCGGATTACGGGTTACGATTCACGGATTACGGGTTTGCGCCAGCTTAACGTTCGCATTATCCTTCTGCCGTTGGAGGATAAACAATGCCACGATTGACCAAAATATATACCCGTACCGGTGATGAGGGCACAACCAGCCTGGGCAGCCGCCAGCGAGTGCCCAAAGAATCCTTGCGGGTGGAAGCCTATGGCACAGTAGATGAACTGAACGCGGTGATTGGTGTGGCGCTGGCGCATGGGTTGGCGCTGCGTTTGATGACGGCGTTAACGGCCGTACAAAACGAACTCTTCCATCTCGGCTCTGACCTCTGCTTTCCCGAAGAGGACAAAAACCAATACCAGATTCCCCAAATTGAGCCGCGCCATGTGGAAAAATTGGAACAGTTGATGGATGAACTCTCGGTAGAATTGGGACCGCTGGAAAACTTTATTTTGCCCGGTGGCACGGTGGGGGCGGCCAATTTGCATGTGGCTCGCACCGTCTGCCGCCGCGCCGAGCGGGTGGTGGTGGCGTTGTCCCGCCAGGAAGCGGTGGGCGCCCATGTCATTCCCTACCTCAACCGGCTGTCCGACGCCCTGTTTGTCATGGCTCGCTACGAAAATCAGCAGCACGGCCGTGCCGAACCGCTATGGGATTCCCATGCCTGATCGCCTCATGTCTGAGGATGTGCGGGGAACGGCCGTATCGGGTAAACTCGATGAACGAAAGTTTAGCCACGAATGACACAAATTCGTGAAATTTGCGTCATTTGGGGCTGTTTGCAGAGGAGAATGACCGGTGCTTGAAAATTTAATGCTTGTCGGTGTTGTAATCGCTGTTTTCTGGATTGCCTTGTTTGTATTCTACCTATACACCTCGCGTCAGCAGCAAAAGATAGCGGGGGAAATTGAAAAGCTGAATCAACAGCTGGGTGATGATCCTGAAAACGAACAATGAAAATAACCATTCAAACCTGACGGGTTTTTGGAGACCTGTCAGGTCTTGAGGGGCAAAACGCTTAAATGAGGCTATGATGATGCGGTTTTGGTTGTTGGGATTGTTTCTTTTGCTCTGTTTGCTGCCCGCTTGCTCGTTGGGAGGGCCAACGGTAGCCGAGTGCAATACGGGTGGCGCCCTCTTTTTTGATAATTTTGGTGGCGAACAAAATTGTGGCTGGCGGGAATATAACGAAAGCGGCGTCGTAGTGGAAATCGTGCCGGAGACCGAGGTGCTGCAAATCAGCGTGAGCCAGCCAGGGCAGATAGGCTGGACGAATCCGGGGCGTGACTTTGATAATGTGATTATTACCACCAAAGCAACGCAGGTGAGCGGGCCGGATAATAACGCCTATGGCGTTATCTGCCGCTATCAGGATGAGAATAACTTTTACGTGTTCTTGATCAGCGGTGATGGGTATTACGCCATTGGCAAATACCAGACCGGTTCACCGCAAATCATTTACCTGACGGATAATTACATCCAGTCAGACGCCATCCAGCAAGGCCCGGCGCTGAATGAACTGCGGGTGAGTTGTGTGGGCAATGAACTGGGGTTGCAAATCAATGGCGTGCCGGTGACAACGGTTGTTGACCCGACATTTGTGCGCGGTGATGTGGGCGTAGGGGCCAGCGTGTTTGATCCGGGCACGGCCGTGATCCAGTTTGATGATTTTCGGGTGTTGCAGCCGTGATAAAACATGTCTCTACGGCCGTCTTGCTTTTCCTCCTGGTCAGTTGTTCCCGGTTGGGCGGGGAAGCCGACGCCAATTTACTGTTTCAAGATCAGTTTGTGGGTGGGGAAATGGGCCCCTGGGTGATGGAAGGGGATGCGTTGGGGCGCAGTTCGGTGGTGAACGAACAATTACTGCTCGATTTGAGCGCCGCCAATATCATGCAATTTGTGACCCTGCCGGAGCCGACCTTCACCGATTTTGTGCTGGAAGTGGAGGCACGGCCGTTAGCCGGCGACCCCGCTAACAGCTATGGCGTGCTCTTTCGGATGCAGGATACGGCCCGCTTTTACCGCTTTGAACTCACCGGTAGTGGTGCGTACATTTTTGAGCGCCGCAATGGTGACGGCACCTGGACGCGCTTTGTGGATGACTGGACGCCTCACCCCGCCATTCTGTCAGGGTCAAACGTGGTGAACCGCATCCGCATTGAAGCCGTCGGCCCCAACCTGGCTGCTTACGTGAATGATACCCTGGTACAGCAGGTGACGGACGCCACCTATGCTGCCGGGCAAATTGCTCTGGACGCCGGCACCTTTGTTGACCCAACCATACAGGTAGCCTTTGATAATGTAGCGGTGCGCGAGCCGTGACAGATCCGCGAAGAACGCGAAGAATATTGATCTGATCTAACGCAGAGGCGCGGAGGCACAGAGAGGCCGGAAGAGCGGCCATAAAATTTGTGTCATTCATCTCATTCGCAGCCCAAACAAAAAGTCATGTTGGATTTACGCACTGAAATAGAAACGGCCGTCGGCCAACACCCCGTAGCTATTACCCCTCTCGATGGCGGCTGCATTGGGCAGGTTTACCGCATCCGCCTGGCCGACGGCGAAACGGTAGCCGCCAAATTTGATGACGGCCCTAACCCCAAACTGGCTACTGAAGCGATGATGCTGCGTTATTTGCGCCAGTACAGCCCACTGCCCGTCCCCACTGTTCTGTTCAGCGCCGACCACCTGCTCATCATGGAATTTCTGCCTGGTGGCAGCCGGTTTTCTCCCGGCGCCCAGGCGCACGCCGCCGAACTGCTGGCGGCGCTGCATGAGGTGAGTGTGCCTCTCTACGGCTTTAATCAGGAAACGCTGATTGGCGGTTTAACCCAGCCGAATGAGTGGATGAACAACTGGCTGGACTTTTTTCGGGAACGGCGGGTGATGTATATGGCGGTGGAAGCAGCGGCGCACAGCCGTCTGCCGGTCAATTATCTGGGACGGCTGGAGAATTTTTGCGCCCGGCTGGATGAGTGGCTGCAAGAACCGGCACGGCCGTCGCTGCTGCATGGCGACGTGTGGACGACCAACGTGCTGGCAGACGGTGACCGCATCACCGGCTTTGTAGACCCGGCCATCTACTATGGCCACCCCGAAATTGAACTGGCCTTCACCGCCCTCTTTGGCACATTTGGCGAGCCATTTTTTAAGCGGTATCAGGAGCTACGGCCGTTGCCGTCCGGCTTTTTTGAGACCCGCCGCGACATCTACAACCTCTACCCTCTGCTCGTTCACGTCAACCTCTTTGGCGGTAGTTATGTGTCATCGGTGGATACCATCCTGCGGCGGTTTGGATTTTGACGGTAATCAGGTAATTGCGTAATTGGGTAGTGGTGAGCCAAATTACCAATTACCCAATTGCTTTTGGCTCCATGTCTGAAATATCCCTCCCCAACCTTTCCGACTTATGGGACTACAACGATCCGGCGGGCACGGCCGTACGTTTCCGCGAACTGCTGCCCCAGGCTGTGCAGTCTGGCGATGCCGGTGATCATCTGGAACTGCTCACCCAAATCGCCCGCGCCGAAGGGCTGCAAGGCCACTTTGCGGAAGCCCACACCATCCTGGATGAAGTGAAAACAAAATTGACGCCCGCATTCCCCATTGCCCAGATGCGCTATCTGCTAGAGCGGGGGCGGGTACACAATTCGGCAGGGGAGGCGGCAACGGCCGTGACCCTCTTCCAGCAGGCTTACGATTTAGGCAGACAAACAGGTGTGGTTGCCGACTTTTTCACCATTGACGCCGCCCATATGCTCGGTATTGCCGCTGCCAGCCCCGAAGAGCAGTTGCAGTGGAACCTGCTTGCCCTGGAACAGGCGCGCCGTTCGCCAGACCAACGGGCTAAGGGCTGGCAAGGTTCGCTGCTGAACAATATCGGCTGGACCTATTTTGACGCTGGCGATTACGACAAGGCGTTGGTGATATTCGAGGAAGCAGTTATCTGGCGGCGGACTCACCAGCCTGATAACGCCGCCAGCATTCGCATAGCGAATTGGAGTGTGGCCCGGGTGTTACGCGCTTTGGGTCGGCTGGATGAAGCGTTGGCGAGGCAGCAGGCGCTTTTGCACGAGATCGAAACGACAGGCGCGGCGTCTGACGGTTTTGTCTATGAAGAGTTGGGCGAATGTTTGTTGGCGTTGGAGCAGGCGGAGGCGGCACGGCCGTACTTCGCCCAGGCATACACTTACCTCTCCCAACAAGCATGGCTGGTAAAAAGCGAACCGGCACGGTGGGAACGGTTGCAGAGATTGGGTAATTGAGTAATGGGGAGATTGAGAGATTGGCGGAACGGTTAACGGAGATGTATGCGGTGGGCACGGCCGTCGAAATCCTGCTCGATGGCGTGTGGCTTCCCGGCGTAGTCATCCGCCACGAAAGCCCGGCAGTGTGGGTGCAAGCGGCGGACGGCCGTGCCTGGTTTGTCACCAACCGCCAGCGAATTAGAGCTAACCGTGAACAAACCTGACAGGTCTTCCCAGACCTGTCAGGTTTAAGGGGTGGGGGGAATGGTGACGGCCGTTAAGACCAGTTGATCATTCTCTTGCCGCTGCCCAGCCAGACTGACGGGCAGGCGTTGACCGTCTGAGGCCTTATACAAACCCACGAGGAGATTGTAAGAGCCGCCCGCCAGATTAGGGTGCAGGTGAATGGTGCGCTGATCAATTACCACTTCGCCGGGCAGCCAGGCGCCGGTGAGCCAGGCATCACCCGATGGGGGGCCATCAAACTGCCCCACAATTTGCCCATCGGCCCCTGTCACATGGTTAAAAACGGTGTAATGATCCGGTGGCGTGGTCACAGCCTGCCAGTACAAGGTGAGGTGAATCTCGCCATGGCTTGTGGCGCGGCTGGTGTCTACATCATAGCCGAGTAGCTGAATGGAATCGCCAAATTCGGCGGTCAGAGGTTGGCTAATGGGCGGTGGTTCAAAAAGATGGTCACGTAGGCTCAAGGTCATCTCGGCTAATGTGTTGTCGCCCTGGGTGATCGGGGCGGGGTTGCCGGTGGGCGTTAAAAGTTGCAGGCGCAGTTCGGGAGCGGCCGTTGTCGGAATGTCTAGGGGAATAATAAAGTGATGGAAACTGCTCACTTGCTCATTGGCCTGCCATTGTGACGAGGGATACAGATCGGCCCAGATAGCTGATTGCTGCGTGAGATAGGGTTCAGCCGCATCCGGCAGCCAAAGCTGAAATTCTATCTGGTAATCGGCCGTTGGCTGCTGGATGGCTACCCAATTCAGGGCAATGTTGAGGGGCAGACCGGGAGCTAACAGGGTGCTAAAGTCCGCACTTTGCAGGGCAAGTGTATCGTCAAAGAGCAGTATGTCGGGCGGCAATTGGAAGTTGGCGAGGGGACGGCTGCGGATGAGGTGTGGGCCTAAACGGCCGGCCGTATCGTTATCGTTCAGACGGCCGTAGATATTGCCCCGCCCGTCGTGCAGCGTAAAGCGGAGGTAGCTGTTGCCGGGCAGCATCCCTTCGGGGATGTCCAGTGTCAGAAGTTGGATGAAAGTGTCGTGTGGCTGCCAGCTTGCCTGGGGGTAGCCAAGTATACTATCGGCTTTGGCCCAGATGTTGCCGTTTTCGTCTTCTAGTTCGAGTTGGATAAAGATGAGTTGGTTGGGCAGGCGAGGTAGTTCTGGGGGAATTTGCCAGGTGGTAATGAGGGTGAGGCTGTCGCCCCGGTAAAGATCATCGGGCAAGTCGTAGCCGATGAGGGTAGGAGCCTGTTGGAAGCGGAGGTTTACGGCCGTTTGTTCCACTACCCTTTCGCCAGGCCCCACCCCTTTGTAGAGGGTGGCGACGGGTTGGCCGTCAGGATAGGTGATGGTAGCGGTCGTTTGCAAAGGCAGTTGGGCAAACAGTTCGGGCACGGCCGGTTCCTCGTCCAGCACAAAGAACCAGGTATTGCCGGGCACAGTGGGGAAGCTTTGTTCAGGTACAAACCAGTTAATCGAACGGTCACTGTAATATTTCCAGGTTTGGGGAGCACCGTCGTGGGCGTAAGAACGGCCAATAAAGAGGCGTGTCTCTGGTGGCGGTGGGTTTTGCTCTAAATACTGGCTGATTTGGACTAACTCGGCCTGATAGATGTGACGTACTTCGGGGTTGCTGCGCCACACATCAAAGTAATCGTGCCAACTGCGCACCAGAATGAGACTAAAGGCAATGACCGCAACCACCGGCATGATAGGCGTGAGGCGCGGCCATTTGTGGCTGAGTTGGCGGGCAAAGGTGTGAAGGGCGACGGCCGTGATCAGATAAATGGGCACAATGGCCCCCGCCGCCCGCAGGAAGGACGGTTTGTCATCTATGATCAGGTTGGGGCCGAGCATGGCGGCAAGCCAGATGAGGACGAGGGCGTAATTGGGCTGGGTGGAGGGTGCAGATGCACTCTCCACGGGAGATGCACTCTCCGGTCTCCCGTCTCTTTTGAAGGCGAACCACAGACAAAGGGCAAAACCACTATAGAAAAAGAGGCCGGTGATGGGGTCAAAAATGGGCTGGCCAGAGAGGTGGTAACGCCAGTCGGTGTCGCCTTGCCAGGTGAAGGTTTTGAGGGTGGCGGTGATGGATTGGCCTAGCGCGTCCCATTGGCCGTCCTCAAGGGCATCTTCCAGGGCCACCGTGAGGCCGCTGATGCGTTGGTTGACTTTTTCGGGATTCTGCTGCATGTAGAGGCCATAGGGTACGAAGACGAGGAGGGCCATGAGCAGGCTGAGGGCTATATTTTGCCATTGTTGGCGCAGTCGAGGGGAGTCGAACCACCACAGCCAGACAAGCCAGATAAGAATGACGGCAGGGAAAACACGGCTGGGGATGTAGGTGTACATGGTCAGGCCGAGAGCTACACCACCGAGCAGCCAATCGCGGCGACGGCCGTTTTGCCAGCCACGCATCATTAAAAAAACGGTCAGGGTGGTGCAAAAGGTGAGGCTGACGGCCCGTAAAGCCCAGCGTGATTCCATGATGGGCCAGAGGGAAACGGCCGTTAGCCCCGCCGCTAATAAACCTACATGCCGGTGAAAAGCGTCACGCCCCAGCCCATAAGCCAGCAAGACAGAGCCAACGCCTAGCAGGGCAGCCGGTAAACGCAGGGCAAAAATCGTTGGCCCCAGCAGCCAGGTGGAGAGGGCCATCAGGTAGAAGAAGAGGGCTTCACGGCCGTTGTTGCCCTCAAAATAAACGGGTAAGTTACGCCAGTTAATCTGGGCAGCATCCACCGCGTTAAACATTTCATCGCCGCTGATACCGGGGGGGGCACTGCTCAAACGGTAGAGGCGCACAAACAAGGCCACTGCGAGAATGAGCCAGAGCCAGGGGATGTTTTTATGCCTGAAAAAACGGTCAATCAAAAAGATACCTCTGTGCCAATAGTGAGGCAAAAGTATAGTGACGGCCGTTGGCGTGTCAAGCGCACCCCAAACAAGTCAGTAATTCTAAATCTGACATAATCGGGCGATTGAAATCGCAGCAACAGAAAGCAAAGTCGGCCTTCGCTGACTTGCATCCAGCCCACGAAGGTGGGCTTTGCCTTTTATAGGCGCGATTTTAATCGTCCGCTCTCGGTAAATTGAGAATTGCTGCGGACAAGTAGAGATTTTAAGCCTGCCCTGCTTATGGTCCACTGTGGTACACTAAACATCATGCGCCTCGAAATCGTGCAAAAGTTGCTGACCCTCAACCGCCACTTTTATGAGGCGAACGCGGCCGATTTTTCGCAATCGCGTCAGAGGATCAATCCCGGTTTTACCAAGGTGCGGGAACTGCTGCCCCAACCCTGCCCGCGCTTGCTAGATGTGGGCTGCGGCAACGGCCGTTTCGGTCAATACGCACAGCAGCATCAGGCCGTCGGCGCATACGTGGGTGTGGATTTCAGCGGGGGGCTGCTGGACGTGGCGCGGGCGCAGGTAGCGGGGGCGTTTTACGGCCGTGACCTGACCGAACCCGACTGCCTGGATGGCTTGGGACAGTTTGATGCTATCGTCTGCCTGGCGGTGCTGCACCATATTCCAGGGCGAGATAACCGGCGGCAGTTGTTGGCGGCGATGGGTGAGCGGTTGGGGGAGAACGGCCGTCTCTTCGTCTCCACCTGGCAGTTTGCCACCAACCCCCGGCAGCAGCGCAAAATCCGCCCCTGGTCGGAAATTGGCCTGTCCTCGGAAGACATGGAGCCAGGTGATTACCTGCTCACCTGGCAGCGTGGCGACTTCGCCTACCGCTACGCCTGCCACCTGGACAAAGCTGAAATGACGAGTTTGGCTGCCAGCGTAGGACTGACCATTGGGCAACAGTTTCAGAGCGACGGCCGTGAGGGCGACTTGAGCCTTTATACCGTCCTGAAAAAATAAGCGGATATGAACAACGGCCGTTTTCCTGCTACAATCAAGCCCCTGCGATAAGAAAAAGACACACAAAAGGAGATATTTTGGAATCTATACCGATCCGGTTTTTTTCGTCGGATTTAGATGGCACCCTCTTAGGCGACACGACCGCCACCCGGCAATTCAAGAAAATTTGGGAACAATTACCAGAAGCAACACGGCCGTACCTCTGTTATAATACCGGCCGCCTCCTCCCTGACGTTCAACAGCTTATCCGGCAACATCTCCTGCCCTCATCCGATTACATCATTAGCGGCGTTGGCACTTCTGTTTACGACTGCCGGGCCAATGCCGTCCTCAAGGAGTTTGCTGAAATTTTGGAAGAGGGTTGGCAACGGGAGCAGGTAGAACAACTCATAACCCAACTCCCTTTTAGCATCATCGCCCAGCCGGCCCATTATCAAAATGCCTACAAGTCTAGCTGGTATTTTGATGACGCTACTCCAGAAGAGATAGACGCTGTCCAGAACACGCTGGAACAGGCCGGCCTGGAAGCGCATATCGTCTATTCCCACGGCCGTCACCTGGACATCTTACCCAAATGGGCCAACAAGGGCAACGCGCTGCGCTGGCTGTTGCATCATTTATCCATCCCCACGGGCCAACTGCTGGTAGCCGGTGATAGCGGCAACGACAGCGCCATGTTTGTGCTGAAAGGGGCGCAAGGCATCATTCCCGGCAACGCCCAGCCAGAACTGTTGGAATTGGTACACGGCCGTGACCACTACATCGCCCCACCTCACCAGGTCTGCGCCCATGCTGTTTTGGCCGGTTTACAACATTACCGCGTTATCCAGACCATTGACCAGGACGAACAATCGGTCGCCCCAAACGAACTCTATGACACGATACGCACCTCCGGCGGTGAAGAGATCGAACACCTCACCCCCGACCAACTCGCTTTTATCCGCCAGGGCTACCACAAAGCCATCGAAGCCCTCAAGCGCAACATCACCCCCCAGGGCTTCTCCGCCTGTTCGTTGACGGACAACGAAGTCATCGGCACCGATGAAAATTACCGCAGCGTTTGGGCCCGCGATGGCGCGCTGACCATCCTCGGTTCATTGCCCCTGCAAAACCAGGATGACGACATTCACCAATGTCAGCGCCAGACCTTCATCACCCTGTTGGAAAACATTTCGCCCAATGGGCAGATACCGGCCAACGTCAGCATAGACAACCAGCGCCCGGACTACTCCGGTGTTGGCGGCATCGCCTCTGTAGACAGTGGCATGTGGGTCATTCTCGCCTTTAATGCCTACGTGCAGCACACCCGCGACCACGACTTCTTACGCCGTTATCTGGGCCACTTACAGCAAACCATGGACTGGCTCAGCGCCCACGATAGCAACAATGATGCCCTGCTGGAAATTCCCGAAGCCGGTGATTGGACCGATCTGTTCGGCCGTAGTTACAACGTCCTGTATGACGAAGTACTCTGGTATCGTTGCAACATCAGCTTCGGCCGGCTGCTGCAAATGTCCGGTGACGAACAGCGCGCTGGTGATTATTTCCGCTGGGCCAGAGTGATCAAGCGAGAGATTGTGGATAATTTCTGGCCTACCACCCGACCCAAAGCCAACCAGCCCATTTCATTTGCCGAAAATCAGTTCTCGCTGGGTGATGCCCGTTATCTCATTGCCCAGATCACGCCCTTTGACTTTAGCTGGCGCTGCGACACGTTTGGCAACATTCTGGCTTACCTTTATGATGTGATTGACACGCCCTACGCCAGCCAGACATTTCGCTTTTTATGGGGCGTCGGCATCAACGAACCCTTCCCCATTGCCAATCTTTATCCTGTAGTCACGGCCGGTGACAAAGATTGGCGCGCCTACTACACCGTCAACCTGCTCAATTTGCCCCACCATTACCACAATGGCGGCATCTGGCCGTTTGTTGGCGGCCATTGGGTGCGCTTCATCAATAAATTAGGTTTGCGCGATCTGGCGTTGCAAGAGTTATATCGCCTCACGGAGTTAAACAAGTTGGGCATCTTCAATGAATGGGAATTTAATGAATGGGTACACGGCACAACCGGTCGGCCGATGGGCAAAGGGTATCAGGCCTGGTCGGCCTCCGAATTTATTCGGGCCTGCCACGATTTACACATCGTGGCCTGAGTATTCAGACGTGACAGGTTTGAAAAACCTGTCACGTCTCCCAAAACGATAAGGAATATTTACGATGATGGACATATTAGACGCAGGTGTGAACAACATCCTGATGATTTCATTACATGGTTATGTGGCCGCCGAGCCGGAATTGGGCAAGCCAGATACGGGCGGACAGGTTGTTTATGTTTTGGAGTTAGCCAAACGATTCAGCCGCCTGGGACGGCGTGTTGACCTGGTGACGCGCCGCTTTGAAGATCAGCCGGAAGTTGACGAAATCAACAACAATTTGCGGGTCTGGCGCATTCCGTTTGGCGGCAAAGAGTTTATCCGCAAAGAAGATATGCATGACCACATGGGCGATTTTGTCACCAATTTGCTGTCGGCCATCCGCACCAGCAGCACCCGGTATGATATTGTGTACTCTCACTATTGGGATGCCGGTTGGGCCGGGCAAAAGATTGCCGAAGAATTAGAAATCCCCCACATTCATACGCCGCACTCCTTGGGGGCGTGGAAACAGGAATCAATGGGCGCTGATATGAGCATGGCCGAGATGGAGACGGCCTACCGCTTTGAGGAGCGTATTCGCAAAGAGTTTCTCGTGTACCAGATGTGTGATCATGTCATTGCCACCACAGAACCGCAGGCGGAATTGCTCAAGGAACAGTATGATTTGCTGGCAAACCGGGTGACGGTTGTGCCGCCGGGTATGGACGAGGATCGTTTTTCACCAGTACGCCAGGCAGACATTCAGGCGCTGCGTCAAAAATATGGGCTGCGTGAACACGATGTTTTGACGTTAGGTCGCATGGCGCATAACAAGGGGTATGACTTGCTCATCCGGGCGTTACCCACGTTGTTGGAATTAGTGCCTACCGCACGTTTAGTCGCTGCCGTTGGCGGGGAAGATTCGGCTCAAGATAAGGCCGGGGTTGCCACATTGCAGGAGCTTGCCGCCGAACTGGGTGTGGCCGACAAGATTGAATGGGTGCAGTATGTGGCCGATGAGGAGTTGGCGGATTATTATCGGGCTACGGCCGTGTTTTCAATGTCGTCTCGTTATGAACCCTTTGGCATGGTGGCCATCGAGGCCATGGCTTGTGGCACGCCGGCGGTGATCACGGTGCATGGCGGGTTGTATGAACTGGTCAACTTTGGCAAGCAGGCGCTCTACGCCGACCCCAACCGGCCCCTGGAATATGGCACGATGCTGGCTTTTCCCATGCTTTATCCTGACCTGGCGCACCAGCTTTCGGTGGAAGGGGCGCGTTTTGCCCGGCGCAACTTTGGCTGGACGGGCATCGCCAAAAAGAGCCTGGCTATTTTCCAGTCGGTGGCCCAGCGCAGTTCCGGCGAAATAGTTTAACAAGCCAGGTTTGACAGGGGTACGGCCGTTTGTTAGAATCCACCTCGCTCGTCCCGCCCCGTTCGTCTAGCGGCCCAGGACGTAGCCCTCTCAAGGCTAAAACAGGGGTTCGATTCCCCTACGGGGCACACAAAGCTCCACCCTAAACCCGGTGGGGCTTTTTTGTTGTATCTGGAAATTGAACACATACAAACCATTATCAGTTACAATAGACTTAGGAGATTGGCTATGACAGTTCAATTACCTGTTCGAGAGAAAGATGAATACTTGCGGAAACTGCTGAGTCTTATTTCTAATGGTGAGGAAGTCATCATCACCGAGGATGATAAGCCCGTAGCTCGTCTCGTGCCTATCAAAAATACGCCAGCAAAACGGGTCCCCGGCAGCGCCAAAGGAAAGATCATTATCCACCCAGGCTTTAATGATCCATTACCCGATGAGATTTTGGATGATTTTGAATCGTGAAAGCACTGTTGGATACACACACTTTCCTCTGGTGGATTACAGACCAGAAGCAATTGTCTGAACTTGCCAGACAAATAATTGATGATGGTAGTAATGAGCTATGGGTAAGTGCCGTTTGTGGTTGGGAAATTGCCATCAAGGCACGTTTGGGCAAGCTGACGTTACCATATGACCCAGTTAGGTATGTTGCCGAACAGCTTACATCAACAATTTCATTGAGCTACCAGTTCGTATGAGTCATGCACTGCACACTTATACATTGCCCCAGTTACATCGTGATCCTTTTGACCGTCTACTGGTTGCCCAAAGCCAGTTGGAACAATTACCGATCATCACAATTGATCCTGAGATTTCGAAATATGCCGTTCAAGTGATATGGTGATGAGTGAAATGAAGTTACGGCCGTCCCAGGCCCGCATCCTCGAATACCAACACGGCCGTATGGCCATCAGTGCTGTACCTGGCAGCGGCAAGACCTTTACGCTGTCGTTGTTGGCGGCGCAGATTATTGCCGACGGCCGTGTCAACCCCAATGCCGGGCAGCAAGTCCTCATCGTCACCTACCTCAATTCCAGCGTAGACACCTTCCGCGCCCGCATCCGGCAGCGGTTGGACGAAATGGGCCGACCGGCCGTTGGTTTTGATGTGCGTACCCTGCATAGCCTGGCCAACGAGATCGTCAAAATAGCCAACAGTGACTTTGGCAGCGATGCCTCCCTGACGGTCGCCGGGGATTCGCAGGCGCGTCACTTTCTCAACCAGGCCATTGACCAGTGGATAGACCAGTACCCCGACCTCTGGCGCGCCTTCCTGCCCGACGACAGTCCGCAAACCCGCGCCCGCTGGCGCGACGAAACCAGCAAAATGGCCCAAAGTTTCATCAGCGCCGCCAAAAATGAGCGGTACCGCCCGGAGATGATAATTGAGAGATTGGGAGATTCAGAGATTCAATCTCTGAATCTCCCAATCTCCCAATCTCCGCTTTTGCATATGCTCGCCGGCATCTACGGCCGTTACCAGACCATCCTCTCTCGCCAGGGCGCGCTGGACTTTGACGACCTGATCTGGCAGGCGACCGACCTGCTGCACTACCGCGCCGGGCTGGTGGAAACGCTGCGCTCCCGCTGGCCCTACGTGCTGGAAGACGAAGCCCAGGACAGCATCCCGCTGCAAGAAATATTACTGGAAACGCTCGCCGGGCCAGACGGCAACTGGGTGCGCGTGGGCGACCCCAACCAGGCGATCACCAGTACCTTCACCGCCGCCCACCCCCGCTTTTTCAACGACTTCATAGACCGAGACGATGTGCTGGCCCTGCCCCTGCCCAACAGTGGGCGCAGCGCCCCCTTTATCATCGGCGCGGCCAACACCATGCTCGATTGGGTGATGGACAAACATCCCGTGCCTGAAGTGCGCGCCCACACTTTCCGCCGCCAGCACATCGAACCCACGCCGCCCGGCGACGCCCAACCCAATCCGCCAGACAGCCAGGCGGACATCCGCATCACCGTTTATCGCCACCGCGAGGATGAAGAGCTACCCGGCGTGGCCCAAAAGGCGCTAACCCACGTGCGCCAACATCCCGACCACACCGTGGCCATCCTGGTGCCCACCAACAACCTGGGCTACCTGATGGCCGAACAGTTGGATGAACTGGACGCGGACTATGACAACCTGCTGCGCGGCGGCACCCGTGAGCGGGAAATTGCCGCCGCCATGCACGCCGTTCTGGCCATCCTGGCCGATCCGCTCGACCTGCGGGCGATGGTCAGCGCCCATGCCAGCCTGCATAAATTAGGCCATCCGGCGGCGCTGCTGCCGGAGGAAAATCTGGCGCAGTTCCATACCCTGCTCAAGAGCGTCCACCAGCCAGAGCGGCTGCTTTTCCCCTGGGAAGCGGACGATGTGGCGGCGGCGCTGCCCGCCGGGGTAGCCTCGCTGGAAGACGTGGCAGCGATGGAGCGTTTTGCGGAGTTTATCGGGCGGTTGTTTGATTTACGGCCGTTGCCCATTGACGACCTCACCTTAGCTCTGGGCGACGAACTGTTTGCCTGGGGTGAGATTCACGAGGGCGACCTGTCCATCGCTTACCAGATCGCCACCTTTTTGCGCAACCGGCGCGACGCCCAACCGGAACTGCGCCTGCCGGAATTGGCCGCCGAATTGGGCGAAGTGGCTGCTGGGCGGCGCAGTTTCCCCATCGCCTCCCAGGCGGACATGGGCTACGAGCCGCAGCCGGGGCGCATTGCCCTCAGCACGCAGCACAGCGCCAAAGGGCTGGAGTGGGATATGGTTTTTATGGTGGGGGTGGACGGTAACTGGATTCCCGGCAGCCTGGACGCTTACTTTATGGGGGTGAGTGATTTGCTCGGCGGCGACCCGACGGCGGAAGCGGTGGCCCAGTTGCGCTATTTGATGGCGGGGGATGCGGGGATTTATCACGGCCGTACTGCCACCGAATCCGCCCACATAGACATCATCAGCGAACGGCTGCGCCTGCTTTACGTGGGCATCACCCGTGCCCGGCGCATTCTGCACCTCAGCCGCAGCCGCGCCACCCGCAGTTATAACAAAGAACGAGAGGCAGAACCGGCAACGGTGACGGCCGTGCTGTACCATTACCTCAAGACAGTGCGTGGTTAACCGGTAATAGGCAGGAGAATTTCAAATCGGCTGCCCTGTTCCGGCACACTTTCCACCTTAATTTCACCCTGATGCGCTTCAACGATCAGTTTGGCAATGGCCAGCCCCAGCCCGGTGCTGCGCATGGTGCGCGCTTTATCCACCCGGTAGAACCGATCAAATACCTTCTCCATCTCGTCGGCGGGAATGCCAATACCCGTATCTTGAACAGCCATGCCCACCTGCGGCCCGTGTGTGTATGTGCTGATCTTGATCTGGCCCGGCGTCGGCGTAAATTGGATAGCGTTTTCTACAATCTCGCGGATGGCGCGGGCTAACTGTTGGGCATCAGCTTGAATAATCGCATTGGATTCCAATTTAATCTGCCATTCCAATTGTTTTTCAATCATAGATGCCTCGAAGCTGTCAACAATACCTTGCACCAACTGATCCAGGGCAATTGATGTTACCATCAGAGTGGGTGTACTCGTTAAGTTGACAATATCAAGGATTTCTTCCAGCATCCGATCCAAAATTTTCACCTGGGCGGTAATGACGGTTGTGTGCTGCTGCCTTTTGTTTTCATCTTGCGTTTTGCTCACGATGTAGTTGCTGGTATTGATGATGGCTAAGGAGGTTTTGAACTCGTGCCCAATGTCGGTCACAAATGTTTCTAACATCTGGGTGCGTTCCTGTTCCAGCCGCAGCGTCAGTTCTTTTTCTCTGGCCTGGTTTAGTGTGGCCAGATAGCCAATGGTTGCCCCGTAAAGGCGCAGCAATTCTGGCTGGAAGCTCTTGAGGATTTGTTTGTGAATAAGATTATCGGCGCTGATAAAGCCGATAAATTGGTTGCCATCTAATATAGGCGCTGAAAGATGCCACCCATACTCCACAATTTCCGAGGCGTCATTGTAAAGTGGGGCGCTATCGTGGGTGATGATTATTTCTTGATTGCCATTGATAAAATCCTCGATGAATGTTTTTTCAAAAATCCAGCTTTGCTGACGTTCGTCCCGGATGCGACCTTGTTCGTCAACCCCAAATGAGCCGGTCATCCGCGTTTTTGATGCGTCCAAAAACCATAGACTGAGTCGGTCAAAGCCCAATTTTTGAATGCCTAGCTCTACGCCGCGCAAACAGATGCTTTCCAAAGAGTCCAGTTGACCTAATTCCAGGGTGATTTCGTTGAGTGTTTTTAGTTTTTCGCGGAATTGGTGGTCGGCATCTTCGCGCCGGTTGAGTTCACGCCATAGCTGTGTGTGTAGTGATTTCTCTTCGAGAGTATAACAAATGAGGGACTGGTCATTTCTGGTAATAGGCCAGCGGTGAACCTGTAGGGTCAGTTCATAGCCATCGCGGTGCCAGTAACGGCCATCATAAACCTGAATCTCAATGCCACTTTCAATGTACGTACCTAACTCTTTCTGACTGCCCGGCATTTCCAGTTGATCAAAGGTAAATGCCAGAAACTCCTCAGGGAGATAACCCAGAAATGTGGAGGCCTGTGTATGTGCTTCAATGATTTGTTTGTTATGCGGCTGCACATAAAGAACCACCTGGCGGGCGTGTTTATCCAGAGACGTACCCTCACCGGCATCATAGAGAAGTTTCTGGCATTGCCGGTAGTCCCGCTCTATCTCTTCCAGTTGTCTGATGCGTTGGGGCAACTGCTCATGCTCAAACTGTTCTGTTGCTGTCATAGGTTTCAAGCCATTTTCATTCACCGAAGTCTCCTGTGCGGGTCACGGCCGTTAGCGGGTAGAATACAAAAGGTGTGAAGGGTTGTCTATAGTCGGTGGGTGGCAATCTATCGCCGATGAAAAATTGACACAGAGAAACATATGTTCTAAAATAGGGGCACTGTTTTATTACAACAACCCCAAACAACTGAAGGAAAAATATGCCCTCTCAAATTCAAACCGAACATTTTACACAGGCCCTCTATTTGCTGCTAGACGAAACCTTTGATCAGGTACATGGCCTTTATCTGGATAAAGGCACCTCCATGTTTGAAACCTTGGCCACCATTTCCGCCGCCGAAGCGTCCATTCCTGTTGGCGGCAAATGTGCCACACTGGCGGCACAGGTGAAACATGTCGCTTTTTATCTTGATGTCTTGGAACATTCTGTACGCACCCAACAGTACGAACCGCAAGATTGGGACAAAATCTGGCGCGAGACAAGCGCCGTCTCCCCCGCAGAATGGGAAACTATCAAGGCTTCATTGCGCGAAAGTTATGATCGTATTAAGGCGTTAATCCACGACACCGAGGAATGGCCCACCTCCCATGAAATCGGTGGTGCTATCGCTATGATTGCCCATACCGCCTATCACCTGGGCGAAATTCGACAAGCCCTGTGTACGCTGAAACATAATTAGTAACCAGACCTGACAGGTTGGCAACCAGAGGTTGCGCAAAACCTGTCAGGTCTAACTTCAAAAGGAGACAGATATGAGTGGCGTCAGAGTATTAGTTGGCACGCGCAAAGGCGCATTTATTTTGACTTCGGATGAAAACCGCAAAAAGTGGGAGATCAATGGCCCACATTTTGCCGGTTGGGAGATTTACCACGTCAACGGTTCTCCCGCTGACCCGAACAGGCTGTATGCCTCACAGTCCAGCGGCTGGTTTGGGCAGGTGATTCAGCGCTCCGATGATGGCGGCAAAACCTGGGAACCGGTGGGTAATGCCTTTGCCTATGAAGGCACGCCCGGCACGCATCAATGGTATGATGGCACGCAGCACCCCTGGGAATTTAAGCGCGTCTGGCTGTTGCAGCCCTCACCTACCGATCCGGATGTGGCTTATGCTGGCGTAGAAGACGCCGCTCTTTTCCGCACCCAGGATGGTGGACAGACATGGCAGGAGCTACCTGGGTTGCGCCACGCCAAAGGCAACCTCTGGCAGCCCGGGGCCGGGGGCATGTGCCTGCATACCATTCTTTTAGACCCCACCAATCCTGACCGTATCTTTACGGCCATCTCGGCCGCCGGCGCTTTTCGTTCTGACGACGGCGGTGAGTCATGGCAGCCCATCAACAAAGGTCTGGTGTCCCCCTATGAGCTGCCAGATGCGGACGCAGATGTGGGTCATTGTGTGCATGGTCTGGCGATGCACCCCTCACGGCCAGAGGTGCTGTTTATGCAAAAGCATTGGGATGTGATGCGCAGCGATAATGCTGGTGATTTGTGGCATGAAATCAGCGGCAATTTACCGACGGACTTTGGCTTTCCTATTGCCGTTCACGCTCACGAACCGGAAACTATCTATGTCGTCCCGATCAAGAGTGATTCAGAGCATTATCCACCGGATGGCAAACTGCGTGTTTATCGCAGCCGGTCGGGCGGCAATGAGTGGGAGGCATTGACCAATGGGCTGCCACAAAGTGACTGCTACGTGAATGTGCTGCGCAGCGCGCTGGCGGTGGACTCGCTGGATTCGTGTGGCGTCTATTTGGGCACAACGGGGGGACAGGTGTATGCCTCGGCTGATTCTGGCGATAGCTGGACGGCCGTTGTCCGTGATTTGCCGCCGGTTTTATCGGTGGAAGTGCAGACACTGCCATGATCCGGGTGGCATTGCCTCATCATTTGCGCACCCTGGCGCAGGTTGACCGCGAAGTGGCACTATCGGTGGCGGGTGCTGTGACGTTGGTGGCGGTCTTGGATGCCCTGGAAGCGCAATACCCTATGCTGCGCGGCACGATCCGCGACCAGGCGACGAAGGAACGACGGCCGTTCATCCGTTTTTTTGTCTGTGGTCAGGATTGGTCACATGAGCCGGTCACTACGCTGTTGCCTGAAGCCATCTTGACGGGTGCTGAACCGTTTCGGGTGGTGGGGGCGATGGCTGGTGGGTAAAAATGTTTGTAGTAGGCAATTTATTGCCTTTCAACGGTGATAAATCGCCTACTACAAACTTGTTGGTGAGGGAATAAATGGACCAAACAACACAGACACATCTGGCAAACATAGAGGCTGAAGATAAAACGTTGCAGAATGCAGCTTACTATTATTTGATGGAGGCAACGGCCGTGCCTGTTGCCTGGGCCTACGAAGCCTGGGATGAACTGGTAGCCGGTCTGACACACAAAGACAATCATGTGCGGGCGATTAGCTCGCAACTCCTCTGCCAACTGGTAAAGAGCGACCCCGAGAAACGGATACTCACTGATTTTGAGAAATTACTGACGGTAACAAAAGACGAACGGTTTGTCACCGCCCGGCACTGTTTACAATCGTTGTGGAAAGTTGGGGTGGTTGGCCCGGCGCAGCAGCAAATAGTGGTGGACGGGCTGGACGGCCGTTACCGGGAATGCATCGCCGAAAAAAATAGCACCCTCATTCGCTTCGACATCATACAAGGTTTGGGCAACTTGTATGATGCCGCCCAAGACGAAACGATCAAAGAAAGAGCATTGGCGCTTATTGAAATGGAATCAGATCCCAAATACCGTAAAAAATACGCCACTGTCTGGAAAAGCCGGTAATCGGTGGGTGATATTCATATCCTCACCGGCCCACCTCATCACCCTTTCTCCCCTTTGCCCCCTCACCCTGTCACCTTTTCACCTTGTCATTACACCGTCCTGCCACTAAAATTGCAGGCTTATGAGCAGTGACAACCCCTTTTTCCATCGTGGTGCTATCCGGCAGGCAGAATTCTTTTATGGACGGGCGGCTGAAATCAATCAGATTTTAGGTTTGCTGCGTAATGGGCAAAGCGTTTCCCTGATTGGGCCGCGCCGCATTGGCAAAAGTTCACTGCTGATTCATCTACTTCGCCCGGAAGTACGGGAAACATATCAGTGGGGAGCGGCGCAGGCGTTGTTTGTGCATCTGGATTGCCAGGAGTTCGGCGAATCGCCCGCGGATGAGGTGTATGAGGCGTTGTATGATGCGCTGGTGGATGCGGCGGAGGCGGCGGGCACGGCCGTACCCCTTGCCGATGCGACGGGCAGTTACCGGGCCATTGACCGTTTGTTGCATCACATTAGCCGGCAGGGTACGGCCGTTGTCGTTCTTCTAGATGAATTTGAACTACTGGCGGCCAATTCCCACCTGACCCCGTACTTTTTTGCCCGGCTGCGGGGGTTGACCACCAAATATGGGTTGGCGTATCTAACGGCCAGCCAACGGCCGTTGTTCAACATCACCGCCGAAGAAGAAATCCTCAGTTCCCCCTTCTTCAACATCTTTGTGACGTTGCCATTAGGACTGTTTACCGCCACAGAAGCACAGGGTTTGCTCGGCCAACGTCTGCAAGACAGCACTTATACATTTTCCCCTGAGCTATTGGATCACCTGATTTTTATGGTGGGGCCACATCCCTTTTTCCTGCACATTGCCGGGTATCACGCCTACCAGGCTGTCACAGTCATGGAGACCCTAACGCCGGCTGAGTTTGCCGTGCTGGATAATGCCATCGAAGTAGAAGCAGCCTCTCATTTGAGTTATCTGTGGCAAAACCTGACGGGGGAGGAGCAGTACACTCTGGCAATCACCAATGGACCTGTGGATACGTTGCGCCTGCTGGAACAGCAATGTTTATTGCAAAATATCAACGGTAGCTACACCTATACCAGCGAGATTTTGCACCGTTTTGTACGCCGCCAGACTGTGGGTGGCTTGATTCAAGCCGGGCCGTTTGTTATTGATCAACAGCGGCACCAGGTGTGGGCAGAGAATCAGGAGATGGCGTTGACCACCTCACAGTTTGCTATTTTGGTTTGCCTGTGCCAGAATGCGGGGCAAGTGGTGCATGGGGAAGAGCTGGAAACGGCCGTGTGGGGTGAAGTGCTGGTAGATGATCCCGACCGTCTGAAAACCCTCATCAAACGACTGCGCCGGGCGATTGTGCCCTATGACAATTGGATTGTCAGCGAACGCGGCGTGGGTTATGCGCTGCGCCCGCCAGAGGCGTGAGCCGTGATGCGTGAGCCGTGATGCGTAATCCCAAGCCCGATTACCGTTTACGGACTACGGATTACGATTTACGGATTACGGACTCCCGACAGCCGCCGCGCGGGTACGGATTTGCAATAGCATTTCAAATAAGATCAGTACGCCTGCTACCAGCAGCGCGGCGGCAATGCCAAAAGCCCGGTTCATTTGCAGCCACACACAAAAAGCCGCCCAGAAACCAACGCCCATAGATTGCCGCAGCACAACCAGAAATGGCGTCGCTGTAGATTCCCCAAACCGCTCATCCACATATTTGCCAAATCGTTTGTTTAAGAAATAGGCCAGGGGCAGTGCCACGCCGGTGACCATGACCATAATCGTTGCCAGAAAAGCAAAGATTAGTTCACTGTTAGCTGCCTCTAACAGCGTAGGGGCATCAACCCGATCCAATGCGGTGGCCCGCACCAGGTCGAGCCGGTTGGTATCAATCGGCCAGAAATTGTTCACCACATACTCCAACGCCATAAAACCAATGATGAACAGGCCAATGCCCAATAACAAATAAGGAAGAATACCCAGACGCCGCAAAATTCTCATGTGGAAATTATACCTTGCTGCCTGAAAGCTGACAGGTCTGCCAGACCTGTCAGCTTTCAGGCGACAAGAGGTGGAGCAGGGTCAGGGCATAAGCATCTACGGCCGTATCTGCCGAAAAGATCAACGGCCGTTCCCCCTGTCCAATTTCACAATCATACCCATCCACCCGCCGCGTTAAGCTAAAATCCGGCTCGTTTTCCGGTAACAACTTTTCTAAAGCCTCCCGCAGTTGTCCTTCGGTGGGTAGCCAGATGGCTTCGTGCGTCAGCAGGTGGTCGGCGGCCCATTCGGCCGTGCCATGAAATGTCAGCGCCGGCCACCCCTGCACCAGTTCCATTGTCACCATCATGTCCGAAATGACAAACACCTTGTCATCCAATCCCCGGTCAGGAATGGCAAAAAAGTCATTCACGGCCGTCTGCCAGACCAGCCCTGCCTCTTTTAACTGTTTTGCCAATGCAACTGAAATCATAACTGTCACCCGTAATCCGTAAGCCGTTATCCGTTATCCGATTACGGTTCACGGGTTACGGATTATGGATTACGTCTTTCACTCCCAGGGATTCGCCATCGTCTGAATCAGCACCGGCAGGCCAATTTTCAGGTTGGGGTGGCGGGTGAGCAGCCACATCACCAGGTCGGCAATATCTTCCGGGGACAGACATTTGTCGTGAATCAGTCCAGGACTATCTTGAGCCATCGGTGTGAGCACCATGCCGGGGCAGATGGTGTTCACGCGGATATTGAGTTCCTGGTTTTCTGCCTGGATATATTCAGCCAGGGCATTCAGCGCATGTTTGGAGACGCCATAGGCGCCATTCCCGGCGTAATGTTCCACGCCCGATTCGGAACTGATGTTGATAATGTGCCCGCTTTGCTGCTGGCGCATCAGAGGCAACACCGCCCGGGCAAACAAAAATGGTCCGCGCAGGTTAATCGCCAGCACCCGATCCCACTCTTCAATGCTGTGCCGGTGAATAGGCGCACCGCCATCAATGGCCGCGTTGTTGATGAGGATGTCTACCGTGGCAAAGCGGTCTACGGCCGTGGCCACCACCCGCTCCACATCCGCCACTTCAGACACGTCCGCCGTCACAGGTACGGCCGTGCCGCCATTGGTGCGAATCTGCGCCACCACCTCTGCCAGCGGCTCCGCCCGGCGGCCACACACCACTATCCGCGCCCCCGCCGCTGCCAACGCCACTGCCACCGCCGCCCCAATGCCCGTACCGCCCCCGGTTACAATTGCTACTTTGTTTTCCATAAAAGCCTCCAGATTGGATAATTGGGTAATTGGGTAATTGGGTAATTGAGAGATTGAGAGATCACCTTGTCACCCCTTCACCTGCTCACCTGCTCACCTTCTCACCTCATCACCCTTCCCCACATCGCCACTTACCGCTATGATCCCTGCCACATGAATCAATTCACTCACCTCCACGTCCACTCCCATTATACCCTGCTCGGTGGCACGGCGTCCGTTTTTGATCTGGCCAATCGGGCGGCGGCGGAAGGAATGACGGCATTGGCATTGACGGACACGGCCGTGCTGATTGGCGTTGTCCAATTCCAGCAGGCGTGCGCCAAAGCCGGTATCCAGCCCATTATGGGCATGACGCTGCCCGTTGCTGCTCCTGAAGGGGAGATGAACCTGACGCCGGATGTAGCCGGTCGGCTGGTTTTGTTAGCCACCGGACCAACCGGCTACCAGTCCCTCTGTCGCCTTTCCTCGGCTATGCAATCCAGCCCGGCCCGCGAGCACCTGCTGCGGCAGGGCATTCCCTGGGGCTGGCTGAAAGAGAACAGCGCCGGACTGATTGCCCTGGACGGCGGGCGCATGGGGTGGATGGAGCGGTATGTGCGGGCGGGCAACCGGCAGGCGGCGGTGCGTTTTGCCTCCCGGTTGGGTGGGCTTTTTGGCGAACTAGGCGGCTTAAGCCTGGAATTGCACAACCCGGCGGATGAGGCGGTGGCCCGTGAATTGGTGGCAATTGGTGAACGGTTTGGATTGACGGCCGTTGCCGTTCATCCCATCTATTGCCTGGAACCGGCCGATACACCGCGCCTGCGCCTGCTGGCGGCCATTGACCACAACTGCCCCCTGGCCGGCGTGCCGGATGCCGCGCTGCCTGCCTTTGGGGAGACGACCGTTGCCCTGCACTGGCAATCCCCCGACCAGATTGCCGCCCAATATGCCGCCTTCTCGGAGGCAGTAGCACGCACGGCCGACATCGCTCGCCAATGCGCCACCTCCTGCCTGCCCGACGGCCGTCCCATCTGGCCCAAGTTGGAATTACCGGAAGGGCAAACGGCCGAAGAAGCATTAGGGCAGCAGGCCGAAGCCGGCTTGAAGAATCGCAATCCGTTATCCGTAATCCGTGAACCGTCGGATAACGGATTACGAATTACGGATTACGAATCACGCCTGCAACACGAACTCACCGCCATCATCGCCAAAGGGTTCGCGCCGCTTTTCCTGTTGGTGGCGGACATTACCCGGTTTGCGCGGGAAACTGGCGTGCCGGTCAACACACGTGGCAGTGTCGCCAATTCCCTGGTGGCCTACTGCCTGGGCATCACCCAGGTTGACCCGGTAGAGCACGACCTGCTCTTTGAACGGTTTTTGAACCCGGCGCGGGCCAATTTGCCTGATATTGATCTGGACTTTTGCAGCCGTCGCCGCGATGAAGTGCTGCATTATATTCGGGAAACGTATGGCGCGGAGCGGGTGGCGCTGGTGGCGACGGTGTCTACGATGCAGCCGAAGTCAGCGGCGCGGGAGACGGCGAAGGCGTATGGGTATGCGGAGGCGGACATTAAGCGGCTGACGGCCGTGCTGCCCGACCATTGGCACCCTGACCCGCGCCGCCGCAATGCGTCTAACGTGGAGGAAATTGCCGCACAACTGGCGGACGGCCGTGACCGGGAGATTTTGCGGGCGGCGTATGCGCTGGTGGGACAGCCGCATCATCTGAGCGTCCATCCGGGCGGTGTGGTCATCACCCCCGGCCCCCTCACCGATTATGTGCCCGTACAGTTGGCCCCCAAAGGGTTCCTCACCACCCAGTTTGACTTCCGCGACGCCGAAACCATTGGCCTGCCCAAGATGGATTTGCTGGGCATTCGGGCGCTGACGGTGCTGGCCGATGCCGCCGATCTGATTCGCCAATACCATGATCCAACGTTTGACCTGGCGGCGATTGATCTGCATGATGCGGACACGGCCGTGACCCTGACCACTGCCCAGACCATCGGCGTTTTCCAGTGTGAATCCACCGGCGCGCAGCGTACCCTGCGCCAGTTACAGGCCAAAAGTGTGCGTGATCTGGCCGTGGCCAATGCCTTTTTCAAACCCGGCCCGGCGCTGGGCGGTATGGCCCAATCCTTCATTCGCCGCTATCGTGGGCAAGAGGCCGTTTCCTATTTACACTCGGCGCTGGAACCGATTTTGCGGGTTTCTCAGGGGGTGCTGCTTTTCCAGGAGCAAATCCTGCGCATTGCCACTGAGGTGGCCGGGCTGACGTGGGCGGAGGCGGACAGGCTGCGCAAGGGCATGAGCAAGTTTCAGGCGCGGGAGATGGAAGCGATTCGCGCCCGGTTTGTGCGCGGCTGCCAGGAGGTGTCGAGATTGACGGCCGTGCAAGCGGAGACGTTGTGGGGGCAGGTGGAACCATTCGCCGGGTATGGTTTTAACCAGGGACACGCGACGGCGTATGCCGACGTGAGTTATCGTTCGGCCTACTTAAAAACACATTATCCGGCGGCTTTTTTGTGTGCACGATTGGCGGATCATGGTGGTTTTCACCACCCGGCTATTTACATTGCCGAGGCGCAGCGGTTGGGCATTCCGGTGCATCCGCCGCATGTGAATGTGAGTGGGCGGGGGTTTATGATGAGTGAGATTGGGAGATTAGGAGATGGGGAGATTGCGCCATCTCCTAATCTCTCAGTCTCCCAATCTCCTTCTCTTTGGATGGGCCTGGGCCAAATCCGCGATTTGCGCCATAGTGCCATCGAGGCGATTGTGGCGGCACGGCCGTACCACAATTTGCGTGACCTGCTGCACAAAGTACCGCTGCAACACAAGGAGATCACGCATTTGATTCAGTGTGGGGCGTTGGATGGGCTGGCGGACAGCCGGGCCGCTTTGCTGGCGGAGGCGGCGGAGATCGAGCGGGCGGGGAATGTGGGGCAGATGACGTTTGGGTTTGGGGTGGGTACGGCCGTGCCGCCGGAATCGTTGGCGCAGCGGTTGGAATGGGAGACGCGGCTGCTCGGCTGGCCCGTCAGCGCCAACCCCATCGCCCTGGTCAAAGACCATGACGCTGCCGAAGCGGCAGCTTGGGCCGATGACGTGCCGCTGCGTTTTGTTCACCGGCTGCGCGGCCAGCGGACGACGGTTGCCGGGGTGCGCCTGCCGGGTTGGACGGGCGGGCGGGGGTTTTATGTGGGGGATGGGGATGATTTCATCGTGATCAAACCGGTACGCGGTCTTACGCAGAAAGTGGAGCGGTGGCAGCCGTTGCGTTTCACCGGCATCTGGCGTGAAGATGAATGGAGCGATGGCTGGTTTGAAGCGGAACAAATCGTCCCGGTCGAGAGTTCCACATAGGCGATTGCATACCACGAAAAATGAAAATCAAAGATTGCGCAGATTACGCAGATTTTTTTAATCGGTGAAATCTGCGCAATCTTTGATTATTTTCAAGACAGGCGATTCATTTCATGGGGAAGTGGTAAATGTGGGCAAGCAGTGCTGCGGAATGGTTTTTACGTGTTTTTTGGGGGGGTACGGCCGTGACCACATCAATGACAAGCCTGACGATAAGTTAACCAACGGAACTAAGCGTGTTTATGGGCCTGGTGCTGTGCAGCAGTGCATTTGTTTTGTAAATACCCTCTGCGATCAATCTGATCGAACCTCTCATTGTGCATTTTGATCCATATCCACAACCACATCAATGTGTGTTTCTTTACGCCATGTCTCCAAGTGATCTTGGAAGTGCATGTGGCATTTCTCCCCTTGTTTCAGATGGCGGCTTACTACTTCAAAGAAAGAACAAAGCTCGAAAAGGGCTTGTTTTGAACCCTGTATATAGATTGTTTTCCCTTCGGATGCTATTGATCCTTCCTCATCGGAAAAGGAATCGGCTAAAAATGCTCTCATTGTGAATCTCCTAAAATGCAAAACAATGGAATTACGATCGTCAAACAAAATAGTCCCTTTGACTGGTGGTGGAGAGAGGAGGGATGGAGGGGGGAGTACGACCGTGGATATAATAGACCTAATGTCGACGTTGGTGTTGCTCACCACATCCTCAAATCGTTATTTAATCGCTATTTACCAATTGTAATAGAACTTCTTCGATAAAATCTCCAAGGATTTTCGTGGGACAGGCGGCAATAAAATGTGAATCAGGTAACCACTTGCTCTGAAGAGCTGTCAACCAATATTTCAACTCCCTATCCTGATATTGGCGGAATGCAAATAATGGGCCACCACTCATCCCACCAATGTCATGTAAATCGCCTAAAGCAATGTGACCGTAAAACAATGGCATATTTGTTGCTTCAAACCCCTCAGGACAAGTATTAACTTCTTCTACTGGATGAAATGTAGGTGTAAACTCGATATTATTCTCTGTGATTTTGGTAAATTCTAATGGAATCCCTAGAAGAAAATAGAAGTCCACACTTTGGGGTTGCAGTTTCCATACTTGCTCATCTAATGCCTCAACACCGTTTGCCTCTAGCAGTGTACGATAATATGGCCTGAGTCTCATGACACCATAGTCAAACCCATAATCATCATAAAATTGAATTGGATTTGAATCATGGTAATCAAAAGGAATTGGTTCAAAGTGTTTTGCATTTATCCCTAAAGAATCTATAAGTTTGGTACTGATAAGGTAACCATCCCCTAAAATAGGACCAGTCAAAAGTGGAATTTTCCCCGATAAT
>JAHDWK010000016.1 GCA_023382655.1 Anaerolineae bacterium | reverse complement strand
GCCTCCCCCTGCCCACCTATCCTTTCCAGCCTACTGCCTTCTGGTTGCAGGGGAAACAGCAACCATTCCTGGCTTCGGATCAGGATGAGGGCAATGACCCGGCGGGTATTGTTTCGCCACCGCGCCTGCCGTTGGACGAGTGGTTTTATCTGCCGGTGTGGAACCAGACGGGGCCACGGCCGTGGCCCCCAACGGAGGCAGAGGCGACGGAATGGCTCGTTTTTATAGAAGATGGGGATGTCGGCGAGGAAGTGGTGCAGTGGCTGCGGGCGGCGCAGCACCCGGTTATTACCGTGCGGCCCGGCCCGGCCTTTACCCAAATGGATGCGCACAGCTACGTGATGCGTCCGGGGGCGCGTGAGGAGTATACCTGGCTGTGGCAGAGTTTACAGCGCCAGGGGATGTCGCCGCAAAAGGTGGTACACCTATGGAATATAGCCGGGGAACAACCCTTTTCTGAAGCGCCCGGCTGGTTGGACGAGACATTAGAGCGCAGTTTTTATAGTCTACTGTATCTGATTCAAGCAGCGGGTGAGGTTGGTTTCAATGCCCTTGAGTTGAATGTGGTCACGTCGCCGGTACAGGTGGTGACAGGCCATGAGATGATTAACCCGGCGAAGATGACGGTGATGGGGCCAATCCGCACGGTGCCAGTGGAATTTCCGCAGGTGCGCTGCCGGTGTATTGATGTGGAAATCGGAAAGCCGGGCAGTTGGCAACAAGAGGCGCTGGTGCAAAACCTGTTGGCGGAGTTGACGGCCGTGCCCGCCGAGACCATTGTGGCTTTACGTGGGCATCAACGTTGGGTGCAGGCGTTTGACCGGGCGCCGGTGACGGCTGTGGACATGGACAATCCTCCCATGCTCCGTCCGCATGGCGTTTACTGGATAACGGGCGGTTTGGGCGGCATCGGCATGGGCATTGCCGAATATCTGGCCCGTACCGTGCAGGCGAAGTTGATCCTGAGCGGGCGCTCCGGGCTGCCGCCCCGCGATACATGGGCACAGCATCTGGAGACGGCAGACGAGGACAGCACATTGGTGCGCAAAATCCGGCAGGTGCAGCAGTTGGAGGCACTGGGGGCGGAAGTGCTGGTGGTGGCGGCGGATGTGGCCGATGAAGAGCAGATGGACACGGCCGTGCAGCAGGTTTGCGCCCGTTTTGGCACGATTCACGGCGTTATTCACATGGCCGGTGTGCCCGGCATGGGGCTGATTCAATTAAAGACGGCGGAAACGGCCGATTCGATCCTGGCCCCCAAAGTACAGGGCACCCTGGTTTTGGAGCGGGTGCTGGCGGATGTGCCGCTGGACTTTCTGGCGCTCTTTTCCTCGGAAACGTCCTTTACCGGCGGTGGGCTGGGGCAGATTGATTACTGCGCCGCCAACGCCTTCATGGACGCCTATGCCCAGAGCCAGATGGGGCGCAAACGGCGCACCGTCTCCATTAACTGGGGTGAATGGCAATGGAATGCCTGGGAAGAAGGGATGGAAGGATTTGGCCCGGAGATTGAGGCCTATTTCCGCCAGACGCGGGCACATTACGGCATTCACTTTGACGAAGGGCAGGAGGCGCTTGTGCGGGTTTTGGCCCAGCCGCTGCCGCAGGTGGTAGTGTCTACCAGAGATTTCCGGCAGATCATGGCCTGGGCAGGCAAGGTGACAATTGAACAAATTTTGGCGATTGCCAGTGAGGGACAGGAAGCCCGTCCCAAACATACCCGGCCTTCGTTGGGTGTGCCCTATATCGCGCCGTCTAATGAACTGGAAGAGATGATTGCGGCTGTCTGGAGCGATGTGCTGGGGATTGACGAGATTGGCGTACATGACGATTTCTTTGATCTCGGTGGACACTCATTGATTGCCACCCAGGTGATGACCCGGCTGCGCCAGCAGCTTGAGGCGCATCTGCCACTTTCCCTGGTGCTGACAGCGCCGACGATAGCTGAACTGGCGATTGCGGTGGAGATGACGATGATTGAAGAGCTGGAGGCAATGGAAAATGATGAACTCTATAACGCCGACCTGGTTTGAAAAAGTCTATATAGCCGCGGACACACAGGGTTCATCCATTCCCTGGGCGAATCTTGGCCCCAGCCCGGATTTGGTGGAATGGCTGGATGAACAGGGCATAGATGGGACGGGGCAAACGGCCGTTGTTGTTGGCTGTGGTTTAGGTGATGACGCCGAGGAACTGGCCCGGCGGGGGTTTGCGGTGGTGGCGTTTGATATTGCGCCGACGGCCGTGAAAATGTGCCAGGCGCGTTTTCCCCATTCGGCCGTACAATACCAGGTAGCCGACCTGTTTGCGCCGCCTGAAGTGTGGCACGGCCGTTTTGATTTTGTGTTGGAATACTTCAACATCCAGGCGCTGCCGCCGGACGTGCAGCCACGCGCAATGACGGCGATGGCTGAACTGGTGGCCCCTGGCGGCACGATGCTGGTTATCAATCTGGGCTGTGATCACCGGAACGGTCACCCCGGCCCCCCCTGGCCCCTGGTGAAAAGTGAGTTGGTGAGCTTCTCTAATGCTGGTTTACGGGAGGTCGCTTTTGAGGAGTATGATGAGCAGGTAGATGCACCGGTGCGCCGGTTTCGTATCGAGTATAAAGCGGTGGCGACGGTTGCCGGTAAACGGCCGAAGACAAAACCGGCGGAGTATCTGGGTGACATGGCCGAGGCTTTTGCCGCCTTTCAAGCTGCGTACCCGGCGTTCGCCACGACCCAGATTTTGGATGAGGTGCGGCAGCGGGAGTACGGCCGTCTGGATGCGCAGGATCACGTTTACCTGGATTACACCGGCGGGACACTGTATGGCGAATGTCAACTACGCGCACATTGGGCTTTATTAGACAGCGGCATTTACGGCAATCCCCATTCACACAATCTGGCATCGGCGGCGGCTACGGCGTTAATTGAGCAGACGCGGGCGCACGTCCTGGGTTTCTTCAAGGCTTCGCCTCAGGAGTATGCGGTCATTTTTACGGCCAATGCGACCGGGGCGCTCAAGTTAGTGGGTGAGGCATATCCTTTTAGTGGCGACGGCCGTTATACCCTGATTTTCGATAATCATAATTCCGTCAACGGCATTCGGGAGTTTGCCCGCGCGGGTGGCGCTACTATTGCTTACCTGCCGCTCTTGCCGCCAGAACTGCGGGTGGACGAGCAAGAAGTGATGCTGGCGCTGGCGCTGGCGCGGCCAGGACAAAACAATTTGTTTGCCTACCCGGCCCAGTCCAACTTTTCCGGGGTGCAACATCCACTGGCGTGGATTGCCGCCGCCCAAGAACGGGGCTGGGACGTATTGTTGGATGCGTCTGCTTTTGTGCCCACGAACTGTCTGGATTTAAGCCAATGGCAACCCGATTTTGTGGCTATCTCCTTTTACAAGATGTTTGGGTATCCAACAGGGATTGGTTGTTTGCTGGCGCGGAAGAAGGCATTGGCTAAGTTGAAACGGCCGTGGTTTGCCGGGGGCACCATCGCCCTCTCTTCTGTGGTAGCCGATGCTTACCATCTGGCGGATGACGAGGCGGCTTTTGAGGACGGTACGGTCAATTATTTGGGGATACCGGCCGTGGAGGCTGGCCTGAAATTTCTGTCATCCCTGGGTATGGAGACCATTCATCAGCGGATTAGCTGCCTGACGGCCTGGTTACTCCGCCAGTTGCAGTTAGCCCGGCACAGCAATGGGATGCCGTTGGCTGTTATTTATGGCCCTACCGCGATGGAGCGGCGTGGCGGGACGATTGCTTTCAATCTGTATGATCCTTACGGCAATCTGTTTGATTATCGCCGGGTGGAGGAACTGGCCAATGGGGCGCGCATTTCCCTACGCGCCGGTTGTTTCTGCAATCCTGGCAGCGCCGAAATTAGCGGTGGCCTGACCAGAACCGATATGGCTCCTGCCTTCCACCATGGGACGTGGGTGACGCACCGGGAATTTATCACCTCGCTGCGGCAGAAAAATGGCAAGAGTTCGGGCGCGGCTCGTATTTCCGTGGGGTTGGTAAGTAACTTTGCTGATGTTTACCGGTTTATGCAATTTGTCCACAGTTTTCAGGATCGGGCCGTGGATGATTTGGGCGAAGTGGAAGTTGAAAGCGTAAATTGCCGGATCATGGCGCAGTGAAGGCGACCTGGGGGCTGGAATTAAGGTAGAGAAAAGACGATTAATGTAAGCCGGTTGTAAGAATTGGTTAACCTTCTCGTAAGAGCCTGACGAAATAGTAGAACTGAACAAGGGAGGTCATCTTATTTCGCAAAAGGAGGTGCCCATGTTCAAATATCTTCTTATGCCGCTGACTCTGATCGGGCTTTTTATTACTTTCTTCCATCTTCTTGTCTATGCAGCCCCTATAGTGTCACCACCTCCCATTAATGAAAGTTTGTGGGTTGCCAATGACCGTGTACACACGGCCGTTGTCACGGGAGACACGCTGTACATTGGCGGCAATTTTAGCTATGTTGGCCCATCAACGGGTTTTGGGGCGGCTGTGGACGCCAGTACGGCCGCGGTGGATTTAGAAATGCCACGTGTGAATGGCGCCGTGACGGCCGTCGTTCCCGATGGAACGGGGGGATGGTATATCGGTGGAGAGTTTACGGCCGTTGGCGGCATCCCCCGCACCAATCTGGTACACATCCTGGCAAACAAAACGGTTAATCCAAACTGGAATCCTGCCCCCAATCAGGCCGTGAGCATCCTGACCGTTTCCGGCCCAACAATTTATGTAGGGGGACATTTCACTACCATCGGTGGGCAGAGCCGGAACTATATCGCCGCCCTTGACACAACCACGGGGAATGCCACAGCCTGGAATCCCAATGCCAGCAGCAGTGTCCTGAACATCCTCATTGCCGATTCCGTCGTTTATGCCAGTGGGATCTTTACCAGCATCGGTGGGCAAACCCGCAACAGGCTCGCTGCCCTGGATATCACCACCGGGCAGGCAACTGCCTGGGACCCAAACGCCAATTCAACCGTGTATGCGCTGGCTGCCTCTGCTGACACCCTCTACGTGGGTGGATTCTTTGGCCAGATAGCCGGGCAGCCTCGCAACCGTATCGCCGCTTTCGATCTAACTAGCGGTGTACTCAAGGCCTGGAATCCCAATGCCAACGGCGTCGTGTATACCCTCATCTTTACCGGCGACAAGTTATACGCCGGTGGGGCTTTTACCCAAATTGGCGGGCAAACCCGCACCGGTCTGGCGGAAATTGATGCGGTTAGCGGCGGGGCCACGCCCTGGAACGCCAGCTTGAATGGTACTGTGCGCCGGCTTGCCAGCAACGATTCCACTCTGTACATGGGAGGATGGTTCACACTCGTCGGCGGACAACCACGTCGCCATCTGGCGGCTATTGATCTGGTGACGGCATAGCCCACTGCCTGGCGCGCTGATGCCGGGGGGCACCCGGTAGTGATAGCCTTAAGCGAGGAGACACTGTACGTTGGTGGACATTTCACCAGTGTCGGCGGGGTCTCCAGAACCTTCCTGGCGGCGCTGGACCTGCAAACCGGGCAGGCAACAGATTGGAATCCAAACCTGAACGGCAGCGTCACAGCTATGGCTGTAGAGGGTCAATCTCTCTTCATCGGCGGGGGATTTCTGCACATTGACGGCATACAACGCGATTATGTGGCCGAGTTTGACCTGCAAACCGGTCAACTCACATCGTGGCAGCCGCCGGAGATCTTCCCTCCCCTGGTACGGGCCATTGTGCTCACGCCTGACAGTGTGTTTATTGGCGGAGAGTTTACCAGGGCCGGGGATGTTTTTCGTTTCCGTATAGCTAAGCTAGACAGAGCTACCGGCCAGGTTACCGATTGGGATCCTGTTGCCAATTATCATGTCTATGATCTGGAACTTGCCAACGGCATCTTGTATGCCGGCGGGGGATTCACGAACATCGGCGGCCAACCGCGCAGCGGATTAGCTGCCCTTGACCTGCAAACCGGCCAGGCGCTCCCGTGGAACCCTGATCCAAGCGAGATGGTGCGTGATCTGGAAATAGATGGCAATACCGTCTACTTCGGCGGTAACTTCCTCTTTGTCGCCGACCAACCGCGAAATCGCATTGCCGCTGTAGAGTTGGCGACCGGATTGCTTACTGATTGGAATCCTAACGCCAACGCGGCTGTTCGCGCCATTGACGTCCAGGGGGGAACCGTTTATTTGGGGGGTGAATTTGTCAGCGTTGGTGGCAGCCCCCGCTTTTATGCTGCGGCCGTAGACAAAACGACCGGCCTGGTTGCTGATTGGGACCCACACGCTGTGGGTAGTCTGGCCGCTTCGGGATTTATTTATGATATTGAGGCAGGTGACCAAATTTTTCTGGCGGGGGAATATATTGACATTGCCAATAGTGGCCATTCCTACATTTCCGGCTTCGCCCCATTTGACCCCCCATCAGAGTCGCCAACGCCGTCACCAACCCATACGCCATCGCCAACCAATACACCAACGGCCACGCCAACCCATACGCTGACGGCAACAAACACACCTACATCTACACCGACAGCGACAGCCACATTCACCAGCACGTCAAGCCCTACACCAATAGCCACGCATACACCAACATCCCCTCCAACGGAAACGGCAACAAGGACGCCGACAGCTACCCCCCCCGTCATCACACCAACTTATGACGTATGGCTGCCCATTGTGCGGCAAAACTAGCTGGCGGACACGGCCGTTACGCCCAATTCCCTTTCGCAAATGGTTGGTAACAGGCGCTTCAGTGCCGTCAGCAGGCGATAAATCGCCTACTCCAAACCTTCTCGTTTTTCACGCTAAAGGCCCGGTGTTGCTCCTTTTGAGGACACGCAGCGCCCGCAGCGTGACCCATTTGCTTGGTTTCCCCTTCTGCTCCACGTCAACCCAGGTCTTGCCATTGTAGCTGTACGCCATCTTCCAGCGCCCCTGCGCGTCTTGTTTGCTGAGCAGCAGTTCTAAAGCCGGTTCCAGACGCGGGTCATGCCCGTAGCCCAGATTAGTCAATACTTCCAGGTTTTGCAGCACATCGGTGACGTAAGCCACAGGAAAGCCAAACTGGAACCAACTCCGGCTTGGTTTCACAGCATAGCCCATGGGGTAGTCAGCCACCGCCGGGTCGCGTGCCAGCAGGAATTTAACGCCCATTTCAATAGCAGCCCGTATAGCCGGAGTGCAGGCCGCCGCTGGGACCTTGCTCAAGGCCAACATGGCTTTAACTGCACCCCAGGCGCAGGGCAGGTGGTTGTTGGCGGCGCAAGCAAACTCAGGGGCGCTGTTGCCACTGCGATAATAGCGCACGGCCGTATCCTTCTCCTTTGCCGGGGCAATCCCCTCACCGGTGATGCTGCGCGCCAGCCAGTCTAGTGCCTGATCCAGGCGCTCGTCACCCAGCCAGCCCAGGTCAATCAGGGCGGCACCCAGGTTGCCCTGGAGGCAGTGGATCAGGCCGTCGGGTCTGCCGGTAGCGCTAAACCCACCGTAGTGGCAACGGCCGTGATCAAGTACATAGTTACAACCGGCCCGCACACGCGGGTCACGGCCGTCGGCGCCCAACTGCGCCAGAAAGATGAGCGACCAGACCGTACTTTGATACTTGGGCGCGTAGCCGGGGCCTGATTTCACCCAGTAACCGGCGTCCGCCTGCGCCGCCAGGATGGTCGGCACGGGGCCGCTCTCCATGACGGCCTGTTGGGCGGCCATGACTTCGGGGTCGTCAGACGGCCGTCCCAACAATTCGGTCAGAGCCAAATAACGCACACCGGGATTAGCCGGGTCTGGCTCTAAAAGCCAGGATAGCGAATGATGGAAGTTTCCCATTTTCCTGTGAACCTCAGTGGGCGGCGCTCAACCGGGCCGGGATTGGCTGCGTTAGCCAGAGCAGCGCCAGCCCATGCACTGCGCCGACCACAGCGCCGGTAAAAAAAAGTCCCACAAAGATGGTCAGGATGATGGTGGCGGTGGAACTGCGGCGCTGCGCCAGGTCAATGAGGGCGAAGATGATGGGCATTCCCAAAGCCCAGGCGGCGGCGTTGGCGGGCAGCCACACCCAGGCATGGGGCACGGCCGTGCGCAGCACCCGCCACTGTGGGAAAGCCAGAACCAGGCCAAGCACCAACCCCATGCCCGCCGCCAACAAGAGGACGGTCGCCAACGAGGGTTCGGCTACGGCCGTGTCCGAACCCGCCGCCCCCATATCCATGAGCGTACTGGGCAGCGACCCTAAAAACCAGGCCACCACCGCGCCGATAATAGTTGCCCGGATCCAGGCGCGCTGGGCGATTTGCGGGAAGGGGCGGCGCAGCACCAGCCATTGCAGCCAGCCTACCACGCCGCCTTCAATAGCCCCCGTCGCGCTCATCAGCAGGATGCCGACGAGGGCCGCCCAGGCGCTTCCGGCTTCCGCCACCTGCCAGATGATCAAAACATCAAGCGCGAACGTCAGACCCAGTCCAACGGCCTCGGCCACTGAATTAGCCCCTACCCAACGCAGCCAGAGTGCGGTGTTGTCTTGTGTGTTCATATCTTGTCCTTAAAAATTGGCGGGATTTCGTAGAACCCGACGTGATACGTGATGCGTGATACGTGAGGTCTCTCTGGTCACGCATCACGCCCTGTCAACCCCCTGAGTTCCCAAAGAGCCAAAAATTTCACAGTCCGACGAATCATGATCTTTAAGAAAGCGGTTATCTCAGGGCACGTAGACCGGCATATCCAGCACCCGATACACCCCGTCCTCGCCCTGGGTGACGCGGAATTCAAACTCAAATTCCGGCGGCGTAGTTTGGGCGTCGCGGCAACACGCCTCGCGCACAAACAGGCTGCCGTCCGGGGCGGTGAACTGCACAGTGAAGATGGTCTCGCCCACGGCCGTCTGCTCATTAAAACTGGCAATCCGCACCGGCAAACATTGCAGACCGTTCACCTGGCAGCCGTTTTGCCAGAGACTTGCCACGTCATCAGGATCAACGGTCGGGTTGTAGCCCTCAAGTATTTCATAGCTGCCACCGTATAGTTCGGCAGCTGCCGCGTATTCGCCGGCTGCCAGCCGGTCCAAAAAGGTAAGCAATACCTGGTGTTGTTCACAGACGCCATGATAGAACGCCCATTCGTCACAGGCACGGCCGTCGTCCCAGACACAAACGCCATACTCCCCCGCTTCACCCTGCCGAATTTCCACCTGCCCGCCCTGTTGTATGCAATTTTCCGAAGCCGGATTAGCCAGGCCTACGACCATGACATCTGGTGTTTCCTCTGTTCTCGTTTGAGCGCAAGCGGTACAGAGTATAAGAATCAACACAACTACCCGATGAAATCGAATGCTGTTGGACATGGTTAACTCCTTCACACCCAATCTCCCACTCAGGCACTATAACCTTTTTTGTGCAAGCAAAATAAGTAACAAAAGGCACAAGATGAAACTGAGTTTCATCGTTTCATCAAAGGGATGCTGTGCAGATATTGTCAGGAACGGACCATTTCATTCAGAATGGCCGTGGTGAACTGCCAATGTGGTTGTATAGACGCGAGCGCCTGACTGTTTCCATCGTCGTAGAGTGGCAACTCGCTTTTTTGCGCAGAAAGATCAATAAAGAGATCTAGCTGTCCTAATTCAGTAACGACCGTTTGGATCAGGTGCGCCGGGGAAGCGTCATGGCCTTCCCCCTGCTCTATCAACAGCAGTTTGCGACCAAATGATTGCACGCTCTCTTTGATTTTGTGCGAGGTTTCCAAAGGGATATGCCAGCACAAGAGAGCAATATCCGCGCCTTTTTGGGCTAACTGGCCGATTAACAGGTGCAACACGGCCGTGTCATTTCCCACCAGCAGCACAACTTTGCCCGGCAATGGTTGACGGTGGGCGCGGGCTTCTGCGCTGCCCCATTTCTCATCATTTTGATATGCCTGTTTCCCGGTCATTTTTTTTGCCTCATGTAACTTATGCAATTTAGGTTATGCCTACAGTTTAGGGGTAACGGCCGTCTGCTTGAATAGACACCGATATAACCCCCAGGTATAGATGTAGATATAGACGGAAGAGTGCCCAATAAGGGCACAATAAACGTGTATCCGCAAACTATGCCCCTGATACATCGGTGCTGGGAGCGCTTGCTGTTATAGTGAGAAACGTAAACGTTGTCCGGCTTTGTGGCTTTGTGTAGGTCAGGCAAAGCGGATGGCAACTTTCAATCACTGACCCGGCAAATCAATGACGGAGGTAACCATGAGTAACGTACTCGAAATGAACAGCGACATTTTGGAAGGCAAATGGAATCAGGTGAAAGGCAAAGTGCGCCAGAAGTGGGGCGACCTGACGGATGACGACCTGACCCGGATCGCCGGCAAACGCGACGAACTGGTGGGTGTGATCCAGGAAAGATACGGCCGTTCCCGCGCCGAAGCGGAACGCGAGGTCAATGAGTTCCTGAGCGGCTTATAAACTCTTTTTAGACCCTAAGGGTTTCAGAAAACCCTTAGGGTCTTTTTTTAGTTTTCAGAAACCCTTAGGGCCTTTTCTAACAAATGGGCCAGCCTTTGGCTGAGGTTTTGCAGTTCAGGTATCGCCGCCTCACTTTCAGAGTCGGCGATTTTTTGTGCCAATTGTTGGTAGCGGGTTTGCAATCTTTCTACCGGCACGGCCGTTTCCCCGCGTGTAATAGAGGCCTGATAGACCTGCACCACCATCACTTCAATAGCCGCAGCCAGCGGCGGCGCGACAATCAATCCCCAGAGGCCAAAGGCTTCAAACAGGGGCAATATCACCAGGATGGTCAACAAAAAACTGCGCCGTTTGCGCGGCCACAGTCGTGGTTCCACTATCAGTTCCAACCCGATAAACACGAGCAGCGTGTAGACCGCTAAACCCAGGCCCAGACTCATACTTTCCAGACTACCCAGGGCCAGGGCAAACACGGCCGTCAACAAACCGCCAAACAGGGGTACAAAAGCGGCCAGGCCCCCCACAAAACCGAGCAGTAACGGGAATTCAAAACCAACGACGGCCGTGCCGCCCGCCAAAAAAAGCGCGGCCAGCAGGCGCTGCACCGTCTGGCTGCGCAGATAACCGGCAACGGCCGTTTCCACCTCGCGCCAGCTATCCCGGGCATAAGCCCGCCGCTTCACCGGCAGCAGTGATAACCACAGGCGCTCAAACCGGTGCTGGTCTACGCTCCAATAAATGCTCAGAGCCAACAGCGCCAGCAAACCGGCTAAAGCGCCCGTGATGCTGCTGGTGATGCTCATGACCGCTGGGGCCATCTGCTCCAGTTCCGTCTGCTCGGCTTCGGCGAGGGTAAACGGCGGCGGCAAAAGATTCACGGCCGTTTGCTGCCAACCCGCCCCCATTTCCCAACGGCGGTGCAAACTTTCGTACTCCACCACCGCCTGATTCACCGCCAGATTTAGCTCTTGCCACCACCATTCACCGGCCAACAGCAGCACCAGCAAAAAACCGCCGATGCCGGCCACATACAGCAGCAATTGGGCGGCCCCTTTGGGTATGCCCCGCGCTACCAGTCCATCCACAAACGGCCGTATGGCCGCCGCCATAAGTAACGATAACACAAACAACAACAACGCCAGCTTGAACTGCCATAAGACCAACAGAGTGGTGAGGGTGAGCAGAATCACGGCCGTGTACTTCATCATCTGTTTCATTGTCAGTCGCCTCCCTCTTGCCCGGCCAGGTAACTTTCCAGATCAAGGGCAATGGCTTCCAGTTCATCCTCCATTTCGTCGGTGATGGCCGAAGGCGTCTCTTCTTTACGGCGCACCTGGCTGCGCACGTCTTGTACCAGTTGGTTTGTCTCGTACCGCAGCATACTCCACCGATCCCGCCCCGGCTCTTTTGCGGCCAGGCTCTCCCGCGCCAGCAAAAAACGCTCCACGAATAATTGGATGACCGCCGCCAGCGGCAGGGCAATAAGCGCCCCCAAAATGCCAAACAATGAGCCAAAAGCCAACAATGCCAGGAGTGTGACCAACGGCCGTACCCCAATGGTGCGGCTCATGACACGCGGCACCAATAAACTGTTCTCCAACTGCTGGATGACGGCCGTCGCCAGAATGACCCACAACGCCGTCGCCGGGGAAATGGAAAGCCCCACCATAAGCGCCGGTACCGCCCCCAACACCGGCCCCACAATCGGCACCGCTTCCAATAATCCGGCAAAAACTGCCAGCAGCAGGGCATTAGGCAAACCGATAAGTGAATAAGCCACAAACGCCAACCCACCAATGATGAGGCACAGAATGCCCTGGCCCAGCAGGTAGGCGCTCACCTTCGTCTCTATCTCTTGCACCAATTCCCGCGCTTCATCGCGCTTTTGCAGGGGAACCAGCAGAAAAGCCGCCTGCTTGAGGCGACCGCCCTCCAACGTCCAATAAAAGGTGAGGATGCCCACCACTATCACCTGAAGCAATCCGCGAACCAGCCCATTTCCCGGCCCATCCTCCCCTGGCGGGGACGAATCGGTATCGGGCAGGGTTAACTCGCCCCCACCACCTAACCCCGGCAGTTCATCGGGAAGGACCAGGAGCAAACGATTGAGCAGAATGTTGGGGAGGCGTTGGAGACTCTCGTACAACGATTGATAACCTTCGGCCAGATTCTGGCCGATAGCCGCGCCTTGTTCGGCTAAAACAGGCAGGCTGTAGGCGATGAGCAGGCCACACAACCCGCCAATCAGCCCAAAAATAAGCACGATGCCGGCCGGTTTGGGAATGCCGCGTTTTTCCAGCCAGAGGACGCCAGGGTTGACGGCCGTGCTCAAAATCACGGCCGTCAACAACAACAAAAGCACCCCCTGAAAACGCCATAATAGCCAAAAACAGCCGATGACGGCCGTTACCCCCAACGTCCACAGCACCAACTGCCACGTCGGAATCAGCGGAACTTCAAAATCCTTCATTGCGGTCCATTCCTGTGAAAATACGTTTGTAGTATTTGTACACAAAAAAATACCCCCACACAAGCCGTGTGGGGGCATTTGGTTTTGCTTCAGCTTACAATAATCAGGCAGCTCGGCGCAAAACACCCACCAGGAAAAGCAAAACTACCGAGCCAAGGATGGCCACCAGCAAAGTCCACACGTTAAAGCCGGTATTTCCGGGCAGCCCAAACAGGTTAAACAAGAACCCGCCGATGAGAGCGCCTACAATACCCACAATGATGTTAGCCACCGCGCCCATCTGGTTATCGCGCCCCATAAGCATACTGGCAATCCACCCGGCCACACCACCTAAAATGATCCACAAAATGATATTCACTAACATGTTTGTCTCCTTTACAAATTTGATTTTTGATAGATAAGTTTGAATTGTTATGCAGTAAGCGTTCAGACCTGACAGGTTCTTTTACCAGTTCAACTTGATGCTATTCGGGTCTAAAACCTGTCAGGTCTCCAGAGGAACCAACCGCTCACGTTGTGGAGCGATCCTCAGAAAGGAACTGGCACACTCCACTTGAATAATTAAGGCAACGGAAAGACTAATTTTTCGCGGCAACATTCAAACCAGTTCTGTTGTACGTGCCCATCGCGATGTCATCCAGCGTCTGGTCGGCCGCATATTCCTGATTCAGAATGCTTTGTAATACCTCTGCCGCTTCGTCATAACCGAGGGAGTTGGCAAAGGTGCGCAGGCTGCCATAAGTGGCAATCTCATAATGTTCCACTTTTTGGGCGGCCACGATCAAAGCGGCATCACGCGCATCTGCATCCCCACCATTTTGCACAATCTCACTACCCTCTTCAATCAACCCGGCCATAGCTTTACATTTGGTGCTGGTGGGGTTTTCATTCAAATCATCCAGAATCGTGCGCACAGCTTGCATGTGGTTTTCCGTCTCGGTCAGGTGGTTTTCAAAAGCCTGGCGCAATTTCTGGTTTGACGCCGCCTGGGCCATCTGGGGCAAGGCTTCCGTCAACTGCTTCTCCGCGCTATACACATCTTTCAACTGTCCAACATACACATCTTTCAAAGTATTGTGGTTCATGGTTCTTTCCTTTTTTTGTTTGTTCGTCAATTTGCCTTAACGTTAGCTGCGGTGTCCGATACGATAAATAGGTGAAGATACAAAAGAAGATACATAAGGGGGTACATCCTTATGGTTCCAGACCGGCAGGTACCCCATTGGGATATAAAGACTCAATGGCTGCCCGGATGCGCTCAATGCGGTTATCTGGATTGGGATGGGTGCTAAAAAATTCGGGCTGACCACCAGGGCCACTGGCCTCGGCCAAAATTTCCATCACTTCCACCAACGCGCGGGGGTCATACCCGGCTTCGGCCATAAATTGCAAACCTAAACGATCCGATTGAAGTTCGTCGTCACGGCCGTACTTCAATGTCACGAGATGGCTGATTAAGGCCGACAATTGTTGGGTCGTCAGGCCGCTGTTCGGGTTTTCCGGGTCATAGGCCGCAATCACCGCAGCCCCGCTCAACCCCTGGGCCAGCCTTTGCTCCGCTAACTGCTCCGCCGCATGGCGGGCGACCACATGCCCCATTTCGTGGGCCATGATCCCGGCCAACTGACCTTCGGTTTCCAGCCGTTCAAACAGCGCCGCCGTGATGAACATCTGCCCGCCGGGCAAAGCAAAGGCGTTGATCGTTTCCCTATCGGCCAATAAATGACAGTCAAAGGGCCAATCGGTCTGGCTGACTTCGCTGTTATCCATCAACCGCGCACAAACCGCATCCAGATATGCTTGCAAATCCTCATCACGGTGCAGGCCACCATGCATCTGGGCCATTTGTGGCGCTGCTTGCAGCCCCATGGCAATCTCCTGGTCTGGAGAAAGGGCCACCTGCTGTGTTTCACCGGTAATGGGGTTAAATTCGCTGGAGGCAAAGTAAGTGAACAGTGAAACGCCAGCAATAACCAGTGCCACCAGAATGCGCCCTATGCTGAAGCGTCCGCGGCGATTACTGCTCGTGTTGGGAACTCTACGATACATAGTTCTCTCCTTTACCGCCCCCAAATTAGATGAATGAGGTAAGCAGCCAGCCAGAACAAGAGGGCATAAACCACCATAGCAATAATGGAAGAAATTTCCAGGACCGCCCCGCTGGCTGAAGGGGTAGATGTTAATCCGGCAAATGGGGCCAGAAAGGGAGCGGTGATGGTATAGACGAAGCTGGCAAAACCGCTCTCAGGATTAGCGGCGATCAACTTAAGAAAAACACGGAAGCCAATTAAGGTTTCCAAAATGATGGCGATCAGCCATATGATTCGGTCCACTTTGTTGAGTGAATAAAAACCCACTTTATCGTCGCTATGGTGGTAGTGATGAACTTCTTCTACTATCACATCTGGTTCCTGTTGTGGGTTGACCTCTTCGAATGTTTGTCTTGAGGTGACCGTTCCTTCATATTCATTTATGGATGTCATTTCATTACCTCCATTTCCTGGTTGAGCTATATTCCCAGGTTGCGCTCTATCGTAAGGGGCTTCAAGCATTGCCAGAATGGGTAGAATCCCTACCATTCCCGGCAAAATACCCTACTTTTACCGGGCGGTTGAAACCGCAGTTACAAAGGGCAAAGTCGGCCCTTCACAAGGCTCAGGGCAGGCACTGCGCCGACTTTTGCCAGACCGCGAAGGCGGTCTTCGCTTTGTGTAGCCGCGAATTTAGCCTGGATTACCGAAATTGCCGGCACAGTGGACGGCTTGCTTTGTGGCCGGCCATTCCTTGATCGGCGTGGCTGATTCGTATGGCATTGAACTGATTCACCCCCGCCGGGAAGGGCGTACAGAAGAACAGATGGGACGTAAAAGTTTGTCCAATCAGCGGTGGATTGTCGGTGGCAAGCTCTGTTTCCTCCTCAACAACCTGGGATTGATTGTGGACTGGGATATGGACACAGCCAATATGCATGATGGCACCGCGTTTCAAGAGCTGGTCAATCACCATGCCTCCTACATGGCGATCTTTGTCGACACCGGTTTTTCCAAAAAGGATGGGCAACCGGACAACTTGCGCCTTTGTCGTCGCGGGGAATGGAACAACCGCATGATTGTCGAAACGGTTTTGTCCATGTTGACCCTGGTCTGTCATTTCAAGAAAGTGAGCCATCAGGTACTAGCACCACAGGTTAATAGTACAATCAACCTGCTTGGGCAGCATCGGCGGGTCGGGGGATATTTATCTCGGCCAGTTGGGGGAGATGTAAGCGAAGCTTGCTTTTATATCAGTTAGATAATCCAAATGGCGGTCTTCGCTTTGTGTAGCCGCGAATTTATTCGCCAGGCGTGGATTACCGAAATTGCCGGCACTTGTCATATTTTGGGTTGCTGCTTATAGCGTTTGCTCCTTTCCTCTGCTGCCTGATCAAGATAAAATTTTCGGCGAGGGGAATTATGGAAGAGAACCATCACCATTCAGACGACCAATCCTATGAGCAGCAGATCCTCTATCTGCTGCAACAAATTTCCTTAACCATTGCCCAGGCAGAGACGCTGGATGTGGCCTTTGCCGAGGTATTGGCGGCCATTTGCCGCTTTATGGGCTGGCCTCTGGGGCACCTGTACATCTGGTCAGAAGCGTCCAACACTCTGGTTTCTGGTCGCATCTGGTACACGGCCGATGCCGCCGCCACGGCTCCCTTCCGCGCATTGAGCGAAGCCACCCAATTCCAGCGCGGTGAAGGGACAGTGGGAAAAGTGTGGCAAGAGGCAACGGCCGTTTCCATATTGGATGTGCGTGAGGAAACCCTCTTTGTCCGCCAGATGCCGGAGGGCGGGATTCGGGCTTATTTTGCGTTTCCGGTGTTAGTGGGGGGGAAGGTCACGGCCGTACTCGAGTTTTTCTCGCCGGAATCAGTCGCCCTTGACCGCGACATGACCTCCATCATCCAGCACGTCAGCACTCTGCTCGGTTTAGCCATGCAGCGCCAGCAAACCTTGACCCGTTTGCAGCAAAGCGAAGCACAGTTAGCCGAAGCCCAGCGCACCGCGCAAATCGGCCATTGGGAATGGGATGTGGTACATAACAAAGTAACCTGGTCACCAGAACTACACCGCATTTTCGGCCTTTCCTCGAATCAGTTTGAAGCCAACTATGAGGCATTTCTGGCCCGTGTCCACCCTGACGACCTGGCCTATGTACAACACAAAATCGAGGAAGCCTACCAAAATGCCCGTGCCTTCGACTACTACCACCGCATCATCCGCCCTGACGGCGCCGAACGGGTGCTTCATGCCTGTGGCCGCCCCATTTATGACCAGGCCGGTCAGATTGTGAAACTGTATGGCACGGCCCAAGACATGACCAGACAAAAAGAAGTCGAGCTAAAGCTGGCGCAAACAGTGCGCCAGCTATCGACGCTGATGGAGGTGGGGCAGGCCATCTCCGCCACCCTGGATTTTGATCTCATTTACGACCAGGTATTGACGTTGGTACGGCCGTTGATCGGCGCGGAATCCCTTATCCTCTTCGTCCATAAAGAACAACTGGATGAACCCCTGTTAGAAATCGTTGCGAATGATCAGACCAACATGCCCGATATGCGCGGGCTGCGGGTGCCTTTTCATCTGAGCGTTGCCGGGGAAGTATGGCAAACCGGCGCTTCGCTGCATTTGCAGGGAGATGAATGTATCGGCCGCATATCGCCAAAGATCAAAGAATTGATGGGTTACCGGCCAGAGGCGATGTTGGCCGTTCCCTTGCGCTGGCGGGACAAAGGAGTGGGCGTGTTAGAAGCCACCCATCGCGATGCGGCTGCCTTTACCGAAGAAGATTTGCGCCTGTTAGAGATGGTAGCGGCCTGGACGGCCATCGCTATGGGCAATGCCCGCCAATACGAGCAGTTACAACGCCGCTTCAGTGAACGGGACGCCATCATCACCATCACCAATGCTTTAACCGAAACGTTGGAGCTTGAAGAACTCTTGCGCCTCATTGCCAATCTTGCTCAAGACATTATCCCGAATGCAGATTGGGCCACCATTCATATACTGCAACCTAAAACAAACCAATTGGAATTGGCCGCCAGTGCCGGCCTGGAAGTTCATGCGGAAGCCGACCTCATCAATTTGGACGGGGGCATTGCCGGTCACGTGATAGTCGCGGGAGAGGTGGTCAATGTGAGTGATGTGCAAACTGATCCCCGTTGTTTGCCCGCATACCTCGGCGTTCATGCTGGTTCACTGTTGGTGGCCCCGGTGGAAAGCCGCTTCAAACGTATCGGCGCCATTAGCGTCCAGTGCGTCACCGCCAGCATTTTCACGGCTGACGACGAACGGTTATTAAAAATTCTGGGTGTACAGGCCGGCATGGCCATTGAAAATGCCCGTCTTTTTGTCGGCCAGCGCCGGGCACGGGAAAAGGCCGAAAAACAACGAGAACGGATGCGGCACATGGCCCGCCGCGTAATGCAGGCGCAGGAAAAGGAACGTACCCGCATTGCCCGTGAGCTGCATGATGAATCAGGCCAATCGCTCACGTCATTAAAAATCAGTCTGGACCTGATTCGTTCCCTGGTGCCAGAGGAGTTAAGTGATATTCGGCAGGGTCTTAGCGATGTATTGGCGTTAACGGACCAGACGATGAGCAATTTGCGGCTGCTCTCTCACAATTTACGGCCGCCTGGTCTGGACGCCTTTGGCCTGGATGCGGCGCTGGCCGGATTGTGCCAGGATTTTGAGACACACACACCTCTTTCCGTGACCTATGCAGGGGTGGCGCTGCCGGAGCTGGCAGCTTTGCCCGCTCTATCCTTATACCGTGTGACTCAGGAAGCATTGACGAATATCAACAAACACGCCCAGGCCACAAAGGCATGGGTGTCGTTGACACAGGATTCGGATATGATCACGCTGACGATCAGGGATAACGGCAACGGTTTTTCGCCGCCAAATATAGAGGAAACGCTGCCGGCACAAGGGGCCGGTTTGGCAGGAATGGTAGAGCGGCTGGAAATGGTGCACGGCCGGCTGCACATCGAATCCACACCAGGACAGGGCAGTAGTTTGACGGCCGTTGTGCCCTATACAAGAGAAGAAACATGATTCGGGTCATTATTGCGGAAGATCACAATTTGGTGCGCCAGGGCATTCGGGCGCTGTTGGAACAAAGCGGCGACGTACAGGTTGTGGCCGAAGCCGCCACCGGGCAGGAAGCCGTGCAACTGACGGAACAACACAAACCGGATGTGGTGGTGATGGATCTCTCCATGCCCCGTTTGGATGGCGCTCAAGCCGCCGAACGCATTGTGGATATGAAACTGCCTACCCAGGTGATCATTCTCTCCATGTATGCCGACACAACCATGGTACAGCAGTTATTACGTCGTGGCGTCAAAGGCTATTTGCTTAAAGATGCCGTGACGGAAGAGCTGCTGCTGGCTGTTCGTTCTGTCAGTCAAGGGAAAATGTTCCTCAGCCCGACCATCTCCGATTCCGTCATGACCCTGCTGTTATCACCACCGGATGCCTCAGCCGGGAGTGTGGCCGATTTACTCACCCCACGTGAACGCGAAGTGCTGCAACTGGTAGCCGAAGGGCATACCAACAGCGCCATTGCCGATATTTTAAGCATCAGCGTCAAAACGGTGGAAAAACATCGGGCCAACCTGATGACCAAGTTAGAAGTGAATGATCTGGCTTCTCTGATTCGGGAAGGTATTAAGCAGGGGCTAATTTTGCTAGACACGTAAGCGCCTCTGTTAGCCACAAAAGGTAGGGTTTTCCCCCATACGGCATACAGCATGTATGTGTCACAATAGAATAGTGTAGCCTAACCCGGCTTATTGGGAGGCTTAATTGTATTTATAATCATGCCTATATCGAAGCAATTAATTCGCATCTTAGTGGTTGATGATCATGCAATCGTGCGCCAGAGCATTGTGGCCATGTTGGCCAGAGAACCAGATATGCAGGTGGTAGGCACGGCCGTAGACGGCCGTGAAGCCATCCAATTAGCCCAAAGCACTCAACCGGACGTGATTGTTATGGATGTTTCCATGCCTAGACTCGATGGTATTCGCGCCGCCGGGGAAATAAACGCTTTGGGCCTCGCCGCGCACATCATTATGCTTTCCATGCACCATAACAACGTGTTGGTGCAGCAGGCCCGCAAAAGTGGCGCTTCCGCTTATATCTTGAAACAGCAGGCAAACAGCCACCTCATTCCTACCATTCGCGCTGCTCATGCCGGCGCTCTTTCGCTTTAGTCTGGTCGCTTCTGTGCCCCTTTTATCCGCCAGGTAGGGTATTTCCCCAGTCCAAAGTAGGTGCATTCCCCATATGGTTCACGGCCTTTTCCCGGCATAATTTCCCCAAAGGAGATTATGCTGATGATTCGTATGTTGCTTGCTCATCCATCTCGCCTTATCTGTGATTCGTTGCGTACCGCACTCGACAATGTGGAAGATGTGTATGTTGTGGGCTGTGCGACAACCTCTGAAGAACTTTATTTTCTCCTACCCCATGGCAATGTGGTGCTGTTGGGTGTGGAATTAGAAGATGCCACCGCTTTTGACTTGCTCGAAGAAATCCGCATCACGCATCCACGAACCAAAGTGTTGATATTAGGTGTAGATGAACACCCCCACATGATTATCCGCTATGTGGAAGCCGGCGCGGCCGGGTATATCCTGCAAAATGAATCGGTAGAAGATATGGTGCAGAAATTGCAGGCCGCCTACCAGGAAAAAGCGATTATTTCCCCCTCTATAGCCGCTGCCATCATGGCTCGTTTATCCCATTTAGCTAATCTGGAAATGCCTTTGGCCCTTGCCAGCGCGCGGGAAACTCAATTAAATGAACTAACGGTGCGAGAGGGGGAGATTCTAGAACTGATAACCACCGGCTGCACAAACCAGGAAATCGCAGAACGACTGGTGATTGAGTGTGGCACGGTAAAAAATCACGTCCATAATATTTTGAAAAAGCTGGAAGTCAAAAGCCGCCATGAGGCCGCCTCCCTCTTCCAAATGCAGCAGCCAGCTATGGCTGTAGGCGATTAAACCCTACCAACTTATACCCTTTCAACTTTATTTCATTCTGTTGTTTGTGCTGCTTCGCGTAGGGTGGCTTCCCACTGGTAGAGCTGCAAATCTTTCGGCCAGGTACTTTTGATGTAAACCAGCACGGCCGTCATCTCTTCCTCGCTCAACAATTCCCCATACGCCGGCATGGCGCTGACCACATTCATGGGCTGCAAACGGGCGCCGCCCAGCCGGACGGCGTTTAACAAGGTCTGGTCGCCATGATGCCAGGTGTGCCCGCTGGCATCGTGTGGCGGGGCGCGAAAGGAGCCGTCTTCGTTTTGCATCTTCCAATCCGGCTGCCCTTTCAGGTTGACCCCATGACAACTGGCGCACTGCTGCCCGTACACCGTTTGCCCCAACCGGATTTGGGCGGGGGAGAAAGTGGGAATGGCGGGTACGGCCGTGCCCGCCCCCAAATTCGATGCTGAACCGGCCACCGGCTGGCAGGCCGCCACAAACAAGACCGATAAAATGACCAAATAGCGCATAACAAAACCTACCATCACCAAATCATAAACCCCTTTTGCCCGCCTGTTCTTTGAGTTTGACAGTGCCTGAAAGTGATTGTACCATCGAGCCAAATTAGTTGTATGATTAAACTGTTTTTATATGAGAGGGGCGGCCAACAGTCAGCCTAAAAGTATGTTCCTCCCCCTTCCCCATGAACGTCAGCTAAAAAACAAACAAAGGAGAGAAAGAATGAAAAAAATCATTCTATGGGCAGTCTTTGCCTTAGGATTAGCTCTGGTAGGAGCGCTGACCGCTTGCGGGCAACAAACCAGCCCCATAGCAGAACAGGTGATTACGCCCACGCCATCGGCTTATCGTGAATTGTTAGACAGCGAAATTCGCGGCATGGATGACCAAACCATTGAAGATTATCTCACCGGCAAAGGTATGGGTATGGCCTTACCGGCTGAACTGAATGGTTATCCCGGCCCCCGCCATGTCATTGATCTGGCGGATGAACTGAGCCTCACACCAGAACAAACTGCCCAAACGCAGGCATTATTCGATGAGATGCAGCCACAGGCGATTGCGTTGGGGACGCAAATTTTAGCGGCTGAAGCAGCACTTGAAGAAGCATTTCGCACGCAAACAGTTGATGAAACAAATCTGGAAGCACAATTACAGGCCATCGGCCTCTTAGAAGCACAGCTACGTTATGTTCACCTGCGCACCCACCTGGCCACACTTGAAATTTTAAATGCCCATCAGATCATGCTCTACAATTCGCTGCGCGGTTATGATGATATGCCGGCAAACCATAACCAACACCAACACAAAGGATGAAAATAAAAAGCCCGAAAACGCCTCCGTTTTCGGGCCTCCAACGATTTAACTTTGCCGAAGATCAGGTTGCTGTCAGAACAACGCGGCGCAGCGTCTGGGCATTGAGCGCCACAATGATGGTACTCACAGACATGACCAGCGCACCCACAGCCGGGGGCATAAAAATACCCCAGGGGGCCAGGATGCCCGCCGCCAGCGGGATAGCCACGATGTTGTACCCTGCCGCCCACCAGATATTCTGCACCATCTTGCGCTGGCTGGCCCGGCTCAACTCGATGATTTTCACCACATCCAGCGGGTTGGACTGCACCAGGATCAGCCCGGCGGATTCGACGGCCACATCCGTGCCGCTGCCGATGGCAATGCCGATGTCGGCGCGGGTGAGGGCCGGGGCGTCGTTGACGCCATCACCTACCATCGCTACCTTCTTACCCTGCTTTTGCAGTTCGCTGACCTTTTTGTCCTTGTCTTCCGGCAGCACTTCGGCGAAATAGCGGTCAATGTTCAGTTCAGCAGCCACGGCTTTGGCCACATCCTGGCTGTCACCGGTGAGCATGGCGACTTCGATGCCCATGTCATGCAGTTTTTGAATCGCCTGCCGGCTTTCCTCGCGGATCACATCGGCCAGGGCAAAAGCGGCAATGGCTTCCTGGCCGCGAATCAAGTAAATGACGGCCTGCCCCTTTTCGCCTGCCTGCTGGCTAAAGGCAGCGATGGTCTCCGGCAGTTCCACTTCCAGGTATTCCAGCAGACGGGGACCGCCAATAGACACGGCCGTATCCCCCACCACCGCCTGCACACCTCGCCCTTTCAACGCCGCAAACTCAGTCACGGCCGCAGCTTCAATGTGCCGCGCCTGCGCCGCCGTCATAATCGCACGAGCAATCGCATGTTCCGAGTCAGCCTCAAGTCCCGCCGCCAGCGCCAGCGCTTCCTCTTCCGAGACGCCCGCTGTGGTGGCTATTCCGACCACACCTTGTTCCCCTTTGGTCAGCGTACCGGTCTTGTCAAAGATGATGACGTCCACTTCGCGCGCCGCTTCCAGCGCCCGCCGGTCACGCACCAGAATGCCATTACGCGCCGACAGGGAGGTGGTGATAGCCACCACCAGCGGCACCGCCAAGCCCAGCGCATGGGGACAGGCAATGACCAGCACAGTGACGACACGCGACAATACTTCCACATTAAAACCGATGGCAATTGTCCAAAAAACGGCCGTCACCACCGCTGCCGCCAATGCCACATAAAACAGGAACGCCGCGGCCCGGTCGGCCAATAACTGCGTTTTGGATTTGCTCTCTTGCGCTTCCTTTACCAGGCGCATGATGCCCGAAAGCGCCGTCTCATCACCGGTAGCCGTCACGCGGATGCGCAAACTGCCGCTGCCGTCATTCACCGTGCCACCAATGACGCGGCTGCCCGGCTCTTTTTTCACCGATTTCGACTCGCCGGTGAGCATCGCTTCGTTGACGTCGGAACTGCCGTCGGTCACTTCGCCGTCGGCCGGAATGCTGCTGCCGGGACGCACCAATACCCGGTCGCCTTTTTGCAGTTGGGAGGCGGCTATTTTTTCGATACGGCCGTCTTCGCCAATCCGTTCCGCTTCATCCGGCATCAGCTTTGCCAATTCATCCAGTGCGCCGGAAGCCTGGCGCACACTGCGCATTTCCAGCCAGTGCCCCAACAGCATCACGTCAATCAACGTCACCAATTCCCAAAAGAAGCTCTCGCCCAAATCGGCAAAGAGGGTGGCGACGCTGTAAATAAAGGCCACCGTGATCGCCAGGGAGATGAGGGTCATCATGCCCGGCTGCCGTTGGCGCAGTTCCCAGGTAGCCATTTGTAGGAAAGGCAGGCCGCCGTAGAAGAAGATCACCACCGACAGAACGGGCGCAATCCACTCGCTGCCGGGGAAAGTGAGGGCCGTGAAGCCCAGCCAATGTTGCAGCATCGGGCTAAAGTACAGGACGGGAATACTCAATACCAATGACACCCAAAAGCGATTGCGGAACATGATCTCGTGCCCGGCGTGGCTGCCATGTCCGCCGTGTCCGTTATGTCCGTTGTGCTGGTTCGCCCGGCTCTGCATCTCATGGCCGTGATGGGCGCTGTGATCCATTTGCGCGTGGTGTTGGCTGTGGTCAGATGTCGGGGGGGCAACGGCCGTCGCCCCGTGTTGATGGTTGTGTGTTTTTTCGGTCATTTTGTCACCTCTCATAGTTCTGTATAGGATGTTTCGATAAGGCCTGGCTGCTGCTGCAACCAGGGACGAATATGGTGACAGTATTGAATGTTGCTCACGACCAGAATACGGCTGCCGGGGTTGTGTTCGGCCACGTGCAGCGCCGCCTGCGCCAGTTGGGCGATGTGGGCATGGTAGGCATGGGTAACTGCTTCGCCAGCCAGACGGCGGGTAAGCGTGTAAAGGGTGTTACCCCAATCATGCCGCCAGCCCTGGTTGATGGCGTCGGGGCCGGACGCGCCAGCTTGAACCCAGCCCAACAGCTTTCGTGCCCACCGGATGCCCACGCCGCGCCAGCCAACGGCCGTCGCCCGTGGCATCATCTCGTCACCGCCAATGGGCACCACCACCATGTCTGTTTGCGCCGCCAGCGGCAGCAATGCCTGGCTGTATTCTGCCGGTAACTGGCGGAAATCCTGCTGCTGCCATTGGGCCAGCGTCATGTCCAGGCAAAGCAAGTCCGGGTTGATGCCCGCCACCAGGTCTACCAGCGCCGCCAGGTCATAGGGCAGCGGATCTACGTGAAACTCCGCCAACGTACCCAGAACGGCGATCCGGGTTAGATTTTCTGGTTCGTGTGTGTCACCACTTCTCATAGCGCCATGATAGGTGGCTTTCGCCGCGACCGATACGGCGAAAGCGCGGTTCTTGATCTAGGTGAAATTACGTAGTGGCCCGGTGAGGACACCGGCCACAGTCTGCCAATATGATCACGCGCCAAAACCATGCTGCACCGCCCACAAGACGGCTTCGGTGCGCGAGCCTACATTGAGCTTGCCATAGATATGGCGCAGGTGCGCCTCAATGGTACGCACACTGAGAAACAGCGATTGGGCAATATCCTTGTTGGTCAATCCCTGGGCCAGCAGGGCCAACACATCCCGTTCCCGGTCAGTGAGCGTCTCCGGGTGGCGCGGCTGTGTTGCCTCGCCACGCGCCAGAGCCATCAAAGCGCGGACAGCCAATGAGGGCGGCAGCACCATTTCACCGCGCCCCACCGCGATCAGCGCCCGCGCCAGTTCCGGCACGGTGGCGTCCCGGCTCAGTATGCCGGTTGCACCTGCTTGCAGCAGCGCCACAATGGGCGACAGATCGTAAGTATCAACCAGACAGAGCAGGCCATAAGTCGGCGCCACTTGTGTCAGCCGGATCAGCTGATCGGGTGGCATAGGGGGAAGGTCAAGGAGAACGGCCGTGTCCCCATCCGTCGGGGGCAAGGTCAGCACATCATCCAGGTGAACGGCCGTGCCCGCCACCACCAGACCCGGCTGCCGTTCCAACAGCGCCGCCCAGGCCAGACGGGGTAACGTGGCCTCAGCCAGAATAATCACGCGCGTAAACGATGGCGGCGGTTGCATCCGCCTATGTTACCAGCATTTTAGACAGACTTGCAGGGTCATTTTGCGCAATATCTCCCCGCCAAATGGCCTATGACAACGGCCGTTGCACCCGCAACAGCGTCCCCGCCCCCTCCGCCGACTCAATGTGCAGCCGCGCCCCAATCGCCTCCGCCCGTTCCTGCACCCCTAACAGGCCAAAATGCCCGGCAGGAGCCATTTCCGCCGGACTTTCTGGCGTGGCAAAACCCCGGCCATCGTCCCGGATGGTCAGGCAGACTGCCTCATCGTCAAACGCCAGGCGCACCTCTGCCTGGGTCGCCTGGGCATGGCGGGCCACATTGCGCAAGCCTTCCTGGGCAATGCGATACAGCGCCAGTTCCACCTCAGGCCCCAGCCGCTGCGCCGGGCCGTCGGCGGCAAACGAGACGGGTATGTCCATCGTCTGGCTCATATCCCGCGCCAACATTTGCAGGGCGGGAACCAGCCCCAAATCTTCCAGGTAAATGGGCCGCAAGTCGTGTATCAGGCGGCGCAGGTCGGTCATCATCTGTCCGGCCATTTGCTGCATCGTGGCCAATCTGGCCTCCGCGGTCTCATCGGCGTCCGCCGCGGCCATCTGCGCCAGTTGGATTTGTTGATTCAGGGCAATGAGCGATTGGATGGTGTCATCATGCAGGTCACGGGCCAGGCGGCGGCGTTCTTCTTCCTGCCCGGTGGTGACAGCGCCCAGATAGCCCCGTAAACTTTGCTGCGCTAACTGGACTTTGCGCGCCATGTGAATCAGTTCCGTTTGCAGGCGTTGGATTTCGTTGATACCGCCTACCGGCTCTTCAATGGCGGCAAAATCACCCCAACCCAGTTGGGTCGCCTTTTGTTCCAGGGCTTGCAACGGCCGTACCACCTGACGCGCCCCAAACCACAAAGCCACCAGCGCCACCACCAGCGCCGGGATCAGGATGAGCGGGGCCAGTTCGGTGGTGCGCAGCAGGGGATCGCTGGCGGCGCGCCAGGGTTCGGCCAGCACCAGCGCCCAGCCCACCGGCGAAATGGGGCTAAAGGCAATAACGTGTTCCTCGCCATCAATCGTCAGGTACGTGGCGCCGCTTTCACCGCGCAGGGCGTCGGCCACGCCGGGCTGTGCCAGGGGCGGCGTATCACCCCAGGGTGACATACCGGTGTGGTACAGCGTGGCACCTTCGGCCGTGACCACGTAGACGGCGGCCTGCTCGTGGCCGCCAAAGATGTCGGCCAGCGCTCGACGCGCCAGTGAAGTGGCGGAAAATGCGCCAACGGCCGTCACCTCCCCCTCGGTCGCCGCTACCAGCGTAAACACCTCCCCGCTCTCCGGATCGGTAACTGGCGGTAAAAAATAACTCTCCCGGCCCGCAGACGCCGTTGGCTGCTCAGGCAGGGCAACCATTTGCCATAAGGCGGCATCAGTGGAAGCTGCCAGCCGCTCGCCATTAGCAGCAAAGAGGGCCATACCCCCTTCAAAATCCGGCAGTAGAAAAGCGGCGTCGGCCAGCGCGTGCGCCGGCCCGGCGTCCACGTTGGCGGCGTGCAAGGCCACGCTGCGAATGGCCGAGCGGCGGTGATTAATTTGCTCGGTAATGGCCGAGGCGGCAGCGCGGGTGGCACGTTCGTCGCGTTCGCCCACCATATGGCGCATAGCGCGCTGGTGCAGTTCCAGGCTGCCAAAAGCGATGAGCAGCAGCAGCGCCGTCAGCGGCAAAACGGTGATGATGAAAAGTTGGAGGGGGAGACTGGGGCGGTGTTTCATGGAGGTAATCGGTTATCAGTTATCGGTAATCGGTAATCGGTAATCGGTGGCCGGAGGTGCAACTGATTACTGGTCACCGATTACCGTTCAATGAGGCCGAGGGAGACGGCTTTCATTACCGCTTCGGTGCGGCTGCCGGTATTCAGCTTTTGGTAAATTTTTGCCAGGTGTCCCTGCACGGTGCGGTCGCTGATGCCCAACTGAACGCCAATGGCTTTGTTGGTGTACCCTTTGGCGGCCAGAGCCAATACCTCCCGTTCGCGTTCGGTCACTTCTTCAACCAGGGGCAGGTTGGCAGTGCCGCGGCCGGCAATGTGCGCCAGCAAACGGCCGGTGATGGTCGGGTCTAACACCGATGTACCTTCATGCACATCACGCACGGCCTGGATGATACTGGCGGGGGTCGCTGTTTTGAGGACATACCCGTTGGCGCCGGCTTGTAACACGGCCGTGACATACGGATCGTCATCATAAGCCGTCAGCACCAGCACACCCACATCCGGGTGGTGGGTGCGTACCCATCGCGTAACTTCAATGCCGGTCGCTTTGGGCATTTGAATGTCCAGCACGGCCACATCCGGTTTGTGCTGGCTGATGAGGGTACGGGCTATCTCGCCATCATCTGCTTCGGCAATGACGGCAATATCGGCCGCCTGCTCTAAAAATTGGCGAATACCGGCGCGGACAACGGCATGGTCGTCAGCTAATAAGACGCGAATAGGGGTAATCATAAGGTGTTTGGAGACCGGAGATTAGAGATTGAATCAATCTCCACTCTCTAATCTCCGGTCTCCCTTTACTGCATCGTTAAAGGCAATATCCAGGCGTGGATAAACAAACCAGACAACGCCCAGGCCAAACAGGACGCCGGTGATGAGGCGCATCCAGGAATTGAAGGAGCCAAAACCATCACCTGTGTAGAAGGTATCGGGAAAAACGCCGCCGGTCAAGGGAATCAACCAACTGTTGCTAAAACGAAAACCGGCGCCCAAGCCGCCCACCATATCGCTGAAGGCATGGGTGAGGCCATCGGCCGCCATCGGCAGCAGAAACAAGAGCAGCCCCCACCAGGGCAGCGGCTTCAGGTGACGGCGCAGGGGCCAGTAAACCAGGCCAAGTAGCAGCAGGCTGGTGTACATGTACACCATACGGTCTGACCAGGCCACTTTCCAGCCCACGTCGGCATTGCCAATGAACTGGCGCAGGACGAGCGGGTTCTCGCTGTTGATCCACAGGGTTTGGACGGCGCGGAGAGAGAGCATGGGGCTATCGCCAAAGAGGAAAAAGGAACGCTGTGGTAACTGGTGACATTGGGTGCTGTAAATGCGGTAAATGGTTTCGGCCGGCCCCGTCCAACCCAGCGCCATGAAAACGGGCGCCAGCCAGGGCAGGCCAATGTAAAAGGCTAACAACACGGTGAAAATTGGCAGCCAGCGCCGACAGGACCAGGTTATGGCCTGGTTGAGGATGTGGGCCGGGGTACGGCCGTGTGCAGAAGCCGGGGATGGACTCATAACCACCATTATCCGCAGTCCGGTCATCCTCACCAGCGCCAAATGCCCGGCAGTCCGTAGGCCATTTGGCTTATGACAAAATGGGGTCTGTCATATTTTTGGAGGTGACAGGCCATTTGGCGCTCGTGACTCAGGCTGTCAGTGACTATGCTTGCGGCATCAGATGATAAAAACAGTGGCTGGTGGTTGGTACCAGCCGCTATTGAAAGAGGAGTTTGTGATGAAAGTAAAAATGCGTAATGGATGGATGGCGCAGCAGAAACGCCGCAAACAAGAGTGGGTGCCATTAGCCGTATTATTGGGTGGGGTGCTGCTGGTGTTAGCCGGGGTGGTAGCGTATATCTCCACCACGCCCACCGCATCGGCCGCATACAATCCGGCCGATGTGGCCCACGAACTGCCCATCCTGGCAGAACATGATATGGGCGAAGGTGTCCCCATTCCCTTTTTGCCCCGAAGCCAACCACAGCCGGCCATTCAACTGTCGGAGAGGTTTTATAGTTTTGGCGCGATTGGGCCGCAGGATGTGGTAGAGCGAGAGTTTATCATTCGTAATACGGGCGACGCGCCGCTGACGATCAGCCGGGCCTATACCACCTGCGGCTGCACCATAGCCGAAATTTCGGCGAGTGTTATTCCGCCGGGCAAAGTGGCTACTGTCAGGCTGGTTTTTGACGCCGGTTTCCACGATGCGGCCGGGCAAACAGTGCGCCGGGGTTTGATCATTGAGAACAATGACCCGAATCAGTCTCAGGCGGAGATATGGGTTCAGGCAACTGTACGCACACGATGAGGTATTTGAAGATGAAAATAGTATCTATGATGGTATTGGCTTCTATTTTTCTGGCGGCACTGGTTTTGGTGGGATGTGGCAGCGGAGCCACGGCCCGAAGCCGCTTCGGGTCCGCCATACACCAACACCCCATGGCCCCGCTCTCAGAAATGCCCAAAGAGGTGCAGCAATCGGGCCGCCGCTTGCAAGAGGCTTACCAGTTTGCTGTGGCCAACCGTGAAATCGCCGACGAGATCCCCTGTTACTGTGGCTGCGCGGGGATGGGGCACACCTCCAGCTACGATTGTTACGTGGCCGGTGTGGACGAAACAGGTATCATCCAGTTTGATCCCCATGCCCAGTACTGCTCCATTTGCCTGGATATTACCCATGACACGATGCGCCTGATGGATGAAGGCAAGAGTACGGCCGACATCTACACCCAGATTGAGGCGGGCTATGCTCGGTTTGGCCCGCCCACGCTCAAACCGGCACAGGGAGAATCATGATGAAACGCGGGCTGATTTTGTTGATGGTAACGGCCGTACTGCCTTTTGTATTGGTTGCCTGCAACGGCCGTCCGCAAATGACCCTTGCCGAAAATAGCTTGCAGTTGGGGGATGTGGTGAATGGGGAAGTGATTACCCGTCAGGTGCAGGTGCAAAATAACGGCGCGGCCGATCTGGTGATTGAAAACATCACCACATCCTGCGGCTGCACCCAGGCAAGCATCACGCCGACGACGATCCCGGCGGGCGGCAGCGGCGTATTATCCCTTACCTTTGATTCTGGCGCGCACGGGCCGGGGCTGAGCGGGCCGCTGCTGCGCCAGGTGTTCATCACCAGCAATGACCCGCAGCAGCCGGAAATGGTGGTGGACCTGGCCGCCAACATCCTGCCGCCGGCCGCGCCATAGGCCATTTGGCGTATGGTGGCCCCGCTAAACAGCGCAGCACATGATGAGCGAAGTTGTTTAGAATGTGGCGGCAGCTTTTGAAATTTGAAATTTCCCATTCTAAGGAGACCTATAACTGTGAAAAAATTGGCTGTTATTTTGTTGATTGGGCTGGTCATGACATTGGCCGCCTGTGGTGGTGCGGCCGAGCCGCCGTCCGCTGTTGCGCCGCGCACGGCCGTGACACTGAAGGCAACGGATATTGCCTATGACAACAATCGCCTCGAGGTAGTGGCCGGGCGACCGGTTAAGCTGACCCTGCATAACAATGGGGCGTTGGAGCATGATTTTAGCATCATTGAAATACCGCATACCGGGGAAGTGATGGTAGAGGAAATGGGAGAGCATGGATCAGACGGCCACGATGAGATGGGCGGGCACAATGAGACAGGCGGGCACGACGAGACGGGGTCCCATGATATGGGGGACCATGATATGGGCCACATGGATTTAGACCCCGACGTTCATGTGTTCGCGCCGACGGGTGGCAGCCAGACAATTGAATTTACGCCTTCAACGCCGGGCGAGTATGAGTTTTACTGCACGGTGGCAGGGCATAAAGAGGCGGGCATGGCAGGCACGTTGGTGGTAACCGCGCCTTAATTCCAACCAACAAGAACTGCTCTGCCCATGAACGGCCGTAACCTTGTTTCAGGTTACGGCCGTTTTCATTTTCTAAAAATCAGGCGTCATCCGGTAAATCTGACGGCCGTAAGGACTCTCCTGGGCCATCATCACCGCCCACACCCCACCGCCAAACGCCAGACTGGTAACGCGGAAACCTTCATTCCATTTTTGTTGCATGTAATCACCGGGGAAAGCGGCCGATGTTTTCCAGGTCTGACGGCCGTAGCGACTATCTTGCGACAACACCACCGCCCAGGCGCCATCTCCATACGCCAGGCTGGTGACACGGAATCCTTCATCCCACTTTTCCTGGATATAGTCACCGGGGAAAGCGGCGGATGTTTTCCAGGTTTGACGGCCGTAGGGAGCATCTGCCGACAGCACCACCGCCCACGCGCCGTTCCCATACGTCAGGCTGGTGACACGGAATCCTTCATCCCACTTTTGTTGGATGTAGTCGCCAGGGAAACCGCGTGCTGTCTTATAGGTCTGACGGCCGTAAGGACTCTGTTGTGACAAGGCCATCAGCCACAGACCACTCCCGTATGTCAGGTTCGTCACACGGAAGCCCTCATCCCATTTTTCCTGAATAGTGTCGCCAGGGAATAGGGCCGACGTTTTCCAGGTCTGACGGCCGTAAGGACTGTTTTGGGACATAATAGTGGCCCAGGCGTCATCCCCATAGGCCAGGTCGGTGATGCGAAACCCCTCATCCCATTTGACCTGGATGAAGTCAGACAGGGGTTCGCCGGCAATCATCGGTTCAGGGGCAGGGGATTGGGTGGACACGTTTGCACTGAGCGCAGCCGAAGTGGCCGTTGGCGTGCCCGCAGGCACCGCCTCCGGGCGCAAGGCCCGCCCCAGGAATACCAGCAGCACCAACAACACCGCACCGCCCGCCAGCCAACCCCAAACGGGTATGGCCGCCAGTTTACCTGGGCGGGAGGGGGCGACGGCCGTTTCTACAGGTGGCGACGCAGCTTTAGGTGGAGAAGGTGGCGGTTTAATTTCGTCCGGCAGCGGTTCCACTCGCCGGGTGGGTGGCGCAACTTCCGTCACCGTGGCCTCAGGTTCGGCGACCACCGGCGCGGGCACGGTCACTGGCGTGGGTTCGGCAGGAGCCGTCGGGATGGTTTCCGGCGGGGGTGGTAGGGGCGTTTCTGGTTCAGGCGCGGCAGAAACGATGGTGGGTGTACTGCTATACGGCCGTTGCTGCATCATCAGCGTCACGGCCGACGCCAGTTCACTTGCCGTCTGAAAGCGGTCGGTGGCCTCTTTGGCCAGCGCCCGTGTCACAATCGTATCCAGTTGTGGTGGCAGGTCGGCCGTTTGCTCCAGGATGTGGGGGATGGGCGCGTTGACGTGTTTGGACAGGATGCCCCAGGGGGTAGTGGCCTGGTATGGCTGTGCCCCGGACAACATTTCGTAGAGGATGATGCCCAGGGAGTAGATGTCGGAACGGCCGTCTACCTCCTCCCCTTTCACCTGTTCGGGACTCATGTAAGACGGTGTGCCCACCAGCCCGCTGCCCGTCAGCGCGGCTGTGGCTTCGGCAATTTTGGCAATGCCAAAGTCCGCCAGATAAGCGTCACCATATTGGTCAAAGAGGATGTTGCCCGGCTTCAAATCCCGATGCACCACACCGATACCGTGCGCCCGGTCTAAGGCTGACGCGATGCGGGTCAGCACCGCCTCCGCCGCCACCAACGACAGCCGCCCCTGCTTCAGCCGATCCGACAGCGAGCCGCCGGACATGTAACGCATGACGATAAATGGCTGGCCGTTTTCCTCGCCAAAATCATGCACGGGCACAATGGCCGGGTGTTCCAATGCGGCAATGGTTTGCGCTTCGCGTTCAAAGCGGGTGCGGAACATAGGGTCATGAGTAAACTGGTGCGGCATCGCCTTGAGCGCCACCTCGCGCCGGAAGCGCGGGTCATAGGCCAGGTAAACTGTGGCCATGCCACCCCGCCCGATTTCCCGTTTGATTTCATAGCGTCCAAAGGTTTGTGTGGACATGAAGCCGCCCTCTTACACTACACCACGAGAACTGATACCTGCGCCTATCATACAACTTTCACCGGCCTCAGCCAATGGTATGGGCAGTTTTGTTCATGTCTCGGCCAGTTTCACCAGATTTATCGTAAACGCCGGGAAACTGCCTATCTGCTCAGCGACTGAAAATTCAGTTTCTTGGGCCAATTGGCGAATGACAGCCGGCCGCATCATGTCCGGGTCGGGAAAAACTTCGGTGATGGACAGGATACCGCCCGGTTTGAGCGCCCGGTAAATCTCGCGCAGTGCGGCCGGTTTGTCTGGAATCTCACCCAACACAGTCACCAGAAAGGCACGATCAAAGGCCGCCACCTCGGTTTTGCCTTCACCCGCGCCTGCCTGGAGCAGACGCACATTGTTTACCTTTTGGGCGACCACTTTTTCTTGCACGCGTCGCAGCATGGCCGGTTGAATATCCAGCGCTACCACCACACCATCAGAACCAACCCGTTGGGCGGCAGGAAGCGTGACCCGTCCTGGCCCACAACCTACATCCAACACATGCATTCCCGGTGTGACGCCGGCCCTGTCCAGCAGCAGTTGTGCCCCGGCCACCCGGTTCATAAACGGGTTTTCCAGCAGAAAACTCAGACTGGATGGACAGGGCAAATGCGGATGGCGGCGGCGCGCCCATAAGCCCACGCCCACTATCGCCAGCACAGCTAACACAAGACCTGAACCAGTGATGGTAAATCTGTTTTTCGCTAACATCACACGATCTCCTTCGTAAATACTCGTTCGTATTAGGCGATTCATCGCCTTCTGACGGCACTAAAGTGCCTACTACGAACGGAATAAGCGCGGCAGCCAGGCGGGTGTTTGCTCGCAGTAGGTTTGCCACTGCTGTCCAAACTCGGCAGCCAATACCTGCTCTTCGCGCCAGGCGCGCATGAACATTGCCGGGAGTTGGAGCAGTAAAAACACAAAAGTCCAGGTACGGTAAAGTAAAAGCCCACCAACGCCGACAAACCAGAGTCCCAGATACATGGGATGGCGCACATAAGCAAATGGGCCATGCGTGATCAGCCGTTGGTCAGTGTAGAGCTGCGCTCCCATGCTGCTGGACACATTGTACATTTGCCCCAATGTCAGCCGCCCCCACAACACCAGCGCCAGACCGGGAAAGTAAAGCAGTGAACCGAGAAAAAGAGAGAATGCGCGGGCTGGTTGGGAGAACGCTAAAGGCAATGGCCGCCACAGCCGATAACACATGCCAAAATAACCCAGGATGGTTAGAAGGTAACTGGCAGGTGTACGCAGTACGGAAGGTTCGTTGCCTATTTTGCGGCCAAACGGCCGTCGCATCCCCCGCCACACCCCCCACAACACAACAGCCAACGTCCCCAGCACAGCCCCTAAACCAACCCACCGCAACCAACGTTCAGCAGAAATCAAGGTGGGCGGCATGGCTTTTGATTGATAGATGTGGTTGCTCATATTGCCCTCACGGCCGTACCACCACCGGCAGATACACCCACCACCATTGCTGGACGGGCAGCACCGTCACCGACAGGGAATCAGTCACGGCCGTGCCCGCCTCACAATTCGACACGCTGACCGTTACCGTGTATGTGCTCGCTGCAGCAAAGGTATAGTCAAACAGCAGGGGCATGTCAGTGTCAACCTGGTTGGTGATCACGGCCGTGCCGTCAACCCACACCGTGTAGGTGTAAGGCAGCGTACTCAGTTCTGGCGTCAATGCAGCCGTAAAGGTCACGTTGTCTCCGGCGTAAATGGGGGATATGGTGAGGGTGTCGAGCGAAACGGCCGTCAATGGCGTACACACATCACACGAAACCGTTACCTGGCTGCTGAATGTGTCTACGGCCGTGCCGCCACAGCTGGAGGCCGTCACCGAATAGGCATAGGTGCCGCTGATAGCAAAATCAATGCCCTGCGGATTTTGGCTCTGGCTGGTGGGCGGCGCGCCCGCCGGGAACGCCCAATCCCAGGTGATGGGCGGCGTGCCTGTGTAGGTCGGCGCAAAATCCACCACACAGGCGTTGATCGTCGTGACTACATCTACAATATCCACCGGTTCACAGGCCAGAGGTAGGGCAAAATCCTGCGTCGTCACCGTGTCGGTGATAATGACGACATCGGGGATGGTGATGGGCAGGTAACCTTCCGCCTGGGCGGTGACGGTGTAGGTATCGGCAAGCAGCGTGCGCGTGTAGTAGCCGGTGGGGTCGGTCACGGCCGTGAACATCCCCCCACCCGCCGCTGCCATCGTCACCGTCACCCCGGCAATTGGGTCGCCGCTGCCCTGTGCTGTCACTTCGCCATCCAGATAGCCCACGCCGCCGGGAACCAGGCAGCCCGTCAGATGGGCAAAGGTGCCCACGCTGGCGCGCACAAACTCCGTGAAATAATCCAGGTCGACGTTGCTCAACAGGTCATTAGTAGTGTGATAATACGGGTTAAAGTCGCTAAAATCCTCAATGCCCAGGATGGCCGCATAACCATACTGCCAGAAGGAGGCATGGTCACTGGCGCCTGTACCGTTGGGGTTGATTTGTGGGATGAGGTTTAAGTCATAAGCGTCAATCACATCCACAAACAACTGCGCCTGAGCCAGCGTAGCCGGGATGGTGCTGGTGGCGTGGATGTCTATGTCCCGCGCACTGCCAGGTGTATTCCAGGCGATCATGTCCAGATTCAGCACCCCGGCGATGTTCTCGCCATTGTTAAAGGAACGCTGGGCATAAGCATGGCTGCCGTTAAGCCCCTGCTCTTCGCCTGTCCAGAGGCCAAAACGGAGGGTGCAGTCCCACTGGTGCTGGCTGAAAATATCGGCGGCGATCAGCGCCGCTACAACGCCACTGGCGTTGTCGTCCGCGCCGGGCGCGGTAGCGCCAGAGGGCATATCGTCCAGATGAGCGGAGACGATGTAAATTTCATCCGGGTTGCTGAGGCCGGGAATGGTGGCGATGACGTTGGGGTAGGTGCTGCCGCTCCACTGGTGATACTCCACCGCCAGCCCCAAATCCGTAAAATGCTCACCTACGTATTGGGTTGCTTTCTGGATGGGTGTGCCGCTGTAGGTGTGGCGGGTAGCAATGGTGTATGACGATCCGCCAATCATCACCGGCCACATGCCGCTGAGGTCACCATCGTACTGGTAAACGGTGCCACTGCTGACCTGGTCCATCATGCTCTGGATAGTGGGATCGGGGTCAACGACGAAGGGGGCGAAGGGTACAAATGTATCTGGCAGCCAGGGTTTGGGGTCAAACGAGATAGCTTGCAGCGCCATGCCCTGCGCCGACAGCCCGCGCGCACCGACCGGCGTGGCCCGCACCAACCGCCAATCGGCGTCGGCCAGCAGCGCGACCACCTCCGGGTTCGGGGCGGCGTTAGCACGGCCCGGCAGGGGATAAACCAGGTAATAGGCCGCGCCCGGCGGTATTTGTTCCAGTGTTTGATAGGTGAGGCCAGACGCCGCTAACGCAGCCAGCCCGGCGGGGTCGGTTCCGGCAATAACGGCCGTGCCGCTCCGTCCCACCACATACGCATAAATGGTGACACCGGTCAGCGCCGGGGCGTGGTCTTTCATTCCCGCGGTAACGATGTAGACCAACGTCTGCTCAGTTTCCGGCAACGTGGCCGTCTGCGCGGGCAGCCCACCGGCCAACCCGCTAAGTAATAAAACAAACACGAAGAGTAAGACGATAGGGGTTTTCATGGTTATTCATCCTTAAACGCAACCCTTTTGGTTTACGTTTTACGAATGAAGTGTGACCAGAGATAGGCAGGAGGCAAGTGTCAAACGGCCGTTTTTGCTCGTGCCAGATGTCACCAATTGCCGGGAGAAGCGCTTCCCCATTCACATATGCTTAACGTTCGTCTCCGAACATTGACAAGCCCGGCTTTCAACAGTATGACTGGACACATGGAAGAAGAGTTCAATCCGGCTTCAACCACCCCGCCCCGTCATTGGCCCACATGGAAACATTCACTGCGCCCGGTTGTGAAACGGCTACGGCCATTAGCCCTCATTATCCTCTGCATATTGTTTGCTCTCTTTCTGTATCACAATCTCTTTCCCGCCCCCATCCCGCCCAGCGAACGCGACATTGACGCGCGTGTTGTGCAGGTGATGGCCTCGGCCACGCCGCCACCCGCTTATTCCAACCAGGTGTACCAGATCATTTTGCCCTCGCTGGTTTTCATCCGGGTGCGGCTGCCCGCCGGGGCCGACGATGATGAAGACGGGCTGGGTGTGGGCAGCGGCGTCGTCGTCAATGAAAATGGCGACATTCTCACGGCCTATCATGTGGTGGCGGATGCTCTGGAAATCGAGGTGCATTTTGCCGATGGCAGCCGGTCTACGGCCGTGATCGCCGCCGCCGAACCACACAATGACATTGCCGTGCTGCAACCAGAACAGCCACCGGAGTTGATCGTCCCGGCGGTGTTAGGCAGCGCCGGGGCCATGCGCGTGGGCGATGAAGCGTATGCCGTAGGCAATCCGCTGGGGCTGACGGCTTCTATGAGCGCGGGCGTCATTTCCGGCTTCAACCGCTCCATCCCCATTGAAGACAGCGATCTGCGATTGGAAGGGCTGATCCAGTTTGACACGGCCGTGAACCCCGGCAACTCTGGCGGCCCCCTGCTCAACCGGCAGGGGCAGGTCATCGGCATCGTCACCGCCCTGGCCAACCCGGCGGAACAGAATTTTTTTGTGGGCATTGGTTTTGCCGTGCCCATTGGCACGGCCGTGTCCGCCGCCGGCGGGCCGGACTACTAGGATGAGATTGGGAGATTAGGAGACCAGGAGATTGAATCTCCCAATCTCCTAATCTCCGTTTTTCAGGGAAGTAAACATGACTCCACCACCCAACAACGACAAACCCATGGAAAAAGTGCTATACGAGGTCAAAAAGATCATCGTCGGGCAGGACATTTTGCTGGAACGGCTGATCATCGCCCTGCTGGCGCGGGGGCACATCCTGGTAGAAGGTGTGCCCGGCCTGGCTAAAACGATGGCCATCAAAACTCTGGCCTCAGCCATCGGTGGGCAGTTCCAGCGCATCCAATTCACCCCCGATCTGGTGCCGGCCGATCTCGTCGGCACCCGCATTTACAACCAGAAAACGGGCGAATTCAACACCTCCTTTGGCCCCGTCTTCACCAATTTGCTGCTGGCAGACGAGATCAACCGCGCCCCGGCCAAAGTGCAAAGCGCCCTGCTGGAAGTGATGCAGGAACGGCAGGTGACCATTGGCCGGGAGAGCCACAAAGTACCCACTCCCTTCCTGGTGCTGGCCACACAAAATCCCATCGAGTCCGAAGGCACCTACCCCCTGCCGGAAGCGCAGGTAGACCGTTTTATGCTCAAAGTGCTGGTGGGCTACCCCACGCCGACGGAGGAGTTTGTGATTGTGGAGCGCATGACCGGTGTTTTGCAGGCGGTGCAACGGGTGATTGACACGGAGCAACTGCTGGCCTTGCAGCAGGAAGCAGACGCGGTGTATGTGGACCCGGCGCTGATGGAGTATGCCGTCAAACTGGTGACAGCCACGCGCCAGCCGCAGTTAGTGGGGCAGGCCGATTTGAAACCGTTCATTGCCTATGGGGCCAGCCCCCGCGCCTCGATCAACCTGATTCTGGCGGCGCGGGCATTGGCGTTTGTACGCGGACGGCCGTATGCCCTACCCCAGGATGTGCGTGACCTGGCGCTGGACGTGATGCGCCACCGCCTGGTTTTGTCTTATGAGGCGCTGGCGGACAATGTGACGCCGGATGAATTGATCACCCGTATCGTCAACGCCGTTCCTGTACCGGAGGTACCCCTGCATGAGCGCCAGCGCGCCCGCACCTTCTAACCCCACAATCACCCCGGAGCGCATCTTGCGGCGGCTGGATTGGCAGGTTATTCGCCGGTTGGATGGGCTGCTGCAAGGGGATTACCGCACCCTGTTTTATGGCGATGGTCTGGATTTTGCCGACCTGCGCGAATACCAGTTGGCCGACGATATCCGCCATATTGATTGGAACGTGACTGCCCGTATGAACGAGTTATACGTGCGCCAATACGTGGCCGACCGGGAGATTACGGCCTGGTTTTTGCTTGACCTCAGCCCGTCTATGGGTTTTGGCCCGGCGGCGCGGCCCAAGGAAACGGTGCTGGTTGACCTGGTGACGACGCTGGCGCGGCTGCTGACGCGCAGTGGCAACCGGGTGGGTGCGATTTTGTACAATAACCGGATCGAGCGCATCATTCCGCCAGGCAGCAGCCGGAATCAGGTATTGCGGCTGACCCGTGAACTGCTGCGCCAACGACCAAATCCCGGCAAAACAACCACTGATTTGAGTGTGCTGCTGAACGCCGGGTTGAACACCTTTCACCGGCGGTCGCTGGTGTTTGTGGTGTCTGATTTTATGAGCGAGGTGGGCTGGTTACGGCCGTTGACCCTCCTGCAACACCGCCATGAACTCATTGGCATTCGCCTGTGGGACCCGCGTGAGGTGGAACTGCCGGACGCGGGCATGATTGTGGTGGAAGACGCGGAAACGGGCGAACAACTACTGGTAGATACCGGCGATGCCGGCTTTCGCCGCCGCTTTTACGCCGCCGCCGACCGGCGCGAGGCGGTGCTCAAACAAGATTTGCAAAAAGCGGGCGTAGACCTCTACGCCATTTCCACCGAAGAAGACCTGGTCAGCGCCATTGTACGCATGGCCGCTTTGCGGAAGAAACGGAGATTGTAGGCGCGACCCATAAGATCGCGCCTATAAAAGATCATGTCTTTCATCTGGCCCTGGATGCTCCTGACCCTGTTGCTCATTCCCCTTTTTGTGGTGGTTTATCGGCGGCTGCTTAAAAGGCGGCAGCAGGCGGTGGTGGCGTTGGGGCCATTGGGCGTGACGCAAAATAGCACGGGCGCAAAACTGAGGCGGCGACGCCATCTGCCCGCCCTGTTTTTCCTCATCGGCCTGACGCTGCTGCTATTTAGCCTGGCACGACCAGAGATGATTATGGAGCTGCCGCGTGTGGAGGGAACCGTCATCCTGGCCTTTGATGTCTCCAACAGCATGGCGGCCGATGACCTGGAGCCAACACGCATGGAAGCGGCGAAAGCGGCGGCGCGGGCGTTTGTGGAAAACCAGCCGGGTACCGTTCAAATTGGCGTGGTGGCGTTTAGCAATGGCGGGTTGGTAGTACAGCCGCCGACGGATGACCAGACGGCCGTGCTGGCTACCATCAGTCGCCTGACTCCCCAGGGCGCTACCTCGTTGGGCCAGGGCATTTTTAGCGCCCTCAACGCCATTGCCGGTGAAGCCATTGCTCTTGACCTGGACCTGGATTCGCTGGAAGAAGGCTCACCCCTGCCGGACATTGGTTATTATCCCTCGGCAGTGGTGCTGCTGCTCACCGATGGGGAGAACACCAGCAATCCCGATCCCTTTGAAGTGGCGCAGTTGGCGGCGGCGGCGGGGGTGCGCATTTACCCGGTGGGTATTGGCAGCACCGAGGGGAGTGTGTTACCCCTGGATGGGTTTAATGTATTGACCCGGCTAGACGAGACCACTTTACAGCAGATTGCCAGCACCACCAATGGGGTTTATTACCATGCCGCCGATGAAGAGGGCTTGCAAGAGATTTACCAGAACGTGGATTTGCAGTTGGCAATTAGCGGCGAAATGATGGAGGTCACGGCCGTGTTTGCCGGGCTGAGTACACTCTTTTTCCTCATCGGGGCGGCGCTGTCCCTGCTCTGGTTTGGGAGGATGCCCTTATGATTTTTCTCTGGCCCTGGTTTTTATTGCTGTTATTGGTGGTGCCGCTGTTGATCGGTATTTACATCTGGATTTTGCGGCGGAAGCGCAAATTTGCCGTGCGTTATTCCAGCCTGGCGCTGATTCGGGAGGCGCTGCCCCGGCGCTCGCGGTGGCGGCAGCACGTGCCGGTGGCCCTGTTTTTGCTGGCGCTTAGTTGTTTGTTCACGGCCGTGGCCCGCCCCGTGTCTGAAGTGGAAGTCCCCCTCAGCCGCACCACCATCATCCTGGCTATTGACGTTTCGCGCAGCATGTGCACCACTGATGTAGACCCCAATCGCCTGACGGTGGCCCAGGATGCGGCGCTGGCCTTTGTGGAAGACAACGCCCATCGAACCCGCATTGGGCTGGTCGCCTTTGCCGGCTTTGCCGAAATTGTGGTGCCGCCTACCAATGACAAAGACCGACTGCGCGAAGCCATCCGCAATTTCACCACCTCCATCGGCACGGCCATCGGTAGCGCCACCCTTAAATCCATTGACGCCATCGCCGAAGTAAATGAAGCAGTAGCCCCTAGTGGCTTCAACCTCAGTTCCGAGGGGGATGTGCCACTGCCGCCGGAGGGCCTGTACCAGCCAGACATCATCGTGGTGCTGACGGACGGGGCCAACAGCCGGGGGCCACTGCCGCTGGATGCTGCGCAGCAGGCGGCCGACCGCCAGGTGCGCGTCTATACCATCGGCTTTGGCTCCACCGAGCCGGAGCAAATGGTTTGCTCATCGCAGCAGTTGGGCAGCGATGCCTTCGAGGGTGGGTTTGGTGGTTTTGGCCCCAACAGTTTCAGCGGCGGTGGCGGTGGTTTTCGCCGTTTTTTGATACTGGATGAAACCACCTTGCAGGGCATGGCCGACCTGACCGGCGGGGCGTATTATCGGGCGGAAGATGCGGAGCAACTGTACGAAGTCTTCACCAACCTGCCGTCTGAAATGATCTTGCAAAAGGAACGCCGGGAAATCAGCGTCATTTTCGCCCTTTTGGGGGCTGTTCTGGCGGCGACAGCCGCGGCGCTGGCGCTGCTATGGCATCGCTTTCCTTGAATTCGATATTTCCGTAAAACAGGGACAACGGTACAATAATGTGGGCTGGCGCTAACAGTTTACCACCAGCCATTATTCCTCAGGAGGTGCAGATGAACTGTCCAAAATGTCAGGGCTTGATGAAACAGACAGGATTTGAAGGTATTGTTGTAGAGCAATGCTCGTCCTGTTTGGGTATCTGGTTTGATGAGTTTGAACTGGAACGACTCAAGGCATTGCCCGGCTCGGAGGTCATAGATAGCGGCGACGCCGATCTGGGCGCGAAATATAACCCCGTTGACCGGATTTTTTGCCCCCATGATCACACACCGTTGACGCGCATGGTAGATGTGCGGCAGCCACATATCTGGTACGAAAGCTGCGCAGTCTGTCACGGCGCTTTTCTCGACGCCGGTGAATTTACCGATTATAAACACGAAACTATAGGCGACCTGTTCCGGCGTATAGGGCTGAAAGCCCGCGACTAACCGGGCTGTGTTTGAAAGGTGTTATATGTTTGGTGGTAAACGGCCGTCCCCCCAGATTGGTTTTTACTCATTCAAAGAAGAGCTACTCAACAGCGTGACACATGGCATAGGTAGCGTGCTGGCGGCAGTGGGTATGGTGACGTTGGTGGTGTTGGCGCTGCTGTATGGTGATGGCTGGCGGGTGCTGAGTTTTGCCATTTATGGCGGCTGTCTGCTCTTTTTGTACCTGGCCTCGACGTTGTATCACGGCGTGCAGCGCCCGCGATGGAAACGGGTGTTACGGGTGATGGATCATACGGCCGTTTACCTGCTTATTGCCGGGACATATACCCCATTTCTGCTGGTAAAAATGCGTGATCCAATGGGGCTGACGCTACTGGCGGTCGTCTGGGGCATGGCGTTGTTGGGCATTGCCTTCAAGGTGTTGTTCATCGGCCGTTATGAAAAATGGGCCACCCTGGGTTACCTGTTTATGGGCTGGATGTGCCTGATCGCCTTCCGGCAAATGATAGTGGTGATGCCCGCCTGGGGCTTGTTTGGCATTATAGTGGGTGGCCTTTTTTACACCGCTGGGGTCATCTTTTACGTCGGTGAGCGCATCCCCTACAACCACACCATCTGGCACTTGTTTGTCATGGGTGGTAGTGTCGCTCATTTTGTGACCATACTGGTGTTTTTACTGCCGCTTGGAGTCGTCATCCGTAATCCGTGAACCGTAATCGGTCACGGCTAACGAATTACGGTTCAGTGATCATCGTCGGGGACAAGCGAGTAATCATACGGTTCCACGCCGGGGCCATAATGGTAGACGTTGCCCACCGGCAGGTAGTGACTGTTGAAGTATTCAATGGGGCCATAGAGGGGGACACCATCCTGGTTATAGACGATGCGGGTCACGGTGACATCGGCGCCTTCGGTAGCCCAATCTACCTGGATGACGGTGCCTGGTTCTAGCGTTTCGTCAAACACCCAGGAATCCTCCTGGACGGCAGGTACCACATTTTGCCAGGGCAGCAGTTCCTTCTCCACACGCCGCCCCAGGCTGGTGCTGTAAAATTTGAAGGTCAGCGCCTCGTTTTCTGTGTCGTAATAATTTTCGATAAGCAGGTGATGGGGGGTGTTGTTGATGAACTTCATATCTACCAACGGGGAGTAGACGGTGGCGTCCATGCCGTGCCCGGCGCCGTCACGATAGTAACCCAGCATGTAACCGTGCGGCAGCCGTTCGGTGATGGGGTAGCCACCAAAGAAGGCGGTCTGGTACAGGGTAGTGCTCACCTGGCAGATGCCGCCGCCCACCCCTTTGATGGTCAGACCGTCAATGATGATGAACCCTTCTTCGTAGCCGTCGGCTTCAGAGATGCTGCCCAGGTATTTGTTGAAACTGAACTCTTCGTAAGGGGCAATAACGATGCCATAGAAGTTGGCGGCGGAGGTGGCGATGTTGTGTTTGCGGGCCGGGGTGGAGCCGGAAAACCAGGTAGTGCTTTGGGTGATGAGTTCGGTAATGCCCAGTTCGAGGGCGGTGGCTCCAGAATGGGCTACCGGAACAATGTCCTTGACCACAAAGGGGACAGAGCGGTTGGGGGATCCCACCTGGGCTTGCAGTTGGGCGATAGTGGCCTCGATGTCCAGTTCACGGCCGTTGATATGGGGCGCCACCAATACCAGTTCTTCGGTAGCGTCATCAAAATAGAAACGAGCGTTTACCGGCTCGCGGTACAGATCGTCTTCAAACTGGCGCAGCCAATGACGAATGGCATTTTCATCCAAAAAAGCACGGTGCTGCATCACGCCATCGTTGTTGTCTTGCATTTCCACACGCAGCCAGGCATTGAGGTCGGCGGTGGAGAGGGTAATGGGCTGCAAATCCAGTTCATCCAGCGGCGCTTGCAGGTAAAAGGTGATCGGGCTGCCAATGAGCTGCTGGATTTGGGCGGCGCTGTCGCCCGCATCGGCGATGGTTGGTTGGGTTTGGTGAACCAGAAGTTGCATCTCGGCTTCGCGGAATTGGGTGAGGGCCGGCAGCAGCCGTTGGCGGGCATCGGCCGTGTCCAGCAAACGGCCGTATTGCCCGGCGTTGTATTCAGCGGCACCATCGGCAATGTTCAGGGCCGCATTGGCCGGGGCGCGGTTGATCACGGCGGCGATGTTGGCCAGTTTTTGGTCGAGTTGAGCTTCGTCCAGGGTGAATTGCGGGGAAAGGGTACGGCCGTAATACCAGGTAGCAAACATCGCCTGCACACGCGCTGCCGGGTCACCGGTTCGCCCCAGTTGGTAGGCGGCGGCGGCGGTGGTGGCGGCGTCAAAGGTCAGCCCCAGTTCGGCCGGGGTATACGTCCATTCCTGGCCGGTAGCGGGATCGGTGAGGGTAATGACGGCCGTTTGTGGATAAGAAAATGCCTGTTCCAGCGCCGTCTGCGCTTCGGCCTGGGTCAATCCGCTCAAGTCTATGCCCAAAGCAGAGATACCGGTGAAGATGCGGTCACTGTGCTGGCTCTGGTAATCGGCGGCGGTGACGGCCGTGAACCCTAATAGCAGGAGTACGGCCGCAAGCGGCGCCACCATAAAAAAGCCAATAGCGCGCAATCGGTTAGTTGGTCGAGTTTGAATGGGCGTCGTCACTTCCATATATTATCCTGAGGCAGACCTGACAGGTTTTCTGAAACCTGTCAGGTCTATTGTCGTTTACCAGAGGGCATTATATCCATTTGCGGCCAAGAGGCAGGTAAATTAAGACGAATCTCAGACGGCCGTTATGTTGGCGCAGGCCACACCGGGCTGGTTGGCGTTCGCGCCCAAACAAAAGGCGGCAGAGGGTGAACCCTCTGCCGCCCCTTAAGCTAATGGCGTAAAGACCTGTTCTCGATTATTGGAAATAGAAGTTTGCCAGATGAACGGTGCCATCGTTTAACTGCAAGGTAAACTGGCGACAGGTGTTTTGCCAAGACCGTTGTGTTTTCCAGGCATAGGTGTACATGTCTGTCTCCGGCTTGTAGCTCAGGGCGCTATTGCCGGTATTGATCGTCTCTTCTACATCGTTCTGGGGACTACCCGTATCACAGGCAATGCTCACCGAAGTGGGAATGGCGGCCAGAATGTTTAAGCCTTTATCACCGTTCAAACTAAACTTCAGCGGAATAGCTCTGCCAGCCGTGACCACATTGAGCGTGGGCGGATTTTCTACCGGTGCAAAGAAGCCGGTAAAGTTGTAGATGACCGAAACGGTGGCCTGGTCGGTGGCAGACAGACCACCACCGTCGGTGGCACGCACACCGATAGTATAACTGCTGGGGGCGGTGAGCAGGGCGGCAGAAAAGGTGGCGCTTTGCCCGGCAGTTTCAAACACGCCGTCGTTGTCCAGGTCCCATTGGTAGGCCAAAACATCACCATCAGCGTCAGCCCCAACGGCCGTGACCAACACCGAATCCCCCTCCACCACTACATACGGCCCCCCAGCATCCACCGTTGGTGCTGCATTCAACGCCAGGCCTATAAGAATCGGGTCATGATCGGAGACGCGGAACTGATCGGGGGCATAGAGGCTGACGATCTGTCCGGCACTTTTGAAGTTGGTGTTGTAATCCAACACACCTGGCTCATCAGCGTTAATGTGCCATTCGGTAATGCCCGTCACCTGTCCAAACACGCTGGCAGAGGCCAATGCATGATCCAGATAGCCCCATTGGCCGTCAAAGACATAAGAATAAGCATCAGCGCCAAGCAGCGACTCGATCAGGTTGACATAACCGGAGTTAAGAACGGCCGTGATGGGGTCTTCTTTGGCGTAGGCGTTCATATCACCGATGATCAGTACGTCGGGGTCGGCTGTGCCCGTCGGGTCAGTGGCCAACCAGGCCATCAGGTCGTTGGCGGCGTTGGTGCGCACCACGTTACAGTTGCCCTGGCCATCACCGGCATCAGGGGCATCGCAGGCACTGCCCTTGCTCTTCAGATGATTGACATTGACGACGAAGACGGCGCCGTTGCTGTTTTGGGCAAAAGCCTGGGTCAGCGATGGCCGGTTGCGCGCGGCCACGTCACCGCCATTAACAAACGCAACGGTATTGAGCACGGCCGTTTGCCCTACAGGTGTCACGTTGGCCGGTTGGTAGATGAAGCCAACCTTGATGGCATCGGTGCCCAGAGCGTTCACCTCTCCTGTGGCCGCGTCCACATCAATAAAGGCATATGTGCCCGGCGCGCTGGCGGCGTTGAGCCGATCTACCAGGTCTTGAAGGGCGCTGCTGGGGCCATACCCATCATTCTCTATCTCAATGACACCCAACACGTCCGCATCCAGGCCGATAATACCCGCCACTGTCTTGGGCCATTGGCGATCAAACTCCGTCAGATTTTCCGCACCGCGACAATCCGTGGGCGCGCCACCAACGCCGTTGGTGCAACCGCTAAAGGAGTTGAAGTAGTTGAGCAGGTTAAGCCCGGCAACTTTGATCGTACCCCCCACGTCGGCGGGTGTGTCCGGGCGCGGATTGGCCGCCACAAAGGCCGGCACGCCACCGTTTAGGGTGTTGACCGGGCGCAGCCGGTAAGCGTTACCGCTGGCGGCGTTGCCAGCCCAGGTGTAGGTGAGTACACCGACCATGCCGGTGGCAGTATCACCACCGCGCAGTGTGTTGGCCGCCGTCAGCGGGTTGCCGCCGCGACCAAACAGGATTGGATCCGCGTTCTGGTTTTGCAAATCGTCGTCAACGATGAGGCGGTTCAGGTTATTGGCCGCTTGCAGTGCCAGGGCGGGTGCGCCAGGAGCGACGACATTGGTGGGTTGGGCCAGACGGCCGTTCGACGACATCACAACCTGACCAAAACGACCCAATTGGAAATGCTCGGTGACGTACAGCGTCTGCGGGAAGCGCACCAACATGCCTTCATACCGTTCCGGGTAATCAACGCCGGGGAAGGGCATGGTCACGTCTACCGGTTCGACGCTGCCCGTCCCACAATGGGCAATTGTGGTCACGCTGCTAATTTGCGTCTGATCCTGAAACTCGCCGGCCGTGCCGGTGACCCGTACAACATCACCCAGGTTGACGCCGTTGTTATCAAAGTTGAAGACGAAGATGCCGTCAGAGGTGGCCGGATCACTGTCACCCGTCGGGTCCTGAATGTAAAAGCCGCGCAAGGTAGGCGTTGGCCCTTCATAATCACCAACTACAACACCCTGCGTTGTGACGGGGCCGGTAATGGCGGCGGCTGGCCCACTGCCTTGAATGGCATAGATAGGCGTATAGGCCAGGGAGCAAACATCCAGGGTGCTGAAACTAATCGAAAAGTCTGCATCCATATTGTCAGGCGGATCGTTGGCGTCCTGATCGGTGACGCTGGTGGCAAAAATGGTCAGGGTACAGTTTTCGCCCGCGACCAGGTCCGCATTGGGATTCAGGGTGAAGGAGGTGGGGCCGCCGGTCACGGCCGTGACCACCGAACCGCTCACTGAACAAGTAAGATCGAACCATGCCCCCGCCACATTGACCGGCTCACTAAAGGTGACGGCTACGTCGGCGTTGACCGGGAAGTCGGCAGCGCCATTAACCGGAAAGGTAGTGGCTACAAAAGGCGCATCATCCACAATCACACAGGCATTAGCCGCACCGGCGGTCACGGCCGTGACGGCCAAATCAACATTATTCTGGTCACTATCTACACCATCCGGGCAGCGGGAGATGCTTTGTGTGCCTACGGCATTGTCTTCCAACCCAACCCCTGAACCTTCGGTATAAGGCGCACCGGTATCACCCTCATAGCTGACGGCATCCATCAGGTCGCCGTTGAAACGCAAACCAATGGCATCAGGGGCGCCGTTTTGAATGAAGTCGGTATCCGGGCTGCCATCCAGATCACAGATAGTGACTGTGGCCGCATTGGCGCATACCACATAATAACCACCCGCCGACAAGCTAACATCGGGCAGGTTAATCGTTCTATAAATCGCTGCCCCCCCGCCGCTACCGTTGACAAATTCTAGCGTCCAGCCGCTCAGGGAAACTGCAAATGAGCTGTTATTTTTTATCTCAATGAACTCGGCCGTATCCGTTCCCGGCTGGTCATAATCAATTTCGTTGATGACCAGTTGTGGTGTTGGCGGTAGAACCACCTGGTTCATCGCCCCCGGCGTGTTGTAGGCTTCGCCCACTTCTGGTGTGCCCGTAAAGCCGGGAATACCCGCCAGGTCAAAGTCGTTGCGTACCCAATCGCTGGTAGAATCGGTATCCAACCCATCAGGAATGCGTGATGCCCCACCGGGGGCAAAGGGCAGGCCATCGTAGGAGACACCCAGGACAGGTACGCCATAGGTTACATCCCCCACGCCCCCATCATGCACAGCCACTGAATCTACGAGGGCATCCCAAGGGGTTATATCGAATATCCCGTCGTTGTCTGTGTCGAGATCAACATTGAGAGCGCCGGTAAAGTTTTGCACAAGTAATAGCGTAATTGTTCCATTTTCTAAGGCGTTCGCGGGCAATGAGACCAGATGGAGGCCGTTGGCATCAGTGGTTCCCAGACTAATCACCTCATCCACCGTACCTGCCGTGGCGCCACTGTCGCCTTCAATTTCCAGAATGGTGTATGCGGAATAATCTGTGTTTGGGTCGCCAAAGATTTCCACGTATTCCACATCGGTGCCGACTGTGCTGGCAGAAAATTCGTTAATGACCGGATCAGCAGTTGCCACGTCTCCGTCTGGTATAAGGGAGAAGTCGTCTACGGCTAACCCATCATCTGCCCCGGAGGCATTAAAGTCCGACCAACGAATCCAGAAGGCAGCACCATTGGCGATATTCAGCCCGGTGATTGTGTGACTGATTTGAGTACGGTTGGCGGTGGCGTTGCCATCCAGCGCCCCAACCGTACCTGTGGTAATGGGACTGTTGAAGTCTAGCGGATCATAATCAGTCCAGGTGCCTGTGGTCAGGCTGGTAGCATCGGTACTCAATTGAAAGTCCAGCCGGTCCGCCCGGCCCGTTGCGCCTAAACGCCACTGTTCACCTGTGTAGGTGATGGTAATCTCGTTAATGGTCGCGCCGGTATTGTTGGTAAAGCTGCCGCCAATGGCCGGAACCAGACTGCCACTGAGAAGGCCACCAAAAGCGCGGTCGGAACTGCTGCTGGCGCCAAAGCTGTAGGTATCCCCGGAATTGGCTGAACCTGTACCGGCCGTGTAGGTGGTGTTGGCATTCGTGCCCGTTTCGGCGAAATGCCAGCCGTCTGGGACGACACTCGACGACCCACTATTGGCCAGGGTGTTGAAATCCTGGGTGTAGGCTGCACCTAAGGTTGTCAGGCTAACCGTACCTTCGGCCTGAACGGACAGGGTGCCAGACAACAAGCCACTTAACAAGAGGATAAAGACAGAGGCCAGCAAAAAACGGCCGTATACCAAAACTCGCTTTACACTAGATGTCATGGAACGTCTCCTTACTATTTGTTTAATTGATTCAATAATGAGGGAGTTTTCTCCGTTTACCAAGACGGCCGTTGCGCCCATGAGAGCAACAGCAAATCAGGGGTGAACGGGATCACTATGCCAGATTGTGGCGGAGGTGCGCCAAGTGAACACACAGGGGTGTACTCATCTTCGCTTATAGGACGATGGCGATTGTACCGTCGTTACTTTAGGAGAGCAACAGATAAATGGTACTGCGGTACTCCGTCACCTTATCATTGCTTCGCCTCGTTCCAGACGGCCTCGAATTCAGCCAGGAAGTAGCTGGCGAAGGTGGGGTCGTGGACGATAAGGACGTTTTCGTCGTTGCTGTCGTTGGCATTACCGCTAAAGTTGAAGGAGCCGAAGATGGTGGTACGGCCGTCAATGATTATCACCTTGTGGTGCATAATGCGTGGGTTGCCGTCCTGCCGTACCTGCAAATTGGGCAGTCGCTCGCTCAGCATGTCCCCATAATAGCTGAATTCTGTTTGTGAGCCGGTGGTTTCAAAAACACCGCGTACATCCACGCCTTCCAGCGCGCGTTCAATCATTGGTTCGCCAATATCCTCGTGTGTAAAGGAAAAAGCCAGAAATTTGATGTCACTTTGGGCCTGCTCGACCAGACGGCCGATGATAGGGGCAACTTTGGTTTCCGAGGCAAAGTAATTTTCTACGCGCACACCGCCGATAGTCAGATTTTCGTAGGGAGTGGCGGCAGGAGAGGAGGGGCCAAATTCGCGGTCATCGTACATTTCGCTCATTTCTGCCCGATAGTTAGCCGCCAGTTGCGGCGAATCTATGCGAACAAGGTTGTTGTTGTTGCAGTAAGCGCCGTTGGTGGTGAAGTTCATGGAGCCAAGCCAGGTGTAACGGCCGTCAATAATAATAAACTTGTTGTGCATCAGCGCCGAGCGTTTATCCTCCACGACACTAATGCCATTGCGCCGCAGCCGGTTAATACTGCTCAAGTCAACGTTGTCTGTATCGGTAACTACGCGCACGACCACACCTCTTTCTTCCAGTTCGATCAGGGCATCAACCATCGGTGGTGCATCAAAGTCAAAGGCAGCCATATCCACTTGCAACTCGGCTGCCAGCATATCGGCGGCAATGATTTCATCCAGGCCGCCCGTCCGTTCTTCTTCATCCGGGCAGGTGGGGTTGGTGAAATAAATCTCATACCAATCGCCACTGCCACTGTCCACAATTGGCGGTGAGTCAATGTCGGGGATGAGTTCGATGCAGGCAACGGCCGTGAACAGCACCCCCGCTAACAAAACCAAAACCCGTATAGATTTTCGCATTGGGAATTTCTCCTTCTATCAGCGGCTGGTATCAGCCACCAACATATTTTTGGGTCACGGCCGTCAACGCCACATCATAAACCTGTCCCACATCGGCCAACCGGCTGACCTCTGGAATCACCTCTTGCAGCAGCCCATCCTGTATGCCATAAATCCAGCCGTGTACACTCACCGCCTGGCCCCGCCCCCACGCTTCCCGAATCACTTTCGTGCGGCACAATTCATACGTTTGCTCAATTACATTCAACTCACACATCAAGTCATCCAGCCGTTCGGGCGTTGTTTGCGCAGCCAACAGTTCATGCCGGGTCAAAATTGCCTTGATGTCCCAAATCCAGTAATCAATCATGCCATGCCCCTCCCCATGCACCGCCGCCTGCACCCCGCCGCAGCCATAATGCCCACACAAAATCACATGCCGCACCTGCAACAGATCCACCGCAAATTGCAGCGCCGATATACAGTTCATATCGGCGCTGTTCACGATATTGGCGATATTGCGGTGGACAAAAACTTCACCGGGCAGCAAACCAATGATTTGATTGGCCGGTACGCGGCTATCGCAGCAGCCAATCCAGAAAAAGAGGGGGTTTTGCTGCTTGCTCAGTTTCGTAAAAAAATCGGGGGTCTCTTTTTTTATGTCTGCGGCCCATTGGCGGTTGTTTTGCAACAATTCCTGTATCAGACCCATATATCACCTCGGCAAATCTATTTTTATCTGCTCGCTCAATCCTGGTATTGCGCCAGCCACCACTCCTGGTTAGGCACTTGGCTGGCAACAATAGCTTCTCTGGTCGCTTGTTTATCAAAGGCAACCCGACGGCAATCTACACTTAAAACATCGGCCTGCCAGGATACAATGGCATATTCCGCCCAGGGATTCAGAACGGGCGGGTGACCGGGTGTATAGGCGGCGCGGAAAGAGCTGCCCACGCTGCCTGGGTTTAGGATGAGCATCCCATTATGCTGACGCAGCATTTGCAAATGGGTATGACCGCCGGCCCATATGCTGGCCTGACGGCCGTCAAAAAACTTCCCCAATTCCGCTGCCGGCGTCGTCGCCAAAATTATGTCCGTATTAGCCCGCGGTGATCCATGAAAACATAGCATGGTGTCTTGTCCCCCCAAGGGAATCTCGACCAGCGGTTGGAACGTGCGCAAAAAAGCAAAATCCTCGGCCAAAAGCTGCCGGGCGCACCAATCCAGAGCGGGCAGCATCGGTGGCGCAATCTGGTAATCGGCGGCCCGGTGGGGCTGCAACAAGGCCGCATCATGGTTGCCCATGAGGCAAACACAGTCCAGCGACTTGACCAACGCCAATGTCTTTTGGGGAGCAAAACCGATTGTAGCCACATCTCCCAGACAAATAACCTGATCAACCTGGCGCTGCTGTATATCAGCTAACACCGCCTCCAGGGCAATCGCGTGACCGTGCATGTCAGAAATCAAAGCAATTTTCATAGAGAGTCTCCCGGATACACAAGCGATCACTATTTCTATCGTTTGTAACCCAAAATTAAAATCTTAACCATGTCTTAACCCACACTTTTTGCGGGAAGTAAACGGCCGTGATATAATTCCGCCGCAGTTGAGCGATGTAAGCGCAAAGTGGGCAGCCCCCACTTTTTTTGTTTCTATTTTCAAAAATGGATAAGGTTTTGACTCGATGAAAAGCGAATTCCTTTTAGCCTTCAATGAAATTTGTGAATCACGCGGTTTGCCCAAAACGGAAGTGATTGACGCCCTAAAAACGGCGCTCGTTTCCGCTTACCGCCGCGACAACCAGGTAAGCAATTTACAAAACATTGTGGTGGAAATTGATCCCATTACCGGCGACCCCACGATTCTGGCCGAAAAAGAAATTGTGGATTCCGTGTTAGACAATCGCACCGAAGTGACGATGGAAGAAGCCCATCGTAATGGACACACCGACGCGGAATATGGTGACGTGGTTATGATAGACAGTACCACCGTCGGTTTTGGCCGCATTGCTGCGCAAACGGCCAAACAGGTTTTGTTACAGCGGGTGCGTGAAGCCGAACGGGAACAATTGTATGAAGATTTCTCTGGCCGCGAAGGTGAACTGGTGAATGGCACTGTGCAAAGCATCAGCGGCCAAAACCTGACCATTGGCCTGGGACGCACCGAAGCTATTTTGCCCAAAAGCCAGCAAGTGCCCCGCGAACGCTACCGCCCCCATGACAAAATCCGGGTATATGTGCTGGAAGTGCGCCGCACCAATCGTGGCCCGCAAATTTTTGTCAGTCGCAATCATCGTAACCTGCTGCGCCGTCTGTTGGAACTGGAAGTACCGGAAATTTATAACGGTCAGGTGGACATCAAGAGCATTGCCCGCGAAGCCGGGCAGCGTTCAAAGGTAGCGGTGCAGGCGCTCCAGCCAGGGGTTGACCCGGTGGGGGCGTGTGTGGGTATGCGCGGCGTACGCATTCAAAGCATTGTGCGCGAGCTGAATGACGAAAAGATTGACGTGATTGAGTGGGACAGCGACCAGCGCATCTTTATTGCCAAGGCGCTCAGCCCGGCGCGGGTTTCGCATGTGTTTTTGGATGATGACCCGCAAGAAGGCAAGACGGCCGTGGTCATTGTGCCCGACGATCAACTCTCCTTAGCTATTGGCCGCGAGGGGCAAAATGCCCGTCTGGCGGCAAAACTCACCGGTTGGCGCATTGACATCAAAAGCCTGACGGAAGCGGCCGGCGAATCGCTGCAAAATCTAGATCATCCGGCAGTAGACAAACACCTGCGGGCCAACCCCGAACTGATCGAAAAGGCGCATCTGGTATTGGCCAAGAAAGAAGCCGGGCGGCCCATCACTTCTGAGGATTACCATATCCTTGACCGCATCGTGGGTGGCGTGGAAGGGCGCATTATTGCCGAGCGGGCCCTGGAACATGAAGATTGGCGCAAGAAACGGGCCCTGGCCCGCCGGGCCGTTCCCGACAATGAGTGGCAGGTACCGTTGGATGCGCTGGACTTGCCCGGCCGTATTCATAATTTGCTGCTTGACAATCAGGTGGAAACCGTTGGTGATTTACTGCTGGTTCTGGAAATGGGCGACCATGTTTTCCTCAGCTTCAAGGGACTGGGTGACACGGCCCTGGAAACGACGAAAAAACACCTGGCAGAGTATGACAAGAGTAAAGCAGCACTACCAACGGCCGTGCCCGAACCGGAAGTGGAAGCAGAAGCGGTGGTTGAAGTGGAAGCAGCCGTAGCAGCTGCCGCCATAGAAGAGGTTGTGGCGGAACCAGTTGAGGAAGCGGTGGTAACGGAAGTTGAAGCCGAACCAGCCATCGTGGCCGAGGCGCCCACTGCCGAACTGACACCCGCCCTGGAAGATCTCTCCCATTCGCTGGTACAGGCGAAGCCCGAAACGCAACCCAAGAAAAAGCAGCCTGTTATCCAGATTGCCCGCACCGCGCCTCCTCTGGAAGAGGTGGCCGACGACAAGAAGAAGAGCAAAAAGGTGCGCAAAGGCAAAGAGCTTATCTTCGATGAAGATGCTGGTGAAGTAGTCACCAAACGCAAGCGCAAAGGCAGCCGAAGCCGTGAGGAGTGGGAGGAGTACGACTTTTAACCCATGGCGAAAGCAAAACAGCCACAGCGGCCCCGGCATATACCGCAGCGGACCTGCGTGGTGTGTCGCCAGAAATTTGACAAGCGCCGCCTGACGCGCCTTGTCTATACCGCCGATGTCGGCGTGGTGATTGACCTTACCGGCAAACGGAACGGCCGTGGTGCGTATCTTTGCGACCAGGCGGCCTGCTGGGACAAAATAAACCACAAACCAGAAATCCTGGCGCAGGCATTAAAAACAAACATCACAGCCGAAGAATTGGCGGCAATTGCCACTCATCAACCGGCACAAAGATTGGAGACTGGAGAGTAGAGATTGACCATTCACCAATCTGCCATTTCCGATCTCCAATCTCTATAACAAAACCATTGGGAACCGAGGTATGACAAAAACCAAAACAGCCATCCAAATACCGGATTTTATTACCGTCCGGGGCTTATCAGAACTGATGAAAGTCAGCCCGATTGACGTGATCAAAGAGTTGATGAGTAACGGCATTATGGCCAACATCAATCAGGAAATTGATTTTGATACCGCCGCCATCGTCGCCCAAGAGATGGGGTACGAGGTCGTGGCTGAGGCAGAAGAAGAAGAGGAAGAAGAAGCCGCCCTGGAAGAAAAACCCGTGTGGCGGCAGGTGCTGGCGCATGAAGATGAGGGCAGCCTGTCGCCCCGCCCCCCGATCGTCACCATGTTGGGGCATGTGGATCATGGCAAAACCTCCTTGCTTGATGTTATCCGCGAAACCAACGTAACCGCCGGGGAAGCGGGCGGCATTACCCAACACATTGGCGCATACCAGGCCGTCAAAGAAGGACAACTGATCACCTTCCTGGATACACCCGGCCATGAAGCGTTCACCGCCATGCGCGCCCGCGGCGCTCAGGCCACCGACATTGCCATTTTGGTAGTGGCGGCTGATGACGGGGTGATGCCGCAGACGCGGGAAGCCGCAGACCATGCCCGCGCCGCCAATGTACCGATCATTGTCGCCATGAACAAGATTGACTTACCCAATGCCAACCCGCCCAAAGTGCTGCAAGGGCTGGCGGAAATTGGGCTGGTGCCGCAGGAATGGGATGGTGACACGATGGTGGTGGAAGTCTCAGCCAAAGAGCAATATGGCATTGACGATTTGCTAGGCGCTGTCCTACTGGTGGCTGACGAAATCAAGCCGCGCGCCAACCCCAAAGCCAGCCCGACGGGCACGGTTTTGGAAGCGCGGGTAGAAAAAGGGCGTGGCCCGGTAAGTACGCTACTGGTGCAAAACGGCACGCTGCGCCTGGGCGACACGCTGCTCATTGGGGATTATTACGGCCGTGTCAAAGCCATGTATGACTTCAAAGGTAAACGTATTGCCGAAGCCGGCCCGGCTACCCCTGTCTCCGTCTCCGGCCTGAACGGCGTGCCCAGCGCCGGGCAGCAGTTCAGCATGGTCAAAAGTGAAAAAGACGCCCGCGCGGTTGTGGCCGAATTGGATGAACAAAAACGGGTGGGTCTGGTCTTGCCCAGCCGCGGCGTGAGCTTAGACGATTTCTTTGCCCGTTTACTGGAAGGCGAAAGCAAAACGCTCAATCTCATCATCAAAGCTGACGTGCAGGGTTCTTTAGAACCAATCATCACCACCCTGGACAAAATGAGCCGGGAAAACGAAGAAGTTTCCCTGGAAATTTTGCTCTCCGGCACCGGCAACATTTCAGAGAGTGACGTGATGCTGGCCTCTGCCTCGCAGGCCGTCATCCTCGGTTTTAACGTGGAGGCTGACCCCATCGCCCGCAACGCCGCTATCAACGAAGGGGTGCAGATCAAAACATACAACATCATCTACAAGCTGTTTGAAGATATAGAAAAAGCGATGAAGGGGCTGCTGGCCCCGACCTACGAAGAAGTGGTCATTGGTCGAGCAGAAGTGCGGCAGGTGTTCAGGATCCGCAGCATAGGTAACATCGCCGGTTGTTATATGCGCAGTGGTGAAACCAGGCGTAACGCTTACGGCCGTCTCATCCGCAATAACAAAGTGTTGCATGAAGCCCGCATTAGCAGTCTGAAACATTTGCACGAAAACGTGCGCGAAGTGAAAACCGGTTTTGAGTTTGGCGTCGGTCTGGAAAATTACCAGGATTACCAACCCGGTGACATCCTCGAATTTTTTGTGAGCCGAAAAGTTGAAGTATCATAACCAATGGTACGTGTTAGCCTACGCACCGTTTGTTTAGGGTAGATCATGAGTAAAATTCGCCAACAACGCACCGCCGAACAGATGCAGCAGCTTTTGAGCGAGATTTTCCTGCGCGGATTAAACGACCCGCGCTTGCAAGATGTCACCATCACCGAAGTGACCATTGACCGCGAATTGGAACATGCCGATGTTTATGTCAATGCCCTGGGGGATGAGTCACGCCAGGAAGAGGTGATGGCCGCATTGGCAAAAGCCGCCGGTTATCTGCGGCATGAAGTGGCCGGCCGCATGGACCTGCGCAAAGCGCCCCTTCTCCATTTTCATTGGGATCCACGCCTGCGCCATTTTCAGGAAGTGGAAGATATTTTGAATACGTTAGAAATTCCGCCCGCCGTGGATGACGCGCCGGAATCGCCATAGGGAAAGAGCCTTGCCACTGAACAGCGAAGAAATTGACGCTCCCATTGCCACCGAAATTCGTCGCGCCATTCAGTCAGCCGATCACATTTTAGCCATTGTGCATACCGGCCCAGATGGAGACGCAGTGGCTTCGCTGACGGCCGTCAGCCTGGCGCTCTCCCAATGGGACAAAAAAGTCGTGTTGCTGTGCGATGACAAAACACCGGAGCGGTTTCATTTTTTGCCCCGCGCCACCCAGGTCAAACGCCCCCCGTATCGTGGCCTGGTTGACCTGATCATCGCGTTAGACTGCGGCGATGAACAACGGATGGGGCAATCATTTGCCGGGCTACCCTTCCCCCACCCACCGGTTATCAACATTGATCACCACGCCACCAATACCTACTTCGGGCAGATCAATCTGGTAGTGGACACGGCCGTGTCTACCACGGAAATCCTCTACAACTTGTTCACCGATTGGGGGCTGACTATGACCCCGGAGCTGGCGCTGTGCCTGCTCACCGGTCTGGTCACAGATACCATGGGCTTTCGGACTGTGGGCACCAGCGCCGAAACGCTGCACATAGCCGCCGCCCTGGTAGCCGCCGGCGCCGATTTACCCCTGGTCACAACCCAGGCGCTCAATCTGAAAGAGTTCTCCACCATCCAATTATGGCGCTCCGGCCTGAACAATATGCAGTTTGAAGATGGCCTGGTCTGGACAACCATCACCCACCAGGAACGCAAAGCCGCCGGGCACAACGGCTCCAGTTCCAACGGCCTCAGCAACATCCTGGCCGATGTAGACGAAGCCGCTATAGGCGCGGTCATCATCGAAATGGGCGATGGCAACGTGCGCGTAGGGCTGCGCTGCCGCCCACCCTATAATGTGGGTGAGGTTGCCCAAAATTTGGGCGGCGGTGGACATCCCCTGGCGGCTGGCTGCACCCTGCCCGGCCCTCTGGCCGAAGCAGAAAAGATGGTGGTAAACGCCTGCAAAGCCGCCATTCGCCAACAGAGCAAAGAATCGTAGGTAATGGGGAGATTAAGAGATTGAATCTCCCAACCTCCCCCTCTCTCCTATGCCCCCCCTCCCCGAAGGCATCCTCAACATTGACAAACCTGCCGGCATAACCTCGCATGATGTGGTGAACCGGGTGCGGCGGGTAGCCGGACTGCGCCGGGTGGGCCACGCCGGTACGCTGGACCCATTGGCAACCGGGGTGCTGCTGGTGTGCCTGGGGCGGGCTACCCGGTTGGTAGAATATATGATGGGGCAGCCCAAGACGTATGAAGTGGTGATTCGCCTGGGGCAAAGTACGGATACGTATGACGCTGATGGCGAGGTGGTGGCCGAACGGCCGTGCCGCTTCACCACCGACGACCTTCCCCCCGCCCTGGCCCAATTTCGTGGCCCCATCCAACAGAGGCCACCCATCTATTCCGCTCTAAAAAAAGAGGGGCAACCACTCTATAAACTGGCGCGCCAGGGAGTACAGGTGGAAGTAAAAGCCCGCGCCGTCACCATTTATGAACTGGAACAACTGGCGTTTGACCTGCCGTTTTTAACACTGCGTATTATTTGCTCATCGGGCACTTATATCCGCTCGCTGGCGCATGATCTGGGGGAGCGGTTGGGCTGCGGCGGCCATGTGGCCGCGCTGCGGCGCACGGCCGTCGGCGAATTCACGTTAGACACGGCCGTGCCCCTGGACACCTTAACACCTGAACACCTGAACACCCATACACTGCCACTAGACACGGCCGTGCATCACCTACCTGCCGTCGCCTTCACTGAAACAGAAGCCGCCCATTTGAGGCAAGGACAAACCGTCCCCTGGCAGCCAGCACACGCCCAGGCAAAATTGGCGCGCGCCTATGCACCTGAAAACTTGTTTATGGGTATCGTGCAATTACAAGAAACACAGGAGTGGCAACCACACAAAATGTTTCATCCTGCTTGAAACTGGTAAAATACGCAACTACTATGAGTGATTTTATTACCGTCAACCAGCTTTCCGAAGTGCCCAATGGCGTGCCCACCCTGGTCGCTATTGGCTCGTTTGATGGTGTGCATCTGGGGCACCAGACCGTCCTCAAACGGATGGTAACGGCGGCCAACGAGATGCAGATGCGCACGGCCGTACTCACATTTTTCCCCCATCCGCAGCGGGTGCTGCGTGATTTGACCGGCCCTTACTACATTGCCACCCTGGCCGACCGGGTGAACTGGCTGGCTGATTGTGGCGTGGATGTGGTCATTACCCACCCCTTCACCGAAGAGGTACGCCACACGCGCGCTGCCGATTTTGTGGAGCAGTTGTGCCGCTACCTGGACATGCGCCAGCTATGGGGCGGCAATTTTGCTCTGGGCTACCAGCGTGAAGGGGATGTGCCCTTTTTGCAGGCGCTGGGCCAGGAAAAAGGGTACACGGTGGAACTGGTCAACGATATTGTCACCTGGCAAGGGGAACGGGTGAGCAGCAGCCGCATCCGCCGCCACTTGCAGGCCGGGGAAATAGAAGCGGCGAATGGGTGTTTGGGACGGCCGTATCGCCTGCGGGGCATCGTGGTGCGGGGTGATCAACGCGGCCGTACCATCGGCTTCCCCACCGCCAACACCGCCTACTGGCCCGAACAGGTCATTCCCGCCAACGGCGTGTATGCCACCACCGCCTGGGTGGGGCCGGCCGCCTACCGCGCCGCCACCAACGTCGGCGTACGTCCCACCGTAGACGGCGTCCACCTCACCGTCGAAGCCCACCTGTTGGATTTTGATGACGACCTGTATGATCAGGAACTTTGCCTGGAATTTCTGGCGCGTATCCGCCCGGAAAAGAAGTTCAGCGGCCTGGACGAATTAAAGACCCAAATCCAGGCCGATGTGGCCCAGGTGCGTACCCTTCCTGTAGTGCCAGGCACAGGGTAAAACCATCCTGGTTGACTAAATGATTGTGCCCTGTGCCTGGCATTGCCCAACGCAGATGGTTTGACAAACCCTGAGGGTCTGCCATAATTTGCCCTCGTTTTACAAGTTTTGTTTGTCATAAAGGAGACGAAAGAGATGAAACAAAAACGCCTTATTTTGTTGTTGACCCTTTTGCTGGCGCTGTTGTTGGCTGCCTGCACCAGTGGCGGTGGGGATACGGCCGAACCCACCGAAACCACGACCGAAGAGACAACAACCACCGAAACAACCAGTGAGGAGACAGCCACCGAAGAAACCAGCGGTCTGCCCGACCTGGGTGGCCGTGAAGTTACCATCGCCGTGGAAAACGCCTATTTGCCCTTCAACTACATTGATCCCACCACCGGCGAACCGGCCGGTTGGGATTATGAAGTGTGGGACGAAATTTGCCGTTTGCTCAACTGTACCCCCATTTACGTGGAAGCCGGTTGGGAAGGTATGATTCAGGCCGTCGCTGATGGACAGTATGACGCCGCCGCCGACGGCATCACCATCACCGAAGATCGCGCCGAAATTGTGGACTTCTCTGCGGGTTACATCAGCATCGAGCAGCGCCTGCTGGTGCGCCTGGATGAAGAGCGTATCACCAGCATCGAAGACATCGTCAATGATACGGCGCTGGTTTTAGGTACCCAAACCGGCACCACCAACTACGAAACGGCGCTGGAATATCTGCCTGCCGACCGCATCCAGGCCTTTGAGCAGTTCCCCTTTGCCGTGCAGGCACTCATTGCCGGCGACATTGACGCCGTCATCATTGATGAAATTTCCGGTCTGGGCTACCAGGGCGAAAATTCCGATCAGCTCAAACTGGCGGGCGATTCCCTCTCCAGCGACCAGTTGGGTTTCATTTACCCCAAAGGCAGCGACCTGGTAGAGCCGGTCAATACCGCCCTGGGGGAAATGGCCAACAGCGGTTTTCTGGGGGAAGTGAACGGCCGTTACTTTGGCCCCTCCTTCACCATTACCTATGACGACCTGTTCCCGCCGGAAGAAGAGACAGAGGGGGCGCTGCCGGATTTAGACGGCCGTGAAGTCACCATCGCCGTGGAAAACGCCTATTTGCCCTTCAACTACATTGACCCGGAAACGGGTGAACCGGCCGGTTGGGATTATGAAGTGTGGGACGAAATTTGCCGTTTGCTCAACTGCACCCCCGTCTATGTGGAAGCCGGTTGGGAAGGTATGATCCAGGCCGTCGCCGATGGACAGTATGACGCCGCCGCCGACGGCATTACCATCACCGAAGAGCGCGCCGAAATTGTGGACTTCTCCGACGGCTACATCAGCATCGAGCAGCGCCTGCTGGTACGTCTGGACGAAGACCGCATCACCGGCATCGAAGACATCGTCAACGACACCGGCTTGATCCTGGGTACCCAAACCGGCACCACCAACTACGAAACGGCGCTGGAATATCTGCCTGCCGACCGCATCCAGGCCTTTGAGCAGTTCCCCTTTGCCGTGCAAGCCCTTATCGCTGGCGACATTGACGCCGTCATCATTGATGAAATATCCGGGCTGGGCTACCAGGGTGAAAACGCCGACAGTCTCAAACTGATAGGCGATTCCCTCTCCAGCGACCAACTGGGTTTCATCTACCCCAAAGGCAGCGACCTGGTAGAAGCGGTCAATCTGGCCCTGCGCGCTATGATTGACAGTGGCTTCCTGGCCGAGATCAATGAACGCTTCTTCGGCCCGGCTTTTACAATCACCTATGACGATTTGGAATAAGGACATTTTCCCGGAAACCTGGAGTTTCCGGGAAAATGCAAGCGCCAGAGGGATGCCTCTGGCGCTTTTTTGTTTCCCGACAAAATTACGTTATCATCTTGCCCACGAACCCCGATCAAACAGGAGATGGCAGGCCCAGGGCACAGCAGAAAGAGACCCCACAAACAGAGTAAATTTCCCTTTTCTTCTTTGTCTTTGACCCTTTGGCCTCTTTGCCCCTTTGCGTTGAAATTTAAGGAGGAGAAATGACAGGCCCGGAAATTCAAGCAACCCCTGATAGTAGCTGGCAAAATAGTTGGCGGGAATTCCCCTGGTGGCTGGTAGCAATTTTTACCTTTCTAGCCTTGATGGGCATCCTGATTATCCGCAACCCCGCCTACAGCAACGCCTTCCAATTTATTATCCCCGGTATCCAGGTGACGCTGTACACCACCATCACTGCCTTTGCCATCGCCCTGGTGTTGGGCTTATTGGCCGGGTTAGGACGCATCAGCCGGAACACGGCCGTGCGCAACATCGCCATCACCTACATCGAATTCATTCGCGGTGTGCCCACCCTCGTCCTCATCTTCACCGTCGCCTTCGTCCTCGTTCCCCCCGTTTCCGGCGCCCTCGGCGTAGACAACCGGTTTATCACCCCCAATACGCGCGCCATCATCGCCCTGGCCGTCATCTACGGCGCTTTCCTGGCCGAAATCTTCCGCGCCGGCATCGAATCCATCTCCAAAGGGCAGATGGAAGCCGCCCGCTCCCTGGGCATGACCTATACCCAATCCATGCGCTACATCATCCTGCCCCAGGCCATCCGCAACATCTCCCCCGCCTTGGGCAACGACTTCATCGCCATGCTCAAAGACTCCTCCCTCGTCTCTGTGTTGGCCGTGCGTGACATTACCCAACTGGCCCGGCTGCACGCCGGCAGCACCTTCCGCTTCCGCGAATCCTATCTGGTACTCACCTTTCTCTACTTAGCCATGACCATCATTCTCAGTTTGCTGCTGCGCTGGTATGAACAACGCATTGGCAAAGACCGGGGTTAATGCACAAACCTGACAGGTCTTTGGAGACCTGTCAGGTTTCAGGAATTCACCATGAACGACGAAATCATAATCATTGATAATTTACACAAGTATTTTGGCAGCATCGAAGCCGTCAAAGCGGTCAACTTGCAGGTGAAACGCGGCGAAGTGGTGGTCGTTGTGGGACCAAGCGGCTCCGGCAAAAGCACCGTCTTGCGCTGCATCAACCACCTGGAAACCCCCACCAGCGGCGCGGTTTACATAGACGGCGTGCATCTGGAAGACAAACAGACCGACATCAACAAGGTGCGCGCCGAAGTAGGTATGGTTTTCCAACAGTTCAACCTGTTCCCCCACCTCACCGTGCTGGAAAATGTGACCATTGCCCAACGCAAAGTGCGCAAACGCAGCAAAGAAGAAGCGAATGAGATCGCCATGGAGCAACTGCGGCATGTGGGCATCCCCGAAAAAGCCAGCGCCTACCCGCGCCAACTATCTGGCGGGCAGCAGCAGCGCGTGGCCATCGCCAGAGCGTTAGCCATGCAGCCCAAAATCATGCTCTTTGACGAACCCACCAGCGCCCTCGACCCGGAGATGATCAAGGAAGTGCTGGATGTGATGCTGCAATTGGCCGAAGAAGGCATGACCATGGTCGTTGTCACCCACGAAATGGGCTTCGCCCGCGCCGCCGCCCGGCGTGTGGTCTTCATGGACAACGGCCAGGTCATTGAAATTGACACGCCACAGGTATTATTCGACAAACCCCAACACGACCGCACCAAATTGTTCCTGAGCAAAATCCTCGCACACTAAGTTCGTAGTAGGCGATTTATCGCCTGCTACAAACGGAGAGCAGGCATGACTGAATTGATGCACAAACCCGGCTTTCTGGGCACGGCCGCTAACTGGGCAGCCGATATGACGCTGATATTGATGATCCTCATTGGTCTGGCGCTGACGGTGGGCGTGGTCATGGCCCGGCGGCAAAAGTACCAGACCCACCGCTGGATGCAGACCACATCTGTTATCCTGAACGTCATCCTCGTTCTCTGGCTGATGATTTTGCCCTACCGCGACTTTGTGGCTCCCGGCGTGCCGAACTTACTCGGTGAACCCTTTTATCTGGTCACCACCCTGCATGGCATTGTGGGCTTTTTTGCCGTTGTTCTAGGGGTGTTTATCGTCCTGCGCGCCAACGGGCTGATGATTAACGCCCTCAAGTTCAACAATTACAAGCTGTTCATGCGCGTCTCCTACGCCCTGTATATGCTCACCATATTCCTGGGGCTGCTGGTCTACTACTTCTGGTTCATCAACAACCCCAACCCACCGACGTATGGTTAACACCCCCTTCTTCGTTCGTAGTAGGCGATTTATCGCCGTCAGAAGGCGATAAATCGCCTACTACGAACGGGGGCAATAGATGTGATATGTATGAGTATCGCAAGTTGACGCCAGAGGAGCGGCGGAAATTAGTACAGGAGCGGGGAGCGCGAGGCTATCCACCACACGAACCACCACACCCTGTTCAAGATCGAGAGTATTATTTGTTGACCGCTGCCTGTTATGAACATGCACATCATTGTTTCAAGAGAGTTCACGGGCCAACGGCCGTGACCTGGAACCGCGAAATGGCGTGTCTGGGCGTAAAGTGTGGTATCGTTTTACCGACCGGGCCATCCGCTCCGAAGCGCATTATTGCACCACCCTGAATTGCATCCATTACAATCCGGTCAAACACGGGTTGGCAGAGTCCCATATGAGTGGGCGGAGAGTAGTGTGCATTGGTATGTGGCGCATCACGGCCGTGACTGGTTACGTGACTTGTGGCGAACTTATCCGCTGCGAGATTATGGAAAAGGTTGGGATGATTAGTTCGTAGTAGGCACTTTAGTACCGTTTGAAGGCGATAAATCGCCTACTACAAACGAAGAGGGCGATAAATCGCCTACTACGAACGAGAACGAAGAAGAGATGAATCAGACAGAGATTTTGCGTTTCTTACAAGAACGGGTCAGTGAAGACGAACTCAGAACCATCTGCTTTCACCTGCAAATAGACTATGAAAGCTTGCCGTCCGTCGGCAAAGGCGGCAAGGGGCTGGAATTGATCAAATTCATGCAGCGGCGTAACCGTTTGCCGGAACTGGAAGCGATCATCAGCCGCTTTGGGGCGGTGGGCGAGGGCACGCCGGACAGTGTGAAGCCCTACCTGAAAGTGATTGCTCAACGCACCAACCGCCTGCCGTTGGCGCCGCTAGACCCACAAGGGCGGGACGCCGCCGCCGTCTCTCTGGAGCAGGTGTTTATCAACCTGGACGCGGGCACGGCCGTTTACCAGACCGCCCATGCCGAACAGGAAAACGTGACCATTCACCAGCGGTACAGCGCCGCCCTGGCCCACATCCATTACCGGCCGCGCCTGATTTTGTTGGGCGACCCCGGCTCCGGCAAATCTACGCTGCTGCGGTTCCTGACGCACTGTCTGGCGCAGCAGGGATTGGCCCCTGACAAGGCGTGGACAAAGTTGCTGCGCTGGCAACAGGAAAAAACGCTGGCAACAGGCAATAAATTGCCTACTACAAACAAAGGCGATGAATCGCCTATTACGAACAAAGAAGAGGGTCATTGGACAATGGGCGGGCTGCTGCCGGTGCTGGTGGAACTGCGTGATTTTGCGGCCACGCCGTTTGCGCCCCATTCTTCGGCGGCCATCTGGCAGTACATCGAAAACCGGCTGCGGGCGGAGGGATTTGAAGAGGCCGTGCCCGCCCTGCACACGCTGGCGCGGCAGGGGCGCTTGCTGCTGCTGCTGGATGGGGTGGATGAAGTGCCGCTCGAACAGCGCCCGACGGTGTGGCAGGCCATTGCCGCCCTGAGTGAAGGGCCGTACCTGGACAACCGCTGGGTAGCCACCTGCCGCATCCTCTCCTTTGCCGCCGCCGAAACGCCGCAGGGTGTGCCGGTGCAAACGTTGCAGCCGCTCAACGAGAAGCAGATTGACCAGTTCATCAGCAGTTGGTATAGGGTACTGGCGGAAACGGGAGAATTGGGGGCGGAGCAGGCCAGACAGATGGCGGGGCAGTTACAAACGGCCGCCCGCCGCCACCGTCTGCAACCGCTGGCCGAAAACCCGATGCTGTTGACCATCATGGCCCTGGTGCAGACGTATCATGGCATGCTGCCAGATGAACGCGCCCGGCTCTACCAGGCGTGTGTGGAGACACTGCTGCTGCGCTGGCAGCGGCACAAAGAGACCGGCCCCGGCGCGGAGATGCCCGACTTTCTGGCGCAGTTGGGCGTGAACCAGCAGCAGTTGGAACGTCTATTGTGGGAGATCGCCTGGAAGGCCCACAGCCGGGCGGCCGACCGGCAGGAGTCGGCCGATATTGCCGAGACGGAGGTGATGGGCATTGCCAAAAACCACCTGGGCAGTTACCAGAAGGCGGAGCAGTTTGTGGAGTACACGGAGCGGCGGGCGCATTTGTTGGTGGGGCACGGCGGGCAGCAGCAGCGCGTCTACCGTTTTCCGCACCGCACCTTTCAGGAATATCTGGCGGCCTGTTATGTGGCCTCGCGGCGAGATTTTTCGCGGGGGGCACCGAAGCTGGCGCAGCGGGGGGATAGCTGGCGCGAGGTGCTGAATCTGGCGGCGGGTACGCTGGTGTTTAACCAGAACAATGTGGAAAAGGCGCTGGATGGCATCCGCGAGGTGCTGCCGGAGCGGGTACCGGCAGCCGAGGATTCGGGCGGCTGGTACCGGGTGTGGCTGGCGGCGGGGATGATGCTGGTGGTGGGCAAGGAGGTGGCGCGGCGGGACGACGTGGGGCGCAAGGTGCTACCCCGGCTGCAAAGGATGCTGGTGGCGCTGCTGGCGGCGGGGGCGCTGACGCCGCCGCAGCGGGCGGAGGCGGGCGACGCCCTGGGGCTGTTGGGCGACCCACGCCCTGGCGTCTGTACGCTGGAGCCGGAGATGATCCCCATTCCGGCGGGGCCGTTTTTGATGGGTGAAAAGAAGTATAGGGTGCAGGTGGACGCGTTTGCCATTGCCCGCTATCCGGTGACCAATGCGCAGTACCGCTTTTTTGTGGCGGCGGGTGGGTATGAGAACCCCGATTTCTGGACGAAAGAGGGATGGCAGCAGCGCGGCAAGGAGAAGTGGACCCAACCGCGTCATTGGGATGATCCATTTATCTCCATTGACAATAAGCCGGTGGTGGGAGTGAGCTGGTATGAGGCGGTGGCGTATTGTAACTGGTTAAGCGCGCAAACGGGCCAGCCATACCGGCTGCCGACGGAGGCGGAATGGGAATGGGCAGCGCGGCATACCGACGGCCGTACCTACCCCTGGGGCGAGCAATGGCAGGATGGCATTATCAATTCAAGAGAGGCAGACGTGGGGCGGACAACGGCCGTTGGCTCTTTCCCGCACAGCACGGCCGTTTGTGGGGCACAGGATATGAGCGGTAATGTCTGGGAATGGTGCCAGACACGGTGGGCAGATGAAGAACCATATCGGGGAGATGACGGCCGTGAAAATCTGGATGGACAGGTCCGGCGCGTGGTGCGCGGCGGTTCGTGGGACTTCGACCAGTACGCCGCCCGCGCTGCGTGCCGCGACCACTATCATCCTACAGTTCGCGGTCTCTACTACGGCGGTTTCCGGTTGGTGGTGCGTCGTCCCCCATCTCATCCTGATCTCTGATCTCTGTTCTTGCCTGCTCCATTACCATTGCGCAGGCTCTCGCGCCCATAGGCGCGAGATCGCTACAAAAATTTTTCACCCCCTCCCTCGTTCGTAGTAGGCACTTTAGTGCCTTTTGCAGGCGATGAATCGCCTACTACGAACGGGGAGGGTGTTTGGGTTATACTCGGTGTATGACGGTTTTGCTTTTTCCGGGGCGGCATTTGCTGAACACAGCCTTTCAGGAACAGTACCTACGCGGGCTGCTGCGGATGCCGCTGGCGGCGCTGCCGTTTGTGGACGGCCGTGTCCCCCCCACCAACACCCCCATTGACCAGATCGTTTTTGCCGTCACCTCGGCCAACCAGCAACATGCCCGGTACAACCCCATCCCCTTTCATGTGCGGGCCATTGGCGTGGATCGGTTTGCCCGGCCGTTGGAAATGACCTTTAGCATCCAATACCGCATCATCGGCATCCCCCATTACCCCCCCACCCCCCGTTTTGCCGAATTTGTGCTGAAGGAGATCGAGGAACAAACGGAAGGCGACCTGGCGCTGACGCCGGAGAACTGCGCCGTGCTGACCTGCACGCCGGGCGTGATGGCGATGTTTCAACAGTTGGGCTTTGCCATCCTGCCCGCCGAATCCGCCTTTGACCCCCAGCCGGACACACCCAATGACCTGCTGCAAAAGCTGGTAGCGGCAGGCGACCAGTGGTTTAGTGACCGCGAACTGCGGGAAAAGGTGGCGGCGGCGACCTTTGACTTGTGGCAGGATTTTCCCGACGTGCCGCGCCGGGTACACAGGCTGTGGCGTGACCCGCTGCTGACGGAATCGGGCGACCTGACGGCCAGCCGGGATTATGCCGCCTATGCCTACGGCATGGGCAACCAGGAGATCATTCGCCTGAAATATGGGGACATCAAAGAGGCGATCCTGCCCGGCAAAATTGTGGACGAGGGGTGCGCAGATGGGGCGCTGCTGGCGCTGATCGCCGCCGACTTCCCGGATTCGGACCTGATCGGCATTGAGATTACCGGGGAGTTTATGGCGCGGGCGCTGGATCGGCTGCGGGCCGGGGATTTTGGCGGGGCGTATGTGCATTTTCACCAGCGCAACATTGCGCAACCGCTGTTTGAGCCGGGTTCAATTGACACCACAATCTGCAATTCGACGACCCATGAGTTGTGGTCGTATGGCGCGGGGGAGGCGACGCTGCGGGCCTATCTGGCGGAGAAGTTCCGCCAGACGCGCGCGGGCGGGCGGCTGGTGATCCGGGATGTGGTGGGACCGGAGGCGAAGGAGCAGGAGGTGTACATGTGGCTGAATGCGGCCGACGGCCGTGCCCCAGACCCCCAACCACCCACCGACCCGGAAGCCCGGCGGCAGTATGGGGAGGGGCTGTCTACGGACGGCCGTTTCCACCACTTTGCCCAGGATTTTCTGGCCGCGCCGATCCGGTATCGCCGGGAAGAGGTGGACGGGGTGCCCTATGTGGTGTTGACGCTGCAAGAGGCGGTGGAGTTTATGAGCAAGAAGGATTACACCGACAATTGGGACAGCGAAATGCATGAGGCGTTTGCGTTTTGGAGCTTTAGCCAGTGGAAGGCGGCGCTGGCCGTGGCCGGTTTTACGGTGCTGGAAAACCCGAATGAGCCAGCGCGTGGTTCGCGTGTGTATACCAACCCCTGGATTGTGCAAAACCGGTGGGAGGGGAAGGTGAAGTTATATCGGCGGATGGGGGACGGCCGTTTGCTCCCCCTGCCCTGGCCGCCGACCAATACCGTGATGGTGGGCGAAAAACAAATTGGCTTGACAAGTTGAGTTTCGTTTGTATAGTGACGGCGTAACGCGATTTGCCAAATCGCGCCACAAGTTTTCAGGAGGCAATGGTTACATGGCAGACAATTACAACCTGTTTTTCAAGGAACTCAGAGGCAGCTTCAGCGCCATAGAGCTGGACGAACTGTGTTTGGAACTGGGGTATGATGGCGGCGAGGTGTTTTCGCAGCCGGGGAACGTCAGCCGTATGGCCCAAGATTTGCAAGGTTTTGCCAAACGACGGGGGCAGGAACAGCAGTTGATGACGGCCGTGGCCACCCTCCGCCCTCACCTGGATTTGACGCCGTATGGATATAAACCCAACCTGCCGCCAGGGCCGGGCAGACCGCCGCTGCCTAACACGTTGCCACCACCACCGGCGCTGCGGGAAAAGAAGGTGTTTGTTTCCTATGCCTGGGGCGGCGACAGTGAAAACATTGTCAACCAGATTGACCAATCATTCAAAGAACGGGGCATTGCCCTGGTGCGGGATAAACGGGATTTGGGGTTCAAGGGATTGATCCGCGAGTTTATGCAGGAAATTGGGGCCGGGCAGGCGATTGTGGTGGTACTCAGCGATAAGTATTTGCGTTCCAAGAATTGTATGTTTGAACTGGTAGAGATTGCCAACCATAACAATTTTTATGCCCGCATTTTCCCGGTGGTACTGCCAGACGCCAAAATTTACGATGCCATAGACCGCATTGAGTACATCAAGTATTGGGATGACAAGATCAGGCAGTTGAACGAGGCGATGAAGAGTATTGATTCGCAAGCCTATTTGCAAGGGATTCGGGAGGATGTTGACCTGTACACGCGCATCCGCAACACGATTGCCGGGCTGATGGATATTTTGCAGAACATGAATACGCTGACGGCCGATATGCACCAGGCATCACAATTTGAGGAATTGTATACGGCCGTAGAACAAAAACTGGTGGAATAATCGAAAGATTCCTCGTTCCGCAGACTCCACTCGGAATGACAGGTCAATGACTGATTACCGATCACCGATTACCAGCTATGAATGAAACGTTTCTTCTCAGCCGGGGCAAACTGATTACTTTTTTGGAATGTCGCCGCCGGTTTCAACTGCGGTATCTGGACGGGGCGGCGTGGCCGGCCGCGCCGCTGCCGGTGGCGGATGAGGCGCGGCTGGGGCTGGGGCAGCAGTTTCACCAACTGGCGCAGCGCCATTTTCTAGGGCTGCCGGTGGAGACAACCACAATTGACGACCGTACGCTGCGGGGATGGTGGCTGACGTTTGAGAAGTACAAGCCAAAGCTACCCCACGGCCGTAACATGTCCCATGTCCGTACCCTACCCGAACTCACCCTGACGATTCCGATTGGCAAACATTTATTGCACGGCCGTTTCGACCTGCTCGTCATCGGTGAAAAAAACGGCATCCCTTTCGCCCAACTGTACGATTGGAAAACAGGGCGACCGCCCGATGAAACGACGCTGCGGTATGACTGGCAAACGCGCCTCTACCTGGCGATGCTGGCCGAAGGTGGAACCGCTTTGTGGGGCGAAGGGCACAACCCGCTGCCAGCCGACCAGATCAGCATCACCTATTGGTATGTCACTGCCCCGGACGAACCGCGCGTCATTACCTACAACCAGACATGGCACGAGCAAAATTGGGCGGAGATCAGCGCCATTGTCGCCCAGATTGAGGCACAGCAGGTTGAGGGCGGCGTCTGGCCATTAACGGAAGACCGATCCCAGTGCCAGGTGTGTGCTTACCAGGCGTTATGTGGGCGGCAGGAGGTGGGTACGGCCGTGCCTATTCTGGCGGACGAAGAAACGGATGACTTCATGGCGCTGCCACTAGAACCGGCATTGCCTTGAGCGGTCACACGCCGACCATCGCCGCCGAATGGAATTCGGCGTCTGGTATATCAAACCGGCTCAAGCCGGTTGGTACTCTACCCAACGCGCTTGAGCGCGTTTTTTGTCTCAGCCTGGGGATGGAATCCCCAGGCCAACGGCCTGGCATAAACCCATGACCCTGGATGACCTGCAATTTTTACTCTCATCAGAGGGGGAACAGTGGCTGAAGGACACGGCCCGAAGCCGCTTCGGGTTCGTCGTTACCCCCATCACTCCGCACAACCACCTACAAATTGCCGCCCAATTGCGGCAGCAGTTGCCGCCCACGCAGGCGCAGGCGATAATGGAAACGGTGATGCTACGTCAGCAAGCCGCCGTCAAATTCAGCCGCGCTGACCAGATGTTTTTCACCCGTCCGGCGCTAGAACAAGCCTCCGCCGAAACGATTTCACACTATCGGGCACAACGTTTTGCTGCCGCCGGTTTTCGCCAGGTGGCTGATTTGGGGTGCGGCATCGGTGGGGATGCGCTGGCGCTGGCGGCTCATGCCCACGTCACGGGCATTGAGTGGGATGCCGTGCGGTTGGCGATGGCGCAAGAGAATGTGCGCGTTTATGGGCATGGAGCGCAGTTTCATCCCTTGCAAGCCGACCTGGTAGAATTGACTCCGCTGCCGGCGGAGGCCGTCTTTTTTGATCCGGCGCGGCGGGATGAACACGGCCGTCGCTTTCATTCCGTTCATCAGTACCAGCCACCGCTTAATCTGGTAGAACGATGGGGAGCGCATACGGCCGTGAAAGTCAGCCCGGCCATAGATTATGCGGAAATCCCACCCGGCGTGGAAGCCGAGTTTATCTCGCTGACCGGTGACATGAAGGAGTGTGTGTTGTGGGCGGGTGATTTGCGCAGCGACGCCAACCGGCGGGCCACCCTGCTGCCTGAAGGTCATTCCCTGACGGACGCGGATTTACCGGCACAACCTACCCCGGTCACGGCCGTTGGTCATTATCTATACGAACCGGACAGCGCGGTCATCCGGGCGCATCTGGTCGAGGCATTGGCGCAGCAGTTGGGGGCAAACAAGATTGATGAGGAGATTGCTTATCTAACCAGCGATGACCCCCAGGAGACCCCTTTTGCAAAGCGGTATGTGGTGGAGGCGGTACGGCCGTTTCAACTCAAACAACTGCGCCACTATCTGCACCAAAACCAGATTGGCCAAGTCACCGTCAAAAAGCGTGGTTCGCCATTAGAACCAGAAAAACTACAACGGCAGTTACGGCTCACCGGCCCCAAAGAAAATCATCGTATTCTATTTTTGACTCATATTCAGGGGAAACCGTCGGTGATTATTGGGTGGGAAGATAAATAAAACAAAAAAGCCCGGCTTTTGCTAAAAGCCGGGCTTTTCAGCGGTGTTATTGACCGTTGCTTAGATGAAACCGCAGCACTTCACGCAGTTTGCGAATATCCAACGGTTTGGGCAAATAGTCATCGCAGCCCGCTTCCAGACAACGTTCCCGGTCACCCACCAATACCTGCGCGGTCGTGGCGATGAGCGGCACATGGCTTAACCGGGTGTCAGACTTAAACTCCCGCGCCAGTTCCAATCCAGACACACCGGGCAAGTTGATGTCTAATAAAATAATATCGGGCACAGTTTCTTTCAGTAGATCACGCGCCGCATATCCATCCGCCGCCTGAATCAATTCATGCCCTTCTGCTTCCACAATGCGTGAGACCAATAACATATTGACCGAGTTGTCCTCAACGCACAATACTTTTTTGCGTGTACCAGCCATAATTCCTCTTAAACTACAGTTCTACATGGTGCTCAACTATCAAAACTACCACCCAATCAGCCAATTGTAACAACAATGCCACTAAATTTCAGGTGCAAAATGGGCATCATCCGTAACCGTTCAGACCTGACAGGTTTTTTACCAGTTCAATTTGAAACTTCACAAGTCAAAAACCTGTCAGGTCTCTTGAGGAACTGAACGCTTACCATCATCCTAAAAGTCTGCAATTGGCCCGGTGCCGGGTCTATTTAAGGGCGGTATGTAAGGCAGGGTGAACAAGAAAGTGGTGCCCTGACCATACACGCTCTCAATCCAGATGTCGCCACCATGGATTTCTACCAGTTTCTTGGTGATGGGCATACCCAGGCCGGTACCACTGGCAGCCCGGTTGAGACCACCATCAATTTGCCGGAACTGCTCAAACACAATGGCGATGTTCTCCTCTTTAATGCCAATACCCGTATCCCGAATGGCTACCAGTAAATGGCTGCCCTCGTCACGCATGGAGAGGGAGACGCTGCCTTTATCGGTGAACTTGATAGCATTCCCCATGATGTTCCACAACACCTGGCGAATACGGGTGCGGTCTATGCGCACGGTGGACACGGCGTCATCCAGGTCAAGGTACATATCCAGCCCTTTCTGTTGCGCCAGCGGTTGGGCGGTGGCCATAATATCGTTCGCCATCTGGCGCATGTCCACATCTTCGTAACGCAGTTCCATACGGCCGGCTTCGATCTTGGACATGTCCAGAATATCACCGATGAGTTCGCGCAGGTGGCTACCGCTCTCACGGATGAGGCGCACGTCTTCTTCCATACGCTCGTTCAGGTTGCCATCTAAACCTTCCAGCAACACATCGGCAAAACCGATGATGGAGTTGAGCGGTGTGCGCAGTTCATGGCTCATGCTGGCCAAAAATTCCGATTTGAGCTGGTCTACTTCGCGCAGTTTTTTGGAGGTTTCCACCTGTTCGGCGTATTGGCGGGCATTTTCAATGGCGATGGCAATTTGGGAGGCCAGGGTACGCTGGATTTTCAGGTCTTCGGCCGTGAAGCTGTCTATTTTGTCGGCTTGTAGATCAAGCACACCCACCAGTTTGTCACCGAGGATCATGGGGATAGCCATTTCTGCCTGGGTATTTGGCAGGAGTGGATGTGGCAAGAAATCTACGGTTTTGCGCACATTGTTTTCCAGCACACCCTGGCGGGTGCGGGCGGCGCGGGCCACCAGGGAATCAGCGTCTATGGCAATCTCGCGCCCTTCCAGCGCCATCAGACGGCCGACATTACCGGCGCCGGCTTTGAGGACGAGTTTACGCCCGGTTTCATTCAGCAGGTAAATGTGAACGTGGTAGAGGTTAAAGCTGGTTTTGGACAGGTCTACCACCGCTTGCAACAAGGCGTCGGCTTCTAAAATGGTGGAGGCGACGGTGCTAACCTGGGCAACCGTTTCCAGTTCAGCGGTGAGACGTTCTTGTTCCGATAAGGCGTCCTGGGTTTGCTCAAAGAGGCGAGCCGCTTCCAGAGCTTCGGCCACTTCTTTGGAGACGGCGTCCAGGAATTCCTGTTCGTCGGGGGTCAGGGGGTTGTCTGGGCTGGCCTGGATGCCGAGGAAACCGATGGTTTCGTTGCGGATTTGTAGGGGCAGGTTAGCGGCAGTCACGGCCGTACCCACCCCATCGCTCTTTGCCTGACGGCCGTTGGCGGCACGGCCGTTCACCGGCGCAGCGGTATCCCCCGTCAATAGTTGCACACCGGCATGATCATATTGATAGCCACTGGTGTCCGGTCGCACAGATTGATATTCGCGCCATCCCTCACGGGTCATTTGCCGTTGTAACACATGCAACTCACGCAAACGCGATTCCATTTCTTGCCGCAAAATGGTACTCTCAATAGCCACCGCCACCTGCCCGCACAAACCTTCCAATATGAGCTGATCATTGGCATTGAGCGCATCAACCTGGTTGCTTTGCACATCCAGCACTCCTAATACCTCATCTCCCAGTTTAATGGGCACAGCAAGCTCACCTTTTGTGTCTGGCAAAAGTGTGTTCAACCGATGATCAGGATCACCGGTCAGGTTGGGGCGCAATATAGATTTGCCGGAAGCAGCCGCTTTGCCAATTAGCCCTACACCAACGGGGATCGAGTGGTGCATCTCCAACATTTTCTGGCCCACCTCACCATAACCCACTGTCAGGGCCACCGTTTGCAGGGCCGGATCATACCGCAGCAGTTGGGTATGGTAATAGCCAAACTGTTCATGAATTTGGGTCACCACGCGCTGGTAAAGCTCATTCAAATCAGACGCGCTGGCAATTTCCTGGGCAATTTGGGTAGCCAACGCCACTTCGCGTTCACGGCGGGCCAGAGAACTTTGGGTAGCGGCTTGGAGCCGGGCGGCGCGTAAGGCGGTAGTCCCTTGTTCAGCTACACTACGGTAGATAGCCAATGTATGTTCGTTAAAAAACTCTTTCTGCGGGCTTACAAGGGTCATGTTACCAAACCATTCCCCACTGGCGCTCAGGGGCAAAATGGCAAAGCTGGCAATATTCATGGCGGCAAAACCCTGCTGAATGGCGACGGGTAATCGTTCGTCTTGGGTAACATCCAGAGATATAAAGACTGTATCCAGCGAATAAAACTTGGAGAGGGGGTTATCCTTGTGTGAACGTCGTGTACCTATTGGCGTTAGCGAGATATCAGTGGCATTGTTGTTGTGCGCCACCACCACATCTATCGGCGTCTCACCTACCGTTTCCAGCAGGGAAATGGTGACTGATACCTGCGCGTAATGGCTGGCATGATTGGCCATCGCGTTGATGATTTCGGCTTCGGTTTGGGCTTTGGTGACCACTTGACTAAAGGCAACCTGCTGATTCAGCAACGCCAGCGATTCCTGTGCCTGTTGCTGTAATTTTTCTTGTTCGGTGATGTCTTGTACCAACGAAACAACACCGATCACTTCGCCATTGTCGCCAATAATCGGCGTGTTGTACCATTCACAGGTTATGTGACGGCCGTCAGCGCGCACATTACCGTTGGTACTCCGGGAACCACCCGTCTGGTTCACCAATCCCTCCCAGACGGCATCCACATGTTGGTGGTACTCCTGCGGAATAATCAAACGGGCGTGTTGGCCGAGGGCCGTTTCGCGGGTGTAACCAAAGATCGTTTCAGCCGCCCGGTTCCATTCACGCACTTCAAAGTTGAGATTCCACTCAATAACAGCCAATGGGCTTTGCTGCACCAGATGCGAAAGCCGCTGCTCCGATTCGCGCAAAGCCTCTTCCGCCTGCTTCCGTTCGGTAATATCTTCCGACGTACCCAACACGCCGATCACATTCCCGTTGGCATCATACAGCGCGGCTTTGTTCGTTTCAGCCCAGACAACGGCGCCATCAGGCTGGTGAAGTTGTTCCATGAGGCCAAGTGCTGGTTCCTGGGTTTCCATCACCCGCCGGTCAGTCTCCACAAAATAATCAGCCTGCTCTTTGGGCCAGAAATCATGATCCGATTTGCCCACCAGATGTTCTGGAGATGGAACACCTACCGCCGCCGCGAAGTTCAGGTTACTGCCCATGTAGGTGGAGTTGTGGTCTTTCCAAAACACCGACTGGGGAATGGTATCCAGCACCAGACGCAGCAATGTTTCTTGTTCACGCAGACTTTCGGCCGTTTGCTGCCGCACAATCAAATGAGCCAATGTGGCCGCATAGAGCGCCAGCAAATCGGGCTGGAATGAATGCAATGGCTCCCGTTTGAGCAAATTATCGGCCGCCAGCCAGCCCAAAATCTGATCTTCATACCAGAGCGGGGCCATGGCATTCCACCCCTTACCCACCGGCTTGCCTTCATCCAGCAATGGTTTGGTTTGCCAAAACCCCAGCCGCTGCTTCTCGGTAATAACGGCCAATATATCGGGGTCCGTTACCTCTTGTTGGAAATAACGTTCATCACGCAGTTGGCCTTTATCATCGGTGCCAAATGTGCCCTTCATCATCCGGGCATCTTTGTCATACAGCAGCAGACCAATACGGTCAAACCCTAACACTTCCCGGCCCAGTTCAATCACCCGACGATACAGAGTGGCCATGTCCGAAATTCGGGATAGTTCCAGATTAACTTCTTGCAAAACATGCAGCTTCTGTTGGAATAATCGCTCCGTTTCTTCGCGCCGTTTGCGGCTGATGAGATGCCCAATGGTGTCACCATAGAGGGTGAGTATGTCTAAGACATATTCGGAGGGAGGCATACCTGTCAGGCCATTGTCGGCCGCCAGCCAGCCAATACCCTGAGCACCATCCCACAAAACAGCGATGGCATTCCAACCACGCCCGGTCACCTGACCGCCTGTAAAAAGCGGCGCGTCTTCGTATAAGATGGAGTGCCCTTTGGCTCGTATTAGCTCCAAATGTCGCTCATCGGGCGGCACAAAGAGGTCATGTTCATCCACAATTTGCCCGGTGGCGCTGACGCCATAGGTGCCACGCATGTAGCCGGTATGCTCGTCCAGCAGCAACAAACCGATACGCTCAAAGCCTAAATCGTTGTGCCCAAATTCGACTGCCTGGCGATAGAGACTGTCTAGTGAGTCAGAACGATCTAACTCTGTGGTGACAAGCTGTAATGCTTGCAGCCTCTGTTGGAAAACACGACCGGCTTCCTGGCGCTGACGCAGGGTGGTCTCCGTTTGCTCACGTTCAGTAATTTCAGTCGTTGCCTGGCGATAGAGGCGGGCATTGTCTACGGCCAACGCCACCTGGCGACCAATGGCCTGCGCCATTTCTAATTCGGTTAGTGTAAATTCACGACGGTGACGGCTTTCCCAAATTTCAATAAGGCCCAGCAAACGGCCACGGGCCACCAGGGGTATATTGAGAATAGTTTTGCCACCATGTGTTTGCATGTCTTTGGCTTCAAAGGCAGGGATGGTAGGGTCATCGGCATGGTATATCTGGTAGGGCGTCGTTTTCAGTTGCTCAATTTTGATGCCAGCTTCAACCAGATTGTATTGAACCCCCAGGTCCGAAACCTGTTCAGCGGACGCTGCTTCGGGCGCATAATGCTCGGCAACAACTTCTTGAACGCCGGCAGCCTCATCAATATTGGCAATGTAGGCGCTGGTGGCGTTAAAGAAGTGAACAACACGGCGGACGACGGTTTCCAGAATGGCGTGGGGGTCGAGTTCGGCAAGAATGTCTTGGGAGAGAATGTTTAGTGCCTCTAAGATAAACTGTCGCTCTTCCAGGGCAACCGCTGCCTGTTTTTGGTTGGTTATGTCACGGACGATACCCAGGTAGTTTTGTGGCTGCCCGTTACCATCATATTGTACGGTAACGGCCGTCAGCACATCCAGCATCTCCCCATTCTTGCAGCGTAGCGGCAGCAGATAATCGCGTATGGCGCCTTCTTGCTGCAAAATGGCAGCCAGTTTGAGTTGCTCTTCTTCGCCAACGATCAGTTGAGTCACATTGAGCTTTTTGAGCTGGGCAGCGGCGTAACCCACCATTTCCCGAAAAGCCTGGTTGGTATCGGTTATGACGCCTTCGCTGTTGATAACAAAAACGCCGTCTTTGGATTGTTGAAAGAGAATCTGGTAGAGGTCTTTCGTTTTGCTCATATCAGGCATCCTCATGGGCTGTTTCGCTCTGGTCAGCACCCAGGTAAACAAAAGTTTGCCGCCCTAACGCCTGGCCTATTTCCTGTACGGCCGTGCGCATAATCGTATCCACATCGGCCGAACCGCGGACTTTGGCCGCAATCTCGCGCAGCATTTGCTGGCGCTGGGCGCGCGCCTGTTCTTGTTGGAACTGGCGGGCATTTTGAATGGCAATGGCGGCCTGGTTGGCCACAGCATTCAATAAGTCAAACTGTGCTCGTGTAAAAAAACGAGGTCGTAAACTTTGTAAAGCAATGACCCCGGCTACTTCACCACCAACACGCAATGGTACCCCCACCCAGGATTGAGAAGGGCTGCCAATGGATTCAACGCCCTGGCTGCGCAGCCACTTTTCCAAACCGTCTTCCACAAAAAGCGGTTGGCCGGTACGCAGCAGATACTCGGTCATGCCATTGCCAAACGGCCGTGTCCGCCAGGGCACCCGTTTCCCCTCCTCCACCGCAACAGGAAAGGCCACCTCATCGGTGTGCTTGTGGTATGTGCCAATATAAAAATTTGTCGTGTCCATGAGCCGCGAACTATAACGGTAAATGGCTTCCAGGATCGGGGCTTCGTCCAGCAGTTGGGCCAGCTCACCAACCATTTCATTGAGAACCGAAAGCTCCGCCGCGCGTTGTTGTGATTGGTCAAACAGGCGTTGGGTTTCCAACGCCAAACCTAACTGCTCCACAATGTCTTGCGCTGCCATAATCTCCTCATCATCCCAGGGAATCTCTTCATCTTTCCCCAGCGCCAACACACCAATGGACTCATCAGCATAGGTGATGGGCAAAGCCAACGCCACACCGTTACCATCAGAGGTAATATGCACCGGTTTATGCGCCTGGACAGCCTCCGCCAGTGCCGGCAGCCAGAGAGCGTCCAGCGTATCATCAGGCGCTTCCTCCACATCCACACTGGTATAGTCTTCCCACTGCTCGCGCATATACCGGCTCTGCACCGCGCGCAATTCCGCCAATGCCTGTTCCAGTTCGGCCGTGCGTTCGGCTACACGCTGTTCCAATTCCTGCTGATATTGGCGCTGCTGTCGCAGCAAATCCTTGATGTCATCCATGAGATAAGAAAAGCCGATGGCCAGGTCAGTTATCACCTCGATCCCTTCGGGAATCTCAATCTCCACATCCAGATTGCCGGTCGCGGCATAGGCCAACACATCCAGGATAGCCTGGCCCTGCTCTTCCACCAATCGTTTATACTGTGCATACGTCAGCTTATGTACCATTGCCGACTCCTCTCACTATTCATACCTGACAGGTTTCCACCAGTGTGTAACCTATCAGTCAGCCTAAAAAACCTGTCAGGTCTTGAGGGAATAAATATCATCTTTACCATCACAACGCGCGGTTTTGTTTCTCTTGCAGCCAGGCCAGCCCCTCTGGTTCGTCATTGAAAAACCGGAGATTGTCCCGGTTGCTCGCCTTAGCAATAAATACACCCAATACTTTCAGCGCCCGGTTGACGCCATAAATCGCCGTATTGCCCACTCGCGGGTTTTTATTCCGCTCCGTAAAGACATGACGTGCTTTAGTAGAAATTTTGCCCATGCGCGTGGCGTCTACCAGGAAATGAAGCGCCTCGCCGGCCGGCAAATCAGCCATGTATTGATCGATCTGGTCTGAATTCTGCACGGCATCCTCATCGGTCACATCACCAATAAATTCGATTTTAACGATATTTGCAGCAATCAAATTCACTTCTTGCCCCATCTTAACTCCTACAAGAATGGTGGCTGGCGCCAACCATTAGCCACCAGCAACCAGATTATCCTTGTTTACTTCACCTATTCGCCCTCACTGGCTGGTGATTCGGCCGGGTTTACCAATAATTTATCGGCCACTCCCAAACGCGCTACGGATTTTGAAGCGCCCAACATCTCACTCAGTTCTTCACGGGCAATCCGCAAGATCGCCTCCCGATCATTACCACGCCGGATTTTGTCGGTGATGGTACGCACCTGGCGTTCCCGTTCGGCCCGCGCCTGCGCCTGGGCAAAGAGGCGCATACTTTGAATGGTCACCGTCGCTTGCTGGGTCAGCGTCGTCAGGCGGCGTATTTCTGCCTCTGGAAACTGCGTTTTGTGGTCATAGACCGCATTGACAAAACCGACCCATTGTGAGCCGCTCAACAGCGGGACAAACAGGAGGCTTTCTGCCTGGAAGAAATTTTGGAAAAAAGCACGTGCTTCCTCTGCCAGTCGTTTGTCAGAGGCTACATCGGCAATCAGGGTGGGTGCTTCTGATTGCAGTAGAGAACCCATGGATGCGAACATGGCATAGGGGAAACGCATGGGTAGTGAATCGAGCGAGAGCCGGCTCCAACGGGCCAGCACCTCTATCCACTCCGGCGTTTCGCCCTTTCTCCAGGGGCGGTCAAAAAAGTTAATGGTGCTGCTGTTCATGCCGGGGCTGCCCATGATGGTGTTTTGGCGCAAGGCGGTGAGTACATCTTCGTAGGTTTGGGCGGTATTGAGCGCGGCGCTACCCCGGTATAGCTGCTCGGCTTGCTGACGAGCCTGTTCGGTTTGTTCGGAAAGGCGCAGGTTTTCAATGTGGGCGCTGAGGCGTTCGGCTACGGCCGTCATAATATCCTGGGCATCATCATGGAGCGCCGCCGGTTCGGCCAGCATCAGTTGACCAATCGGTTCACCCTGTACTTGCAGGGGATAGGTCAGAGTGGATGTGGTCGGTGTTTCTTGTTTGCTGGCGCGCCCCTTCTTGACCGGCGTCAGCGTCATCGCTTTTACCTCTTTCTGGTCATACCCGTAACGCAAACTATCTCGACCACTGGTTTGCCCGTAGGATTCCCAACCCTCCCGCCGCAGGCGCCGGGTTACTTCTTCCAGCTCTTTCAGGGTGGTTTCAGAGCGGGCAAAGGAGCGGGCATTTTGCAGCGCCACCCCAATTTGGGCGGCCAATGTCGTTTGAATCTGGATGTCTTCCGTAGAGAAACGATTGGCCCGATTTGCCTGGATGTCCAATATACCCAGCACCTCATCGGCCACAATTATCGGTACGGCCAACTCCGATTTAGTGTCTGGCAGTAACGGATGGGGCAAGAAATTAGCGTCAGCCGCCACGTCATTCACAATAATACCCTGGCGTAGACGCGCCGCGCGGGCAATCACGGATTGTGCCTGATTCAGCGGAATGGCGCGTCCCTCCGCTACCATCTGTCGCCCGACTTTGCCGGCGCCGCTGGTAAGGAGCAGATGATGCTCAGACTCATCTAACAAATAAATATGGACATGATAGAGGTCAAACCGCTCTTTGGTCAGGTCTACCACTCGTTGCAACAGCGCCTCTACATCACGGAGGGTGGTGATGGCCGCGCCCACTTCGGAGACGGTCGCCAGTTCGGCAGCCCGCTTTCTGGTCTGCTCAAAGAGAAGCTGGTTATTCATAATGACGGCCGTCTGGCCGGCCAGTGAATGGTAAATACGGGTATTGTCTTCCGTGAAGACCTGGGGCGTATCCCAGGCCAGGCTGATCATACCGACCCATCTGTTACCAACACGCAAAGGCAGGTTGGCCCCGGCTTTAATGTTTGACATCTGGTACAGACCACGGGTGGCGTCATCCAACCGTTCATCATGATCAACGTCATCAATCAACAGAAGTTCATCGGGGTTGTCAATCCAATAACTGGACGTGGGCAAGTCCGGCAAATAGAAGCGGGACCCCAGAGGAAACTCTACATTGGCGAACAGGGTACCTGGTTTAGCCCAGACGCCAACCATTTCCATCCATTCTGGGCGGCCGTTGGCATCCACCTCCAATACAAACAGAGTGGCGGACACAAGCCCTTGTTTGGTCACCGGCACCACCACCGCTTCTAGAATCTCGTTTAAGGAGGCAGCCGCATTGAGCCGGGCGCTCATCTCATACAGTTGTTCAGATCCCGCCAGCGCCGCCGCAATGGACTCTTCGGCCCGTTTACGCTCGATCAGATTGGCAATGATATTGCTGTAGGCGATCAATAAATCTTGCAAATAAGGGGAAAGTGGTTCCTGGCTGATCAGATTGTCGGTGAACAAAACACCGACCAATTTATTTCCCTGCCGTAAAGGCGTCGTAACCAGCCAGCCCTTGCCTACCACCTCCACTGCGTTATCCCATAGGTCACAATCCTCTTGTATGCGAATGCGCTGCTGGCCATCGCGGAAATAAGCAACCGTGTCTGGTATAGGAGTGACAAATTCCGGCCCATATTCATCATTCAAGTTACCGTTCCGGTCAATGCCATAGGTGCCAGTAAAGAGATCACGCGCCTCATCATACAAATTCAAGGCAAAGCGTTCCAGCTTTAAGCGCTTATTACCCAGATAAACGGTCTGACGGAATAACTCATCCAGGGTTGCGGCCTGCGAGAGTTCCAGGTTCACTTCATGCAGAACCTGCTGCATTCTCAGGGATTCCTGCACCTCTTGTTCATTACGGCGCAATACTTCCTGTGCCTGCTTCCTTTCGGTAATGTCAATCAGGGTTGTCAGAATAGCCGGCGCGTTTTGATAGTTAAACAGGCGGGCCGAAAGCAGCGCCCAGAAATGTTCACCATTGCTGCGCTTGAGTTCCAATTCATAACTTGTCACGCTGCCCACCGTCCGAATCTGCCCCACAACGGCCGTGCGATCCTCCGTTCGGACATAAAAGTCTGGCGTTCCTTGCACCAATAGATCCGCCAGGGGGACAGCCACCAACTCCGCTAACAGTTCATTGGCATAGAGAATACGGCCGTCGGCCACATTAGATATAAGCATCGGCGTTGTCACCGATTCCAAAATTGCCTGTGCCCGTGCATTTGATTCGCGCAGTTCGTTTTCCGTCTGCTTACGCTCTATTAAATTTGCCACCGTACTGCCATATGTCACCAACAAATCCGGTTCATATGGCTGCAAAGGACGTTGGTTGGACAGGTTGTCCGCAAATAAAGCGCCTATAAAGCGCCCACTTTGCCATAAAGGCACCGTCAGATGCCAGCCCCGTCCCACCACCTGTTTGGTGTCATACAAATCTGTATCTGAGCGCACAAACACACGCTGCCGCACATCCTTAAATTGGGCCAGGTAATCTTCTTCGCTAATATCAAAGGCGTTGTCTCGTTCATCAACCAGATTTCCCTCTTTGTCGGTGCCAAATGTACCCGTAAAACGGCGCTTGTCTGCGTCAAACAGATACAGCCCTATCCGGTCAAAGTTCAGACGCTGATGCCCGAACGCAACAGTTTGTTTGTATAGTTCTTCCAGAGTCTCAATCTGAGCCAGTTCCAGGCTGCATTCATGCAATGTTTGCTGCAAGGTCAATGAGTCTTGTAACATTTGGGCGGCCTGCCGGCGTTCGGTAATATCTTCGGCTACGGCTAAGAGATAACGGGGAACACCATCTGTGCCCAGGATAGGCAGTTTGCGGGTATGGAGCAGCCGCTGCCCACGATGAGGGGTGGTTATGACTTCTTCAGCAATATCTACCATATCTCCGCTGTCTAATACCTCGCGGTCTTTACTGGTAAAGAAGTCTGCCTCCTCTTTGGCGAAAAAGTCATGATCATTCTTACCCAGGACGTCACCAGACTTCAACCCCATGATGTCTTCATTTGACTTGTTCCAACGCACAAACCGTAAATCTTTGGCCTCTTTCATGAAGAGACCAACCGGGAGAATTTCTATAATCTGGTCAAGCAGGGCGGTGGTTTCTTGGAGTTCGGCCGTTTGTTGCTGCGCCCGGGCAAAGAAGCGGGCATTTTGCAGCGCCACGGCAATTTGGGTAGCCAACGTGGTCTGGATATTGACGTACCGCTGCGAAAAACGATTGATACTGTCTGCCTGCAAATCCAGCACCCCCAATACCTGTCCGCCTACCACCATCGGCACAGCCATTTCCGCGCAGGTATCGGGCAGCAAGCGATGGGGTAGAAAATGCGGGTCTTTGCGGACATCGTTGACGATGACGCCGGAACGACTGCGGGCCGCACGAGCTACCAGTGATTGTTCGGTGGCCAGGGGAATGGCTCGACCTTCCTGAACCATCTGGTGACCAACTTCACCGGCGCCGGCTACCAGTTCCAGGGTATCACCAACCTCATTGAGCAAATAGACATGGGCGTGATAGAGGTTGAAACTCTCTTTCACCTGATCCACAACGGCTTGCAACATTTCCTGGGGATCGAGGATAGTAGACACGGCCGTACTCACCTTCGCCACCGTAGCCAATTGGGAAGCGATACGTTCCTGGTCTACCAATGCTTCGGCCAGCGCTTCTTCGGCTTGCACCCGCTGAGTAATGTCTCGCCCCACCCCCCGGAAACCAACAACCTCTCCATCTGGGGAAAAGCGGGGAAGTACAAATGTTTCCAGGTGACGGGTACGGCCGTCCTTGCCTACTGCTTCCCAAACAAACCCTTTAACCGGTTCACCTGTTTTGAAGACGCGATTAAAGGTGGCTAACACGCGCTCGGCCGCTTCCGGGCCGGTGTAATCCCGGTAATTTTTACCCATCAATTCTTCATAGGGATATCCTATCACCTCGCACAACTGATCATTCAGAAAGTTGAAATTGCCTTCCAGGTCAGTTTCGTAATAGCCATCCTCAATGCTTTCCAGGATGGTGCGATAGCGTTCTTCAGATTCGCGCACCTGCTCTTCCGCCAGAATTCTGTCGGTGGCATCACGGCCTACACCCCGAAAACCAGCCGGGCTGCCATCCACGCCACGAATTAAAGAAACGGAGAGTTCTAGATGGCGGGGACGGCCGTCTTTGGTGACAATTCTACTAACCAGACTTTTCCTCGGTTCCCCAGACTGATACACCTGGTTAAATTGGGCAAAAATGATGTCAACATTGTCCGGCAGTATGTAATCTTTGTAGCTCCTGCCCACCATTTCCGCCACAGAACAGCCATGAATGGCCGCCCATTGTTCATTCACAAAAATGAAGTCGCCATTTAGATTCGTCTCGTAATAGCCATCTTCAATGCTTTCCAGAATGGTACGATAACGCTCTTCAGACTGGCGCAGATCTTCTTCGGCCTGTATGCGATCGGTTACATTGCGCACAACGCCGCGAAAACCAACCGGTTGTCCATCGCCATCTCTCACTAAAGAGGTGGAAACTTCCACAAATCGCTCCTCACCATCGGCTGTGATAATAGGATAGGTAAAACCTTCAATGGGTTCACCGGTACGGAACACCCGATTGAACGTTCGGTAGACCAGTTCGGCCGTTTCCGGGCTGGTATATTCACGGTAATTCATCCCCAGGAACTTTTCTCGTGGGTAGCCAAAAATCGCCAGCGCCTGCTCATTCATAAAGTTGAATGAGCCGGCCAGGTCCACTTCATAAAAACCGTCTTTAACAGTCTCCAAAATTTCCTTATATCTGGCCTCTGACTGGGCTGAAGCTGCCCGGGCTTCCTCGCGGGCTATAATCAGGCTGGTGACATCACGGGCAATGCCCCGAAACCCAATAACATTCCCCGCCGCATCGTGCCGCAGCGCAATAGAAGTTTCTAATATCTGCGGCGCGCCATCTTTGCGTATGGTGTGCATACGAATGGCTTTAGCTGGTTGGCCGGTAAGGTAGACTTGATTGAAAGCCTCATAAATTTCGCGGGCATTTTCAGCGTCGGCATAGTCACGGTTGCTCAGACCCAGTAGTTCTTCTTCCGGGTAGCCCAACACTTCAGCCAACCCGCTGGAATAGTAGGTAATGGCCCCATTCAAATCTACTTCGTAATAAGCGTCTGGGGTGCTGTCCACCATTTCCCGGTAGCGGGTCTCACTGGCCCGTAATGTCCGTTCGGCCTCTTTTTGGGCGGTAATGTCACGAATCATGATCAGGGAGCCAAAGGTTGGCTCTTCTTCGTTGTTCAGGAGAATGGCGCTACTTTGCACATCCAGCAAACGGCCGTCTTTGGTGAGTCGTTTGGTGACAAAATTGGTGGCACGGCCATTTGTAAACAAAGCTGTCAGGGCCCCGGCCGTTTGCTCTTTTAGCTCTTCCGGCACAAAGTTCAACCGGTTACCCACCAGTTCCTCATTTTCCCAGCCAAAAACGGCGGTGAAGGCCGGGTTTACATACACAACCTGGCCCACGAGATCATAGATGACCGATGGGTCTGGTGATAGCTCTAGCAGGGGCCGAAAAACAGCCACATGCTGCTCTAACAGCGCCCGGCCGTCCGGCTGCTGGTCCATCATTGGTTTTGAATCCTTTGGCTTTACTAAAGTTGCCATGCCTTCACTCCTAACGAGCTTTCCGCGACGAGCCATTCCCGCCATTAGCCGGAGGCTGGACTGGTTCGCTACCTAAATTAAGTTCAACCTGGGTGAATTTAGCGCCTAGTGCGTGGCCCAATTCTTTCACGGCCGTTTGCAACGCACTCTCCATACTCAGCGAGCCTTGAATCTTCTGTGTAATCTCGTTCACAATCCGCTCCCGTTCCGCACGCCGGCGTGTCACTTCAAACTGCTGCGCATTTTGAATCGCCACGCCAATCGTGCTGGCGAGGGTCGTTAATAACCGCTGGTCATCCTCGGTCAAAATGTGCACCTCATCATGACTGTTCAGACCAATGACGCCAATGACCGCGTCACCCACAATGATGGGAACGCCCAGATATGAAGTGGGCACTTCTTTACCGCTGCCGGTGACCCGACCACCCTTTTCTTTAGCCATAGCCGCAAAAGATGCAGCGTCCGGTATAAACAATAGGGGCTGGCGGTTTTCAATGATTTGACCGGTAAACCCACTGTTTTCCCCCAATTGGCGGGCTGGCTGGGAGACACGGCCGTCTTCGTGTGAATGGTAATAAGGAAACGTGATCATCCGCGACGCGCTGTCATACAAGGCAATGTAGGCCGTTTCTGTATGGAAGGTTTTTTGCAGCAGAGGCCCAACCCGCTCCACCAGGCTCGTCAGATTCAACTGCGAACTGGCCACCTCGGTAATGGCGTTAATGGTCGCTAATTCGGCAGCGCGCTCTTCTGTCTGGTTAAACAGGCGGGCATTTTGCAGTGCCGTTGCCACCTGTGAGGCCAGTGTAGATTGGATGTTGATGTCCTGGGTGGTAAAGTGATTGACCCGATCTGACTGTACATCCAACACCCCAAGCACCTGATTGCCAGACATGAGCGGTACCGCCATCTCTGAACGAGTATCCGGCAATAATTCGTTAGGCAAAAAGCCTTCATCTGCCTGCACATCGTTGGCAATGACGCCCTGGCGGCTGCGCGCCGCACGCACCACCAGCGAACGTTCACTTTCCAGCGGAATACTATGCCCGGCAGCTACCATTTCAGCGCCAGCCTGGCCGGCGCCGGCCGCCAGCACCAATGCATTTTGGGCCTCATTCATCAGGTAAATGTGCGCATGGTACAGGTCAAAATTATCTCTGGTGAGGTCTACCACGTCTTGCAGCAAACGAGAGGCGTCCAGGGTAGAGGCCACGGCCGTGCTGATTTCCGCCACCATTTGCAGTTCCAGCGCCCGTTTGGCCAGCGCCTCTTCAAACTGCCGCCGCTCCGTAATATCTTCGGAAATACCCAACAGATACTTCGGCTTGCCCTCGGCATCCAAAATGGGTACCTTCCGGGTGTGCAGGGTACGGGTTCCTTGATGCACTGTTTGAATCGGCTCATCGGGAATGTCTACGGCCGTGCCGCTGGTCAGCACCTCCCGATCCTTTGCCATAAAGTACTCGGCCTCTTCCGGTGGGAAAAAGTCGGTATCATTCTTACCAATAAACGCCTCTTGCGGATACCCGGTAATTTCCGACCCCGTCTTATTCCAACGTAAAAACCGCAAATCTTCCGCATCCTTCACAAACAACATAACCGGCAGATTTTCAATGACCGAATCCAGGAAACTGGTCGTTTCCTGCAATTCCGTCGCCCGGCTCTGCACCTCATCCAACAGCAAAATACTGTCTACCACCGAAGCCGTTTGCGAAGCAATAGATAAATAGAGCCGCCGATCCGCTTCTGTAAATTGATGTGTTTCAGTCCAACGAATGAGAATGCTACCCAATTGCCGATTACCCACCGCCAGCGTCATAAATACACAAGCTTTGGTGCCCGTTTGCTCTAGATTGCGTCTAAACGCCGCATCCAGACGCTCATCTTGAGCCACATCTTCCACCAGCAGCACCCCATCGCCGACAGCTAATCTTAATTGAGCAAAAGGCATTTCTTCCAGCCGGAAACGAGTGCCAACCGGGATAACAGGGGTAGGTGTTGTCGTTGCTACCAGTTCAACCATGTCTGGTTCACCGATCGCATCCAGTTCAAACTTAAAAAGTGTACCGGAAAGTGCGCCACTCGCCAGTGCTGGGGCTGCCGCCGCCGCAATGGCCCCAGCCAGAGTTGTGGCCGCATTCAACTGGGCGCTAATGCCAAACAAGGTTTGTACCTCTTGCAGCGCCGCTTCGGTCTGGCTAAACAACCGGGCATTTTGAATGGCCGCCGCTGCCTGGAAAATGATCGTCTCGGCCAGGCGCTGCATATCATCCGTCACTATTTTGCCCTCGCCGAGAATATCCATCCCGACCGTACCAATGACCTCATTCCCCACCAACATGGGCAGCACCAACAGGGTCTTGATGCCTTGTGCCACCAATATATCACGCACAGGTGCAGTCAACGGATTCACATCTACATCTGGCACAACAACACTCTGGCGTGTGCGTAACACCTCCTGCGTCAATTCATTGCCGGCCACCGGAATTTGTAGACCCAGAGCGCTCTCGTTCTGCACGGAATCATACGCTTCGGCCATAATAACCAGGTTTTCTCTGGCCGCGTCGAAGAGAGCAATCCGCGCCTGGTCAACGCCAACCCCTTCCACCAAACCTTGCGCCACGACGGTCATTGCCTGTTGGATATCCAACATCGAACCAAGCTGGCTGACAATGCGGTTAATGCTCGCCAGTTCTTCGGTGCGTTTTTGTGTTTCGGCCAGCGCCTGCTGCGTTTCCGCAAACAAACGGGCATTCTCTAATGCCACCGCCATGTGGTTGGCAATACCCATCAATAGATTCAGATCATTTTCGGTATAGGCATTGTAGGTGTAACTTTGTACCGAGATAACGCCTCTGATCTGCGAACCTATGGCCAATGGCGCAAAGAGGACAGAGGGGGATAGTTGGGTTGTACCCACCGTTGGCAACTCGCCTGCCAAAGCCGCAGTTTCTTCAGGCGTGCGATGTCTGATAATCGGCTCACCGGTGGTGATAACACGATATGACAGGCTTTCTTTGGGCAACGGCCCTGGCTCTTCAGTGTGGCGCTGACCATTGTCATAGATATACAGGTATTCCAGGATGTTGGTGTGGGCATCATACTGGCTCACTGAAAAAGCATCTACCGACATGACCTGGCCGATGCGTTCATATACGGTACTCAGCACCTGTTCAATGTCTAATTGTTGAGACACGACCTGGGCCACTTCATTGATAAGAGCCAGCTCTTCGGCCTTTTCCTGAGTTTGGGTAAAGAGGCGGCTATTTTCCAACCCTACGGAGACATACGAGGCGATACCGGCAAGCAAATCGAGGTCATCTTCAGAATAGGCGTTAAAAGCGTAGCTTTGCACAGACATGATGCCGGTGACACGGGCGCCGGTCTGCAGAGGCACGAATAGCTGAGTAGCGGTTGGTGGTTTCTCCAGATCACCTAAAACGGTGACGGCCGTGTTCTCTTTGATTTGCTGTTGTATCTCCTGAACCTGTTCGGGAGAGAGGTTGACCAACACCCTTTCACCACTTTGGATCACCCGGTAGGATTGGCTGGTAGGCGTCAACTGAACAGTGGTAGCCGGCATACTTTTGCCGCCTTCATAGTTGACACGGATCTCCAGCGAGTCGGTATCTTCGTGATAGAAGCCCACATAGAAGCTATCGGCGTTGATCACCTGCCGAATTTCTTCATAGACCGCTTCCAGTAGCTGTTCTGGTTGTAACTGTTGGGCGACGGCCGTAGCCACACGGTTAATGGCCGCTAATTGGCGGGCGCGGGTATCCAACTGTTGGCGGCTGAGTTCTGACTCTTCAAAGAGGCGGGCGCGTTCCAACGCCTCGGCTACCTGTTGGGACATGGCAGCCAACAACTGTTGTTTGTCAGCAGGGACAGGCTGCCCAGATGGGTCACGCACGCCTAAAACGCCAATGGTAGCGCCGCGCACGGTCAGGGGGGTGCGCACGGCCGTGTCAGGCGTAATAACTTCGGGCATGGTGTTGGGCATAACGGCCGTGTCTGATCCGCCATTACGCATAATCGGCTGCACCTCTCGCTGGTCATACATAAACCCTTGCACTTCCGTTTCACGGGTCGTCAGGAAAGAATCCCACCCATCCCGGATCAACATCTGCTGCATACGGGTTAGCTCATGCAGGGCCTCTTGGGTACGTTGATACTGCCGGGCATTTTGGATGGCAGTCGCAATTTGAGCGGCCAACGTCGTCTGAATGTTAATGTCCGTCTCCGAAAAGTAATTGGCTTCGCTGGCCTGAATATCCAGCACACCCAAAACTTGCTCGCCAGCAATCAGCGGCGTCGCCAATTCGGAGCGGGTATCCGGCAGCAGCGGATGGGCCAAGAAACCGGCCTCGGCGCGCACGTCGTTGGCAATGACGCCCTGACGCAAACGGGCTGCACGGGCTACCAATGATTGTTTCTGCCGCAGCGGGATTTGCCGCCCTTCCGCCGCCATCTGGCGGCCCACTTCACCGGCCCCCGCCGTCAGCGCCAGATATTGTTCATCCTGACTTATGAGGTAAATGTGTACATGATACAGATTAAACTGCTCTTTCGTCAGGTCAGAAACTTGCTGCAACAGTTCATTCACATCCAGAATGGTGGTGGCAATACGGCTCAGCTCGGCCACTGTTTGCAGTTCCTTCGCCTGTTTGGTCACTGCTTGCTGCACCTTTTTGTTCGCTATCAGGCTGGCCAGCGCATTGGCAAAGAGGGTAATGAGGTCTGGTTCATAGGGTTGCAACGGCCGTTGGTTCAGCAAATTATCTACCGCCACATAGCCCAACGGGCGGCCTTCCTGCATGAGCAATGCCGTCACCTGCCAGCCCTGGCCCGCCACCGCATAATCCTCATACAGATCGGTATATTCCCGCACCAGCCGATTTTCACGCGAACTTCTGATGCCAGAGAACCACTCCTCATAGGCAGACATAGGGTGTGACAAATGCGTTTCATCTATCAGATTGCCATGGCTATCAGTGCCAAACGTGCCCCGCATCATCATCATATCTTCATCAAACGTCCAGATGCCCAGCCGGTCAAATCCCAGCCGGGTGCGCCCCATTTCAATCGCCTGTCGGAGTACGTCATGCAATGTCTCCAGTCGGGCCAGTTCCGTGGTTATCTCCTGTAAAATAGCCAACTTTTCCTGGAAGCCGCGGGCTACTTGCTCGCTGGTGCGAATTGCTTCCTCGGCTGCCTTGCGCTCGGAAATATCGCGCATGGTCATGCTAAAACTGGTGGCATGACCGTCCACATCGTAATTGATACCAATGGTCTGCTCGACGGGAATAATGACGCCATCGGCCGTTATCAGGTTGGCTTCTGCCGCCCAACCACCACTGGTCATAGCCGCCGGAATACCATCCTCCAACAGTTTTTGGGCATCTTCAGGCGAAAAAGCGGTGATGGCGTCAATTTGCGTTACATCATAGTCGGGAGCATACCCCATCAACTTAAGGCCAGAGGGATTCACATAGAGCGCTTTACCCTCCAACGTACCCACGCCAATGAGATCCGGGTGATTTTCAACGATGGATGAGAGCAGTTCGCTGCGTTCAAACTGGCGGGTACGGTCTACCACCGTGGCTAACTGCCCCATAATGGCCCGGTAGATACGTCTTTGTTGTGGGGCAAATTCCTGTTGCGTGTTCCAACTTACAATCACCAACCCCACCCAACGGCCGACAACAACCAATGGCATAATCACGGTAGCGATGGCTCCACCCTGCTTGTACAATGTTTTGGCCATGGGGTCTACCCGGTCATCCACTTCAATATCACTAATGAAAAGTGGATTCTCGGCGTCAGCCAACCACAATCTGGACAAGGGAAAATCTGGCAGGTAAAAGCGAGTGTGCAAGGGCGCCTGGATTGCATTGGTACGCGACCACTGGGCCACAATTTCTGACCAGATCGGCTGTTCATTTTGATCCAGGTCAAAGGTGAGCAGGGTGGTTCCGGCAGCCCCCCCATCAATGGCTGTTTGGGTGGCTGCGATTAAGGACTCTTCCAGATTGGTAGCCTGACTTAGACGCTGGCTGACCTGGTACAGTTGTTCGGCCTCGTGCAAAGCGGCCTGGATGCGTTGGGTGGCCTGCACCGCTTCTGCCACAGAAAATGTTTGTTGCGCCAGATTGGTGAAGATGCGCTCATCTCGACTGGTAAAGGAATGTGGCGTATTCCAATTAAAGATAATCAGCCCGGCCCAGCGGCTTTGAGCATAGAGAGGCAACACGGCCGTTGCCAGGATTTTGATCTGGGTATGCAGCCGGCGTAGTTCGGGGCTGATCGCGTCATGGGTCGTGGTATCATCAATGAGTAACGGCCGTTCCGGTGAAGAGAGCCACAAAGGAGTAAAACCAAAATCAGGTAAATAATAACGAGCCCCTTTGGGGATACCGCCATCCCCTGTATGCCAGGACGCCTGCACCACCGCCCATTCTGGCTGACCAGCTTCATCATTTTCAAAAAACAGGAGCTGAGCAGAGGTAGCGCCCAGGCGACGGCCGTAATTACTGACCGCCTCTAAAATTTGCTCCGGCTGGCCCGCCTGCGTCAGTTCAGAAGCCATATCATACTGAATGTTTGTCTGCTCCACCTGCTGGGCATTTTGAATGGCCACCGCCACCTGGTTAGCAATAGATTGCAGCAACGCCACACTTTCTTCATTCAAACCTTGCGTCACATTATGCTGCACATCCAGCACCCCCAACACCTCATCCCCCAGGGCAATGGGAATGGCAACCTCGGCCCTGGTGTCTGGCAACAGGGGATTGGGCAGCCACTGGTCATCTTGCGCCACATCGGGAATCAAGACAACCTGGTTGGTAGCCGCCGCCCGGCCCACCACGCCCTGATTGATCCGCAGTTTGTGCCCGGCAGCCAGCATCTGCTGGCCTGCCTGTCCGGTGCCGCCGGCCATCAGCAGATGCAGTTTGGCGGCGTCGAACAGATAAATTTGGGCATGGTAATAGTGAAACGCATCACGGGTCTGGTTCACCACCTCTGTTACCAGTTCATCCAGGTCGAGGATGGTAGACAGGCGTCGGCTGACTTCGGTGCTGGTAGCCAATGCCTGGGTACGGTCGGCCACACGACTTTCGAGCGTGCCGATGAAGGTACGCAACTGGGTTGTCATGTTGTTGAAGGCCTGGGCCAAAACGCCGATTTCATCCTGTGTTTCTATTGGCGCCTGGCGATTTAAATCACCGGCGGCAATGAGCACGGCCGTGTCCGTCAGCCTGTTCACCGGGCCGGTAAACAAGCGGGCAAAATAAGCCGCCAACAAGCTGCCCATAGCAACGGCCGTGAGCGCCAGCACAATACTCACGCGCTCTTGCGCGGCCACCGACACCAACGCATCTTGCTCCGGCTGATGGACAAGAATAGACCAACCTAATGCATCTATGGCCGGGATACGCCCAAATGTTGAGATAGGCGCTTCATGAACCAGACTGGTTACACCTTCAACCTGGCTGACCACATTAGGCGTCTGGCTATCACGCAGGGCAGCCAGCACCGCCGGGTCAATATCAATTGGCGCCAGATGGATATCGCCTGCTTCATGCTCGTCATCATCATGCAGCGTCAGGTCGCCAAACAACATGTCACTATGAACCGTTTCGCCCAAATCCCCTGTTTCGGCTAACAATTCACGCAATTGAGTCAGTGTCAGGGTGGTGCGCAAAACACCGACAAACTCGACACCTGAATAAATGGGCATGGCAATAGGGATACCCACAACGCCTGTGGTCGGGTTCCGCTCTGGCAAGCCAACGTATATGGCCCCCTCCCCATTATTATAGGCTACCTGCCACCACTCTTCATCACGCTGGTCAAACTTGTCAATGGGGGAGGTAACGCCGGCCAAAGCGCCATAACGGTTTGTGACCAGTATGTCTGCATTTTGCGGAAAGTTATATTGGTAGTTGCGCAGGATGCTGGACGTGGCATTATTGCTAAACCGGTTGATAATCCCTCCCCCTTCAGGAGTTGTGAGCCATTGCAAATTGAGCTGATCAATTGTGGCGGCAATTTGCTCTTCTGTGCCTGTGTATTCCCGGTTGTTCGTGCGGATGAGGCTGATCAGGCCGCTGTCCAGGCTGAAAGCCTGCAAAACATTGACTTCCCGACCTAACAATTCACTGACGGCAGATGCTTGTGAGTTACTGATCGTGTGGAACTGTTCGTTCAACTGCGCGGTGAAGTTACGACGGGTGATGCCATTCACTACAACGGTGGTCAAAATAACGGTAATGATGACCAGCGTCACGGCTGCCGACATGAGTTTAGTGCGCAGCGAGTAGATGGGAAACTGGCGGATGGTAACGGCAAAGGTAAGGCCAAAAAGGATAACGGCCGTAATATAAACAACACGCAAGTCGGCACCCGAAATGCCGCTACGTTCACCCGGCCAGAACAGATCTAAAATAATCAGGCCGGCGCCGATGAGAAACGTTATAACCACCCCCCAGGGAACCGTGCGCGGGGGTAACGTCTGGCTGGCAATAAGCACAATGAGAAATGTGAAAGTAATGGTGAGCGGCAGCACAATATCTGTGAGACGGGTAATAAGAAACAGGTCAAAGCCAAACAAGATAACTGCCACCAGAATAATAGCGGCGGTCACGCGGTCTCTTTTGGCCAGGACTGCTCCGGCATAAATGAATATCGCCGCCAGGATGCCCAGGCCTGGCTCGATAAGATCGCTATAATCATCGTCTCCATCAAAAAGCTGGCGGAAAAAGATGATACCAGCCGCCAGGGCAATAGCTGTAGCCATGCCTAGCAGCAAACGATAGGCGCGATTGGCCCGTTTTGCCTCTGCAGAGGCTTCATTTACCGGTTGTTGGTTCAGTCGAGTCATAATACATTACCAGAGGTGGCTCAGTCAGAAACTGGCCACAGTCTAAAGGTTGTTACCCGCAGTTCCATTAGTTGCTTTTTCAGAAAGAAGCGCCGTGTTGGGCACGGCCGTAGCCGATTCTTCCAGGTAGACAAATGCTTCCAACCCCAGGACACGGCCCACTTCTTGCACTGCCGTGCGCAGTACCGATTCGGCGTCTACGGCCGTGTACACCCGTTCCGACACCCGCCGCAAAATTTGTTCTTGTTGGGCGCGCGCCTGGGTTGCTTCGATCAGGCGAATAGTTTGGGCCACCGCCGTCGCCTGGTCTACCAGACTGCTGATCTGGCGCACATCCGCCTCCGTCAGATCCTGTGGCGCAATCGAACGCCCCATGAGCAGACCAATCCATTGATCCCCCACCACCAGCGGGAAGACAAACAGGCTGCTAACCTCTAATTGCTCTAACAAGAAGTGGTAGATCGCTTCGCCGATGTCAGTCTCACTGTGGACATTATTCACGACAAACGGCTCATCTTTTGTCAGGATGTCCGCCAGTGGGAACTCGTCCATCGCATAAGTTTGTGTGGCCGAATCCGGTGAACTCAGCCCGGCCATGTCCATCATGGCTGCTGTTGCCATCATTTGCGGGCGTGTATCACGCCAGGGCTGGTCAAAGAAGAGCAAATCTACCCGATCCATCCACTGTAAGGCGGTTGACGATACCAACGCCTCCAAAATTTCGTCCAGGGTCGTGGCCCGTACCACCCGTTCACTACCGGCATATAGCTGGTCTGTCTGGGCGCGAGACAGTTCCGTTTCTTCAAAGAGGCGTGCACGTTCTAATGCCTCGGCCACTTGCTGGGCAATGGCCACCAATAATGCTTCGGTTTCGGGAGCCACGGCCGTTTCGCCATCTTTACGCACACCTAATCTGGCAATGGTGGTGCCCCGTACCTGCACCGGCATTACCAATGATTTCTCAGGAGCAATGCCGGGTAGCGTGGCGGCGACGGGGATATCCGAGGCTTCGTCTCTGGAGTGAGCCATAATTGGCTGAAGCTGCTGCCGATTGGCAATATATCCCTGTACGGCCCGTTGCCGGTTGCTGCGGAAGGCTTGCCAACCTTCCCTGGTGATCACTTGCTGTAACGAGCGCAGTTCTTCTAGCGCCGTTTGTGTTTGTTGGTATTGGCGGGCGTTTTGCAGGGAAATAGCCACCTGTGCGGCCAGGGTGGTAAAGATGTTAAGGTCTTCGGCCGTAAAGGCATTACGCTTGTTGGACTGGATATCCAACACGCCAAACACCTGGTCGCCTACCAGCAGCGGTACCACAATTTCGGCCTTTGTCTCTGGGAGGGCGGGGTGGGGCATAAAATCTGGTTCCCCGGTCACATCATTAACCAGGATGCCTTGCCCAGTGCGGGCCACGCGAGCCACTAATGATTTGAGCGTATGCCGCGATAGACGGGGGCTTTGGCCGGCAGCAGCCACTGTTAAATTGCCGGCCGCGCCGGTCAGAACCAGATCATTCTCTTCCAGAACGAAGACGGCCGTCTGGTAAAGGTCAAAAGCGGTATGTGTTAATTCGGCGACTTCTTGCGTCAGTTGGGTGGGGTTACGGTTGGCGGCCACGGCCGTGCTGATTTCCGCCACCTTCTGCAAATTGCCCGCCTGCGCCTGTAGTTGGGCCAACAGCCGTTGGTTTTCAATGTAGCTGCTAATACGCCGCCCCACGCTGCCAATAATCGCGCTATCTTCATCACGGAAATTCAGGGCAGGCTCAACATAGGCGACATGAATACGGCCGACCAATTCGCCGCGCACCGTCAGGTCTTCCACCATATGGCGGGGTAGCGCCACGGCCCGGTCATCCCCAAAGGTTTCATTCCCCATTGTCACCGCCGCCACACACGCCTCAGGGTGGCTCATCGTTTGGGGCACACGCCGGGTGATCCAGGTCATAAACTCGTCAGTGGTCGAGACTTCCTCCGCTTTGCGCCCAATTTCGTTCAGCAAGTTAAGCTGTTTCAACCGTTCGGCCAACTGCTCTTCAATTTGTTTGCGTTCGGTAATATCTGTGGACAAACCGATGAGATATTTAGGCTCACCATCCGCGCCCAAAACGGGCGCCTTCAGCGTTTGTAAGACAACCGCACCGTTTACCCCCTCTACTGTTTCTTCAGGAATTTCTACCAATTTTTTGTTTTGCAGTACCTGGTAATCCTGGGCGGCAAAACTGGCGGCCGTTTCCGGCAGGAAAAAATCATAATGATTTTTGCCTTCAATTTCCGCTGCCGACAGCCCTACCAGCTCTTCCATCCCCTTGCTGACCCGCACATAGCGCAAATCTTCTGCCTCCTTAACAAATAAGATCAAGGGGATATTGGCCACAATGGAGTCAAGGAACAGGGTGGTTTCGGTCATTTCAGTGAGCAGGTTCGCATTCTGAACGGCCACGGCCAGTTGGGCGGTAAGGGTTTCAAAGGCGGGTAAAACTGTTTCGTTCAGGCCGTTGACCTGGCTGCTCTGCATATCCAGAACACCAACAACCCGATCACCCGTAATCAGGGGAACGGCCATTTCCGAGCAGGTATCGGGCAGCGCCGGGTTAGGGCGGAAAAAGTCGCTGCTTTGCGTATCCGGCACAATGACCGGTTGGGCCAGGGCGGCGGCACGGCCGTTGATGGAATGTTCATCCACCGGCAGCCGGTGCTCCTGCGCCAATAATGTTTGGGCAACGGCGCCGGTACCGGCCCGCAGCCGCAACCACTGGCCTGTTTCATCCATCAGGTAAATCTGCGTGTGGTACAGATCAAAACGTTCGCGGATGAGCGTAGCCGCCTGCTGCAATAACTCATCCAGGTCTCGAATTTGGGAAATCACCTGGCCCACTTCTGCCGCCAGCACCAGGTCATTGGTACGTTCCTGCACGCGCTCTTCCAAAGATTGGCTGAATATATGCAATTGTTGATTAGCGGTTTTTAGTTCTTGCTGTCGGACTTCCTCCACGCGATTCCGGTGCTGGGTAGCAACCAAAATGAGGGTCGTGCAGATAATAAGTAAACCAATAGCCTGGCCCAACAAAGCATAGTCCATGGTGGGAACAAATAATGGCCCCAACAACAAAAAGGCGATATTTGCAGCGGCAAACAAAAAGGTATCACGGTTAGAAAGAATTGCGCTGGCAAACAGGACAATAATTACCAAAAAGAGAAAACTGGTTTGGGACGGTGGATCAGCCAGGAAAAAAGAAGTGTAGATGGTAGAGGTAAGGGCAACAATGGCAATTAGCGGTGCCCAGCGATAATGTGCAGTTCGGCTGAGTGCATAAGCGCCAAAAAGAGCCAGTGTGACCACAACATAAACAAGGGTTTCTCGTGGGCTTTCAAAAGCGCTTCCAGAAAGCAGGCGAACAGGCAGATTCACGGCCGTTAGGCCGGCAATTACCAGTATGATGGTTGCTAAAAAACGGACGTTCTGCCGCTCAGCAGGGTCGGTTATGGAAGCAGATGGTTGCGCTAGATTATCTAAGAAACGGACGATCCGTTTTCTAGTGGTGAACCGGTTATCTAGTTGGTTCAGTTCGGTCATCGTGATTCTCCAATCGAGAAAATAGTCAGGCTAGTTGTGACCATTACCGCCATTGGCGGCTGCCAAATCGGGTTGAATTTCATCTTCCAGATAGATAAATGTTTCCAGGCCCAGGTGTTGGTTAATTTCCTGGGCGGCGGTGCGGAGGATGGATTCGGCGTCTACGGCCGTGTACACCCGCGCTGTCACTTCCCGCAAAATTTGTTCCTGGCGGGCACGCGACTGTATTTGTTGTAGTAACCGTATACTTTCCAGGGAAATGGCAGCGCCGCTGGCCACAGACATGAACAATTCCATTTGGGACTCACCATACTGGTAGGGAGTGGTAAAACTTTGCACGGTAATAACTCCCAATGTGCGTTCACCAACGATGAGCGGCACGCCCATCCAGGATTTTGAGCGCGCGCCAATAGACTCGAAGCCTAATTCAACGGCCGTTGTTTCCATGTCACCATTAACCAACAGCGGTTTGCGTGTGCGCATCACATATTCCGTGACACCATTGCCGCTTCGGCGGTAAATGATATTTTCCACTTTCTCCGAATAAACAATCTCGCCGGGTTTATAAAACAGATGGATGGCCGTTTCGTTTGTAGCCTCATCGTAAAGGGCAATATAAAGATTTTCTGTGGGACGAATCAGGCGGGAGGTATATGTTTGAATGAGCGTTAATATCTCGTTGGTTTCACGAGCCGCCGCAAAAGCCACACCCATTTCGTTGAGGATATTCAGTTCTGCAGAACGCTGTTTGGCCTCCGACAGGGCTTGTTCCGTCTGCCGGGTTAAACGCAGGTTTTCCAGGTGGGCGCTGAGGCGGGCGGCCACAGCCGTCGCCAGTTCGATGGTCTCCGGGTTATCGGCCACACCCTCCAATTCCAACTGACCAATCGGTTCCCCCTGTACAATCATGGGGATAGATATATCTGTAGGTGCATCACCAACCCCAGTTAAAGGTTGCACGGTTGTCTGGTCATAAACAAAACCTGTCACTTGTTCAGCTAACAGATTTTCAGTGGCCCAACCTTCACGAACCAGGCGATGGGTGGCTTCTTCTGCTTCCTGGCGATAGCGTTCTGCTTCTTCTAACAGGCGCAGGTTTTCAAGTTGCTGGCCCATCTGGCGGGCCACGGCATGCACAATGTCTACATCAGCCGGAGATAATTCACTTTCTGTTTCTTCTAACACAATCGCGCCAATCTCTTGACCGGCCAGTGTAATGGGTACGGCGTGGCTACGGCCGTTTTCATCCACCACCTCCGCCAGCGGCACCAGTTCACCACGATCATATAGATAACCAATGCGCTCGCCATGCTGAATAGCATCCAGGTAGCCACCCCAATCTGCGCGGGTGGATTGTTGAATGCGACTTTCTAGCTCCGTTCGCGCCCGGCTGGTATCCCGGAGCAGACGTGCATTTTCGATGGCAATGGCTAACTGGCCGGCCAAAATTTCAAAAGCGCCCAAATTGTCAGCAGAAAGGGCGCGTGGCTGGCGGCTCTGCAAATCCAATACACCTACCGCTATCTCGCCAATAATCAGCGGTATAGCCATTTCGGAACGGGTATCGGGGAGGAGTGGGTTGGGGCGAAAGGTGGGGCTGACGGCCGTGTCTGCCACAATGACAGCCTGCCGATTCACGACTGCCGCGCCATTGGTAGAGGCTGCATTCATCGGCAGACTGTGTCCCCGTGACCGCAGTTCCCGGCCGACTGTGCCCGTTCCGGCGCGCAACACCAGATTTTGCCCGGCAGTATCCACCAGATAAATTTGCACATAATACAGGTCAAAGCGGGTGAGAATGTTTTGCACCGCTTCGGTAAGTACCTGCTCCACATCACGCACCTGGGTCAGCACCCGGCCAATATCGGCCGCCAATGCCAGATCGCGGGTGCGTTCTGCCACCCGGCTTTCCATCTCGGCATTGATCTGTTGCAGCGCGGTATTGCTTTGCCGTGCTTCGTTAAGGGCGTCCGTGATACTATTGGCCGCCAGGCGCAACAACAACGCCACGGAGATGTAGATGCCGGCAAAAAAGGGTAATAAAGATACGAATAGTTGGGGCGCCGTATCATAGTCACCAGCCCCCACCAGGGCCAGAATAACGGTACTGATGACGGCCGTTAGCACACCGGCGCGTCCTCCTAATAACAAACCGGCCATGACAATTGGCAAAATGAAGGCGATGGGAGTGGGGCTGCTAAATGTTTCTTCTGCCGGTAGTATGCTATAAGCAAACCATAGAAAGAGCGCGGTCAGACCAATGGAGGCAAACTGCACATACCCGCGCCGCATCAGGAACATGAGCAAAAGCAAGCCACCCGCCAGACGCACAAACACATAAAACACGGTTTGTACACCCGCGCCAATCTGCACAACCAGATACAAACTACCCACAACCACAACGACCGTGAGCATGGTGAGCAACACAATGTTCAGGATGTAAGCAACTCTGCTTTTCTCCTCGTCTTCAAAAATGGGGGGCGACCACAGTTTTTTAAGTGATTCTGGCATCGCTACTTTCCTTATGTGGGTTGATAATCGCTACGACTACGGCCGTGACCATTGTCAACATGGGCCGGATTCACCAGTTGTACGCGCATTTTTTGCTCTCGTAGGGCATGGCCCAATTCCGCCGCCGCCACTTGCAGCACCGCATCCACTGAGGTTGCACTCTGAATCTTCTGGTTGATGGCGTTAATCATTGCCTCACGCTCAGCCTGTTTCCGCGCCTGGTCAAAAGACTGCGCATTCTGAATGGCAATGGCTACCTGATACGCCACTGACTGCAATACTTCTACATCGTCAGCCGCTAATCCGTTAGAAACATCATGCTGCACATCCAACACACCTAACACCTTCTCACCTACCGCAATAGGCACGGCAATCTCTGCCCTGGTGTCTGGCAACAAAGGATTGGGTTTCCAGTCTGGCGCCTGGGAAACATCAGGAATAAAAACAGGGTCATTGATGGCTGCCGCCCGGCCAACTAACCCTTGCCCCGCGGCTAAGGCATGACCGCGCGCCAGCAAAACCTGCCCGGCTTCTCCGGTGCCACCCGCCATAGCCAGTTGGTTTTGCAATTCGTCCCACAGGTATATTTGTACGTAGTAATAACCAAAAGCTGCGCGTACCTGCTCTACCACTTCCACGACCAACTGGTCTGGATCCAACACGGTGGACAGGCTGCGGCTCACTTCCACACTGGCGGTCAGAGCACGTGTCCGTTCCGTCACCCGTTGTTCCAACCCTTCAATGGATTCTTGCAACTGGCCGGTCATGCGATTAAATGTCATAGCCAATATACCAATCTCGTCGTTGCTGGGGATTTCCGCGCGGGCAGAGAGATCACCATCAGCTACCTGTACGGCCGTGTTTGTCAGGCGCACAATGGGCCGGGCTAACAACTGCGCTATCACGGCGGCTGTCCCTGTGGCCAACAGCACGATAACTACGCCCAATAATATATTGGTGCGCTGCTGCTGGTTCACCGGCTGCAACGCTTCGGCTTCCTCCTGCACCGCTAATACTCGCCAACCCAGGCTATCTACCTTTGGCTCATAGGCCAGGGTGTTCACCCGCCCCTGGCTGATCAGACTGGGGACGCCATTGTAAATATCGTTCAAAAAAGGCAAGTCATTGAACCACAATTGCTCCACCAGACTGGCTTCGGCCGGTGAGACGAACTGGAGTTGCACATCATTATTCCCTCTCACCTCAATTTGTCGGAAATTGGGGAAGTGCAGATCAAAATGGCCGGTCTGCCCAAAAGCGGCGCTACGCAAAATTTGCACCAGCGAATTTAGGCTGTAAGAGGTCAGTAATACCCCAGACACACGGGAACGACCGGTAGTGTCAACAGTGCGCACCGGCACGGCAATATCCACCAACAAATCTTCACGGCCGTCAACCACATAGGGTTGGCTGACATGCACAGCCGCAAAACCGGAAGATAAGGTATTCTGCCACCACTCCTCATTACTGAAATCAAATACATCGGGGCGCTGCGACGCCGCTACCAGGGCGCCATTGGCGTCTGTAAGTAATATGCGGGTATGGTCCGGAAATGTCTGCTGAAAAGCAAGCAACTGCTGCGAGGTTGAATTGTTCATCACACTCAACACCAGGCGATCCGTCGAATCTGCCGTCTGCCATTGCCGACTCAATTGTAAATTGGCGGCGGCAACTTCTTGGGGGGTCTGACCCTCATAAAAATCATTACGGGCATTGACCGCATCCCTGACAGTCCTGTTTAGAGCCAATGTCTCCATGACGTTGATCTGGCGCGCCATCACTTCGCCCAGGGCTAACGCCTGTGACTCCGCCAGACTGTTCAAATTCCCACCCAACTGGTTCACCAGGGCATTGCGCGTGGTAATACCCACAATCACCGTCACCGCCAGCACAGAGATAATGGCTACCATGGCGGTGGCGGTAATGAGTTTGGCGCGCATACTGTAATTCTTGAAATTTAAGATGATGAACAGGGCATACACAATAATGATGGCGATGATGATGCCTGGCAAAAATGTTTGCAAAGCGGCCGGCGCCGGGGTGCGTGTCGCCGGGCCAAACAAGTCAATGAGGAGGATGGCCACCCCGACAACAACCGCGATGATGGTAGCTCGTGTAATCCCCTTGGATGACAATATGCTATCGGTCAAGAGAATGGCGAGAATGGGGTAAGTCAGCCCTAAGATCACGCCAAATCCAGAGACGAGAAGAGTAGAGGCCAGCCCAAGAATCATCATGCCGGCAATTACCAGCCATATCGCCCGTTGTGGTTGGTTTTTTCTGACCAGGTAGATAGCCACTAATTCAAGCAGGAAGAAGCCTGCCAGCATCCAGGCAACGGTAATAATGGCCGGGGCATTTTGCTGCTGCCCGATGAAAAAATAAGCCAGGGTGGCAGGCACTGTCGCTGCCAGCAGGATGATTAGTTTCAGCAAAGCTCTTTTCTGAACCACTTGTTCTTCCAGAGTTATGTTTTCAGCATGTGTCATGCATCGTTCTCCTTAATCAGCAGCGGCCTCTGGCTGTGTTTATGGGGCGGTTTCGGATTGAAGGGCACGGCCGTTACCCGGATCGGCCACGCTTTTTTGTCCACTGACCAGGCGCACGCGCGTTTGTGGGGCATTTACTGTCCGGCCGACCTCGCGCACCGCCACTTGCATCGCCTGCTCCATTGTGATCGTACTCTGAATTTGCTGGCTAATCTGGTTAATTAACGCCTCTTGTTCCGCCTGCCCTCGCGCTTCAGCCAGCAACCGGGCATTTTCCAGGGCCACCGCCACCTGACCGGAAATAGAAAGAAGCAAGTCAGCGTCATTTTGCCCTAATCCATTGCGCACATTTTGCTGAATGTCCAGCACACCCAGCACATTACCACCCAGAGCGATGGGTACGGTTATCTCGGATTGGGTGTCGGGCAACAGTGGATTAGGTAGCCAGAAATCCACCTGACTCACATCAGGCGCCAGCACAGGCTGGTTTGTGCGCACAGCGCGCCCTACCAAACCTCTATCTACGGGTACTCTGTGTCGCTTCCTGACTAATTCCACACCGGCATGACCAGCGCCAGCCGCTAATTCCAGCGTATCGCGCGCTGCGTTTAGCAGGTAGAGGTGCACCTGATAATAATTGAAGGCGTTACGGATTTCCTGGGCTACCGTTCTTACTAACTCCTCTTTGTCCAAAATGGTAGCAACTGTGCGGCTAATTTCGGCGCTGGTGACCAACGCTTGCGTCCGGGCAGATACCCGATCTTCTAGTTCGGCGTTTAGACCTTGTAATTGTTGGTTTGCCTGGGCTGCGGCTTGTTCACTGGCTTGCGCTCGTTCGAGAGCATCGTTCAAGTTGCGCACGGCGAAATGCAACAATGAACCGGTAAGCGCAAAAACTGCGGCATAAATGATGAAATCAACAGTAGATACACCTCGTGGCGGTTGTGGTTCAATGATTCCCTGGAGTTCGGCAACGTAAGCAAACGCCAGAATAGAGATTGTGAGTGCGGTAAAGAGGAGAGAGGCCCGCCGGCTTCTTAAGAGGAGGATGGCCATAATAATCACCAGGGCAAAACCCACTGTGCTGGTGTTACGAATGCCACCAAAGAGGAAAGTTACGGCCGTGAGAACAGCCAAAAAAGTAAAAGAGAAAAGATAACTAACCAGTTCAACACGCCCACGGCGCATCACATACCACAAAGCGGACATGACGGCCGCCATCGTCCAACCTAAAAATAAGGAAAGCAGGTTTTCCTGCCCTGTCGGGTCAAATAAAACAATAAGCGGTGGTATCAGGAGCGTGACCCCTACCATAGTCAGCAGAGCAGTATTCAACAATGTGGCGGAAAGTGCTTCTGTCCTATCTCCCTCCACAGAAGGAGATAACAATTTTTTTATTCGGTCATACATAGTACCCTCTTGTAGGTTAAGACATGACGTGATGGTTTGCTGACAATGTATTCGTGATGGGGTGTATGTTTGTGTGCTTGCTTCTCATTACTCTATCTTGCATTTGTTAACCTCAACTCTCTTCTCCACAAAGATGAGGTCTTGCACCTTGTTAGGATATACAAACTTCTGGTTTCATGCGAGATGAGAATAGTACCAGTGCGGCCAATAGTAACAGAAGATAGGGCTGGTTAAGTGAAGGCGGCGTGATTGTCAGTGTAAAAATTGTAGTAATATAGTCCCAACCTTCATCTCGGCTGCAATTCCCGACCTTCTATACATTTATAGAAGGAGACGGCCGTACACACGCCAATTACTGCTCGGTAAACGGCCGTGACTCCGTCAGCGGATACCAAAACGGCCCAAGATGTCGCCCCAGGCCAACGACTGGCCCTTTTTCCCAGGCCTGGCGGTAATGAATTGCCTCTTCGGCCCGACCCGTCTTATCAGATCGCCAGGTGCCTCGTAGAAAAGCAAAATCATACAGAATCCGCCGCAAAGATTCCTCATTTAAGGTATAACCCGGTTGTTGTGTCCAATAACATTGAACTTCCTCATACAAAAGGGGTGGCAACACATCCTGGCTAATGAGGGGCTTGCCAAAACTTACCAATAACGAAGCAGCCGGAATAGCCTGTCCATACAATGCTTGCACGGCCTCGATCCGGTTACTGGCCCCATTCACAAATGCCTGCCCTACCCATTGCCACATCTGGTCAAAATCAGGCGTAACCACAAACCATAAATAGGGGCCACTTGCCTCTCGTGTTTTTGCCATCACCGTCTGAGCCGCAGCCGCCAATTCAGGGAGTTGCCACCCGGCTGTCACAATTCTCACCTGCCAATTTGCCTGTTGGTAATGAGCCACCGATTCTTCACCAGCTAACCCCCATATCAACCATTGCCCTAATCTCTGACCATACAAGCCGCCTTCGGCAAACATCTTCGGGCTGCCCATGGGCATGATCAAATGCTCAATGCCCTGTCGGAAAAACAGCTCACAGGCAGACATCATCTGTTCACGATTCCAACGGGCAAAGGCATCGCCAAACTCAATACCCGCCAGTGCCGCCGCCCGCCTAGTGCCCCCGGAGGCAAAAATAACGCTCTTTGGCGCAACTTGCGTCACAACGTCAACAGGCGCACCTAGAAACTCTTCCAGGCCAGGAACGGATCTCAGGTCTTGTCCTTCCATGAAATAACCCCCTTTTCTTCCCATGATAAAATCAACAGGCTTAAACAGGTCTACATTATAAATCAACCTGGCGCACACAGCGTCATAGCACCATTCCAGATTTACCACCGAAACCCCGACCACTTTGGCTAACAGGACTGATCTCCTACAACATGAGCTAAAAAATAACGGGGCTGTCAGTTTTTTAGACAGATTTGGATTCATAATATAAAGTAATCTTACAAACTACGATTGGGGAGATAAACAATGAAAAGAAATTTAACTATCCTCGCACTCATCATCCTGGCTCTGGGCAGCATCCTGATTATGAACCAAAGTGCTGCTTACGCCCTTGAGCAACCAGTCACTCTGGAATCAACATATACAACCAGTGCTGCTTTTGCTCCTGCCTATCAATCTCAGACGCCCTGCCCAAACAAACGAATTATTACTAATTTTGTCAATGAGCAGCAGGTAGAGGCGCAGGGATTCCATTTTGAAGTAACTCCCCCTGGTGGCTCTTATGCATTCAACGGCGCAGGTAACCAGCAGTTTTTATCCTTGCGCATGGACCCGTTTCCTTTTAATGGTGAGCTTTCTTCCAGTCGTATCACAGAGGTTGACACATCGCTCCCCTCCGACCAGCGCGTCTTCTGCTGGCAACCAACAGCAACACAAAATGTGGTGGTGATGCACAAACACCGCTTTGCCGAAGCGACGCCGCCCCCCGGATTATCACAAAATATATTCTTATGGAATGCCCCACTTGATACAGGGAATACGATTACGGCCGTGGGCGTAACCCGGAGCAGTGTGTTTGGTGGATACTTTGCCATTGTTGCCCAGGATTTTGACTTTGCCACTGGCGCCGGTCTGCTCCAGCTTGTACCCATGCCAGCCTGGCTAGATGCAACCGCCTGGCATCACGTTGAAATTATTCTTTCCCAGGAAACAGCCACGATCAAGGTAAAACAAGGCCCCAATCAAGCGACTGTGGTGCAGGCAACCTTATTACGTCCTCCAGACCCACTGGGGTTTGAATTTTCCCTGGACAACGAGATAGTACCTGGGGTAATCGTCCCTGTAACCGTAGCCGATCAACTTGACATCGCCTTCTACGGCGCGGGACTGCAGCGTCGCTAAAAGCCAGATCGCGTAATAATTTGAAATTAAAAACAGCCCTCCTTGTTATCGGAGGGCTGTTTTTTTGGGTACCGTCTGCTATTTATAGTTGGGCAGTTTGGTGAACGGCCAAACGGGGAACCGAATATGATCGTGACCAGTGATAAGCCTGGTGCCGGGCCAGGGCAACCTGGGCCGCAAACACAGTACCCATCGTAACGCCAACGGGTTGATACAACGTCTTGCCAATCCATAAACGTGTCGAAGGGCGGTGTGCACTATTTTTGCTAAGAAATTCATTGGCTGATTTTAACGAAGTCGTATCTGTCAATAATCCCGCCTGTGCAGCAGCAATCAAACCCAGAACCGCGAAACTGGTCTCCTCAATACCAGGACGCTGGCCACTGCCCCATCCACCGCTGCTATCTTGTCTGGCAAGGATGAACTCTACACAGCGTCGGGCCAGATCATCATCCCAACCAGCCAGAGCAGAAATAGCCCGCGATGTAACGTACAAAGGAGAAAAATGCCACTTGTCATTAAACTGGTTGTGAAGATTTAGCTGCTCGCGAAGCCACTCGGTCACACGAATGGCTAATTGTTTGTGCTCAAAACTTGATAGATTGTGACGAAGTGCAGTCAATGCATGAACATTGGCTGAAACAGAAGGGGTACGTTCATCTAAATAAGTAAAGAAGTAATTTGAATCCCAAAACTTGAGGAGCGGCTTCTCTGACGGTTTTAATCCGGCCCAATGCAGCACAGTGTAACCGGTCGCTGTATTATCACTATCATTCACCGGAAATGCCCGGCTCCAAGATAATCCCATCGGTGGGGTTTCATAAATGTGAGCCAGTTCTTTTATAAGGGGAGCTATCTCTTGATCCGTTGACGAAAACCCGGCCCGTCGAAAATTGTCTAATACCCAGGTCAGTTCAAAGACTTCAACGGGCCAACAAAAACCCACACCCCCGTGACCCAGTTGCAACACATGATTTAGGAAAGCAGCCGCGGGTGCAGAATCACGGCCATGCCGCCGTAGCGCCCGCAAATAAGCAGCCGTAGTCGCCGTTGAGGTCGCAATAGATCCATGTTGATCCAGAATGCGTTCATCTATCTCCAACAACCTCTCTTCTGGCAATATCTCCATGCTAAACCACCAGGTACGTGGTTGGGTATAATCTATCTCCAATTTACCAATCAGCGACATCTTTTTGGCCGTTATCTGTTTCAGTTCATCTGACCAGAGTTTGTGCGGCAAGTTCAGACTAAAAGATTCCAGTCTGGACAACAAAGCCGGCAACAACAACTCAAATCCTATTGGTGGTTCTGGTTCCAACGCCAGTCGTTCAGCATACTGGTGAACTGCCTCTACCCCACGCGAAATATAGTCAGCATCAGCCGGCTCATTCCAGGTGGAAAAAGCCAAAATAGCAGCCAGTGTGGAAATTAGCCGCTCATGGGCAAAACAGACTGTAGGCTCTCCCCAACCACCATCCTCCAGCTGATGCAGGCGTAAGTACTGCAATGCCTGTGGCCAGGCTGGACGATCTATGTTCGTCACATCGGGCACCATGGCTACCCATGCCGTACTGTAAGCTTCTGGCGAAATCAGGCCTACGTGTTCAAACTCATTGAAATTATTTTTTAACTTCATCCGTTGCTCCATTCTTCAGTTACAACCCTAGAACTCCCTTAGCCTTGCCTTTCTGCCTGGCAAATTTAACTAACCTTCTACGTTTGTCCAAAATGACGCAGTCTGGTGGGCTGATTACATTACTAACTGAGAGCTATAATTGTTGGTAACTTTACTTCTTCACTATGGGGATGCACCCCGTCCCACCTTTTAGGTTAACGGACTTGACGCTTACCGAAAATAGGAGTTTAGTCTAGTACCCTGCAAACATAGCTCGCCCCCACCTCAGATGAGGTATCAGCAAAAGCGCCGGAGCGCCAAAATGGATCTAACCAGGAAATGAGCAACACTCATATTCTTCTCTGAACTCCTGGTGAAAGGCTCTGGTTTAGAATACCCTGTATCTCTTAATTGTTTTGTTACACAATGGACGGCATCCAAAGTTTTTTTGGCTGCCTGGACAGAAGAGGAAATAAAAAGGGCTGGTATAAAACCAGCCCATTTTTTTTGTGGAGAGTCAGGAACGCCGAAACCTGACTCTCGTTAAAAGGAGGAGAAGAAGAAGAGATTTTTTACCCTTCGCGGTAGATTTTATACGCCTTTTATACGCCAGGCTGTACGCCGCCCCTACGCAAAACCAACGCAAAACCTACGCAAGTGAATTATGTCACAATATGGGCTTTATCGCGTATCCAAAGGATGCCCGACAATGCGAAATGCACAATACGCCTAAACCCATGCACACTCCTGCTGAACCCACAAAGCTGCTGTTTCGACAGGTAATACCCGGCCAGATACAATTTTAGCCATGCGCCACATTCGCTACTATCATGCCCTGCTCTTCATGCTGTTTTGTTTGATGGTAGCAGTCACGTTACGCTTCCCCGACCTGCCACATGTAATGCCCGGTATACATTATGATGAAGCAGCCAATGGGACGTTGGTAGCTCAGATTGCTTTTGATGGTTACCGACCTGTATTTATTGCCAGCTACACCGGAAAAGAGGTTTTATTTTTCTATCTGGCAGGAGCAGTGACCAGAGTGGTGGGTAGTTCGGTGTTTACGCTGCGGTTAACGGCCGTCTACATCAGCCTGCTCACCATTGCCGCCACCTACTGGCTTGGCATGGAACTAAGTCGTGACCGCCGGATCGCTTTGTTGGCCGCCGCCTTATTGGCTGTTAGTTTTTGGTTTTTGCTCTTTAGCCGGTTAGGTTTTCGTGTCAATACGCAGCCCCTTTTGCAAGCTCTTACCATTGCCAGCTTATGGCGCGGGTATCGTCTGCATAACTGGCGCTGGTTTGTGGCGGCAGGTGTTTTTTTGGGATTGTCGGCATACACCTATCTGGCGGTGCGTTTGTTCCCGGTACTACTGCTACTGGCTTTGCTACCCCTCCTGTTCAATCGCACAAACTGGCAAATGCGCTGGCGGCAAACGGCCGTCACCATCCTCATGGCCCTTGTCATCACCCTGCCCCTGCTCAACTATTTCCGGCTGCACCCCGACGCCTTTTGGGTGCGCATCGCCCAGGTTGCTCCCGGAGAGACCAACCTTACCCTGCCCCAAAGTTACCTGAAATCACTCAGCATGTTCTTTTTGCAAGGCGACCCGTACATGCGCTTCAACATACCGGGACGGCCGTTGTTCGACTGGTTCTGGGGCGGCCTGCTGCTGGTCGGTTGGGGGTCGCTGCTCATACGCTGGCGCAAAACGACCACGGATTGGCAGCGCGGCGCCCACCTGCTGCTCATCCTGGCGCCGCTCATCATGATCTTGCCCACCGCGCTGGCGGTAAACGAAATTGTGCCCAGTAACATCCGCGCCTTTGGCCTGATTCCCTTCATTTTTTACCTGCCTGCTGTAGGTCTGATGACACTGTTGGATGATGTACACGCCCGCTTCGGCCGGCCGCAGCCTACCGTCGCCGCCCTTGTTATAGCCACCCTGGTTCTCATGGTGGGCAGCATATACGTGGAACGACTTTATATGCGGCAGTGGGGCACAAGGGCGGATGTTTTTTTCGAGACGGATGGCGACCTGGCGGCAGCCGCCGATTTCTTGAATGATCTGAACACCACCGGTAAACAGCTTTATGTGGCAGCGGAGCATTACCAACACCCCACCCTGGCCTACCTCAGCCAGAAATATGGAGAGGTCAAGTGGCTGTCCCAGAGCCAGGCAGTCGTGTTTCCCGCAACGGGCACGGCCGTCTACATCTTTCCCCACAACAGTCCGTTACCCACCTGGGCCGCCCCCTACTTCAGCCAGGCCACACCCCTAACCAGCACCCTCGCCCCTGATGGCAGTCCGGCGTATATGGCCTATGAACTGGCGTCTACCCCACTGCTCACCATCAGCCATCCTGTAAATGCTAATTTTGGCGGCAGCATTACCCTGCTTGGTTATGATTTAGAGAACGGTTTGCCAGATGGGACAGCGCCGCTCACCCTTTACTGGCAGGTGCAAGAGGCTCAGTCTGGCAACTTCACCCCTTTTGTGCATCTGGAAGATGCCCAGGGGCAGCGCTGGAGCCAGGTGGAAACATTTGCTTATCCGGCGGAGCAATGGTCGCCGGGTGAGGTGATTGTACAGCGGGTGGATGTGCCCATTCCCGCCGGCGCCCCACCGGACGATTATCGGCTGCGCGTGGGGCTGTTTTCCGGTGTGACCGGGGAGACATTGCCGCGGCTGGATGAGGACGGCCGTTATGCCGGTAGTGCCACCTTCATTGAAAATGCATCTGTCCTGGCCGCCGGTCTGCCCGATCAGATACCCCAACCGCCGCATCGGTTTGAAAAACAGGTACGGCCGTACCTGCGCTTGCTCGGTTTTGCCCGCGGCGGCGAGGCAGCGGCTGCCGGTGAACCATATGGGCTGGCTTTGTGGTGGCTGGCTACCGGCGTTGTGCCCACTACCACCATTCAGTTTGCGCTGACACACTCCAGCGGCAGCGAACACATCATCCTGGAAACGCAACCTGTCTACGGCCGTTACCCCTTCACCGAATGGCAGCCCCCGCAATTTATCATTGACCGCCAGCTTCTGCCCATTCCCGGCAACATCGCGGCGGGCGAATATGACATCGTAGCTCGCTTTCTGGATGAAGATGGCGCCGTCCTTAGCCGCGTTAACCTGAAACCGCTCACCGTTAACGCCACCCAACGCATTTTCACGCCCCCTCCTTTTGAAACGGCCGTGAATACTACCTTTGGCGACGAAATGACCCTGCTTGGTTACAGCCTGAACGCTACGGGCAAACCCGGCGTCTACACCCTCACCCTTATCTGGCAGGCTGAGCAGCTACCCGCTGCCGATTACACCATCTTTGTCCATCTGTTAAGGCCAGACGGCACGTGTAATCCCTGTGCCTGGCAGCAAGACAGTATGCCGCAGCAGGGGCACTACCCTACCGGCCGCTGGCAAGTTGGCGAAGTGGTGATTGACAGTTACCAGATTGTTTTGCCGGAGATGGCGCCCCCCGGCGTCTATCCATTGGAAGTGGGCATCTATCTGGCGGAAAACGGCCGTCGCCTGCAAGCCACCTTGCCTGACGGCCGTACCAGCGACGCTATCCTGCTGCAACCCATTGACAATTGACACCGCTATTCTCATTTTGGTCGCCATGGCCCGCCATCGCCTATGAATGAATTCATAGGCTGACATAAAAAACGTGCTGAAGCACGTTAAAAGCGGCGCAATTGAACGCGCTTTAGCGCGTTTTCATAACAGACGCCGATTTCCAATCGGCGGCGTTGGCGGCAAACACCTCAAATTGGGAAATGCTGCAATTGTCAATCGTCAATTGTCAATGGGCCGGGCCATCGGGTAGCTGCCCAACACTTGCAAAAACGAGGAATGTTTAAGAATGCCTAACATGGCTACCTGCACATTTTCATCACTCTCATGCCCCTCAAAATCCACAAAAAAACGGTAATGCCAGGGGCGGTTGCGACGCGGCCGTGACTCAATCTTCGTCAGGTTAATGCCCCGGTCGGCCAGTTCACCCAAGATGGCGTGCAGTGCCCCAGGAATATGGCGGGTGGTGAAGATAATGGACGTTTTGCTGGGGTCCTGGCGCGGCGGGTCTGTTTTGCCCAATAAAAAGAAACGGGTGTAATTGAACGGCTGGTCTTCAATATGCTGCGCCAGCACTTCCAGATTGTAGGTTTCGGCTGCCAGCCGGCTGGCAATGGCCGCCGTGCCCGGCTGGGGGTTCGCTGCCAGATCACGCGCCGCTCCGGCGGTGTCATAATGCTCCACCGGCTGAATGCGCAGCCGCCGCAGGCTTTGTTCACATTGGGCCAATGCCTGGGGATGAGATAACGCCCGTTTCACATCTTTCAACTGCGTTCCGGCGGGGGCCATCAGGTAATGCTCTACCTTCACAATCACTTCCGCCTGCACGCGCAAATCGTGGTCAATGAGCAAATCATAGGCGGGGGCAATCATGCCCGCCAGCGAATTTTCCACCGGCAACATGCCATGCGTGGCCTGCCCGTTGTGGATGCTTTCAAAAATTTCGGTGAAGGTGCGGCACGGCCGTGTCCGTGTCTCCGGCCCACAATGTTCATGCACCGCCTGCTCCGAATACGCCCCTGGTTCCCCCTGAAAAGCTACAACCATCGTCTCTTCGCGCTCACTCATCATCTCTTCCTCAAAATAGGCATCAGACAAAGCAAAATGGTGTTGTTTGATCGTTCCTCAGGCTTCCTGAACCGTCCCTTTGACTTCCTGAACCGTCCCTGAGGCTTCCTGAATCGTTCCTTAGGCTTACTGAGCCATTCTTCAGGCTCGTTCAGCCGTTCCTCAAAGGTTCTTGACTGTCTTCCAAGCTCTTTTTAGGACATACGGCCGTCGTTTTCCCCCATTTTCCTAACGAACCGGCTGTAAAGCCCGCCAAAGAGGGCCATCCTGGCGCACACCACGCCGATCCAGGTCACTGGTAGCCAACACCACGCCCTCAGCGCAGCGAGCGGTGAGGCCCCGAATGAGACGGGCCAGCAGTTCATTGCGAATGGCATAATCTTCTTCCACCGTCCACGGCCGTGACACATCGTAACTCTGCGCCAGCACAAATGCATTGCTCAACGGTTGGTTGGGGATGTCCCACCAGCCGGTCGCGGCCGTTTCCAGCCACACCTGCACCCGCACCGGACTGCCCGCCAGCAAATAACCATACATCGTAGAAATCGTAATGCCGTCCGGGTCAGGCGGGTCGCCCAGGTCAGGCGGATTGGCCGTCACCAGCCCATTGTTGATGCCGTCAATAAAGGCCGCGCCAATCTCGGCCGGCGTCTTAAAACCAATCGCCTCGGCCGACTGCCGCAAGCGGGTGGCCGCCTTCACCAGCCAATCACACACCGCCGCCCCGGCCACATCCGGTTCCGGCTGGAACCGCTTCTGCGACAGCAGTTGGAACAAATCATGCAGACAGTGGTCTAACGGCTGGTTGGCGTCCACCGCTTCCAGCCATAGGCGCAGCTCCTCCACCAACCCCACCAGATCAAAGCCAATGCGTTCCACCAGGCGCGGCGGCAGTTCGCTGATGGGCAGCAGGTCGGGCATATCGGGGCGGTACAGCCGCTCCGTCAGCAATTCCGCACGGGCAGGATCAAAACCGTGTATGGAAAGGGTGAGCGCCTCGGCCACATCATACGCCGACGGATGCACGTCCCAATGGGGATGGGCCAACGCCAGCCAGGTGAGCCAGGCGCGCACACGTGGCTCGTCACGCGGGCTGGAGCGGCGGCGCAGTTCGCGGTAAGGCAGCCCGGCCTCTTTCAGGGCATTGCCCAGCAGGTAACGCAGCGCCCCATCCAGATAGGGGGTGATGATGGCGATGTCAGAGGGAACCAACCCCCGTTCGGCCATCAGTTCAGGCAGGAAGCGGGCCAGGTTTTGTACCATTTCACGGCGGTAACGGCCGTACACCACCCCACCAATCGCCTCCTTCGCCAATGCCGTTGGTTTGTCGGTGAACAACAAAAAGTTTTCCACCAGATTCGCCACGTTTTCCAAAGCCGGTGTCGTGGTAAAACTGTCGGTAAATTGAAACTGGTAAACGCTGCGGTGGTAAAATTGGCGTGCCCCGTCGGGGTCGGCTGCCAGGAATCGTTTGTAGCCGCCGCCGCCATCGTAGGCTACGGCCGTTGTCTGCGTAACATCCATCAATTCGCCCACAAAATTCTGCCCGGCAGGGGTTTGCTCCTCCACGTTATCCACAATCAGGTGGCGATACCGCTCGCGGAAATAATTCTTAAACACCTCGTGGTGGACAAGCTGCGTATCAAACACCCGCACCGCCAGCGACAAATCCAACAACCCATTGTCCCGACACGATTGGCGGAACGTGCGGGCCGCTTTGGCGGCGTCATCCAGATGCAACAGCCGTTCCGGTTCCCCCGTCCAGGTGCGCTTTTGCCGCTCAATCGCTTCTTCCAGGCTTAGACCATTCAACGCCGCCCGGTTGAGCGTATCCAAAAGCTGGCTGACAATTTGCTGCGGCCGCAGCCGCAAATCGGCAAACGCCCCCTCATGCAGCATGGGGGTGATGACGTGCCACATCAGCAGTTGCGCCAGGTCATAACTGAGGAAAGTGGGGGGGCGATAGGGGGTGGTAAAGCCAGACGGCCGTGCCACCAACGGCCAGAACAGTTCCACCATCTCCTGCGCCATCTGGTTATAGGTCGTGATCTTCAGGTCCGCATACGGCCCCAGCCCCGATTGATGCACCGTGTCCAGGTACCGGTCAGTATGGTCTGGCTCCGCCACCATCACCAGGATCGTATACGCCGGTTCGCCCATCACCAGCAGCCGAATAAGCCGCTGCTGCAAAGCCGTCGTCTTACCCGTGCCCGCTGCCCCCAGCAAAAAACTGGTCTGCCCGGCCATTATCGCTTCTTGTTGAGTAGTTGTAAGTTCCATGTATTAGCCATAGTTCATACCATCGCTCCCCCATTTAGTATAACCATTGGTATGCCCATGCCCAAGTATAAACTAAATTCAACTATCAATCTGCCCAAATAAAAAAGCCCGGCATCTGCCGGGCTTGCTGCTCACTGTTTACTACTCACTGCTTACGGATGTGTATATGCATCCCCCATCAGGTAAGCCAGTAAGTTAGCCATGTCCTGCGGGTTACGGCTGAGCGTCAGCGCGAAGGTACCAGGCATCAAACTGGGCGAGGTACAGGCGCCGTTGGGGCATTCGGGCGAAATAAAGGCGTTGGGTTCGAGAATGGACTCATAAATGTAGTCTTGAGCCGAATACCCCTCTATACGTTCGGCGCCATTCGTGGCAACGTCTGTCAACGAAGGGCCAACCGTAGCCGCAACGTCGCCATCAGGTATTCCATGGCAGGCGTTACAACCATTGCTCAGGTAGGCCTGTGCGCCCAGTTCCGGGTCACCGGCCACAATTTCCACCGGATCGGTCAATGCCTGGAATTCGGCAGCGGCGCCGGGACCAAATTCAGGCCAGGGAAATGTCACCGGCTCTTCAGCGCACAGTTCTTCGCTGCCCCAGTTGAGGACGTAATTGGTCACATTCTGTACCTGATCAGGACGCATGGGGCCGCCAAAGTCGTTTGACCAGGCGGGCATGATAGCCCCCCGGCCGGCGGCTACTGTACGTTTAATCAAGTTCTCGGTAGTACCCTGCCAACCCAGGTCTATGGAACGGCGCGGCGGGTTGCCACACAGCAGGAAGTAGTTATTGAGCGGCAGCCCCAGACAATTGGGGTCGCCATTGGCGTCGCGGCAGCCATTTTCGAGGCCAGAAGTAGCGGTGCCATCCAGGCCGTGGCAAGTGGCGCAGTTGTTGATGTAGAGATATGCGCCTTGTTCCACGGAACGGCCGTGGGCCGCCCCGGCAAAATCTTCTAGCCTTGTTGGTTCACGTAATGCCGCATATCCCAACACCACCATCGTCAGCATAAAAGCAACGGTTCCGATTACGACTTTTACTTGCATCTATTTTTCCCCGTTACCCGTTATCCGTTATCCGTTATCCGTTCATTCGTCACGGATTACGGGTCACGGATTACGGTTTACGAAAATCAGCAGTTCTTATTCAGGAACTGGCATTCTTCCTCATAAAGTGAGTCCTCGTGGCGATAACCCACGGCCTCATCTGACTCAATCAGGAGTTCCTCAGGCCTTTGTGGATTCACTACTTCATAGTACAAGGTAAGCTTCACCATATTTTCCTGCTCTTGAGTGATACGCAGTTCGGCATAAGGGTTGGGCATGGCGTTATCGGTAAAGTGATTGCCATAACGAACCTCGCCATTCTCCAGCACTTCTTCTTCACATGGGTACCAGTTATAGGGCAGATCGGGATTGCCATCCCCCAGTTTGCAGCTTTGCCGGTACAGGGCGTTATAGAACACGGCTAACGCCCGTGTCAGGTGCGGGTTATCTTCTAGCACCTGTCCCGGCACATAGGTGCCCAACTCCAGATGTTCATAAGGCACACCTTTCAACACACTGGGGCCTTCCTGGGGTAGCACCCCCTGTGATACTTCCCGTTCCGGTGAGCTTTCCACCCGAAATTCCGGTGAACCCATCCAGTTAGAAACCAACATGAAAGCGATAAACAGGAAAGAAACCGAGAGACCTACACGGCGGTCGGCATAACGGCGGCTCTTGCCCACCTCAAAATAAGGCATCACAATGAAGGCCACCAGGAGCAAGGGAATAAAACCCACCACCACCGTTTTAGGCGCTAACTTCAGCCACCCTTGCGACCAGGAAAGATACCAGGGGGCCACCACATGCAGCGGTGTTACCACCGGGTCGGCATGGGTTTCCAACGGCGCATCCCAAAACCAGAGCGAACCGGCAATCAAAAACAGGGTGAGTAATGCCGTCCACATCAATTCACTGGTTAAAATATCAGGCGTAAAGTAGGTGCGTTCATCTTTGGGCACCCGTTTGGCTGTATCTTCGCCAATCTCTTCGCGCCCCGGCGGCAGCGAGAGTCCATGCAAAATCACCTTGTAATAATGGACAAAGAAGAAGACGCCCAACAGCAGCGGCAGTAACAAAACATGGAATAAATACCAGCGTAGCAAACCGCCGGCGCCCAACGCGGGGCCGCCCTGCAAAATAAAGAGAATATTTTGGTTCACCACCGGAGGCGCAGGCGCCGCTTCAGCCCCAGACAGGAATACCGTCAAAGCCCAATAAGCCAGTTGATCCCAGGGGAGCAAATAACCGCTAAAACTGAGCAAAGCGGTGAGCGTGAGCAAAATAACGCCGGTGGCCCAGGTAAACTGGCGTGGCTTTTTATAGCTGCCGGTAATGAAGGTACGAAGCATATGCAGCGCCACTACCAATACCATCACTTCCGCACCCAGGCGGTGCATGTTACGCATCAGTTGGCCCATCGGCACATTACTGAGGATGTTCCACATATCGCCATAAGCGATCAGCGGGCTGGGTGTGTAGAAAATCATCAGCAGGATGCCGGTGATCGTTTCCCACACCATCATAAAAGTAGAAAGCCAGCCCAAACGGAAGGTGGGGTAGATATGGGTGACTTCGGTGTGGTAAAAGCTAGGGCGGATGTGGAACCAAAAACCGTCGGCATGGGGGCGCAGACGCGGGTTGGGACGACGTGGTTCATCACCACGCAGCGCCCCGCGCACATCACTGATGTTCATACCGGCAGTGAGGCGCTCTACCACTTCATCGGTTTTGGTTACAAGGGCTTGTTTGAGGCCCATCTCGCTAATTTGTTCAAAAATGGTAGCCATTTCTTCTCCTTAACCGCTTTTTCGTCCCGTGTCTTTTTTAGAAGTTTAATTTATGGACAGTCACCGGCAAAATCACAGAGCAAGGTGTCGCCGGGGCCTGTTTTCTTGGCGGAGGTGTCAATGCTGATGAAAACGGCATTGTCGGGGATGGACACGGGTTGGTAAAAGTCGTTGGCTTCTGGGGAGAGGGTGTTGGGGATGGGATTCCGTTCGGCATCCAGAAACTCAAGCTGAAAACGATCCAGGGTACGGGGAGCAGGGGATTCGATACGACGGCCGTCCAGCCGATATTTTGACCCATGACACGGACATTCATACCGGTTGTTGGCCGGCGTCCAGGCATAAATGCAGCCGAGGTGGGTACACACCTTGTAAATGGCTAACACACCTTTCAGGGTTTGTCCACTTTCATCCGGAGCCAGGGCAAACAGTTCGTTGGGCTGGCTAGAATCCAAGTTGACTAACCAGAAACGACCGTCCGGGAAATTACCCGGCTCAGCGTTGACGCCCGGTATGCTGCCCACGGGCAGCACAAACTTGCCGCCAAACTCACCTTCCCGAAAACGGGGGATCAAAAACCAGACCAACAAACCGGCAAATTGCGCCAGGTAGAGGGCCATGGAAGCGCCCCAAATGTAATACAAAAATTCACGTCGTGAGATGCCGCCGCTTTCCACGCCGGCGCCAATTGCTGCCTCTGCCATGTGGCTATTCTCCTGACTGTAACTGTCGCTTATCTGTTTTTTCTGCCAAAGTTATGTTTGAACCTGCCAGGGTTTTGGGTTCACTCATACTGTGTGCTTTTTATCACAAACGGGATTATAGCAAAATGTGTTGGGTTAACAAGAGAAAGATGGGCGCTAAGAGACTTGAACTCCTGACCTCTTCGGTGTAAACGAAGCGCTCTAACCAACTGAGCTAAGCGCCCTTGTTAACAGTGCCGACAAATTATAGCCATTGTCACCAATGCGGCAAAGTATAAGTTTGTAATGGGTGATTTATCGCCATCGGCGTGATAGCAATAAATCGCCCCCTACGAACAACTTAAATTCGCGGCAGCATAATGTGTTGTTGGTTTTGATATTTGCCTTTGCGGTCAGCGTAAGATATTTCGCACGTTTCGTCCGATTCAAAGAACAACACCTGGGCAATACCCTCGTTAGCATATACACGCGCCGGTAACGGGGTGGTATTCGATATTTCCAGAGTAACGTACCCTTCCCACTCCGGCTCAAACGGCGTCACGTTGACGATCAGGCCACAGCGGGCATAAGTAGATTTGCCCAGACACACGGTTAAGACATTGCGCGGGATGCGAAAATACTCCACCGTTTGCGCCAGTACAAAGGAATTGGGCGGAATCACACAAACATCCCCTTCATAATCAATAAAAGACATGGGGTTGAAATGTTTGGGGTCTACAATGGCCGAATGGACGTTGGTGAATATCTTGAATTCCCGGCTGACGCGAATATCATACCCGTAAGAAGAGAGGCCATAAGAAATGACGCCTTCCCGTACCTGCCCATCTACAAATGGCTCAATCATATGATGTTCCAGCGCCATTTTGCGAATCCATTTGTCTGCTTTAATTGCCATAAAATTAACCTCTAGCTGAAAGTATTCAGGTGTTTAGTTTATAACTGTGTCCGGTCATCAGGCAAATTTATGATAGCGAATTGCTTGCCACTTAAGCGCCCAAACGCCTGAGAACCTGATCATATACATGCAGGGTTTGCACGGCCGTATCCGCCCACGAAAATTTGGCAGCCTGGGTCACGGCCGTACCCCGCAACTCCTTCGCCAGGTCATCCTGCACAATGGTGGCAATAATGGCTCCGGCCATGCCGCGCACATCGTCCGGGTCTACGGCAAAACCGGCTTCACCCAACACTTCCGGCAGCGAGGTGGCATTGGTCGTCACCACCGGCGTGCCACAGGCCAGCGCCTCCAACACCGGCAGCCCAAACCCCTCGCGGCGGCTGGGGAAGACAAACGTCTCCGCATTGCGATACAACGACGGTTTGTTCGCCTCATCCACATAGCCAATCCAACGCACATAGTCACCAATACCCAACTTCTGAATGTAGCTATCATAATCTGGGTAGGTAGCCGAGATAGTCTCCGGCTTTTTACCTGCCAGAATCAAAGGGTATTCGTCGCCCAACGCCTGCCCCACATATGTCCAGGCCAGCAGCAGCGTGGTCACATTCTTGTGCAGTTCATACCCGCCCAGATACAGCACATAAAAATCGGGCAGGTCATATTTGCGCAGCACGGCCATATCCAGTAATGAATTGGGTTGCGGCTGGTAATCGGCCGTTACCGCCAGATGGATGGGCGTGATTTTTTCCGGCGGGATGTGCAAATGAGCCATGATTTCTTCTTTGCTGGCATGAGAATCGGTGATAATGTGGGAAGCGCCGCGGGCACTGGCAGATACCAGGGCATTGTACAGACGGGCGCTGGCTTTGCGCCGGTATTCGGGCACCAGCATCGTGGTCAGATCATGCACCGTCACCACATGCGGGATGGCGGAACGGAGCGGGCCGCCCCAGTAAGGGATGTGGGCAATGTCGGCGTGCACGGCCGTACACGCCCCCGGAAACCCCCGCTGTTCAAACCACACTTTACCCACATGGCCCAGACGAGTGGGCACAGGACAAACATCTACTCCTGGCGGCACATCTTGCAGACCGGGATCATTAAATTGGGGATAAATGAGGGTGATTTGCAAATCAGACACCATCTGGCGTAGTGTTGTCACCAGATAGCGCGTGTATTGGCCGCTGCCACTATTGGGCCGGTTCCAGAAATAGGCGTTGATAGCCAGATGCATGGGGAGAGTTTAGTGACAAGGTGACGACGACGCAACGTCGGGGTGGCAAGATAATGGGGTAAGCAGGTGATGGGGTGAAGGGGGTATAACCCCAATCTCTTAATAATTCATAATTCATAATTCATAATTCATAATTCCTGAGCGGCCAGGCGCTGCTGCATCTGTTGGCCGAGGGCTTGCAGGGCGTTGTACGGCCGTACAAACACCTCAAACTCCACAATCTGTCCAGCTTCATTCCAGCGGATCAGGTCAATACCCTTAAGCGACAGGTCGCCGACGCGGGCGCTAAATTCCAGCGCCCAATTATCACCGTCCACCAACTCCCGGTGGTAAGCAAAATCGGCAAACACCTCAATGACGGTGCTGAGAATGATAAAGGTGGGCAGACGGCCGTGATACGGCTTCCACACAAACGGCGACCGGAAAACCACATCCTCCGCCAGAATGGCGCTTAATGCTTCCAGGTCGTGCGCAAACACAATGTGATGCCAACGGGCCAGACTTGTTTGTTGGTTCATATAGGATGACCTTGACGTTTGCGTCGCTGCCAGATGAGCAGCGGCAGCCCGACCACAATCAGCAGCGGCCACACCCAGGCCAGTTCGCCAGGCCCACCGGGGCCGGTACAGGCGGCCGTCCGTCTAATCTGGAGCAGGCAGTAGGTGTTGGTCGCTGCTGCAAATTCCGCATCAGGCATATGGTAGGGGTCGAGACCGGCCAGCCGCCCGGCAAAACCACTGGCAATGATCACCTGGCGTAAAAGGAACAGGCGGCGTTCATCATCCGATACGTCTACGGCCGTGCCCGCCCACCAGCCATCCGGCAGCCACACTTCCACCTGCGGATTCACCTGAATATTGCGATACCAGTCCGATAACCGGCCAAACCCGGCTGTGCAGTAAATCTCCCCATCTACCAGGGCAAAATTTACCGGCGTCTGGCGGCGTAATCCCGATTTGCGCCCGGTATGGGTGATGACCATGATCCGTCCGCCAACAGCGGGCCAGCCATTGAGCCAACTGCCCAATCCTAATCGCCACATGAACAATATAAACCGGTTGAGATATTTGAAGCCTTGTCGCAAATGTTCTTCGTTCATAAATCGGTCTGCTCTTGCCGTTCAAACGCGGCTAATTGTGCGGCAATCCAGGCCGCATCTGCTTCCGAAAAGGCGGGTGGCGGCGGTTCCTGATAGTTGAGCAGCCGCTCGTACCCGACCAGATTGAAACAGGCATTTACGGCCGTCTGCAAATCCAGCGGCACATCCTCATCCGGCGGCAGCAGGGGCACAGGTACGACCGGCAGTTTGTCACGCAGCTGGATGGCCCAGACGGCCGTTTTAGGGCGATTGGTAAAGCGACTCAAGTAGACATAATACGGCGCAACCGGGTAATGTCCCTCCAGCGGAATGCGCCCGCCGCGCCGCACCAGGTCAATTTCCAGCAAGTGGGTGCGCGTGCGCAGCAGATCGTTGCGCCGTTCCAGGTACTCCCGCGCCCCGTCACCCCGTTTATTCACCGGCGACAAAATCTCGATCACCGTCACCAACCGCCGCTCAGCCACATCCCGTATTTCCAGGCTGAGGATGGGCACTTCTTCGCCCATGTCACTGCTTAACTCGATAGTGGGTGGAGTCACGGCCGTGTACACCGGCGCCACCTCGCCAATCTTCACCACATGCACATCCGGGTACACAACACGCTGTTCCGGCGGCAAACCCAGCACTCCCACCGCCGCCCGATCAACCACATACCGTTTGGCCAGCAGCGCCACATACTTTGGCTGCAAACGGGGCAATAACTGGGTGCTGATCTGATTGGCAAGACGGTCGTGGAACTCCTGCCACATCTCACCTTCAAGATAAGGGTCCATACCAGGAAATGGGGAAGCCATCATCAACTCCTTCCGGCCCTAAACCGGATACATGGGGCAGATTATAACAGAAAGGATGGAGATACGGCCGTGCCCAATACCCTATTCCCTGCCACATGTCATAGCCAACTGGTGACATCTTTCACCTATCATGCCTCGCTTCCTCAACTATAGTTACCGCAATATAGATTTTTCTAACTTTAGACAACTTTCCATAGATTTTATCTGCTGAAGTTGTAAAGAATCTAACTATCCCTTTGCGCCTTTGTTTTGCGCGTTGCATCATTTGAAGGAGACGCCATGTCCGATCACGCCTATCCTCCACCCCGCCTCATCTTTTGGGAGACAACAGCCGGTTGCAACCTGGAATGTATCCACTGCCGCCGCATCACCGTTGCCAACCAACTCCTGCCCCAAGACCTCACCACCACCGAAGCCTTGGCCATGATTGACCAGATCGCCGCCTTCGGCCGACCAATTTTTGTTTTATCGGGCGGCGAACCATTGTTCCGCCCGGACATTTTTGACATTGCTCGCCACGCGGCCAACGCCGGGTTGATTGTAGCGTTAGCGACCAACGGCACGCTTATTACTGCTGACATCGCCCGCCGCATCAAAGAAAGCGGCATTCGGCGTGTCAGCATCAGCTTCGATGGCGCGGATGCAGCCACACATGACATCTTTCGCGGATCAGGAGCATTTAAGAAAGCGCTAACCGGCATCTTCCACCTGCGCGAAGTAGACATTCCTTACCAGATAAATACCACGGTAGCTAAACATAATGTTCATCAAATGCCGGAAACGCTGGCGCTGGCCAAGCGCATTGGCGCCGTGGCGCTGCATTTATTCCTGTTGGTGCCGGTAGGTTGTGGCGTGGAAATTGCCGCGGACAAACAAATTTCACCGGTCGAGTATGAAAGGGTGCTGAACTGGATGTATGACGCGGAAATGGAAGGGGACATTGAATTGAAGGCTACCTGCGCCCCCCATTACTTCCGAATCGCCCGGCAGCGGCAGGCCGAAGAACGGCGAGAAGGCATTTTCCGCGAACGGCCGTCGTCCATGCATCGGCAGCAACACGGCGGTAACGGGCACACCGGCGGGCATCCCGGTGGGAACGGCGACGGCCGTCACGCCATGAACGCCATGACCAAAGGCTGTCTGGCTGGCACCGGCGTCACCTTTATTAGCCATCGCGGTGAAGTCTTCCCCTGCGGCTACCTGCCCGTAGAAGCGGGGCACATTCGCCACCAACCCTTCCAGGAAATCTGGCAGGATTCCCCCCTCTTTGCCCAACTACGCGAACCAGACCTGCTGGGCGGCAAATGTGGCCTTTGTGAATTCAAGAAAATTTGCTCCGGCTGCCGTGCCCGCGCCTTTGGCACAGACGGCGACTACCTGGGCGAAGAGCCGTTTTGTACGTATGTGCCCCGGATGGCCGTTAATGTGAACTGAGTAACTGGCGCAATTATCCAATTGCTCAATTCCCCAATTACCTTCCCCATGAACTATCCCACTCCTTTCCACATCACCATCATCGGCGGCGGCATCACCGGGCTGAGCGCCGCCTGGTATGTGCAGCAAGAAGCCATCCGCCTGGGAATTGACATAACGTACACATTGCTAGAACAATCTAGCCGCTGGGGCGGCAAAATTTTGACGGAAACGGTAGAGGGATATGGGGCACGGCCGTTCATCATCGAAGGCGGCCCCGACTCATTCCTCAGCCAAAAGCCCTGGGCGGCCCAACTGGCCCGTGAGTTAGGAATTGACGACCAGTTTTTGCCGACGAATGACGGCCGTCGCCAGACCTTCATCCTGCACAAAGGCCAGCCCGCTCCCCTGCCAGATGGCGTTCTGCTCATGGTGCCCACCAAAATCAAACCCTTTGCCCTCTCCCGCCTCATTTCACCGTGGGGCAAACTGCGCATGGGGCTGGACTGGTTTATCCCACCCAAAACGGACGACGCCGACGAAACGTTGGCCCAATTCATCCAGCGCCGCCTGGGGCAGGAAGCGCTGGACAAAATGGCTGAACCGCTGCTCTCTGGCATCTACAACGCCGACGCCGAACTGCAAAGCATGATGGCCACTTTCCCCCGCTTCCGCGATATGGAAAAAGAGCATGGCAGCCTGATTAAAGCGATGCTGACGGCCAAAAAATCCCGCGTCCACCCTCCGCCCAACGGATCAACAGCCAGCATGTTCACCTCCTTCAAACCGGGTATGGCCGAACTGGTGCTGGCGCTACGCGAACAATTAACAGGCGACTGCCGGTTGGGTGTTGGCGTAGAGAAATTGGCACACGGTCAACGATCTCCAATCTCCAATCTCCAATCTTCCCTTTACCAATTACACCTAGCCGATGGCACAACCCTGCCAACCAACGCCATCATTCTAGCCGTGCCCGCTTTTGTCGCTGCCCACTTGTTGGCCGATGTTGCGCCCCCAGCAGCCGCAACTTTGCGTCAGATTCGTTACGTCAGCACCGGCACCATTTCATTGGCCTACAAACGAGACGAGATTGACCATCCGCTGAATGGCTTTGGCATTGTCATTCCGCGCAGCGAGCGGCGGCGCATCAATGCCGTCACCTGGAGTTCCACCAAATTTGACCACCGCGCCCCGGATGGGTATGTGCTGCTGCGCGTCTTTTTTGGCGGCTCACGCACACCAGAGATGATGGATGTGGCCGATGAGGCACTGCTGCCTATTGTGCAGGCGGAACTGCGGGAGATGATGGGGATCACGGCCGTACCCCTTTTCCACCGTATCTACCGCTGGCAGCAATCCAATCCCCAGTATGACGTGGGGCATCTGGAACGAGTGGCGGCCATTGAAGCCACTCTGCCGCCGGGCATCTTTGTCACCGGCAGCCCGTACCGGGGTGTGGGTGTGCCCGATTGTGTAAAGCAGGCGAAGGACACGGCCGTGGAAGTAGTAACCAGCCTCTTTGAAATGACCACCCGTGATGCGTGAAACGTGATCTTTTTTCCGGTCACGCATCACGCATCACGTATTACGACAAGCGATTGGAAATCCTGAAGAACGTGGGGCAATTGGGTTGACGCAAAATTTAACGCTGGTAAAATTTTCACAAATACATAGGTTTGCATAGATTTTTATCAATTTAGTGAGATTTATTTCGTAATCCGTAATCGGTTGACGGGTTACGGATTACGGATTACGAACGTGAGCACTGACACCGAACAATGGCTCTCCCTCAGTGACGCCGCCAAACGCCTCAATGTGCATCCCACCACGTTGCGGCGCTGGGCGGATAATGGTGATATTCCCATTATGTTAACTCCTGGTGGACATCGCCGGTTTTCCCTCACCGACATTGACCAGTTTGCCCAGGGGCGGCATGGTTTGCGCCGCACCAGCGGCTTTGAGCAGGCATGGGCTGACCGGGCACTGGTTGTCACCCGGCAGGAGATTATGGCCCACCAGGATGCCCATTGGCTGACCGCCCTTGATGACGTCACACGAGAGCGCAACCGGATATTGGGCCGGCAGCTCATGGCGCTGACGCTGCAATACATTTCCAACGGGGATGACGAGCGGCTGATTGATGAGGCACAGCGCATTGGGGGAGAATACGGCCGTACCTGCCGCCAGATCAAAATGCCTCTCACCGACGCCCTACAAGCCTCCATGTTTTTCCGCGACACCATGATCGAATCGGCGCTGCAACTACCCGAAAACGTCAATATCCGCCCCGAAGCCAATGTGCGCCTGCTGCGTCGCATTAACACACTACTCAACGCCGTCCATCTGGCGGTAGCCGAGGTCTATGATGCCCCCGATTTTGTGCCTGGGTCTTAATCACCAGACTGCGCCGGTGGTATTGCGTGAGCGGTTAAGCTGTTCGTTGGCCGCATTGGCCGGGCATTTACCTACGGCCGTTACCGAACTGGTGCTGCTCTCCACCTGCAACCGCATCGAACTATACGCCGTCACCCAGCCCGACGAAACCGCTACGGCGACGCTGCTGCGCAACCTGCTCGCAGAAACACAGCAGCTAGACCCCGCCGAACTTGAAGATTATGTCTACTTTCTGGCGGGCGACACGGCCGTTAACCATCTGCTGCGGGTGGCGTCTGGGCTGGATTCGCTGGTGTTAGGCGAACCACAAATCTTGGGCCAGGTGACAGATGCGTATATGACGGCCGTCTCTCAGCATACCATTGGCCCCGTGTTAGACACCCTCTTCAAAACTGCCATCCGCACCGGCAAACGCGCCCGCGCCGAGACCACCATCAGCAGCAATCCCGCCAGCGTCAGTTCCGTGGCTATCGCCCTGGCACGGCAGGCGTTAGGCAGCCTGGCAAACCACGCCATTTTGGTGGTGGGTGCTGGTGAGATGGGCAAACTGGCGCTGAAGGCGCTGCGGAACCGGGGGCTGACCCAGGTATCGGTCGCCAATCGCACCAAAGCCAGAGCAGAAACGGCCGTCGCCCCCTTCAATGGCCGCGCTTACAGCCTGGGCGAACTGCCCCAGGCCATACAGTCGGCCGATGTTATCATTACGGCTGTCTACAGCCCTCACCCCGTTATTGACATAAATACAATTTTGGAACGGGAACGGCCGTTGGTCATCGTAGATATTGCCGTGCCGCGTAATGTGGACACGGCCGTTGGCGACCTGCCCCTGGTACGTTTGTATAACCTGGACCATTTGCAAGCCACCCTGGATGAATCGCTGGCGGCGCGGCAAGCGGAAACGCCGCTGGTGGAACAGATTATTGCCGCCGAAACAGAGATGTTAGCCATTCACTATGGTGAATTAGCCGTCAAACCGCTCATCCAGGAGATGCGGCGCAAGGCTGAGCAAATCCGGGAAACGGAACTGGAACGTGCCCTGCGTCACCTGGGTGATGTGGACGAGCAAACGATGGCCCACATCCAACGCTTTTCACACTCATTGGTCAACAAACTGCTGCACGAACCCACCCTGCGCCTGAAGGAAAAAGCAGGGCACAGCCAGGCCGGCGACTATGCCACGGCCGTGCGGGAACTCTTTGGATTACCGGAACATTTATCGTAGAATTTGGGGCGACAGGATGGCCGGGCCTTACACCAGAAGAAGGAGAAAAGTGGCCGTGTCCGTCCTGTTATCCCCCTTTATAAAGAATGAGATCAGGAGATTGAGTGGTTAGGAGATTGGCAATTCCCCAATCTTCCCCTCTCCTAATCTCCCCATCTCGATCAAAAATGATCCCCACCAAAACCATTATCATCGGCACCCGCACCTCAAAACTGGCGTTGTGGCAGACAAATTATGTCAAGCAAATGCTGGAAGCGCAGTGGCCGGGGTTGGACTGCCGGTTAGAAACCTTTGTCACCCAGGGCGACAAGACGCTGGATAAACCATTGCCAGAAATTGGCGGCAAGGGGTTGTTTACGGCTGAACTAGAAGCGGCGCTGGCGAACGGCCGTATTGACATCGCCGTCCATTCCCTGAAAGACCTGCCCGTCGCCGGCAGCGCCGGTCTGACGGTGGGCGCTATCTCTCGCCGCGCCGACGTGCGTGATGTGCTGGTGGCGCGTGAGGCATGGACGCTAGGCACACTGCCCCTGGGGGCCACTGTGGGCACCAGCAGCCTGCGCCGCAAAGCCCAACTGCTGCATGCCCGCCCCGATTTGAACATTCAATCCATTCGCGGCAACGTAGACACCCGCCTGCGCAAAGTGCAAGAAAACCAGTATGACGCCACCATTCTGGCAGCCGCCGGACTAACGCGCCTGGGGCTTGAAACCCACATTGCCCAATACCTGCCGCTGGAAGTGATGCTGCCCGCACCGGGACAAGGCGCTCTGGCCATTCAATGCCGCGCTGAGGATACGGCCGTGTTATCCCTGCTGGCAGCTATAGACGATGCCGAAACCCGCGTCTGCGTAGAAGCCGAACGCGCCTTTTTGGACGGCCTGGGCAGCGGCTGTTCACTGCCGGTGGCGGCTTATGCCACCACGCAAGATAACGAGATTATGTTAACCGGATTGGTGGTGGCCGTAGATGGCAGCCGGGTGATTGAGGTTAGTGATCACGGCCGTGACCCGCACCAACTTGGGGCACAACTGGCGGGAAAGGCGCTGGCGCAAGGGGCGGCAGAATTACTGAGTGTGGAGATTTGAGATTGGAGATTAGGCAGCGACCCCTTCTCGGTAAACGCATTGTTGTTACCCGCAGCCCGGATCAGACTGAGGCGCTGTGTGCGCTGCTGGAAGCACTGGGCGCTACCTGCATCCGCTTCCCGACGATAGATTTTGTCCCTCTGCCCGCCCCCGAACTAGACAAAGCTCTGGCCCACCTCGACCACTACACCTGGCTCATTTTCACCAGCGTCAACGCCGTGCGTTTCTTTTGGCAAAAGCTGGAAACCTTGCGCTCACTGCCTGCTGCTCACCGCTCACTACTCACTGCTCACCGATTACAGATCGCCGCCGTCGGTTCTGCCACCCAAAAACTGCTGGCCGAGAAAGGAGTATCCGTAGATTTTGTACCCGACGAATTTACGGGTGAGCGGTTAGTATCAGGGTTGGGTGATGTAGCCGGGCAGCGTATTTTGCTGCCCCGCGCCCGCATGGGTCGCCCGGAAATTGTGAATCTATTGCGAGAACGGGGCGCGTTGGTGGATGACATCGCGCTGTATGAGACGATCACGGCCGTACCCACCCCCACATCATGCGCCGAACTGGAAAGAGGGGCCGACATTCTCACCTTTACCAGCCCGTCCAGTGTGCGCAACTTTTGTGAAATCTTGGAGACGAGACCTGACAGGTTTCGGAAACCTGTCAGGTCCGCCCTGGTCGCCGTCATCGGCCCCTCCACCGCCGCCGAAGCGGAAACATACGGTTTTCCCGTTGACATAATGCCGAGAGATTACACGATAGAGGGGTTGGTGACGGCCATAGTGGAATACCAGACACCCAATTTCGGCAACCATAGGTTGCTTGAGAAATCAGATGTCTGACGCGAACAAGTGAGAGAAACGACTATGAACATACCCATACGCCCGCGCCGCTTGCGGCACACGGCCGTGCTGCGCCAGATGGTGCGCGAGACAGAACTGAATCCGGCCGACTTCATCTACCCCCTATTCGTCCGGCACGGCGAGGGGGTGCGCCACCCTATCCCCTCCATGCCGGGGGTGGCACAATTATCGGTGGACACGGCCGTCGCCGAAGCCCAATCCGCCTATGAACTGGGCATCCCCGCCGTCATCCTCTTCGGCCTACCCGCCGAAAAAGACCCGGTGGGCCGGGAAAACTTTGCCGAAGATGGCATCATCCAGCAGGCCATCCGCGCTATCAAAGCGGCACTGCCACAAATGGTCGTCATCACCGACGTTTGCCTGTGTGAATACACCGATCACGGGCACTGCGGCGTTTTGAACACGAGCACTGATCGGCTGCTGAACGAGCATTTGCCGGAAGGGTATGTGCTCAACGACGAGACGCTCAAGATTTTAGGGCAGGTGGTCGTTTCCCACGCGCAGGCAGGTGCGGACATTGTGGCCCCCAGCGGCATGATGGACGGCATGGTCGCCGCCATTCGCCGGGAGTTGGATGACTACGGCTTTGACCATCTGCCCATCATGTCTTATGCCGTCAAGTACGCCAGTGGTTTTTATGGCCCATTCCGGGACGCGGCCGATGGCGCACCCAAGTTTGGCGACCGCAAAACGCACCAGATGGACCCGGCCAATGCCCGTGAAGCCCTACGCGAAGCCGCCTTAGATGTGGCCGAAGGCGCAGACTTCCTGATGGTGAAACCGGCGCTGGCCTACCTGGATGTGATTTACCGCGTCAAACAGGAGTTCCCGGCGCTGCCCCTGGCGGCGTACAACGTCAGCGGTGAGTACGCCATGATCAAGGCGGCGGCGGAAAAGGGGTGGTTGGATGAAAGGACGGCCGTGTTGGAAACCCTTACCAGCATCAAACGCGCCGGGGCGGACCTGATCATTACTTACCATGCGAAAGAGGGGGCGGGTTGGTTATTGGGGAATTGAGTAATTGGGTAATTATGAGACGATGGGCAGGAAAAGTGAGGCGACGAGTAATTCCAGACCGGCTAATCGTGGAGATGTAAGGGTTTCATCGGGACCGAAACGGCCGTGCAACACATACTCATGGCCCCCGGCTGGCAAGGCATAAATCGTCACCGTCTGTGTTTTGGGGTCGGCCAGCCAATACTCTGGCACACCGGCCTGCTCGTAGGCGTCCAGCTTCACCGACTGGTCAACCCGGAAGGTACTAAGCGACAGCACTTCCACAATGAGATCGGGCGCACCTTCAAAAAAGCGGGCGTTGTCGGGCAACGACTGCGCCGCGCCAATAAACACAATGTCCGGCAAGACTGGTCTGGCAATGCCCGGCAAATGGATTTCAAAAGGAGCGGGCAAGACTGTGCCCAACACGTTGGCCTTAACAAATTGCATTAAGGCGAAAAAGATTTGGCTGACAGCATATTGATGGTCATAGGCAGGGGCGTTGGTCACGTAGAGAACTCCTTTGATGATTTCGTAGCGACGGCCGTCATCCGGCAGGCGCAAATAATCGTCATACGTCCAATCGCCCTGGTTCGGCCACGATTCGGTAGAAGGCAAAATAGCAGGCGTTACTTGTCCAATCATCGTTCACTATTCCTTCGCCAAAAGTAATGCCATTGTAAAAATGAAGCGGCTTAACCGTCAAGAAAACAAAACGAGGCAAATGAATGACATTAAAAAATCTAACCATAGAACAACCAACGGACACAATAGACATCAGCGAAAAAGGAAAAGTGAATGAGCAGACCATTTCCCTGAATCGGCGTCTGTTTATGCAGCTTTTGGTTTTTACCGATGCGTTTCACCCGGAGGCGCTGGTCACGGCCGTAGCCGAGGCGGACATTCACGGTGTGTTGTACCTGGACCTCAACGACCCGTATGGGGTGGGGCTGCTCACCTTTAGCGAGGACCCGGACTATTTTGTGACCGATGTGCGCCGCCTGCTCAACCAGGAGCCGTTTGACCTGCTCACGCCGCGCCCGGAGATGACCATGCTCGGCCGTACCTACTCCCTGGGTTACGAAGCGGATCTGGAGCGCACGCTTATCACCCGCCCCATTGAACGGGTGACAAACGCGGTATGGCCCTGGGCGGTCTGGTATCCGCTGCGCCGTTCCGGGCAGTTTGAGCAGCTACCGGCGCAGGAACAGCGCGTCATTCTGATGGAGCATGGCGGCATCGGCCGTGCTTACGGCGAAGGCGACCTGGCGCATGATGTGCGGCTGGCCTGCCACGGCCTGGGTACAGAAGACAACGACTTCATCGCCGGGCTGGTGGGCAAAGAGCTATACCCCCTCTCCCAAATTGTGCAGCGCATGAGGAAGACCAAACAGACCTCGCTGTACCTGGAAAAATTGGGGCCGTTTTTTATTGGCAAGGCAATATGGCAAAGCCGGTAATCGGTAATCAGTGGACATCTGCCCGATTACCGATTACCGATTACCGATAACCGACTACCATGATACAACAAGAACCAACCTCCCGTTTCCTACGCGCCTGCGCCGGGCTGCCGGTGGATGCCACGCCGATCTGGCTGATGCGGCAGGCGGGGCGTTATATGCCCGCATACCGCGAACTACGCGCCAGACATTCCATGCTGGAATGTATCCACACGCCAGAACTGGCGGCCGAGATTACTTTGCAGCCGATTAACGCCTTTGCCCTGGACGCGGCCATTATCTTCTCCGACATTTTGCCGCCGCTGGTGGGCATGGGGCTGCAACTGGAATTTGCCCAGGGGGAAGGGCCGGTGCTGCATAATCGGCTGGCACGACCGTATGACATTGACCTGCTCGCCACCCCACCTGCGGCCCAAACGATGGCCGGTACCCTCAAGGCGATTGAATTGGTGACGGCTGAATTGCAGCCGCGGGGCATCCCGCTCATCGGTTTTGCCGGTGCGCCATTTACACTCGCCAGCTACGCCATCGAAGGCGGCGGCTCCAAGACATACCAGCGCACCAAGTCGCTCATGTATGGCGAACCGGCCGCCTGGGGGCGGCTGATGGACAAACTGGTGACAGTACAGGCCGATTACCTGCTGGCGCAGGCCAAAGTGGGCGCATCGGCTCTGCAACTGTTTGATTCCTGGGCCGGTCACGCGCTGAGCAAACAGGATTACGTCCGTTTTGTGCAGCCGTATAACACCAAACTGTTCCAGCAGTTGGCGCGGGCCAACGTGCCCGTCATCAACTTCAGCACGGGCACATCGCCGTACATCGAAGAAGTAGCGAAATGTGGCGGCACCGTCATCGGTGTAGATTGGCATTTGCCCATTGATGAAGTGTGGCAGCGCATCGGCACGGACAAGCCGATTCAGGGCAATTTAGACCCCACCGCTTTGTTAGCCCCCTGGCGAGAGTTGCAGTTCCAGGTGGATGACGTGCTGGATCGGGTCAACGGCCGTGCCGGACACATCTTCAACCTCGGCCACGGCATCTTCAAGGAGACCCCGGTGGAGAATGTGCAGCGGCTGGCGGATTATGTGCATGAGAAAAGCAGTAAGCAGTAAGCAGTTGGCAGTGAGCAGTGTTTGTCTGCTAACTGCTTACTGCTCACTGTTAACTGTTCACTAGAGGAACAAATGAACAACCAAATCGGCGTCCTGATCATGGCCTATGGTGGGCCGAATAACTTAGAAGAGATTCCGGGCTACCTGGCGGATATTCGCAACGGCCGTGTCACCACCCCCGCTGTCCTGGAAGAAATTACCCATAACTACAGCCGCATCGGTGGCAAGTCGCCGCTGATGGAGTTTACCACTGCCCAAATTGCCGCCATCAGCGCACATCTTGATGCAGGCAAATTCAAGGTATACCTGGGGATGCGCCACTGGGCGCCCTGGATTGAAGACGCGGTGCGGGACATGCTGGACGACGGCATCACACGCGCCGTCAGCCTGGTGCTGGCCCCCCATTTCAGCAAAATGAGCATTGCCAAGTATCACGGCAAAATTGAGGCGGGGCTGGACATGTTTCACGGCCGTATCACCTTCGCCCACATCAACAGCTACCACGATGTGCCCGGCCTGATTGGCCCGCTGGCGGCGCGGGTGCAGGATGGGCTGAATGAATGGCCGGAAGATGAGCGAGAGAACGTGCATATCGTCTTCAGCGCCCACAGCCTGCCGGAACGCATCCTGAAAATGGGCGACCCCTATGACAGCCAGCTTCGGGAAACGGCGCGCCTGGTGGCTGCCCAGGCCGGTCTGCCGGATGGGCAGTGGTCGTGGAGCTACCAATCGGCCGGGCGCAGCCCCGAACCCTGGCTGGGGCCGCAGTTGCAGGAGTACATCCCCGAACTGGCGGCAAAGGGGGTCAAGAATATCGTCTCCATACCGGTTGGTTTTGTCTCTGATCACGTGGAGATTTTGTTTGATATTGACATTCAGGCGCAGGAAGTGGCGCAGGCATTGGGGGTGCGGTTGGTACGGCCGTCGGCCCTCAACACCGACCCCGTTTTTATGAAACAACTGGCCGATTTGATTGTGCAAAAGGCAAACGAGCCAGGTTGGGTGTAGGGCGATTTTGAAAATCGCTTTACTTTAATGCAGCACGAAACGACAAAACATGAGGCAAAATGTAACCATTATTGGTGGGGGCATTACCGGATTAACAGCGGCGTATTGGCTGCGGCGGCGCGCGCCTGATGTGGGCATCATGCTTATTGAAGCATCCGGACATTTGGGCGGCAAGATCGGCACGGAGCGGTTTGAGGGCTTTGTGCTGGAGTGGGGGCCAGACTGTTTTCTGTCGCGCAAGCCGGGTGGCGTAGCCCTGTGTGAAGCATTGGGCATCACGGCCGAACTGGTGGGGCGTGATCCCCGGTACGAGCGGACGTTTGTGCGGCGGCACGGCCGTCTGCACCCCCTTCCCGCCGGACTCAGCGGCATGATCCCCACCAACCTGGACGCCCTCACCCACTCGTCGCTGCTATCGGCTGCGGCCGTGGAACGCATTGCCCAGGAACCAGACCTGCCGCCACAGATGGAAAATGGCGATGAATCGGTCGCCGACTTTGTCACCCGGCGGTTGGGGCGGGAAGCATTTGAAAATCTCATTGAGCCGTTGATGGGTGGCATTTACGCCGGGCGCGCCGACCAACTCAGTCTGGCAGCCACCTTCCCGCAACTGCGCCAGTTAGAACGCAAACATGGTAGTTTGCTCAAAGGACTGACCCAAAACCAACCGGCCAAAGATGAACCAGCTCATCCACCGTTTGTCTCCTTCCCGGAGGGGATGCAGACATTGGTGGAACGACTGGTGACGCAGTTGGATGGCGTGGAGATTTTGTTGGACACGGCCGTGTCGCGGATCGAGAAATCGGTGAACGGTTATCGGTTAGCGGTAATGGGTCAGTCGCCCATCCTTCGACTTCACTCAGGACAAGTCCGCCATCTGCAATCGCAAGCCGTCATTCTGACCACACCCACCTTCGTCAGCAGCCGTTTGTTAGCTGAACTAGATACCGGGTTGGCAGCGGCGCTGGCCGACATTCCGTATGCGTCTACGGCGCTGGTAAATCTGGCGTTTGACGAGGCCGACGTGCCCGAACTGGATGGCTATGGCTACGTCATCCCCCTGGTGGAAGGGAGCGAGGCATTGGCCTGCACCTGGAGTTCACGCAAGTGGCACGGCCGTGCCCCAGACGGCAAAGTGCTGCTGCGCGTCTACATCGGGCGGTATGGCGATGACGATGTGACGGCGTATGACGACGGCCGTCTGTTGTCCATCGCCCAAAACGAAATCCGCCAAATGCTTGACATAACCACAGAACCATTATTCCAGCGCATCATCCGCTACCCCCGCGCCATGCCCCAATACAACCTGGGGCATTTGGACCGCATCACCCACATAAAAACCAAGCTGGCCGCACATCCGGGCCTGTTTATGGCCGGGGCTGCCTTTCATGGCGTGGGCATTCCCGATTGTATTGTGTCGGCGGAAACGGCCGTTGAAGAAGTAATTGGGCAATTACCCCATTACAAAGGAACGTTATGAATATCCAAAAATCCATTGACCTGTTTCAAAAAGCCCAAACCCTCCTTCCCGGCGGCGTAGATTCCCCGGCGCGCGCCTTCCGTGCGGTGGGTGGGCAGCCCTTGTTCATTGACCGAGGCGAAGGTGCGTATCTGGTGGATGTGGACGGCAACCGCTTTGTGGATTACGTTCTCTCTTTTGGGCCGCTCATTCGCGGACATGCCCACCCGGAGGTGGTGGCGGCGTTGGCGGCGACGGCCGTCAAAAGTACCAGTTTCGGCGCACCCAGTCCGCTGGAAGTGGAACTGGCGGAACTGGTGATGGGTTTTATGCCCAACATTGAGATGATCCGCTTTGTCAACTCCGGTACGGAAGCCACCATGAGCGCCCTGCGGCTGGCGCGCGCCTTCACCGGGCGCAGCAAAATCATCAAATTCCAGGGCAATTATCACGGCCATGCCGATATGCTGCTGGTGCAGGCTGGTTCTGGTGTGGCTACGTTGGGGCTGCCCGATTCTCCCGGCGTGCCCCCGGCAACCGCGGCCGATACTCTGGTCGCGCCGTACAACAATTTGGCTGCGGTGGCCGCCTTGTTTGCGCAGTTCCCTGGCGAAATTGCGGCCATCATTGTGGAGCCGGTGGCGGGCAATATGGGCGTGGTGCCGCCGCAACCCGGGTTCCTGGAAGGACTGCGTGACATTACCACCAGAGAGGGGGCATTGCTGATTTTTGATGAGGTGATGACCGGTTTTCGGGTGCATCCGGGTGGGGCGCAGGCGCTGTACAACGTGCGCCCGGACATTACGGCGTTGGGCAAGGTGATTGGCGGGGGGCTGCCGGTGGGGGCGTATGGCGGCCGCCGCGACATCATGCAGATGGTGGCGCCGGTTGGGCCGATGTACCAGGCGGGCACCCTGTCCGGCAATCCGCTGGCGATGGCGGCGGGTATTGCTACGTTGCAAGGGTTACAGGTGGAAGGGGTGTGGCAGGGGATAGCGGACACGGCTGTGACCCTCACCACCGCCATCCAACAGGCCGCGCAAACGGCGGGTGTGCCGGTGCAAATCAACCGGGTGGGCACCATGTTCACCACCTTTTTCACCGCCGGGCCGGTGACGGATTGGGATTCGGCGGCCAAGTCAGACACGGCCAAATTTGGCCGCGCCTTCCAGATTTTGCTGGAAAATGGAGTCTACCTGCCGCCCAGCCAGTTTGAAGCCTGTTTCCTGTCTACGGAACACGAGGCGGCGGAGATAGAGCAGACAGTAGCGGCGTTTGGGGAGGCGTTTACGGCCGTTGCCCCATGACCCCGTGCCTGGAAATTATTCGCCAATGGGGCGGCATGAGCCTGGATGAACTTTTGCCACCCCATTGGTTCATTCCGTTACGGCTTCAGCAACAGCGGTAAGTAGATCGGGTAATTTATTTCTTGTTCACTGTCGTTGTTTAAGATAGTGCCCACTCCTGCTTCCACGTAAAATACACACTATGAAAAAGGTAACCGTTTCTATTCCGGCAACCTCGGCCAATCTGGGGCCGGGCTTTGATTGTTTGGGGCTGGCACTGGCGTTATACAATCACATCACGTTCACGGCCGTACCCCCCACCCCCTCTACCCCCCCTCTCACCATCACCGTCAGTGGCGTAGACGCGCCCAAGGTGGCTACCGACGAAAGCAACCTGGTGTACCAATGCGCCAACATCATTTTCGACAAGGCAGGCCAACGGCCGTCCCCTTTACTCATTCATCAGGAAAACAACATCCCGGTGGGCAGCGGGTTGGGCAGCAGCTCGACGGCCGTACTCGGCGGCATGATGGCGGCCAATGAACTGGTGGGACGGCCGTTTACCCCCGCCCAAATCCTGCAATTCGCTGCTGAAAAAGAAGGCCACCCGGACAATGTGGCCCCCGCCCTCTATGGCGGCCTGGTTTTGGGCGTGGCCCATGAAACCGGACTGCATATCGAACGGTTCGCCCTGCCGGAACTACAAGCGGTGGTGGTGCTGCCCGATTTTCACCTGCTCACCAGCGAAGCCCGCGCCGCCCTGCCCGCCCAGGTTTCGCGCCAGGACGCCATTTTCAACGCCGCCCGCACGCCGCTGGTCATTCGCGCTCTACAAACGGCCGATTACGACTTGTTGGGCATCGCCATGCAAGACAGGCTGCACCAACCGTACCGGATTCCGCTGATTCCCGGCATGGCCCAGGCATTTGTGGCGGCGCAGGCAGCGGGCGCCAAAGGGGTGGCGCTCAGCGGCGCCGGCCCCAGCCTGATCGCCTTTGCCCCGGATGGTCATGAGCGGATTGCGGCGGCGGTTACGGCCGTGTTTGCCCAATCTGGCCTGACGAGCCGGGTGTGGGTTTTGACGGTGGCTACCCAGGGAGTGAGATTGGGAGATTGAGAGATTAGGAGATTGAGCGACCAACAATCTCCCAATCTCCTAATCTCCAATCTCCAATCTCCTTCCCCTCATCTCCCCATTACCTGTTATAATCCCGCCCCTATGGGATTTGATTTTACGTTTGAAGTCACGGCCGTAGATGGCGCGGCGCGCAACGGCCGTTTCCACACCCCCCACGGCCCCATTCATACCCCCGTTTTTGCTCCCGTTGGTACCCAAGCGACAGTGAAGGCGCTGAAGCCAGATGACCTGGCGGCTTTAGGCGCTACCCTCGTTCTCAGCAACACCTACCATTTGTATCTGCGCCCTGGTGATGAACTGGTGCGGGAGTTGGGTGGGCTGCACCAGTTCATGCAGTGGCCCGGCCCCATCCTCACCGACAGTGGTGGCTTTCAGGTATTCAGCCTCAGCCAGACGCGCAAGATAGACGCTGACGGTGTCACTTTTCAATCACATCTGGACGGTTCCCGCCACCGCTTTACCCCGGAGAGCAGCATCGCCATGCAGGAAAACCTGGGCGCGGACATCATCATGGCCTTCGACGAGTGCCCGCCGCCCACCGATTATGCCTATGTGCAGCACTCTTTAACACGCACGCACCCCTGGCTGGCGCGGTGCGCGGTGGCCAAAACCCGTGACGACCAGGCGCTATTTGGCATTGTGCAGGGGGGCATTTTCCCTGACCTGCGCGCCGAAAGCGCCGCTTTTGTCACCGGGCTTGATTTGCCCGGTTATGCCATTGGCGGGCTGGCCGTAGGCGAGACAAAAGCGCAAATGTACCATACGCTGGACGCCACCGTGCCCCACATGCCTGCCCACAAACCGCGTTATCTGATGGGCGTGGGCGAGCCGGAAGATTTGGTGAATGCGGTGCTGCGTGGCGTGGATATTTTTGACTGTGTGGCCCCCACGCGGCTGGCGCGGCACGGCACGGCCTATGTACGCGGTGGGCGGCTGAATTTGCGCAATGCGGTGCATACGCGGGACGCCGCCCCCATTGCCGCCGGCTGCGGCTGTTATACCTGCCAGCATTTCAGCCGCGCCTACCTGCGCCATCTGGTGAAGGCGGATGAAATCCTGGCGCACGTGTTACTGAGCATCCACAATGTCCACTTTTTGATTGACCTGATGGGACAAATGCGGGCGGCGATAGAAAAAGGGACATTGCCGTTGTTTGCGGATGAGTTTTTGAGTCATTATGAAGGGATTGGCGATTAGAGATTGAGAGATTGAGAGATTAGGAGATTGTAGTCTCCCAATCTCCTAATCTCTCAATCTCTTCTTGAACAACTATGAGCATCATCGAAGCGATCTTCTTAGGCATTTTGCAGGGGGCGACGGAGTTTTTGCCCATTTCCAGTTCGGGACATCTGGTGATTATTCCGGCCATTTTTGAAATGCCGCCGGCCGATCTGACAATGATTGGCGTGCTGCATCTGGGCACGCTGCTGGCGGTGTTGGTCTATTTTTGGCGCGATTTGTGGGGTATCCTCACGGCCGTGCTGCGTGACCTGCGCCACAAACAACCTCTGGCTTCCACCGAAGCCCGGTTGGGTTGGCTGATTGTGGTTGGCTCCATTCCGGCAGTGGTGTTGGGGCTGCTGTTTGCCAGCGAGTTGGAAGAGATATTCAGCCAGCCGGAAGCCGCCGCGTTCTTTTTGCTGATCACGGCCGTGCTCCTCGTCATCGGCGAACGGATGATGTCCGGCCAAAAAAGCGTGGCCGATATGCGTTGGGCCGATACGCTGACCATTGGCTCCTTCCAGGCATTTGCCCTGCTGCCCGGCGTCTCCCGCAGCGGCAGCACCATCGTTGGTGGGCTGATACGCGGCTTAGACCGGCCGACGGCAACGCGCTTTAGCTTTTTGTTGGGTGTGCCCGCCATTATGGGCGCGGGGCTGCTGTCGCTGCTGGACATTATGTCCGCGCAGGCGGCAGAGACGCCCCTGACCTATGCTGCCGGTTTTGTGGCCGCGGCCGTGACCGGGTATCTGTGCATCGCCTTCTTGCTGCGTTGGGTACGCAGCCACACGCTTTACATCTTTGCCATTTACTGTGCAGTGTTGGGGGGAGGCTACTTGTTGGTTTCATTTTTAGCTGCGTAGGGCAAATTGACAATTTGCCCACCGCTGATGGAGACAAACGATGACCCGTTTACTTGTTGTTAGTGTGATCGTTCTGGCAGGCATCATCACGGCCGTTGCCACCCAACGCAACCTGTCCGCCGGCGCTTTGACGGTGGTCAGTACCACCCCGTCGGCCCGTTCATTGGCTGCGCCGGTGGATACGGCCGTGACCATCCAGTTTAGCCAGCCCATCAGCCGCAGCACCATCCTCAGCAGTACCGTGCGTGTATTTGGACAGTGGAGCGGCGCAAAACCGGGCACATTCGGTTTTGCCGACCTTGACCAGACCGTCATCTTCACGCCCACTACCTCTTTTAGCGCCGGGGAAGTCGTGATGGTCATCCTTTCCGGGCAGATTCGCGCCGCCGACGGTTCGGCGCTGGCAAACAGCCACACCGTCACATTCTGGACGGAATCCCAACCGGCCACGCTGCAATTCCAACATGCGGACACACTGGATGTGCGCGGCACGGCCGGCGTTCACACGCAGGCGTATGGCGGTGTAGCTACCGATTTCAACAACGACGGCTGGCTCGACCTGACCATCATTAACGAAATTACGGCCGATGCCCGCGTTTTTCTGAACCGGGCCGATGGCTCCGGGCTGTACAATGATTTTCTGCTGCCCACCACGCCGCTTAATACCCAGGCCAGCCCCAGCGCGCCATCCGATTTTAACCTGGACGGGAATGCTGATCTGGCAGTGGTGAACATTGGCACTAACAGCATTTCCATTTTGCTGGGCAATGGCGATGGCACATTTGCGTCGCAAGAGGTAAGCGTGGGGCCGCAGCCACGGGGCATTGCCGTGCTGGATGTGGACAGCGATGGCGACCCGGATATTGTGAACACCAACTCTGGTTTTGACAGTAATGCCGGTAATCTGTCCATCTTACTCAATGATGGGCAGGGGGTGTTTGGCCCGCCCACCTATTTTGAAGGCGGCGGCACGAGGGAATGGGCGCTGGCGGCGGCGGATATGGACGAAGATGGCATTTTGGACCTGGTGATTGGCACCCGCGCCACCAGTAATCCGCAGGTGATTGTGAACAAGGGGAATGGGGACGGTACCTTCACCTTTGTTTCGGCGCGGATCGGCGGGCAGGTGTGGATGTTGAATGTGGGGGATGTGAATGGGGACGGACATGAGGATGTGGCCACGGCCAACAGCAATAACAGCACCGGTTCCATTTTTTTGGGTGATGGCGCGGGGAATTTGTCTGCGCCGATGTACTACCCCATTGACCCATTTCCGCTGGCGACGGATTTGGGGGATATTGATGGGGATGGCGACCTGGATTGGGCCACATCCAGTTTTTCGGGTGATTGGCATTTGTTTCTGAATAATGGCGATGGCGTTTTTACGCTGCGCCAGACGTTTCCGGCGACCAGCGCTTCTTCCTGTGCGTTGATGATGGATATGAATAATGATGGCACTTTAGACCTGGCGTTGATTGATGAAATTGCGGATGAGGTACAGCTTATGCATAATCCGCCGGCGCCGGTCATTGTGATCACGCCGACGATTAGCATTACACCTACGTTTATTTCCACGACGCTGGCCATGGACACGGCCGTGACCCTTCCCCTCACCATCGCCAACACCGGTACGGGTCCGCTGAATTGGACTATCTCCGAATCTTTTTGCACGATTCCGGCCGAAATTTCCTGGCTCCAGGTGACGCCTATCAGCGGCACAACGGCCGTTTCCACCACCACGACCATTAACCTGACGCTGGACAGCACCGGTCTGCTGCCGATTTTGTACACGGCTAACCTGTGCATTGCCAGCAATGACCCGCTCCAGCCAGAAGTGAATGTGCCGGTGACATTGCAGGTAACGGGCGATCCACCCCCGCCCATCCCCACATCACCCCCGCCGACCGCAACACCGCCGCCACCCAATTTTGGGATTTATCTGCCGGTAATAGTGAAAGAGGGTTAAATGGCGAGGTGTTGATTTACGGCCGTCCACATAGACAGTTTACCACGACGGCCGTATAATTAGCGGTAACTTCAACTTAAAAAGATGACCAACGGCCGTGCCCGGCCTGGGTCTGAGCAAAGCCTGATCATCCTACATGGTCAGGCTTTTTTTGACTAAACCTGACAGGTCTTTGGAGACCTGTCAGGTTTCAAGGAGTTTAACTATGAAAAGCCAACATTATATTGAACTGGATGAAACCTACAGCGCCCACAATTATCACCCGCTGGACGTGGTGGTGGAAAAGGCCGAAGGGGTGTGGGTGTATGACGTAGACGGCAAGAAGTATCTGGATTGCCTGGCGGCGTATTCGGCCGTGAACCAGGGGCACTGCCACCCCAAAATTATGGACGCGGCCATTTCCCAGATGCACAAAGTGACGCTGACTTCGCGCGCCTTCCGCAATGACCAGATGGGGCCATTTCTCAAAGAGATGTGCGAGCTGACGGGTTATGATATGGCCCTGCCCATGAATACGGGCGCAGAGGCAGTGGAGACAGCGATTAAAGCGGCCCGCAAATGGGGCTATGAAATCAAAGGTGTGCCCGATGGCGAAGCCGAGATTATTGTGTGTGAGGGGAATTTTCACGGCCGTACCACCACTGTCGTCGGCTTTTCCAGCGAACCGGCCTATAAGCAGCACTTTGGCCCCTTCACGCCCGGCTTCAAGATCATCCCCTATGGCAACATTGAGGCGCTGCGCCAGGCCATTACGCCGAACACCGTCGCTTTTATGGTGGAGCCGATTCAGGGCGAGGGCGGCGTGGTCATGCCGCCCACCGGTTACATTCGCGCCGCGTATGATTTGTGCCAGGAACAGAATGTGCTGTTTGTGGCCGATGAAATTCAGACCGGTTTCGGCCGTACCGGTAAATTGTTTGCCTGCCACCATGAAGGCGTCAAGGCGGATATGACCATTGTGGGCAAGGCGCTCAGCGGTGGCTTTTACCCGGTCTCGGCCGTATTGGCTGACCGGGACATTTTGGGGCTGTTCCATCCGGGGGATCATGGCAGCACCTTTGGCGGCAATCCGTTGGGCGCGGCCATTGCTCGCGCGGCGCTGGCGGTGCTGGTGGAGGAAGATCTGGTGGCGCAGTCGGCCGAATTGGGCGCGTATTTTAAGGGACGGCTGGAACGGATTGAAAGCGACCACATCAAAGAGGTGCGCGGCAAGGGGCTGTTTATTGGCGTGGAATTGAATACGAAGGCGCGCCGTTTTTGCGAGGCGTTGCAGGAGCGGGGCGTTTTGTGCAAGGAAACGCATGAGAATGTGATTCGTTTTGCGCCGCCGTTGGTGATCAGCAAAGAGGAAATTGACTGGGCACTGGAACAGGTAGAGCCGGTGTTGATGATGCCCTAAACAAAAGCCCTGGCAGGTCTGGGAGACCTGTCAGGTATACATCCTAGACTAGGTGTATTGACAAATACACTATAAGGAGATGGATAAAACGTGATGTTACCTGTGATGGAAGTAAATCTGCATGTGGATGATGGCGGGGTGGAGCAGGGCCAATTGCCGGTGGTTTTTTTACATTCATTGGCCGGGCACAGTGGGCACTGGCAGACGCAACTGGCGCATTTACGGCCGTCCCGCCGCACAATAGCTATGGATTGGCGTGGTCACGGCCGTTCCCGCGCAGCCGACAATGCCGATTTTACCATTAGCACGTTGGCGGCGGAAGTGGCGGCGACCGCAACGGCCGTGGGGCTGGAGCGCTATGTGCTGGTGGGGCACAGCCTGGGGGCTATTGTGGCTTTAGAAGTTGCCGCCCAGTATCCGACGCAGGTGGCCGGGCTGCTGTTGGTGGACCCTTCTGGCGATTTTCGCCAGGTGCCAGAGGAGATGATCGCGCCCTTTTTTGCCGGGCTGGCGTCCGAGACGTATGCGCCCGTTATTGAAGGCTATTGGCAGTCGGTGATGGTTGGGGATGACACGGCCGTGCAGTCCCAATTATTGGCCGATTTGCGGCAAACACCCAGGGAAACAGTGGTGGGGGCGCTGTTGGCGCTGCGCCAATATGACCCTCTGCCGGCGTTGCAGACATACCCTGGCCCCATGCAGACCATCATCACACCGGCCAATGATGACCCCACCAGTTTGCACCAGATTTACCCCGTGCTGCCCGTTGTCCGCATGGAAAATGTGGGTCACTGGGTGCAACTGGACAATTCCCAGGGTTTTAACAAGATTTTGGACCGCTTTTTGCTAGAGGTTGAGTAACCGAAACGGCTCTTTCGGAATTCAGGGGGTTGACATCAGATGTAGGGGCATACCCTTGTGGTTGCCCCAGACTGGGTAGGCACAAGGCCAGCCCCTACATTTAGCCCTGCCCCGCGAAATCCCAAAGACCCACCGAAACATTACCGCGACAATACATCCAGATAAATCTCGCCCGCCGTTGCCCCACTGGTAGCGGTTAGCGTCCAACAGCCGGGTTTGGGGAAGTTGAAGCCTGTGCCCCATTCATCACCGGGACGTTCCCAATTGGAGCCGCCGTGCTGCTCTGGGCCCCAAATGGGGGCAACGGCCGTGCCATCTTCATGTCTGCCCTCGACAATAAATTGTTCATCCGCGCCCGTCATGCGCCAGACGATTTTTAATTCTTCCTCGATGTACGCTCTGCCAAAAAACAACAAAGCCCACAATTCACCATCAGCGTGCATGATTCCTTGAATTTCGGAGAACCCATTGGCGGATGTCTGGATGGGTGAGGGCTGGCAGGCTGGTACTGTGGCGGTGGCGGTGGGTAATGGCTCTGGGGTGGGTGTGGGGGCCGGCGCTGATGCCGCGCACCCGGCCAGGCCACCCATGACCAGAGTAACGACCATTATCCCCGAAAGTTTGCCGAACAGTTTTGATGCCATGTTCGTAAGCTGTAATCCGTGAACCGTAATCCGTGAACCGTAATCGGCTTACGGAATACAGATTACGAATCACGTACCCGGTTCTTCAACCAGTGGTTCTATCGGTGGCGCGGGCGGGGGCGTCACGGCCGTGAACCCCGCTTCCCTGCTCTGGAAGGCAAAGGTGAGATGGCACGGGCTTGAAAACCAACCACAACAAGGGTAACATGCTTGCATTCATCCGTTCGACGCCTTATAGAGATCACCGGCCAGATATTTCAAGCCTGAATCAACTGCCACAGTAATAACCGTATGTCCAGAACCTAATTCCTGGGCCAGTTGCAGCGCTCCCACAACATTTAGCCCCGTTGAGATTCCTGAAAATATCCCTTCCTCACGGGTTAGCCGTCGGGACATCTCCCGCGCTTCGCTTTCATCTATGGCCCGCACCTCATCATAATAAGCCTTATCCAAAAGTGGGGGCACAAACCCCGCGCCAATTCCCTCAATATGATGCGTCCCGGCCGTTTTGCCAGAGATAACCGGCGAGGTTGCTGGTTCCAACGCCACTACCCGCGTTCCCGCATTCGCCTGGCGCAAGGCATGAGCTACCCCCATGAGCATACCCGCCGTACCCACGCCACCACAAAAAGCGTCAATAGGGACATCCACTTGCTTTAACAACTCATAACCAATTTGACTGTATCCTTTAACCGAGTCCCGGTTGTTAAACTGGTCTGTAAAATAACTGTTATCACTCTGGGCAATCGCCTTTGCTCTTTCAATCATTCGTGGAATCAGGTCTGGCGTGATTTTTCCACCCTGGCTGGGAATAATTTCCAGTTCCGCACCAAAAGCACGCATGGTGTCCAGTTTTTCTTTGGCAAACGCATCAGACGAGACGACCTTAAAGGCATACCCTTTGACGGCGCAGACAAAGGCCAGTGATGAACCCGTACTGCCACCGGTATACTCAACAACGGTCATGCCTGGGCGCAAATCACCTCGTGCTTCCGCCTCTTCTATCATCGCCAGGGCCATCCGATCTTTATATGATCCGGTGGGATTGAAATATTCTAATTTCACCAGCACAGCGGCGCTATTTTCGGGCACAATTTTGCGCAATCGCACAACGGGTGTGTTACCAATGGTATTTAACGTTGAAGGACTCAAAAGGCTCAATCTATCTGACATACTCTTCTCTCTTTTTTGCCCTGGCTTGTCAAGCAATCGTCTTCAGGATTTCTATTTTCAACTCTTGTCCAATGACATATTCATTGGTTGCCCAACGGCCCACGTTAGCGGCGGCTGGAGAGAAAACGGCCTGGGGCAGTATAAACTCGAAGCCAGGAAAATGCCCATAAATCGCACGGACTCCCAGCTGTCCGCTGCACGGCGTGTTGGGCGGCTGTTGCAAGTTCAAAACGAAGCCACACTTGTTTCTTCCTTTTGCGTCCGCTACTTTTTAGATTTTGCCTGCAACTTTGCATCCGCTTGCGCTTGTTTTTTGGCGCGCTTCACTGCTTCGACAATCAATTTATTCAGTATCGCCATATCCACATCTTCTAAACGCTTGATGTATAAACATCCTTTGCCAAGTGAGTACTTGCCTAATTTCGCCAGCAACTCGTGATGTTGTTCCCAGCCACCGAGCATATAGAGGGTGAGAGTTTGTTTGCGCGGCGAAAGTCCGGCAAGGAACCAGTCTCCTTCACGACCGCTTTTACCGACATAATGGTAGTCACCAAAACCGACGATGCTGTCCCCCCACATCCTTGCTTCGTCTTTGGTCGCTTTTTGCATCATGTTGAAAAGCACGTATGAATCTTTGCGTTTGGCTTCATCCGGGATGCTATCCAGAAATTCTGTGACGCTGCCTTCGGTGACTTTTGTTTTCAGCTCTGCCATAATCTAACTCCTTTGGGTATTCCTGTAAGGTGTTCAATCTTCATATTGGGGTATTTCTCAGAATTTGGACTACGCACCGCCCAACACTTATTATACTGCACGAATGCGGGGTAAACTCCAAAATTCAGCTTATTCGTGATCGGAGGCATTAGAATGTCCAGACGACCGTGATCACGGTGATTGGAGAAGCCTGAATGTCCAGGTGGGTTTTGGGGTGGAGATGGGAGAGGGAGGGAGAGGAGGGGGTGGAGTACGGCCAAAGCAAGGTAGAGGTGCTTGGGTTATGACATTTTTTATACACCTGAACGTTCAACTTTTTCCACAAATGATCGAATATGAATGAATTCGCAATTTTGTAATCTAACTCCAGTTTTTTGCATATGTGAAAGTACATTTAGCACATTTCGCTCTGTTACATATGCGTCAAAATAAGGTGAGTATGAAACATGAGCGAAATCCATGAAATCACTTTTGATTGGGCTTTGGCCATGCACATAGTATTTGAAGTAAAGAAATAGACTACGTACATAAATTGATTTAAGAATAGATGTATCAAATGCTTCCAAATTGTTTTTGTAGGGAAGCAGATACTCAGGAAAATATCTTACTAGAAAATCCAATGTGGTTGCCCGTGCAAACCTATCTGCATGTTCCACGGGATATTTCCCATTGCCATCTGCAAACGGGAAGTTTTTCTTTAGCTCCTCAAGCTTCATGAATCTATCGTTCCCAAAGTCCAGGTACTCCTGTCTCTTCTTTATAAACGGAGGGCTTTTAGAGATGGTTGATAGAAAAATCAAACCATCAGGCTGCGCAAAGCTTGTGATTGGGATCCATAACAGTTCAGCTTCATTCGGATAACTGTACATTTCCAAATCAGACAATTCATCATACAGCAAAGGAATATAGATTCGCTGAGCAGCGCTAGCGATTAACTTATCAATATCTTGATGCATATTGGTCGCACGAGATAGTTCCAATACCGTGAATATTGAAAGAGCAGCTATAGCATTATTTGCTATGAGCCAGGGAAAAAAGCCAGTGGCCGCTTTAGGCGAGACAGCTAAAGCACTCCATACATTTGTGTCTAGAAAATATGACCTTGCATTGATGTTTAGCTGCCGAAATCCTGGAGTAAAAGCGGCTTTCATCATTGATAATCCCATACAAACAAGACCAGTGTTTTATCACCCTAACACTAAATTTACTGCGCGAATGCAAGATAAACCCCCAAAACTCGTCCCAACCCCGGTGTTTTATGACCTTCTCATTGCGGATTATCGGGCGGGAAAAGTTTGTATCCACCCCTGCTCTGGCCTGTGTTCCACCACACCAGCCTCGCGCAACATTGGTTGATTATGTGGCGACCAGCTTCCCCAACACATTCCGCCAGTTCGCCAGCAACACAGACACGCCTCATTTCTGTTTCTTGCCTGCCTTAAGCAGGGTCAGCATCTCCTCAATACGTGCCTGGCGTGTTTCCGGCCGTTTGGCGCTCTCAATCCACTTGATATACGTGTTGCGATAAAAAGTCGCCAGACTCTCGAAAAAAGCCTTAGCATTGGTGTCCGTGTCCAGGGCACTGGCGATGTCGGCCGCCAGGCTTTCCGATTGCGGGCCTTCGGGTGTAAGCGCCACTTCAACCTGGTCGCCTACATCCAGGCCGCAGTCTCGCCGCCAGGCCGCACCCAGTGGGAGAAAATAATGACTACCATCAGAACCAAGTGACCCACGCACGCCGTGCCCGTTGACAGTGCCGGTAATATGATGCCGTTGTTTAACGCCCCACACAGCATTGGGGTCGAAGGGAATAGTTATAAACGTGCGCGTACCAGATTTCGTAATAATCGTCTTGAAACGCTGCACAGTCATATGCCTCACCTCTCGGCCTAATTTGCCTGAATACTTCTCATTGTGGATTATGGGCCGGAAAAAGTTTGTATCCAACGATAAAACCAATGATCGCCCCCAACCCACCGCCAAGCCCCGGCAGCCAGCTTGCGCTCAATCCCAGTATCCCGCTGGTTATACCAAAAATCACCGTCCCCAACCCCGCGCAAATCGCCGCGATTAAGATTATTTTCCAGTTCATCTTTTTCCTTAGTTTTTGGTTGCAAGTTGCAAGTTGCAGGTGGCAAGCAACTTGCCACTCCCAAAATTACCGCCGCCGGCCGAAAATACGCAGCAAGAAGAGGAACAGGTTAATAAAGTCCAGGTAGAGCGTCAGCGCGCCCATCACGCCAATACTGCTAATCACCTGCCCCTCCGTCCGCCCAGACATTGCCGCCGCATAGGTCATCTTCTTAATCTTCTGGCTGTCATAGGCAATCAGCCCCATAAAAATCAGCACCCCGGCATAAGTAATAATCCAATACAGCGTTTCGCTGAAGAAAAAGATATTGACAATTGAAGCCAGAATCAGCCCCAACAAACTAAAGAGCAAAATCGGCCCCCAGCGTGTCAGGTCTTGTTTGGTCGTCAGCCCCACCACTGTCAACAGCACAAAAATAACGGTGGTCAGACCAAAGGTAAAGAAAATGGAATCGGCCGCATAAACGATAAAGATGGCCGATAACCACACCCCCATCAATGCGGCAAAGACCATAAACAGCGCCAACGCCCGCCCCGACGCCATCTTGCTGGCCGAACGGCCGATGGCAAAAATCAGAGCAAACATACCAATGAGAAAGCCAAAATAGACCCATCCACTGCTGTAGATAAAGTTCAACAGCGCCGGACTTGTCAACGTCAGCAGGCTGGCCACGGTGGTCACAAACAACCCTAACGTCATCCAACCATACACCCGCACCATGACGGCATTAAACATTTCGCTCAATTGCTGCTCGGAAATTTGCACCGGCAACGGTTCACTTTGCCCAAAATCTGATTCGTAAGACATGGTTTCCTCCTTAGGAATTAGGAATTATGAAGGATGAATTATGAATTTTATTCCTTGTCGTGCGCTCCACGCATGGGGAATCCCTGGTAAATCAAACATCCTTCAGCCAAGATGGCGGCATTTTAGCATATTTGCGTCAGGAGTGTCACAAAACGGCCGTCACCCCCGTCTTCTGTTTGTAGTAGGCGATTCATCGCCATCAAACGGCGATAAATCGCCTACTACAAACGAAGATAACAGGAGACAAAACATGAATCAATTAAACAATACCGCTGTACACACGGCCGTCATTGGCGGTGGATTAGCCGGTCTAACCGCCGCGGCCACGCTGGCCCGCGCCGGGAAAAGCGTGCTGCTGCTGGAAAAAGCGCGGCACATCGGCGGTCGCGCCCTCAGCCAACAGCGCGGCGATTTTACCCTTAACCTGGGGCCACACGCCCTCTACATCGGCGGCGGTGCGTCCGACATCCTGGCCGAATTGGGCGTCGCCTGGAGTGGCCACAAACCCAACTTGCGTGGTTCGGCCGTCTACCAGAACCGCCTCGTGCCCATGCCCGGCACACCCCAGGATTTGTTAGCCACCAACTGGCTGGCGCTGGCTGAAAAAGCAGCCATGATGCGCCTGCTGTGGCGTATTACCCACACACCCCTGGAATCCGTCGCCGGTATCTCCCTGGCCGATTGGGTCAACGAGCAAACCCGTTCCGCACCGCTGCGCCACGCTGCACCGCTGCGCCATTTCCTGCACCTGCTGGCGCGCACATCTACCTACGCCAACGCGCCCGAACTTTCCAGCGCCGCCATCTTCCTGCGCCAGTTCCAACTGGCTTATCGCCACAATGTGCGCTATCTGGACGGCGGCTGGCAAACACTGGTGGATGGGCTGCGCGCCGCCGCGGAAACGGCCAGCGTCACTATTCACACGGGGGCGCGGGTTGTGTCTGTGCATGAACACCCCACCCACGCCACCATCTTCCTGGCCGACGGGCAAACTATTCAGGTTACGGCCGTCATCCTGGCCGTTGATCCCCAAACCGCCAGCCAGCTATTGCCGGAACAGGCACAACTGCGGCAGTGGGCGGCTACGGCCGTGCCCGTCCAGGCCGCTTGTCTGGATGTGGTATTACGCCACGTTCCCCATCCTGACCGGCGCTACGTGTTGGGGCTGGACCAGCCGCTGTACTTTTCCAACCATTCGGCCGTCGCCCATTTTGGCCCGGACGGCAGCGTCATCCATGTCGCTAAATATCTACCACCCGGTGCTTCGGATGCGGCGCAAGATGAAGCGGAACTGGAAGCCATGCTCGATCTGGTACAGCCAGGCTGGCGCGCCGAACTGATTGAACGCCGCTTTTTGCCGCACATGACGGTGGTGAATGATCTGGCGCGGGCAGACAATGGGGGGCTGCACGGCCGTCCCGGATATGCTCTGCCCCACAGTCAGCGCCTCTATCTGGCCGGTGACTGGGTTGGTCCGCAAGGTTGGCTGGCCGATGCCGCCATCGTTAGTGGTAAACGGGCGGCGGAATTGGCGCTGGAGGAGATTGAGAGATCGAGAGATTGGGAGATTGCTCCAGAGATTGCCAATCTCTCAATCTCCTAATCTCCCAATCTCAACTCGTTATAATTGCTGTCATGGAGAAAACAGATACGTTCCACAGCTACCGCCCCTACCTCTTCGCCATCGCCTACCGTATGTTAGGCAGCGTGATGGACGCCGAAGACATGGTGCAGGAAACATACCTGCGCTGGCAAAACAGCGATGCCGCCGCGATTGCCGCACCCAAATCATACCTGGCGGCCATCATCACCCGGCTGTGCATTGACCATCTGCGTTCGGCCAAAGTCCAGCGCGAAACATATATGGGCGAATGGCTGCCCGAACCGCTGTTGTTGGATCCCATGCCCCCCCAGGAAGATATGGCTGCTTTATCTGATACCCTCTCCATCGCCTTTTTGGTGCTGCTGGAAACGCTTTCCCCCACCGAACGGGCCGTCTTTTTGCTGCGCGAAGTGTTCGATTATGAGTACGCCGAAATAGCGGAGATGGTGGGCAAAAGCGAAGCGAACTGCCGCCAGATGGTCCGCCGCGCCCGACAACACCTGGCCGACGGCCGTCCCCGTTTCCAATCCACCCCGGAAGAGCAGCAGCACATCGTCTACCAGTTTGCCCAGGCGTGTGTGCAGGGGGATATGGCCGGGCTGCTGGCGCTGCTGGCCGAAGATGTGGTGGAATACTCGGATGGCGGCGGCAAAGTGGTGGCGGCTATCAAACCGGTGCACGGCGCGGACAAGGTGGCCCGCTTCTTCCTGGGGCTGATGAAAAAATTGCCGGACACGCTGGCATACAAGTTGGCCATTGCCAACGGCCGTCCGGCCATCCTCTCTTATCTCGACGGCGAACCGATTAACGTGACGATCCTGGATATTGGTAACGGCCGTATCCAGCGCATTTACAACATCGTCAACCCTGATAAACTGCGGCATATCCAGCGGTTGGAAGATTAAGATAGGGAGTGAAGCCATTCTCTGGCGAGGCGCTGCGCAGGGGCACCCCAGGCGAGTCAAGTTGCCAGAGAAAATGACATTCTTCGTCAACTATCTGGCCCAATTGGCGTAACAAGGCCGAAGCCTCAGCCTCGTCCCAGGCAAAATAAGCCAGGTCTCGCGCCACCCGTTGCAGCGGAATGGCGAAGCGGTCGCGCAGCGCCTGGTACCCGGCCATGGCCCGTTCGGCATTTTGCCTGCCGGTCAGAACAGCATCAATACCCTGGGCGGCCAGTTCCGCATCCCGGAACGCATCAGAGATGCCGTGAGCGGTCAAAGGATCCTTGGTAAAACCGGCGTCGCCGACCAACGCCCAACCTCGCCCACCGGGAACACGCAGAAAGCCAGGGATACCGGCACAGCGATAGAAACGTCCCACCTGTTCGGCGGTGTACAATTGCTCACCCATCTCCGGCGCAGCGGCCGTTACCACGCGCTGGAACTCCGCGCTATCACCGATCATGCCCGCGGCCACAGGGCGCGCCGTAAAGACACAGGTCAGGCCATCATTCGTAGGGAAAAATCCGGCAGAGTAACCAGGGGTGAACTGGGAGACATACACCTTATCGTTGATGCCCGCGAAATAACCGTAAGTCACCACATTAGCCGGTGGGTGGGCTTCGTAAGCTGCCGCGCCCGCGGCGGCGGCAACTTTAGAGCGCAGACCATCAGCGCCGACCACATAACGAGCCAGTACTGTTGTCTGGCGACGGCCGTTGTTTAACCTCACCCCCGTCACCCACCCCGATGGGTCAAAAGTGAGACTTTCCATCCGCTGCCCTTGCCAGAACTCCGCGCCGGCAGCAACGGCCGTATCAAGCAAAACGGTATCCAGAACCGGACGGCGCGGCGCGTATAATGCATCAACGCCATACTCATCCCGGATATCAAAGTGAATCCGCTTGGCGCCAAATCCCAGCGTCATCTGGCGAATAGCGGGTGTACCACGTTCAATAATTCGCGGCAAAACACCCCAGCGCTGGAGTTGTAATACACCGGTGCGCATCAACGCATGGGTTGATAAAGTGTCAGTAGATGGATAGTTACGGTCAACGATCAAGACCCGATGTCCCAGTCGTGAGAGCAGCAAGCCTGTAGCCGCCCCGGCCACCCGCCCGCCGACGATAATGACATCATAATGTGGTTTCATGCTGAATAGCTCCAAATCGAAAATGTGAACCGTGACGTTCAATGCTTGTGCCCACTCTTGGGGCCACATTTCAAATGATAGGGTTGTTCCTGGCATAGCCATGACGCCATCTCAGAGATGTCCCTGAGATGACGTCGTGGCTTTCAGTCTGGTTCAGGCGACGACAGAGACCGTTACCGGTACGCCGTTGGTGAATACGTCATAAACGGCCGAACGGGCAATGGAACGTTGCACAATATCACGCAGTTTCTCGGCGGGGGCGTCACCCTCAATCTCAAAGTTGACACGAATGCCCTGGTAGCCATTGCGGACAGAATCGTCCAGCCCCAGCAGCCCCAGCAGGTTGATGTCACCTTCGACCGTTGACGCCACACGGGTCAATTTGACGCCACGGGCGGAGGCAATGTTGCCGATGCCGGCCGTCAGACAGGTGGCAATAGCGTGCAGTAAAAACTCTGCGGGCGTGGGAGCGTTATCTGCCCCTACCAATACGGTGGGGTGGTCGGCCTCATAGGCGTAGGTGGCTTTGTGTTCATGTTCCTGGCCGGCGCCGAAAAAACCACCCATCGTAGACCGGCTGTGGGTGCCAGCCAACCATTCGTTAGTGGCCCGGAATTGGAATTGAGCCGCAGCCGGTTGCGCCTTTACAACGTCGAGTGTAGCGAACAGGTTGGTGACGTTCACACCGTTAATTACTTTTTCTGTATTCATTTAATACTTTGTAACATAAATAATCTAAACATTCTTCAGTTCCAAAATAGCTGAT
>JAHDWK010000015.1 GCA_023382655.1 Anaerolineae bacterium | reverse complement strand
GAGTTGCGCTCTCCGCGAATTCCTGCCCTTCAGGTTTCCTGAGCGAAAGTCCTACTCATTTGACAGTTGTTCTTGTAGATAATTTGCGCTGATTTTACCTGTTGGGGGAATGAGATATCCCATTCATCCATTCCTTAATTCAATTTATTGCTGTCTCACGGCGGTGCCTCCCCTCATTCGATTCCCCCGCCTCCCCATGTTATAATCCCGCGCCTGAATCTGTTATCAGTAACCGGTTAACAGAAAAACCCTGCGCAATCTTCGCGTTCTTCGCGGATCATGAAAGGATAGTTATGAGCGACAAACTCAGTTTTCAAGATATTATTTTGCGCCTGCTCGACTATTGGAAAGAGCAGGGCTGCCTGATTCAACAACCATACAACGTACAGGTGGGGGCAGGCACCATGAACCCGGCCACCGCGCTGCGTGTGTTGGGGCCGGAACCCTGGAATGTAGCCTACATTGAACCCAGTATTCGGCCGGACGACGGCCGTTTTGGTGACAACCCCAACCGAATGCAAATGCACCACCAGTTGCAGGTCATCCTCAAACCCGACCCCGGCAATCCCCAGGAACTCTACCTGAAAAGCCTGGAAGCCATCGGCATCAACCCCCGTGAACACGACATTCGCTTTGTGGAAGATAACTGGGAAAGCCCGGCGCTGGGCGCGTGGGGGTTGGGCTGGGAAGTGTGGCTAGACGGCCAGGAAATCACCCAGTTTACCTATTTCCAGCAGGCGGGCGGCGCACCGCTAGACCCTGTCTCCGTGGAAATCACTTACGGGTTGGACCGTATTGCCCTGGCGCGGCAAGGCGTCAATAGTGTGTGGGCGATGGAGTACGGCGCGGGCATCAGCTACGAAAATGTGCTGCTGCAAAGCGAAATTGAACATTGCCGGTATTACTTCAACGTGGCCGACGTAGAAGCGATCAAGCAAGTGTATGACATTTATGAACGGGAGGCCCAGCGTTGTCTTGATGCCGGGCTGGCCATGCCCGCGCACGATTACAACCTGAAATGCTCCCACCTGTTCAACATTCTGGATACACGTGGCGTGATTGGCGTGACGGAACGCGCCCAATATTTCCGGCGGATGCGCGGTATTGCCCGGCAGGTGTCGGAACTGTATCTGGCGCAGCGAGAGCGGTTGGAATATCCCTTCCTGCCGGCCAATTGGCCGGAAGAACGGGTGGCGCTGACACGGCCGTCGGCCCTCCAGGAATTTTACGCGCCCCAAACCTTCCTGCTGGAAATTGGCAGTGAAGAACTGCCCGTCGGCGACCTGAACAGCGCCATCCGCCAACTGCGCACCCTCATCCCCGAAATGCTGGAAGACTTGCGCCTGAGTTACGAATCGGTGCAGGTGGAAGGGACGCCGCGCCGCCTGGTGGTCACGGTGACGCAGCTTGCGCCGCGCCAGCCTGACCTGGAAACGCTGGTGAAAGGGCCACCCGCCGACCGCGCCTTTGACGCCGAGGGCAAACCGACCCAGGCCGCCTACGGGTTTGCCAAAGGCAAGGGCGTGAATTTGTCCGATTTGCGCATTGAGGAAGAAGGGGGGAAGCGGTATGTCACGGCCGTGATCCGGGAACAAGGCCGCTCCGTCATTCCGGTATTGGCCGAAGCGCTGCCAGGGCTGATCGCCAGTCTGAAATTTGAAAAGAGTATGCGCTGGAACAGCACCAACATCAGCTACAGCCGCCCGCTGCGCTGGCTGGTGGCGCTCTATGGGCCGGAAGTAGTGCCCTTCAGCTATGCCGGGGTGGAAAGTGGGCGGGTGAGCCGGGGTTTACGGCCGTATGACTCCCCCGAAATCGAGATTGACAGTGCCGTCAACTTTGGCGGTCTGCTGCGCAAACAGGGGCTTAACCTCAATCCCGACAAGCGCAAAGAACAAATTGTGCTGGTGGCGGGTAAACTGGCCGCCGAAAAGGGCGGCACGATCCCCGACGACCCCGATTTGCTGGACGAAGTAGCCAATCTGGTGGAACGGCCAACACCACTGCGGGGCACATTTAGCGACCGTTTCCTCAAACTGCCCGCCGCCGTGCTGGTGGCGGTGATGAAAAAACACCAGCGCTACTTCCCGGTGTATAACGAACACGGCCGTCTCATGCCCTATTTCATCGGTGTGCGCAATGGGGATGAAAAACACCTGGACTTTGTGGTGGAAGGCAATGAGCATGTGATCGTTGCCCGTTTTTCCGACGCCGAATTCTTTTATGGGCAAGACAGCAAACACAAACTGGCTGACTTTTTGCCTAAGCTGGGCACGCTCACCTTCCAGGCCGAACTCGGTTCGATGCTAGACAAGAGCCACCGTTTAGAACAATTAACGCCCGTTATCGCCAGGATGTTGGCGCTGGATGAAGAGGAAACGGCCGTGGCCACCCGCGCCGCCGCCTTAGCCAAAGCCGATTTAGCCACCAACATGGTGGTAGAAATGACCTCTTTGCAAGGGATCATGGGCGGCCATTACGCCCAACTGAGCGGCGAGCCGGAGGCCATATGCCAGGCCATCGCCGAGCAGTATAACGCCATCAGCCAGACGCGCCCCGGCCTGGCACTGGCGCTCGCCGACCGGCTGGATAGTCTGGCGGCGCTGTTTGCCGCCGGGCTGGCTCCCAAAGGCTCCAACGACCCCTTTGCCCTGCGCCGTGCTGCGCTGCACATCATTGAAAATCTGACGGCCAACCAGATTTCGTTTGACGTGCGCGCCGGGATGCAGGCCGCCGCCCAATTCCTGCCCATTCCGCAAACGGCCGTTGGGCTAGAAGAAGTGATGGGGTTTGTGTACGGCCGTCTGGAAGGTGTGCTGCGTGAACAGGGTTTTGCCGCGTCGGTCGTCAAGGCGGTGCTGGCAGAGCAAGGGGACAATCCGTATCTGGCGGGGCAAACGGCCGTCGCTCTCAGCGCCGCCATCCGCCAGGATGACTGGCATCTGTTGTTAGACGCTTATGCCCGCTGCGTGCGCATTACTCGCAGCCACGCCGAACCGTTTGCCCTGCGCCCGGCCGATTTTGCCCTGCCCGCCGAGAAGAATTTACTGACAGCCTATCAATCGGCGGCAGCTAACAATGGCGACCTGTCCACCTTTGTGGAGAACCTGCGGCAGATGCAGCCGGCCATTTCCGCCTTTTTTGACGAGGTGTTGGTGATGGATGAGGACACGGCCGTGCGCGAAAACCGCCTGGCCCTACTGCAGCACATCGCCGGTCTAGCTGACGGTCTGGCGGACTTGTCTCAACTCGAAGGATTTTAGGGCGATGCCCCTGATGCGTGATACGTGATGCGTGAAATGAATGTGGTCACGCATCACGTATCACGCATCACTTAACACCCCATTTGTGAAAATTGACACGAACACGGCTTCTTTGCTACAATTCGTTCAAAATGTTTTGAAAGTTTGTGGTGGTAGCCACGAATGACGCGAATTGCCCGAATTTTCTCTTAAAAAATCTTCGCGTCCTTCGTGAATCAGGTAACAAATGAACGAGTATCAGCCAGTGGACATTTCCCCGGACGTGACAATCGGCGGCGAGACCGTCTTTTTGATGGCCGGGCCTTGCGCGGTAGAGAGTTATGAGCAAACGGCCGTGATCGCCGCAGCCTTAGCGAAAGCAGGCGTCAAAATCATGCGCGGCGGCGCATTCAAGCCGCGCACTTCTCCACACAGCTTCCAGGGGATGGGGGCCGAAGGGCTGGAAATTTTGCGGGAAGCGGCTCACCAATACGGGCTGTTGGTCATTACCGAGGCGCTGGCGGTGGAACATGTGCCGCTGGTAGCCGAGTATGCCGACATCATCCAAATTGGCAGCCGGAACATGCAGCATTACCCGCTGCTGTGGCGAGTGGGAGAGCTAGACAAACCGGTACTGCTCAAACGAGGTTTTATGTCAACTGTCGCCGAGTGGTTACAGGCCGCCGAGCATATCGCCAGCCGGGGCAACCGGCGCATCATTTTGTGTGAACGGGGCATCCGCACCTTTGAGACGGCTACGCGCAACACGCTGGATACCAATGCCATCTCCCTGCTCAAACAGATGTCGCCTTATCCGGTTGTGGCCGACCCCAGCCACGCCACCGGGCGCGCCGGTCTGGTGCTGCCCGCCGCGCGCGCGGCCATTGCTGCCGGGGCCGATGGGCTGCTGGTGGAGTTTCACCCCGATCCGGCAACGGCGCTGTCCGACGGAGAACAATCGTTGCCGTTGGCGATGCTGCCGCAGTTTTTGGAAGAGGTGGGGAAGGTGGCTACGGCCGTTGGCCGTTCATTCGTTTGACAACTAATTGACCAATTGACAATCACCAAAGCAGGGGCAAAATTCTTCTATGACTGACCTTGCGCTGCAACTGGGTTATGTGGGCCTTTTTGTCATTACCTTCCTCGCCTCAACCATCTTTCCCTTCCCCTCCGAGTTAGTGGTAACGGCCATGCCCCCGTTAGGTTATAACCTCTGGCTGGTTATCATTGTAGCCATGACGGGCAGTTTCCTGGGTAATCTGGTCAACTATTTCGTAGGGGCAAAAGGTACCGACTTTGTATTCTCTCGCTACATTTCCATCAAACCAGAGCGGTGGGCACAGGCCCAAAGATATTTCCAGAAGTGGGGCGTTTACTCGCTGCTTTTCACCTGGCTCCCCGTAATTGGTGATCCGCTGACCGTTGTCGCCGGGGCGTTACATTGTGATTTACGCGCCTTTACGTTTTGGGTGCTACTGGGCAAGTTGGCCCGTTATCTGGTCTTTTTTGGCATATTCAGCTCGTTCTTCGACTCTTTTTAGATTTGAAATGGAGGCTACACATGAAATTCATTGATCTTACCATTCCTTTCGGCGTTGGCACCCCCGCGTGGCCGACTTATGAGCCGTTGCAGGTGAAGTATTTCAAGCGGTTGGCGCCCAATGGGGCTAATGGGCAGTTGGTGACACACAGCAATCATGTGGGTACACATCTGGACGGCGAAATCCATTTTTACACGCCGGGTAAAGACATTGCCCAACTGGATTTTAATTTTCTGGTGGGGGAAGCGGCCATTGTAGACCTCAGCGATATTTGTGGCGATTACGATGTGTATACACCAGAGATGATTGAGACGCGGGTAGAGGTGCGTGACGGCGATATTCTCATCATCCACACCGGCTACCATCATTTTGGTTGGGATCAGCCGTATGGCAATGAGGTGCGCTATATGGTGATGCACCCTGGTCCAGATGCACGTTTTGCCCAGTGGTGCATTGACCGCAAAATCAAGTGGATTGGCGTGGACTGTGGCAGCGCCGACCACCCCATGAATACCAAAATCCGGGAATGGATGCCGGCGCAGGCAGAGGACGCTGACCGTCATTTCCGGCAGAAATATGGCAAACCGTTGGCCGACTATTTCACCAAAGAAATGTACCAGATGATGCATCTGTGGTTGTTTGACAAAGGCATTATCCATGCGGAGTGTATAGGTGGGGATATTGATTTGTTGGTGAACCGGCGGGTGCAGGTGGGTTGTTTTCCCTGGCGCTTTGTGGATGGCGAAGCGAGCATTGCCCGCATTGTGGCCATGGTAGACGACGAGGAGTATGAGCATCTCATGGTAAAGAAAGCCACCATGCCTAAAACACACTTTGGTGATTGTTATGATCCGGTGCATGTAGAACGGTTGGGCGGGCGGGGAAAGGTATTCTAATGGCACGATTATCAGTTCCAGGCACAAGACAAATCACCACAAAGCTGGTGAATAGAATTTAAGGAGTTTGGCCATGAAGCAAGCATATATTTTCACGGAAATGCCGGAACTGACAGCATTGATGTCGGGGGCGGATCATGTGGATGTGAAGACAGTAACAGGCGCCTGTTCTCTACCGGAATTTATCGCCGGTATGTTCTCTTATTACCCTGGTTGGGTCAAAAGCTTATACCGGATTCGGTGGGGGTTTGTGCGCTTGTTGGGGATGAAACAGCAGGGGATTCCGACACAAGTTTATATGCGGCCCGAAGATGTGCCCATGACACCCGGCGAAAAGGCGGCCTTTTTCACGGTGACAATGGCGGAGGTAGATCGGTATTGGGTGGCTGAAGCCAACGAATCACACCTGACAGCCTATCTGGGGGTGGTGATGACACCGCTGGCCGATAACAACCGGTTTGACGTGGTAACGATTGTGCGGTATCGCCGCTGGACGGGGCCGGTTTATTTTAATGTGATACGGCCGTTTCACCACATCGTCGTCCAAAAAATGGCGCAAGCAGGGGCGGCAAAGCCAACCTCCCTGCTTACGACGACCGAAGGCATGACAAGAAGCTGAACTTCTAAACTGCGGGACGTAAGCGGGATGACAAAACACTCAACTGGCGGAAACTGACCGGTTTGTCCAGGACAAAAGAGACGTCTTTGCGCAGCGTATCGGCCAGGTGGGGATCGGCCGTAGCAATAATCACCTTTACCTCCTTAAACCGTTCATTGGCGCGGATGTGCTTCAATATATCGGGACCGGAGATGCCAGGCAGATGCAAATCCAACACCACGATGTCTGGCGTCACCTGCTCTAACCGCTCCAGCGCCATTTGCCCATCGGCGATGACCTCCGTTTCAAAACCGGCCTGTCGCATAGCAGCAGCAAAAATGGTGCCCATATCTTCGTCGTCTTCTATGATAAATGCGAGTGGATTCACGATACTACCTCCGTGACTGGGGTGTAAGGCAAGATAACTGTAAATATGCTGCCTTTACCCTCTTCACTTTTTAACCATACGTCCCCTTCTAAGGAGAGCGCCAATTCCTTTACCAATGATAATCCCAGGCCAAACCCCTGGTGTGTGCGGGTAATCGAACCATCTACCTGGCGGAACGGTTCAAAGATATAGGAATGAGCTTCTTTGGGTATACCGGGGCCGGTATCCGAGACCTCAATCACCCAGGTAGTTGCATCTGGCTGATACAGCCGCACATGTACTCTCCCCTGTTCTGTGAACTTGATGCCATTGCTCACCAGATTGGACAAGATTCTTTGCAATCGTTTGGGATCGCTGATGAGCAAACCGGGAAATTCTTCGCCGAGTTCGCTGGTGAGGGTGAGTCCTTTGGCGGCTGCTTTGGCGTCCATTGTCCGGTGCATGTCGGCGAGCAGTTCCTCCGGCAGGACAATGGTCTGGTTAGCGGCAATTTTCCGCGCTTCCAGGTTGGCCTGAGCCAACAAATCCTGCACCAGAGCGGTCAGGTGGTTGGTGCGGTTAATGATTTTTTGTAGAATCTCTCTTTGTCGCTCACTGATTTCCCCGAAATAGCCGATTTCAACCATTTCGGCATACCCCAAAATTGCGCCGAGAGGGGTTTGTAGTTCATGGTGGGCTTTGGAAAGTATTTCCGATTTGACGCGGCTGGCTTCCAGGGCGCGATCACGAGCCAGGCGCAGCGCTTCTTCGGCCTGTTTGCGCTCGGTGATTTCGGTGACGATGGTGAGAACCTCGGTGACGGCACCGTCCTCGGCGCGAATGGGACGTTTGATAGTTTGCCACCACCGCTCCTGGTTGGCGACAGTAACGGTAAGTTGTTCGGGGATAAAGAGTTCTTCGCCAGAGGTAAACACCTGCAAGTCATCGCGCCGGAACTGTTTTACTTTGACGGGGTCGGGATTGAAGTCGGCGTCGGTTTTACCCAACATGCGGGGAATGGTGGTGCCGTAGACATCGGCAAAAGCCTGATTGACCAAAACAAAACGGCCGTCTCTGTCCTTAGCAAAAATAAAACTGGGGTTAACGTCCATCACCTGGCGCAAAAAGCGACGCTGTTGGCGTAAGTGGTCTTCGGTTTTTTTCCGTTCGGCTACTTCTTCTTCCAACGCCTGGGTACGGCTTTCCAACCCGGTAAATAAGATACCCACTCGTTCGGCCATCTCATTAAAATGGGCCGCCAGGACGCCAATTTCATCGTGGCTGTTGATGGTTGAACGGGCTAACAGATCACCTTCGGTAAAGACGGTCACGGTTTGGGTTAGCGATTGAATGGGGCGGACCAACAAAGCGCCAAAAATATAGGCCGCCAGCACCGATGTGCCGGCAATCACACTCACCATTAAAGCTGTCTGCCGCACATGCGCTTCTACTGGCGACAGGAAAACCTCTTGCGGTTGGAAAAAAGCAACCACCCAGGGCTGGCTCTGCATAGGGGCCACGGCTACCTGATTGATCGCCGGGTTGCTAACCACATCTTTCGCTGCAAAAAAGGGGGTATCGGCAGCATGGTTCAGGTTGGCTGCCAGATCATCTTGCTGCATCAGATAAAACTCGTCCGGCAGCCAGGGTGGCAGACGGTAAGCAGATTGCAGGGTGGTTTCTGCAGCTGGGGTGAACCGGGTAATGGGTAGGAAATTGACCTCCGGTACCATGCCATGCGCCAGGGGGATGTGGTATTCATCAAACAGTACACCAAAAGAGCCAACACCGGCCAACCCATTTTGGGCGGCGACGATGGATTGCAACACGGCCGTATCATAGCCCACCCGCATGTAACCCACCGTTTGCCCGGCGTCGTCCAGGATGGGGATGCTAAAAAACAACAGGGGCGATTGATCATCGGCCATGTACTGCACGGCCGAGACAAAAGCGAGCGAGTCACCTGTTTGTTGGAAATGCCGGAAGTAATCACGATCCGCTTCTGACTGCCCCTGATAGGCAGCATTTGTATCCAGCACATTCTCCCCGGCCACATTTAATATGCCCACCGAGCGCACCGAGGGAGTTTTGCTGGCTAACTCCATCAGAGTGGACAACAAATCCTGTTCTGCCTGGCTACCAGGGCGGTTATCTGGCGGCAAAACAAAATAAGCTTTCACCACCGGCAGCCGTGACTCGATAGCCAGTTCATATTGTGTGATTTCAATCAGTTCGTCCAGACGCATGGCGACTTCGGTGGCCAGGATGAACAACGCCCGATTCGCGTCTTGAATGAGAGCATCACGAACGCTACGGCCATTGACCACCGCCAGAAACAACAAAGGCGCCAGTGCCACCAAAGCAAAGGCCCCAAACAGTTTCAGACGGAGACTGAGCGTGGGCTTGGAATCTTTCATACCAATTGGGCCAACACGGCCCCATAGAGCGCCAGATTAAAGAGATTGATCACACCTTAATCGGAAACCACCCAGATGCCCATAGGTATTTGGTTTGAGGGGTACGTTGTACCGGATTATTCACGGAGTCTGTACGGCCGTATTCCCCGGTAATCGGTCGGCGGTTATCGGTAATTGGAGATGGAGATGGGAGATTGAAAGATCCCCCCTCACCTTATCACCTCATCACCCTAACGCCGCCAACACCGTGTCCAAATCCTTATCCCCGCGTCCGCTCAGGTTGACGATGATGATTTGATCGGGCCGCATCCGGGGCGCCTGTTTAATGACTTCCGCAACGGCGTGGCTGCTTTCCAACGCCGGGATGATCCCTTCCAATTTGCACAGGGTTTGGAACGCTGCCAACGCCTCTTCATCGGTAGCATAGGTATAACCGGCGCGTTCCTGATCGCGCAGCAGGGCATGTTCTGGCCCCACGCTGGGGTAATCCAACCCGGCGCTGATGCTGTGTGTCTCCATAATCTGACCGTCCGGCGTCTGCATCACGTAGCTCTTCGTCCCATGTAGCACCCCCACGCGGGCCACATTCAGGTCGGCAAAACGGGCCGCGTGTTTGCCGCTGGCAACTCCTTCCCCCCCTGCTTCCACGCCCATGAGTTGCACACTTTCATCGTCTCGGAAAGCGTGGAAGATGCCCAGGGCATTGCTGCCGCCACCCACACAGGCGATGACCATATCTGGCAAACGGCCAACGGCCGTCAAAATCTGTTCTCTCGCCTCCAAACCAATCACGCTCTGGAAGTCGCGCACCATCATCGGGTACGGGTGCGGCCCCAGCACCGAACCGAGCAAGTAATGGGTGCCGTCTACATTGGTCACCCAATCACGGATAGCTTCGTTGATGGCATCTTTGAGGGTACGGCTGCCACTGTTCACGGGGTGCACTTCCGCGCCCAACAGCTTCATGCGGGCCACGTTCGGCTGCTGCCGGGCAATGTCCACTTCGCCCATGTAGACAATACATTCCAGCCCCAACAGGGCGCAAGCGGTGGCCGAGCCGACACCATGCTGCCCCGCGCCGGTTTCGGCAACAATGCGCTGTTTGCCCATACGTTTGGCGAGCAAGGCCTGCCCCAGGGCATTGTTGATTTTATGCGCGCCGCTGTGGTTAAGGTCTTCCCGCTTGAGGTAGATTTGCGCGCCGCCCAGAGATTGAGAGAGACGGCGGGCGTGGCTGAGGGGCGACGGCCGTCCCACATACGTCTTGAGCAGGTAATCAAACTCCGCTAAAAAGGCCGGGTCGGTACGCGCCTGTTCATAAGCATCCATCAGTTCCGCCAGCGCCGGCATGAGCGTTTCCGGTACAAACTGACCGCCGTAAATGCCAAACTTGCCTCGTTCATCCGGTACATCAATTTTCGGTAGCTGCATGGTCCCATCCTTCATCCATCAGGTTGCCAGTGATTATAACAACAATTTTTGCCGCAACTTCTTTTGGATTTTGCCCCATAACCACACCATCCAAAAGGTGACAATCCTCACCTCTAATTTGTGCCAATGCCAACTGTCACCATCCGGCAAAAGAACCTATCGTGAATAGGAATTGGTAATCAGTTATCGGACTTCGGATTACCGATTACGGATTACCGATTACGGATTTTGGATGACGGCCGTATGCACACCATCACTTCCTTCTTCCAACACAACATTATCGTTGTGTACTTCTTCTACGGCCTGGCGTTTTTCTGCCTGGGGCTGATCGTCTGGCTGGAGTCGCGGCGGGCGTCCACGCTGCGATTGGCGCGCGCCCTGGGTTTTCTGGCGGCATTTGGCATTTTGCACGGCCTACATGAATGGTTTGAAATGTTCCAACGGCTAGGCGCCGCCGGGGCCACCGATATTCCCGCCTGGCTGCTCTCCAACGAACTGCGGCTAGGACATCTGGTCATCTCCTTCATTTGCCTGGTCATTTTTGGCGTGCAGTTGATATTTGCCACCCGCGAGAATTACAAGCGCGAGCGGCTGCTGGCTTATGCGGCGGCGGGGACGCTCACGGCCGTCTGGCTCGTCAGCGTCCTCATCACCCAATGGCTCTACCAACCGGCGCGCGAGGAGTTGTTAACGGCCGTAGACGTCCTCTCCCGCTACACCCTGGGCATTCCCGGCGCGGTGCTGGCTGCCTGGGCCATTGTGCTGGAACAACGCACCTTTCGCGCCAATGATCTGCATGAAACTAGCCGCGACTTGCTCCGGGCAGCGTTAGCATTGGTGTTGTACGGACTGGTAGGGCAGATTTTTACCGCGCCCAGCTTTTTCTTTCCGGCCAATGTGATAAATAGCGATTTATTTCTGCAATGGTTTGGCATCCCGGTGCAGTTGTTCCGAGCCATTATGGCCACCCTGGTCGCCATTTTCATCATCCGGGCGCTGCGAGCCTTTGAGACCGAGCGGCAGCGCAATCTGGTGCGGGCCAACGAGGAACGGCTGGCGGCGCAGCGCCAGGCACTGGCGGTGCAGGAAAAATCGCGCCAGGAAATGGAATTGCTGAACCAGGAATTACAAACGGCCGTACAAGACCTCACCCTCCTCTTCACCCTCTCCCGTACCCTGGCGGCCACCCTGGACAAAAAGAGCCTGCTGGCCCAGGCCATCAACCAGATTAGCGCCAGCCTGCCCCGGTTTGCCCGGGGCATTATCGTGCTGCGCCAAAATCCGGGTCGCCCATTGGAATGTGCGGCCTGCCCCGGCCACCTGGACTGCCAGGCCAACCAGCCCTGCGTGCAGGCCCGCGCCATTACCCGCGAAATTGAGGCGACGGCCGTGCCCATCTGCGCCAATGGTGATCTCCTGATCCCCCTACCCCAGAACACCTTGCCCCAGAACGACACCATCCTGGCCATCAACGGCGAGAGCGCCATCGGCTGGCCGTTGTCAGTGCAAGACCGGGTGATTGGCAGCCTGGTGCTGCACATCCAGCCAGAGGTAACGGCGCTCACCGGGCGCGATCTCTCCCTACTGGGAACCGTCGCCGGGCTGCTCAGCATCGCCATTGAAAACGCCACCCGCTACGAAGAAAGCCAGGCGCGAGAAGCGCTGCGCGGCGAATTGCTGCACCAGGTCGTCTCCGTGCAAGAGCGGGAGCGGCAGCGCATCGCCCGTGACCTGCACGATGGCGCGGGACAGGCGCTGACGGCATTGGGGCTGGGTTTTGCCGCCGTGTCCGAAACGGTGAAAAGCAATCCCACCCTGGCGGCGCAACAACTGGTAGAATTGAAACAAATGAGTACGCAGGCGCTTATTGACTTACGCGATTTGATTCGGGATTTACGGCCGTCCCTCCTGGACGACCTGGGTCTGGTGCCTGCCCTGCAAAACCAGGTGCAAACCTTCCAAACGCACAGCGGCGTCAATGCCAAATTAACCGTTCACGGCCGTGCCCGCCGCCTGCCGCCCGACATGGAAACCATTGTCTTCCGCATTGCCCAGGAAGCATTGACCAACATCACCAAACATGCCGCTGCCGAAAATGTGGCCGTGACGTTGACCTTTGCCCCGGAGATGGTACAACTTCACATCAAAGACGACGGCCGTGGCTTTCCCACTGATGAGGTTTTTGCCACCATCCACCCCCGTCGCGCCTGGGGTTTGCTGGGCATCCAGGAACGGGTCGCCCTCGTCGGCGGCAGTTGCCAGATTAGCTCTACACCCGGTCAGGGCACGGCCGTTGACGTGAGTATCCCCCTGCCGGAAGAAGGTAATCGGTTATCGGTAAACGGTGATCGGTCAGCCGACAGCCGATTACCGATTACCGATTACGGATTACGATAAAATGACCACTCCCATCCGCCTCCTCCTCGTAGATGACCACGCCGTGGTGCGTTCCGGCTTACGGATGCTGCTGCAAGCCCAACCGGATATGCGCATCATCGGTGAAGCCGAATCAGGCACGGAGGCCATACACCAGGTACGGCTGCACCGGCCTGATGTGGTGTTGATGGATATTCAAATGCCGGACATGAACGGGATTGAAGCCACGAAAGAGATCAAGAAGATGTCGGCGGGTACGGCCGTACTCGCCCTGACCATGCACGAAGACGACCAATACTTCTTTGAAATGCTGCGCGCCGGCGCTTCCGGTTATGTGCCCAAACGCGCCGCCCCGGACGAACTGGTCAGCGCCATCCGCACCGTCAGCCAGGGGCAGGTTTTTCTCTACCCCTCATTAGCCACCCGACTGGTACAAAACTACCTGGGCCACCCCACCGCCGCCGACACCCCACCCGCTGAAGAACTCACTCCCCGCGAACAAGAAGTCCTCACCCTCATCGCCGAAGGGCTGACCAACCCGGAAATCGCCGACAAACTGGTGATCAGCGCCAAAACGGTAGACCGCCACCGCGAAAACATCATGCGCAAACTCAACCTGCACAGCCGCGTAGACCTGGTGAAATACGCCATTAAAGAGGGGTTGATTGGGCTAGAAGATTAGAAACGTAATCCGTAATTCGTGACCCGTGACCCGATGGTCGGTTATCCGCTTATCCATTCTCTATTCGCTGCCGTTGAAAAGTAGCCCGGCAGCCGGCGCAGCAGAAGTAATAGGTTGTGCCTGCGTGGGCAAAAGTGTATTTGGCGGTGGCAATGTCTACGGTCATGCCGCAGATAGGGTCAATGGCGGTGGCAACGGCCGTAGCTACGCCTACCATCCCCAATTCAATCACCTCACTGCTTTTGCTCTGCCCGCCACAGCCACCCAAACAGCCCTCTTCTTCCATTGCTTCTTCTAAGGCCGTCTCTCGTACGGCCGTCTCTTCCCAAAACAGCGCCAAGTCCAGCAGTTCCGCATTGCGCCGCCGCTGCACGATTTCGGCCATGATGCTCAGGGCGATCTCGTCGCCACGCCGCGCCTGAATGTCCAGCCCGGCGGGTGCTTTCAGCGGCAGCATGTCCGTTTCGCTGACGCCCTGCATCCGCAGGTAATCGCGCACCGCTTCCGCCCGTTTGGGGCTGGCTACCAGCCCCACGTAGGTTGGATTGGCGGGCAGTATTTTTGCCAGCGCCAGTTCGTCATAACTGCCATGAGTAGCCACGACAATGTAGGTAAACGGCCGTATCTGCTCCACCACCGCATCCAGACTGGTTAGCACCACGTCGGCGTCGGCTAAAGCCTCGCCTCCACCCTCTACATCCACCGCGATGACCTGATAATTCATCGCCTTGCCCAGCGTGACCAACGCCTGGGCCACCGGCAGCGCGCCCACCACCAGCAGTCGCGGTCGCGGCTGCTGCGGCTCCAGATAAATCTCCAGCGTGCCGCCGCTGAAGCACGTCATCGGCAAATCCAGCACCCCTGCCCGCGGCGTCTGCGCCTCCGGCTCGGTGGAAAGGCGAATCAGGCGGGCTTCGTCGGCGCGCAGTGCGTTCAGCGCTTCTTTCACCACCGTCGGCTGGGCGCAACTGCCGCCAATCCAGCCGTGCATCACGCCATCGGCGGTGATGATCGCCTTATCGCCTGGTTTACCCGATGTCGGCTTCTCCGAACGCACGACAACGGCCGTGACAAACGGCACCCCCGCCTGCACCAACTCATGCGCCTTCGCAAAAAAATCGTCGTACATCTCTTGCTCCCAAAAGACCTGACAGGTTTTTTGAAACCTGTCAGGTCTCCACATCTATTCCGTCACACCCGCATCCCGCAGCGCCTGCCACACCTTCTCCGGCGTAATCGGAATGTCAATGTGGCGCACACCCAGATGCCAGAGGGCGTCTACGACGGCGTTGGCAATAGCCGGTGGCGCACCCACCGTCGGCGATTCACCCACCCCTTTTGCGCCAATGGGATGGTGCGGCGAGGGCGTGATGGTGTGGCCGGTTTCCCATTTGGGGGATTCGACGGCCGTTGGCAGCAAATAATCCGCCAGCGTCCCCGTCAAACATTGCCCATTCTCATCATACACAATCTCCTCGTACAACGCCGGGGCCAGTCCCATCGTCAGCCCGCCGTGAATCTGCCCTTCTACCACCAGCGGATTGATAATGTTGCCGCAATCATCCACTGCCACAAAACGGCGCACCTTCACCTCGCCCGTGCCGCTGTCCACATCCACCACACAGATATAGCTGCCAAACGGGAAAGTCAGGTTGGGCGGGTCATAGTAATCCGTTGCTTCCAGCCCCGCTTCCATGCCCTGCGGATGGTTGGTATAGGCAGCAAAAGCGATCTCCTGAATCGTTTTCGCCTGTTCCGGCGACCCCTTCACCTGCCATTTGTTCACATCCCACTCCAGGTCATCCTCGTTCACTTCCAGCAGGTGGGCGGCGATCTTCTTCGCCTTCGCCTTGATTTTGCGGGACGCCATCGCCGCTGCAGCCCCGGCTGTGGGTGTGGAACGGCTGGCATACGTGCCCAGGCCATAAGGCGCGGTGTCCGTATCGCCCTCTTCCACCTCAATGTCATTGGCAGGCAAGCCCAACTCCTCAGCGATAATCTGGGCGTAGGTCGTTTCGTGCCCCTGGCCCTGTGACTTGGTGCCAAAGCGGGCAATCGCCTTGCCGGTGGGATGAATCCGGATTTCGGCCGAATCAAACATCTTAATGCCCAAAATGTCATAATCCCGTGACGGCCCTGCACCCACCACTTCCGTAAAGCTGGAGATGCCAATGCCCATCAACTCGCCCCGCGCCCGTTTTTCCGTCTGTTCCCGGCGCAAATCCTCATAGCCGATCATGTCCATCGCTTTGCGCAGGGCAGCATGATAATTGCCACTGTCATACTCCCAGCCGGTGGGTGATTTGTAGGGGAAAGCGTCGGCTTTGATGAAGTTTTTCATGCGGTATTCGGCCGGATCAATGTTCAAATCGTGCGCCATGATGTCTGCCAGCCGTTCGATCATATGCACGGCTTCGGTGATGCGGAAGGAGCAGCGGTAAGCCACACCACCCGGCGGCTTGTTGGTGTAGACGGCGTCAAAGTTGACGTGCGCGGCCGTCATATCATACGAACCGGTACAGATGCTAAACAGCCCCGCCGGAAATTTGGACGGATTGGCGGCGGCATCAGTACAGCCATGATCGGCCAGCCCATTGACGCGCAGCCCCACAATTTTGCCGTTGGCATCGGCCGCCAACTCTGCATCTAAATGGTAATCGCGGGCAAAACTGTCGGCCTGCAAATTCTCGCTGCGGTCTTCAATCCATTTCACCGGCTTACCGATGAGCAAACTGGCCACTGCACAAACTACATAGCCGGGATAGACCGGCACTTTGCCGCCAAAACCACCGCCAATGTCCGGCGAAATCACCTGAATCTTCTGCTCCGGCAGGCCGCTGACCAGGGCAAAGACGGTGCGGATGGCGTGAGGCGCTTGTGTGGTCATATAGAGCTGCATCTTGCCGGTGACGGGGTTGTAATTGGCGACCATGCCGCAGGTTTCAATGGAGGCAACGTGAATGCGCGGCAGATAGATGTGCTGTTTGACGACGTGGGCAGCCCCGGCAAAAATGGCGTCGGTGGCCTCCTTATCTCCCGCTTCCCAATGCCAGATGCGGTTGGTTTTCAGTTCCTTGTCGTCGCGGATGATGACCTCATCGTCCAGCGCCTTGTAGGGGTCTACGACCACATCCAGCGGCTCGTAATCCACCACCACCTGCTCGATGGCGTCGGCGGCGATGTAGCGGCTAGTGGCGATGACGCAGGCCACTTCCTGGGCATAGTAGACTACCTTTTCGGTGGGCAGCACCATTTGCGTGTCCGACATGAGCGTGGGCATCCAATGGAGGCCGTGCGCTTCCAAATCTTTGCCGGTGATGACGGCCAATACGCCGGGCATAGCTAATGCGGCGCTGGCGTCTATGTTCAGGATTTTGGCGTGGGCGTAGGGGCTGCGCACAATGTCCATGTAGAGCATGCCGGGCAGCTTGATGTCGTCTACGTAGTTGCCTCGGCCCTGGATGAAGCGGGGGTCTTCTTTGCGCTTCATGCGGTGACCCATGCCAGAAATTTCTGACGGCGTGGTGATACGCACTTCGTCTGTGGTGGGGACTACGGCCGATGCGCCCGCAGGCACAGCGTGTTTGTTCTCAAACCGGTCGCCCACATGTTTGGGTTTGGTGGGATCATGAAAAGTGGTCATGCGGGTACCTCCTCGGCCGCCTGCATTTTGGCGGCGGCATATTGAATGGCTTCCACTATTTTGTTATAGCCGGTGCAACGGCACAGGTTCCCGGAAATGCCCCAGCGGATTTCTTCTTCAGTGGGGTTGGGATTTTTAGCCAGCAGGTGTTTGGCGCTCATGATCATACCGGGGGTGCAGTAGCCGCATTGCAGGCCGTGTTTTTCCCAGAACCCTTCCTGTATTGGGTGCAGGGTGGCCCCGTTAGCGACGCCTTCGATGGTTTCGATTTCAGCGCCATTGGCCTGGACGGCGAACATGGTGCAGCTTTTGACGGTACGGCCGTTAACCATCACCGTACATGCGCCACAACTCGTCGTATCACAGCCAATATGTGTACCCGTTAAATCTAAATCTTCCCGAATGAAGTGCACCAGCAAGGTGCGGGCTTCCACTTCCTTCGTCACTTTTGCTCCATTCACTGTGACTGTTATCGTATGGTTACTCATGGTTATCCTCCTTGTGCCCTTTCAACCGCTTTACGAATCGCCCGTTTGGTCACCACACGGGTCAGGTCGCGTTTGTAGGCCACCGAACCTCGTAAATCGGGCGATGGATCACATTCAGCCGCCGCCGCCTGCCCGGCCGCTTCCAATACCTCGTCTGTGATCACTTTGCCAATGAGGGCTTGTTCTGCGCCTGTGGCCCGCACGGGCACGGCACTGACGTTGGTCAGTCCAATACGGGCAGCGGTACAGGTATTGCCACTCATGGTTAGCTGCACGGCCGTGGCCGAGACAGCATAATCACCCACTTTGCGCTCCACTTTCAAATATGCGCCCCCGGTATTTGGGCCAGGGGTGGGAATACGGATTTCGGTGAGAATTTCGTTGTCGGCCAGGGCGTTTTCGAACAAGTCAACGAAGAAGTCATCAATGGCAATGGCGCGGGTGCCGTTGGGGCCGAGGGCGGTGAGTTCGGCGTTGTAGGCCAGCATCACCGCCGGATGGTCGTTGGCCGGGTCGGCATGAGCCAGATTGCCGCCGACGGTGGCGCGGTTGCGCACCACCGGGTCGGCAATGACGCGGGCAGCGTCAGCCAGCAGGTGGTACTTGTCCTGCACCACCGCCGACTCTTCCAGATCAGCTTCGCGGGTGAGCGCCCCAATCATCAAATGCCCGTCGTCCTCGCGGATGTACTCCAGCCCGTCTATGGTGTTGATGTCTATGAGGACTTCGGGCAGGGCCAGCCGGAAGCGCATGGCGGGGATGAGACTTTGCCCGCCAGCGACAATTTTGGCGCCGTCTCCGTGCTGTTGCAGCAGGCCAACGGCCTCTTGCAGGGTGCGGGGTGAATGGTAATCAAATTCACCTGGGATCATGGGAACCTCCTTTTGGGAATTAGGAATTGTGAATTAGGAATTAGGAAGACGGTCGGGATCAAAACCGTACCGCTTCGGCTGGCGTGGTCTGGAGACCGGCCAGAACGAATAAAAACGGCCGTAACAAGTTACGGCCGTGACTAACCTACCGCAAAATCCGATACAAAATCAGCAGTACCAGCAGCACCACACCGCCAATGACCACCGGACGGTATTTGGGTGGTACTAAATCGTCGGCCACATCCTTAGCTACATTCAGCGCCACCGACGTTTGCGATGGTGGCGTGTAGGCGGGCACTTCCGCTTGGGCCACCGCCTCGGCGATCTCCTCTTCTGACGCGCCGGCGGCTTCGGCGGCGGTGCGGGCGGCGACCTGCACCTTCAAATACTCGTTCAGCCCATCCAGACTTTGGCGGATGATGGATTTGGCCGAGGTATCCAGCAAACGCTGCCCCACGCTGGCGATACGGCCGCCTACCTGGGCATCACCGTGATAGGCCATGTGGGTTCTCTCGCCGTCCGGCGTCAGCTTCAGGCTGCCCACGGCTTTCACAAAACCGGGCGCGCCTTTGCCATCCACTTGCATCGTGTAGCTTTCCGGGGCGACCATATCGGTCAATTTGATACTCCCCTTAAATTTGCCCTGCACCGGCCCGACCTTAACGTTCAGGTTGCCTTCGTATTCATTTTCGGCAACGGCCGTGAAACCCTCACCGCCAGGCATGGCACTGGACAACACGTCCGGGTCTTGCAACGCCTGCCACACCAAATCCTGCGGGGCATCAAACGTATATTCTCCTTCAACAATCATCCATTTCTCCTTTATTTCAACGCAAAGATGCAAAGAGGCAAAGTCCGCAAAGAGTAAGAAGCAAAGCAGTGAATGGAACGCGGATAAACGCTGATTTCAGGGATTTTCAGGATGAAAAATCCGCGTCCCATTTTCTTTATCACCTTGTCACCCTGTCACCCTGTCAGCCACATGCCGAATTCTCATTTCGGGGCGGGCAGAGCGGTGTTGACCCAGGCGGCCGAGGTGGTGCGAGAGTTCGGTGAGGCTTTGCAGGTTATGCACCGGCAGAAAATCATCAATATAGGGCAGGGCGGCGGCCATGCCTTCCACCAACGGCTGATAAGTGGTCAGCCCCAGCAGCGGGTTGAGCCAGATGAGGCGGTGGCTGCGCGCCTGCAAATAGCGCATCTCCTGGCGCAGCACGGACACGTCACCCCGCTCCCAGCCATCGCTGACGATGAGGACAATGGCCCCGCGCCGTAACACACGGCGACTCCACTGCCGGTTGAAGGTGCGCAGGCTCTCGCCGATGCGTGTACCGCCCGACCAATCCACCACGTCACCGGCGGCTTCGTCCACGGCGCGGTCAATGTTTTTCAGCTTCAACTGGTGGGTAATGCGCGTCAGCCGCGTGCCAAAGACAAAACATTCCACCTGGCTGACGCTGTGGGAGACGCTGTAGAAAAATTGCAGCAGCAAACGGCCGTACTTCTCCATCGAACCACTAATATCCGCTATGAGGACAAACGGCCGTTGCTTGATTTTGCGACTTTGCCACGACAGGTGCAGGGGGACGCCGCCGGTACGCACGGCCGTGCGCATCGCCTGGCGCAGCCGCAGGGTGTCCCCGTTTTTGTCCGGCACACGCCGGCGCGTCTGGCGCAGGACTACCTGCCAGCGCATCGCCTGGATCAACCGTTTGATCGTCTCCAACTCCTCCGGCGACATCTCCGAAAACAGCTTTTGTTGCAGCAGTTCGGCGTCGCTGTACGTCTGGGTTTTGTCCATCACCTCCACTTCCTGGTCAGCCGGCTGTGCCCTGGTGGCCATGTAATTGACAATGGTGAACGGCTGGCTGTGCCGTTTGTGGCGGGGGGCGAGGGGGGCCTTTTGGGGTTGGGCACGGCCGTCTCCCCCATGCCGCCAAAACCGGTTAAAAATCGCCTCAAACAGCGCCATCTGCTCCCGCCGCGTCACCAGCAGCGAGCGGGCAGCATGGTACACCTGCTCCCGGCTGCCCATGTCCACCAGCGTCAACGCCTGCGCCAACTCCATATTCTGCTGCGGCGAAATGGCAAACCCTGCCTGCCGCAGCGTGGTGGTGAAGAGGAGGAGGTTTTCCAGAAAAGTGGTCATTGGTAATTGGGTAATTGGGTAATTACGTAATTACCCAATTACTTCTTACATCTCCAACTGGGCGACGATATTCGCCACCGTCTGCCCGCGCATTTTGTCTACATCGTCTTGATATTTGAGGATGATGCCGAGCGTGGCATTGACGACGGCCGTGTCCAGCAACCGCGTATTCAAATGCCCCAACGCCTCCGCCCAATCCAGCGTTTCGGCCACGCCGGGCAGTTTGTACAGCTCTTCGCGGCGCACCGCCTGAATAAAATCCACCACCTGCCCGGCCAACTGTTCGGCAATGCCCGGCACTTTCAAGCGCACGATTTCCAATTCCTTTTCACGGGAGGGGTAATCAATCCAGGTGTACACACAGCGCCGCTTCAGGGCATCGTGGATTTCGCGGGTGCGGTTGGAGGTGATGATGACGATGGGTTTGTGGTCGGCTTGCAGTGTGCCCATTTCGGGGATGGTGATCTGGAAATCGGAGAGCAGCTCCAACAAGAAGCTCTCGAATTCCTCGTCAGCGCGATCCAATTCATCAATGAGCAGCACGGGGGATTGGTTGTGGGACTGGTCAATGGCTTGCAGTAACGGCCGTTTCAGCAAAAACTCTTCGGTAAATATATCTTTTGTCGCCGGGGCCGCACCATTAGCGTGTTGCCGCGCCTGAATTTCCAGCAGTTGGCGCGGATAATTCCACTCATACACCGCCTGGTTCACATCCAGCCCCTCATAACATTGCAGGCGAATGAGCGGCGTGGCAAACGCGCGGCTGAGTACCTTGGCCACCTCCGTCTTGCCCACGCCCGGCTCCCCTTCCAAAAAGATCGCCTTGCCCATCTTCAACGCCAGAAACAGGCTGGTACTCAACCCCACGTCGGCAATATAGGCATGGCGGGCCAGCAGCGCGGCCATTTCGTCTACAGTATCGGGGGAATATGGGATGCGAATCGGGTCATTCACACCTCTGATGCTACTGCACTCCGCCCTCACGCCAAGAACCAACCGGGTCAACTTTCCCGCCCAACTGGGCCAACTTGCCCGGTGCCCTATGACAGCTTCGGGGGTGGCCTGGGGGCGGCCAAAATAGCGCGCTGTTTGCGTTCAGCCGTTGTTAGTCTATAATCCTGCCTATTCAAAGTTTGAATATCCCGATTTTGACTACTAGATGAGACTCAACCCTTCCCTCTCCCTTGAACTGGCCCTGTTGGGTTTTCTGCGCCAGCAGCCCAAACATGGCTATGCCATTCACCAGGAATTGGCCAACCCGGCCGGACTGGGGCCGGTGTGGCAGATCAAGCTGAGCCAGCTTTATGCCTTGTTGAGCAAGCTGGAAGACGCCGCTTTCGTCACCACTACCACCGAACCACAGGAGAACAAACCCCCACGCAAACTGTTTCACCTCACCGACACAGGTGAGGCCGCTTTCCAGAGTTGGCGGCAAAGTCCGGTGGGGCACGGCCGTTCGCTACGCCTGGAATTCCTGGTGAAATTGTACTTTGCCCGGCTGGAAGGGGCAGAGGCCATCACCCACCTGTTGGCGGCGCAGCGGGCGCAGTGCGCTGAATGGTTGGGCAATGAGCAGGAAATTGTGGCGGAAGAGATAGGAAATGGACGGCGCTACGGCCGTCTCGTGCATCAATTTCGCCTGGGCCAGATTCAAGCCATGCTGACCTGGCTGGATCAGTGCGAAGCGGAGCAGTGATAGAACATAGCGAGGAGAAAAAAGATGTCAAATAAAAGATTATTCCTTATTTTGTTCTTGCTCTTATGGCTCGTCGGGTGCGGTTCTTCAACTGCTTCTACACCTAAATCAACGGAAGCTGTCACCCTCACCGTTTTTGCCGCTTCTTCATTGACTGATGCTTTCACCGAATTGGGGCAGTTGCTCGAAGCGCAACACGCAGGGACGACGGTGCAGTTCAACTTTGCCAGTTCGTCTGACCTGGCTACCCAACTGGCGGAGGGCGCGCCGGGTGACGTATTTGCCTCTGCCAACACCAGACAGATGGAAAACGCGGTAGCGGACGGCCGCATTGTCGGCGAACCTGTTAATTTCTTAACCAACAGTCTGGTGGTGATTGTGCCGGCGGATAATCCGGTGGGCATAGAATCGCTGGCCGATTTAGCCAATGAAGGCGTCAAGTTTGTATCCGCCGCGCCGGATGTGCCGATTCGCGGATTTACAGACCAAATGTTAGACAATGCGGCTGCTGATCCAGCTTATAGCGCAGATTTCAAAACGGCCGTACTCGCCAACCTGGTCTCCGAAGAAGCCAATGTACGCCAATTAGCCGCCAAAGTAGTCCTGGGCGAAGCCGACGCCGGCGTGGTTTACAAATCGGATGTGACGCCGGACATTGCCGACCAGGTACAGGTAATCGAAATTCCTGATGCGCTGAACGTCATCGCCGTTTATCCCATGGCCGCCATCAATGATTCAGTCAGCCCGGAAACGGCGCAAGCCTTTTTAGACCTGATATTAAGTGACGAAGGCCAGGCCATTCTGGCCAAGTGGGGTTTTGGCCCGCGTCCAGAGCAATAATCATCATTGTGAATAGATGCAACGCAAAGGCGCAATGATGCTTAAGACGCAAAGAGTTTGATGCAAAGAAGAATCAGCAGCACCCGGCCAGACGGCCATACCGTCATTGCTGCTATGGCGGCGGTGATGTTTTTCTTCCTGACCGTGCCCTTGCTGGCCATGGCACTGCGGGCATTGCGGGATTTGAGCGGTATGGAGGCGTTGCACGGCCGTGCCGTTGGCAACGCCGTCACCCTTAGCCTGTTTACCACCCTCATTTCCGTCAGCATTGTCCTCATGTTTGGCACGCCGCTGGCTTATGTGCTGGCGCGGTATCACTTTCGTGGCAAACGGGTGATCAGCGTTTTTGTGGAACTGCCCATCATCTTGCCACCTGTTGTCGCCGGGTTTGGGCTGTTGATGGCCTTTGGGCGGCGTGGGATGTTTGGGCCAACCTTAGAGTTAATCGGCGTGTCGTTACCGTTCACGACAACGGCCGTGATCATGGCCCAAATCTTCGTCGCCGCCCCCTTTTTCATCCGCACCGTGCAGGTTCGCTTTAGCGCCATCCCCCGTGACTTGATGGAAGCAGCCAGTATAGATGGTGCTTCCACCGGCGAAATTTTCCGGCACATTGCCCTGCCATTAAGCACACCCGCTATGCTGGCCGGGTTGGTACTGTGCTGGGCGCGTGCCTTAGGTGAGTTTGGAGCTACCATTCTCTTCGCCGGGAGTCTGCAAGGCCGCACCCAAACCATGCCTCTGCTGGTGTATGGCGCGCTGGAACGCAATTTGAATGACGCCCTATGGAGCAGTCTGCTCCTGATCGGTATGGCTTTGTTCGCCCTGCTGCTCGTCCACTGGATAGCCCGCCAGGTAGAAATTGACCCCCTGATAGAAACGGAAGGCGAATGACCCCGACAGGTGGAGAAAGTAGTCAGCGAACGTGTGACTAAACAATACCCCGCCGCACTGCTTCGGCGGCAGCCTGGGCGCGGGTTTGCACATTGAGGGTCTCAAAGATGGGGCGTAGTTTGCGTTTGACGGTGGTCTGGCTCATAAACAGCGTCTCGCCAATGTCGGCATTGCTGGCCCCCTTTACCAACAGGCGCAGTATGGCTATCTCTTCTTCGTCCAGAGTGGACGGCCGTTGCGGTTTACTCTGTTCGGTCAGGGCATGGCGAATCACCTGGTCTGTTACCTGTGAACTCAGCACCTTTTCGCCACGATGCACGGCGCGAATGGCATTCACCAATTGGTCGTCGGAGACACTTTTCAGCACGTAACCACACGCCCCGGAGCGCAGCGCCGTCATCACATACTCTTCATCGTCAAACGAGGTGAGCATGAGCACACGGGCAGCCGGCTGCTGGCGCAAGATAGCCGCCAGCACATCCAGCCCTGACTCCCCCGGCATCCGAATATCGAGCAAGATCACGTCCGGGTGAGCCGTCTGCACCAGATTCAGTCCGTCCGCGCCGTTGTCCGCCTCACCCACCAGGGCAAACTCGCGGTAATTGGAGAGCAGGCTGCTGATGCCCTGGCGCACAATGGGGTGATCGTCAATGACGATGATGCGAATGGGGGTCATGGGTTGTAGAGATTGGGAGATTGGGAGATTAAGAGATCGACAATCTCCCAATCTCTTAATCTCCTCATCTCAAAACAAGCAGTTGCTTTCAAATGGCGTCCAACGTTGAGGGAGTGATTTGTACAATCACCTCACCAATCGGCACGGTCAATGTCACCGTTGTCCCCTCACCGGGGGCAGTGTCTATCAGCAGGCTGCCACCCAGGCTTTCAGCCCGCTCTTGCATGCCCAACAGGCCCAGGTGACCGCTGTTGTTGCGCTGCACGGCCGTCAGGTCAAAACCACGGCCGTTATCCAACACCGCCAGCCACAAACAGTCTGGTTCAAAGACCAGCGCCACCTCCGTCCGACCGGCCTGGGCGTGTACCGACGCATTTTGCAGCGCCTCCTGCATCAGCCGGTACACGCTGATCTCCATGCGCGAGGGCAGCCGCACCGGTTCCCCCTGCACCGTCACCACACAAGGGATGCCGGTATACTGCTCATACCGCTCCGCATAACGCCGCACCGCCGGGGCTAACCCCAACGCATCCAACGTCGGCGGCCGTAAATCATGGATGACATTTTTAATCTCCGCCTCCACCCGGTGCAGGATATTTTGCACCGTTTCCAGCGAATTTTCGGCCAGCGCCAGGTCGCCATTACCCAGCCGTTTGTGCGCCGATTTCAATTCCAGCAGCGCCCCAATCAACAACTGGTTGGTGCCATCGTGCATATCCTGAGCAATGCGCTGCCGCTCCCGCTCCTGCACATCCACCGTTTCCGAGAGCAATGTCTGTAGCTGCGCCGCCTTCACCGCCAGTGTCTCTTTGGCCTTTTCCAACTGGCGCGTGCGGCGCTGTACCTTTTGCTCTAACGCTTCATTATTCGCCTGCAACTGTTCATACAACTGGGCATTGCGAATGACAATGGCGACCTGTGCAGCATAGGTCATCAACAATTGTTCGTGGTCGTCTTCATAGGGTTCCGGGCGGTTTGCCAGCCCAATCATGCCAATCGGTTCATCCTGAATGCGCAGCGGTACACCGAGGAAGGTGCCTACCGGCGGATGGCCGGGCGGCTGCCCCACCCGGTTCGGTTCGGTAGCCGCATCCACCGAGCGCACCGCCCGGTTTTCCAGCACCGAGCGGGCAAAAATGTTGGGGCGCAGGGGGATGAGGTGATTGTGATGGTAAAAGCTGCTGCTGGGGTTAAAACCCTGGATAGCCACCACGTCAAGCGCCTGGCCGTGTACGGCCGTCAGCCCAATAAAACCAAACTGTGACCCTGTCAGCGCCAGACAGTGGTACAGCGCCGTATCCAACACCGATTCCAGGCTGCGCAGCGCTGAAAGCTCTACCGCCATCTGGTAGAGCGCCTGCAACCGTTCCACTTGCGCACCATTTACGTGAGTCATTGCGCCTTCCATCATAATGAACTTTACCATTCGGTCAACTTCCAAAATATAAAAGCCTGGGGATTCTTGAGCAGATGCCGTGATACGTGATGCGTGATGCGTGAGGTCGCTCTTATCACGCATCACGCATCACGTCTTTTTGCAAACCTCCCGAATTCCTACTGCTCTCTATCCATCTTTTACAAAACCGTGAGCGTTACCCACAACAGGTTGGGAAGCACGGCCGTACCCGTTACAATCCCGCCCCATGCCATCTCGTCTCTTGTTTATCTTGTTGTTGGTGGCCGTTGGTCTGCTGGCGGGCTGCCAGCAAACGCCGGCGGCTTCGTCGGTGGGCATCGTGCCCCCTGTGGCCGCGCCGGAATTATTCACGGCCGTACCCCTGCCCACCATGGCCTCTGCCGCTGCCACACCCTTACCGGCCACGCTCACACCCATTTCCAGCCCCACCCTGGTGAAGCCTACGGCCGTCCCGCCCACCGCCACACCCTATTACACCGGCCCCCTGTCGCCAGCCTGCGGCCAACTGCTGCCCATTTTGCCCACGCATACCACGCCGCAAACGACGGCGCCGCCTCCTCTGGCGTCAGCGCTGACGGCCGTGCAAAACCGCATCCCCCAAACGGCCGTCGCCGCCTGGCAGTACATTCTCAACCATCCCGATGACGTGGGGCTGGTGGCTTATCGCGTCGGCGACGAAGCCAACGGCGTCTACCTGAATGCGGATGTGCAAATGCCGCTGGCCTCGGTGGTGAAGCTCATCCCCCTAGTAGCGTATGTAGAAGCAGTGAGTGTGGGGGAACTAAACCCCGCCGGGAGCGTGCCGGTGGATACGTTGGATGCTTATTATTTGCCCGGTTACGATTTGCGTTCGCACAATCGGGCATTGGCGGAACTGACGGACAAGGGGCTGATCAGCGGCGAACCACCCCAGGCGCGGCTGGAAGATGTGCCCTGGATGATGATCCGGCACAGTTCTAATGCGGCGGCCGACTATTTGCACCTGTTGTTGGGGCAGGAACGGATGGAGCAAACGGCCGTTTCCCTGGGATTGAGCCATCAGACCGCCCCCTGTACCTGGCTGGGGCAGTTTATGGCCATGAGCAACCATACCCGTAGCGGCGGGGATTATGCGGCGATCCAGGGGTATCTGGCTGATGCGGTGGGCTACCGCCGTGAAGCCGGTCAACTTGCCGACGCCTATATCAACGACCCTACCTTTCGGGAAGTGGAACGCGCCTGGCATCAAGAGATGCGCCGCCCATCAGTGGAGACGCAGCGGCTGTTTAGCCATGCTCTAAACGCGCATGGCAGCCCCGGCGAATATGCCGCGCTGATGGCCCGTATTGCCCAAAACGGCCTTAGCAACCCGGAGAGCAGCTTTCTGGCGCGTAAATATCTGGAATGGCCGATGCTGTTTGCCGATAATCAAGAGGTGTTCAGCAATCTGGGGTACAAAAATGGCTCATTGCCGGGCATTCTCACGACCGCTTATTATGCCTATCCGCAGGGTGAGGTAACGCCCATTGTGGTCATCCTCTTCTTCCGCGACCTGCCCCAGTCTATTTACCGGCAATGGCGGGACACCTTATCCCACGATGAATTTGCCCGCTGGCTGCTGGTTGACCCGGCGGCGATTCCGGCGGTGAAGAGCGTAATCGGTAATCCGTAATCCGTAATCGGTAACGGATTACGGGTCACGGTTTACGGTTTACGGCTCACGGATTACGGATTACGAAAAAGGAGAATCCCATGAACGAACTAACCCATTCCCGACGGCAGATTGATGAATTTATGGCGCACCATCCACAGTCGCCTTTGGATGAGGCGCAACAAGAAGGGTTTACCGGGCTGCCTTATTTTGAGGGGAATGAGGACCTGGTATTTGAAGTGGAAGTGGAGCAGTTTGCGGATGATGAACCGCTGCTGGAAATGGAAACGAGTACGGGGGAGGTACGGCCGTTTCGCCGTTGGGGTCGTTTTCATTTCACCGTAGACGGGCAGCCCGTCAGCCTGACCATCTACTTTGACGGGCACGGCCTGTTCCTGCCCTTTAAAGATGCGACAAACGGCAACGAAACGTATGGCGCCGGCCGTTACCTGGACAATGATCGCCCTGGCCTGGAACAACTCGGCGCCAACACCATCCGCGTAGACTTTAACCACGCCTACAACCCCTACTGCGCCTATTCACCGTACTACTCCTGCCCGCTGCCACCCCGCGAAAACTGGTTGGCTGTGCCCATCCGTGCCGGGGAGAAGGATTTTGGCGGGTGATGTGGGTTACGGCCGTATAAATTAGCAGCAGTTGACAGACAGACTTCTCTTCATTAAAATACATCATGTCATCATATGACCCGATGACATGATGAGGTGTTATGAGAAGCGTAAAATCTATTCAATGGGCGTACTATCTGGTGCTGTTTCTTTTCTGGCTGGCGACCGCCCTGCCCCTGGCTTTGTCCATCCTGCTCTATCAGGCACGGGGGATCACCCTCTTTGAAATCAGCCTGGCGATGGCCGTTTACTCGGCCACCATTGTGCTGCTGGAACTGCCCACCGGCGGCCTGGCGGACGCCGTCGGCCGTAAACGGGTGACACTGCTGGCCTACAGCATTATGGCCGTGACCGGCGTCATTCATCTGTTCACCTTCACACTGCCCCTACTGCTGGTGGGCTGGGCGCTGTATGGCGTCAGCCGGGCGTTGGCTTCCGGGGCGCTGGAAGCCTGGTTTGTAGACGCCTTGCACACAGCCGACCCGGATATTGACCTGCAACCGGCACTGGCTAAAGCCGGTACCGTCTCTTTACTGGCACTGGGAATCGGCACACTGGCCGGGTCGGCCATTCCCCAGCTTTTTATCGGCTTGCCCGCCGATGGCACGGCCGTACTCACCCCTTTAGCCATGCCCATCCTCATCTCCCTCATACTCAAATTGATCTTGGTCCTGGTGGTGATGACGGCCGTACACGAGCAACGGCCGTTGGGCACTGACATTAGCTGGCGTGGCGGCTTCCGGCAGGTGCCGCTCATCCTGCGTGACGCAGTGCAGTTCAGCCGGAGCAACCGCACCATCGGGCTGCTATTGGCAACAACCGCCGCCGGCGGTCTGGCGATGGTGGCGCTGGAAACATTCTGGCAGCCGCGTTTTGCGGCACTGCTGGGCGGTGCGGCTGAAAACAGCCTTTATTTTGGCGTGCTGCTGGCTGCCAGTTTTGGCGTGGGCATGGCCGGGAACATGGCGGCAACCCCCCTTTCGCGCTGGCTGCGGCAGCGGTATGCGCTGGTGGCGGCTCTGGCTCAGGGGATGTTTGGACTGTCGCTGCTGGTGTTGGCCGGGCAAACGGCCGTGCCCCTGGCGGCTCTCTTCTTCTGGCTGACCTATTTCAACATGGGGCTGATCAATTCCCCTCACGCCACCCTGATCAACCGGGAAATTCCCGCCCCCCGCCGTTCGGCCATGCTCTCCGTGCAGTCATTGGCCGGTTATGCCGGGGCGATGCTGGGCAGCGTGTTGCTCGGTTATCTGGCCGAACTGCACTCTATCAGCGCCGCCTGGATAGTCGCCGGGTTGGTCGTCGTGGTATCATCTGGCCTCTATATCCAGATTGACAGACGGCAACAGGCACACTCATATGAATCAGCAAACACCCTTTCTGAAATCGGTTAAAAAACAGACATTGGCAGAACAGGTGGCCGAGACGGTCAAAGAATCCATCGTGTCGGGCCAATTTGCACCCGGCGCGGCGTTGCCCACCGAACCAGAATTAGCCGAAGCTTTTGGCGTCAGCCGCGCGGTGGTACGCGATGCTACCCGGATGTTGGCCGCGCGAGGTCTGGTGGAAGCTCAACACGGCCGTGGCGTGTTTGTCACCAATACGCCGATAGCGGCCTTTGGCGACGCCCTGCTGCTGGCGCTGCGGCGGGTGGACGCCACTGTTTGGGATGTGGAGCAGTTTGAGCAACTGCTGCTGCCGGAGGTGAGTGCGCTGGCAGCGGTGCAGGCCAGCGATGAAGATATCGCCGCTTTCCGTGAACTGGTGGCGCGCAACATGCAGGTGATTGACGAGATTCTCACTGTCTGGTGGGCGGCCGATGAGATGCCGGAAGCAGAGCAGCAACGCATGTGGGCCAGCGGGCGAGAAGTGATCCAGGCTCTCTTTCAAATGAGCCATAATCGTGTGTTACAGTTGTTGGCTCAGCCACTCCTGACGCTGCGCAATTTGCGCAATTGGGAAGAGCCAACAACAACCCTGGAGGCCGCCCGGCAGCGGGAAGCTGATTTTTTCCAGACGTTGGTGACGGCCGTGGCCTCACGTGATCCAGCACAGGCACGGGCACACATGCGTACCCGCATGAGCCTGCCGCCGGAGGCTGAAGTGGCTATGCGCCAGACGGCCGTTGGCGAAATACCACACATTGTTGTTTCGCCATAACCCGGTCAATTTATCCAACTGTACCGGGGCAGTTTTTGGTGGTATTGCCTGAATTTCACAATCGCTATTGACGCCGCCTGTTTCTTTGTTACGATTCTGCGCACGATGAGAAATTTTGGGAACAACGCACCTCTTTTTATCCGCCGTCGCAGCCAGACCATAGGTCTGGATTTTGAGGTTGCTTGAGTTCACCAGAGATGCGCTGAAATCACAACCGCCAGACCCACACTTGAGGGGTCTGGCGGTTTTTTTTTGGCAATTTGGAGATTGAGAGATTGGAGGTCTGGCAATGATTCAGGTTGGGATTTTTGGAGTGACCGGGTATACGGGTTATGAGTTGGTGCGGATTTTGGCGCAGCACCCGGATGTGCAGGTGCAGTTTGCTACGTCACAGAGTTTTGCCGGGAAGTGGCTGACGGATGTGTACCCACAAGCGCCTCACTTGCCGCTGATTGAGGAAGCGGATGCGCCTTTGGAAACGGTGGATGTAGTGTTTTTGTGCCTGCCTCATGCGGCGGCGGCAGCCACGGCCGTGCGCGCCCTGAACACTGGCGGCAAAGTCATTGACCTGAGCGCGGATTTTCGCCTGGCCGATCCTGCTGTCTATGCGCAGTGGTATGGGCATGAACATCCGGCGCCGGAATTGTTGGGCACGGCCCGAAGCGGCTTCGGGTTCGCCGTGTATGGCCTGACCGAATGGGCGCGGGAACAACTGCCGGGGGCGGACCTGGTGGCTGTGCCCGGTTGTTATCCGACGAGTGTGTTGTTGGGGTTACGGCCGTTGCTGCAACGGCCGTTACTGGCAGCCAAACTCCCCCTCACCGGCCCCATCATCGCTGACAGCAAATCGGGTGTATCCGGCGCGGGCCGGCAGGCCAGCGATACCACCCACTTTATGAACGTGGCCGACAATTTTGCCCCCTACAAAATCGGCCGGGCGCACCGCCACTTGCCGGAGATGGAACAGGTGATGCACTGGTGGCAGGCAGACGCACCGCCGCTCATCTTCTCGCCGCACCTGCTGCCCGTGCCGCGTGGTATCCTCTCTACCATCTACGTCACCATCGCGGGCGATTGGACGTTGGGCGATGTGGCGGCTTTGTACACGGACATGTATGCGGGTGAGCCGTTTGTATGTGTGCTGCCGCCAGGTCAGGTGGCGACGCTGGCGCATGTGACAAACACGAATAAGTGCGTGATTGGGCTGGCTCAGGCAGGCAACACCCTGATTATCACTTCAGCGATTGACAATTTGATCAAGGGAGCAGCCGGGCAGGCGGTGCAGGATATGAATGTAGTGTTCCGGCTGGATGAAACGACGGGGTTGGTGTGATAATGAACACCTGACAGGTTTTGGAAACCTGTCAGGTGTGAGTGGAAAATGACGATGCAGGTAATGAAGGTTGGTGGGAATGAACTGGACGACCCGGCATTTTTGACCGGGCTGGCGCATAACGTCAGGCAAATTCAGGTAGCGACGGGGCAGGCTGTGGTGATCGTTCATGGTGGTGGCAAGGCGATTGCCGATTTGCAGGGGCGGTTGGGCATTGCCCCGCAAAAGGTGGACGGTCTGCGGGTGACGGATGTGGAATCGCTGCTGGTAGCCGAAATGGTCTTGTCTGGCCTGAGCAACAAGGTGATTGTGCGGGCATTGCTGGCGGCGGGGGTGACGGCCGTTGGCCTTTCCGGCGTGGACGGCGGCTTGCTGCGCTGCCAAAAAAAGCAGCACCCCACCGCCGACCTGGGTTTTGTGGGCGAGATTGTAGAAGTAAACGGCCGTCTCATTGAACAGTTAGCGGCATCGGGGTTCACGGCCGTGATCTCCCCCATTTCGTTGGGTGCAGATGGACGGCCGTATAATGTGAACGCCGACGAAGCAGCGGCGGCGGTGGCCAAAGCATTGGGCGCAGATATGCTGAACTTTGTTTCCAATGTACCCGGCGTGTTGCAAAATGAGGCGATTTTGCCCCATTTGACCATCAGCCAAACAGAAGCGTTGATTATCAATGGCGTGATTACGGATGGCATGATTCCCAAAGTGCGGGCGGCGTGTACGGCCGTGACGCAGGGCATTCCTCAGGCGCGCATTGTCAATCTGGACGGGCTGCTGAAGGGAGGGGGGACGGTAATCGGTGATCGGTAATCGGTGGGTGCTGATGAGGCCAATAACGAATGACTAATAACGAATGACTAATAACAAATGACCAATGACTAATGACCAATGACTAATGACCAGGGACACCTATGGAAACGAAAATTATCGAATTTACCATGAACCATTACGATGCCGCTATTGCCCTTTGGCAGGAGACGCCGGGGGTGGGGGTGAGCAGCGCGGATGAACCAGGGGCGATTCGCTTTTACCTGGAGCGGAATCCGGGCATGAGTTTTGTGGCGCTGGCGGAGGGCCGGTTGGTGGGGACGATTTTGTGCGGGCACGACGGCCGTCGGGGATACATTCATCACGTCGCCGTCTACCCAGATTACCGGCGGCAGGGCATTGCCAGGCAGTTGGTGGATCGGGCCCTGGCAGCCCTGAAAGAGATGGGTATCAGTAAATGCCACCTCTTTATCTTTGGCGAAAATGAATTGGGCATCGCCTTCTGGCAGGCCACCGGCTGGCAACTGCGGCAAGACATTCATATCATGTCGCGCTTTATTGAAGTGGATGATGGGAGTAGTTGTTGAGGAAGAAGAGAAATCCACAGATTACGCAGATTTTTATCTGTGAAATCTGTGGAATCTGTGGATAAGTTTCAAAGGGACGTTTATGAACACACAAGAGGTTATGCAGGCAGAATCACAATACATTTTGCAGACCTACGGCCGTGCGCCCGTAGTCTTCACGCAGGGCAAGGGGTTGAAGTTGGTTGACGCTGAGGGGAACGAGTACCTGGACTTTACGTCTGGGATTGCGGTGACGGCATTGGGGCATAGTGATGAGGAGTGGGCCACGGCCGTGGCCACCCAGGCGCACCAATTGACCCACATCAGTAATCTGTACCACAGCGAACCACAGGTACGCCTGGCGCAAAAGCTGGCCGAAAACTCCTTCGCCGACAAGGTGTATTTCTGCAACTCCGGCGCGGAGGCGAATGAAGCGGCGATCAAGTTTGCACGAAAGTTTTCTTTAACGCAGAGGGACGACCAAAGGTCGGGCGGAGGCGCAGAGAAGAGTAACGGCCACCCTACTAAAATTGTGGCCTTTAGCGGGGGGTTTCACGGCCGTACCGTGGGCGCGCTGTCGGTGACGTACAAGGAGCAGTATCGGGCGCCGTTTGCGCCGCTGATGCCGGATGTGGTGTTTGCCACATTTAACGACCTGGAGTCGGCGCGGGCGGTGATTGGCGAGCAGACGTGCGCCGTCATTGTGGAGCCGGTGCAGGGGGAAGGCGGGGTCAACCCGGCCACGCCTGACTTTCTGAAAGGGCTGCGGCAATTGTGTGATCAGGTGGGGGCGCTGCTCATCTTTGACGAGGTGCAGTGTGGCCTGGGGCGTACCGGCAAGCTGTGGGCGTACCAGAATTACAGCGTCAAGCCAGACATCATGACGTTAGCCAAGCCGCTGGCGGGCGGCCTGCCCATGGGCGCAACGTTGATGACGCAACAGGTGGCGGACGCGCTGAAACCGGGCGACCACGGTAGCACCTTTGCCGCCGGGCCGCTGGTATGCGCGGCGGCCAATGTAGTCTTTGATCGTGTCAACCAGCCGGCGTTTTTGGAGAAGGTGCGCTTTCATGGCTCCTATTTGCAGCACCGGCTGCAAATGGTGGAGTCGGACAAGGTCACAGCCGTGCGCGGTCTGGGGCTGCTGGTGGGCGTCGAACTGACCGTCCCCGCCGCCCCCATCATTGCCGCTGCCCGTGAACGTGGTCTTATCCTCATCGGCGCGGGCGAAAACGTGCTCCGTTTTGCCCCGGCGCTGGTGGTGGACAAGGTGGAGATTGATACGGCCGTAGATATTTTGGCGCAATGCCTGGAGTAGGAGCGTGATACGTGATGCGTGACCCGTGATGGAGTCACGCATCACGTATCACGCATCACGAACGATGAACATACGTCCTTTTCAAGAAAGTGATATGGAAACGGTCATTGCCCTCTGGCGGGCCTGTGATCTGGTACGGCCGTGGAATGACCCGCACAAAGACATTCAGCGCAAGCTGGCAGTTGGCCGGGAACTGTTCCTGGTCGGTGAAGTAGCTGGTCTGGTGGTGGCTTCGGCGATGGGTGGGTATGAAGGGCATCGTGGCTGGGTCAATTATCTGGCAGTGCATCCAGAGTACCGGCGGCATGGCTACGGCCGTACCCTGATGCGGGCGTTGGAGGAAAGATTGCTGGCACTCGGCTGCCCCAAACTCAATTTACAGGTGCGCGAAAGCAATACGGCCGTTATCCAATTTTATGAGGCCATTGGTTATAACAACGATCAAGTCGTTAGCTTTGGCAAACGGCTGATAGCCGATTGAGCCGTAATCCGTGACCCGTAATCCGTAAACCGTCGGATTACGGATAACGGATGACGGATGACGCTGCATGAACATCAGACCCGCCCGCCCCACTGACATTCCCGGCATTTTGGAACTGCTGCATGAACATGCCCGCCGGGGAGATGTGCTGCCGCGCAGTGCGGCCTCCATTGAACAAACGCTGCCGGATTGGCTGGTGGGGGTGATAGATGGCGAACCCGAAGCGGCTTCGGGCCGTGTCATTGCCTGCGTCTCTCTGCTCTTTTACACCGAGGCGCTGGCCGAAGTGCGCTCGCTGGCGGTGCATGATGACGTGAAGGGGCAGGGCTGGGGCAGCACCATCGTCAAGGAGTTGATTGGGCAGGCGCGGCAGCGGGGTGTGCCCACCCTCTTTGCCCTCACCCGCGCCGTCAAATTTTTCCAGGGCGTCGGTTTTGCCGTCACCAGCATGGAGCGCTTCCCGGAGAAGGTATACCGCGACTGTGTACAATGCCCGGTAAGACATGCGTGTGACGAGACGGCCGTTGTGCTTCATCTCAATGCGCCTATGCAGGAGAGATTGGAGATTGGGAGATTAAGAGATTACCCAATCTCCCAATTACCTACTTACCCACTTACCCAATTACAAACTGTCCCAATTACCCTAGAAGGAGAAATTCTCATGCCGAAGAAAAAAGAAAAACCCCAGATTAACAAAGTGGTGCTGGCCTACTCCGGTGGGTTGGACACCAGCGTCATTGTGCCCTGGCTGCGCGAAAATTATGGCTGCGAAGTCATCTGTTTTTGCGCCAACCTGGGGCAAGGTGATGCCGAATTGGCCGGGCTGGAAGCGAAAGCGCTGGCCAGCGGCGCCAGCAAGGTGTATGTGGAAGATTTGCGCCACGAATTTGCCAAAGATTTCCTGTTTCCCATGATGCAGGCGGGCGCGATTTATGAACGGCGCTATCTGCTGGGCACGTCGGTGGCCCGGCCACTCATTGCCAAGTGGCAGGTGGCTATTGCCGAAGCGGAGGGGGCGGATGCGGTGGCGCACGGGGCCACCGGCAAGGGCAATGACCAGGTGCGCTTTGAATTGACCTACAAGGCGCTCAATCCCACGCTGTACGTCATCGCTCCCTGGCGCGAATGGGACATCCGTTCGCGGGAAGATGCGCTGGCTTACGCCCGCAAACACCATGTACCCGTCACCCAGACGGAAAAATCCATCTACAGCCGGGACGCCAACCTGTGGCATTTGTCACACGAGGGGGGCATTTTGGAAGACCCGGCGCAGGAGCCGGAAGAGGTGATGTACCAGCTTTCTGTCTCCCCGGAGGCGGCCCCGGATGCGGCGGAAGTGGTGAAGATTGAGTTTGAGAAGGGCGTGCCCACGGCCGTGAACGACATACAAATGCCCCCTGCCGCCATCATTGAAAAGCTAAATGAACTGGGGGCCAGACACGGCATTGGCCGGATTGACCTGGTGGAAAATCGGCTGGTGGGCATGAAATCACACGGCGTGTATGAGACGCCCGGCGGCACGATTCTCTACGCCGCCCATCACGAACTGGAAACACTGTGCCTGGATCGGGACACGATGCACTACAAAGAGCAGCAGGCGGTACGCTACGCGGAACTGGTGTATGACGGCAAATGGTACACCTTCTTGCGCGAGGCGATGCAGGCATTTGTGGACAAGACACAGGAGACGGCGACGGGTTGGGTGAAGTTGAAGCTGTACAAGGGCAATGTGATCGTCTCTGGCCGGTACAGCCCCAACAGCCTCTACCGCGAAGATTTTGCCACCTTCGGCCAGGAAGATGTGTACGACCAGTCTGACGCGGTGGGTTTTATCACTCTGTTTGGCCTGCAAATGAAGGTGCGGGCGATGATGGAGGTGAGCGACGGCGGCAAAACCCGCTACGCCGCTCCTGATTACAGCAAGTTCAAACGAGATTGATTAACCACGGATTAAACGGATAAGACGGATTTTCACGGATCGCAATTTATCTGTGTAAATCCGCCATATCCGTTGCATCTGTGGTAAATTTCTTGCGCGATCATCATTTTCTGGCAGGAGAGAGCCATGTTACGATTTGGGCGTCTGGCCTTTGGATTGGTATGTGTGGGGATAATGGTGGCGGCGTGTACGGCCGTGCCCGAAGACACTGCGACTGTGGCCCCAACACGGGTCATGGTTGCGGTAACAGACACGGCCGTGCCCCTTTCCCCCACCGCCATCAACACGCCGGAGACGGTATCCTCGCCCACGCCTGCGCCCATGTGTACCCCGCCCGCCTGCACCGAAAACGAGGTTTATTTTTGTCCTGGCGATTGCCCGAACGGCTGCGGCACGGTTTGTGTCACCCCCACGCCCGACAACCTGGGGCCAGCGCCCGCCACCTGGGCCGAACTGGAAACATGGCTGGTACAGGCATGGCAAGATGGAATTGAACCTCACACAGTGCAGATCCAGCTACAAGAAGCGGGCTGGCAGTATCAAGTTGGCGATATGACAACTGTTGATTTAAACGCAAATGGAGATTTTGAGTGGTTACTGTCTCTCTATCTCCCTGGACAAGAAGCTAACAGTAAGGAGCGGCGTTTGGGCAATTTATGGGTCATTGGTCAGGCAGGTATATTTTTTCGTTATTATATGGAGAATGAAGATCCAGAAATTGGGGATGAATCAGTTCCGATTATTATTGGTTTTGCAGAAATGAACGGAGATAGCCTGCCAGAAATAGCAATAAACCGTGAGATGTGTGGTGCACACACATGTACAGGACAATATCAGATTCTTAACTATGCTAATGGGACCTTGCAGAACATTGTGGCTGCCCGCCCCTCATTGAACCATCCAGAATTTGACACCATTACGATGAGTTTCTCCGATACCTACTTTGCCGATCATGATGGTGATGGGTTACAAGACTTTTTTGTTCACGGTGGAGCAAGTGGTTCCGCAGGGGCGGGCATTGAACGAACCTATACTGAGGTATGGTCGTGGAATGGATCGGCAATCACCCTCACCGACGTTATCCTTGATCCATCACAATACCGTCACCACATTCTTTATGAAGCGAATAACAAATTTGCCTATGCAAATATTGCCCGGCTGGACGAAGCCCTGGTCTTGTATGAAAAAGCTATTAATGACGACTCCCTACTAACCCCACCGCCTATGAGTGAAGGCACAGAAGAAGACGTGAGAGCTGCAATTAACCAGTTTGCGGCATTCCGTTTGATTCTGATAGATTTATTACAGGGAAATAGTGGACAAGCATTTGACCGGTTGAGTTTGTTAAACAGGAATTACCCAAACACACCTATTACTCAAGCAGCGCAATTACTCCTGACAAATTGGCAGGATCTTGATCACCCGTTTGCTTTTTGTAACGAAATAACTGCCATGCTAGAAACTGCTGAAGACCCGACAGGCCCGCTTGTTGACCTGGGATATGGGAATCCCAGTCTGACGGCCGTAGACGTTTGCCCTGTCCCATAACATGAAAAAGACCTAACTTGTCTGCCCATAGGAGAATATGAACAATATCGTAAATGGTTCTGTCACCAGTCCGGCAGGGTTCACGGCCGTGGCCGTGCCCGCCGGGCTGAAAAAAGAGGATCAACTGGATTTAGCCTTCGTGGTTTCCGAGCGGGATTGCGCCTGTGCGGCCGTGTTCACCACGAATCAGGTGGTGGCGGCGCCGGTTATCGTGGACCGGGAGACACTGGCAATGAACAACACGGCCGTGCGCGCCATCGTCGCCAATGCCAAAAATGCGAATGCCTGTACGGGTGAACCCGGCCTGGTTAATGCCCGTGAAACGCAGCGGTTGACGGCCGTCGCGCTGGGTATCCGGCCCGATCAGGTGCTGCTGCTTTCCACCGGCGTCATTGGGGTGCAGTTACCGATGGACAAGATACGAGCGGGGGTGGAAACGGCAGGGGAAATTCTTCAACACAAAGAGGCAAAGGAGCAAAGGGAGGAAAGAGGGAGAGAGGCAGCGCGGGCGATTATGACAACGGATACGCGGCCCAAACATCTGGCGGTGGCGGTGGAACTGCCGGGTGGAGGGTTGGTGACGATTGGCGGCATGGCCAAGGGGGCGGGCATGATTCACCCGAACATAGCGACGATGCTGGCGGTGATCACGACCGACGCCCGGATTGCGCCGGATATGCTGCAAACGATGTTGGGCACGGCCGTACACCACAGTTTTAACCGCATCAGTGTGGACGGTGACACCAGCACCAATGATACGGTGCTGCTGCTGGCAAATGGGGCCAGTGGCACGGCCGTAGCCGATGAACAAAGCTACACCCTGTTCACCGAAGCTCTCACCTTTGTCTGTACGGAACTGGCAAAGATGATCGTGAAGGATGGCGAAGGAGCCACAAAGTTTGTGGAAATTCAGGTGACGGGTGCGGCCACTGATGCCGAAGCCCACACTATTGCCAACACCATCGCCACTTCACCTCTGGTGAAGACGGCGTTTGCGGGCAGCGATCCCAACTGGGGGCGGATTCTGGCGGCGGCGGGACGGGCGGGCATCCCCTTTGACCAGAATCAAACCAGCCTGTGGATCGGCATCCCCAGTGCGGAGCGGCTGCAATTGGTGGCGCAGGGCACACCAACCGATTATCAAGAAGTGGACGCGGCCCATGTTTTTGCCCAACCGGAATTTCAGGTAAAGTTGCAAGTGGGAATGGGGATGGGTACGGCCGTTGTCTGGACGTGTGACCTGAGCCATGAGTATGTAAGCATCAATGCGGATTACCGGACGTGATGCGTGACGCGTGATGCGTGACCCCATCACGCGTCACGCATCACGATTAGAGAGCAAGGTAAGGCAGTGAATTTGCTAGATATAGCCATCGTCGCCTGGGGACTATATGAGTTGTTTGGTATTACGGTAAAACCGCCGTTTTATTGGGAGCGCAGCCGCCGGATGCAACGTACTCGCGCTCGCCTGGGCGACCGGAAAACAACTATTTTTTATCTTTGCTTTGCCCTGTTTTTGCTGGGGTTTGGTTTGTGGAGTTTGTTTTTGCGGGGTGGGTGAGGGTTTGGCCGCGAAGAATGCGAAGGACTTCGTGAAAGACACGAAGGGGCGCGAAGGTTTTATCTCTGCGTCTCCGCATTGAATTGACAGAAGGTGCATGATGAGCAAATTGTGGGGTGGACGATTCGCCAGAGAGACGGATGTGTTGGTGCATGAGTTTAATGCCAGCCTGCCCTTTGACCGGCGGCTGGTTGCCGAAGATATACGCGGCAGCATGGCCTGGGCGCGGGCGCTGGTAGGGACAGAGGTGCTGACGGCGGCCGAAGCGGAGACGATTGTGGCCGGGCTGGCGCAGGTGCAGGTGGAGTTTGAAAACGGGACGTTTGTTTTTGATGAAGGTGATGAGGATATTCACACGGCCGTTGAACGTCGCCTGACCGAAATGATGGGGGAAGTGGGTGGCAAACTGCACACGGGGCGCAGCCGCAATGACCAGGTGGCGACTGATTTCCGCCTGTGGGTGATGGGGGCCATTGACCACCTGCAAGACAGCCTGACCGATTTGCAAAACGCACTTACCGAAAGCGCAGCCGCCAATTTGAACCTGCCGATGCCCGGCTATACCCATTTACAGCACGCGCAGCCAGTGACGTGGGGACATTGGATTTTGTCTCACTTTTGGCCGTTGGTGCGAGATCGGGAGCGGTTGGCGCAGGTAAGAGAGCGCACGGCCGTGCTGCCTCTCGGTTCGGGGGCATTGGCGGGCACGGCCTACCCGGTGGACCGGGAATGGCTGGCGCGGGAGTTGGGGTTTACCGCTGCACTGAGTACAAACGAGGTGGCCGTTAGCCAGAACAGTCTGGACGCCGTCTCTGACCGGGATTTTGCCGCCGATTTTTTGTATGCCGCCGCCATGATTGGCCTGCATCTGAGCCGGTTAGCAGAGCAGTTGGTCTTGTTTAGCAGCGCCGAGTTTGGCTTTGTGCGGCTGGATGATGGTTACAGCACCGGCAGCAGCCTGATGCCGCAAAAGAAAAACCCGGACACGCTGGAACTGACACGCGGCAAGGCCGGGCGTCTGGTGGGCCATCTCACCGGGCTGCTGACCACCCTCAAAGGGCTGCCCTCCAGCTACGACAAAGATTTGCAAGAAGACAAAGAGCCGGTGTTTGACGCTTTTGATACGCTGCGGCTGACCCTGCCGATCATGGCCGGACTGATTCGCACCCTGACGTTGCGCCCGGAGCGGATGGCGGCGCAGTTGGAACCGGGGCTGCTGGCTACAGATTTGGCCGATTATCTGGTGAAACGGGGCGTCCCCTTCCGACAGGCGCATCATCTGGTGGGGCGGGTGGTGCAGGTGGCCGAACAGAAAGGGGTCAATTTGACGGAATTAGCGGTGGCGGAGTTGCAGACAGTAAGTGGGGTATTTGGGGAGGATGTCACGGCCGTGTTTCACATCGCAGCGTCACTATCCAACCGGAACGTCACAGGGGGCACGTCAGTAGAGGCTTTGGCAAGTCAGTTAGCGGCAGCGCGATTAGCCGTTGCCCGTGAGCCGTGACCCGTAATCCGTCATCCGATTACGGATTACCGATTATGGATTACGGATTCTCAACCACCGGTACACCGGACAATAGTTCGGTAATCGTCTGCACTAATTCTGGTTTAGAGATGGGTTTGGTCATATAGCGGTCGGCACCGGATTCTAAACCGGCCTGTACTGCTTCGGTCTGGCTGCGGGCGCTAAGGAGAATGATGGGCAGGGTGGCCGTTTCTGGTTGACTGCGTAATTCCTGGCACGTCGTGAAGCCATCCATGTTAGGCATCATAACATCCAGTATCACGATGTCTGGTTTGCTCTCCGCAATTACTTCTAGCGCCTGCTGCCCATCCTCCGCTTCCAAAATTGTAAAACCGTCTCGCTCTAACATCAGGCGCAACAGCTTGCGGGTCATATCTTCATCATCTACCACGAGTACAATTGATGTCACGGCCGTTCTCCTTCATGTTAGGTGGCTGTTTTTACCTCAGCCATCCGCCTCCGTTGGCTACCATACGGTTAGCGTATTACACCAGGGCTTACAGGGATACTGACAGAGGAAAAAGTTCACGGGCCATTCACGGCCGTTGGCGGCGAACGGGGGAATCTGTCAGAAACGTCTTAATTTGCGCCCACTATGTTCCCTTTCAACGGCAGGTATAATATGATGGTAACGGACGAAATAGAAACCATGCACCAGGAAGTACGGAAAATTCTCATAATTGAAGATGAGTTCCCCATGCGGTATCTCATTGAGTACCAGTTAAAACAAAACGGGTATGAGGTGAGCCTGGCAAAAGATGGCGTGGAGGGGCTAAAAGCCATTGTCCTGCACCGGCCCGATCTGGTGCTGCTGGACGTGATGATGCCGGGGATGGATGGTTTTGAGGTGTGTACCCACATTAAAAATAATCCCGAAACGGCCGATATTCCCGTTATATTTGTCACCGCCAGCGAGGCGTATGATTATCGTTTGCGGGCCTTTGATGTGGGGGCGGCAGAATATATAACCAAGCCCTTCCGCGCCGAGGAGTTGGTGCGGCAGATCACGGCCGTACTGGAGCGCCAACAGGGTGTGTATGAGGAGGAGGAAGAGGAGGGTACGGCCGTGCCCGAAACCGTACCCACCGGTCATGTCATCTCCCTCTTCAGTCCCAAAGGCGGCGTCGGCGTCACTACCCTGACCATCCAGTTAGCCGAGGCCATTGCCCTACAGGCGGGGCAATCCAGCGTCATCATTGATTATGATCTGCCATTAGGCGGTGTGGCCCCCATGCTGCGCCTCACGCCCCGGCATGATATTGTCGAATTGCTGAAAGTGGCGCCAGAGTACATCACGCTCAGCATGATTGATGAATTCACTTTGCGTCACAGCGATAACATTTTTGTCATCCCCGCTCCAGGGCGGCTGATGGACCCCAATACCAGCCCTAACAGCGCCGCCTTTAAGCGCGTCACCGATATTCTCACCGCTGCCGGCCACAATGTGCTAGTTGACGTTGGCAGCCATATCAACCAATGTGTGGTAGATGTCCTGGCCCATTCCAAACTAATTCTGGCCATCACCTCCGGCCAACAGGTTGCCAACCAGCATGTGAACACATTTCTGGAATCGGCCGACAGGTTGGGGTTGGATTCGCGCTGTATCTTGCCGGTGATCAATGAGCTGGCCGGCCCAGTGCGGGAATTTACGCTATCTCGTGTGCCCGCAGCCCGCATCCCCTTCACAGGCGACCCCTCCGATACCAAATTATGGCTGAAACAACAAGGGCTGCGGAAACTGGTGTCGTTGTTGTATTGACATGGAGATTAGGAGATTGGGTAGTCTCCCAATCTCTCAATCTCTCAACCTCTTTTTCTCCAACTGCTTTTTCACGCCCCCAAAATAACTGGCAAAGCGCGGAAAAGAAAACCAGACCAGCCCCAGGCCAAAAAGCAAACCGGTGAGGGTGCGCAGCCACCAGTTCAAAGTGCCTGCTGTAGTGCCGGTGTAGAACACGGCCGTACCCATCCCCCCTGTCAACACCACCAACCAATCGTTACTCTCCCGGAAACCGCTGCCTTGTTCGCTAATTATGTGACTGAATCCATCTAGCAGCAGCGGCAAGGTGAAAAGGATAAAGACAAACAGGCTCAGCGACGGCCGTCCCCGTCGCCACCCCCACACCAGTCCCCCGATGACCATGCCCATAAAAATGGCGACCATCCGGTGGTTCAGGGCTGTTTTGTAGCCCATGTGGGCATTGCCGGTAAATGCCTGTGCCTGTTGTGGGTCTGCGCCAAAAGCAATGACCTGTTCCAGTGAATAAGTGCGAATAAAACCTGATTCGCCGAAGAGGAAGTAGGAACGTTCCGGTAACTGGTGGTTGTGCGGGGCCAGGAAGCGGTACACGGCCGTGCCCGCCGCCTCATATCCCTCCGCCAGCAATGCCGGCGCCAGAAACCCCAGCAGCAGAAAAATACTTGCTGCGGCCATAAACAGGAAATACCAATACCGCGCCAGCCAATAGACCAGCTTTTGCAGCCCCATTACCAATGAACGCCGCCAGCCAGTGATAGGGGGATTGGGGTTACGCTGCGGGGAGGAGGTCATGGGTTAAAATCCTGTCAGGCAAATTGGTTTATTATCCGTGTAAAAAAGGCGGTGGATGGTTTCTGTGTAGCCGGTATCGGACAGCTCTACCAGGCCGTAGCCCAGCATTGATTTGAATTCCACTGCCCCAGTTACCAGCGAGGAAAATTCGGCCACATCCAGCGCCAGGGTGGCATCGTGAGGGGCGCCGCCGGGCAACAGTTGGACACGGCCGTCTACCACATCCAGCACCCATTCACCTCCATTTTCCGGCAGGAAGCTGTCGGCCATTTTTACTTTCAGGCGGCATGTTTGCCCACCAAAGGAGTGATCAGGCAGCAGGGCAAAAAAGCGGGGCACATCAATCAGGCGGTACATAATGCCCGTGCCCTGGATGTTCGATTCCTGGTAGACAGTGGGGAAGATAAGATCGCCCGTATTACGCGGGTCGGTGAGCAGCAGGTGGAAATCGTCGTCGTGGGTGTTAAGGACGATGCTTTCAATCTGGTCGGCCTGGGAACGGAGGAAGGCGAGCAGGTCATGCAGTACGGCCGTCTCCTCATACACCAGCGCCCGCACCACCAGTTGGTTACTGAGCAGGTTGCGGTGCTGGCCCGGCTCAAAATGGAACTGTACGTAGCCGCGTAACTCATCTCCTGCCCAACAGCCGGCCGTATGCAACGTGTCGCTGCTAAAAATGGCATCCAGATGGGAAGGGGAGTTTTCCATCATGCCGTTGGTGCGCGCCATCACCCGCTGGTAGCAGGCGTTAAAGGCATAACGGTCACGGCCAGAAAGCAGGCTAACGTTGGCTTTTGAGCCACGCTTGGGCAGTTGGTGGGGATGGAAGCGGTATTGGTTTAGTTTACGGCCGTAGCCAAACCCCATCTGTTTATAAAAATCAGCCCGAAACGGGTAGAGCGCCGTCAGGCTGACCCCCTGCTCCCGGTAATGGCGCAGGAAAAACTGCACCATATCATACGCCACCTTCTCCTTTTTGTGATCCAGGGCCACGGCCACGCCGCCCACGCCACCTACCAACAGGGACGCGCCATGCAGTTGCATGGTGAAATCAAACAGGCGCATCACGCCCAATAGTTGCCCCTCGTCAAACAGCCCCACCAGGCTAATGATGGGGTCGGCCTGCGTCCGCGCCGTCCGTTCGCGCAACTGCTCCCGCGTCATGCGCACACCGGGGTAAGCGTTCAGTTGGATGGTAATGTAATCCTCTAATTCGTGGTTGGTTAACGGCCGTGTCTCGCGCATACTCTCCTCGTCTTCGGTAATCGGTGGTCGGTAATCAGTGGCCGGTACGCCGCCCGAACTGGCAGCAAAACCGTTGTCGCCGGATACTATACAGTAAATGGGTAATCTCGTCAGGAAATCGTTTGCACGTTTGTAGTAGGCGATTTATCGTCTGCCGACGGCACTGAAGTGCCGACTACAAACCACTTTACGGAGAACAGATAATGACCATCGAAAAAATAGGCATTCTACATCCGGGCGCGATGGGCATTTCCGTGGCCGCCGCCGCCCAAAACAGCGGCCATACGGTCTATTGGGCCAGCGCCGGGCGCAGCCCACACACCCAGGCCCGCGCCGAACAACATTATCTGGTAGACGGGCAATCGTTGGCCGCTTTGTGCCACACCTGCACCATTCTGATCAGCGTGTGCCCGCCCCACGCCGCTGAAGAGGTGGCCCAGCAGGTATTGGCCCACCGGTTTACCGGCCTCTTCCTAGACGCCAACGCCATCGCCCCCCAACGCACCAGGCGCATCGGCGAGATGCTGGTCGCCGGCGGTGTGTCTTTTGTGGATGGCGGCATCATCGGCGGGCCGGCCTGGCAGCCGAATAGCACCTGGCTCTACCTTTCCGGCCCTGAAGCGGAACGGGTGGCGGGTTGTTTTGCCAATGGCCCGCTGGAGACCCAGATTATTGGTGAAGAGATTGGCAAAGCGTCGGCGCTGAAGATGTGTTATGCCGCCTATAGCAAAGGGACGAGCGCCTTGCTGGCGGCTATTTTGGGGACGGCCGAGTCGCTGGCCGTCAGAAGCGAATTGATGCAGCAGTGGCAGCGAGATGACCCGACCTTCCCAGCGCAAACGGAAAACCGGGTGCGCCGCGTGACGGCCAAAGCATGGCGCTTTGCCGGGGAAATGGAAGAGATCGCCGCCACCTTTGCCGCCGCCGGGCTGCCAGATGGTTTTCACCTGGCAGCGGCCGAGATTTACACCCGGCTGGCCGATTTTAAGGAGCAAGAGGAGGTACCGGCGTTGACGACCGTGCTGGCTGCCCTGCTTCATCACTCCCAAAACAACCAGACAAGTGAGCGAAAAGTTACCGGCTGACTCCACGAAGTCATTACATATTGCTGGATTTGTGCAGGGGGATGGGGTCTGGCTCTTCAGCCGCGCTTTCTTCACGATCTTCATGTTTGCTCACATAGTAAATAATGAGTAACGCTACACCAAAAAAGAAGGGCAAGATGCCCAGCATCATCCAGGGGCCAATGCCCAGCGGGGCGCGTTCATAAAAACCGATGGTCAAGGAACCGCACATCAACCCGATACCCAACATGGTAATGACGATACCCCAACGCAGGGTGTCACGGCCGTTACGCATTCGTTCTGGACGCAACAAACCCCGTTCTGCTAACGCAATGGTCTCCTTGTAACGCAGGTAGCGCACAAAGGCGAAAAACGCAAACGGAATCCCAAAGACAATAGCTACACCCGTCGAAATCCCCAAAGCTTCAATCGCATCATTCATGATCTATCTCCTGTAATGCCTGATTTTGCCCGGCCTGACGGCCGTATATCTGTAAAATCTGCCTTTCTTTGCGCGCAATTGCCCGCATCACCACCACAAAAACAACAACTACAGCCAACGGAATCAGCATAGTCAGTCCTATAATCAAATCACCCATCGCTTTCTCCTTTTGTGCGTTATTTATCAGATTAGACCGTATCACACAGTAAAAGTTTCAAATTTAATATCACTGAAACTTTTGGTCGCAAATCTGGTCTAACCTTGTAAGGTGAATCGTGAAACAAGACGACGAACAGGGGATCATCCGGCAAGCCCAGGCAGGCGACACGGCCGCCTTTGCCACGCTGGTGGAGAAGTATGGTCAGTTGGTTTTTAATCTGGCTCTACGCACACTGCATGATCGGCTGGAAGCAGAAGATATAGCGCAAGAAACATTTGTGCGCGCCTGGCGAGCGCTGCCCCGTTTTCGAGCCGAAGCTCAGTTCACCACCTGGTTGTACCGTATCACCATCAACCTCTGTTACAACCGGCTGCCGCACTTAAGACAAGAGTTGGCGGCAATGGATGCCGATGAAGTCACCGGCTTACCCGATGAGCGACAAACAATGGAAACGCGTCTGGTAACGGTCGAATTGATGGCGCAGGTGCAAACGGCCGTGATCAACCTGCCAGACAGTTACCGCTTACTCATTACCCTGCGCCATATACATGACCTGAGCTATCAGGAGATTGCCGAAGTTACAAACCTGCCCTTAGGATCGGTGAAGACCGGCATTTTCCGTGCCCGCCGCCTGCTGCGCCAGGTGCTGCAACCTTATGAGGAATTGACCCATGGATGAAATGGTTTCTGCCCAGGAGCAACTATTAGACCAGGTATTAACCACCCTACCGCTGGCCCCACTCCCGGAGGGTTTTACGGCCCGCGTAATAGCCCAGATCGAGCAGCAGACGCATATGGCCCCTGTTCGCTTTCGGCTGGATTTTCTGGATTGGGCGGTACCCACATTCACGGCCGTGTTTGTGCTGGTTGTCTGGTTTTTACTCCAAAGTACGGCCGCCGCCGCGCTCTCAGGCACTCTGGCTGGACTCAATTTGCCCGGCCTGATCAGTATGCTGCTTTCTCACCAGATGACCCGGCTGTTTCTGCTGCTGCTACTAGAAATTTACATCGGTGCTGTTGTGGGATTGTGGCTCTGGTACGACCGACCAATGTCGGTAGTGTATCGTTCGTGAATACGGCCGTTCTCATCCTCGTTAGTGGAAAAGTAACCAAACAGTCGCTATAATCGCCCCGTAATGGGGCGCTCCCACCGTTGCCGTTACCAACAACTAACCGTAATTTTCAACAAGCACAAGGACAATGCCCAATGATCATACGCGAAGCGTCTGAAACCAGTTCTGCTCAAACCCAACACCCTCCCACACCAGCCGACCGGAAACCCCTCCCCTTCGCCAGCCAGATCGAACTGAGCCGCGCCGATATTTTGCGCGATTACCGCATCGCCTGCGAAAGCCGCGAGACCAGCCTCATTGGTCGCCGCGAGGTTCTCAGCGGCAAGGCCAAGTTTGGTATCTTTGGCGATGGCAAAGAGGTGGCACAGTTGGCCTGGGCCAGAGCGTTCCAAAAAGGGGATTGGCGCAGCGGCTATTACCGCGACCAGACCTTTATGCTGGCGATTGGCGGGCTGACGCTGGAACAGTTTTTTGCCCAACTGTACGCTCATGATGACCTGGCCCACGAACCCCACTCCGGCGGGCGGCAGATGAACGCCCATTTTGCCAGCCGCCTGTTGGACGCCGACGGCCGTTGGCTGGACCAGACACAGCGCTACAATATCTCTGCCGACCTTTCCCCCACCGGCGCGCAAATGCCCCGGCTGGTGGGCCTGGGGTACGCCTCCCGGCTGTACCATGAATTGCCGGAACTTCAGGCGCTCACCCAATTTTCCCGTGACGGCCGTGAAATTGCCTGGGGCACCATTGGTAATGCCAGTTGCGCCGAAGGACTGTTTTGGGAAGCCATCAACGCCATTGGCGTGTTGAAAGCGCCGGTCATTGTCTCCATTTGGGATGACGGCTACGGCATCTCCGTCACCAATGAACACCAGATTACCAAAGAGAACCTGTCTGAACTGCTGAGCGGCTTCCAACGCAAAACCGGCACCCGCGATGGGTATGACCTGTATACCGTGCCCGGTTGGGATTACCTGCAACTGGTGGAAACGTACCAGAAGGCGGCCCAAATCACCCGCGATCAACACGTCCCGGCGATCATTCACGTGGTGGAGATGACCCAACCGCAGGGTCACTCCACCTCCGGCAGCCATGAACGGTATAAATCGGCCGAGCGGCTGGCCTGGGAGGAGGAGTGTGACCCCATTCGCCAGATGCGGTTGTGGATTATTGAGCAGCGCATTGCCTCCTCTGGCGAACTGGACAACATCGAGCGCAACGCCCGCAAGCAGGCGCAACATGCCCGCGACAAAGCGTGGACGGCCTATACCCGCCCCCTTTACCAGGAACGGCAAGAGGCGGCAACCATCATGGAACAAATCGAAGGGGCATCGGCCCACCGTCAGCAATTGAGCACCATGCGCCGCCGCCTGATGGAAAAGCAGTCGTTATCACGCAAGGATGTGTTCACGGCCGTGCACCAAACCCTGCTGCTCACCCGTGACGAAAATATCCCCGCCGCCCGCCAGTTGGCCGCCTGGAAAAATGAGCAGACCGCGCGCCACGCCGCCAGCTACGCCAGCCATCTCACCAGCGAATCGGCCGAATCTGCCCTGAATGTCCCGGAAGTCAAACCGATTTACGCGGAGAAGCCGGAAGGGCTGAAAGGGTATGAGGTGTTGAACAAAGCGTTTGCCGTCATGCTGGCCCGCGACCCGCGGGTGCTGGCCTTTGGCGAAGATGTGGGCAAATTGGGCGGCGTCAACCAGGCGTTTGCCGGCCTGCAAAAACAGTTTGGCCTGCTGCGGGTGGCCGATACCGGCATCCGCGAGGCCACCATTTTGGGGCAGGCTATTGGCCTGGCATTACGCGGCCTGCGCCCCATCGCCGAAATTCAATATCTGGATTATGTGCTGTATGCGCTGCAAACGATGTCTGACGACCTGGCTTCGCTGCGCTGGCGCACCAAAGGGGGCCAGAAAGCACCGGTCATCATCCGCACCCGCGGCCACCGGCTGGAAGGCATCTGGCACGCCGGTTCGCAAATGGCCGGCCTCATTCATCTGTTACGCGGTATGCATGTGTGCGTACCGCGTGATATGGTGCAGGCGGTGGGTTTTTACAATACCCTGCTGCAAGGGGATGATCCCGGCATCATTGTGGAAGTGCTAAACGGCTACCGGCTGCGGGAAAACGTGCCTACCAATCTGACAGAATTTACCATTCCGTTGGGTGTACCGGAGGTGGTGCGCCCCGGTGAAGACATCACCATTGTGACGTATGGGGCGTGTGTGCAGGTGGCGTCGGAAACGGCCGTACTGCTGCACGAAGTAGGCATTGACGCCGAAATTATTGACGCGCGTACCCTGCTCCCGTTTGATCGGTTTGGCTCAATCGGCCAATCACTGCAAAAGACGGGGCGCATCATCTTCCTGGACGAGGATATGCCCGGCGGCGCGTCGGCTTACATGATGCAGGAAGTGATCGAGAAACAAGGCGGCTTCTGGCATCTGGATGCCGAACCACGCACCCTGAGCGCCAAAGCACACCGCCCGGCCTTCGGCTCTGATGGCGCCTACTTCTCCAAGCCAAACGTGGAAGATCTGTTCGACCTGGTGTATGAGATGATGCACGAAGCCGAACCGAGGCGTTTCCCGATTTTTTACAGGTGAAGACAGAATGACAAGGTGAAGGGGTGACAAGGTTATAACAGGCTCACCATGTCACCCCTTCACCTTGTCATCCATACAGGAACGATAATGATAACCAAAGTGATGATGCCCGAAATGGGCGAAGGTGTGGTGGAAGGGACGGTGGCCCGCTGGCTGGTGGGCGAAGGCGACTTTGTCAAGCAGTATGACCCCATTCTGGAAATTGAAACGGACAAGGTGACGACGGAGGCTACGGCCGAGGAGTCGGGCACGGTTTTGCAGATTTGTGTGGCCGAGGGCACGATAGCCCCGGTGGGTACGGTGCTGGCCTACATTGGCGAACCGGGCGACGCCCTCCCGGAAAATGGGGAAGTGAAAGCGGCCGTACCTACCCTCGAACCGGAACAAACGATACCAGCGCCGGCAACGGCCGTGTCCCCTGCCGCCCCCACGCCCCCCAACCAACCCTACACCGGGCGCATCAGCCCCGTCGTCAGCCGCATTGCCGCCGAACACAAAGTAGATTTGAACCAGATAGAGGGCACAGGGCTGGACGGCCGTATCACCAAAAAAGACATCCTGGCCTACATCGAACAACGCAGCCAACCCCCCACTCCCGAACCGGCCATTACCTCCGAACCTGAACCTCCGCTATCTTCTCCCCCCGCGATGTCCCCATCACCCACCGTGTCACCCGGTCACCGTGTCACCCTGTCACCCGCTTCCGGCGAAATCCTCCCCCTCACCAACATGCGCCGCAGCATCGCCGAACACATGGTGCGCAGCAAACAGACCAGCCCCCACGTTACTACCATCTTCGAGTTCGACTTTACGAACGTAGACAAACACCGCCGCGCCCACAAAGAGCAGTTCGCCCGCGATGGCGCCAACCTGACCTTCACCGCCTACATCATCGCCGCCACCGTGGCCGCCCTGAAAAAACATCCACTGGTCAACAGCACCTGGACGGACAACGGCATCGAACTCAAACCGGAAATCAACATGGGCATGGCCACGGCCGTTGACGATGGCCTGATTGTGCCCGTCATCAAAAATGCGGACTCTTTGAATCTGTTAGGCCTGGCGCGCAGCATCAATGACCTGGCGCAGCGCGCCCGCAGCAAACAGCTTAAACCGGCCGACGTGCAGGGCGGCACCTTTTCCATCACCAATCATGGCACCAGCGGCAGCCTCTTTGCCACGCCCATCATCAACCAGCCGCAGTGCGGCATCCTGGGCGTGGGCATGATTGAAAAACGGGTCAAGGTGATTGACGACGCCATCGCCATCCGCACGATGGCTTACGTCGGCCTTACCTTTGACCACCGCATTCTGGATGGGGCGTCAGCCGACAACTTTGTGGCAACGATTAAAGAAGATATTGAGAATTGGCGGTAATAGGGAAATTATGAAGTAGGAATTATGAATTATGAAGGGGGTGATGAAGTTCACCTTGTTACCCCATCACCTGTCCCAACCCTAACAGAAAGTCAAATAGTACGGCCGTAAACACCATCTGCTTCAAAAGAGGATTGAGGCGGAGGGGGTCGTGGGTGCGCTGTACGGCCGTGCCATGCCAGACCAGCAATGGCGCGGCCAGCACAAACAAAAATTGCCAGACCGTCTGGTAAGTAAACCAGGCATAAATACCCGCCAACACAAAGGCCATCATCAACAGACACCAGTGGTAAATGCGAGCGCGTTCCGGCCCCAACCGCACCGGGATGCTCTGTTTGCCCGCCTGCTTGTCTGACTCAATGTCACGGATATTGTTCACATTGAGAACGGCCACGGCCAGCAGTCCGGCGCTGCTGGCGGGCAGCAGCAGCGCCCAGGAAAAGGTCTGCGTCTGCAAAAAATAGGTACCAATCGTGCCCACCCACCCAAAAAACAGCAGCACAAACAAATCGCCCAGCCCGGCATAACCATAGGGATTTTTACCCGCCGTATAATTGACCGCCGCCCACAATGACGCCGCGCCCAACACCAAAAAGAGCAGCACCAGCGGCAGCGCATCTAACCCGAAGGCCACCACCACCAACGCCAACCCGGACACGGCCGATAACCCCGCAAAAAGAACCATCGCCTGTTTCATCGCCTGCGGTGTGATTGCCCCGGACTGCACGGCGCGGGCCGGGCCAAGCCGTTCGCTGTGGTCGGCCCCATGCAGGCTGTCGCCGTAATCGTTGGCCAGGTTGGAGAGGATTTGCAGCAGCACGGCCGTGACCACACACAGCGCCACTACCACCCCATCTAGCCTGTCATCCGCCGCCGCCAGAAATGCGCCCAGCATAATGCAGGCCAACGCCAGCGGCAGTGTGCGCAGACGCATGGCACCGATCCAGGCTTTTCGTTTGTTGGTGGTGGTCAGGGGTTGGGTGTCTGGTGTCATGTATCAGGTGTCAGGCGGCGTCGTAGGCCTGGCGCAGCCAGCCGATTAGCTCGCCGTTGACGTCGGCCACACTACTCAGGCGGACGCGGTGGCTGACCATCGAATTAAAGCTGCCGGACTTTTCCAACCGTTCCGTTGGCGGTGTATCTTTGAGGTTGATGCCCACATCCACGCGGCTGGCGGTAGAGGGCTGGATAAGGCCAAACTGCTTTTTGCGGCGCAGGCTGACATACGCTTTTTTGGGCGCTAACTCCACATCGGGGCCGAAGTTGGTCACGGCCGTGACCAACGCCTCATACACCGGCAGCAGTTCCGCCTTTGCCCCCGCATACTGTGCTGCTACCAGATCGTCCGCCTCCTTTGGCTCGTCATCACGTTCCAGTGTCTTGATGGCGACCAGATTGGCATAACCGTATGTCAGACCATGTTCCTCTTTCAGGCGGTTCAATATCTCCCGGTGTTTGCTCAATCCCCAACCGCGAGCTATTGTCACCCACTCTTCCAGGCTCTTGCCCGTTTTGGCCTGCAAGTTTTGAATCATGGTTTGGGTAGCTTCATCCACAGAAGACATGTTGACCTCCTTTGTCCAGGTGGGGCGATTTGGAAAATCGCCTTACGCCGCTAACAATTCTGGCATGGCGTCTAACAGGCGGTGCAGCCGCTTCTGGATAATCTCGTACTGCGCGGCGCGGGCAATATCGGTCGCGCCCAATTGATTGCCAATACCCAGGCGCATTTGTTGGGGCACGGCCGTTTCGTCATACCGGGGCCAGGCTGGGCGGCCCGGCAAATTGGGGTCGCCTTTACCAGCAAACTGCGTCCAATAGTCACCCATCACCTGGGACAGGGCGTCATCATCGGGGGTACGGTCAAACAGTGGTATTTTGCTGCCATGCACAAAAGAAAGTTCGGCCGCATGATACGCCCCGGCCATTTGTCTGGCCGATGGCGGCGTGCGTGTAAAAAAGTAATTGTAAACCGGCTGCCCGGCTCTGGCCGCCTGCGCGGCATAAAGATCGCTGACGGCGCCAAAAAAACTGTCACCCATCAGCGCCATGCCCGCTCGCTCCTCACCATTTTCCAGGCCGGGATACAGCGCAAAGAGGCCGTCACTATCCACGCCAAACTCCTGACGGATAAGTCCGGCAATTTGCGACGGTTGGATTTTGTCCCGGCCAAATTCGGCCACCGGTGAGGGGAAAATGGGGTATAGCAACGTCCCTTCGTCGGCATTGCTGCCGACGATCAGGGGCACATGCGCCTGATCGCCATCCCGGAAGGCAACGGGTGGGCTTTTGGGCAGCACATAGCCATCAATCACCGGATGGAAACGGTGGAATTCTTCCGCCTCCCGCCACCGTTTGTAGAGTTCAGCCGCCGGTATCTGGCGCAGTTGCTCTAATTGAGCACGGCCCGAAGCCGCTTCGGGTTCGCCGTTACCCACCAGATACGTGGCAAAATCGCGCCCAAACTCTTCCAGCGCCGGCCGGTTCAAAAACGGCTGCTTCAAGAAAAGCATCTGGCCGGAATTGCCGGGGCTTTGCATGATGGCCTTGTGGAACAGCCCGCGCGCCAGCGGCGAGGTGAGCATGTGGGCTATCGATTCCCCTCCGGCCGATTCGCCAAAGATAGTCACATTATCCGGGTCGCCACCAAAAGCGCGGATGTTCTCCTGCACCCAACGTAGCGCGGCAATCTGGTCGAGTGTACCGTAGTTGCCGGAAACACTCTGCGGTGACTCCTGGCTCAGTTCGGGGTGGGCAAAATAACCCATCAATCCCAGGCGATAATTGATTGTGACCACCACCACGCCACGATGCGCCAGAGCGTTGCTATCATAAAAAATCTCGCCGCCGCTGCCATCCTGGTGATCACCGCCGTGAATCCAGACCATGACCGGGAGACGGCCGTCGCTACCCAACAGCGGTGTGCGCACATTCAAATAGAGGCAATCTTCACTTTCTTTGGGTTTGGGGGCCACTTTGAAGAGCAGTTTCACGGCCCCGGTTTTCAGGCCATTCCAGCCCTGCCCCACCACCAGGGCATCCATAAATTCCTCAAAACCGGTTGCCAACTGAAAGGCGGTGGGGCTGTAGGCCGTCGTCTGACGCACCCCGTCCCAGGGTATAACCGGTTGGGGTGGCTGCCAACGCCAGGGGCCAACGGGAGGCGCGGCATACGGGATGCCTTTGAAAACGGCGATCTGGCCGCGATCCTGATACAAACCTTGTACGGTGCCGGTGACGGTCTGAATTTCTGGGGTTGGGGTGCCTTTTGCCATCGTTTCACCTCTTCTTTGGGAATATGGGTAGTGGAAATTGTTTTATCGGGCGGCCTGCCGCCGAGAATGGCAGGCATTCGTTAGGGGAAAAATATCACAGCTTTGGTTTTCAGGCCAACAACAACAGACCTGTCCGGTTTGGCAAACCGGACAGGTCTATGTGCCTACTACTTGCCACCTGCCCCACCTGTGGCACAATTCACCCTATGAAAACTCTCGCTCTGCCGGCGCCGCAACATACCCACATCAGCCTGCGCCTGCGGCTGCCGGCACTCTCGCTGCTGCTCTTGTTAGCAGCCGTTTTTTTGTTGCCCGACCGGGTGTGGAATACCTTGCTCATTGGGTTGGGCGGCATGTTCCTGGTGGCCTATGGCTGGGTGTGGTATCTGGCACGCGGGCTGCACGCCACGCGACAGACGGAGCGGCAATGGCTGGCCGTGGGCGACCAGTTGGCCGAGCGGTTTGAGGTGTGGAACAGCAGCCCCATCCCGGCGCTGTGGGTGGAGGTGATGGATGATTCCAATGTGCCCGGTTATCAGGCGGCGGTGGTGCGCAGTCCGGGTATTGATCGTCTGGATCGGTGGCGGCAAACGGCCGTGTGCCAGCAGCGTGGGCAATACCGGCTTGGCCCCTGGCGCATTCGCGCCGGTGACCCGTTTGGCATCTTTACCATGACCCATCACTATCCACAGAGCCAGGAAATTATCATCCATCCCCCCATCCACATCCGGCTGCCCATCAGCCTGCCGGCCGGGCAGAGCAGCGGTCGCCACCGGGCACGGCAGCGTAGTATGCAGGCCACCATCAACGCGGCCACAACCCGCGCCTATGTACCTGGGGATCCGCTGCGTTGGATTCACTGGCGCACCAGCGCCCACCACGACAAGCTGTATGTGCGCCAGTTTGATATGGACGCCACCGGCGACATCTGGCTGGTATTGGATATGCAGGCGGCGGTGCAATTGGGCAGCGGCATGACGGGCACGGAGGAGCAGGCGGTGCTGCTGGCGGCTTCGCTAGCCGCACGGGCGTTGGGGCAAAATCGGGCGGTAGGGGTGGCAGGGTACGGCCGTACCCCCCAAATTGTCCCCCCCGGCCAGGGACAGGGTCAGGAATGGCGGATGATGCGGGCGTTGGCGCTGGTGCAGGCTGACGGCGAAATTGACCTGACGGTGGCGCTGCGTGATGTGGGGCGCACGGCAGAAAAGCACAGTACGGCCGTGGTCATTACCCCCAGCGCCAACCCGATCTGGCTGCCCCAACTGCTGCACCTGACACGGCAAAGCATTGAAAGCAGCGTCATTTTGCTCGACCGGCCCAGTTTTGGCGGCGTTGAATCCAGCCGGGGAATGCAAGAAGCGATACAGATGTTGGGGGTGACGGCCGTAGTCATTCACCAGGGAGAGGTTGGCGTGCCCTTACACGAGCCGAAAAAAGTGGAGTTTCGCGTGACGCCGTTGGGGAGAGTGGTGGCGGGATAAGTCATGGGATAATTGGCATCAATTACCCCATGACTTATCCCTCTTCATAATGGGCATAAGGCGGCGTAGGGGGTTCTTGTGATTTTTGCCAGTCATGCACCACCATGCGAAAAATGTCTGATTCGGTCAGGATGCCTACCAGGTTGCCCTCGGCGTCCAGCACGGGCAGGCCGCTGATTTTGTGCCGGTACATGATTTGCGCCGCTTCGCCGATGGTGGTTTCTGGAGTGGTAGTCAGCACTGACTCGCTCATCACTTCGCCGACCGTCAGGCGAGCCAGCAGGTAGTTGAGTTCCCAGGCGCTGAGCGAACTGGTGGTGGAGGGTTTCGCTTCGCGCACATCACCATGCGTGAGAATGCCCACCAGGCGGCCGTCCGCATCCACCACCGGCAGCCGCCGTATTCCTTTGTCTCGCATCAAATTGCCCGCTTCCAGAACGCCCATGGTGGGCACGGCCGTGATCACCTCTCGCGTCATCCAATCTTTCACCAGTTCGAGCCTCATCACTCCGCTCCTCAAACCTGACAGGTCGGCAACCAGCGGTTGTTTGAGACCTGTCAGGTTTCTGCTTGTTCGCTACGTAAATAACTGATGGCTAATACAAAGATGATTGTAATCAAAACGGCCGATACCAGACAATACCGGCAAAAAGCATGAATGACAAACGCTTCTAGCCCCGTCAGCACCAGGGTAAAGAGGAAACCAAACCCGGCAGCGCCCACCAGCAGTTCCGGTAAATAACTCTCGCGCAGCGGCGCCCAATCTTTTAGCCAGGTCAGCGCAAATATAACCGCATACCCCAGCAGACCAATGAGGGCCACAGGAATGGGGCCGACAGAGGCATAAGGCGCGCCGGGGCCGCTGACTGCGCCGCAGTCATCCCACCCCGAATCGGTACAGCCGGATAACAACACACCGTTATGAAACAGTAGCAGATAATAGGCCACCAACAACCCTACTACCGCAATCAGTTGAATGACTCTAAGCTGCCAATCGTGACGCATACTGACCTCCAGTAATTGAGTAATTGGGTAATTGTCCAATTACTCAATTACTCAATTACTGCTCAACAACGACTCGATGCGCTGCTGGAAAACGGCAAAGGGCAGGTTGCCACGAATGATTTCCGCGCCGAGGGCAAAGCTGGGCGTGCTGTTGATGCCGGCGCTGGCGGCAGCCTGCATGTTGCGGCGTACCACCTGTTCATAGTCGTTATCGGCCAGGCAAGCGGCAAAGGCGGTCGTGTCCAACCCCGCCACCGCTGCCGCCGCTTGCAGACCTTCGGTTGTGTTGTAAAGCGGCGAACTCTGCAGGTCAAACGCGGCGCGATGGAAAGCGGAGAAGTTGTCTTGTTCGGCCGCGCACAGCGCCGCGATGGCCGAGGGCATGGTGCCGCCGGGCTGGCTGGACAGGGCAAAGGGCATAATCACCCATTTCACCTGGCCGGTTTCTACGTATTGTTGGTGGATTTGCACGGCCGTGTCCACATTAAAATTGCGGCAATGTCCACAGCCATAATCAGAAACCTCTACAATCGTGACCGGCGCGTCAGCCGCCCCTTCCACAATGCAGTTGGCCGGGTTCTGTTCACAATACCGCTCTAGCTGCAAGATGCCCGGCCCTCGTAAAGCCACCGCCATCAACCCCATCAATACCATGCTCCCAATCACCACACCACCAATCACCCACCAGTTGGTAGCTCGTTTTTTTTCTCTTCTACTTTTTTTTGCTTGTTTTGCCATTGTTTGCCTCGATTGAGAGATTGGAGATTGGCCCAATCGCCAATCTTTCAATCTCAAAAATAGTCCAACCCTCTTTGAAGTCTAGCGGAATGAGTGTAGGGGGGGAGTGCGTATTGTAATTACTCGCGCCTGACATCTATCACAATCAATTGGACGGTTTAACAAGAGTGGGTATGATTTGTGGGCATAGTGATCCAGAAAAACCCTTTCCATTGTCATTCCGAACGAAGTCTTCGGAGTGAGGAATCTTTCTAACCATAGGTGTAACGATTCCTTGTCGAAGACTCCTCGAAATGACAACAGGGCAAAAAGACTTTTCTGCACAGCGATAACAATCGAAACTTTATTGGTGGCCGGTACAACAACCAGCCACCAGCCTCTAGAGAGAGAGTGTTTAATGGCTGACCTGACCACGACTTATTTAGGGCTGACCCTAAAAAATCCACTCATCGCTTCCGCCTCGCCGCTGTCGGCCAATGTAGAGACGATTCGCCAGATGGCGGCAGCAGGGGTGGCAGCGGTGGTATTGCCCTCGCTTTTTGAGGAGCAAATTGAACTGCGGGATTTGGGCGTTCACGACGCCAATAAAGCCAACCAGTCTATGCTACCCGACGCCTTGCAACATATTCCCGAAATGAAGGAGTATAACCAGGGGGCAGGCGGTTATCTGGCGCATATTTACCAGTCGAAAAAGGCCGTCAATATACCGATTATCGCCAGCCTGAACGGTTATTACAGCGGCGGTTGGGTGCAGTATGCCCGGCTGATTGAAGCGGCGGGCGCCGACGCCCTGGAGCTAAACATCTATCACCTGGCTACGAAACCACATATTACCGGCACGGAAGTAGAGCAGATGTACTTGAATCTGGTGCGCAGTGTAAAAGATAAAATTCGGATTCCGGTGGCGGTGAAGATCAGCCCTTATTTTAGCGCCATGACCAACATGGCCGTACAACTTGACCAGGCGGGGGCGGATGCATTGGTGTTGTTTAACCGGTTTTACCAGCCGGATATTGATCCGGAAACGGAGCAGGTCATTCCCAGTCTGGAGTTAAGTGGGGCTAGAGAATTGCGATTGCGGCTGCGCTGGGTAGGTATTTTGGCGCAGTATATCAAAGCTGACCTGGCAGTGACGGGCGGGGTCCATTCGGGGCTGGATGTGTTGAAATGTGTGTTGGCCGGGGCCAAAGTGGCGCAGGTAGCTTCGGCGCTGCTGGAACATGGCCTGGAGCATATTGCCACGGTGGTGTCCGAATTGGAGGCATGGTTAGATGGACATGGGCATGAGGCGTTACGGCCGTTACACGGGCGTATGAGCCAACCCAACGTAGCCGACCCGGCTGCCTTTGAACGGGCAAATTATATGCATGTATTGAAAGAGGGATGGGGATGAGGGGTTGGGAGATTGAGCAATATCACGGCCGTTGGTGACATTCATCAATGACACCAAACCATGTCGTCTATTACACTGCAACTAAATGGTTAAGGAGGCAAACCCATGTTAACCGTCAATGATTTAATGACACTCATTCCCAATACGGTCACACCAGACACGCCGCTACGAACCATTGTGGGCGTGATGAAGTCGCAGGGCTGCCGCCAACTACCGGTGCTGGACAACGGCCGTCTGGTGGGCATTATCACCGACCGGGATGTGCGCCTGGTGATGAATTCGCCCATTGTGCTGCACGGCCGTTGGCAGGATGAAGAATTGCTGGACAAAGTGACCGCCGAAAGTTGTATGACGCCCAACCCGGTGACGGTGACACCCGATACCCCCGCCGCCCAGGCCGCGGAACTGCTGGCGCTCTACAAGTTTGGCGCGCTGCCGGTAGTAGAAGCCGGCACGCTGGTGGGCATCATCACGGTAACTGACTTTTTGGAATATGTGGCGCAAGAGTTGGCGGCAGCGGAAGCGTAATCCGTTATCCGAAGCCCGTTATCCGACTTAGCACATCAATCTCTCGGCTTCGGGATACCGATTACGGACTACCGATTACGAATCACGGATTACGAATCACGGATGAGGGATTACCGGTCTGGCAATATCAGGTGTATGGCTGTGCCCTGACCGGGTGCGGAGCGAATGACAAATTTCCCCCCCAAATCTTCGGCCCTGGCGCGCATGTTTGAGAGACCGTGCCCCACTGAATAGTTACGGGCGGCGCGGTTAAAACCCCGACCATCATCCTGCACTACCATATCTATCACCCCGTTGTGGCGGGTTAGCCGAATGGTGACAAGGCTGGCATCGGCGTGGCGGGCCACGTTAGCCAGTGCTTCCTGGGTAGTGAGAAAGAGGGCGCGGGCAACGGCCGTAGGCGTGGTGATCATATCTTCCGCTTCCGCCTGCAAATCTACGGGAATCATGGCATTGGCCTGAAACTCCCGCACCAACCGCTCCAACCCTTCGCGCAAATCGCCCCGGAAACGATGCGGCCGTAAATCCAAAATATAGTTGCGAATATCCCGAATCGTATCGTTCAACCCCTCGATCACCTGACTCAGTAGCATATCGGCTTCTTCTGGCCCGTTGGGCAGCGCCAGCCGCGCCGACTCCAACGTCAGCCCCACCGCATAAATGGACTGGATGATGCCATCGTGCAAATCCATGCCAATGCGCGTGCGTTCTTCGATGATGGCCAGGCGGCTCACCTGCTCATACAGGCGGGCATTTTGAATGGCAATGGCGGCGTGGGCGGCCAAAAATTCCACTACTTCCTGGTCTTCGGCCGTAAATTCCGCCGCCCCTATTTTCTCTGTAAGGTATAAGTTACCCAACATCTCCTCGCCGGCCATAACCGGCACGCCCAAAAAAGCGGCCATCGGCGGATGACCGGGTGGGAAACCCACGGCGCGGGGATCATCTTCAATGCGGGGAATACGAATGGCCTGACCGCTACGGATAATCTCCCCTAACAGCCCCAACCCTTTGGGAAAGTGGGGAATCTGGCTCACCACTTCCGGGGTCATGCCGCTGTGAATGAAGGCGTCCAGATAACCATCGCTGTTGGGCACGCCGAGGGCGGCATATCGCGCGCCTACCAGATCGCGGGCGGCGTCTACAATACGCTGCAACACTTTATGCAGATCATCTAATTCGGCAATAGAAAGGGTCGCCTGATGCAGGGCACGGAGAACATCGTGGGGGGTACGGCCGTTGCTCATCACATGACAAAACCTGACGGGTCTATGCAGACCTGTCAGGTTTAACTCTGTAGATAATCTTTCAAGCGATGCCGGATGGCATACGCCGCTGCTTCGGCTCGATTTGACACTTGCAGCTTGGACAGAATGCCGCTGACATAATTGCGCACCGTCCCTTCGCTGAGATAGAGCGCCTGGGCGATCTCGCGGTTGGTTTTGCCTTCGGCAATAAGCGACAATACATGCATTTCTTGCGATGTTAGTTCATTAAAGGCAGTGGCTTCTTCTTGTTTGATGGAGCGGCGCATCTCATCAAAAATGCGCTGCGTCAGGGAAGGATCCAGCGTGGCTTCGCCCCGCGCCGCCGCTTCAATGGCCCGGATGACATCATTACCACCCACCTGCTTCAGCACATACCCCACCGCGCCAGCGCGAATGGCAGAAAAGAGCATTTCGTCTTCGGCATAGGAGGTAAGCATGATGATTTTGGTGGACGGCCGTTGCGCCACAATTTGCTCACACGCCTCAATTCCACTGCCACCGGCCAATCGAATGTCCATCACCACAATATCCGGATCATAGGCCAGCGCCTTTTGCACGGCCTCGTGCTGCGAGGCGGCCTCGGCCACCACTTCAAAACCGGCGTGGCGTTCAATCAGGCTTTTTAACCCCAACCGTACAACTTCATGATCATCTACCAGAAGGATTCGCAAATTTGCCATGCCCTCAAGTATAACTACAACTTATCGGTTGAACCAATAGTGACGCGCGGGTGCTAGTGAGGAATGTCATATAAGGTAGGTGACACGGCCGTTTGTTGTCACGCCTTTTTGCCGGTATATTTGGCGGCAGGAGGTTAGCCTTGAACCACAAGAGTAAGTTTTACGCCATCACTGTTGCTGCTATGCTGGGTATCTTGGCCGGTTTGAGCCTGTTTACCTTCAGCTATGCTCAGGGCGCTTCGTACCTGTCTGACGACCCCAATGCCTGTGTGAACTGCCATGTAATGCGTGAACAATTTGACGGGTGGAATCGCGGCAGCCACCAGGCGGTAGCCGTTTGTAATGATTGCCATACTCCCCATACGTTCCCGCAAAAGTGGATTGTGAAAGGCATCAATGGCTGGAATCACAGTTGGGCTTTTACGACCGGGAACTTCCCCAACACGATCCAGATCAAACCGTTCAATGCCACGGTGGCGGAGGACAACTGTATTGACTGCCATGAAACCATGACCAGCAACGTACATGGTTCGGGCGATAAAGAGACACTATCCTGTGTGGCCTGCCACGGCAATGTGGGGCACGGCCGTTAGCCCGGTCAGAAGTTCAACTTCTTCTGAGAAGTGGAAACTCTAAAAAAGAGGTGAAGCAAGATGACACAACGTTTAACACGCGAAAAATGGCTGTATGTAGCCATCTTCATCCTGGCTGCCGCTTTAACGGTGGTGGTGGCCGCTCTGTTGCTCAATATCAACCAGCGCAAACAAGAAGCCGCTGAATTCCCCCTAAAAGTGGTGGAAATTACACCCGGTGAGCTAGACCCGGCTGTCTGGGGATTGAACTTCCCCAACCAGTATGATTCATTCACACGCACCGAGGAAAACTACGGCGAGACCCCCTATGGCGGCTCTGAACCTTATAGCAAACTGGAAAGATATCCGGCGATGATCCGCCTATGGGCCGGTTATGCCTTTAGCCAGGACCACAACGAAGAGCGCGGCCATTACTACGCCCAGATTGACCAGGAAAATACTGAACGTGTGCAAATCGTCAACCAACCCGGCGCCTGCGCTAACTGCCACGCCGCCGAAGCGCCCGGCTTGATTGCCGAAATGGGCTGGGAAGAGTTTAACCATACGCCTTATAATGATTTGAAAGACCAACTGCATTTTGGTTCTTCGTGTTCCGACTGCCATGACCCGGTGACGATGGATCTGGTCATTACCCGCCCCGCTTTCCGCAACGCCATGGAAGAACGCGGTATTGACCTCAGCCAGGCCACCCGCCAGGAGATGCGCTCCTACGTCTGCGCCCAGTGTCATGTGGAGTATTACTTCCTGGGTGATAACAAGGTACTGACCTTTCCCTGGAGTCAGGGACTAAGTATAGACAATATCGAAGCCCACTATGACAGTTATGGTTTCACCGATTGGACCCATGCCGAAACCGGCGCACCCATGATCAAAATTCAACATCCTGAATTTGAAATGTGGAGCAGCGGCCTTCATGCACGTTCCGGCGTTTCCTGTGCCGATTGCCATATGCCTTATGTGCGCGAGGGCAGCGTGAAGGTGTCTGACCATTGGCTGCGCAGCCCGTTGGTGAATGTGAGCCAGGCGTGCCAGACCTGCCACAACCGGCCAGAAGAAGAACTGACCGAGCGGATTCTGACGATTCAAAACACCACGGCCAGTTTGCTGCGCCAGAGCGAAGAGGCGATTGTCGCGGCGATAGACGCCATTGTAGCCGCGCGTGAGGCGGGGGCCACCGATGCGGAACTGGAAGAGGCACTGTTGTTGCACCGGGGCGCCAGTCTACGGTGGGATTTTGTTTCTTCGGAAAACAGCACCGGGTTCCACAGTCCACAAGAGGCGGCGCGCATTTTGGCAGAATCCATCAATCTGGCGCGGCAGGCAGAACTGGCCGCGTTTAGGATTCAGGCGGGAAAGTAAGCTATTGTGCCCGGCAAGGAGCAAAACCATTGTGGTTGGCCCAGGTAGAACTGCCCCTTGCCTGGCACTACATTATAGTTTAAGGAGGGACACGGCCGTGTCCCTTCTTTTGTTGCCTGCCCCTCCCCCATGCATTAGAATCCAGTCATAAGAGGACTGTGATGAGTACAGAACGAATTGGACGCTATGAAATTTTGAAGCAGTTGGGGCGCGGCGGCATGGCTACGGTGTATCTGGGGCATGACCCCTTCATCCGCCGCGAAGTGGCTATCAAGGTCATGTCGGCGCATTTGATGGAAAATGACCCAACGTTTTTTGATCGTTTTCAACATGAGGCGGAAACCATTGCTTCCCTGGAACACCCGGCCATTGTGCCTATTTATGATTTTGGGCATCAGGGAGACCAATCATATATTGTCATGCGCTATATGAACGGCGGTACACTAGAAGATCGGTTGGGGCAAGGCCCCATGAAGCTGCAAGAGATCGCCCCCATCATTGAACGGGTAGCGGCGGCCCTGGACGAAGCGCACTATAAAGGGATTGTTCACCGCGACATTAAACCGGCAAACATTTTATTCGACACGAAAGAAGAGGCGTTCCTGTCTGATTTTGGCATTGCCAAGAGTACCGCTGCAACCGGCCTGACGGCCGATAACACCTTTATTGGCACGGTGGAGTACATGAGTCCAGAGCAGATTCAGGGGGAGAAGGATTTAGACGGCCGTACCGATGTCTACTCGTTGGGCATTGTGTTGTTCTTGATGCTCACCGGCAAGCTGCCTTTCAAAAAGGACACGCTGGTCAGCACCATTCTGGCGCATCTGACGGAGCCGGTGCCCAGCGTGCAGGCCGCCCTGCCACAGTCGCGCCTGCCTTGGGATGAAATCTTGAACAAGGCGCTGGCGAAAGACCGGGCGGACCGTTACCACACCGCCGGTGAACTGGGGAAGGATGTGAACAGCCTGCTCTCCGGCAAATGGTATTTGAATAAACTGTTGGATTAGAAGAAATATCTGCTTATGTTCCAAAAACTACTTATTCCACTTGATGGTTCGCCTTTTGGCGAACTCACACTGAATTATGCGCGCTCGTTGGCCGGGCAGTATCACAGCCAGATTTTACTGCTGCATGTGGTGGCCTCGGCCTGGGAAGGGGAAATGCGGGCAGAAATGCACGCGGCGGAAAGCACAGCCCAGGCCCACGAAACGCACGACGCCACCGCCTATCTGTGGGAAAAAGAACAGGTTTTACGCGCTGAGGGGTTTACGGTGACGGCCGTTATCCGCCAGGGTGAACCGGTGCATGAGATGATATTGGACACGGCCGTGACTGAAAACGCCGACACCATCATCATGTCCACCCACGGCTTCACCGGCCTCAAACGGCTCATGTTTGGCAACGTCGCCGAGAAAGTGATCAGCCGCGCTACCGTCCCTGTCTTGCTCATTCGTCCGCCTGACGACTAATGACTAAAAAATTGCCATATTAGCTAACATAAAGTATCCTTCCCCCCAAACTTTCATAATTCCTAATTCATAATTCCCATTGAGTCTCGCCCATGATACGCATCCTCCGGCTCTATGCTAACTCAATTGACAAACTAACCGAAGGGCTTGGCGCCATCTCCATGTACCTGGTGCTGCCCACCGTGTTCATCGGCTTTGCCAATGTTGTCCTCCGGTATATGGGCAGGTTTGTGGGCGTCAGGTTAACCTCCAACGCTATCATTGAAATTCAATGGTACCTCTATTCTCTTATCTTCCTTTTTGGCTTTGCCTACATTCTCAAAAACAACATCAACGTGCGTGTAGATTTCTGGTATGGGCAGCAAAGCCTTAAACGCAAGGCCATCATAGACTTCGTAGGGCATCTCCTCGCCCTCGTGCCCTTCTGCATCTTGGGCCTGGTTGTCACTTACAACCCGGTTATGCTTTCTTGGGGCCGCCGCTTCGATGGCTCATGGGGTACATGGGAAATGTCCCCAGACCCCAGTGGCCTGCCCCGCGCGCCCATCAAGACCATGATTCTCGTTGGCTTTTTCACGCTGTTGCTGCAAGCCATCGTCGAACTCATCCGCCTCTATGGCATCCTGCGGGACATTGACGAACTACAACGTGCGCCTGAGGCAAGAGAAGAACCTTTGCGGATAGAATAATGCATTAGCTGTTGTGGCCGTTTCCAACTGCGCCGTCTCCGGTAACAACACATCACCGTAAACAGAGGAGAGAAGATATGGGATCGGGATTTGAATGGGTAGCCATCATCATGTTTGTGTTGTTCTTATTTCTCATTCTGAGTGGCTATCCGGTTGCCTTTTCTTTTGCGGGCACAGCCATCGTATTCGGCGCCATTGGCCTGGCGCTAGGCGCATTTGACCTGAACATCCTCCGGCTCATGCCCAACCGCTGGTTTGGCTCGATGAATGACTTTACCCTCCTGGCCATACCCTTCTTTGTGTTTATGGGGGCCATTTTTGAAAAGTCTGGTCTGGCGGAACGGCTGTTAGAGACAATTGGCTTATTGATGGGGCCATTGCCGGGTGGGTTGGCCCTGGCTGTTGTTATTGTGGGCACGCTGTTGGCGGCAGCCACCGGTGTCGTCGCCGCTACCGTCATCGTCATGGGGCTGTTGGCGCTGCCCATTATGGTTCGTTATGGCTACGACAACAAATTATCGACCGGCGTTATCACGGCCTCCGGCACATTGGCTCAGCTGATCCCTCCCAGCCTGGTCTTGGTGGTGCTTAGCCAGCAAGTGGGTGTGCCCATAGGCGATCTTTTCTTGGGTGCACTCATTCCCGGCCTGCTTCTGGCCGGCCTCTATGCCCTGTATGTTCTGGTCGTGGGCATGTTACGGCCGCATCTGGCGCCTCCCCTGCCCCCCGAAGCACGCACCCTCAAAGGTTGGGCACTGGCGCGCCGTACCCTCGTGGCCGTCGTACCCCCTCTCGTCCTTATCTTTGCCGTGTTAGGCAGCATTTTTACCGGTATCGCCACTCCCACAGAAGCAGGCGCAGTGGGAGCATTTGGCGCTTGTATCTTGGCTATCATCAACCGGAATTTCACGTGGCTGATCGTGAAACAGGCGGCTCGCTCCACCGCCAACATCACCTCCCTGGTGCTGATGATCCTCTTCTGCTCCACATTATTTAGCGTGGTATTTGATAATTTGGGAGGGCAGCAATTTGCCACCCAACTTCTGACCAATTTACCCGGTGGGTATTGGGGTTTTATCATTGTGGCTAATATCGCCATCTTTTTGTTGGGTATCAATCTGGAATTTATAGAAATCAGCTTTATTGCTCTACCGATTTTTATTCCGGCTGCCATTTTGCTGGACGTGAATTTGGTCTGGTTTACCGTGATGATGGCCATTAACCTGAATATGGCTTTTATATCACCGCCAGTCGGTTTTTCTTTGTTCTATCTACAAAGCGTGGCCCCCCCAGAAGTACCTACGCTAGACATTCATAAAGGCGCCCTGCCTTTTATGGGCTTGCAGGCGTTGGCGCTTATCATTGTGATGCTGGTGGATGACACTGTGTTGTGGCTGGTTAATACGTTTTCATAGTCATCTGTAATCTGTGTCTCCACAGATTACAGATGACCGGTGACTTAATCTTCCAGAGTAGACAAATCCCCTTCGTCTTGCCCCATGGCGCGGGCCTTCAAAACACGACGCATAATTTTGCCGGAACGTGTTTTAGGGAGGGATGTGACAAATTCAACTGTTTCCGGTTTGGCAATTGGCCCCATTTCATGGCCCACATGATCACGTAATTCGTGGGCCAGCTTTTCCCCGGCATCATACCCCTGTCGCAAAATGCAATACGCTTTGATGATGTTACCTTTGACTTCGTTAGGGTCAGGGATGCCAATGGCCGCCGCTTCAGCCACGGCCGGATGGCTGACCAGGGCGCTTTCGATTTCGGCCGTGCCCAGACGGTAGCCGGATACTTTGATCACGTCGTCAATACGGCCGATCACCCAAATGTACCCATCTTCATCCTTGCGGGCGCTGTCGCCGGGTAAATACCAGCCCTGCTCGGCAAAACGACTCCAGTACTGCTGCACGAAGCGGTCAGGGTCCTGGTAAATGGTGCGTAACATACCCGGCCAGGGGGATTGGATGACCAGATAACCTTCTTCGTTAGCGGCGACGGGCTCGCCTTCTTCATCTACCACATCTACCTGCACACCGGGAAACGCTCGTGTCGCCGACCCTGGCTTCAAAGGTACACAGGGTAAGGGGGTGATCATGAATCCACCCGTTTCTGTCTGCCACCAGGTGTCCATAATCGGACAGCGTTCCTTGCCAATCACGCGGTGATACCACTTCCAGGCTTCGGGATTGATCGGTTCACCCACCGTGCCCAGCAGCCGTAAGGAAGAGAGATCGTGTTTGTTTGGCCAGCTTTCGCCAAAACGCATCAGGCCGCGAATGGCCGTAGGCGCAGTGTACATGATGGAGACGCCATATTTCGCCACAATAGACCACCAGCGGTCCGGGTAAGGATGGGTGGGCGCGCCTTCATACATCACGCTGGTCGTCCCCAAAATCAGTGGCGCATACACAATATAGCTATGCCCCGTAATCCAGCCGGGATCGGCCGCACACCACCACACATCTTCTGGCTTCACATCAAACGTCCATTTCAAGGTGGTGCTCGTCCAGACCATATAACCACCGTGTGTATGCAAAATGGCTTTGGGTTTGCCGGTGGTGCCGGAGGTGTAAAGGATAAACAGCGGGTCTTCGGCGTCCATCACCTGGGTCGCCGCTTTGGGGTCAGCAATGGGCAGATTCATCAGGTCGTGGTACCAGTAATCACGCCCGGAGACCATCTCCACTTCTTGCCCGGTGCGTTTCACACAAATGACGGATTGAATGGTACCGGCGCGGTCTACTGCTTCGTTAGCAATTTGTTTCAATTCCACAATTTTGCCACGCAGCCAGGCGCCGTCACAGGTGATGAGCAGCTTGGATTTGCTGTCATCAATGCGCCCTAATAACGCTTCGGTGGAAAAACCGCCATAGACCACGGAGTGCATCGCCCCTACTTTGGCGCAGGCCAGCATGGCGATGATCAATTCGGGGATACGCCCCATGTAGATGGTAACGCGGTCGCCTTTGCTGACGCCCATGGAACGCAGCACGCTGGCAAATTTGCAGACCTCAAAGTTAAGCTGCTGGTAGGTGTAGGTACGCGCATCTCCCGGTTCACCTTCAAAGATGAGGGCGGCTTTGTTGCGCACGGCCGTGCGCATATGCCGGTCGAGCGCATTGTGGATAATGTTCACTTTGGCCCCCACAAACCACTTGTAAAAGGGGGCGTTACGATCATCCAAAACAGTTTCCCACGGCTTATACCACTCGTAATTTTCGGCAGCGATTTTGCCCCAAAAACCAGCCAGATCCGCCGATGCGTCGGCATGGACTTTGTCATAGTCAGAAATATGGGCACGGGTGATAACTTCCGGTGCGGGATAGTAAACTTCACCTACCATACTTTTGTTTTCAGCCATATCAGCCTCCTTCGCGTTGTCAATTTGTAAGGGTTTGTGCCCCAAGTATATTGGCAAAAAGCCGAAACGTAAAACGCCGTTGTCAGGCTACCCATTATGAGATATAAGTAACCTCGAACATAATATAAAGGAGAAATTTTGTGACTTTATCTGCTGATACTATCGCCACCATATCCACGCTCGGCTCGTTTTTCAGTCTGGCGCTGTACATTTTCTTCGCCGCCGGTTTGTGGAAAACCCTGGCAAAAGCCGGGGAACCAGGCTGGGCCGCCATTATCCCCGTTCTCAACTGGTATTTTATGGTGAAAATATCGGGCCGCCCTGGGTGGTGGATGATCCTGTTTTTAGTACCCATCCTGAATATCGTCATCTGGCTGATGGTGGCGCTGGACACGGCTTATGCCTTTGGCAAAACCACGCTCACCGGCATTTTACTCTTTTTCCTGCCCTGGGTGATGTATCCGGTTTTGGGTTTTTCAGACGCTACCTACCAGCGTCCGAAACAAACCAATTGACTTCTAGCACGGTGGCACATACCATACGCTTGTAATCGTCCAGATCTACCGTTCATAAAACAGGAGAGTAAACAAATGACCTTTTTACCAATTCTTGCCAACATCTTTTACCAAGATGACGGTGGGGGCATTTTTGCCATTTTATTTAGCGGCGTAGGATGCGTCTGCTGGGCTGTCATCGTCGCTCTGGTAATCGCGGGTTTTTGGAAAACGTTTGTCAAAGCAGGCCAGCCCGGCTGGGCGGCTATCATCCCGATCTATAATTTATATATATTGTGCCAAATAGCAGGGCGTCCCGGATGGTGGTGCATTTTGTATTTCATTCCCGTTGTCCAGATTGTGGTTTCGCTTTTGGTGGCTATTGATCTTGCCAAAGCATTTGGAAAGGACGTCGTATACGGCGTTGTCCTGCTCTGGATTTTCCAGATAGTTGGGTACCTGATTTTGGGTTTTGGCGACGCCCAATACATCGGCCCGTCTAAGGCAGCATCTTACTAAACGACTTCATGCGATCACAAGGGATCAGGGCGATTACAAGTTGAGAAGATCAAAACGACCTGCTAAAAAGCAGGTCGTTTTGTTTTAGATCAGGTCGTTGTTTCTGATTCCTGAAGGGGAGGCGTGATGTTACCGTTGGTGGGCACGGCCGTACCCCCACCTGCTTCTGCCTGATAAGGATCAATATGGTGGTTGCCACAGAAGGGGCAGATGTTCCATTGTAATTCCAACAAGGAGTTGCAATCCTGGCACGCCTTCTTCAGACGGGTGTGGCAATAGGGGCACAATAACCAATTGGATTCCGTAGTGCGTGAACAGCCGGGGCAGCGCGGCCGTTCCTCGATCTCTTGCAGCAGCGCCTCCTCTTCCAATGCCCGTTCATACGCCTCTGCCAGCGTCTCTCGTGGCCGCAGAATGAGGTAGATGATGATGCCCACCACCGGCAGGGCCGCCACCACCAGCGCCGCTAATAGTTGCGCAAACGGGTCACGCGACCGAGCGCGCATATCCCGAAACGCCCAGATAACCAGACTAATCCACAACGCGGCCAAAAGTGCGCCGGTAACGGCCGTAAAAATCGTCAAGTAGGATTGGATCGTCTCAAAAGAAGGAATCGTCATGTGCCGTCAATCACCTCACCATTTAGGCCGCGATTATAACACAAAAAAAAGCGCCTCGCGGTGGCGAGGCGCTGACCAGAAAATGATACCTAAAAGGCGACGGTTACACGACTGTACATGTTGCCGATTTGGGGGCCTAACACCGTCAGAATGGCGATGATCACGACCGCGACAAACACCAACACCAGCGCGTATTCCATCAATCCCTGGCCTTCCTGTCCTTCCTTTATGGATAACATGAGACCTTCTCCATTACAAAATAAAGGGATAAAACGTAATAAATTGTTAATGCGCAAAAGATTATCAAGACAGACCAGGAGGTGTCAACAGCCCGTTAGAACTATTGCCAACAAACGGCAACGCCCAGGACACCATCAAGCCACTGTCCAGCCCACATACTTTGTTGTGTCCAGGCAAGTTCTGCTATACACTGCCCTTACCTGCATGAAGTTCTATATTTCCACCTGATGGGGCCACCAACACAAACAGAATTGCGGCACGTTCGCACAAGGTGGGCGGAGGATAAGGATGACCACTTATACAAAACCAATAACCGGTGAATCAGGAACCGCTGAATTAGTGCCCTGTCTACCTCTGCAATCAGCCAGAGAATTGTTGGCAGTTGAGGAGTACCCCGCGTTCCGGCGGCTGTTGCTGCCATTTGATACGCCTTGTGTAGTTGACTCAGCTTTGGAAACGGCGCTGGAGATGACGCCCCGTGCCGAACTGGTATTGTTGCATGTAGGGCATGACGTGGCACTGGATGAAGAAGCCCTGTTTACAGCGCTGCGGGGGCTGCAAGCGCAAACCCGACAAGCAGGGGTGAAGGTGGACAGTTTAGTGGAAGACACGGCCGTTTCCCTGCTCGATTATGCCCACACCCACCACATTGATCTGATCCTGCTGCCAGACAAAAAAGTCAGCACATAGCATCAATCTCTCATTTTCACGGCCGTAGCCCCACCATACAATAACGGTGATGACTCTTTCACCAAATGGCAAGGATGGCCTCTTTTGTATTTATTGCCAACACACCAACCGATGGCATGATACCCACTGCCAAAATTGTGGCGCGCGGCTGGTGACACAAGACCCCCAACTTGAATCTGAGCTGAAACAACAAGAAAAAACCTGGGTCTCCCCTACATATCAAGCCCTTTACGAGAAGACGCAGAACGCCTTACCTGATGGCAGCCTGGCTCTGTTCGTCAGCGGCAATGCCGAACCACTCATCTTCCCCTTTGTGCGCAATCTGGTATTGGGGCGCGACGCCGCCAACACTGGCGAACAGATGGTGGACATTTCCCAACTTAGCCCGTTGGGGCACAGCGTATCGCGCCGCCACGCCGCCATCTTACCGGCCCCAGGCAGCTTTACGTGCAGCGACCTGGGCAGCACCAACGGCACCTGGCTCAACCAGCAAATGCTGGAGCCAGGCAAAGCCTACCCTTTACAAAGCGGCGACCAGATACGGTTGGGGCTGTTTACCATTATGGTCTGTTTCAAGGCAACCAATACGGCCGTTAAACGACTCACCATCCTCATCAAAGGACGCAACACCCTGGAAAATCATCCCCATTTATTACGCCCGCCCTACTTGCTGATGCAGCTTTCCCCCTTCCTGCAAGCCCTCAATGAAATGCACGAGATCATGGCCCTGGCACAAGGCCAACCAACCCGTGACATATTCATTTATGAGATTCAGGAAAAACCGAATGGGGTGGGGATCAACCTGGAAATGAATCCACAAACGCTACAAATTTTACGGCAGCACCTTTCCCCCTGGCGTGATCAATATACCGAATTCACCAACCGGGAACGCAAACATCCCGCCACTTTTCTGGAACCGGCCATCGCCCAGCTTACCAACAAAATCATAGCCACGCTTCCCGCCACAAAATCTGCAAACGCCAACCTACACCAACGCCTGGAAGCCGCGCTCACCATCCTCGCCGTCAGCCCCCTGGAAGTGGCCCGAATTGATAACTGACATCTCGGTTTGTAGTCGGCACTTCAGGGCCATCAAAAGGCGATAAATCGCCTACTACAAACCTTTTCCTTTGCGCTACGGCCGTTCGCCTTTTCCGCCCCCTTGGTTTACCATTCCCCTCTCATAATTCCTAATTCATAATTCCTAATTTCTACAGGAGGAGAATGAACAAGATACCTGTTTCTGCTCTGTCACGACGGCAATTCTTGCAGGTGGCGGGGGGCACGGCCGTAGCCCTTTCCCTGCCCGGCATCCTCAGCGCCTGCCGCCCCTCAGCCGCTACCGGCGCGCTGAAAATTGGCGTGCTGCTGCCCTACTCCGGCATCTACGCCGTCTTGGGGGAAAGCATCACCCAGGGAATGCAGCTATATTTTGAGGCATTGGGCAACGAAGTCGCCGGGCGCCCCATTGAACTGATTACCGAAGACACCGAAATCAACCCGGATGTGGCCCAGCAAAAGGTGCGCAAACTGGTGGAGCAAGACGAAGTGGCCTTTGTCACCGGCATCGTCAGTTCCGGCGTATTGGCCGGGCTGCGTGACTATTTCCACGACAACCAGGTGTTGTGCCTTTGCTCCAATGCCGGATCAAACGCCCACAGTCGCACCGCCAAAACCGCCTACATCTGGCGCACCTCCTTCACCAACTGGATGGCCCCCCACGCCATGGGCACGTGGGCGGCGGAAAATGTGGGGCGCACGGCCGTCATCAGCGTACCCGATTATGCGGCTGGAGAGGACAACGTGAGCAGCTTCAGCCATAGTTTCACCGAGGCGGGCGGCGAGGTGGTCGCCGTGCAGCGCACCCCCTTCCCCAACATGGGCGACCCGGCCCCCTTTATGGCCGAACTGGCGGCAACGGGCGCGGAGTTGATTTATGCCTTTTACAGCGGCAGCGCCGCCGTCACCTTTGTCAAGGCCTATCACGATTTTGGCCTGGCGCAGCAGCTTCCGCTGACCGGCGCAGGTTTCATTGTAGAAGAAGATGTGTTGCCGGAGCAGGGGGAGGCCGCGCTGGGCGTAAAAAGCACGCTCTACTGGTCATACGTGCTGGACAATCCGCAAAATGCCCAGTTCAAGGAGGATTTTCACACCTTTGCCAACCGCGACGCTGACGTATTTGCCGTGCAAGGCTACGACACCGCCCGTGTGATTGAGGAAATGTTGGCGCGCACGGAGGGCGATACGGCCGTAGACCAACTCATTGCCGCCCTCGATGGCATCCAGTTCGATAGCCCCCGTGGCCCGTTCCGTCTGGACGCCAATTCCCAAGCCCCCGAACACAACATGTACACCCGCGAAGTGCAGCCGGTGGAGGGCGCCTTGCGCAACGTCATCCTGGAGAACCTGGGGCCAATTGTAGACCCTGGCGACGACTCGATGGGGTGAGCAGGTGAGGGGGTGAAGGGGTGAATAATTATTTACCCAATTACCCCATTGCAGTTATTATGGATAACTTCCTCCTGCAACTACTCAACGGCCTGGTGGCCAGTATGCTGCTGTTTATTATGGCGGCGGGTTTGTCCTTGATTTTTGGGCAAATGCGGGTAATCAACCTCAGTCATGGCGCGTTTTATCTGGTGGGGGGGTACATTGGGCTAACGGCCGTCACCCAATGGAACGCTTTCTGGCCCGCCTTGCTCCTCACGCCGCTGCTGGTGGGGGTAATGGGTTGGCTGGTAGAGCGGTTTTTGCTGCGCGGGCGCTACGGCCGTGAACACCAACTGCAACAAGTGCTGCTCACCTTCGGCGTCGCCCTGGTCCTGTCTGATCTGGCCGAATGGCGGTGGGGCGCGTACACCCAGACCGTATCGCCGCCAGCGCTGCTGGCAACGGCCGTGCCCCTCTTCGGCCTGCAATTCCCCCTCTACCGGCTGGCCATCATCGCCATGGGCCTGCTGCTGGCGCTGGCCCTCGCCCTCTTTTTGGGGCGCACCCGCCTGGGGGCCATCCTCCGCGCCGGTGTCACCCATCCCCACATGGTCAGCGGCCTGGGCATTCACATCGAGCAAGTCTTTGCCGCCACCTTTGCCGGGGGCGTAGCCCTGGCCGCCCTCGCCGGCGTTCTGGGTTCACCCATCACCACCCTCTACCCCGGACTGGACTTTGAGATTCTCATTTTGACGGTGGTCGTTGTGGTCATTGGCGGGTTAGGGTCACTGCGCGGCGCATTTGTGGGCGCGCTGCTCATCGGCCTCACCGACACCTTTGGCAAGGCGCGGCTGCCGGAGTTTTCCCTCTTCCTGATTTTTGCGGTGATGGCGGCGGTACTGTTGGTACGGCCGTCGGGCTTGTTTGGCGTGGAAGAAAATCATTGAGCGATGTAACGCGATTTGGCAAATCGCGTTACCACCGAACGAACTTATAACCATAACCATGCGATTACCCATTACCAAAATCCTCCTGCCTATATTGCTGCTGGCGGCGCTACTGCTGCCGTTGGGGGCACGGCCGTATCTCCTCAGCCTGGCAATTGAAGTAATGGCCTTCGCCATCTTCGCCATGAGCCTGGATTTGCTGCTTGGTTACACCGGCCTGCCTTCATTCGGCCACGCCGCCTTCTTTGGTCTGGGCGCGTATACCGCCGCTTACCTTTCCAGCAACCACCCATTAGCCTTAGGGCTGACGGCCAATTTATTGCTGCTACTGCCGGTGGTCGTGCTGGTCACGGCCGTGACCGCCCTCCTCATCGGCTTCTTCGCCCTGCGCGCCAGCGGCGTCTACTTCCTCATGATCACCCTCGCCTTTGCCCAGATGCTCTTCAGCGTCGCCATTCGCTGGACGGCCGTGACTGGCGGCTCAGACGGCCTGCCCGGCATCCCCGCGCCCCACATCACTCTCGGCCCTCTGCAATGGCTCATCAACACCCGCGAAGCGTATTACTTCCTGGCGCTGGCCCTCTTCCTGCTCGCCTACTGGCTGCTGCGCCGCCTGGTCAACAGCCCCTTTGGCTGGACGCTGCGCGGCATCCGCGAAAACGAAGCGCGAATGCAGGCGCTTGGTTACGCCACCTTTCGCTATAAAATGGCCGTCTTTGTCATTGCCGGGGTCTTTGCCGGGCTGGGGGGGATGCTGCTGGCGCTCTATTTCCGCCACGCCTCGCCGGAAAATCTGTACTGGACCATCTCCGGGCAGGTGATGGTCATGGTCATCATCGGCGGCGTCGGCACCTTAACCGGCCCCGTATTGGGCGCACTGCTGGTGCGTCTCTTCCCCCAAATCGCCAGCAGCTACCTCGACCGCTGGGAAACCGTCGAAGGCCTCATCTTCATCCTCTTTGTCCTCTTCGCCCCACGCGGCATTCTCAGTCTGTGGCAGAAAGTGGTGTCAGGTGTTCCAGTGTCAAGTGTCAAGTGGACACCCGACGCCCCGACACATGACACATAACACATGACACTTACAGACGCATTACGAGTTGAACAATTGAGCCACCGCTTTGATGGGGTGCAGGCATTAACGGCCGTGAACCTGCAAATAGCCCCCGGTGAACGGCGGGCCATTATTGGGCCAAATGGGGCAGGCAAAAGCACACTATTTAACCTGATTGCCGGGGAACTGCCGGTGCAAACGGGGCGAGTGTGGCTGCACGGCCGTGACATCACCCATCTGCCCGTCCCCGCCCGCGCCAATCTGGGGGTTGGCCGTACCTTCCAGCGCAACAACCTGTTTGCCGGGCTGACGGCCCTGGAAAATGCGCGGCTGGCCGTGCAGCACCGGGAACGGATCAATCGCCATTGGTTTAGGCACATTAGGGGGTTCACGGCCGTGCACACCGCCGCCACCGCCATTCTGGAACAGGTCGGCTTAGCTGAACAAGCCCACATCACGGCAAGTGACCTGGCCTACGGTCAACAGCGCGCCCTGGAAATGGCGTTGGCGCTGGCTCTCCACCCCCGCCTGCTGCTGCTGGACGAACCCACCGCCGGCATGTCCCCCGCCGAAACGGCTGACATGATCCAGCTCATCCAATCCCTGCCCCGCGACCTCACCCTGCTCATTGTGGAACACGACATGGATGTCATCTTCACCCTGGCCGACCAGATCACCGTGCTACACTACGGCCAGGTCATCCGCACCGGCTCCCCGGCGGAAGTGCAGGCGGATGAACGGGTACGCAGGGTTTATTTGGGGGACGTGATGCGTGATGCGTGACCCGTGACTTCCTCACGCATCACGTATCACGCATCACGGGTATCATACTCCGCCGAGGCCAGCTTAATACACGCTGCCACTACCATCATCGCCTGTTCCACTTCGGCGACGGGGGGGCGGCTGGGGGCCAGGCGGATGTTGCGGTTGTGCGGGTCACGGCCGTAGGGGTACGTGGCCCCCGCCGGAGTCAAGGAAACGCCGGCCGCATTTGCCAGCGCCACCACCCGGTCGGCCACCGGGCGGGTGGTATCCAGGCTGACAAAATAGCCCCCCTTTGGCTCCGCCCAGGTTGCCAGACCAGAATTCCCCAGCTCCTGGGACAATACCTGGTACACCGCCTCAAACTTGGGGCGCAGCAGATTGGCATGATCCTGCATCAGGCCGGGAATACCGCCGGGATAGAGTTGCAGGAAACGCACATGGCGGTACTGCTCTACCTTGTTGGGGCCGATGGACTGCGCCCCCATCAGACCGGTGATGTATTTCACATTGGCGATGCTGGTAGCCATAAAACCCACGCCCGCCCCGGCAAAGGTCATCTTGGAGGTGGAGCCGTACACATACACCCGGTCAGGATGCCCGGCAGCGGCACACAGGCGCAGCAGGTTGGGCGGCGCGGGGTAGTCGTCGGTGAGGTGATGGACGCGGTAGGCGTCGTCGGCAAAGATGGTGAAGTCGAGCACGGCCGTTTCCATTCCCGCCAATCGCTCAGCCACCTCATCGCTAATCGTCTCGCCGGTGGGGTTACTGTAGGTGGGCACAAAGAAGATGCCTTTCACCGTTGGATCACTTTTTGCCAGCCGTTCAATCGCCGCAATATCGGGGCCATCCGGCGTCATCTCCACCGTCACCATGTCAAAGCCCAGCTTTTCCAGCAGCAAAAAGTGGCGGTCGTAACCCGGCACGGTCACGATCATTTTGGGCTTGTTTTGGGCCCACGGCCGTGGGCTGTCTTTCAGGCCGCGCAGCATAGCCCACATCAGCGTGTTCGCCATCAGTTCCAGGCTGGCGTTATTCCACACCACCATCTCCTCCGGCTGCGCGTCCAACATGGTGGCAAAGAGGGCACGCGCTTCCGGCAGCCCGGCCACGCCGCCGGGATAATTGCGGATATCAATGCCCCCCGGCGTCACCAGGGTGTCTTCATTGACAATGGTCAACATCTCGTTGGAAAGGTCAAAATCGGCGTCGCTGGGTTGGCCGCGCTGCATATTCAGCTTCAGGCCCAACTTTTTATAGGCGTCATACTGCTCTTGGTACAATTGCAAATCAGTCACTTTCAACTCTCCAGTCCAGGGATAATGGCCCCAATTCTACCGCAGACAGCCAGAAGTAACCTGCAGCAAAATGCCACAGGGGAACAGCCATGAATTACACAAATTACACGAATTGCGTGGGATGAAGACCCTAAGGGTTTTCTGAAACCCTCAGGGTCTAGGCCTGATCAGAGCAGTAGTCCCGGCTCGTAATGCTCCAGGAGGGAGCCGCCCATGAATTCACGCAAGATGGAGTCGCCGGGAATATGGGCGCGCAGGTCGGGCGGTAGCGGGTCAAACCATTGCAAAAAGGCGCGCAGGCGGTTGGCTTCGATGCGTTCGGGGGCGTCTGGCTCCACTTGCAGCAGCAGCGGTTCGGCAAAGGGTTTGAGCGCGGCCAGTTCGTAAACGAGGGCGGAGTTGAAAAAGACATCGGCATTGCTTTGGTAGGGGAAGATATGCCGTTTTTCGCCGCGACGCACACTGGGCCAGCGGCCGATGGTATCGGCGGCGGTGTAGCCGCGATGGGTAGCGTCGCGCACGATGCGGCGCAGCAGGCGGGTGTCGGTGGTGGGGATGCGGTTGTGTTTGTCCAGGTTGAGCTGGGTGAAGGCGGAGATGAAGATGCGGTAGACGGCTTCAGGTGGCACGTTTTGCACCAGGCGCGGATTGAGGCCGTGAATGCCCTCAATGAGGATGATGTGTTCCGGGCCGATGGTTAACGGCTCGCCTTGCTCACGGCGGCCGGTGTGGAAGTTGAAACGGGGCTGGATGATGGTTTCACCTTGCAGCAGTTGGCGCATTTGTTGTTGGAAGAAGGCCACGTCTACCGCTTCCAGCGCTTCAAAGTCATACACGCCGGTTTCATCACGGGGGGTATCTTCCCGGTTCACAAAGTAGTTGTCCATGCCAATGGTGACGGGGTGAATGCCCCGCGCCAGCAATTGGATGGCCAGGCGCTTGCTGAAAGTGGTTTTTCCGGCGGAGGTGGGGCCGGAGATGAGGACAATGCGGGCGGCTGTGCGCCGTTCCCCAGCGCCCCGTTCGGCAATCTCGTTGGCAATGCGGTTCAACTGGCGCTGGTGTAATGCTTCGGATACCAGGATGGCTTGCAAAATACGGCCGTCTTGCAATGTCTCGTTCAGCGCCGCCACTTTGGGTACACCAATGAGGGCCAGCCATTGGGCGTACTCTTGAAAGACACGGGCCAGCACCGGCTCATCCTCAAACGGTTGCAGCACATCCGGCTGGTGGCGGCGGGGGAATTGCAGGATGAAACCGTTGTTATACGGCCGTAAATCAAACAGTTCCAGGTAACCTGTGCGCGGCGCCATAAAACCATGAAAATAATCCCGCTCAGCGTTCAGTTCGTAGAGCGTCAGGTAATCCTTCCGTCGTTTGGCAAACAACTGCGCTTTCTCTTCGTCGCCCCAATCGCGGAACAGCTGCAGCGCTTCATCCAGCGGCACACGCACCTGGCTAATGGGCAGGTCGGCCTCTACCAACTGGCGCATCCGGTTTTTAAGCGCATCCAGGTCGGCCTGGTTGGCGCGCACGCCGTCAAATTCACAGTAGTAACCGCCAAAGGGCATGGAGTGCATGATGGTGATGGTGTAGGCCGGGAAGAGTTCAGCGGCAGCTACCACCATCAAGAAAGTGAGCGAACGACGATAGATACGCGAGCCGTCGGAGTCGGCGGTGGTGATGGGGATGAGGTCGGCGTCGGTTTGCAAGGGGATGGAAAGTTCACGCAGGCGGCGATTCATCAATACGGCCACGGTACGGCCGTTGCCCGGCTGATCCCGTTCGGCGGCCTGCACAAAGGCTTCAATGGGCGTACCGACCGGTGCTTCAAAGGCACGGCCGTCAGGGAAACGGGCCTGGATGGTCTGGCGGGGGATGGTGGGGATGGGAATGGTCATGGAGGTAATTGGGCAATTGGGTAATTGGGTAATTACAGAATTACTCGATTACCCAATTACCATCTTCAAATAAGTATTCGTCAATCAATTGGATGCTTTGCGGCACGGCCGTTTGCAAAATGGCTTGAATCTCCTCTATCGGCAGTTTGCCAAAGAGGTGTTCGGCCATCCAGACCGGGTCGTGCAGGGCGGCGGCAAATTCGGCCGGGGACAAGCCCAACCGCCCGGCGTAAATTTCCACCGTTTGAGAGGGCGCGCCAGGCGCTAACTGGTCGGTGAGCAGTTCTCGCCACTGAATCAGGATGTCATCGGCGGCAAAGGGCAGCCAGTGGTCGGGGTGGGCATGGGACAGGGTGGTCACGGCCGTGTCCGGCAATTCCGCCCGCGCCAACGTATCCAGGTAGGTGAGCAAGATGAAGTGAATCAGGCGGCGCTGGGCGGGCGGCCCCAGATGGTCGGCCTGAAAGAAAAAGGGCCAGGCAATCTGGCGTAACCAGATGAGATCATACAACAAATGGGCGCTGTAAGCAGCCACAAAAATGCGCTGCCCGGCAGCCAGTTGCCGGGGATGGGCTAATTGGGGGAATTGTGTCCATAACTCCAGGTAAGCGTCGGCGGGCGGCAGCGGCGGCAAATCATAAAAGTGGGTGGCGGGGCGGGGCAGTTCGCTGATGGCATTGATGTCGGGGGCGACGCTGCCCAGGTAGAAGGCCGGCCATTCGGCGGTGAGGGTATCGGCCAGACGGCCGTGACCATTGGCGGCGGCTTCGTGGCGAATCTGTTCGGCGATGTGCAGGTGCATGAAGGGGGTGGGCATAAAAGAGACAGACAACCGATTTCTTGAAGAAATCGGATGTCTAGCGATCCGAAATCGTACAATTTGACGGGGCAAACCAGCGGGTGCTGGCCTGCCCACGCAGGCGATCCAGACTGGGCAAACAGGCGATCAACACATGGGGGCTGTTATCGGCTGTTTTGACGCCATCGGTTAACGGCCGTACCTGCGGATACAAATCCATATCACTACTCTGGTTCACGGCCATCGCCGCCAGGCCACTATTTACCGGCTCGGCCAACACCACCGGCACCGCATAAGCGACCACGTAATACGCTTTCCCGGTAGCGTCTACCGACCGGTAGATGATATGTTTGCCCAACAGGTGCAGGCCAGCCTGCGGCGGGCTGCCTAATACCAGCAGCGGTTCAGCCGGGACGTGCCCTCTGGTGATTTCCACGGCAATCGTCCACTGGCTGGCAATATCGGGGGATTGACCGGCGCGGGCGGCAACGGCACGGCCGTAATTATCCAACACACGGGCGGCGTAGGCGCGGGGCACCCGGTTACCGGCCTGTGCCCAACCACCGCTGTACGCAGCCAACGCCGCATACACATCACCACCCGATTGGCGCACCACTTCGGCCAGAATACCCACGCCCCAGCGCAGGTTCACCGCCGGGTTTTGCAATTCTTCAGCCGGGGGCCGCCATTCCAGACCAGGCCCGGCGGGCATAACACCCATCAGGCCCACCGCGCCTGCCTCGCTGACCAGGTCGGCACGGCCGTTGGATTCTTCCTTGATTACCGCCGCGATGAAATCCGGGTCCAGTCCATAGACATCAGCCAGCACAGCAATGTGCGCCGCCCATTGCTGGATGTCCGCTGCCCAAACAGGGGAGAGGATGGCTGGTTGAGGTTGAGCAGCCGTTTCGGAGCGTGCCCCTGCATGCTGCACAACCGCCCACAGCAGCGCCAGGATGGCTGCTGACAAACAGGCGGTTAACAAAACAGGAGCGCGTTTGGGTGGTTTCATGGTGACCGGTGGTCGGTAATCGGTAATCCGTAATCGGTAATCGGAAGTCCGAAGTCAGACTTCGGAAATCGGGCTTCGGGAAGGTGTGTTAAAGAAAATCAAACGTATCGGTGTCTGGTGGAACGTGCCACCAGGTAACGGCGGCCTTGGGTAAAGGGGAGGGCAGGGGCGACGGCCGTTTCACTTTTTGTGGTGTCGTCGTTGTCTCATCGGGCAGCAGGACGGCCGTGAGCAGTTTGCCATCGGAGACGGCCGTTTGTTTGCGGGCATAGGTATAACAGGGCAGCCGGGCATATAACTCTAACGCCCGCACAAAACATTGCGTTTCTGTGCCATCCGGGTCGAATCCAAAAATTTCAGTACGAGGAAAACGGTGACCTTCCTCCTCTAGCCAGGCATATACATCCAGACCACGCTTTTCAATACCCCAATCATCTTTCACTACCGCCGGGAGAATATGGTCTTCTGGCCCCTGCACGACGACGGCGAAACAAAGGTAGAGCGAGGTGTCCGTTGGCGTTTCCGGGGTGGGGTTGGTGAGCAGCAGGGCGTGACGGCCGTTGGCCTCCATGATCTGTCCCTGTACGTGCTGCAAGATGAGTTTCATAACCCACAACTTACCAGAATTACCAGGGGGAGGCAAGTGGAAAGTGGCCGGTAGCAGATGGCAAGTGGCAGGTAGGGGATCACTTGCCACCTGCCACTTGCAACTTGCATACTTCCCCCCGTCTGTCTATCATTGCGCCCCATGAAAGCTCTCGTTTTTCACCAACATGGCGATTTAGATCAAGTAAGTGTGACCGATATTCCCGAACCGGAAATTGGGCCAGATGAGGTGCTGCTGTCCGTACAGGCGGCGGCGCTGAACCGGCTGGATTTGTGGGTGTTGGCCGGTTGGCCGGCGCTGAAATTGAAGCTGCCGCATGTGATGGGCAGCGACGGCGCGGGCGTGGTAGCAAACGTCGGGGCCAATGTGATCACCGTGCAGCCCGGCGACCGGGTAGCGGTGAACCCCACCCTCTGGAACCCGGATGATTATTTTGCCCGCATTGGCCGGGACAATATGACCGACGGGTTTAGCATTATGGGGGAGCACGTGGATGGGTTTGCGGCGGAGTACACGGCCGTGCCTGCTCGCAACCTGGTGAAAATGCCCGACCACGCTACCTTTGCCGACGCCGCCGCCGCTTCCCTGGTGTTTGTCACCGCCTGGCATTCGCTCATTGTGCGCGGCAACCTGCAAGCGGGGGAGACGGTGCTGATTGTGGGCGCCGGTGGCGGCGTCAATACCGCCTCCATCCAGATTGCGAAGCTGGCGGGAGCGGGCTGCGTCTATGTGGTCGGCTCTGACGAAAAAAAGCTGGCGCTGGCGCGGCAGTTAGGCGCGGACGTGACCATTAACCGGCAGGAAGAAGATTGGGGCAAAGCGATTTTCAAATTGACCAATCGGCTGGGGGTGGATGTAGTGGTAGATAATGTAGGCGCAGCCACTTACCACACCTCGCTGCGGGCGTTGAAGCGGGGCGGGCGGCTGCTAACCGTAGGCAATACCAGCGGCGCGCAGTTTGAGTTTGACAACCGGCTGATGTTTGGCAAACACCTGAGCATTATCGGCAGCACCATGGGCACCCACGCGGATTATGAAAAAGTGATGGGAATGGTGTTCAACGGCCGTCTCCGCCCCGTCATTGATGCCATCTACCCCCTCGAACAAGGGACGACGGCCTTACAACGACTGCAAGCGGGGGAAGTGATGGGGAAATTAGTGTTAGCAGTTAGCAGTGAACAGTAAGCAGTGCTGACCGCTCACTGCTAACTGCTCACTGCTAACTGTGCCACTTCCCTTCCTACCACCCGCCGCAACTCCGCCACCGTCAATTTCATCAAGGCGTTGATGTCACCGCCGCCGCCGTAGATGTGAGGATGCGGGGGTTGGGGTACGGCCGTTTCTAACACCGTGCGAATGGGCTGTACATAGCCAAACGGGGGTACGGAACCGGCCACATAACCGGTATGCGCCAGCACTGCATCTGGCCCGGCAATCTTCACCCGCCGCCGCGACACCCCCAGATAATCCGCCAGCGCCTTTTGATCCAGCCGCACCAGCCCGCTGGCAATCACTACTACCGGCTCTTTGTCCACCAGAAACAACACCGACTTGATAATCTGCTCCGGCAACACACCCAAAGCGATGGCCGCTGCCTCGACAGTGGGCGTTTCCACATGCAGAAACAAAATTTCGGCGTCAACCTGGTTTTCGGTGAGGTAGGTTTGCAGATGGGCGCTGTTCATGGGGAAACTGGGGGATTGAGAGATTGGAAGATTGGCATTTGATCCCTCCTTCATAATTCATAATTCATAATTCATAATTCCGAAGGAGGGATTGCAACCATGCTGCTTCTTCTGCGGAAAGTTCAGGCGGAGGCGGTGGCTGGTGATAATCTATGGAAAGGTCATATCCAGCCTCATCATAAATCGTTTGCAGGATGGGGCCGAGTTCCAGGCGAACGTCGGGGTCTGGCGGATGCAGGGGAACGGGCACATCTGGCAGGGTGTCCGACAAATGGAGAGGCCACAGTTCAGCCTGGGCGGCCTGGGCGCGGATCAGGGTAATCAGGTAAGCGGATTCCGGGAGACGGGGATGTTGCAACGGCCGTATCCCCCGCCGCAACCAATCAATTTCTAAAACATGAATCCCGGCCTCACGCAACCGCCTTTGTTTCTCGCGGTAAGCTGTTAAACCTGGTTCCCGTTTGTTGACTGGCGACAAAATTTCGATACTTGTCACCAATTGATTATTGGCAGCATCCCGCACTTCTACGGTGGCGATACGGTGCGGCACCGGCCCCATCAAGGGCAACGTGAAAGGGGCGATCAGGTCTGGTGTTTTGGTTGAAAAGGTAAGCGAAGGTTCGTGGAGAGTAGACGGCCGTTGCGCCAACAGCACTTCTACATCCGGGTACATCACACCGATTTCCACCTCTGGATAAATGTCTTCTACCACCGTGATTTCCAGTCGCGCCACGTAACGGGGGCGAATTTGCGCCCCCAATTGGCGGGCAATCTCAGTCGCCAACCGATGGTGTACATCCGGCCACAAATAACCTTCCAGATAGGGGTCCATTCCCGGAAACGGCGAGGGCATAGTGGTGAGAGTATATCATGTTTTCACAGGGAATGTCTGATATAGTTGCGTTGTAACCACACCAGCATGAGGTCTTAGTAAGCATGAGTCAGCTAATCAGCCATATTAACACCAACAGCACCGAATATAAGAGTAATTTTGCCCACAATCAGGCATTGGCGGCGCAGTTGCATGAACGGCAGCAGGAGGTGGCCATGGCCCGGCCGTCACGCACCATTGAGCGCCACCGGGACCGCGGCAAACTGCTCGTCCACGAACGCATAGACGCCATCCTGGACGAGGGCAGCCCCTTCCTGGAACTCTCGCCATTAGCCGCCTGGGAGATGCACGAGGGAGAAGCGCCCGGCGCGGGCATTGTGACGGGGATCGGCCGTATCCAGGGGTTAGAGTGCCTGATCATCGCCAATGACCCCACCATCAAGGGCGGCACCTACTTCCCGGAAACGGTCAAAAAACATCTACGCGCCCAGACTGTCGCCGAAGAAAACTGCCTGCCCACCATTTACCTGGTGGATTCCGGCGGCGCGTTTTTACACTTGCAGGCGGATGTGTTTCCCGATAAGGAGCATTTTGGCCGCATCTTCTACAACATCGCCCGCATGTCCGGCAAGGGAATTACGCAGATTGCCGCCGTGCTGGGCAGTTGTACGGCCGGGGGCGCCTACATTCCGGCCATGTGCGATGAAACCATCATCGTCAAGGGCAACGGCACAATTTTCCTGGGTGGGCCGCCGCTGGTGAAGGCGGCGACGGGAGAGGAGGTAACGGCCGAAGAGCTGGGCGGCGCAGATGTACACACCCGGCTCTCTGGCGTGGCCGACCATTTTGCCGAGGATGAACATGAGGCGCTGGCGCAGGTGCGGCAGATTGTGGCCCACCTGAACCGGCGCAAAACGATGCCGGTGGTGATGCAAGAGCCGGAAGAGCCAGCCTATGACCCGCAGGAGTTGTACGGCGTCATCCCCGCCGACCAGCGCACGCAATACGATGTGCGTGAAGTCATTGCCCGGTTGGTGGATGGCAGCCGCCTGCATGAGTTTAAGGTGCGGTATGGGCCGCAGGTGGTATGTGGTTTTGCCCACATCATGGGCATTCCGGTGGGCATTGTGGCGAATAATGGCTTGTTGTTTAGCGAATCGGCGTTGAAGGCCACCCACTTTATTCAGCTATGCGGGCAGCGAGGCACGCCGCTGCTGTTTTTGCAAAATATTGCCGGGTTTATGGTGGGGCGGCAGTATGAAAATGGGGGGATTGCCAAAGATGGGGCGAAGATGGTCACGGCCGTGAGCAACGTCAATGTGCCCCGCATCACCCTGCTGCACGGGGCCAGTCATGGGGCGGGCAACTACGGTATGAGCGGCCGGGCTTATGACCCCCGTTTCCTCTTTAGCTGGCCCAACAGCCGCATCAGCGTGATGAGCGGCGAGGCGGCAGCGGGTGTTCTGTGGACGGTGGGGCAGGCGTCAGCACTGCGTGGTATTACCAACCCCACGCCGGAGCAGATTGCCGCCGCCGAAGCGGAATTCAAACGCCCCATCCTGGCCCAGTATGAACATGAAAGCAGCCCCTACTTTGCCACCGCCCGCCTATGGGATGACGGCATCCTCGATCCGGCGCAAACGCGCACGGCGCTGGGGCTGGCTTTCGCCATCACCCTCAACGCACCGCTGCCAGATGACCGCTATGGTACGTTCCGCATGTAAGGGGATTTGAAATCAAACTGCCGAAGGTGGCACGGTGGGGGTATCAGTTGATAAAAACTAGTTGCAACATGGGGCCTGATCTGGCACTATTGCGTGAGCATGAGGATGTCTGGTTCAGGCGTCCTCCTCCCAGGAGATCACCATGTCCCGCTGGCGCAGCCTTATCATCCTGATTTTCCCGATACTCGCCCTGACGCTTCTGCACATACCACAAACCACCGCCCAATTAACCTCGTCTGGCAGCCCCACCTACGAGCAGCGGCTGTTGGAGTTGGTAAACCAGGAGCGGTGGCTGAACGGCCGTCTCCCTCCCCTGAAAGGTAGCGCCAGCCTGGAAGCCGCCGCGGAATCTCATAGCAACCACATGGCCCTACGCAACTTTCTGGATCATTGCAACTTTGACACCGGTACTTCTTTCTGGCAGCGCATTGAACAGGCCGGTTATGCCGGTTGGGCCGTCACCGGCGAGAACATTGCCGCCGGTCATAAAACACCGGAAGAAGTGGTCGCCGGCTGGATGCAAAGCAAAAGCCATCGCAGCAATATCCTGTCCACCGATTTCTGGGAAGTGGGCAGCGGTTATGTGTACCAGGCCAACGACGGCAAAGATGTGCGCCAGAGCAGTCAACCGAACTGCCGCGCTGACTCGACCGCCAATGGGCCATATTATCACTATTGGACCCAAAATTTTGGGCGGCGCAGCGAAGTAATGCCGATCATCGTCAACCGGGAAGCGTATGAAACTGGCCGCCGCCAGGTGGCGCTGTACCTCTATGGCCAGGGGTGGGCGCAGGCCGTTCGCCTGCGCAACGAAAATGGCTTTTGGGCGGCCTGGCAGCCTTTCACGGCCGAACTAACCTGGACGTTGAGCAATGGCAATGGATTAAAGACCGTTTTTGTGGAGTTGAGTAGCGGCGTCAATGGCACAGGCATGATTCGCAGCGCGAACGATACCATCTGGCTGCGCGCGTTGGAAACGCCAACGGCCGTCTCCGCCACATTCCCCCATCGCGTCTACCTGCCGATGATACGACGCTAAACAGCCTTACCACTCCCGCCGCAGGGGGAACGTCTCGCAGTAAAATTCTGCGCCAGCCGGAGAGACCATACACAACTGCACGGCCGTACTCACATATTCCCCCTCACCTACCCGCGTCAGATGCACCACAAAATCCCCCAATCCCAATGCCTGCCCACTTTCATAGTCAGGTTGAATCAGGTCTGTTTCTGGCAGCAGCGTCACCTCAAGTAAACCTTCCGGCCCCGCCGTGCCCACATACACATGCCCCACTGTTAGCGTCAGTCCATCATCCGTAGGCTGGGCCACAAAGTTGTAAAATTCGTTGGCGGGTGCGGGAATGGTGCCCACCAGCGGGATGTCCGGCATCTCACCCGCAGTTGGTGGGGCCACCATCTCGCTGAACACCCACCCGGTACGGCCGTCTGCCAGTTGCACGTTATACCATTCGCCGCTCTCGGTCCGGCCCAGCACGGTCACGGCCGTGCCCTGCGTCAGATACTCTACAATGCGAAAGTTGATCGCCGGGCCGCTGCGCATAAAAACAAGCTGCCGCACCACCGAAACGCCCACCGCCGTGGGCGAAAGTGTGACGGCAGGCGTCGGCGATGGCGTGGGGGATGGGGAACTGGTGGCCGTTACGGCCGTGTCCGTAGCCGTTGGGGTTTCTTGTCCCGTGTTGGTAGGCGTGTTCGTGGGTACGGCCGTTCTGGTCGGCAATGGCGTGGGGGCATCGGTGGGCAGGCTGAGGGCAACGGCCGTCGTCGGGGTAGGCGCCGGGGCTACGGCCGTTGGCAAAAGCAGCCCGCCACGATACAGTCCCCCCACCACCAAAAACAACAGCAAAATGACCAACGCCGCCAGCACATAACGCCTGGGGAATTGCCGGGGCGGCGGGGTTACCTCTGCCTCGTCCACTCTGACCAGCAGCGTGGGTTCAACGCCCTCATCCTCCTCACTTTCAATTTCCGCCACCGGCTCACTCTCAGCGGCAGGCGGCGTTTCGGCAGCGGCCGCCGTTTCGGCAGCGGCCGCCGTTTCATCAACTGCCGTTGTTTCTGCCGATGTTACCGCCCTCACGGCCGCTTCTTCGGCGATCTCTGGCGTTTCTTCTGTCGTGGCCGGGGGAACTTCCCCTTCCGTTACCGGCGTTTCTGTCTCTATTGCCGGACTCTCCACCTCGGCGGCCGGTGGTTCAGTTACCGGCGCGGCCACTGCCGGGGGTGCGGCTATTTCGTTTAATCGGGCTACCGCGGCTGCCAGTCCGGCCACATTCAGACGCACCTGGCCCGCGCGCAACGCATCCACCATCGTCGGCGTCAGCGTGGAATGAGCCGGGGCGTCGGGGATAAACGGCCGTGCCGCCGCCACCACCTGCACCCCCGCTGCCTGAAATGTCTGTCCCAACCAGCTCTCATCCTCTGGCAAAACATCACTGGACAGCACAGGTGACGTACTGCAATCCAACACCACCAGCTTATGGCGGGACGGATGGGCGGCAAACCGTCGCCGTACATAATCGGCCTGGATAGTGGTGGCATCCAGATAGCTGGCGGTGAAGGTGTCGGCACAGGCCAGGTACGGCCGTCCCTGGTGAACCAGCGCGTGTCCCGCAAAATAAAGCAGCAGCACATCATCTACAGCCTGGCTCAGTTCCAAAAATTCGGCAATGGTTAACTGCACTTCCACCGCCGGTTTGTTGACGGAAACAAATACCTCGTCAAAACCGCCGGCTGTGGGCGCTTCCAGTGCATCCGCCAGCGCGGTGAACGTTTTGCCAGAAACGGGGGTGTGGAGACGGCCGTCCTGGTAATGCACATTACCAATCAACAAAGCTAATCGCCTGGACATGGGATAATTGTACGTGCTTTGTTCCGAATGGGCGAAGGGTCTGTCATCCGTAATCCGTAACCCGTGAGTCGTAACCCGCTCACGGATTACGGATTACCGATTACGGTCTCCTGGCATTAGGAAATTCGGGCTGTTTACCCCATCCTCTTTCCCACAGGAAAATTTGCCCGCTATAATTGGCTGATTAGAAAACCCCAGTGGTTTTGGGAAACCCCTGGGGTTTAAGAGAAGATGCAATGACTGTTGTGACGCCTGCATGGGTGCGAGATGCTGTTTTTTATCAGATATTTCCTGACCGTTTTGCCATTAGTGACCGGTTTGGGCAGAATGGCTATTTGCCTAAACCAAACCATTTGCAACCCTGGGGCGATACCCCCACCCATCATGGCTTCCAGGGGGGTGATCTGCTGGGAGCCACCGAAAAGCTGGACTATCTGGCCGATTTAGGCGTCAACGCCATCTACTTGAATCCAATTTTTGCCTCCGCCGCCAACCATCGTTACCACACGCATGATTATTACACCGTAGACCCTATTTTAGGCGGCAACCAGGCATTTGCTCTTTTTTTGGAAACTGCTCACCAACGTGGAATGCGCGTCATTTTGGACGGGGTGTTTAATCATGCCAGCCGGGGATTTTTCCAGTTCAATCATCTGATGGAGTGCGGCCCTGAGTCACCATATCGGGACTGGTTTCATGTGCATGGCTGGCCGGTGAATGCCTTTAATTCTCAGGAGCAGCCCAATTATGATGCCTGGTGGGGGATGCACTCGTTACCGAAGTTGAACACCGATAACACGGCCGTGCGCGAATTCCTCTGGCAGGTTGGCGTTCATTGGCTGGAACGAGGCGTGGACGGCTGGCGGTTGGATGTGCCCAACGAAATTGACGATGACACTTTCTGGCAAGAGTTCCGGCGGCGCTGCAAAGCAGTGAACCCGCAAGCGTATATTGTGGGTGAACTATGGGGTGAAGCGCAGCGTTGGCTGCAAGGCGACCAGTTTGACGGTCAGATGAACTATCTGTTTGCCCGCGCCGCTTTTGGCTTTTTTGTGGGCGAGCAGATGGACCAGACGGACACGGTGCGCTCCGGGTATGGGCACATAGCTACGCTGACCGGCAAGCAGTTTGCCGCCGAACTGGAACGGCTGCACAATCAACTTTACCATCCGGAAATTGTGTTGGCGCAGATGAACATGCTGGGCAGCCACGATACACCCCGCCTGATAACGGTGGCGCGAGAAGATGTGACGGCCGTTAAACTCATGGTTCTCTGCCAGATGACTATTGCCGGCGCGCCCAACATCTATTACGGCGACGAAATTGGCTTGCCGGGCCGCCATGACCCTGACTGCCGCCGCGCCTTTCCCTGGCACGATCAAGCCAGTTGGAACCGGGAACTACTGGCCTGGTACCGGCAATGCCTCCACCTACGGCAGCAGACGCCGGCCTTGCGCCGGGGGGATTTCCAAATTATTTATGCTACCGATCATGTGGTGGTGTATCAGCGGCATTATCAAGGGCATACGGCCGTCATCGCCTTCAACACGGCCAACCATCCCGAAACGATTACCTGTCCGGCTACCTTCACCGGTAGTCTGCCGGAGCAATTGACATCATCCGGCGTCGCCTTGACCGGCGGGCAAACCTATCAGTTATCCGCCCGCAGCGCCCACGTCTGGGCTAATTAACTATTTTCGCCTCATTCATGGTCGTATAATAGGATAATCGGTATTATCTGACACAGGCTTTGCGGCGAAAGCGTGACGATTGTCACAAAAAAGAAGAAGAGGAGCGCTCTGTCGCCCCTGTTTAGAGTAATTGTAAACAAAAGCTGCATACTACAAACATACTGCGTCGGTCACGGCCGTCATGCTGTACGTATATTTGAGATAGTTATGAACGATTCAATGATTAAACGTCCCCCAGTTGATCCCAAAGACGCCCACATCCTGGTCGTAGAAGACAATGTTTCCAATTTTGTTCTCATCGCCCGGCTGTTGGCCTTCATGGGTGTGCAGAAATGCGAATGGAAAACGACCGGTTGGGGTGTGGTAGATTTTGCCAATACCATGCCTCGTGTTGACCTGGTTCTCATGGATTTGCGCCTGCCCCACGAAGATGGCTATGATGCACTGCGCCAGATTCGCGCCGACGAGCGGTTAAAAAACACGTTAGTGGTCGTGGTCACTGCGCACGGCAGCAGCGCCGAAATGCAGCGCGCCAAAGAAGCCGGTTTCGATGGTTTTCTCTCTAAGCCGCTGGATGCAGATCGTTTTCCCGAACAGATCCGGCAAATTCTAAGCGGCGTCCCCATCTGGGATCTTGGCATTTGATATGTATTTTCCTGTTCCCACCAGAGCCACTTCCTGTTGTCGCCTAACCAGTCGCGCCCCTGTCCTCTTGAGCCCGGCATCTTTTACCTGTCTGGCTATCTGGCAACAGGCCTCCGGCTAACCCCATGCAAACGCTCTCCCGCCTGCCCTTCCTGCAAATTCGTTCTGATGATGACGACACGTTGCGCAAAGGGCGGCTGCTGCAAATGTTGGTTTTCCTGCTAACGGGTATGAGCCTTATCCGTTTTTCCTTCGACCTGTGGTTCATATTGACTGATGCATCGGCCGACATCTTGCCCTATTTTTTCCAGCTCATCGGCACGCTACTATTTGCCGTCATTTGTTTATATCTCATTCGCATCGGGCGTGTGATAGAAGCCTCCCATCTGTTTGCCATCATTCTCATCGTCACCTTCTTTTTACTGCTGGTCACACAATTTCCCGAAGAAACAGGCTTGCCCTATATGATGCTCATACCGGTTATGGTTATTGCCATTCTGGACAGTGTGCGCGTCAGCAGGGTGTATGCGTTGGTAACAATTGGGTTGATCGGAGTATACACGGCCGTCACTCCCACCTACACCTTGCTCAATTTCGCCTTCTTCGCCCTGGTGACGCTGGGCATTTCACTCACGACCTGGCTGATTGTGTCCGATCAGCAAAAAGTCTTGCGCGATATCAATCTGTTGGCCCGCGAGTCCCAGCAAAAAACCGAACTGCTGCAACACCGTGCCCACCAACTGCAAAACAGCGCCCAAATTGCGCAGCAGACCGGTCTTACCGCCAACCTCAACCAACTGCTCCAGCATACAGCACAGTTGGTGCGGGAAACATTCAGTTTTTACCACGTCTCTATCCTGCTTCTGGAGGAAAACGGCCAGATGCTGCGGCTGCGCGCCGTTGCCGGGCAGGAACAACTGTTACAAACCAGCGAACCCTATCGGTTACCCGTCACCGACAACTCCATTATTGGTTGGGTAGCCATGCACCAGGCTACCCGCATCAGTGATGATGTCACCGCCGATCCCCACTACCTGCCCGAACCATTGTTACCGGAAACCCGTTCAGAAATGGCGCTGCCCCTGGTAGCGCGTGGCCAGTTATTGGGCATTTTAGATGTTCAGAGTCGCCGCTTATGGGCCTTTCAAGAAGAAGACGCTGCCTTTTTACAGATTGCGGCCAACCAGTTGGCAGTGGCCATAGATAACACGCGCCTGTTGGCACAGACTGAAGCCACGCTGCAAGAAACGCAGATGCTTTACCAGTTTAACACGTTGCTGGCCGGCACTCTGGACGTGGGCGAAATTTACCGGCGGGCAGCACGAGCCATCACCCAACAATTAGCTGCCTGCCGCTGCCTGATGTTAGCTCGAGCGACTGACCAGACGGCCGTCACCGTTCAGGTGGGGTATGAACAAGGCAGCGGCGCGGGCGCCAGAGCCGGCTTTTTTTGGGACACGGCCGTCTATCGCTTTCAAGATTACCCGGGCCTGGAACAGGCGCTACAGACCGGCGCCACGGCCGTCTACCAGCTTGATCCCCAGGCCAACACACCCGAACAGCACATCCTCACCACCTACCGGGCCACTAGGTGGCTGGTTGTACCTCTGACACACGCCACCGATAGCGCCGGCTTTGTCTGGCTTTTTCGTGACGACACCCAGCCCCCCTTCCAACCGGCCGAAATACAACTGATGCAAACGATGGCCAGCCAGACGGCCGTTGCCCTGGCCAATGCCCAACTGACCTCCGATGCCCAGGTGCGGGTGGCGCAACTGAGCACCATCAACCGCACCAGCGTCATTCTGTCCCACGCCCCCACGCTAAAAGCGATCTTTGATGGCGCCCGGCGCGAGATTATGGCCCTCATACCCGCTACCGGTATGTCTATCATGCTGTTGGCCAAAGACGGCCAGCATATCAATTGGTTATATGGGTATGAATACGGCCATGAAGTAGACCTCTCCGGCATCCCCCCCTTGCCCATCAGCCAGGGCTTTAGCGGGCATGTGGTACGTACCCGTGAATTGTTATATGTGGATAAGGACAACATCGAGCTGCGCCAAAAATTGCAGTCACTGGTCGTGGGTGAAGAACTGGCCGCCTGGTTGGGTTTGCCCATGATCGTTTCCGGCAAGCTGGTGGGAGTACTGGCTGTGGAAAACGAAGATTCCTTCAGCGACCCAGAGATCGAACTGCTCAAAACCATCGTGGGGCCATTGGCCAGCGCCATTCATAACTTCATTCAACTAGACGAATTACAGGCAGCGCTGGAAGCCCAATCGCGGCAGCGCATTCAACTGCAAACGGCCGCCGAAGTGGCCGCCGCCGCTACCGGCGTGTTAGACCTGGAAGGGGTGGTTGAAGCGTCGGTTAACCTCATCAAGGACCGATTTGGCCTTTATTATGTGGGCCTCTTTTTGGTGGACTATGACAAGAAAGAGGCGGTGTTGGTTTCCGGCACAGGTGAAGCGGGCCAGATGCAGGTGCAGGAAAGCCGCCGCCTGCGTGTGGGAGGACGGTCACTCATTGGCGGGGCTACCAGTGACGGCAAACCACGCATTACGCAAAACGTGACCCTGGATGAGGAATGGCTGCCCAACCCTTATTTGCCTGATACCCGGTCTGAACTGGCGCTGCCGCTGCGGGCACACGGCCGTATCATCGGCGCCCTTACCGCCCAAAGTGCCCAACCCCACCACTTTTCCCCTGAATTGATTCAAGTGCTGCAAACATTGTGTGATCAACTGGCCACGGCCGTGGAAAATGCCCGCCTGCTGGCCCGCGTGGAAGCCCGCGCCCAACGCCAGCAAACATTGGCCCAGCTCAGCGCCCAACTGCACCAAACGGCCGACATTGAAGAAATTGTCAGCATTGGGCTGCGGGCCATTTCCAGCCATCTGGACAACATGCCGGTCACATTAGAACTGGGCAAACAGGCAGGAGGTAACGGCCGGGCGCAAACAATGGAACCCCAGGTAGGAGGGGAGGAATCACATGAGTGAAAATAGCGGTCCCACCACCTCACCCGCTTCTGCCATTTTCCTCAACACAGACGTGCCCAACCTGGCCCGTATTTTTGATTATCTGGCCGGCGGCTCCATTAACTATGAAATTGATCGCCAGGCGGCCACCGCCATGCTCAGCCTCATCCCTTCCTTAGCCAAATGGGTACGGCTGCGCCGCGCATTCATTCAAGAGGCAGCCAGCCAGTTACACGACGCCGGGTTTCGCCAATTTCTGGACTTTGGTTCGGGTATGCCCGCCGATGACCACATTCACGCTTTTGCGCCGGAGGCACGGGTGGTTTTTAGCGACCTCAACCCGGTGGCCATCAGCTATGGGCAAGGGCTGTTCGCCGGACAGGAGCGGGTTGCCTATATTCGCGGTGACGTGCGCCAGATAGAGCAGATTTTTGCCGCGCCGGAAGTGCGGCGGCTGATTAACCGGCAGCAACCAGTGGCTATTGGCCTGAATGGTGTGATTTTATTCCTGAATGATGAGGATAATCGTCGCATGGCGCAGGCATTGTATGATTGGGCGCCGGTCGGCTCCAAAATCTTTATGGTGTTTCAAGTACGGGCGGAACGGGAAATGCCCGCTGCTTACGAGCAGTTTCGGCAGATGTGTCGCGCGGCAGGTTTACCCATTGAGTTGTACACTTACAGCCAATCCGTAGCCATGATGCACCCCTGGCGTCCGGCCAACATTCAACCCATTGTAGATTTTCTGGCGCTGCCCCCAGATTTTATTACCCCGGAAGATGAAACAGACATTGGGCTGGCATTTTATGCCGCGTTTTTGGAGAAGTAGGGCGAGGCAGTTGGGAACGGCCGTACCGCAAACATAGTGCATCCCGCCCCAACTGCCTCGCCCTCCTGGAAAGTGATGACGTTAACCAGTGAGGCTTTGCAGACAGTACGCCACCAGGTAGAAACGGCCGTTGCCGATGCCTTTGTCCGCCATGCCATTGAAAACCGGGGCATCTTGACCTCACCCCGTCGTGGCGCTCATGTGGCCGCCCACCTCTTTGATCTGCTTTGCCAATACCTGGATGAGCCGGCGGGCGAAACAGAAATCACCCTGTGGGCTACCGAACTGGTGGAACAGGGGTTGGCGCTGACCACAGCGGCGGCTATGATGCGAGCGTTGCTGACGGCCGTACAACCCACATCGTCCCCTTCACCACGCCTGGCTGAATTCCACCTCCTCTTTTTGGAGAAAGTTGCCACTGCCCGTGAAGGGCTGCAACATACCTTGCAAGAACAATCTCAGGCTGCCTTGCAGCGCGCCCTGCACCATCAACTGGAACAACAAATTGCCTCACACACGGCGCAGACGCGGCACAATGAACAACTAAATACCATTTTGCAGTTGACCACCCGGCTCAGTCTGGCAGCCGATGAACAGGCGTTGCTGGCTGCTGCTGCCACCGGCTTGAGCGAAGCACTGGGCATTCCGCTCGTCAGCCTGTACCGGTATGAGCCGGAGGGTGAACAATGGCGATGGCATGGGGGCACGGCCGTACCCCCAAACGGCCGACCCACTCCCCACCACCTCACCCTGCTGCAACAAGCCCAGGCGGGGAATGGCGAAATGATTCGGCCTTACCCACATTCACAGGAGCAAGAAGGTTTGATCGTCGCCTTGATTTTACAGGCAGGTGGCCATCTCTTAGGTGGCGTCATTGCCGACAACAGTCAGATGGGCGGTCAGGAAAGCGAACCTTATCTGCTGCTGCTGCGCGCCTTTGCTCAAAATCTGGCCGCCCTGTGGCAAAACTTGCGCCTGCTGGCCGAAACACAGCAGCGTGCCCAGGAGTTGGAAATTTTGCACGGCCGTTACCTGGACACGCTCTGGCAAAGCGAACATGCCGTTTTGCAGGCAGAACTGACCGGTGACCGGCTGCATTTCAACCGCAATATCCCCCCGGCAGATACGGCCCCACGCTCCCCCTCGGCTACCCACGTCCCCCTGAAAATAGGCGACTACTCCTTTGGCCACGTGCAGCTACCCACCGCCCTCTCCCTCAGCCCGGAAGATGAAGAATTTGTCGAGGTGCTGGTGCGGGAAATGGGCAGCGCTCTGAGCAATGCTCAATTTCTGCAAACTGCTCGCGCTTACTCCAACCAGCTTAGTCTGGCCGCCGATGTCTCCCGCGCGGCTACCACTATCCTGGATTTGGAAATGCTCATCACCGAAGTGGTGGAGTTAATTCGTTCACGTTTCAATTTTTATTATGTGGGGCTGTTTTTGCTGGATGAAGAGGGAAAGATGGCCATGTTGCAAGCCGGCACGGGCACGGCGGGGGCGCAAATGGTAGCCGAAAGGCACCAGTTGCCGGTGGGTGGACATTCGATGATTGGCACGGCCGTCGCCACCGGCGAACCACGTGTCGAACAAGATGTCTCCCGCGCTCACCTTTTCACCCGCAATCCCTACCTGCCGGAGACAGAGGCCGAACTGGCGCTGCCGCTGCGCGCGCGCGGCCGTACCATTGGCGCCCTGACCGTGCAAAGCAAAGAAACAGGCGCCTTTAACCCTGAAAGCATCACCGCCCTGCAAAGTCTGGCCGACCAGTTGGGCGTAGCCATTGAAAATGCCAGCCTCTTTGCCCAAACAGAACGCAACCTGGCCGAATCTACCCTATTGTATGAAACCAGCCGTCACATCAACCAGGCCACCACCCCCACCGAGGTTTATCAGATATTAGTAGATTATGCCGCACAATCTGAATCTGTGGATTTGGCCCAGGTATTTGTACCCGACCCCAATTCCCCGGATTACCTCATTTCGCCCATATTTTGGAGCAGATTGGGTGTACAACATGATCCCCACCATCGTTTCTCTCGTGATAAATTCCAGTCTACCAACTTGATGGATACCGATCAGGTACTCCGCATTGCGGATGGCCCCAACCATCCAGACCTGGATGATTACACACGCGCCCTCTTTAGTAATAACGGGGTGCGCGCCGCCACTCTGGTGCCCATCTACGCTGAGCAAACCTGGTTAGGCACACTGGCGTTAGACCGGGTGGCGCCCGTGCCGTTGAATGATCAGGAACTACAGCCCTATATTACACTCGCTGCTCAAGCCGCCATCAATCTGGCCAACCAACAACTGCTGCGCCAGACGGAAACGCTTTATCATATTGGTCGCCTGCTCAACCAGTCAATCACCCGCGAAGATGCCCTGGAGATTGCCGCGCGGGAGATTGCCCGGTATGTGGGCGCGGTGCAGTGCCGTATGGTGTTGTACGATCACCAGCAAAAGATTGGTTATATTGCTGCTGAATATGGCGACTACAGCTATGGCGACAGGGGCACGATGCAGTTACCGGTCACCGGAGATTATGTGCTGGCGCGATTACAGCAACAGGCAACCCCCCTGCTGCTGGCCGAAGGAGATGGGGAAACGCCGGAAAGTGTGATAACGCAACATGTACGGCCGTTCGGCGCCAAAGCCTCTTTGCTCATCCCCGCCGCCAACATGCAAGAAGTGATGGGTTTTCTGGCTATTGATTCCGGGCATGGTACACGGCCGTTTACCCCCGCCAACATCATCTTCGCCCAAACAGTGGTAGACCAGCTTGTCACCCAACTGGAAAATCTGAAACTGCTCGATGAAGCTTTGCAGCGCGCCCAGGAACTCATCACCCTGAACCAGATACAAAGCACCATCTCTTACTACCTGAAACTGGATGAACTAGCCTACGCCATTTACCAACAGGTGGGCCGATTGCTGGACAACACCATCTTCACCCTGGCCCGTTATGATGCCCAAACTCGTCTATACACACCTGTCTTGACGATGGTAGACGGCATCAAAACCGAGACCACACCCCGTATCCTCCAACCGGACGAACCGCTTTGCCTCTTCCTGCAACAAGATCAGCATCATCTGGTAGATGTAAACAACCCACTCACCCGCTTTGAAACCCGGCCCCTGGCGCAGCCACCTCGCTCCGGCTTGTGGATACCCTTGCAACGGGAAGGCAAAATCAACGGTCTCATCACGGTGCAATCATATGAAGCCCAGGCTTACAACGAAAATGATGTGCAATTGCTGCGCAGTATTGCCACGCAGGCCAATCTGGCTCTGGCTAACGCGGAGTTATTTGCCCGCATCCAGGCCCACAATGAAGAGTTGATGCAGTTGGATCAGTTAAAAACACAATTCCTGGCCAATATGTCCCATGAATTGCGCACGCCCCTGAACTCCATCATCGGCTTTTCGCGGGTCATACTCAAAGGGATAGATGGCCCCATCACGCCCGAACAAGAAGAAGACCTGACCTCTATCTACAAGAATGGGCAGCATTTGCTCAGTCTCATCAACGAAATTCTGGACATGGCCAAAATTGAAGCGGGTAAAATGACGCTCAGTTTTGAGGAAGTGGATCTCGTCCAGGCGGCTGAAGCTGTGCATTCCACCGTTCGTGGTCTCATAGACGCCGACAAAATTGAGCTGATTTGGGACATACAGCCAGATTTGCCGCAGATCGAAGCCGATCCCACGCGGGTACGGCAGATTCTGCTCAATTTATTATCCAATGCCGCCAAATACACTCCTGAAGGGCATATTCAACTTAAAATTTTGCGGGAAAATGAACATATTCATATTGTGGTACATGATACCGGCATTGGCATCGCCGAGCCCGATTTTGCCAAAGTGTTTATCCCCTTTGAGCAAGCCGACAGCAGCACCACCCGCGCCGTCGGCGGTACCGGATTGGGCCTACCTATTACCAAATGGCTGGTGGAAATGCACCAGGGGGAGATCTATTTTGAAAGTGAGTTAGACAAAGGCTCCACCTTCCACGTCCTTTTGCCTTTGCAACTTGATGAAATTGATGGGTAGAGATTGGCAGTCTAAATCTATTCCCAATTTCCAGCCCCACCACGTAAGGAATCCTATATAAATGCCTGATATTGCCATCGAATGCCGTGTCTGCCACGCCAGACGGCCGTTTACCAACCCATATCTCACCTGCCCCACCTGCGGCGGTCAATGGATGGAGGCGCGTTATCACTGGGTGGAAACTGCGCCAAAAGAGGCTGCTGCTGGCTGGACGGCCGCACTCGCCAGACGCGGCGCCAGCCTGTGGCGCTACCACGAACTGCTACCCATTTGCCACCCCGAAAACATCGTCACGCTGGGCGAAGGCTGGACGCCCCTGCTGCGCGCCCACAACCTGGGGCTGATGCTCGGCCATCCCCGCATCTACATCAAAGACGAACGTCAGGGGCCAACCGGCTCCTTCAAAGATCGGCAGGCCGCCATTGCCGTCAGCGCCATGAAAGAAGCCGGTATCACCGAAGCTGTCGTCGCCTCCACCGGCAATGTGGCCATTGCCTACTCTGCCTACTGCGCCCGCGCCGGGATTAAGCTGTGGGCTTTTGTCACCAGTTCCGTGCCCGCTGACAAAATGCGTGAGGTGGCCTTGTACGGTTCGGAAGTGATTAAAGTGGCCGGTACCTATGACCAGGCCAAACAAATTGCCGCCGAATTTGCCGCCAGCAAAAATCTATTCCTCGATCAGGGCATTAAAGCCATTGCCGCCAAAGAAGCAATGAAAACCATTGCCTTTGAAACGGCCGAACAGTTAGGCAGCCTCCTGGCCGGCGATGACCCTACTATACCGCACGGCAACCGCCACCCCTGGCACGCCCCTGATTGGTACTTGCAAGCAGTCAGCGGTGGTCTGGGGCCGGTGGGGGTGATGAAAGGGTTTGCCGAACTACGTGACCTGGGTCTGACTGGCCGCCTGCCTAAACTGGGCTGTTTCCAATCAAGCGGCTGCGCACCCATGGCGCACGCCTTTCAAAAGGGACAGCGCCAGGCAGAAAACGTCCTCAATCCATTGACCGACATTACCACCCTGGCTACCGGTATACCGGGCGAAGCGTATGAAGTGTTGTTTGATTTGTTGCAGGCACACGGTGGCGTCATGGAGGCTATCCCGGATGCCGACACATTTCACACCCTGCACACGGTGGCAAAGATGGATGGCATAAGCGTGGAACCGGCTACGGCCGTAGCCTTTGCCGGTCTCTTCAAACTAATACGTGAAGGTGTGATCGCGCCCCACGAACTGGTGGTGATCAATTGTTCCGGCCACACCTTCCCTGTGGAAAAACACATCATTGGCGACCAATACACCCGCAACATGGCCCCCGCTGATAGCGGCGTTGACGGCCAGGATGCCCACACCGCCGGCCGCGAAGAAGGTCTGCTCACCGCTTTGGAAGAGCTGGACAACCGCGTCCAGCGCATTGCCGTCATCGAAGACAACCCCGACGCCGCCCGGCTGATCCGGCGTATCCTGCAAGCCCAGGGCGACTTCCTCATAGACGAAGCCAGCAACGGGCTGGATGGCTTACGGCTGATTCAACAGGTACGGCCAAATCTGGTCATTCTCGACCTGATGATGCCCGGACTAGATGGGTTTGGTATTGTGGAAGCAATGAAGGCTCAACCCGCCCTACACGATATCCCCATCATCGTCGTCACCGCCAAGGAGCTTTCACCTATTGAACGGCAACGATTAGACGGTAAAATAAAAGCATTGCTGCAAAAAGGTTCATTTTTAGATTCCGACCTTCTCACCGACATCAAACAAGCACTCCCCTAGACCTGACAGGTCGCCACTAAAAAAGTTCAACCTTTCCCAAAAGGTGAACTTTCAGAAACTTTATAGGCAGAAAATACTAATTGCACAAACAGATGGGTGTGGCACAATTGAACTTGAGGTAATCTACCATCATATGCACCCAACTATGCATCCTGCTCACTCAAGGCGCTAACGGCAGAAAGTTTTATGGAAGAGCCAGCTACCATTCTCTATATTGAAGATGACCCGGCCAGCCGCCGGTTGGTACAACGTGTGCTGGGCAGCCGGGGTTATAACGTGCATGTAGCGGCCGATGGGTTGGAAGGTATTTCCCTGGCACGGGAAACAAAACCAAACCTGATTTTGATGGATATTAACCTGCCGAGCATGGACGGCCGTGAAATTACCACCCGTCTGCGTAGTATTCCCCATTTTGCCCACATCCCCATCGTCGCCCTGACGGCCAACCACAGCCCCGGCAGCCGCGAACTGGCGTTGGCCGCCGGTTGCACCGGTTTTCTCACCAAACCCATAGATGTCTCCGTTTTCCCCAGCCAGGTCAAAGATTTCCTGCAAGGGCGCATTGAACCCCTGGCCGTTGAAGAAAAAAGCACCCACCTGGAAAAACATGCCCAAAACCTGGTCGAGCGCCTGGAACACAAGATCAACGAGATGGAAGCGGCCAACAAACGGCTGCGTGAGCTGGATCGGCTCAAGAGCGATTTTATCATCATGGTCTCCCATGAACTGCGCACCCCCCTCACCCTCATCAGCGGCTATGCTCACTTGCTGGATGAGCAGCTTAAACAAACCAAAGAAGAAACGTTACCGTCAGCCATGATTTCCGGCGTAGCCGAGGGGCTGACGCTGGGTGTGGGCCGGATGCGTGAAGTGGTCAACGAGATCATCAAGGTGGCGCGCATCGCTTCCGGCACCTTAGACCTGGCATTAGGGCCAGTACGTCTGTCGGTTCTCATTCAAGACTTGTGCCAGGAATACGAAGAAACGCTCAAAAAACGCAACCTCAATTTACAGATGGGCGATCTGGAACGGCTGCCGGTGATTGAAGGCGACGGTGTCCAGTTAAAGTCAGCCATTGAAAATGTGTTGGGCAATGCTATCAAGTATACGCCGGATGGTGGCAGTATTTTTATCGTTGGCCGTACCGTCGGCGACGCCATTGACATTATCATTCGGGATACGGGCATTGGGATTCCGGCCAGTGAACATCGCCGTATCTTTGATCAATTTTATACCCTGGGCCAAATTGAGCATCACTCCACCAGCAAATCGGCCTTTATGGGTGGCGGTCTGGGTCTGGGATTGGCGATTGCCAAGGGTATTATCGAAGGGCACAACGGCCGTATCTGGGTCGAAAGCGAACGGCGCGATATGGACGCCTTGCCCGGCAGCACCTTCCACATTTTGCTGCCCACCGACCAATCCACGCAAAAAGTAAATCTCTAGACCGTTGGCAACGGCCGTTTACCATCTGGATTACTGGTTACAGATGGCAAGTGAGTGATTAACTGCCACCTGCAACTTGCCACTTGCCACTTACTGCCCGTTTGTGTGTTCTTCCCATGCCTTCATCACCTCCTGACTCAACGGCCGTCACCCCCCCCCAATGGCAGCATGGTCTCGTTTGGGCTTTACTTTCCCCCCTCTTCTTAGGCGTCGTGCCTATCTTAGCCAAAATCGCCTACGCCAGTGGCGTAGGCGTTCTCACGGTTGTCGCTTTTCGTACCCTCTTCGCCGCCTTCGTCATCTGGGCCAGTATGCTCCTGTTTCGCCGCCATCTGATTCGCAGTTCCGCCTTTGCCATTGCCGGCAGCATGATCGCCGGTGGCATCAATGGCCTCGGCTCGCTCTTTTTTTACGGCAGCCTCACCCGCATAGATGCCTCGTTGGGGCAACTAATCAATATCACTTACCTGGTATTTGTGACGCTGCTGCTGCGGCTGGCGGGCCAGGCCGTCTCCCGGCTCACTCTGTTTCGCCTGGGCCTGATCCTCCTGGCCATCTACTTGCTGACAATGGGCAGCCTGGGGGAACCCGACTGGTTGGGCGTGGGCATGATGCTCGTTGCCGCTCTGACCTATGCCATCCAACTGGTTTTTAGCCAGCGCATTATGTTGGACATCCCTGCCCCTACTATGACACTCTACGCCGTTTCGGCCATGGCCCTGGTGGTGACGGTAGCCTGGCTGCTTTTCCCCTCTGATCTGGCGCTGGTCACGGCCGTCGGCTGGCGCGCCATCTTCCTCATGGGTTTAGCCACCGCTTTGTCACGCCTCACCCTGTTTCTGGGCGTCAAACGACTGGGTAGTATGCAGGCTGCTTTGTTAGGCGTGTTGGAGGTATTAGTCACCGTCATTATTGCCATTACCTGGTTGGAGGAACAATTAACGGCCGTGCAGTGGCTTGGCGCTCTATTCATTCTCATCAGCATCCTGTTGGTGCGCTACGAACGGAATATACCCAAACGGGTAGATTGGTGGCACGTCTTCTGGCGCTGGCTGCGGCGGGGGCGTAATCCGTAATCGGTCTACGGATTACGACTCACGGGTCACGGGTCACGCATCACGGTAAGATTCCCTCCACATGTCCCATCAAGATGAGGGTCGCCTGAGGGTTCGCGCGCCAATTTGCTGATGGAAGCAGCAGTTGGCGTTATAATCAGGTAGACAAATATCTAATACCCTTTTGCATTGAAAAATACGGCTATCCGGAAATTTGCGGAGTTATCTGGCTGTGATGCGTGAGACATGATGCGTGAGACTTGCCCTGTCACGCATCACGTATCACGCTCCATGTGAAATAAAGAACTAAAACTGTTATGAATATCGAACTGCATCATGGCGATCATGTTTTTGATTTGCTGGCCGGGGAATGGGATGCGCTGGTTCAGCAGAGCATGACTAACACTCCGTTCCAACGGCTGGCGTACCAGCGTGCCTGGTGGCAGCATTGCCATCCCGACACCGGCAGCCTGCACACGGTGACAATACGCGAAGCAGACGGCCGTCATCCTGATGGGCGTCTCACCGCCATTGCCTGCTTCTACAACATAGACGGCGTCCTTTACTTCAACGGCTGCACCCAGGAGACTGACTACCTGGACTTGATTGTGGCCGAAGAAAAGGCGGCAGCAGCGTGGACGGCCGTGCTGGATTGTCTGGCATCCCCCGGCTTCCCGGAATGGCAGGCGATGGATTTGTGTAACATTCCTGCCGCTTCCATCACCCGCCAAATTTTGCCCCAAGAAGCCGCCCGCCGCGGCTTTTTGCATGAAGAATCGGTGCATGAAGTGTGCCCAATCATTCCCTTGAATACCACTTTCGCGGGCTACCTGGAGGGCATTGATAGCAAACAACGGCGCGAACTCCAGCGCAAACTGCGCCGCGCCGAGGCCGCTGGCGCCACCCTGCACCTGGTTAGCCCGGATGAAGATGTGACGCAGGCGGTGGACGATTTTTTGGACCTGCTGCAAAAAAGCACCTTTGAAAAGCGCGATTGGTTAACAGACGGCCGTCGCGCCCTGTTCCATGATGTCGCTCGCGGCGCCCACCGGGATGGCTATTTACAGCTACTTTTTATGGAGGTGGACGGCCGTAAAGCCGCTACCCTCTTCAACTTTGACTATGACAACCACATCTGGGTCTACAACTCCGGCCTCGATCCGGCCAACTTTAGCAGCCTCAGTCTGGGCGTCGTCATCACCGCCAAAGCCATCGAATATGCCGCCGAACACGGCCGGGCCACATTCGACTTCCTGCGTGGCAACGAAACCTACAAATATCGCTTCGGCGCCCAGGATACCACCATTTATCGTCAACAGATCAGTAAACAGTGAGCAGTAAACAGTGAGCAGTAAATAGTGATGTGATGACAAAAACACGATGACACACAAACACCTAAACACCCAAATACTTGAACACCCAAACACCCCCATCCGCCGCATTGCCATGCTCAGCGTGCATACCTGCCCACTGGCGATGCTGGGCGGCAAAAAGACCGGCGGCATGAACGTCTATGTGCGCGACTTTAGCCGCGAACTGGGACGGGAAGGCGTTCTGGTGGACGTATTCACCCGCTCCCAGGATGATTGCCAGCCGATGATTAAACATGATTTGGGGTTTGACGGCCGTGTCATCCACATCCCCGCCGGCCCCGAAAAACCAATCCCTCTGGCCGACATTCCCCAATACCTGGATGAATTTGTGCAGGGTGTGTTAGATTTTGCGGCCGCCGAAGGCATCCAATACGACATTATTCACAGCCACTACTGGCTCTCCGGCCTGGTAGCGGAAAAGCTTCGTGACGCCTGGGACGGGGCCACCTCCGGTGGGGTGCCCATTGTGCAAATGTTCCACACGCTCGGTCACATGAAAAACCAGATCGCCACCAGCGACAGCGAACGCGCCCCACAAGAACGGTTGGATGGTGAAACATACGTCATCCACCATGTAGCCGACCGCATCATTGCTGCTACGCCCGCCGAAGAAGAGCAGCTCATCACCTTCTATGACGCCGAACCCGAAAAAATTGTTGTCATTCCCCCAGGTGTTGATCTAGAACGCTTCCACCCGATGGACAAAAAAGAGGCCAAACGGCGGGTAGGCATTCCCTGTGGCGACGCCAACATCCTGTTTGCCGGGCGCATTGAACCGTTGAAGGGGATTGACACGATGCTGCGGGCTATGGCTATCATTCAAACACGCTGCCCTGCCGCCATAGAGAATTGCTGCATGGCCATCATCGGCGGCGACCCCTGGGCCGATGACCTGGACGAGGAAATGGCCCGTCTGCAAGAGCTACGGGACGACCTGGACATTCACGATCTGGTCGTTTTCCTGGGCGCAAAAGACCAGGAGATTCTGCCCAATTATTACGCTGCCGCTGAAATGGTGGTGATGCCCTCGCACTATGAAAGTTTTGGCATGGTGGCGCTGGAAGCGATGGCCATGGGCACGCCGGTCATTGCTTCGGAAGTAGGTGGGCTGGCACATCTGGTGAAACATGAGCGAACCGGCTATCACGTCCCCAGCCGGGACCCGGAAGCGTTGGCGCGGCGCATTTTTGACCTGCTGACCAACCCGCGCTGCCGCGAAGCCATGGGCGAAGCGGCCCGCGAACATGCCCAGTTATATGCCTGGCCGAACATTGTCAACCAGATGATGCGACTGTATGCAGAACTGGGTGAGAAAGTAATTGGGTGATTGAGTATCCCTATTTAATCAGATTAACAGGGTATGGTAGCCAGCCATCAACTATGAATTCACAAGAGTGGAACGAGATGCCACCACCAACCTCCCCAGAGGAACAGAACGCCAACGGCCGTCCCGAACAAACACTTTCCGCCAACGAGACACCATCAGAGATGCCATCACCAACCTGGTCGGCCCCAAGCCGCTACTTTGTCCTGGCACTACTTAGCGTAACGGCCGTTGGCTTGATGATGGCCATAGCCCCGTTGCTGCGGACTGTGGGCATTGCTGTGCTGTTGGCGCTGCTGCTCAACCCCCTGGTTCACTGGCTGATGAGCCGCTTCCGGTTGTCCCGTTCCAGAGCTACGACGCTGGTCTTTGCCGCGCTGCTGCTGATTTTGGTAGGGTTGTCAGTGGGGATGGGGAACCTGATTTTTACACAGCTTACCAATCTGGGGGCGGAGTTGCGGGCCGCCATGGCGGAGCTACAGCAGTGGTTATTACGGCCTGTTGATCTCCTGGGTTATCACCTGGAACCGGCCACTTTGTTAGAAAACATGGCCGGTTCTTTTACCAATACGCTGGCCACACTGCCGGGCGATTCACTCAATCTCTTTTCCACCGTCACCACCAATGTGTTATGGGGCATTGCTGTGTTTGTGCTGCTCTATTACTTCTTAAAAGACGGCCCCCAAATTAAACCCTGGCTTCTGGACCATGTACCAGCCGAACACCGGTCAGAAATCGGGATTCTGTGGGATCAGGTGGAGGAGATTTGGGGCAAGTTTCTGCGTATTCAACTGCTGCTGTTTCTAGTCTTAGCCATCCTCTTGTTTCTGGGCACACTGCTGGTGGTCTGGTTATTCCGTTCGGGGCTGGTGCGCTGGTCACCGGTGGGGTTTATTTTATTGTTGTTGGCGGTGTATACGGCCGTGCAGCAGGTAGACAATCTCTGGTTGCGGCCACAGTACATGGGGCGTCATCTGCAGCTTCATCCCGGTATCGTTTTTGTTGCTTTGATCGTCGGTCTGCTCTTTGGTGGTCTTCTGGGCGCACTGGTGATTGTGCCCGCCATCGCTTCAGCCCGTATCGTGGGTCGGTATCTATACTACAAAATCCTGGGCCTACCACCCTGGGAAAAGCCACCCACACAGCCCCTGGCCAGTGATGGGTAATAGGTGATGGATGATCACGGTTCATAATTGCCCAATTGCACAATTACCACCCCCTATACATGGTATAATCCCCCTGATTCAAGTATATGGCATTTGCCTGGCAATGTTGGGCAGCCGCCAAATTGGGCAGGTGTACCATGATCAAGTCGGCTCCTCCCTTCCAACTGACCCCCGAACAACAACAACTTTTGCTGCGCATGGCGCGGGATGCGGTAGAGCAGTGGGTGGCACACGGCCGTGTCCCCCATTACCAAAACGATGACCCGGCGCTGGCACAGGCGGCCGGTGTCTTTGTGACCCTGCGCCGCCGAGAAGGGGATGAACGGGCGCTGCGGGGCTGCATTGGCCGGGTGGAAGCGCCGGAATCGCTCCTGGAATTAGTGCCGGAAATGGCCGTGAAAGCAGCTACCAACGACCCCCGTTTTCCGCCGGTTATGCCCCACGAAATACCCCTTTTGCTTATTGAAATCTCGGTGTTGTCTCCTTTGCAGCGGTTGGCGGATGTGAACCAGATTGAAGTGGGGGTACATGGGTTGTTGATTGAAGCACACGGCCGTCGCGGTCTGCTCTTACCCGAAGTCCCCCTGCACCACAACTGGAACCGCGCCGACTTTCTGGAAGGCATCTGCCTGAAAGCCGGTCTGCCGCCCGATACCTGGCAAGACCCGCAGGCACGGTTATATACGTTTACGACCTTTAGTTTTGAGGAGGAGATTGAGAGATTAGGAGATTGAGAGATTGGGCATCGTCAATCTTCCAATCTCCTAATCTCTTCTTCCGCCAACACCGCCAGCATATCCCCATGAATACGGCCGTTACTCGCCACCACTGCCATTTCTGCTGCAATCTGCACCGGACGGCCGTCCATCTCCGTTACCTGCCCACCCGCTTCCTGCACCAGCAGCACCCCCGCCGCCACGTCATAACTCTTTAATTTGTATTCCCAATACCCATCCAGCCGCCCGGCGGCCACATAGGCCATGTCCAGCGCAGCCGCTCCCGCCCGGCGGATGCCGTGTGCCCGCTTCAAGAAGCGGGTCAACTGGGCCACATTGTCCCGGTCGCTGGTATGCCGGTCGTAGGGGAAGCCGGTGCCCAACAGACTGCGAATCAGGCTGTTGGCCTGGCTGACCTGCAGCCGCCGCCCGTTGAGCCACGCACCCTGCCCGGCCACGGCCGTAAAACATTCATCGCGCAAGGGATCATAAATGACGCCGACCAACGGCCGTGTCCCTTCCACCAGCGCCAGCGACACACAAAACACCGGAAAGCCATGCGCAAAATTGGTCGTGCCGTCTAATGGGTCAATGTGCCAGGTGTACGGGCTGCTGCCCGCCGTTGTGCCCCCTTCCTCGCCCACCAGGGTATGGTCGGGAAAAGCCGCCCGCAACCGGGAGACGATCAACGTTTCTGCCTGTTGGTCAAACTGCGTCACCCAATCTACGGCCGTGGCCTTTGTGGCAATCTCTTTTTCCTGGCCGAACCCCTGCCGCAGCAGTTCACCCGCTTCTCTGGCAATGGGTACCGCCGTGTTCAAAACCATATTCAAATCCATACATTACCCCATTGGGACCCCTCTCAAAAGGGGATGTCCTGGTTGGTGAGGCGCTGTTACCAGGCGTTGAGCCATTTCATCGCTTCGACTAACTTTCCCTCTCAACGCCAGATGGCAATTGTTCCTGTTCTGCTTGCGGCCGTTCCAGGTAATTGGTAGATGAGACAACAGGCTTGCCGGTTTCGGCCTCCAGCTCGCGCCGGGCATTGCCAGCAATGCGCCCCCCTTTGCGCGCGGCCGTCTGGTTTTTGTGGAAACCCTGGGCATCCTCTCGCCGGGTAATTTCCGTTGTGGCGGCCTCCCCCAGAATCGTAAAGGCCAGTTCCAGCCCCGTCATGTGGTCGCGCAGGTTTTCTCGTTTGAGCTGCTTGAGTTTTTTATGTTCGGCCGGCGTCAGACCAAAAGTTGCTTTGGCAATCTCGGCCGTTAAAATGGCTACCTCTCTCCCTGCTTCCACACCCCGATGCTGCCATTCATCTGTCAGTTCATTGCGGGTGACAATAGATTGCAGCCGCCGCTCAATCCAATCATCTGAATACCCCTTTACTTTGTAAATCTGGCGCAACCGTTCGGCGGCCAGTTCGGGATTTTCTATTTCCTCCAGCCGGCCTGCCCCCACCTCCGCCAGCCAACGCTTAAACGGCTCTGCTTTGGGTGAAGGGATGGATTGGATAATGCGGAGCATTCCCTCTGTGTTGGAGCAATCGGTATCATAAAAGCGGTTGTTGCTCGCCTTCAGCTTGAACTGTCGACAAATTGTCGACAGTTCAAAACCTTCACTTTCTGCCACGCGCTTTTTCATCCGATACCAATAATCACGTGGTTTCTGGCTGTCCGTTAATGCTTCAACCACGTCTACAACGGCGTACCACCATTCCCCTGTATCTGCATCCATCATTCGCCGAATCTGGCGACCTTCGAACTGAAGCTGAACTAAACCTTTATTGTCTTCCATTGTGCGTCCTCCTCAAAATCGCTGACGAGAGATATTGTAGCACAACCGTTCTTAACAGGAGCAGTTTGCCCCCCTTCTACATAGCGCACCCGGCACACCACCCTTCGTTGCTCTACACCGATCAGGCGCGGAAGTGGCCTTCCAGCCGGGGCAGGTCAACCCCGGTTGACGCCAACGCCACCACGCTGTCCAGCGGCGGGCTGCCTTTGATGTAAAGCTCTGTTTCTAAATCCAGATCCGGCAGCAGCACCACGCTGCGGTTGCCCCGCTGATCCAGGATAATGCCCTCGCCTTCCCAGCCGGGATTTTGTAGCAGATAGACCAGCTTCCAATGGGTGTTCGACAGCCGTTCGGCCGACCGTATACTGCCGATGACGGCATCGGCCGTACCCACCCGCTCCACAATGGCCGCCGCATCCAGCAGCGGCTGGCCGCGCAAATGGGCGCGCACCTGCTGGTGTACCACCAGATCAAGATAGCGGCGGAGGGGGCTGGTGGATTGGGCATAAAGATTCAATCCCAACCCGGCGTGGATACCGGGCGATGTGACCTGTTGGCTGCGTTGTAATCTTTTGCGCAGGGCGAGCATGGCCGACGGCCGTACCGGTTCCCGTTCGTCCGCATCCGGTGGGTCTTGAATGGTGAACGGCAGGGGGATGTGGTGCTGCACGGCATACCGGGCCACCGCTTCCCCGGCCATCAACATCGCTTCCATCACCAGGGTACGGCTGCGCAAGGGGGGCAACGGCCGTATCACCACCTCTCCCTGTTCCACCCGTATCTTCACCTCCGGCAAGGTAATAAAAACAGCCCCATTTTCCCGGCGGCGCGCCTCAAATCGCCGCGCCAGCGCATACAGGGCCGCAAATGGTTCTTCCGCCAGCCGCGCCTCCACCTGTTCATACGTCAGGCGTGTCACCCGCACCCAACTGGGCACAATCTCCACCCCGCTTATGCCGCCATCGGCCGCTAAATCCAGCCCAAACGACAGTGCCGGTGAAACCTCCGCCAGGCCCAACCCCAACGTTTCCGTGACAATCGGGGGTAGCATGGGCACGGTACCTTCGGGCAAATACAGGTTGGCGGCGCGGGCGCGGGCTTCCACGTCGGCGGGGCTGCCCGGCGTTACCAGCGCGGCCACGTCAGCCACATGCACCCACAGCCGGTTGTCATCCAGACTCAGGGCGTCATCCGGGTCCTGGTTGTCTTCATCGTCAATGGCAAACGCAGGCAGGTGGGTGAGGTCGCGGCGATCTTCAATGGGTAATGGGGTAATTGGGTAATGGGGTAATGGGGTAGGCAGGCCCAGGCGTTGGGGGTAGGGGTTGACCATTTCATCCCAGTAGCCGATTTTGAGCAGCAGGGCGTGGGCCTGTTCGGGGGTTTCGGATTGGCCCAGGGTACGCAGGATTTTGCTGTTTTCGCGTTGTTTGGTGGCCAGCGCCACGATTTCTTGCAAATAACTGGTATCTTGGGGTTGGTAACGGCCGTCCCGCAATCGCCCCAAGAACTCCTGCCACTGCTGCTCGGCGGCAGCTTTAGCCGCCCGTTCTGCTTGAATTTTGGCCACGACCTCTGGCGGATTGACCTCAATTGCTTCCTGGCTGCCAGCCACATACAAACCATCGGCTAACTGCTGCCAGACGGCCCAGGCTGCTGCCGGGGAATATTCATCATAAATGAGTTCGGCCAGTTCCGGCAAGGAGGTGGTTTGCCCGGCCAACAATTCGCAGGCGGTCTGTATATCACCGGGCGGCGGCTGCAAGCGGGATAAGGCAGGCGCGGGGCCAGGATGCAGCAAAATCACATCTTTGGGACGGACGCTTAAACGGCTGCCATCAGGTAGTTCAATGAACAGTTTTTTGCCGGTTTGCACCACACGACCAGGCTGGTTTTTGTACACAATGAGGCTGTTAATTTGCGGTTCTTGGTCAGGCATAAACCTGTTTATATCATCTTCTGGCTGAGGGGCAATTGCGTGAACGGCAGCTGCACAATAAACGTGGCGCCGTTGTGGGGCACGGCCTGAGCGGTAATATGACCAAAGTGACGCAGCACAATTTTACGGCAAATGGCTAACCCGAGGCCGGCGCCTTCATATTCGGTATGGCCGTGCAATCGCTGGAAGACGCCAAAAATCCGTTCGCTATCCTGGGGCGCAAAACCAATACCATTGTCAGTGATACGGATTTCCAGCAGGCCACGGCCGTTGACGTTTATCTTTTCCCCCTGCACTTCTACTACCGGGGATTCGCCCGGACGGTGAAATTTTAGCGCGTTGCTGATCAGGTTTTGGAAAAGCTGGCGCATTTGGGTGGCGTCGGCTTCAATGGTGGGCAAGGGGTGGGTGACGACACGGCCGTGTACCCGTTCCATCTGGTCTTCTAAATCGGAGAGAACGTTTTGCAGGACGGCCGTTAAATTCACCGGGGCAAAAGGGCGCGCCTGTGTTTGCACTCGTGAATAGAGCAGCAAACCACTCAACAGCGATTGCATCCGCACCGCCGAACGCTCCGACCGTTGCAAATAATCCCGGCCCCGTGCGTCCAGTTGATCCTCATACCGGGTACGCAGCCGTTCCCCAAACGTCAAAATCTTACGTAGCGGCTCCTGCAAATCATGGGAAGCTACAAAAGCGAACTCCTGCAATTCCATATTACTCCGCTCCAACTCCGCTGCGTATGCCTGCTGTTGCTCGTCTGCGCGTTTACGCTGGATGGCGTTCACAATGACCGTCGTCAACAATGTCAACATCGTCAGCCACACCTCCGGCCAAACCATTTCCACACCCACCGGCCCATAAAATCCCAACGCGCCCACCAATTTCCCCTGATAAAACATCGGCACAAACAGCATGGCCCGAAAACCATACTGAGCCATCCAGGTATTGATCACAGGCAGTTGCTCAACCTCTTCTGGCCGGGAGATGATCAGGTTTTCCCCAGCAGCAAAGCGCATCATCGTCAGTTGCAGATCACGCACCAGCACATTTTGTACCTGCGCTTTTTGCGAATCGACCGGATCAGCACACCACTCATGGGTATTGGTCATCCGCACCAGATCATCATGAAACATAAACACAGAACTGCGCACGGCGCCGGCAAATCCCGCCGCTAACCGGAGCGTATCATCAATACCGGCGTCCACCTGGCTGGCGGGCAGGTTGATAAATTGGGCTGCCACCTCTGCCACAAACTGCTCCATGGCCAGCCGTTTACTGAGCGCCTCCTCCATTTGGCGGCGGTCGGTCATATCCCGATTCAGCGCCAAGACGCCTACCGGCTTACCAGCTTTATTTCGCAGCAGCGTTACTTTGGCCCACACATTGATCTGCTGTCCATCACGGCATGTGTGCACCGCTTCCCCTTCATAATATCCTTGCCCCCAAAGGCGTTCCACCGTCTCATCATAAGAAGCGCCGATTTGATATTGAGGTACAACGTCAGTGATTGACTGCGCCAACACCTCGTCCGCTTCCCAGCCATACATGGCTACGGCGGCCATGTTCCAGCTTAGAATATGAAACTGTAAATCCATGATGATGACCGCATCACGCATGTTGTCCAGCAACACTTTCTGCTGCTCTAAATTTAAGATAGTATGCATAACAATACTCAGCCTGGCCTTTCCCTACCGATATTCATTCGCTGACACTACCTGGGCGAATGGTTAACTGGCAAGAATATACTTCTTTGTTGCGCCCGGCAAAAATTCTCATATGCACCCTATGCCGGGCACGGCCGTTAGGCTACAATCACCTGCCTATGCTTAATTTGTATGACCTGAATTACCCGGCGCTGGAAAATCTGCTGCAAACCTGGGGCTTTAGCCCTTACCATGCCGGCCGCATCTGGGCCTATCTGTACCAGGAACAGGTGGATACGGTGGCGGTGATGACCGACCTGCGCCGGGATTTGCAGGACAGGTTGGTTCAAGACACGGCCGTGCCCCTGCCCCACACTCGCCTGGACACCCACAGCAGCGATGGCTTTACCCGCAAATTCCTGCTGGCCCTGGCCGACGGCCAAACTATTGAAACCGTCCTCATGGGGTTCAAGGGGCGGGCGACCGCTTGCGTCAGCACCCAGGTCGGCTGCGCCATGGGCTGCGTCTTTTGCGCCACCGGGCAGATGGGCTTCACCCGTCACCTCTCTGCCGGGGAAATTGTGGGGCAGGTCTTGTTTGTAGACCGGCTATTACAAGAAACCAGCCAGCCACGGCTACGCAACATCGTTCTCATGGGTATGGGTGAACCACTGCACAATTATGAGGCCACGATGACGGCCGTAGACATTCTCACTCACCCCAAGGGCATGGCCATCGCCCCGCGCCACATCACCCTCAGCACTGTGGGCGTCGTGCCCGGCATTATCCGTCTGGCCGACGAGGGGCGGCAGGTGCGGTTGGCCGTCAGCCTGCATGGCGCGACGGATGCCGAACGGCAGGCGCTCGTACCCCCCGCCCGCCGTTGGCCGCTGGCCGAACTGCTGGATGCCTGTCGTTATTACACCCAGAAAAGAAAACGGCACATCTTCTTTGAGTGGACGCTGATTGAAGACAAAAATGATGCCCCCGAACAGGCACATGCCCTGGGCCAACTTTTGCAAACCATCCCCGCCCACGTCAACCTGATCCCCCTGAATCCCACGCCGGGTTATGACGGACTGCCAACGGCACGGCCGTCGGTCAAACAGTTCCAGGCCATCCTCACCCAATACGGCATCCCCAGCACTGTGCGCCAACGCCGGGGCATAGACATTGCCGCCGGTTGTGGGCAGCTAAAAGTGTCAGATATTCAGGTGTCAGGTGTCAAGTGAATGTCTAATCACCTGACACCTGCTGCCCTTTTCGCATTACCTTAAAACTGGGTATACTAACCATGCCAATTACTGGTGGCGCGTAACAATCATTCAGATCATCAGGCTGGCAGGCATAGGAAATATGGAAGAATCCACTTTAACCGGGAAAACCATTGGCAAATACCACATCGAAGAGCGGCTGGGTCGTGGTGGTATGGCCGAGGTCTACAAGGGGTATCAAGAGAGCCTCGATCGCTACGTAGCTATCAAGATCATGCACACCTTCCTCAGCGCCGAGGATGATTTTTTGCAGCGATTCAAGCGGGAAGCGCGGGCCATGGCCGCCCTGGGCCACCCCAATATCGTCCGGGTTTTTGACTTCGACATCTATGGCAAAGATAGCTACTACCTGGTCATGGAATACATTGACGGGGGCACGCTGAAGCAAAAGCTGGAAGAACTGGCGGCCGCCGGTGAGAGTTTTCCCCTGGAACAATCGGTGAAGATGATTGCCGATGTGGCCGACGCTCTGTCCTATGCCCACCGGCGGGGCATGGTACACCGCGACATTAAACCGGCTAACATCATGCTGCGCAAAGAAACCGGCCAGGCTGTGCTGACCGATTTTGGCATTGTTAAGCTGATGGGTAGCCAGACGATGGCCTATACGGCCACCGGGGCGCTCATTGGCACGCCTTCCTATATGTCGCCGGAGCAGGCATTGGGCAAACCGGGTGATGAACGGGTAGATATTTACTCGCTGGGGGTGCTGCTCTTCCAAATGGTGACGAATAAGCTGCCGTTTGCGGCCGATACGCCGTTGGCAGTGGTGATGAAACATGTGAATGAGCCGGTTCCCCAGCCGGTGACGTTTAACCCGGATATGCCACTGGATCTACAAAACGCTATTGTGAAGGCGCTGGCAAAGAACCCGGATGAGCGTTTCCAAACGGCGGCGGAAATGGCGGCGGCTTTAAGGGCCATCAATTGGTCTGATGAACGGGCGACAACGGCCGTGACTCCCCTGGGCGGCGCGACCGTCATTACCTCCTCGCCCGATTATACGGCCCCAGGTATGACCATCGCCTCACAAACGGCCGTCGGCGCGGCCCAAACCTCTACTGTCGTCCACACCCCGGCTGAGCCAACGGCCGTTGGCGCACCGGTTGCCATCTCACCGGAAACGGCCGTAGCTCCACCGGCCCGCAAAATCCCCACCTGGGCCTATGCTGTAGTCGCCGTTATTTTCCTACTCATCACTGGCGGTGGGCTGTATGCCAGCGGCGCATTTGACACTGATGATGCCGGCAACGAGACGCCGCCCGTCATTGCCGGGGATGATGCCACCAACACCCCCACCCCACCCGCCATCGCCACAGAAACCCCGTCACCCGTCACGGCCACACCCAACCAGGTAGCCACCCAGTTAGCAGAACTGGCCATTGCCCTGACGGCCGCCGCCGCTACTGATACCCCTACCAATACACCGACAGCCTCGCACACCCCGGCAGCTTCCGCCACACCTTCACCGACTGTAGACGCGACCGCCGCTTTTCTAGACAGTTGTGTACCCACCGTGCGTCTGGTTTCCACCACCAGGGCCAATACCACCTCAAATGCCGTTTTCCCCAGCAGCGGATTTACGGCACAGTGGGTGCTGGAAAACAATAGCGACTGTCCCTGGCCGGTCAATCTGGTGTGGGCCTATGTGGAGGGGGAAGAGTTTGGTTATGAGGACGCTCCCATTGCGGTGGGCACGGCCGTGGCCCCCGGCGAGCGGGTTACCCTCACCGCCGATTTCGCTTCTCCGTCTACCCTCGGCACATATGAAAGTACCTGGGAGTTGCAGAACGCTGAAGGGGATGGCGTAGGTACCCCTTTAACTTTTAGTTTTGTAGTCGTACCCCGCCAGACGCCGACACCGACCGCTTCGCCTACTTCGGGCGCACCCACCGCTACCCCTTCCCCCACACCGGGCGCCGGTGTGGCTAACTATATTTTCACCGTTGAATCTTGTGATTATCCCGGCAATGGCCCAGACTGGCGCTGCCAGATCACCATCTTCCCCTACCTTGATGGCGGCAGCGGCGGCCAATTTACCGTGTTTGTCTTTGATTTACCAGGTGGGCAGGCCGCCGAATATCGTGGCCCCGGCCCGTTTACTCACTTTGCCCAGGCGCGGCGCTGTGCGGCCTACAATCACGAGATTCGTGTTATTGAAGACACCACCGCCACCCAGAAATCCGGCCAGATTTACATTGACCCCAATAACTATTTCCCCGGTGGCTGTACGCTGCCGTAAAGAATGTAATTGAGTAATTGGGTAATTGGCGTCTCAATTGCCTAATTACTCAATTACCTCCACCTCCCCCTCATGCACACGATAAACCCGATCCGCCAGGGGTACAATTTCCGGGTTGTGGGTGGCCATAATCAGGGTTTTGCCCGCATCGCGCGTCAATTTGAGCAAGAGCGCCATCACCATTTCGCCCGTTTCTTCGTCCAGATTACCGGTCGGTTCATCGGCCAGCACCAGCAGGGGATTGTGCGCCAGGGCGCGGGCAATGGCCACGCGCTGCTGCTCCCCACCGGACAGTTTGTCAGGGAAAGTATGTTGCCGATCGGCCAGACCGACCTGTTCCAGTAAGGCAAGGGCGGATTGGGCAACGGCACGGCCGTGTCCCCCGGCCAATTCCTGCGGCAGCGTCACATTTTCCAGCACCGTCAGCGTGGGAATCAGGTTAAAAAACTGGAAAACGAAACCGATATGATCTCGACGGAACAGGGTGCGTTGCCGTTCGCTCAGGTCAGTAATGGCGGTGTTATGGATGGTGACACGGCCGTGTGACGGCTTTTCGATCCCGCTGAGCAAATTCAACAACGTGCTTTTGCCGCTGCCACTTTTACCCAACAGAACAGAAAACTCTCCCTCGTAAAACTGCGTATTCACCGCTTGCAACACCCGGCGCAGCTGCTCTCCCTCTTGGAAATCCTTACTCAAGTTTTCGACATAGATGAGTGGGTTCATTAACGAATCAATCCTTCGGTAGATGAGCGTTTCTAAATTTTTCTATACAGAAAAATTCAATATCTTGACAAAATCTGTACAACACAGTTACAATGATGTTTGTATGTATAAATTTTAGACCAGGAAAAAATCCATGACACTGATTAACCCCACCGAGTCATTATCTGTTAAGAAAAACGGTAATTCCCACAAAGTAACAAAATTCAGGAAAGTAACATTTCTATTATTGGCCGTAGTGGCCGGGCTGCTACTTGTTTCCATCGGCTTTGTGGCCTGGGCCGGCGATACCGCCGCGCCAATGCCCGAAGCAATAACCGCCCTCTCATCTGACGCGCAGATCACAGTGACCCAGGATGAATGGATCACCTTCATGCCCACCGGCGCGCCGCCAACAACCGGCCTGATCATCTACCCCGGTGGCCGTGTGGATGCCCGCGCTTATGCACCGGTGGCCCGCGCCATTGCCAGTGAAGGCTACCAGGTAGTGATTGTGCCCATGCCGCTCAATCTGGCCTTTTTCGATGCCAATGCGGCCACGGCCGTTATCGCTGCCTACCCCCACATTGAGCAATGGGCCATTGCCGGGCACTCCCTGGGCGGCGCAATGGCGGCCCAATATGCCTACGACCAACCGGACATGGTAGATGGGCTGGCGTTGTGGGCTGCCTATCCGGCCGAGAATGCCGATTTGTCGGGTTATGACCTTGATGTTGTGTCCATTTATGGCACCGAAGATGGGCTGGCCAGCATAGCAGATGTTGAGAAAGCGAAAGATTTATTACCTGCTGATGTACAATGGTGGCCGATAACAGGTGGCAATCATGCCCAATTTGGCTGGTATGGCGCGCAGTCCGGTGACAATCCCGCCACCATTGGCCGGGCCACACAACAGGCACAAATCATAGAAGCTACTCTAAATCTGCTAAATAATCTGAAACCACAGTAAGAATTCTGGCATATACAGACTCTACTTACTACCCGCCTGATGAAACTGAACCCGACTACAACGTTGCCATTCAGGTTTATTTTGCAACTGTTAAGGAGACGAAAATGAATAAGACGATGAAAAACAATGGGCACACGCCTGTACTGAACAAAGCCGAAGTGGCCGTACTCAACGGCAATGGCTTTCATAAAAATGGTAAAAGCGGCTTGAATGGGCTGAGCATTATCCCCGAAATTGACGAGGCAGCCGCCACGCAGCGCCGTGTCAAAGATTTGCAAAAGGTGTACGACACCGAATTCAAACCGACGCCGGCCTACAAAGCGTCCATGCCGGACATGCAAAACACCAGCGAAAACCGGGGCACGGCCGTGACCATTCAGCACGTCGGCATCCACAACTTCAAAGTACCCATGCACGTCATGACCCGCGACGGCGGCTCGCAGCAAGTCCACTGCTCCATCACCGGCACCGTCTCCCTGGACGCCTTCAAAAAGGGCATTAACATGAGCCGTATCATGCGCACCTTCTACGAATACGACGAGAGCGAATTGACGCCACAAACACTACAAAACGTGGTCGCCAGCTACCTGGAAAATCTAGAAAGCTCCTCCGCCCGCATTGCCATCGCCTTCGATTATCCCTTGCTGCAAGAGAGCCTACGCAGCGGCCTGGCCGGCTATCAATACTACCCGGTGGTGCTGGAAACCATCGTCACTCCCGATCAGGGCGTGCGCCAGTTCATCCATCTGGACTTCGTCTACTCCTCTGCCTGCCCGTGTAGCTACGAGTTGAGTGTACACGCCAACCTGACACGCGGCGTCGCCGCTGTGCCTCACAGCCAGCGTTCCGTCGCCAAAATTTCGGTGGAATACAACGATGGCTTTTGGATTGAAGACCTAGTAGACATATCGCGTGAGGCGTTGCAAACAGAAACCCAGGTGATGGTCAAGCGAGAAGACGAACAGGCGTTTGCCGAACTCAACGCTGCTAATCTGAAATTTGTGGAAGACGCGGTGCGCCTGTTGTATGAAGGGCTGGACGAAGACGGCCGTATCGCCGACTTCCGCATTTTCGCCTCCCACAAAGAATCACTGCACTCCCACGACGCCATCAGCGTCCTGGTCAAAGGTGTGCCCGGCGGCTTCGACGCCTACCTGGAACCCTTCACCTACCGCTCCGTATCCACCTGATTGTTTAGCCACAGATGTCACAGATTTTTATTTACATAATCTGTGACATCTGTGTAATCTGTGGATTCTCCCGTATGACGGCCGTGCCACCCGCTTACATCCCACCCAAACCATTTCTGAAGTGGGCCGGTGGCAAGACGCAGTTATTGAGCCAGATTGCCCCCCATTTCCCCGCCGAATTTAACCGCTATTGTGAACCATTTACCGGCAGCGCCGCCGTCTACTGGCATCTCTATTCACTACGCGAACAAGACCGGGCACAGTTCACGAGTATGCGCCTGGCCGATAGCAACGGCGAACTGGTCAACTGCTACCAGGTTGTGCGTGATGATGTGGCCACCCTCATCGAAAAATTAACCAAACACCGCCAGCAGCACCAAAAAGATTACTACTATCACATCCGCACCCAACAGGTGGCCGAACTTTCCCCGGTAGCCCGCGCCGCCCGCTTCATTTACCTCAACAAAACCTGTTACAACGGCCTCTACCGGGTCAACCGCGCCGGGCAGTTTAATGTGCCCATGGGCCGCTACCAAAACCCGGCCATCTTTGATACCGCCGCCTTACACAGCGCCAGCCGCGCCCTGCAAGGCGTGGCCATTGTGCAGGCAGATTTTCGAGAACTGCTTGACTGGGCACAAAGCGGCGACTTTATCTACTTTGACCCCCCCTATGTGCCGCTGTCGCCCACCGCCAGCTTCACCAGCTACACTCCCCACCCCTTTGGCCAACGAGAACAGCAAGAATTGGCGGACGTCTACCACGAACTCAACCGGCGCGGCTGTCTGCTGATGCTCAGCAATTCCTGGACGCCAATGACACTGGCCCTGTACCGCGATTTCCACTGCCGGGAACTCAAAGCCAGCCGCGCCATCAATTCCAAGGCCAACAAACGGGGCCAGGTGAGCGAGGTATTGGTGATCAATTACAGATAGGTTTGTTCGTAGTAGGCGATAAATCGCCTGCTGGCGGCACTAAAGTGCCTGCTACAAACGTTGCCACCGCTATGATCAACAACCGCCCCCTGTACCGCACCGCCTATCGCCGCTTGCGCCGACGGCCGTTCCAGACCATCCTCTTCATCCTGGGCGTGGCTATTGGCGTGGCCATGATGGTGTCCATTGACCTGGCCAGCGAATCGGCCAGCCGCGCTTTCCAGCTTTCCACCAATGCCATCACCGGCAAGGCCAGCCACCGGTTGGTAGGCAGTGGCAGCCTGGATGAGGCGCTCTACACCCACCTGCGCGTGGCCCAGGGGATCGCCCCTGCTGCGCCGGTGGTGGAAGGGTACGGGCTGGCGGCTGAACTGGACAACCAGCTCATGCGGCTGGTGGGTATTGACCTCTTTGCCGAGCCGCCTTTTCGCGACTACTTTGGCGCGCCCGGACAGGCGGAAGGGGATCTGGCGGGCGACGGATTGGCCGCCTTTCTAGCCGAACCCAACACTGTTGTCCTCTCTGAGCCGCTGGCGGCGCGGTATGGGTTGGATTTGGGCGACGTGGTGACGATTACGGTCAACGGCCGTGCCACCCCCCTGCGTATCGTTGGCCTGCTCACCCCCAGCAGCGAGGTCAACCGCCGCGCCCTGGGCAGCCTGCTCTTCACCGACATCGCCAACGCCCAAGAGATATTGGACATGCCCGGCCGTCTCAGCCACATTGATCTCATCTTGACCCAACAGCAAGCCAACGCCTTAACCCCCACCCTGCCGCCCGGCGTGCGCCTGGAAACGGCCGCCGCCCGCAGCAACACCATCCAACAAATGACCGCCGCCTTTGAACTGAATCTCACCGCCCTCAGCCTGTTGGCGCTGGTGGTGGGCATGTTCCTCATCTACAACACCGTCAGTTTTAGCGTGGTACAGCGACGGCCGTTGTTCGGCATTTTGCGCAGTCTGGGCGTCACCGGCGGCCAACTGCTGCGCCTGATTCTGGTGGAAGCGGCCGTCCTCAGCCTGATTGGTGGGCTGCTGGGGCTGGTCGTTGGCGTCATTTTGGGGCGGGGCATGGTGCGGCTGGTGACGCAAACGATCAACGACCTCTACTTCGCTCTCAATGTGCAGGATGTGACCATTCCGCCGGGATCGCTGGTCTTGGGGCTGGTATTGGGTATGTTGGCGGCGCTGTTCGCCTCCCTCTTGCCCGCCTGGGAAGCGATGCAAACCACCCCCGCCACCGTGCTGCGCCGCTCCACGCTGGAAGGCAAAACGCGCCGCCTGCTGCCCTGGCTGCTGTTGGGCTGGCTGGTGTTGGTGGGGATCGGCGCTTTGTTATTGCGCATTCCCGGTTCATTGATTACCGCGTTTGCCGGGTTGTTTGCCATCTTGTTTGGCTTCGCCCTGCTGACGCCGCCGCTGACGGCCGTGCTCATGCCCCTCATTACCCCGCTTACCACCCGTCTATTTGGCGTCCTGGGGCGCATGGCCCCCCGTGACATTACCCGTTCTCTCAGCCGTACCTCCATCGCCATTGCCGCCCTGATGGTGGCCGTCTCCGTCATCGTCGGCGTCTCGGTGATGATTGGCTCCTTTCGCAACACCGTGGACGTGTGGCTCAATGACACCCTGCAAGCGGACATCTTCATCTCGACGCCGCGCCTGACCAACAGCGAGATTGGCGGGGTATTGGCGGCGGATGTACGGGACACGGCCGTGAACACGCCCGGTATCGCCTGGGCCGTCACCGCCCGCGAACTGCCCATCACCCTGCCCGATTATGCCCTGGCGGCCGACCTGATCGCCGTTGACGGCGACGTCTCCAACGGCAACCGGCGCTACCTTTGGCTGGCCGGGGATAGGCCCATTGCCTGGGCAAAGCTGCTGGCGGGCGAGGGCATTTTCATCACCGAGCCGCTGCTGCAACGGGAAAATCTGGGGCTACCGCCGCCGCCCATCACCATCGCCACACCCGCCGGGGAACGCACCTTCCCGGTGCTGGCCGTGACCTACGATTACACCACCGACCAGGGGCGGGTGTACATGGGGCAATCGCTGTACCGTGAACTGTGGGATGATGCGACCATCTCCACGATGGGGCTGTTTGTGACCGAGGGGACTGATGTAGATGAGGTGGTGGCGACGATGCAGGCGCGGTTTAACGGCCGTAGCGACCTCACCATTCAATCCAACCAGAGCGTGCGCGCCGGGGCGCTGGAGATTTTCGACCGCACCTTTGCCATTACCGCGGCCCTGCGGCTGCTGGCGGTGGTCGTCGCCTTCATCGGCATCCTCAGCGCCCTGATGAGCCTGCAACTGGAACGCGCCCGCGAATGGGGCGTGCTGCGCGCCACCGGCATGACCGTGCGCCAGCTTTGGGGGCTGACGCTGCTGGAAACGGGCCTGATGGGCAGCCTGGCCGGGCTGCTGGCGCTGCCCACCGGCACCATGCTGGCCTGGATTCTCATCTACGTCATCAACGTGCGTTCCTTTGGCTGGACGCTGCAAATGAACCTGAACCCGGTCTACTTTGCCCAGGCGTTTGCCATCGCCCTCACGGCCGCCCTGCTGGCCGGCGTTTACCCGGCGTTCCGCTTGGGGCAAATGGTCGTGGCTACGGCCGTGCGCGAAGAGTAACCGGCGCTAGAAAGTGCCAGGCAAGGGGCTGTTCTACCCTGGTTAACCAATGAGGTTTTGCCCCTTGCCTGGCACTTCGTTCGTAATACAATCCCCCCATGCCCAAAACCACGATAACTTCTGCAAACATTGCCGAGGTGTTGGCTTTATTGGTCGAAACACCAGCACGTATCGCGACAGCAACGGCCGTACTTACCGAAACCCAATTACACACCCCACCATCTGCCAAAGAATGGTCAATTGCCCAGATTTTGGCCCATTTGCGTGGCTTTGATGATGTCTGGACACACACCATTTACGCCATGCTGACCACAGAGAATCCGCACATGCCGGTATTCCATCCACGAGAATGGAGCAAGGTAGTGGGCTACGGCCGTCTGCCCTTCACCACCTCGCTACAATCTTTCACCCTCAAACGGGTCGAACTGGTGGTCGTGCTGCAAAAATTACCGGAGGAAAAGTGGGCGCGCCCGGCCATGTTGGGCAATCACACCCACAGCGTCTTCAGCCAGGCCCGCCGCCTGGCGCTGCACGAAGCCACCCACTGGGCCGAAATTGAAACGCTGGCGGAGCAGTTGCAGAAGATGTAATTGAGTAACTGGGTAACTGCGTAATGACCCAATTACTCAATTACCTGTTTATCAGGTTGTTATGACTATCACGCCCAAAAATACCGTTCACCTGACAGCAGCCGATACCGGCGGGCTGGCCGAACTGGAAATTCACCAGCCGCCCGGTGCTTTTGCCCTGACCCCGGCCAGCCGTATTGCCCTGCAAACCATTGGTTTACACCACCATCTGTTGGCGGGTGTGGGGCTGGATTGGGGCTGTGGCGTCGGCTGTTTGGGGATCACGGCCGTGCAAATCCCCACCGTCAGCCACGTCATTGGCCTGGACATTGACCCGGCCAACATCGCCGCCGCGCAGCACAACGCCGTTGCGAATGGCGTGGCTGATCGCCTGACCTTTTTCCTGGCCGACTCTTACACCCCCTTTGCCGCCACCGACCAGGCGGCGCTGGCTGCTTACGCCGGGCACGTCCAATTTATCCTGGCGAACCCACCCACCAGCGAAGGGGATGATGGTTTTGGTTTTCGGCGGCAGGTGTTGGCGGGGGCACGGCCGTTCATGAAACCAGGGGGGGTGGTGTTTTTGAGTGTGTCATACCAGTACGGCCGTACCCGCATCCACCGCCTGACCCAGGAAGCCCCCGGTTTCACCTATGGCGGCCTGCTCGCCAGCACCGACTGGGTGCCGTTTGACATGCAGCGCCCCGACCTGTACCACTGCGTGGAGTTATACGCCGCCGAGGAACAGGCCGGCGGCCCGCTCTACGAATTCCGCCACCCCGCCGCCGCCGACCAGATTCTCAATGCCCAATCCGCCCTGGCCTACTTCCAACACACCGGCCAAAGCCCCCTCAGCCAGTGGCAAACGCACTTGTTTCGGTATGAAAAATAGCATGGAATGTCGCATTGGTTGTGGGGCTTGTTGTATTGCCCCTTCTATCTCTTCCCCCATCCCCGGTATGCCGCATGGCAAACCGGCGGGTGTGCGCTGTGTGCAGTTGACGGCCGATAACCGTTGCGCCATCTTCGGCCACCCCGACCGGCCCGCCGTCTGCAACCGGCTGCAAGCCAACCAGGAGATGTGCGGCGACACGGCCGCATACGCTCTCATCTATCTGGCAGAATTGGAGGTAGCCACACGGCCGTAACTTATCCCCTTTCTTTCTCTGCACCTCCGCGCCTCCGCGTTAAACAGATTTGTTCACCCATCCCTCTCCCGCACTGCCTGCTTAAAACCCACCGCTTCCGCGCGGGCTTTGAAGGCCACTCCCTCCGGTGAATGGCGGGCCATGCCGTCAAACAGCGTCGCCAGCAGTTGTGTACTTTCCAGCCCCATGTTGGCATAGGCCTGGTTCACCAGCAGTTTGTGCATCATCAACTGGTTCTTGGGCACAGCCGCCATACGCTGCGCCAGTTGTGCCACCCGTGCCTCAAGCTGTTCGGCCGGAACCGCTTCACTCACCAGACCGATGGCGGCAGCGGTACGGCCGTGAATTAAATCCCCCGTCAACAGCAGTCGTTTGGCCCGTTCCGCCCCCACCCGGTAGACCCACATCGCCGTCGTCGGGCAGCCCCATACCCGCGCCGGTGGGTAGCCAATCTGTGCCTCCTCGGCCATCACGATCAGGTCACAGCACAGGGCGATGTCGCTGCCCCCGGCTACGGCAAAACCCTGCACTTTGCAGATAACCGGCTTGTGACTGCGCCATAGACTCATAAAACAGGCCGTGTTTTCACCCATCAATTGGTAATCCACCATCGGGTCCCAGGGCATCTCCTGGCTGCCGGGCACGGGGCGCGGCCGTTCGGCAAAAATCTCCAGGTCATAGCCGCTGCAAAAGGCCTGCCCGGCCCCGCTCAACACGATCACATGCACCGCGTCATCCTGGTTGGCCCGCTGCACGGCCGTGCGCAATTCTTGCGGCATCGTTTCATTGATCGCGTTCAGTTTCTCTGGGCGATGCAAGGTAATGTGAGCGACACGGCCGTCGCGTTCATACAAAACAGTTGGCCTCTCAGTTACCATCGTTGTACCTCCATAACTTTCTACCTGTACCTCCCGAAAATGTACCTTCACAACCTCACCGGGGCAAAACTTAATTCTTGGAGACCTGCCCGGTCTGCGGTATCATATGTGCCTCAACCTTTCAGGTTCTACTTGCAGTTCATCATTCTAGCTATTCATCCAACCCGATTCACCAAAATACTTCACGGAGGGTATTCTCATGATCATGTTCAGCAATGGATTGCGTGTGTTCAAAGGTTTGCTGTTGATCCTATTCAGTGTGGGTGGTTTCATTGGAGGCCTCTTCACCCTGTCCAGCATGGCCCAAACCACCTCCCTGGGCGGCGCGCCGCCCGTCACCGTCATTTATACCAGCATAACCGGCGACCCTAGCTCGGAGGTACCCGGACTGCCGGGCGTCCAATTTGGGCCGGGTTCAGCTGCCTTTGACCGGGTATTTGGCAGCCCCAACGGCAATTGGGTCTTAACGGCCGATACCAACCTGCCCACCACAGAAGACGAAATCTTACTGGTTAATGGCGTCGTGCGCGTCAGAGAAGGGGTGACGACCACCTGGAACATGAGTGAACATTATGGCCTGCTGGATACCAAACTGGGCATCAACGATTCTGGCGAATTTGTCTTTGCCACCAATACCGACGGCCCCACCACTGGGGATGAATACATCCTGTTTGGTGACGCTGTGACGATTACCGTCGTTGCCCAAGAAGGCGTCAGCACCACCCTGCCCGCGCTGCCGACCACAACCTGGGGTATTACGCTGGACACGGCCGTGATCGCCAATGATGGCACGGTCGGCTTCTCCGCTGACCTCGTAGATGGTTTACCCACAACTGAGGACGACCTGCTGATTTTGGGCACAAATGTGTTGGCCCAGGAAGGCGTCACCATCCCTCCCGGCCAGATAGGCACGGAATTCTGGGAAAACTTCGATACGGATGATTACTTCATCTCCGCCGACGGCAGCAGTTGGATCGTCCTGGGAGACTTAACCGGTGACACCAATACCGATGACGTAGTCGCCGTAAACGGAACGGTGGTGGTGCAGGAAGGGGTCATTTTGCCGGGCAGCGGCTTCAGCGAGCCGGTGGACTTAAACGGCATCGTTGGTGTATCAATGGCTCCCAATGGAAATTGGTTTGTGCGCGGCAATAATGACCTCACCGAACAGGATTGGGTTTACAGCAACGGCGCCGTTCTGGCCGCCTCCGGTAGTCCCATTTACGTGGGCGCTACCGAAAACTTCACCGACACCGAATTTGCCGACACCTTTTTCCTGCACGTAGGCAACAGCCTGGGTGATTATGTGATTGGCGGCGTCAGCGACGGCCCCACCCCGGCCAATGGCGTCCTCGTCTTGAACAACACCATGGTCATCGCCCGCGAGAATGACCCCATTGACCTGGACGATAACGGCATATTTGACGATGACGTTTACTTTAACACCTTTGGCAATGATGACGGCTACCTCACCGATGCCGGGATTTTCTATGTGGTAGCCACCATGCGAAACATCACCGGCACCGTCATAGGGCAGGGCTTCTTTTCTATTGACCTGAGTGGGGTCATTGGGCCGACGCCAACCCCCACATTTACCCCTACTGGCCCAACGCCTACCCATACCTTTACCCCCACCCCCACAGACACACCAACGCCGACCAACACATTTACGCCAACACCGACTGATACGCCAACACCGACGGACACACCAACACCGACCAACACCTTCACGCCCACGCCCACCGACACGCCCACGGCCACCCCGACCGATACAGCCACGGCTACACCAACCGCCACCGCTACAGCAACGGCAACGGCGACGCCAACCATAACCGGCACGCCCCTCCCCAAAGATTTTTACGTGTTCCTGCCCTACGTTACCAGGAACGACTGATTGATCCACACAGACGGCAGCAGTTCTCGCCTGCTGCCGTCTGACAATCATTTTGTGCCATATCCCCCATCCGATTGAGCAAAAATCGGCTGTTTTAGCGTTGCCACCGTGCCCATTTCCCCTATAATCGCACTCCTAAAAAGTCAGGACTTTTCACTATGGCAGCAACCCTCCGTGACGTGGCGCAAAGAGCGCATGTTTCCACTTCCACCGTTTCCCGCGTATTGAACAATATCACTACCAATATCCCCATTAGCGACGAGACGCGGCAGCGCGTTTTGCAGGCGGCACAAGAGGTGGGCTACAAACCCAACATGGCTGCCCGCCAACTGGCCCGCCAGCAATCGTTTGACCTCATCTGTGTCATTGTGCCCCATGCCAGCCCCTCGGTGCTGACCCACCCGTTTTACATGTCGGTGGTACAGGGCATTGCCCGCACCTGCCAGCAGCAGGGCTATGCCGTCACCCTCTACTTTGCCGACACGAACACGCCAGATAGTCAAACGCTGGAACGGGATTACGGCCGTATCCTGGACATCCCGGCCAACGGCGTCATTCTCACCACCACCTACCTGGACGAACAATATGTGCCTCGCCTGCTGGCGGACAATATCACCTTTGTCCACATCGGCCACCTCTCCGGCGACACACCACCCACCACCCACTTTGTAGATGTAGATAACGTGTTAGGTGGACGGCTGGCGACCGAACATCTGCTGCAAAAAGGGCATCAGCGCATCGCCACCATCACCGGCAACCTGACTATGCCCGCCGGGCAAGACCGGTTGCACGGCTACCAGACAGCCATGCAGCAGGCCGGGCTGTCCGTGCCACCCGCCTGGATCGTGCCCGGTACGTTTGACCCGGACAGCGGTTACGCCGGGATGCAGCAGTTATTGGCGCTGTCGCCGCGCCCCACGGCCGTCTTCGCCGCCAGCGACGCCATGGCCATTGGCGCCATGCAAGCCATCCAGGAAGCCGGGCTGACCATTCCCGGCGACATTGTCCTGGTCGGTTTTGATGATCTGCCCCAGGCAGCCCACACTACCCCGCCATTGACCACCGTGCAGCAGCCCACCGCCCGGTTGGGTGAAATCGCCGCAGAACTGCTATTGGCGCAGGTCACGGCCGTGCCCGCCCCACCCCACATCATCCTGCAACCCCACCTCATCATCCGCGACTCCACCTAGTAAGAGTCTATTACTTCGATAAAAAGGGTGAGATTGAGAGATTGAGAGATTGGGAGATTCAAGCACCCCCAATCTCGCGATGTCTGCACCGCCAATCTCCAGACCTCGACTTGACCAATCGTCCGGTTCCTTTTATCATATTGCAATCGCTTGCAGTGTAGCGTTTGCAACATAGGCGACCCGGCATTCCGCCGGCCGCCCCGCACAAGGAGAAAGGAAGTCCATGAAAACAAAACCCACCCGTTTATTCATCTTTGCCGCTTTACTGGCGGTGGCGTTGGTCACCGTCATTGGCTTTATAACCAGGCTTTCCGCGGCCGCCGGCCCCGAACCGGCCGCGCCCACCGATGTGATCGAACTCATCGGCAATGGCGACTTTAGCGCCGGCCTCGATCCCTGGTGGACCACCCCCTCTATTACCCCCAACACCGGCAGTGGTGAACTGGAAGCGGTGATTACCAGTGGCGGCAGCAACCCTTGGGACGCCATTGTCGGCCAGCATGGCATCCCGGTGCAGGCCGGCGAGCCGTACACACTGACTTTTGACGCCCGTGCCAGCACCGCCGTGACCATTACCGTCCTGCTGCAAGAAGATGGGGGCAGTTTTACGCAATACTTCGCTACGGCCGTGCCCCTCACCACTGGCAGCCAGACCTTCAGCTATACCTTCACCCCCGCCAATAGCGATCCGGCGGCTACCTTCCAATACCATATTGGCGGGCAGGGCGAATTTACCTTTTACCTGGACAACGTCAGCCTGCTTGGGCCGGAGCCGGTGGTACCGCCGCCCGCCACCGTGGGTGAATTGCTGGCAAATGGCGACTTTAGCGAAGGCCTCTCCCCCTGGTGGACGACGGCTTCTATTTCGCCCGATACCAGCAGCGGCGAACTGGCGGCGGTGATCACCAGCGGCGGCGGCAATCCCTGGGACGCCATCGTCGGCCAGCACAACATCCCCGTGTACATGGGCGCGCCCTACACGCTGACCTTGCAGGCGCGGGCGTCACAGGCCGTCACTATCACCGTGCTGCTGCAAGAAAATGGCGGCACGTTCACCCAATACTTCAACGCGCCCCTGCCCCTGACGACGGGCAACCAGACCTTCACCTTTTACTTCACTTCTCCCGGTGATAATCAGGCCGCCAGCTTCCAATTCCACATGGGCGGGCAGGGTGAATTTACCGTCTATCTGGATGACATTTCCCTGTTCGGGCCGGTGCCCGACGGCGGCAGTGATCCGCTGCCCAATGTGCGCGTGAACCAGGTGGGCTACCTGCCGCAGGCGGTGAAGCGGGCCACCATCAGCAACACGGCCACGCTGCCGCTCACCTGGACGCTGTACGATGTGACGGGCACGGCCGTGATCACCGGCAGCACCACCGTCCACGGCCTCAACGTCGCCTCCGACGAACATGTCCACATCGCCGACTTCTCCGCGTACCAGACGCCAGGCACAGATTACACCCTGGAAGTAGACGGCGAAAGCAGCCATCCCTTTGACATCAGCGCCGATATTTACGACCAGATGAAATATGACGCCCTGGCCTACTTCTACCACAACCGCAGCGGCATTACTCTGACCATGCCCTATGCGGGCGACCCGCAATGGACGCGCCCCGCCGGGCACATTGGCGTGGCCCCCAATCAGGGTGATGATGATGTGCCCTGTTTTGATGAGGTGGACGTGGAAGGGGCGCAATGGCACGGCTGCAATTACACGCTGGACGTGGTGGGCGGCTGGTATGATGCCGGTGATCATGGCAAATATGTGGTCAATGGCGGCATTAGCGTCTGGACGTTGATGAACCAGTACGAACGCACCCAACACCTGGCCTGGGCCGACGGCAGCGCCATCGCCGATGGCACAATGAACATTCCCGAAAATAGCAACGGCGTACCGGACATTCTGGACGAAGCACGCTGGCAAATGGAGTTTATGCTGGCAATGCAGGTACCGGCCGGCGGTGTGGTCAGCTATACCCTGCCGGGCAACGTCATCTCCCCCACCCTGGTGGAAGGCATGGCGCACCACAAAATCGCCGACCGCTTCTGGACGGGGCTGGGACTTGCCCCGCATGAAGACCCGCAGCCGCGTTTCCTCTATCCCCCCAGCACGGCGGCCACCTTGAATCTGGCGGCGACGGCCGCGCAGTGCGCCCGCATCTGGGCAGATATTGACGCCGCTTTTGCCGACCGCTGTCTGGCAGCGGCGGAAACGGCCTGGGCAGCGGCCGTGGCTCACCCGGCCATTTACGCCCGCAATAACTTCACCGGCTCTGGGCCGTATGATGACACGGACGTGAGCGACGAATTTTACTGGGCGGCGGCGGAACTGTATATCACCACCGGGGACACCAACTATCTGGCGGCGATGAGCAGTTCACCCCATTACCTGACGATACCGGACGGAGCCAGCGCCCTGAGTTGGCAGCAGGTGGCCGGGCTGGGCACCATTTCGCTGGCGCTGGCGCCCAATGATTTGCCGACAGCGACGATGCAGCAGGCGCGGCAGGCGATTATTGACACGGCCGACGACTATGTGGCGGCGCGAGATGGCGAAGGGTATTTACTGCCCTACGCGCCGGGGCTGTACCCCTGGGGTTCCAATTCCAGCGTAGTCAACAATATGCTGATTCTGGCATTGGCGTATGACTTCACGGCCGTGCCCACTTACTTTGACGCGGTTAGCGATGGCATGGACTATCTGTTGGGGCGCAACCCGAATGATCAATCCTACGTGACAGGGTATGGCGAACGGCCGTTGCGCCATCCGCACCATCGTTTCTGGGCCGACCAGGTGAGCAGCAGTTTCCCGCCGCCGCCGCCCGGCGCCTTTTCCGGCGGGCCAAACTCTGGCCTGGAAGACCCCTATGCCCAGACCATCTTCCCCAATGGCTGCCCGCCGCAGCGCTGTTTTGTGGATCACATTGAGTCGTGGTCTACCAACGAAATTACCATCAACTGGAACGCGCCATTTGCCTGGGTGACGGCTTTTCTGGATGAACAATCCGCGCCCGAACCAGAGTGGGTCTGGTTTAATTATCTGCCCGTGATACAAAAAGCGGGCGAATAACTCGTTAGAAAGGAGAAGAAGGACAGGGGCTTTGCGCCCGGCACACGGCCGTGTGCCGGGCGCATTTTTGTGCTAACAGGTTGCTGTGTGTTGGTTGACGCTGGTAGAAATCGGTATACCCTCGATACCGTATGAAACGATTAGTTGTGATTCTGGTATTGTTAACGGCCGTTGTCGCGGGCCTGTGGTGGTGGCAGCAGCGAGAGGTGGGGGCGGCAACGGCCGTGTCTGCCAACATCACCAGCTATCTAAGCAGCGAGGCGGACGCCGGTTTTGCCCGCGCCACCGAACCGGGGGCCATCTGTTTCCCGCGTGACCTGGGCGCACACGATGCGTACCAGACCGAGTGGTGGTATTACACGGGCAATTTGCAGGCGGCGGACGGCCGTGAATTTGGCTATCAGTTCACCATTTTCCGGCGGGCGTTGACGCCAACGGCCGAAGCCCGCGAGCCGAAGTCCGATTGGCGCACCAACCAGGTTTATTTTGCCCACTTTACGGTTAGCGACATCACCGGCGGGCAGTTCTACCAGCAGGAGAAATTCAGCCGGGGCAGCGCCGGATTGGCCGGGGCGCAGGCGGACCCATACCGGGTGTGGATTGAAGATTGGTCGGCGACGGAAATAGAGCCGGGCGTGGTGCAACTGGCGGCGCGCAGCGGTGCGGTCGCCATTGATCTGCAATTACGCCAGATACTGCCGCCCATTTTGCATGGCAACGCCGGGTTAAGCCAGAAAGGGCCGGAACCAGGCAACGCCAGCTATTACTACTCCTTTGTGCAGCAGCCGACCAGCGGCACGGTGCAAATTGGCAGCGAGACGTTTACCGTCAGCGGCGTGAGTTGGAAAGACCATGAATATGGCACCAGCGCCCTGACGCGGGATGCGGTGGGCTGGGATTGGTTTGCGGCGCAGTTGGACAATGGCGCGGCATTGATGGTGGGGCAAATCCGGGAGGCCGACGGCCGTGCCAGCCCCTACTCTATCGGTACCTGGGTGGCGGCGGACGGGCAAACCACCGTGCTCAGCGCCGCCGACATCGAACTGACCGTGACGGACACCTGGCGCAGCCCGGCTACCGGCATTACCTACCCCGCCGGGTGGCAGTTGGCGATACCAAAAGTGGGCTTGGTGGTCACGGCCGTGCCCCTCATACCCCATCAAGAACTCACTCTCAACACCACCTACTGGGAAGGGGCGGTTTCATACGCCGGTACATTAGCCGGTGTAGCCATTTCCGGGCGGGGCTACGTGGAATTGACGGGGTATGACCGGTAAGAAAATTCGGGCCATTCGTGTAATTCGTTTCTTCTTCAATATCCGCAAAATTGCCCCTCCCCAATTTGCAAACTATCTATTACAATTGCCAGCGAATTATTGGAGGGGCAATCAAGCATTCAAAACTGCCCACAAAAGTATTGCAATCCTGTGTAGTAAGTCAACTGAAAATCTAGTATAGAACAACGTCTTTATCAAACATCATTGTAAACCCACAAGATGGAGGTGTTTTATGCGTGTTACTCGTCTGATCCCAACCATTGGCCTGGTTATTTTGCTGTTGGCGCTGCTGGTTTATGCCCGGCCGGCTCTGGCTTTGTCGGCGTCGCCCGGCAAAACAAAAGCCACACACCCGGCAGACACGGCCGTCCGCTCTTTATGGGCGCAAACCGTACCCACACCCACCTTAAGCCTGGTCGCGCCGGCTGACCCCCAGCCCATCACCACCACGATTGATGTGGATGTGGTGATTGCCAATGCCACCGATCTGGCCGCCTTCGAGTTTGATCTGGTCTATGACCGTTCCTTACTCCAGGTAACGGGCATGACGTTGAGCAGCTTGCTGGGCGATGCTTCCGCCGGTTGCAACCCCGCCAGTACCCGCTGTGTTATCCAGCTTGGCCCATTGGAGCAACCCGGCGGCACGGCCGTTGGCGCTTTTACGTATGGCGCCGGCCCCGGTTTTACCGGCGACGGGGTACTGGCGACCATTCACTTTCAACCCACCGGCCTGCCAGGGAGCACGGCCGTAGCCATTAACGGCGCACTCCTGGCCGACACAACCGCCGGTATCAGCCTGCCCCAAACCCAGGATGCCACCATCTCCCTCATTAAAATAACGCCCACGGTCCGCCTCAGCGTGGACAGGGGGCTAAACGCCGCCCAGTTAGAAGATGGCGCGGCCATCGCCGGGTTCTCCTCCGTATGGAGCACTTCCACCACATACCGGCCCGAAAACGCCATTGATAACAGCCAGTCCACCGTGTGGCGCACCGCCAGCAGCCAGCCCACTAACCAATGGATCAAAGTCCAACTGGCCGGTACCGGTATACACATTCTGGATCGGGTTATCCTTCGCGGCAGTTCTTCTACCCCCGGCTTGCGCAACTTTGAAATCCGCGTATCCACCACCGGCACAGACGATGCCGATTTCACCACCGTCTTCACCGGCACCTTGCCGCAAGACAGCCTGGCCCATACCTTTACCATGCCACCCGTGGCCGCCCGGTATGTGCAATTGTTTGTCTTGAACAATTATGGCGCCAGTTATACCGAAGTATTCCATTTTCAAGCCCTCACCCGCGCCAGAGAAGGTGGCATCGTCTCCGCCCTGGAAGGCCCACCGGCCAGCATTGCCGCCTTTTCCAGCCAGAATACCAGCCTGCCCGCCAGCAACGCCATTGATGAAAACAGCAGCACCTATTGGCGGCCCGCCAGTGGGCAGCTTACCAACCAATGGATCAAGGTGGATTTAGGCGGTAATCAAGCCGTTCTGATTGATCGCATACGGCTGCAATCGCGCGCCACCGGGGTCGCGGTGCGCGACTTTGAGATTCGCGTGTCCACCACCGGCACAGACGACGCCGATTTCACCACCGTTTTTACCGGCACGGCCGTCAATGACGCTACCCTGCAACAATTTTCTTTCCCCGCGGTTGCTGCCCGCTATGTGCAGCTTTTTGTCTTAAACAATTATGGCAGCTCCACCGGCATTGATGTCGCCACCTTCCAAGTAATCACCAGCGACGGCGCAAATGTAGCCCGGCTGGAAGGCGTAGGCGCAACCGTGGTGGACTTCTCCAGCCAGGCCAGCGAGACCAACGCCGCCCGCCGGGCCATTGACCTGGACAGCGCCAGCCATTGGCGCACAGCTACCAGCCAGACCACCAACCAATGGCTCAAAGTACGGCTCTTTGATGGCGGCTCTTACCTGGTTGACCGCGCTCTGATCCGGGGTGGTTCCGGCACTATCTCCCCGCAAAACTTCCAGATTCGGGTTTCCCACAACACCCTGGCAGACAGCGACTTTGTCACCGTGTACAGCGGCGTATTGCCCAACGATGGGCTGCCGCACTGGGTCACATTCCCGCCAGTGCCGGCTAAATATGCCCAACTCTATATCTTTAACAACTACGGCAGCACCCAGACTTACGTCTATGATTTTCAGGTGTTCGCCCAGGATCGGGGCGCGGCGGTGGTGCCATTTGCCGATCTTTCCTTTGATTCCGACGGGCAGATTGTGTCTCGCCTGTGGGAATTCGGCGATGGCGCGACTTCTACAGAAGCGTATCCCACCCATACCTATGCCGCGCCCGGCGTCTACACGGTGACGTTAACCGTCACCAACGACGAGAACTACACCGACACGATGTCGCTGGCCTACACTGTGCTAACGCCTCCGGTTGCCAGCTTCACCTGGACGCCCCTGACGCCCAATGAAGGCCAGACAACTTCCCTGACGGATACATCACAGGCGGCCGAAAACGGGCCGGTGGTGGGCTGGCTGTGGCAATTTGCCCATACCACCTCGCAGCCAACCACCCGCAATACCAGCACCAGCTTCCCGGACAACAATACCTACCCGGTTACGCTGACCGTAACTGACTACCAATTGTTAACGGCCGTGGCCGCCAACACCATCACCACCCTCAACCTGCCGCCGACGGTAAACGCTGGTTCCGACCAGACCATCCTGGTGGGGCAAAGCTGGACGCTCAACAGCACCGTTACCGACCCCGGCATTGATGACCGGCCCACGCTGGTGTGCCAGTGGGACTTCGGCGATGGGCAAAGCGCCCAAATCAACAATTGCACCACCACCAACGTGCGTGTCTCCCACATCTACACCCAGACCGGCGTCTATATCGCCACCCTGACCATCACCGACAAAGATGGCGCGTCCGCCAGCGACAGCCGGGTGACAACGGTCAACCGGCGTGACACCTCGGTCATCATTTTTGGCGCGCGCAGCGTGGCCGGCAACCAGGCAGAACTCCGCGCCGGCCTGTATGACCTGGCAAATTGGGATAACGTGATGGCCGGTCGCCCCGTCTCCTTCACCTGGGGCACAGAGCAGCTAACGGCCACCACCGACGCCAATGGCATTGCCACGGCCGTAGCGCCGCTGTGGCCCGGCCAGGAAATTACCCTCACCGCTACCTTCCTGGGTGACAGCGCCTATAACCCGTCCAGCGACACCAACGTCCTGCGGGTGGCCCCCACCCTACCCAGCGGCGACATTGTGTTCATCATTGATGAATCCGGCAGCATGGGCGACGATCAGGCCGAAGTGCAGGCGCGCATCAACAACATCGCCACCCAATTGGGTTTTGCCGTTGACTATCAATTTGGCCTGGTCGGTTTTGGCGCTTCCTTTGGCAATCCTTATGCCGGTGCGCCCCGCATTGTTTTGCCATTCACCAATGATCTGGTGGCCTTTAGCGATGCGATAGATAGCATGGTGGCCAACGGGGGCTTCGAACCTGGTTTTGAAGCCACCATCACGGCGATGAGTGAGCCGATGGGCTTCCGCCAGAGCGCCGGCGTCTGTGCCATTCTCATCACCGATGAAGACGCCGACATCTCGTCGCAAGCCCCGGCCACCAGAGCGGACGCTCTGGCCGCCCTCAATACCCGCGAGGCCGTTTTCCTCGGTATCGTCAACCCCACGTTTGGTACAACCGGCAACGATTATGGCCCCAATCCAGGCAGCCTCTCCGAGGCCACCGGTGGCGCGGTCTTTTCTATCACCAGTTTCCGTGCCAATCCCGGCCCGGTTTTGGCCACGATAGTAGATGTTTGCACCCAGGCCATCATCCAAAACGCCCCGCCGGATCTGGAAGTGGACAAATCGGCCAGCGCCAGCAGTGCCCAGGCAGGCGAATGGCTCACCTATACCATCAGCATGGAGAACATAAGCGTGCAGAATGCCACGGGCGTCCTGTTGACCGACACGTTGCCGCTGCACACCACGTTTGTGGCGGCCAGCGATGGCGGCAGCGAGACGGCTGGTGTGGTCTCCTGGCCGGCCTTTGAGGTGCCGTCCGGCGCTACCGTCACCCGCACCGTCACGGTGCAGGTGAACCCGGCCTTACCGGCTGGCCTGGAACTGATTACCAATACCGTCACCGCCCTAGATGATGGCGCTAATGGGCCAGACCCCACACCGGCCAACAACAGCGCCAGCGCGACGGTAGCAATTGAGGCGGCGCCCGACCTGGTCATGCACAAGGATGATGGCGACCTGGCGGTAGCTCCTGGTGATACGATCACCTATACACTGGTCTACAGCAATGTTGGTACCCAGGAAGCAACAGGCGTTGTCATCAGCGAAGTTGTACCAGCAAACACGACCTTCCATGGGCCAGCCAGTGATCCCGGTTGGGATTGCACCGACGGCGCACCGGCGGGCACGGTCTGTCAACTGGGCAGCAGTTCACTACCGGCGGGGCAGTTGGCCTCGGCCGTATTCGCCGTCAACGTCCTCGAACCTCTGCCGGGCGGCGTCACCGTTATCACCAACACGGCCGCCATTGCCGATGATGGCACGAATGGCAGCGACCTGAATCCGGCGGACAACACGGCCGTCGAAACCACCCCCATTGTGCCCGACAACCAGCCACCCACTGTGGTCGCCGACGGGCCATATGCCGTAGACGAAGGCAGCGTCATCACCGTGACCGCCACCGGCGCTGACCCGGACGACGACCCGTTGGCTTATGCCTGGGATTTGGATAATGACGGCATCTTTGAGACCCCCGGACAAACCGTTTCCTTCTCCGCCGCCTTGCTGGATGGCCCGGAGGTGATCACGATTTCCGTTCAGGTAACAGACGCTGGCGGCCTGACGGCCGTAGACAGCACCACCGTCACGGTCATCAACGTCGCACCAACCGTGACCGCCATTACCCCCACCGTGGACCTGGCGCCCATCAATACGCCCGTGGCCGCCATTGCCACCTTTACCGACCCCGGCGTGCCGGACACACACACGGCTGTCTGGTCTTGGGGCGATGGCAGCACATCTGCCGGTATCGTAGACGAGACAAACGGTTCTGGTTCCGTCAGTGGTGAGCATGTATACACCGAACCCGGCGTTTACACGGTGGAACTGGTGGTAACGGATGATGATGGCGACAGCGGCACGGCCGTTTTCCGGTATATCGTCGTCTATGACCCCAATGGCCGCTACGTCACCGGGTCAGGTTGTATTGATTCACCGGCCGGCGCGTATGTGGATGATCCCACTCTAACCGGCCCGGCAAACTTTGGTTTTGTGGCCCGCTACCGCCTGGGTGTACCCGATGGCCGGATTGCGTTCAGCTTCCCGGCTGCCGATATGAATTTCCAGAGTACACAAATGACCTGGTTGATTGTGTCCGGCGACCTGGCCTTTTTCCGGGGCGTGGGCACGATCAACGGCAGCGGCTCATACCTATACCTGGCCTCCATGATAGACGGCAAGGTCACCGGTGATGAGATTGACAGATTCCGCATCCAGATATGGGATAACACCACAGGCGCGCTCATCTACGATTCCCAACCGGGCGCTTCCCAGTACGAACCGCCGACAATGCCCATAACCTGTGGCAAAGTTGTCATTCACTAACACAACGGTGAGATTGAAAACGCGGCATTAAGGAGATTGAACTCATGCGACACATACAGCATTTGATGACACAATGGCTATCGGTAATTGTATCCATAACGTTATTGGCGCAGTCCTTCTCGCCTCTGTTTCTGGCGGCGTCGGCGGACACGGCCGTGGCCACACCCCCCACCGCCCAGCCACAACCCGGCGAAACAGGAACGCCGTCTCTCTTTCTGACAGGCCAGATTGAGGAGTTGGCCGACCTGCTAGCAGCCTTAGAAGCTGCGCCGGATCAGGAAAGCTACGAGGTCCTTCTCCAGGAGATCACACCGGCCTGGCTGCGGCTGTCCGCCCTGGCCGAGCAGACGCGGCTTGACCTGGAAAGTGACGAGGCCACCCTCTATACCCAAGGGTTTTTGGCCGCTGGCGGGCGTCTGGGCACATTGGCCGATGAGCAGGCGCAATATCACCAGATGTTGGCGGCCCATTACGAGGCATGGCTTACGGCCGTAACCAATGGCGACCGGCTGGCGGTGAATCAGGCAGCGGCGGCTCTGCAAGCAGCCCTGCGCCAGGCGCTGCCCCCACCGCCATCAACGCCGGACTTTGACCTGCTGGCGAACCGGCCAGCCCCCACGGCTACGGCCGTTACGCAACGCACGCCTTTAGGCCGGTCGGGGCAAAATCCCCTGCTCTTGTCCGGCGAGACAGGCGTGGAATCGCCGCCGCTGGCGACTGATCTTCTGGCGACCGAGGATGCCGCATTTACGCCGGAGATTCAAGCCCTGGCCGCAGAATTGAACCATGACCCGGTGGAAATTTACGCCTTTGTGCGCAACAGCATCTCCTTTGAACCCTATTATGGCAGTCGCAAAGGGGCGCTGCTCACCTATTGGGAGCGCAGCGGTAATGATATGGATACCGCCAGTTTGCTGATCGCCCTGCTGCGCGCCAGCGGCTATTACGCCCGCTATGTGCAAGGCACGGTGGCGGTTGACGAGGCGACGGCCATGAACTGGGTGGGCGGCGCGCCAGACCTGGTGACAGCCGGTTCCATCCTGGCTACCGGCGGCGTCCCTGTGGCCCTGACGCCCGACGGCTACCTCATTAAAGAACACATCTGGGTAGAGGTTTATGATCCGGAACTGAGTTCAGTAGATTTTAACTTCACCGGCGTGGTGGATATTGGGGACATCCAACTGGTTTCGGCGGCGCTGGGCAGCACGGGCAACCCCTACTTCGACCGGGACGGGGATGACGTGGTGGATGTGGATGATTTGAACCAGGTGGCGGCGCGCTGGCGGCAGCAGGAAACCGGAACCTGGCTGTCGCTGGACGCCAGTTTTAAGCAGTATCAATTCTATGAGCGCGTGGATTTAACGGCCGTGACCGGCTTCAGCGTCACCCAATACATCCAGGACGTGCAAAACTCCCCTTCGCTGGTTGTCAGCGATACCTTGCAAATGCTGACCGCCCTGCCGGAACTGCCCGCGCCAGACCTGCCGGATCGGGATGACAACGACATCGAACTGGCCGAACTCCGGTTGCAGGAAGCGGTGTCGGATACCATGGACTTCATCAACGCCGACCCCACACTGGAAAATACCGATCTGTTCGGCGGCGCGTACATCATCACCGAAACCATCACCACCCTGCCCGCCGATTTGCCGTTGACCGTCTTAACCACCGAGCCGATCACAGAATTCAGCGAAGTGCCCAACAACCGGCGTGACAAGATAACCATCGCCCTGCTCGACCAGTTTGGTTTCACCGATTTCAGCTACCAGGCCAGTTTCCCCAGCCTGGCCAACAAACGTGTAACCATCTCTTACCAGGCCGCCACCCCTGAAGACCAGGCGATTATTGACAGCTACGGCGGCGCGCTGCTGAACACACCGCCCATCGTGGATTTGATCCCGGTGCTGCGCATTGATGGCGAGATGGTGGCTCAGGGCAGCCCGGTGCGCATGGGCACGCGACAAACGCGCAGCCTGACGTTTACAGATGCGAACGGCAGCAGCCAGAACGTGCAAAACTCCCTGGCTGCCGGTGATATTGTGGCGGTGGGTCTGGCTTACGGCCGTACCAGCGCCGCCGCCATCGAAGCTTCACAGGCCCGGCTGGAGGACGCCCGCAACACCCTGATCCCGCAAACCCCCGACGGCATACCGGACGTAACCGCGCCGGAAAACATGTCCGAGCCGGTGGTTGGAGAAATGTTGCACCTCTCGCTGCAAGCCTATTTCAACCAGCTAGACACCTACAGTGAGATGACGGCGCGGGGCCTGAATGCCCGCTGGTGGCGCTACCTGTCCGGCGGCGTCGCCACCCAGGGCCTCATCTTCACCTATGGCTTTGGCGGCCTGCCCAACCAGACCATCGGCGGGGGCATGAGTTTTGACATTCAGCAAAATGTCGTGTCTGCCTTCTCCCTGGATGGTGACGTGCGCGCGCCGACAGTCTTTCTGCAAACCAGCGGCTACTTTGGCTCCGCTCTGGAACATTCTCTCTTTGAAAATATCGGCCGGGGCGCGGTTTCCTCCATTCGCCTGCTGGAACTGGCTCTGGAACGGGGCATCCCCGTCTACCGCATTGATAACACCAACCGCAACCAGGTCTTACCACGCCTGCAATTGAGCACCAGCACCTACAACGCCGTGGTCAGCGCCCTGAACCAGGGTAAAGTCGTCACTGTCTCCGAGCGCGAAATGGTCGTGAATGATTGGCAGGGCGTGGGTTATATCGTACTCGATCCCAATACCGGCGCGGCCGGGTATCTGATCAGCGGTGGTCTGGCCGGTAATACCGGTACGCTCAATGGCGGTTCCCTCTGGGATATTCTGACCACCATTGGCGCTTATGCCTGGCTGGCTATCAACCTGGGGTTGGATCTGTGGGGCGTCTGGGCGGGCATTGCCTTGCTGCTGGTGCCGGAGCCAACCTTGTTAACCAAAATAGCCGGTATTGCCTTGATTGTAGGCAGCCTGGCGGCGCTGGGCTTTGACATCGCCGATTTAAGTAACCTGATAGACGGCGATCTATCAGAGCAGCAATATATCGGTGAACAAATACAAGGGCTGATTATTGGGGCCATTCTCAAAAGGGTCGGCCTGGCGGCAGCGGCGCGCATTATTGACGAAATTGGCCCGAGCGCGGCCAGCCGGGTGGTGAACCAGATTGACGACCTGACGGCTGGGGCGGCAGACGCCTTGCGCGCGCGCGGCTTCAGTGACCTGGACATCGTGCGCATGACACAACGTGGCCTGGACAGTGAGCAAGGTCTGCGTGTCATGGATGATCTGGCTAACCGCTTTGGCGTGGACGACGTTCGCCGGCTATTGGACAACGACTACTTTGCCGGCAAGGGCGCGTTGGAACGGGTAGCGCGGGCGGCCTTAGACGCTCCCCAAGCGCCCGGCCTGAATGATACGCTGGCCAATGCCTTGAGCCGGAGCGACTTTGGCTACGCCTACGAATTGCAAAGGGCCGTGGCCAATGCCAACGCCGGGAATACAGTTGTGGAGTACGGCCGTCGGGTAGACGTGGAATTCAATCGCATTACCGGGTTTGACGCCAGCGGCAACCCCATCATTGGCCCGCGCACCACCCAACCCCTGGAAGGCGACCTGGTGCTAAACGGTAATATCTTTATTGACGCCAAACACGGCCCGGTGGGCAACCAGGACTTGCGCATCTGGAATCAAATTCAAAAAGCGCAGGAGGCTATTGACCAGGGTTTGATCAGTGGTTTCCGCTTCGAGGCGTCTTCCTCTGTAGGCCAACAGATGCGCAACTGGGCGGCCGTTAACGCACCCGATGTACAGTTTGTCATCAATCTGGGTGATGGTTTTGGCAACTAGACAAGGGTCAATTGGCAATTGATAAGTATCAATTGCCAATTGACCAGTATGAATTGACAATTGGCCCATGTTTCGCAGTAATGAGCAACGTACCGGGTATGTGCCAGCGTCAACGCAGCCGCAGCAATGGCAGCTTCAATGGCGCTTTGAGACGGGCGGCAACGTGTTTTCCACCCCGGCAATAGCCGGTGGCCTGGTCTACTTTGGCAGCCGGGATAAACAGGTGTATGCCGTAGACGTCCGCACCGGCCAGGAGCGGTGGCGGTTTGTTACCCAACGGGGCATTTCCGCCGCCGCGGCCATCCTGGCGGATACACTTTATATTGGTAGTGAAGACGGCCGTTTCTATGCTATTGAGCGGCATACCGGCCAGGAACAATGGCAAACGGCAATTGGATACCCCATCGTCTCTTCCGCCGCCGTCACGGCGGATACCATCTTTGTGGGCAGCGGCGGCGCCCGGCCGGGAATGCCGGGCGGCGCGCTGCACGCGCTGGCGCTGGCCGATGGACGAGAACGCTGGCAATTTGCGCCCCCCTTGGGCTTCTATAGCTCACCGGCGGTAGCGGATGGTGTAGTTGTTTGTGGCAGCCGGGACGGCCAGTTGTACGCGCTGGATGCCCAGACCGGCGCTCTACGGTGGGCATTTGCTGCCGGCAGCGAAATTGTTTCCACGCCAGCTATCGCCGATGATGCTGTCTATTTTGCCGGGGGAGACGCCCACCTGTATGCGCTTGATCTGGCCAGCGGGGCGTTGAAATGGGCCTGGCAAACGCAACAGGCTTTGGTAGACGCTTCGCCCGCTCTGGCGCAGGGGTTGGTGTTTTTAGGCGGCAAGGACGGCGCCTTTTACGCGCTCCAGGCACAAACGGGCCAGCCTCAGTGGCAGCAGCACATTAAAGAAGCCGAACCCGCCTCCTTTGGTTCACCGTTGGTGGTGGGGGAGATCGTTTGTTGTGGTTGTTCCGACGGCCGTTTTTATGCCTGGGAAGCGGCTACCGGCCAGGAATTATGGCGCTACCAGATGGGGGCGCGCATCTGGACATCACCGGCGTTCGGCGATGGTCTGCTGGCCGTGGGCGCCGGTTCCGACCGCTGTGTTTATGCCTTTCGGTAACTTCTTCTTATGATGAATCGTACCGCACCCCCCTCTCCTTACACACAAGAAGCAGAGACATTTGTGACCATTATGCGGGGCATGGCCCCGGACATCACACTAGATTACTCCGGGGAAAGCATCGCAGCATTAGAAGCGTTCATCGCTGCCAGATTTGATCCACCGGGATCAAAATTTGTGGGGGACAGTTTGCCGGTCGGTATCGGCTGTTATGTGGGTGAAGTCATTATCCGCACGTTGGGCGGCCGGTGGGCGCCCGGAGAGGCGCCGGAGATTCACCAGATCGGCAACGTGCAAAAGATTTTTCCTCTGGATAAAACCAGGAAGCGTTTCCAAAACGGCCCCGTTGAGTCACTGGCCTATTACTATGAAACGATAGCCCGCCACGCGGCCGGGTGAGCCAGGCATGATCAGTTACGAGACGGGCCAACTGACCACTTCTTACCTGACGCTGCTCTTGCCCACGGCCGTGGCGTTGCTGCTGTGGGGGAGCGTCTGGCTGCGCCGCGCCTCATACCGGCAGCGGTTTCAAGGGAAGCGCCTGTTTTGGGAGATGTGGGGCAGCACGGTGCTGCTCACGGTGGGGCTGTTTGCCATCTTTTATTGGTATCTTTTCTGGCGGCCGTTTTATACGGTGACAATTTTTCCAGAGGAGGCGTGGACGCTCGCTTACGTCTTGCCGGAGCGGGAGGCCCGTTTCCCGGCCGAGGCCATTGAGTCCATCACCTTACGCCCGGAACGGTTGCTGCTGGCCCGTGGCAGAGGGCGGCGGCAATTAATTGTGGTGGAATTGGTGGACGGCCGTGTCTTCACCAGCGCCCCCCTCAGTTTGCCGGAAGCCCAGACGTTGATGGTACAGTTAATCCGTGACCCGTAATCCGTAATCCGTGAGGCGGGAGGCGGGACTGGAGAAATCTCACGCATTATGCATCGTGGGTGTTGGTGTATTGCAGGACGACGACGCCGTTGCCAAACCGGCGCTCGCTCACCAGTTCCAGATTCAGCCGCACACCTTCCGGGAAGAAGCGTTTGCCACCGCCGACAATCACTGGGCAGATAATCAGGTGGAATTCGTCCACCAGACCGGCCCGTACCGCCTGCGCGGCGAGTGCCGGCCCGTCAACGGTGATGTCGTGAATGGCGTCCGCCTTCAACCGCCGCACCATGTCGGGATCAAATACCCGCTCGATGCGGGTGCGCGCACTGCGCGGCTCGGCCAGTGTTGTGGAAAAAACGATCTTGTCGGCGGCCTGCCATTGGCGCGTCCAGTCCAGGACAACCGGGGGTTGGTCGGGGACCAGGTGTGCGGTCTCCCAATACACCATCGTCTCATACATCCGCCGCCCATAGAGATAGGTGCCGACCGACGACGCGAGTTCGTTGATGAAGGCGTGTACCGCCTCGTCGTCGGGAACGCCCCAGCCGAAGTCACCGTTCACGTCCTCTACGTAACCGTCCAACGACATAATCATCGAGTAAATGAGTTTAGCCATATGTTCTGCCTTCTGGACATATCACCTGAATTAGTATCTGTTCATATTTGGGGACGACGGCCGTACCCCTATGCCCAATAGGAACTCACCCGCAACGCCACCTAATGATCCAACCGGGTTCTATGTACGATCCGGGTTAATTGCCAGCGCCAACACGCTCTGATGGTTTATTCTCGCGGGTGACACGAATTAAAAACCGCAAAGCTTCATTAACTGACTCGGAATCGGGGAATACTTCTGCTACATCTGGCGCTAATTGGATGAAGTGCCCACCAAATCCCGCCCGCCTAGGGCCTACTTTTCTTACCCGCAGACTTTTCAAATCGTATTCTGGCCGAAGTTCATCTTCCATTTCCATAGGCATAGCATAGCATGAAATGGAGTGGATTGTTCATTGCGTTCGGCGACGACACGACAGACAGTTTCATCTTTCATATCTACCGGATGAACCATACCGTAGAACATATTGTTTTCCGTCCAACATGGACACGGCCGTAACCCGGTGCATCATATTTTTGTGGTGATGGTGAATGGGGGACACGGCCGTTGACCCACCCCCCCGCCTACCAAGCTGCCAGTCTAACGGATTGCGTTACCTGCGTGTGGGCGGGCGTGGACAATGTTTGGGAGCAGGAAAAACTCGAAGCCAGAAAAATGCTTGTAAATCGCGTGGCATTCAAAATGAACAAGTTCCCTCACCCAATTAGAATGTAAACTGCTTCCAATGGCCTTCAGAGACAACTTCGACGGTTCCATTGACGACCTTTATGGCTGTCTGTTCGTCAATGGCATAGGACGGGATGCCCATATCGGCCGCCCACCGCGCTGCGTCAGCCAGGGTGTTCGTCGGGAAAGCGTCCAGGTGCGGGAAGATTGAGAAGTTGACGACTCCCAGGGTGCGGTCGTCCGGCGCGGACGGCCACTCGACGAAGTAAGCTCCGATCCGGGGCGTCATCACCATGCTTCCGGCACTCACTCCCACCCAAACCGTGTCGGGCAGCGAAGGCAGCAGATCGGCCAGCCCGGACTCCCGCATCCAGTGGCACAGGTACGTCGCGTCGCCGCCGTCAACCAGGAGCGCGTCTGCCTCCTGGAGCCAGGGCATCCATCGCTCCGCGCCGATGGTGGGCAGTGCGGTGAGTTCGAGGACACCGAGCGATGCCCAGCCCAGGCCGGACAGGTATCGGAATTCGGTCCCGGCGGCTATGAAGCCTCGTACCGATGCTGGACCGCACATCGGGTGCCCCCACTGTGCGGTCGGGATGCAGAGGGCGTGACACTCGGCGATCGGCTTGCCCAGCAGGTCAACCAGCGCATCGTGGATGCTACTGTTTGTGACACCCCCGGAAGTGAGAAGAAGTTTCATGATGGCACTCCTTGCCAATAGAATGAGGCCCGAAAGGCCCATCTAGTTTGAATTGTACGACAATCAACATTTCCAATAACAAAAGAGAAAATACCATTTCTTCTCAGAAATTCTTTCTTTGTTATGTCTGCCGCCCAACGCCGGGTTCAGCCGCCGCGAGCAGGTTCCAGAACATTCAAAGCGCGGAAAGCGTTTGCCCTCCATATCCTCAAATCGTGAATGAGCTTCGTGCGCGCGGTCGAGCTGCAACCAATGTTAGCCCCTGTTTGAATTTAGCTTGTTGGATAAAGAGTCACTTCACCTTCTTCACCACCAACCCAACTTGTTGGAAATGTGCGCTCATATTCTTTGACCAACTCGTTTGCAACCGCTCCTTTTTCTCTCTGAGAATAGGCCGATAATATCCCTCTTAATCCAAGATCACAGAAGTGAACAAGAAATCTGAATCTCTGTTGAAACTCATCTACATGAACACGAATTGTGTTATTTCGATCTGGCAAAATAATTTTGTCTTTATCTGCTACCCACCCCAAACCTTCGTGATGATTCCCAACATTTCTTGCAACTCTATAAAACTCACGTTGTTGTACAAAAACCTGGTTCAAAATGTGATGCGCATTAGTGTTATTTGCCAGCCAATCGATGTAATCTGAAGGTTGAAGCAGTTTTGTATCGTTTTTAACCTGGGTTTGACCAGGCTTGACCTTTAAGGAGCGACGAACCACGAACATTATGCGAGTAAAAACAACTTCGTAGCAATCACCAATTCCTCGCAAGACAACTCTAACTTGTAAATCCTCATGATCCTTGGCTTCTTTCGCAAGTTCCAGGGCACGTTGTTGTAAATTAACGTTCATTTCATCGAATTTGAGAAGCCCAACAAAATCGCTAGCCTTTGTTATGTGAGTAGTCCCTTCTAGCGAAGCGAACCCTGCACTTTTTGCATGTCCCAAAAAATCGATCACCTTTTCTTTGATTTCTAAAAGCTTATGTTGGGTCAAGTAAATCTCTTGACCACCCAGGTGAAGATTACGGAAGCAATCTTTAGCATAGTCGTTAGCAAATTTATCTGCTGCATCATATACCCAATCTTCGTTCAAAATAGCTGGAAGCACATCTTTAGAAAAGAAAGCATGCATAGCAGTTACTATCGAAAGTTCACCTGCATTTCCGGGGTATATTTGCTCTTGCCGCCTTCCTTCTTCAATAATTTGATCGAAGTCTAAGCGGAAATACTCGTGTGGCCAAAAATGCTTCATCTCTATTCTCGATTAACGATGGCTGCTTAAAAGGGCTAACACTTATTATACTGCACGAATGCGGGATAAACCCCCGAAATTCGTCTTAACCCACGTGTTTTGCAGGGTAAACTCCCAAATCCAGGTGCATACCCGGCAAAACTTGCGGCATAACATGAAAATGGGGGGTTTATCCGGCAAAAATGCATGATAAACCTCTTTGTTTGCTGGTGGCAGTTTGCTCTGACGCTTCGTAGTATAGAAGGCTATTGGCAACTTCACAAGCGGACACACCGATTACCGATTACCGTTCACCGATTACCGATTCGGCCAGCAAAACCACCTCATCGGCGCAGCCCCAGGAGAGGGTGAAACCGGCGCCGCCGTGCCCGTAGTTGTGGATGACGGTACAGGAGGGGGTGAGGGGCTGCGGCTCCAGGCGCACGGCGGGCCGGCCGGGGCGCAGCCCGACGCGATGTTCCAAAATCTGGGCGTCCAGCAGGCGGGGTTCTAGCTGCACACAGTTCTGGCGAATGTGGTCGGCCGTCTCCCCATCCACCGCCAAATTCCAATCCTCCGCCTGCGCCGTGCCACCCAAAATGACGCCATCCTGCCGGGGAATGATGTAGGTCAGCCCCCGATCGCTGCGTTCGTCAATCCAGGCGTGTAAACCGGGCACGGCCGTGACCCGCATAATCTGGCCGCGAATGGGATAGAGCGTGGCGTCCCCCACCAGTTTCCGCGCCCCCAGCCCGGCACAGTTGATAATCACGGAGTATTGGTCGGCAACGGCCGTCAGGTCAGCCACCTCTCCCGGTTCAATCACTCCGCCCCCTGCCTGAAACCGGGTCATCAAGTAGTTCATGTACAGGGGTGTTTCTATGAGCGGTACTTCGGCCACATAACCGTCCACAAAACCCGGCGGCAGTTCGGCAGCGGTGGCGCGGCGGAAATGGGGCACGGCCGACCACCACCAGGGATCGGCTACCGGCCATTGGTAGGGTTCAATCAGGGTGGTCAGGGAGGTACCGGCGGCGGGCACGGCCGTGAGCCGCAAAAACTCCTGGAAGGAAACGGCGCTCCACGCCAACACCCGCTCTTCCGGGTACGCACGGTACGGATACCAGATAGCGGCGGCCACATCCGAGGTCGTCTGCGGCGGCAATTCCCGCGCCACAATCCGTACCCGCCACCCCCGCTCTAACAACCGGATGCCACACGACAACCCGGACACGCCACAACCGATAACTAGAACATCCTTATGATTCATGGGTTTTATGATTTGAGATTAGGAGATTGGGAGATTGGGAGATTGAGAGATTGACAATCTCCCAATCTCCTAATCTCTTAATCTCCCATCTCCCCCTACTTCACCCCAATATACTTGTGCATCTGCACACTCAGCCGCCAGCCGCGCTGCTGCACCACTTCCAGGCAGAGGGCGGTGGCTTTAGCGCTGACGCTAACCGGTTGCAGGCAAATGTGGACGTCGGGTTTGAGGGCAGGCGTCAATAATTCATCCAATTCATCAATATCCTGCTGACGGCCAACCACATGTTTGATTTCGTCGGCTACTGCCAGCGCTGCCGGTTGGATGGCCTTGCCGCCGGGCATATTCAGCTTGGGCGAGACACACACCCAGTCAAACCCGGCATCCACGTGCCCCACTTCCGTGCCGCTGGTTTCGATGGCCGCTTTCAGGCCGATGTTGTGAATGGCGGTGACTAACGGCCGTAACCCATATTGCGCCGGTTCACCCCCCGTCACCAACACCCATTGTGGTCCCGGATGGTTGGCCTGAATATAGTCGGCAATGGCCGTCGCCGACAGATAGACGTAGCGCGGATTGGCCCCCAACGCCGCCGCTAAAGTGTCCACCTGGTTTTCTGGCGCAAACTCCCAGGTCTCTTTGGTATCACACCAGGGGCAGCCCACCGCGCAACCATGCAGCCGCAGCAGCACCATCGCCACACCTGTCTGCACCCCTTCGCCCTGGACGCAGGTGTACAGGTCATTCACCGGATACAGGTGTTCGCTCATGGTCGGTACTCTGCCCAGGTGCGCGGCGTTTCGCTGACGCGCACGGCCGTGACCTGCGGCCACTGCGCCTGCGCCCACGCATACAAATGGCGCGCCAGGTTTTCGGCGGTGGTGGGAAACGGCAGCACGTCATTCAAATGGCGATGATCCAGCGTTTCGTCCAGGTACGTCTTAAACAGCTTGAGCGCCAGATAATCCACCACAAAACCATACTCATCCAGCGTCTCAGACTGCAACACCAACTCTACCTCATAATTGTGGCCGTGCAGCCGGGCACACTGGTGTTCCGGCGGCAGGCCATCCAACTGGTGGCTGGCGGAAAAGTGAAATTGTTTGCTAATGGTATACATACGATTCGTTGTCCGAAGTCGGAAGTCCGAAATCCGACTTCGGACCTCGGGCTTCGGTTCACGGATTACGGCTCACGCATCACGGTTCACGGCTCACGTAAGCAATCGGATCCTCCACCCCCACCTCCGCAAACGCCTGCAACCGTTCAGCGCAGGTGGGGCAGCGGCCACAGGCCAACGCCTGGCCTTCATAACAAGACCAGGTCTGGGCATAATCCACGCCCAATTCAAACCCCAGGCGCAAAATGTCCGCCTTGCTGTGCTGCACAAAGGGGGCATGAATGTAAACCGCCGTCTGGCGGTTCAGGCCGTACACCTCATTCAGCGCCGCCAGAAATTGGGGGGTGGTGTCCCAATAACCGTACATGTCGTGCCGCTGCGCCCCGTAGTAAATGTCGCCCACACCATTGGTCTCGGCGTAGGCAGCCGCCAGCGCCAGGAAGATCATGTTGCGATTGGGCACGTAGGTGGCGGGCTGCGGGTCGCCCTGAACGTCTTGCATCAGGGGCACGGCCGTAGCCGTATCCACCAGCGCGGAATGGCCGAATAACGGCCGTAACAACGCCAGGTCCAACACCAGATGCTGCTCACATCCCGCCAGTTTGGCCTGCGCCTGAGCCAGCGCCACCTCTTTCTGATGCTTCTGCCCATAAATAAAGGTAATCACCGCCGGGCGACGCCGCTCTTGTTTCACGAGATAATGCAGCAGCGTCACACTGTCCATGCCGCCGCTGACAATAACGACTGAATCTACCATGTTTTTTCTCCGTATTTCGTGAACCGTAATCCGTAATCCGTGAACCGATCTTTCGGATAACGGATTACGATTTACGGATTACGCACCTCAGCAACGGCCGTCATCTGCAATCCACCCCGGATATTCTGGTGCAGCGTCACCCGGCAAAAGTGGGGCTGCAACTGGTCAGACAAATCCTGGGCAATGGTAGCCGCCAGCGACTCGCCAAAAATCGGCTCATCACGGAACGTCCACAGATACAGTTTCAGGCTTTTGCTCTCCACGCACCATTGGTCGGGTGCGTACTCAATTTCCACGGTATTAAAGTCTGGCTGCGCCGTCACCGGGCAAAAGCTGGTCAGCTCGTCCGATGTAAAACGCACCAACGTCACATTCGCCGGTGCGGGAAACCGGTCTAACTCCTTACTGGGTTCGTTCATCGGCCGGCCCAGTTTGGTGAAGTCATACGCCATCGTCACTTAATCACTCTCCTTAACCTGACAAGGTGACAAGGTGAAGGGGTAACATGGCAACAAAACACCTTGTCATCTTGTCAAATGTCACCTTGTCCCATGTATTTTATTGTTCGCGTTTCGCGGTATGGCCTGTTTTTGCCGCGGTTTTGTTTAGCCGGGTATTCAGTCCTCAGGCAAGAACCTTTTCCGCCACCGGCGTTGGCAAAGTATATCAGTGAGCAGTAAACAGTAAACAGTCAGAAATATATGCTCATAAAATTCTACTGTTCACCGCTCACTGCCCACAGCTCACTGCTTACCGCAGAACAACCTCCGTCCACGCCTCAATCCAGGCGTCGCGGTTGGCATCAATGTCCACCGGAGGCAGGGTAGCGGGCTGTTCGGGAATTTGTGCCCACTCGACAAAGGCGGGCGGTAGGGCCGCGTTCACATTGGCGGGGAAGACAAACATATTGAGAGGGATGTCCTCCTGGAAGGATTGGCTGAGCATGTAATCCACAAAGGCTTCGGCCAGGTCGCGGTTTTGTGTGCCTTTGAGGATGCCTACAAACTCAATCTGGCGGAAGCAAGCCCCCTGCCCTACCACACTGGCGGTAGGCGCTTCATCTACCGGTGGGTCGGCATAGATGAATTCGGCCGGGGGACTGCTGGCGTAGGAAACCACCAACGGGCGGTCGCCGCCGGAGCGGGTGAAATAGCCATAGTAGGCATCTTCCCAGCCGTTGGTGATCAGCACTTCATTGGCGCGTAGGTCGGCCCAGTAATCGAGATAGGCGTAACCACCAGTCTCGCCAAATTGGGCAATGGTCGCCAACAAGAAGGCCAGACCGGGACTGGAAGTGGCCGGATTTTGGGCCACCAGCAGCCCTTTGTAAACGGGGTCGGTCAGGTCGGTTAGCGTTTGCGGCGGCTCCAACCCTTGGGCGGCAAACCAGGCCTTGTCATAGTTGAGGCAGACATCTCCGTAATCTACGGGCAGCAGGTGGTACGTATCATCCAGTTCCAGTTCGTCCCGGATTTCGGCCAGCAATGGGGATTGGTACGGCACAAAGATGTCAGCAGCGAGGGCACGCCCCATGAAGGTATTATCTACGCCAAAAAAGAGGTCGGCCAGGGGGTCATCCTTGGTAAGGATGGCCTGGTTGAGAGCCGCGCCGGTATCGCCAGCAGGCAGCAGTTCAATGGTAACGTTGTGTTCGGCCTCGAATGCCTGGATGATGGTCTCGCTGACGGCAAAACTGTCGTGGCTCATCAGGGTGAGGATGCGAGCAGGGGCGGTGGTGGGGATGGAGGTCACGGCCGTACCGTCTGCCGCACTTTCTGAGCCGGAACAGCCTGCCAATAAGAGGGTCAGCAGGATAAATAGGCTAACTTTTTTCATAATTGTCTCCTGTTTTTCGTTTGTAGTAGGCGATTTATCGCCATCAAACGGCGATAAATCGCCTACTACGAACTCGAACTCTTTGTATGGATGCAGAGGAGCAGGCCAGCATGGAGGGTGATGGTGGCGGTCACGGCCACTTCGGCCGCGCTCAGTGCAGGCGTGAGCACATTACTCACCCCCCGCGCCAGGCCAAACACCAGCACGTCGTCTTGCAGCGGCCATTGCAGGCCGGTGGTAGACGCAATATGGGCATCACCGTTGAGGGGAATGAGGGACACCAGGTCGCCAATCTGCCCCTGAACCTGGGTGCTGCCGCGCACCAGCCAGGCGCGTTCGTGGGCGGTGACGAGTTCGATGGTACGGCCGTGCAGCCGGGGATGGGCCAGCAGCAGGATATTGGCGATGGTCTGGTCTAGCCGCCCACCCAATGCGCCAAAGATAAGCAGCGGATCGGCGTAGTTTTCAGCGGCGTAAAGCAGCGCCAGCTCCAGGTCGGTTTCGTCTTTGGCCGGGGGGTAGGCCAGCAGGCGCGTATGGGCCGCTGCCAGCCAGGGGCGTGTTTCCTCCGGCAGCGAGTCCATATCGCCCATCACAATGTCCGGCGGGTGATTCAGCCGGAACAGGTGGCGCGTACCGCCGTCGGCAGCGATAACGGCCGTCGCAGTGGACAGATACGGCCGTATCCATTCCACTTCCTTGATTTCACCATTGGCAAAAATTAAGACGGTCATGAGGTTGCAGGTGTCCAGTGGCAGGTAACTTGCCACTGGCAACAAAAAAGCCACCTATTCGGGTGGCTTATTGGTAAAGCAAAGCTGTTTTGCAATTCCTCCGCCGGCATTACCCGGATCAGGTTCGCAGGTCGGTGGTTAACGACCACCCTCTCAGCCGGGCATACCCAGCTCCCTGTGCCAAATTGTTAAGTGATGGGGGGATTATAGTAACGGCCGTAGTCTGACGCAAGAATTGGCGTGATACGTGATGCGTGAAATCACGGGTCACGGGTCACGCATCACGCATCACGTTCTTCATAAACACACCAGCATGGCCGTAATATGGTCTTTGCCGCCGGCCGTGATGGCCGCCTGAACGAGTTGTTCGCTCATTTCGTCCAGACTGGCTTGCTGGTTTAGGATGTGGGCAATTTCCTCTTCGCGCAGGGTGCCGGAGAGGCCATCGCTGCATAACAGGAGCAGATCGTCCGGCAGCAGAGACAGTTCATAGATGTCTACCTCTACTTCTGGGGCTGTACCCAGGCCGCGCGTGAGGACATTTATATATCGGTTGTCGTAACGTTCTTCCGGTGGCATCAGGTTGCGCTGAATTAGCTCTTCCACCATAGAGTGGTCGCGGGTGATCTGGCGTAGCTGGCGGTGGCGGTGCAGGTAGGTGCGGCTGTCGCCGACGTTGGCGATGAGGGCCTGCCCCTGGTGGATGAGGGCGCAGGTGATGGTGCTGCCAGAGCGGATTTCTTCGGCCTGGGTATAGGCGAATACGGCCGTATTCGCCTCCTCAATCGCCTGACGCAAGATGGCGGTATGCGTGTCCGTGCCCAAATTCGCGCGCAAGTAGGCCAGCACGGTGTCAATCACCGTCTGGCTGGCCCGCGCCCCGTCTTCATAACCACCCATGCCGTCGGCCACCACAAAAAAGCCCATCGTCTCACCCGCCACATCAAAAAGGGCACGGCCGTTGTTATCCTGAATTGGTTGGGTCGAGTTGCCCACATCGGCGCGCACACTGACATCAAATTGCAGTTGTTTTATCATCATCACTCCCTTTTTCAGAATTGGAATCCACAGATTACACCGATTCCACAGATAAAAAATCTGTGCCATCTGTGTAATCTGTGGATTATTTTTGCAGAAGCAACAGCCGTTGTCTGAATGGGAAATAGGCGTAAAAGGGGCGGTTGGGGGGCGGGAACAGGGTGAATTAGGAATTATGAATTAGGAATTACGAAGAGGGTGGATGAGGCGGAGGCCGTGGCCGCGGATGACTTCGACGTATTCGGATTGGGGTTGGGTCTGGCGGAGGCGTTGGCGCAGGCGTTTGATGAGGCCGTCTATGGCTTCTTCGCTGATGCCGTTGGGGTCGGCGTCCGGCCACACGGCCGTGACAATTTCTGCCCGCGATACTACCTGCCCGGTGCGGTGGTAGAGGTATTGCAGCAGGGTGTATTGCGCCGGGGAAAGGGGGGGGTCTACCAGTTGGGCATCTACCCAGACCGCTTTGATGGTTTCATCCAACCACACCCCTTGCAGGCGGCCAATGCGTGGCCCTTTGCGCGTCTGGTCGGGGTCGTAGAAGCGGAAGGCGGCCACACCACCCAGGACGATCTCGTCGCCGTCTTGCAGGGCGTGGGGGAGGTGGTCAAGCTGACGGCCATTGACAAACGTGCCATTCTGGCTGCCCAAATCCACCAATTCATACATACCAACGGCCGTGCGCACAATGTGGGCGTGTTGGCGGGAGATGCGCGGTGAGGGGATCACCAGGTGGGCGGGTTCGTTCCGGCCAATTAAAAAGGGAGCATCTTCTGACAACCAATAGATGGTGTGGTCGGCGATGTCCAGGGGTTGCAGCCAGGGGGCGGGCATCACGCTTCCTCCTTTGGGGGGGTGTAGCTGGCGATGGTGTGGGCAGTGGTGAAGAGGAGTTCTTCGCCAGAGAATTGGGATGGGATGGTGGCGGGTTGGGCGGTTGAGAGGGTGAGGCGCTTCATTTCTTCGCCATCGCTTAGATTGAAATAGACCAGTTCGCCAGGGGGCAGGACGATCAGCAATTGGCGCTGATTGGGCAGATGGAGGGCGAGTGGTTCCTGGTTTAACTGGTGCTGCCAGAGTTCACGGCCGTCGCCCACCCGCCAGGCATACAATGAACCAACGGCCGTCACCGCGGCCACCACATCCTGCTGATGAACGAGATGGGTTATACGGCCGTCCACATCCACCTGCCACAACATTTCGCCGGAACTGACCGCCAGCGCCGCCAATTGCCCATTGGCCGTGACCACAAAGATGTGGGATGGGCCGGGGTAGACGGCCGTAATCTCCCCCGCAAATGTCTGCTGCCAGCGGGATTCCGGGTGCAGGTAATGGCTCTCCGGGCGCGGGCTGGTTTTGCGCGGGGCGCGCCGCCGCAAGGCCCGGTTCAGGTCGGCAACGCTGGCAAAACGTTGCGCCGGTTCTTTAGCCATGGCCCGGTTCAGCGCCGCTTCAATGGCCGCCGGGAGGCGCGGGTCGCGTTCGGTAATGGGGATGGGCTGGCCGAGCAGTTGGTGGTGGTAAATGGCGGGAACACTAATGGCTTCATAGGGAAATTGACCGGTCAGCATTTCATAGAGGATGACGGCCAGGCTGTATTGGTCGGAACGGCCGTCTACATCCTGCCCGCGAATCTGCTCCGGCGACATATACAGCGGCGTGCCTACAATCAGCCCGGTGGTGGTGAGGGAGGGGGCCGTATCCAGCAGGGCGACGCCAAAATCCACAATAGTGGCCTGGTCATCCGGGCCGATGATGATGTTGGCCGGTTTCAGGTCGCGGTGAATGACGCCGTGCGCGTGGGCGTGGCCGATGGCGTCGGCCAATTGGGCAAAGAGGGCCAGGCAGCGGGCCAGGGGCAGTTTGTGATGGGTTGCCAGTTCGTCCTTGAGGGTACGGCCGTCTACCCAATCCATGACGAAATACGGCCGTGACGCCAATTCGCCAAACTCGTGAAAGGTGGCAATGTGCGCATGTTTCAAACTGGCAACCAGCGCCGCCTCCCGCCGGAAACGGGCCAGCGCGTTGTCATTATCCGACAGATGTGCGGCCATCAATTTGAGGGCTACCCGGCGCTCATGCACCGGGTCATAACAACGATACACCAGCCCCATGCCGCCGCGCCCCACTTCTGCCTCCACTTCATACCGGCCAATCCGGTTGCCCGCGTGTACCCGTTCACTCATATGCCTCATTATACCCTGACAAGATAACACCTTGTTATCTTGTCGGGTTATAATTCACGCCCAAAGGAACAAACCCATGAGTGAACCCAATCAACAACCCGATTTTCTGAACGAATTAGGCCGCGAATTGAAACAAGTGTGGCAGGCCACCAAAGACGGCTTCACACACGCCGGCGTCTCCCTGCGCAACGGCTGGCGGCAGGTCAGCGGGGCAAAGGTGGACTATGTGGTGCTGCGTGTGGGCGGCCAGATGCCCGAACGGGCCGAACCACCGCGCAGCTTCGTGGAACGGCAGCTCCCCCTGCCGCCGCCGCCCTACAGCATTGAGGCGCTCAATTATCACCTGCGCTGCGTGGCGGACGCGGACAATGTGAAAGGGGCGGTGATTGTTTTGCATGGGTTCAATACCGGGCTGGCCTCGCTGCAAAACATCCGCCAATCCATTTTGCGGCTGCGGGAACGGGGGAAAACGGCCGTTGTCTACACCCCCTTTCTGGACGCCGCCCACTATTTCATTGCCTCCGCCGCCGACAAAATCATCATTCCCCCCAGCACCCAATTCAACGTGTTGGGGCTGCGGTCAGAAGTCATCTTCCTCAAAGACGCGCTGGCGCAGGTGGGGCTGCACTTTGACGCCGTGCAAATTTCCCCCTACAAATCCTCGCCCAACATGTTCACCCGCGCCGACATCACCCCCGAACAGCAAGAACAACTCACCTGGCTGCTGGATGAAATGTATGAGATGTTGACGGATGCGATGGCGGACGGCCGTCGGCAAACCCCGGCCGAGTTTCAACAATTAGTAGACTGCGCCCCCCTGTTTGCCCCGGATGCGCTGGCCGCCGGGCTGGTAGACGCCATTGCCTATGAGGACGAACTTGCCTACTTGCTGGCCGAACCGCCGGAAGAAGAGCTGGTCACTGAAGCAACGCAAAAAGAGGAAGAAGGGGAAAAGGAGGCGGCGACTTCGGCTGCACTCAGTGCAGGCGTGTCCCCCCTACCCCAACGCCCCAAAGCCAAACTGCTGGAACTAGCCAAAGCGCACAACCTCTTGCTGGAAAAACCACGCCGCCACACCCCCAAATTCATCGGCGTCGTCACCCTCAGCGGCGTCATCACTATGGGCAGCAGCCAGCGTCCCCCCATAGACATCCCCGTCCCCTTCGTCGCCGAAGAAACGGCCGGGGAAGTGACCCTGCTCGCTCTGCTGCGCCGGGCCGAAAAAATGGACAACATGGCCGCCCTCATCTTCCACGTTGACTCCCCCGGCGGCGACGCCCTGGCCTCTGACCTGATCGGCCGGGAAATCCAACGCATTGCCCAGAAAAAGCCCGTGGTCGTCTACATGGGCAATACGGCCGCATCCGGCGGCTACTACGTCAGCGCTGCCGCCAACCACATCATGAGCCAGCCCCTCACCATCACCGGCTCCATCGGCGTCTTTATGCTGCGCCTCAGCATGAGCAACCTGTACCAAAAGCTGCACGTCAACCGCGCCAGCGTGCAGCGCGGTGAACGCGCCGGCCTTTACACCAGCCCGGAACCGATGACGGACACGGAACGACAAATCTTCTGGGACGGCATCTCCGATATGTACCGGCAGTTTAAGGAAGTGGTCGGCAACGGCCGTGACCTGCCCGTTGCCGAACTAGACCCCATCTGCGAAGGGCGCGTCTGGAGCGGGCGGCAGGCGTTGAATTATAAGCTGGTGGATAGTCATGGGGATTTTGTAACGGCCGTGCAAACAGCGGCCCAACTGGCAAACCTGTCCATCGGCGATGGCGTGGACGTACGTGTTGTCAATCTGTATCCCAAAAGCAGCCGGCACGTCGTCCCCAAACCATATGAAGCCGCCGAAGAGATCGGCCGTGTCCTCTCTGGGGAATGGGCGAGACAGTGGAGCGGACGGCCGTTGTACCTGATGCCCTTTGACATCCGGCTAGAATGAATCAAGAAATCTCTTGCGACCCTGTTTCCTGAACACCAGTAACCGTGCGATGAGTAAATATGAAGCCAAACCACAGCAACGCCATCACAAACCCCAACACACCAAAAGACAGCGTCACCTGCTGCACTGTCCAACCCAGATTATCCAGCCCATAACCCGCCGCCAACACCGAGATAGACTGAGTTAACGTCAACGCCGCAAACTCAAAAGCAAACACCCGCCCCCGGAAAACATCCGGCGTCATCGTCTGCAACAACGCCGCCGAAAACACCCATATCGTCCCCGTCCCCACCGTCCGCACCAACGTCGCCACCAAAAACAATACCAGCGTTGGCGCCAATCCCAAACTGGCAATACCAATCCCCGTCAACACAAACCCAATGGCAATCCCGGCCAACATGCGGGGCGGCCTGTCTCCCAGACGATGCCGCATAAAGAGCGGCCCCAATCCGGTTCCCACCCCACTGACCACATAAATCAGACCGAGTACGGCCGTTGCCCCATCCTTCACAAAAGGAACTGCCTGATCGCTCAAAGCAAAAATCTGATTGGCGTACTTAATTTCCAACACATTAATACCGCCCCACACCAACGAACCGGCTGCCTTTACCAGGGCAATCACCAGCAAAAACGTGTGCTGCCGCAGAAAGCGAAAACCATCGAGGAAATCCAGCCAGCCAGTTTGGGTAGACACGGCCGTGCGTACCTTCCCCGGTACCACCATCCAGCTAATCACCACTGCCGACAGTACAAAAGTAGCTGCATCCACCCAAAACGCCGTTTGTAGGCCAAAGAGGGCTGCCACCACCCCACCGGCAAAAGCGCCCAACGCCAACATGGTACTCCAGGTAAAGCTATCCAGGGCGTTAGCTGTTACCAAATCTTCACGGGCTACCACATTCGCCAGCAAAGCTGACCGGGCCGGAGAGAAAAAGGCGCTGAGAGCAAATTGCACGGCCGTGAGCGCATACAACAGCCACACCTGCTCCGGTGAACGCACCAACAAAAAGCCCAACACCGTCACCGCCCGCAGCAGATCGCTGACAATCAAAATTCGTTTCCGATTAAAACGGTCAGCAATGACGCCAGCAAAAGGGCTGACCACAAACAGAGGCACAAACCGAACCAAAAAGAGGTAGCTAATAGCTACCCCCGAATCCGTCAGATTGGCAATTAAAGAAGCTGAGGCAATCAGGTTGAACCAATCACCTAACAGAGAGATAACGTTACCCCACCAAAGCAAACGGAAATTTCGATTGCGCTGTAATAGAGAGAGGTATTCGGTCATGAGGATGGGCGGGGGTTACGGCCGTGTTGCACATCACCGCATTATGACAAAATGGGGAAAAGAAAAAAGGTCTCTTGGCAATGACCTACTCTCCCAGGGGGTCGCCCCCCCAGTACCATCAGCGCTAGCGAACTTAACTGCCGGGTTCGGGATGGGACCGGGTGTATCCTCGCCGCTCAAATCACCAAGAGACCTTTTAGAAAAAACAATTTTGTTAAGTCTTTACATAGCTAAATATCAAGAAACAATTGAAGTTGCTCTACAATATGTCAAAGTGCCCAATTCTCCGTATCATGCTTAAAGTAAGCCCTCGACCATTAGTACGGCTTCGCTGAATACATTACTGCACTTACACGTGCCGCCTATCAAGCTAGTAGTCTCCTAGCGGTCTTACCTGATTCACTCAGTGAGGGATCTAATCTCAGGGCGAGCTTCCCGCTTAGATGCTTTCAGCGGTTATCCCTGCCAGACATAGCTACCCAGCAATGCCGTTGGCACGACAACTGGCACACTAGAGGTCTGTCCACCCCGGTCCTCTCGTACTAGGGGCAGCTCCCTTCAAATCCCTTACGCCCACAGCGGATAGAGACCGACCTGTCTCACGACGGTCTGAACCCAGCTCACG
>JAHDWK010000014.1 GCA_023382655.1 Anaerolineae bacterium | reverse complement strand
AACTTTAAGGATTTCTCATGGACATCGCAATGTTAAGGTAGCAACTTGGGTTATAATTAAGAAAGCCTGTCGATTTTCGAATTTCTATATCATTTTGAATATGGTATCCATTTTCTCGTCTTTGGGTGTAGTGACCAGAAACAATTCCAAAATCTTCGTGCCAATTTCTAGGAAGTTCCCCCTTTTCTAGCAATGATAATTTGTCTATCAGATCAGCAATAAATGCTTCTTTTTCTGATTCGGTCCATATCAAAGAATCTCTTCTGTGAAGAGTAATTTCCAAATGTAGATTTGCGACTTTGGAACTGTGCAACCGCTCCTTGATATCTTTCTCGTATTCTTTTTCTTTTTGTTCAGTATTGCGTCCCCCTTCGGGATAGAGAATTTCTCCCTTCCACAATTTTAATTGGTCAGGTCGCACAATAAGTTGGGCATCAATTTTTTTCGCTTCCTGTTTCAGATATTCAAACTCTGCATGATTGGCATATCGCCAATCAGCTTCTGTCATTGCCCCTGTAGAAGATGACAATACCTTTACTTCACAGAGACATGAAAACCCTTTGGCATCAGTAATATGAAAATCAGGGGTGCGCTCCCCTTCTGGCAGCCATTGAGGGCATAGCCTCTCAACTGAAAAATTTCGAGATTCAAAATAATCTCCAACTACTTTCTCATACGGATCAAGGGCACAGTCATCATGATTTAGCTGTGAATAATTATCGCATTCTGCTTTCAACTGTCACCTATTTTTCTAGTCGTCGTTGAGTTGGAGGACGGACATGAAGGCTTCCTGGGGAACTTCGACGGAGCCGATCATTTTCATACGCTTTTTGCCTTTTTTCTGCTTTTCGAGCAGCTTCTTTTTGCGGGTGATGTCGCCGCCGTAACATTTGGCGAGTACGTCTTTGCGCATGGCTTTGACGTTGGCGCGGCTGATGACGCGGTTGCCCACGGCGGCCTGGATGGGTACTTCAAACATCTGGCGCGGGATTTTCTCTTTGAGGGCGGAGACGAGTTTTTGGCCGCGATGATAGGCGTCTTCGGTGTGGACGATCATGGCGAGGGCGTCTACGGGGGTTTTGTTGACCAGGACTTCGAGTTTGACGAGGTCGGAGGCGCGGTATTCTTTGAATTCGTAGTCCATGGAGGCATAGCCACGGGTGCCGCTTTTGAGTTTGTCGTAGAAGTCTACGATCATTTCGGCGAGGGGGAGTTCATAGTGGAGGACGACACGGCCGGGGGCGGGGTATTCCTGGCCGATGAGGATACCGCGCCGTTTGATGACGAGGTCCATGATGACGCCGTAGTATTCTTCGGGGGTGAAGATGTGGACGTCCATCCAGGGTTCGCGGACTTCGTCGAAGGTGGCGGGGTCGGGCAGGTCAGCAGGGCTGTTGATGACGCGCACTTCGCCGGTACCGGACATGACGACTTCGTAGCGGACGCTGGGGGCGGTGGCGACGAGGTCGAGGTCGTATTCACGTTCGAGCCGTTCCTGGATGATTTCCATGTGGAAGAGGCCGAGGAAGCCGCAGCGGAAGCCGAAGTTGAGGGCGCTGGAGGTTTCGGGTTCAAAGACGAGGGAGGCGTCGTTGAGTTGGAGTTTTTCGAGGGCTTCTTTGAGGATGGCGTAGTCTTCGCCTTCGGAGGGGTAGAAGCCGGCGAAGACCATGGGTTTGACTTTGAGGAAGCCGGGCAGGGGGTCGGTGGCGGGTTGGTCGCGCAGGGTGATGGTGTCGCCAACGCGACATTCGCGGACGGTTTTGAGGCCGGTGGCGATGTAGCCAACTTCGCCGGCTTGCAGGCGGTCTACGGGCTTCATGGCGGGGGCGAAGGTGCCGATTTCGATGGGTTCGACGGTGACGTCGTTGGAGAGCATTTTGATCCATTGGCGCTTTTCTACTGCGCCTTCGAAGATGCGGACGTAGGCGATGACGCCTTTGTAGGAGTCGTAGTGGGAGTCGAAGACGAGGGCGCGCAGGGGGGCGGTGGTGTTGATGGTGGGGGGGGGGACGTGTTTGACGACGGCTTCGAGCACGGCCTCGACGTTTTCCCCGGTTTTGGCGCTGATGGGGATGGCGTCTTCGGCGGGGATGCCGGTGATGTTTTCGACTTCTTCGGCGACGTCTTCGGGCAGGGCGGCGGGCAGGTCTATCTTGTTGATGACGGGGATGATTTCTAGTCCGGCTTCGACGCCTAGGTAGAGGTTGGCCAGGGTTTGGGCTTCGATGCCCTGGGTGGCGTCTACAACCAAAATTGCCCCTTCGCAGGATTTGAGGGCGCGGCTGACTTCGTAGCCGAAGTCTACGTGGCCGGGTGTGTCAATCAGGTTGAGGATGTAGTCACGGCCGTCTTGGGCGGTGTAGTTCATGCGGACGGCCGAGGCTTTGATGGTGACGCCTTTTTCGCGCTCCAGGTCCATGCTGTCCAGGACTTGCTCTTGCATTTCGCGGTCGGAGATGGCGCCGGTGAGTTGCAGGAGGCGGTCGGCCAGGGTGGATTTGCCGTGGTCTATGTGGGCGATGATGCAGAAGTTGCGGATGTTGCTTTGTGTCATGGGCTAAGTATACCTGACATGGTGGCAAGGTGACATGGTGTTGGGGTGACAAGGGGTATTTTTTGGTGGTTTGACGGCCGTGCCTCCTCCCGTTACTATAGAAATCATATGATGATAGATGACCCCCTCCATCCCCACAGCCATGACCCCAACCCGCAGCCGCCATCCGATGATCCCACATTTAGTTTATTCATCGAGGGGAACACACACCCCATCTCCCTGCCCCACCTGCAACAACTCCCCGCCACCACCATCTCCAACTGCTTCATCATCAGCACCGGGCACGGCACAACCGGCCCCTTCACCTTCACCGGCGTGACGCTGCATGACTTTGCCCGGGTACACATCCCCGGCCCCTGGTCACACCTGGAAATTGTCAGCGGCGACGGCTTCGGCTGCCGCGTCTGGGCCGATGAAGCAAAGGAAACATTACTGGCCTGGGGGATTGACGGCCGTGACCTCACCCGCCAGCAAGGTCTTGTCCGCCTCATCGTCCCCTCCGAACAAGATGACGCTTTGCGGCAGGTTAAATGGGTGAGCGAAATACGGGTACGGTCAGGGCAGTCAGGCGAATAAATTCGCGGCTACACAAGGAAAGCCGACCTTCGTCGGCTGGTCGTCAGACCGCGAAGGCGGTCTTTGCTGTCTGTAGCCGCGGTTTCAACCGCCTCAACGTAAGGGCAGCGGCGACTGCCAGATGGCGGGCGTACCATTCACCCGAATCTCCGTCACCCACTTCACCCAGTCATATCCCCGCCGGTCAGGAATCACCAATCGCAACGGCGCACCATGCCCATGTGACAACGCCGCACCCGCCACCCCATACGCCAACAACATCCCCTCCAACTCTGCCAGCGCAAACCGCCGCTTATAATGAGAAACCGCCTCAATGGTCACACTGGCGGCACTGCCTAACAAACCGGCCCGCGCCAGCACATCCAAAAGCGGAATACCTTCCCAAACCTGCGTGGTATACCATCCACTGGTGCAGTCCAGCAGCACCTCGTGTTGCACCGCCGGCATAGCCCGCAACTCAGCAAATGTCAGCGTATACGGCCGTGCCACCTCCCCCGTCACATGCAGCCGCCACCCATCCACATCAATCCGCTCCGGATAATCAAAAATCCAACTCGTCGGCGGAAACTGCCCGGAAAAACTGCCCCGCTCATACGAACCGGTAAAGCGCCGCTCCCCATCCATCCACCGCGCCGCCCGCCACAACACCAGACCGGCTAATGCGGCTACGGCCGTGCCCAAAAACAACCGCCGATCCCACACCCCCCGCACCCGAAAAATAAACCGCATGCGCCACACATGCCACAATACCAACCCCATCACCGGCGCCGCCACATACATATGCAAACTCACCAGACTAAACCCACCCACATACAGCGGCCCATAAAACGTCCACAACACCCCCAACAACACCGTCAGCAACAGCAAAAACAATGTAACAGTAAAAACAATACGCGGCCCCGTCCACCGCTTCTTTCGCCGGTACGCATCCAAAATAATGCTACCCTTCCACACAAACAGCGCCACCAACGCATACGCCGCCACGCCATGCACCCACAACCGCCAGGCCGCCGCCTCATGCCCATTCACCAGCCCCAGATACCCAGAAACTGTCAGCGTTATCAAAATGAGGAGTAAGGCCGCATTCGCCCAGGGAAATTTCATGCGCTCATTTTCCTTGCTCCTGCACCTCGCCGCAATAAAGTTAATAAACCTGATAGATGGCAGCCATCTATCAGGTTTATATTTCCTCCCAATATCAAAACGTAAATAGACGTTTTTAACTGGTAAACATGGCGTGGCCGGTCAATGCCGCCACAAAAAGCTCCAACGGTTGTTCCCCTGGCTGAATGAGAGAAGGTGAAGATGTGAACACCTGACCAATATCATGCGCCAGATTGCTTTTGCCATCGGTGACCGCGACACGGCCGTGACGCTCCCTTACCAGTTGCAACAAAGGCCGGACACGGGCATCTTGCCGCAACGCCTCCCCATTCCGGCCCCCAGTAGGCAAAATCAATAAACAATCTTCCGCTACATTATCAAAAGGGCGTTCCGCCAGGGCGCAGTCCGCTTTAATGCCCACACCCTGACGGCTGTACACCAGTTTATTAAACAAACTCACACTTTTAATTGATAATCCGGCCTGACGAAATTTGTGGATAAGATAGACTACCTCAAACTCATCAAACCCATCGCCGATCAAAATAAAACTCTTGGTTTTGGCCTTTTTTTCATTTCGAATCCGTGCAGACATGACACCAATCCTCGTGCTGCTAACCCCTCACAAGGTGAACGGCTATTGCTTATCTCTAGTGATAGTTCAACAAATTAACCAGTGCTGCATTCTGACGAGCAGATATCACCCGCCACATCAGGCAAATAAGAACCAGCCGCAGCAGAACCCGTATTCAACTGGACGGCCGTTAACAAACTCATCGCCATCACCACCACCAAAACCACTTCCATCACCGTCAATTTAATTTTTGTTGTCATTTTTTTATCCCTCTTCATCTTCATCAAAATTTGCTTATTCTGTTTTTTTCGTGGAGCGCGCATCCCATGTGCCTAAGCCTATACAATTGGCACTTGAAATGCGTCCTAACTTAGTGCAAACTGGGTACAAACCCAGTCCAAACAAGTGGTAAACTAGGCAGAATAAAAACTACAGCTCAACGCGCTCAAACAAACGCCGGGCACAGTAAAAGCGAAAAGAAGTATGACAGAGCAGGAAATAACCGAAACCCAAATAGTCAACGAAGAGCAAACCCAGGCAGCCCTCCAACTATGGCACGAAGGGGAAACGGCCGTGTGGCCCCTGGCTCACTTGCGGCTCGGCTTACATATACGCAGCGAACAAGCTCTCTATGGCACCCTGGCCGAAACCGGTGCAGCAGCCCAAAACCGCGCCATCCTCAGCCTGGCCCTGGACAAACTACGCACAAACCACCCCCAAAGCGAAGAGCTGTTGCGCCAGCGATTTGAACACCGGCAAGACATACTGGTCATCTGCAACAGCATGAACATATCCCGTTCCAGCTACTTCTACCGGCAAAAACACGCCATCACCCATTTAACCGAAATCATGATTGAACTGGAGAAGGAAGCGCGTCTGGATTGGCAAGAGCAAATGATGACGCGCCTGGAACCACCCACCTACACCGCACTTGTCGGTATTGAACAAAGTTACCAGATATTAGCCAACGCCCTGTTAGCGGAAAGTGAACCCTTCATCCTCTGTATTGATGGATTGGGCGGATTAGGCAAATCAGCCCTGGCCGACTATCTGGCGCGGCAAGCCATCACCACCGTGCGCTTTGATGAAGTGGCCTGGGTCACAGCCAAACAAACCCACCTCTCCACACGAGGCCGGTTACAAATAGATTCCGGCCGTCCCGCGCTCACCTTCCCCATGCTCATGGATGAACTCACCACCCGCTTTGATCTGCCCCAAAGTTTCAACGGTTCCCAACTGCACAAACAACGTCTCGTTCGCCATTACCTGCAAGAAAGTCCTTGCCTGATCATCATAGACAACCTGGAAACAGTTGCCGATTATGCCGCCCTCATCCCCGAACTAAAAAAATGGCAGAACCCCAGCAAATTTCTTATCACCTCACGGCTGCGCCTGCTCGACCAAACAGGGGTATTTTCCTATTCTCTAATAGAACTAGGGGAAACGGCCGTGTACCAACTCATCCGCCAGGAAGCCAAACGCACCGGCTTCACCGACCTCGAAAAAGCCTCAGATGAAGAACTACACCAAATTTACCAGGTTGTGGGCGGTAATCCCTTGGCCATCAAACTCGTCATTGGGCAGCTTCGTTATCATTCGCTGCCCCGTGTCTTGGCACGCCTCACCACCGGACAAAACGAATCCGGCATTGGCCTCTTTGATTACATTTACCAGGAAGCCTGGGACTCCTTAGACGAAACGAGCCAGACCACTCTCATCGCCCTCACCCATGCCGGTGACAGCGGCTTTACACTAGACCACCTCATCGAAGTCGCCGGTCTATCCCCTTCATCGGTAGAACGAGCCGTAGAAGAGTTGGTTCTCTTATCGCTGGTAGATTTGCGCGGTTCAATATTTGATAGACGCTATAGTTTGCACCGACTGACAGAAATGTTCCTCCTGCAAATGATAGAACAATCATGACAAAGAAATGACTTCTCTGTCCAAATGGCAGCAAATCCAACAGCGCCAGGGAATTATCAACGCCGAACGCTGGCTAAACACGCTAAAATCAGCCCCCCATCCCGATCAATTAGTGCTGCAAGAATACGACAATCTGCTCCGGGCCATTGAATACACATTAGATTCCCCGGCCAACTTTGATCTGGCCTATCAACTCATTCACATCCTTCACACCTATGCCGTTGGTTATGCCGATTGGGAACGTTGGCTCACCTATCTCCAAAAAGCACACCATATCAGTCAGTCATTGCAAAAAAAATATGAAGAAGCCACCCTGCTAGACATGATCGGCAATGTCCATCGCGCCCAAGGGGATTTCAAAAAAGCCGAAACAAGTTGGCGTCAGGCCGTCGCCCTCTACAAACAAGAATCCCTCATGCCCGAATACGCTATTTCCCTTTCCAGTCTGGCGCTGGTATTGACAACATTAGGAGAAGATGGGATAGACATTTGCCAGACAGCTTTAACCATCGCCGAAGAAAGTCAAGATGACATTGCCCGCGCCAAAGTCATACTTAACCTCTCTGCTATTCATATGCAACGACGCGAATGGCAGATGGCATGGCAGGCCGCCAAAGTGGTGTATGAGTTGACCAATCAACCGCAATATGTTGTCTGGAATACCCGAGCGCTTGTCAACATTCTTACCTGTTTGGGAAGGTTAGAAAAATGGGATGAAATCAATGAGACATTTCCCCAACTGGCTGATGACTTAATCCAAAGAGGTGACATCCAGACATTGGCTAAACTAAGAAATAATTTAGGGGGCATTGCTTTTAATATACACAATTTGCCGGAGGCAGAACAACATTGGCAAGAAGCACTCAAGCTACAATCCACCATACAGGACCCGGTAGAAATGGCTTATCTCTATAACAATTTGGGCGTGGTTTATACTCGTATGGGTGAACTGGAAACGGCCGAGGAGATGCTGCAAAAAGCAATTGCCATCCAGGGACAGTTGCAAAACATCTATCAGTGGGCCAATGCAATGGATAACCTGGCTGATATATATGAGGCGCAAGGAGACACGGCCGTCGCCCGCCAGTTCCGCCAACAAGCATATGCCCGTCTACAAACCCTCCCCCCTGCCCCCCAAATACAGGCACTACTGGCAGCTTTGCAGGCCAAAATTTAACACCACATCCTCTCCTAAATGAGTTTGCAGCAGGCAATTTAGCGCCACTGAGCGCACTGAGGCGCCTGCCACGAACGCCTGTTTTGGACTGCTTTGGACTCCTTTGGACTAAGTTTGGACTGGTTTTTGTCGCTGTTGTGTTACCATCTATTTGTATGCATGTGGTTCAAAAAACTTACCTTACTACCTCTGGGTCAATGGGAAGCTGCCGGGTATGGAGGAGCCACCTTCACGTATTCATCTTTATGCTATTTTGAATATGTGATGGTTCTTTTTTCAGAAGCAACTGGTGGGGATTGACCAGTTGCTTCTCAATCAAAACTACCCCTTTCTCCAGCAACGGCCGTCAATACACAGATATGGTTACTTGATAGTATGAATTCTTTATCGTCTTCAAGCTTAAACAGTGACACTCCCGCCGCCGGTGCGGTACTGCTCATCGAAAATGATCGGTATGTCAGCGCCGCCATCAAAGAAATCCTCAGCGACACCGGTTTGCGGGTGCTGCTGGCTTATGACGGCGTGGAAGGGGAAGAACTATACCGCACCTACCAGAATGATATTGAGATGATCATATTAGACTGGCGCCTGCCCCGGCAAGACGGCCGTGACACCCTCCGCAAAATCCGCCAGCTCAACCCCAACATTCCCGTGATGATCTCCTCCGGCTACGCCGCCGACGAAGTGCTGTCCCAGCTAGACGACCAGCGCCCCGTCACCTTCCTCGGCAAACCCTTCAGCATTGATAAATTTCTAGACCAGGTGCAAAAATTACTGGCCTGAAGCTTCAACCACAGCCTGCACCATCTCTTCGCCCACCGAACCCCCTTCTCCCTGGCGCAGCCAGAGTAAAAACTCCACATTGCCATCTGATCCCGTTACCGGGGAGCGCATCAGGCCGCAGGCGGCTAACCCGTGTGACCCCACCCACGCAAGCAAATCTAACAAGACGGCTTGATGTACGGCCGTGTCCCGCACAATACCCCCCTTGCCCACCTGCGCCGGTCCCGCCTCAAATTGCGGCTTCACCAGGGCGATAATGTCGCCGTCGGCCGTCAGCCACTTCTGTACCGCCGGTAATATCAGCTTCAAGGAGATAAACGACACATCAATGCACACAAAACTGACCGGCTCTGGCAGGCTTTCCAGATAACGGGCATTGGTACGTTCCAGCACTACCACCCGCGCATCCTGACGCAGCTTCCAATCAAGCTGCCCGTAGCCCACATCAATGGCATACACCCGCGCCGCCCCATTTTGCAGCAGCACATCGGTAAAACCGCCGGTACACGCACCTACATCGGCGCAGATGAGGCCCGAAGCCGCTCCGGGTTCGCCATCCACCGCCACCCCAAACGCCGCTAATGCCCCCGCCAGTTTCAGCCCACCTCGGCTCACATAAGGCAATGGCGTTTTTACTTCAATGATAACGTCAGGCGATACGGCCGTGCCCGGTTTGTCCACCCGCACCCCATTCACCAACACCTCACCCGCCAGGATCACCCCTTGCGCCTTTGACCGGCTTTCCACCAGCCCCCGCTCCCATATCAGCTTATCCAGGCGTACTTTTTTCTGCGCCATTCTTTCCCGTAATCCGTAATCCGTAGCCCGTAATCCGTTACGGTTCACGGATTACGGATCACGGTTCACGCCATCCACTCCGCCAACACATCCGCCAACGACTGGCGCAGTGAAATTTGCGGCTGCCAGCCCGTTTGCCGTTCCAGTTTGGCATAACTGGCATACAGGCAAGGTGTATCTGACGGCCGTAACCGGGCTGCGTCTTGTTCAATTTCCACATCAATCTCCGCTAATTCAATCAGCGTCGTCAAAATTTGTTGGATGGGAATGGGGCGACCTGAGGCAATCAAATACGTTTCCCCGGCTACGCCTCGCTCCGCCAGCGCCATATAAGCCCGCACCACATCCCGCACATCGGTAAAATCACGCAGCGCTTCCAAATTGCCCACGAGTAGTTTGTTTTCCCGCTTACCACGTTTAATGGCCGCTATCTGGCTGGCAAAATCCGGGGCCACAAACCCCAGCCCTTGCCCCGGCCCCAAATGGTTAAACGGCCGTGCTTCCACCACCTCCAGCCCAAACCGCTCCCAATAAATCGGCACAAGCTGCGCCGCCGCCAGTTTACTCACCCCATACGGATGGCGTGGCTGCGGCGGCGTCTGTTCTGTGATTGGCAACATTTCCAGGTTAATGGGGCCATACATATCCGCGCTGGTGACCACCACCACCCGCGCCGCTCCCCAACGCACCGCCGCGTGCAGCACGTTGGCCGTGCCTACTGTGTTCACCGCAATCGTCTGCCCTGGCATTTGCCAGGAACGGGCCGGGTACGCCTGCCCTGCCAGGTGATAGATGATGTCCGGTTGCGCCTCGGCTACGGCCGTCAACACCGCCATCTCGTCGAGCAAATCACCAGCGACAGCCTTTACACCCGCCGCCAATTCATGCCGGCTGGTCGCCGCATGAACCAACGCCGTCACTGTATGCCCCTCGGCCAACAGCATCTCCACCAGATGTCCCCCGGCAAAACCCGTCGCCCCCGTTACAAATAGTCGCATACTATCTCCTGGAAAATGATCTACAGATTTCACAAATATCACGGATAACCAACCACCTGCGCAGTCTGTGGATTTTCATGGCATGTGGGTGGGCATTCACCAGACCTGACCGGTTTTCCGAAACCTGTCAGGTCTGCCGATAGGCAAGGGAAACAATTAGGTTTTTCATGGCCGGGCTGACAGTGAAGTGGGTTTCCAGAAAGTGTAAGAGCGCCAGCGCCGCCTGTGGGGTATGGTCATAACCGGGCACAAAGTGGGGCAAGGAAACGGCCGTGTCCGGAAATCGCTGCTCAAAACGGCGTTCCGCGCCAAATACATCCCGAAAAGCAGGTTGTTCCTCTTCCACCAACGCCGCCAATTCCAACACCCGGTCTACGGCATACCCCTGCACAAAACGCGCCGCCGACAACTTTTCGCCACGCCGGTAACGGCATAAGCCCACATACAAATTGGTAATGGCTTCCCCCACCAACCAATCGGCGTCACGCGCTGTAACCGGCGGCTGTTTTGGCTGCACCAGGGAGGCGTCAAACGTATCTGTCTGCCAGATGATCCGCGCCGCGGTAAAAGGGATATGCGCCAGTTCCGCCGGTTCAAAAATGGCAAACTCGCAAAAGATGTCATCAGCAAAGAGCAATTTGTAGCCATCGGCCGTGTTCAGAAATTGGTAGGTAATGGGGTGTACGGCCGTTAACCAACCTAAATCCTCAATAAACGCCTGTTTGTACCCGGCCTGCACGATCACAAAAAAGTCCAGGTCGGAGAAATCATCCAGGCGCGCGGTTTCGCTGCCCGCTGATCCCAAACCAATGAGCGCCACCACCCCGTCTGTGCCGGCCAGCAACCGGCCAATGTCATCCAGCCGTTGCAATAATTTCTGCGGATGGGTCATGGTTGCCATACGGCCGTTTCCCTTATACACCGTGCGCCAACCGCTCCACTAACCGGCGTGGCATCCCAAACTTCTCCATGCGCCGCTGTGTCACCTGCACCGGATACTCTACCCGCCTAAACTCACACACCAGCGCTGCCGTATCCAGTAACGCATAAGCCGCCCGCGGATCAGAATCCCGCGGTTGCCCCACGCTGCCCGGATTGATAATCAGGCGCGATTCAGCCAAAGCAAAAGGCACACCTGCTTCCATATAGAAAGGAGCGCGCATATGAATTTCCCGACGCGAACCAAACCGTTCCTCAAAAATTACCGGTACGTGCGTATGCCCCACAAAACAGTAAGGCGTATGAAACCACTCGAAATTCTCGGCGGCCGTGCCGGGGTCAATAATATACTCCCAAACCGGATAACGCGGGCTGGCATGAGCCAGGGTAAAAGGCTCTTCTACCGTTTTAGAGGGGAATGATTGCAAAAAGATGCGGGACTCTTCGGTCAACACATCGCGCGTCCAGCTAATGGCAAAATTAGCCTCACGATTAAACAGCTTGATGTCTAGATTGCCCAGCACCGCCTGGTCATGATTACCAGACAACGAAATATGGTTGTGCTTTTTTAATTCAACCACACATTCATTTGGATCTGGCCCATACCCCACCAAATCACCTAAAAACCAGATAACATCCCATTGTCCAGTAGCATCCGTTAATACAGCTTCAAATGCGGCAAAATTCGCATGAATATCCGAAATAATCAATACACGCATGTGTGCGGTCCTCAATACTAAGTTTTCTCCCAATCCAGACAAAAGACAGTAGCCATCAAATCAAAAGCCAGGACACTTTGTATTGTATCCCTTACACTTCATCTGGACAGAGGGATAATGATACCATCTTTACCGGGCGGGGGTATAATCAGGTCATGGCAGATTAGAGATTGAAGATCGGCGATTGAATCAATTGCCGCTCTCGGTTCAGGTTCTGGTATGACAATTTTAGACCCCTGGACATTGGATTTTGTGAGCAGTAGCGAAGAACAAACGCTACGGCTGGGCGTCAGGCTTGGTGAACTATTGCAGCCGGGTGATTTATTGTGCCTGTCTGGGGAATTGGGCGCGGGCAAAACGGCGTTGGCGCGGGGCGTGGGGCGCGGTTGGGGGACAACGCAGCGCGTGACCAGCCCGACGTTCGTGGTGGTGAATGAATATCCTCGTTTACACGACGGCCGTGTCCTTTACCACCTCGACTGTTACCGGCTCGATGGCCCCGGTCATGTCTTCACGGCCGGGCTGGAAGATATTTTGGCCGAACCACATACGGTCATGGTGGAATGGCCGGAGCGCATTGAAAAATGGCTGCGCCCCGACCGTCTGTGGGTATCATTGGTCTACATCAGCGAAACCCGCCGCAAAATGGAAATCAAAGCTCAGGGTGACCGCGCCAAAAAACTACTGGAGGAGTTCAAGAAAAGTGCATTTGGGGTGTAAAAATCCGCAAAGAACGCGAAGAAACACGAAGGACAAATAATGATTCTGGCAATTGATACCGCAACACGCTGGTTGGGGCTGGCGCTGCACAGTGGCACGGCCGTACTCGCCGAAAGCGGTTGGCGCTGCGCCAATAATCACACCACCGAACTGACGCCTGCCATCCAACATATGCTGCACCTGGTCGGGACGACAATGGCCGATCTGGTGGGCATTGCCGTAACCATTGGCCCAGGCTCATACACCGGGCTGCGTGTGGGGTTGGCCGTGGCCAAAGGGCTGGCGCTGGCCAACCAGACGCCGCTGATCGGCGTCTCGACGCTCGATTGTCTGGCGGCGGGTATTAGCCCCCAACCGGGCAAACTGGTGGCTGTGGCCGAAGCCGGCCGTACCAGAGTGTGTACGGCCGTGTATGAATGGCAAAACAATAGCTGGCAGCCAACCCAAACACCCACCATTGATGTGTGGGAAGAATTACTGGCGCGGCTGGATGGAGACGGCCGTTACCTTTTTGCCGGGGAAATCTCACCCGAAGCCGTCAAACAAATCCGCACTGCCGGAAAAGAGTTCCGCGTGGCCCTGCCCGCCACTGCCGTGCGCCGCGCTGCCATCTTAGCGGAAATCGGCTGGCGTCGTCTGCGCCAAAACGAGGTAGATGACGCCGCCTCACTGGCCCCGCTCTACCTGAAAGAACCAGATGGACGATAGGCTACCACGCGCCACATGCTTACGCCGCCCCCACCTTATCACCTGCGCCCGATGACGATGGCTGACCTGACGGCCGTTGCCGCCATTGATCGCCTCTCCTTCCCCACCCCGGCCCGCCCCGGTTTATTTGAACACGAAGTTGCTGGCAACACCCTGGCCTATTACCAGGTCTTGGGCGCAGACACTCAAGTGATCGGTTATGCCGGGTACTGGCTCATTGGAGATGAGGTACACGTCAGCACCATTGCCGTGCACCCTGATTGGCGCGGTCGGGGACTGGGTGAACTGCTGCTGCTAAACATGCTGACGCTGGCCTATGCCCATCCCGCCAATATCGTCACCCTGGAAGTACGCCACACCAATGTCAGCGCCCAGCAGCTTTATCTCAGGTATGAGTTCGAGATCGTAGGCCGCCGCCGCCGTTATTACCGGGACACGGGCGAAGACGCGCTGATTATGACCGCGCCGCCGCTGGATGCCCGTTATTACCAATTTCTGGAGCGCCAGAAAGAGCCGCTTTTCCGGCGGCTGGTGGGTGAGGATTGACGACCGTTACCCTGTATAAAGCACTATGCGGCAAGAATTCGTGTTTACCCTGCCTGTCACCATCCGCCCCGCACAGGCCAACGATATTCCCAAACTGGAATGGTTTGGCATGATTACGCCATATCGGGAGATTTTGCAAAAGGATTTTGCCGCTTCACAAACCGGCCAACTGATTTATCTGGTGGCCGAGGCCAATCATTTCCCGGTGGGTCAGGTAGAAGCTGATCTGGTTCGTTTGCAAGATGCCGGCGCGGGTTACATCATGGCGTTGCGAGTGCTGCCACCGTTTCAAAATCTGGGAATTGGAGCGAGACTGATGACGGCCGTCGAACAGGCCATCTTTCACCAGGGCATACTGACTGCACAACTGAACGTGGAAAAATCTAACCACCTGGCCCAACAACTCTATGAAAAGCTAGACTATCAAATCACAGGCGAAGAGACCACTCCCTGGAGTTACGCCACTCCAGAGGGGGAAGTGAAAACTGTTAATGAGCCAGAGTGGATTATGCAAAAGTCGCTAAAGAAAGGTGGAGCATGAAAATTTTAATCACCGGAGGCGCCGGTTTTATTGGCTGTAATAGCGCCGCCCATTTTCTGCAACAAGGTCATAACGTTGTTATCTTTGACAATTTGTCACGCAAAGGCGGCCCGGCCAACCTGGTCTGGCTACAAACCGAATTTGGCGAACGGCTCCACTTTATCCAGGGGGATATTCGGGAGTATGAGGCATTGGCAACGGCCGTGCCCGGCAGCGATGTTGTCCTCCATTTAGCCAGCCAGGTCGCCGTCACCACCTCCGTCCAAAATCCCCGTGAAGATTTTGAAATCAACGCCCTGGGCACCTTCAACGTGCTGGAAGCAGTGCGCCACCATGCGTCTCAGGCCGCCGTCATTTACGCCAGCACCAACAAAGTCTATGGCGGCATGGAAGCGGCCAAAGTGGCATTACAAGGCGACCGGTACGGCTATGCCAGCTACCCGCACGGTATCCCCGAAACCCATCCACTCGATTTCCACTCGCCCTACGGCTGCTCCAAAGGAACGGGCGACCAATACACCATTGATTACGCCCGAATTTACGGTCTGCGCACGTTGGTTTTCCGGCAAAGTTGCATTTACGGCCGTCGCCAATTTGGCGTCGAAGACCAGGGCTGGGTGGCTCACTTTGTCATTGCCGCCGTGATGAATCGGCCCATCAGCATTTACGGTGACGGCCGTCAGGTACGTGACCTGCTCCATGTATCCGACCTCATCCGCGCCTACGAGCGCGGCATTGAAAAGATAGATGAACTCAAGGGGCAGGCATTCAACATGGGCGGCGGGCCACAAAATACCCTTTCCATCTGGAGCGAATTTGGGCCGCTGCTGGGCGAATTGGCCGGGCGCGAAATCCCGGTGCAGTGGGGCAACTGGCGGCCCGGCGATCAGCGCGTTTTCATCGCCGATATTCGCAAAGCTGGCGCTTTGCTCGGCTGGCAGCCCACCATCTCCCCCGCTGCCGGCATCCGCGATCTATATGCCTGGGTCGCCGCCAACCCCACCTTGTTCTAAGGTCGTTGCGCGACGGCCGTACCCCTGTGTTATAATCTGCTCAAGCATAATGACGGCAGCCCAAGGCAAACTGTAGAAAGTGGTTGCCACCCTACCCCCTAAGAGGTTCAAGCATGAAACGTTTTCAATTGGAACTCAATGATAGTGAATCAAAAGTCCTCAATACCCTGGCCGTTCGGGGCGCCATGAGTCCCAGCCAGGTAGCGGCCGAAACGTGGATATTACCCGGCGACATGCGCACCATGCTGCAAGATATGGCCAGCGCGGGCTTTGTCGTCCTACGCGAAGACAGCAACAGCCCTGATGGCTGGCTGGTAGCCATTACCAACGACGCCAGAGGATATGTCAACGGCAGCAACGGCAAACGATAACACCCTTACCTCTCCCCATGACCGAGAGCATACCTGCCACACCTGTCAGCCGCAGCACCAAGACCCTGGTATTTTTAACAGGTGTGTTGTTATTTATTCTCGTTGTGTTCCTGGCCTGGCCGACGGGTCCGGCAACGCCAGTGTGGATGGATCCGTTTCAGAGCAGTTTGCGCCAGTTCACGGCCGTCCTCGCCCCCTTTCTTGTCATCGGCTTTGTTGGCGGGCTGATTGGGGTAGCGGAGTTGGTTTCTACCTTCAAAACATATCCCCGCGAAGCTCTGCTCACTCGTTGGGCCTGGGTCCTCATTTTTGCCAACGTCTTCGCCGCCATTGCCGCCCTGCTCATCTTGCGCGCTACCGCTCCCCCAATGAGCTTCCTGATGGAATTCCTGATCGTGGCCTTTGGCTTTCAGGGCATCATCCGCACCCGATTTGTGCTGGCCAAACAAGTGGGGTCAGACAAAGATGGCGAGGTAGCGATCAACCTGGGCTGGTTATACGACCAGTTCTCCAACCTGGCGCGGCGGCAAATTGACCTGGAATTGATGAACAACCGACGCACGGCCGTGACCCGTCTGCTGCAATACTACCCCACGCTGGCCGAACTGTATGACATTGCCCTCTACACCATCACCGCCCGCGAAACGCTTACCTCCGAAGAAGAACAAGAAAAACTGGACGCACTAGAAAAACTGATTGACCCTAAAGCGCCAGAACACTTTGCCAAAACCAGCATTGCCCTGATGATCCTGGAAAATGGCGGCCAATCCTATGTGAATTTGTTATTGGATCAGGCGATGAATCAGCCGGATACGGCCGTGCCGGCCACCGCTGCCGCTCCACCTGTCCGCCAGGATACCCTCATCCGCCGCTTGGTCGAAGATTACGACCTGGAAGGTCTGGTCACCCTCACCAACCAGTTAACAGACGACGAAGCCACCCAAAATTACGTCCGTGAAGCGGCTAAACCCAACCCGGCCATCAGCCAGGCCGAACAAAAAGCCACCATCGCCCACTTTCTCATCCAGCAAATTGGCGCCGATGCTCTTAGCCGGGTTTTGTGACAAAACAGGATTAAGAAAAGATGGACGACAAAAAATCAATAACACCGAAGCAGGTAGCAGAGGCTTTGAATATGTACTTCAATACTGCTGAGTTACAATCTCTGGCTCTTAATATGGACATTCCTTATGATGACCTGGAAGGAATTTCAAGAAGCGAAACGATCATTTCTCTCGTTAAATATACTCAACGTCATGGCGTGTATGAACAGTTGATCAAAGCTATTCAAGGAACGCGCCCTTACATCAATTGGGATAAATTCTCCCAGCAATCTGTGCAAGAATCGAAACCAGCGGCTTTAGAAAAGGACGTCACAAATACGCTGAATGTCTCTAGCAGCACTCATCATATTACCTCAGACGAAGTCAAATTAGCCCCTTCTTCTGCAAGCCAGCAATTAGAAGATTTTTATTTCCGAGTCAATCGTTTGCAACAGCAATTCCAGGAAATCCAGGACATAACTGGCCTTAACGACGAAGAGACACAAAACCTATTGAATCTTCTAGAGGATGCACCACATGAGTTCTTGCGCGATCTTCTTTCCCGGCATGATGATCCAACTCTTGAGCAGTATGCACAAAATTATGCGGAAATGGAACATGAATTAGGTATTGCGCTGGTGGGGCAAGGTAAGTGGCACGCCGGTCTGCGGCGTTTTGATCGCAGCCTGACCATACGTCGCCTCCTGGATAATTTGGATGAACGCGCTGACACCATTTACCAGATTGGTAGAACCTACCAACTGATGGGCAATCTGGCTGAAGCACAAATTCGCTATCGGGATGCTATGCGCTTGTACCAACATACAGGAAACAAAGCGGGTATTGCCGCCTGTAACTTAAATCTAGGTACGGTTGCCATCCAACTTGGATTCATAGATGAAGGTATTGCCCAAATCCAGAAGGCACGGCTCGCCTATAAGCAAGACGATAACGACAAAAAACTGCAAGAAATAGACGAAATAATGCATTTTGTTCACCGGGTAAAGGAAAAAGAACGGGTATGAGTACCCCTGACGATTTATGGGCACAAGCTGGCGATATTTTTGATGCCTGGGGATTGAGCGAAATTCCCTTCACCGAAAGCGCTGTTGAATTGGGGCAGAAACAACTCAGGCAGCTTTTTACCGGCAGAGAAAATGAACTCCGGCAGGTGTTTAATCTGGTGCGCGGCCGTGAACGCAAACGAATCTTTGTTTACGGTTGGGTGGGCATTGGCAAAACAGCCTTCTTGCGCGAAATTATCGGTGTGTTGGAAAGAAAAGCACCTAAAACGTTAGCCAGTTACATTTCTTTGCTGCCCGGCATGGATTTATCAACCGCCGCCCTGATTGGGCTTGCTCGCAAACTGCCAAAAGATGACTATGCTCAACACCTGCTTACACAAATGGGGTTACCCGCTAGTCAGCGTGCGGTAGAAAAAAAGACGACGGTAAAAGCTGGCCTCTCCGGTTCTGGCGTGGAAACAACGGAAGAAACGTCCCCCTTTTCCAGGCCGCTTTACCCGGCAGCCAGTTTTGAAGCTTTGTTAGATCGCGCGTACCAAAAGTTTGATCGTATTGTCATTGGCATAGATGACCTGGAAAAACGAAATCCCGATTTGATCAGGCAAATGCTGCGTGATGAACAAGGATTGCTCAAGAGCAACGCCTGGTTCTTTTTAACGGGACATCCAGCCACCATCACCCATGACATTTTGGCGCGTGAATTAGGGCTGTTTGACCTGGCGCTAGAGTTAAAGCCGCTCGACCAGACGACTTCTTATCGCATGTTGGTCAATTACCTGAACAGTGTGCGCCCAAAAGAAAAACAACGAGATTATGATGAACTACAGGCAGTTTGGCCTTTCACACAAGATACAGCCAGGGAATTGTGCGCGCGCTCAGAAGGTATTCCCCGTATGTTGAACAGGTTGGGGAGCTATGTTTTGCTCAAAGCAGCGGAACTTGGCGCGCCGATGATCACATCAGATGTCTTTCAGGCCGGCGTAGAATTTGCTGATCAACAGTTGCGCGGACAGTCTGGTTTGACGATTGAGGAAATGTATATTCTGGAACTGGTACTGGATAAAGGTGTGTTATCTGATGAAAGCGTCACGCTTGAGGAGTTGGATAAGGTCAGGGCCAAAGAATTTCGGGAAATTTTGCCCATTCTGGATAATTTGGTGCAACGCGACTTGCTCAAACGACTACCATCAGAACGCGCCACTGAATATGCGCCCTCGCCCCTGGTCCTAACCCCAAAATCCGATCCTCCAGTGTAGTGTTGGTTGATGGCTTAAACGGCCGTAAACATCCCTTGCACACCTTCCCCTCTGTGGCTACAGTTGCCCCATGAGACAAATCCTGTTTTTTGTGATTGCCCTGTGGGGGTTGGCAGCCTGTGGCGGCACGTCGTCCCCGGCTGGTGTGGAAAGCGGCGTGTCCCCGGCCCAGATTCAACGGTTGAACTTTGAGTATGTGGTGGGCACGCCCCGCATCTCTTTTGCCATTTTTGATGGCCCCGAACCACTGGCAAACGTGGCACATGTGGAAGTAACGGCGCAGTTGACAGGTGAAGAGAATGCAGAGCCGGTTGACATTGTCACGGCCGTACCCTACACCGACTACGAAATCCCCTATTGGGTCATCACACCGCAGTTACCCACGCCGGGCATTTGGGGGCTGACGGCCACCATCACCCTGGCAAACGGGCAGACCATCACCGCCCCCTTTCTGCTGGAAGTGACCACCCAAAACCAGGCCATTCCCCTTGGTGCGGCCGCCCCGCCCAGCCAGAACCGCACCCTGGCGACCGAACCCGACCTGCACAAACTGAGTTCCGGCAATGAGCCTAACCCGGCGTTTTACCAGATGACCATTGCCGACGCCGTGCAAACGGGCAAACCGACCGTGGTCGCTTTTGCCACGCCGGGGCTGTGCCAGACCAAATGGTGTACGCCGGTGCTGGACAGCGTGGAAACACTCTATGGGGAAGTGGGCGATCAGGCCAACTTCATCCATGTGGAAGTGCATGATGATTTCCAAAATTTAACCTTTGTACCGGAAATGGCGGAATGGGGGTTGCAAACAGAACCCTGGGTTTATGTGTTGGATGGGGACGGCCGTGTCGCCGCCCGTTTTGAAGGCCCCCTTTCTCCCCGCGAACTCAGTCTGGCGCTGGAACCGCTGCTAAACCTGGCAAGGTGACAAGGTGACAAACCGGCAAAAGGTGGCCAGGAGTGGGGGGCCATGAGAGCGGGCATTGGTATCGGGGTGGTTTCTATTTTTTGCCTGTTCATCTGGACGGCCGTCACCTACGCCCACGCCGAACTGCTCACGGCCGTGCCCGCCCCCGGCAGCGTCATGACAAATTCCCCGGCCGAAATTCGCCTGACCTTCAGCGAACCGATTAGCGAAGACAGCACCATTCTCCTCTTCACCGAAAATTTCCAGCCGGTAACCGGAATCGTGGCGCAAGTGGCGGATGCAAACCCGCAGATGTTGATGATAACCGTGCCAACATTAACACCTGGCGACTATACCGTGCAGTGGACGGCCGTGTCCACCGACGGCCACCCCACCAGCGGCAGCTACTCCTTTCGCCTGGCCCGCTTTGCCCTCCCCCCCACCCTGCTATGGCAAATTAGTCTCACGCTCTTGTTCCTCGGCGCATTTGTGATACTCTGGCGGTGGAATCGTAAACTGTAATCCGAGGCCCGTAATCCGAAGTCCGAAGTCGGGCTTCCGGCTTCGGACTTCGACTCACAGATAACAAAATGAAACTACTAATCACCGGCTTTGAACCATTTGGTACCAGCCAGATCAATCCTTCTGAAGAAGTGGTACACGCGCTGGCCGAAAAAGAAATAGAAGGGGTGGAATTGTTTACCGTTATCCTGCCCGTAGAACGGTTTGCCGGGCCGGATACACTGGTGCGCACCTTCATTTCTGCCCAGCCGGATGTGGTGCTGTCGTTGGGGGAAGCTGGGGGGGTCACGGCCGTGACTATCGAACGGTTGGCTATCAATCTGCTTGACTTCTCTATCTCCGACAACGGCGGCCATCTGATCACAGACAAAGCAATCATTGCCGACGGCCCCCCGGCCTACTTTACTACCCTGCCGACACGGCAAATGGTCAATACACTCACTGAGACCGGCATCCCCGCCCAACTCTCTTGCTCAGCCGGCACATTCCTGTGCAACCAGGTCATGTATGAAATGCTCCACTATATCCACAAACACCAGCTAAAGGCACACGCCGGTTTTATCCATTTACCACAACTGCCACAACAAACGGCCATGAGGAGACCCCCCTATCCTTCCATGAGCCTGGAGATGATGGTGGCGGCGGTCACGGCCGTTATCCACACCATCACCCACTGGTACATTGCCAATCACTGAAAAGATTGGTTCAATCTTCGAGATTAAACCAATCTGGAGCGCCTCGTTCAATCATTATCCCATAGCCGAACCGGGACTTTGTACGGATTTTTGGGCGAACGATCAGCAGAGAGGGAACGGGTAGTACGCTGGGTCAGAATCTCAATAGCGTCGGCCAGATGTTCGTCAACAATGGCATAATCACCCCGTTCCGTGCGCAGTTTGTGCGCTTCAAACAGCACTTCCGCATGTGTCACTCCCACCGGCGGCTCAAACTTGTAACAGGCCAGCTCATACAACTGTCCCAATGGGTCACGAAAATAAATGGAATACATAAATCCCCGGTCTATCTCGCCGGAATGGCGGATGCCACGCTCGTCCAGCCGCGTTTTAACCTGGGTGTAAGTAGCGCGGGAGACGGTGAAGGCGATGTGGTGCAAATTGCCAATGCCTTCCGGGTTGGGTGTGGGGTCAATGGCGCGGTCTTCACGGGTAAAAACGGTAATCAGACGGCCGTCGCCCGGATCAAAGTACAAATGGCTCTCAGATGCCACATCCAGGTTCGGCTGCTCAAAAACAAAGGGCATACCCAACACCCCTTCCCAAAAATCAATCGAAGTCTGGCGATCCGCTCCAATCAAGGTGATGTGGTGGACGCCTTGTGTTTGAATTTTCTGCATATTTACCTCCGTAAGAAGCCGGGTTTCTTCTAAGAAACCCGGCTTCTACCTATAGGCCATTCACAATTTTCCTGGCTTGCTCAATCTCATCTTGAATAATGGTATGCCCCATGTGGGGATAAATTTTGGTGGTCACTTGCGCGCCGAGATTGGTAAAGGTCACGGCCGTTTCCTGCACTCGTTCCAGTGGAATATGCGGGTCACCGTCGCTGCATCCCAGGAAAACCGGTGTCCCGGCCAATGAACCGCCGTAATTGCGCGGCGTTCCCGGCGGGCCAATTACGCCGCCGCTAAACACCAGCAGCCCACCATACTGCCGGGCATGGCGCGCCACAAACTCCGAGGCCAGGCAGGCCCCCTGCGAAAAACCGGCCAACACAATCCGCTCCGCCGGAATGCCCGCCGCCTCAATCTCGCTGATCAAATCAGCAATCACCTGCAAACCGGAAGAAAGTCCCGGTTCGTTTTGGGGGATGGGCATGAGAAAGCTGTAGGGATACCAGGTATTGCCCGCTGCCTGCGGCGCGAGATAAGCAAAATCGGGATGGGCCAATAAATTGGCTAAATCCAGAATGCCCTCAGCGTCACCGCCACGGCCGTGTACCAAAATCATCGCTGCCCGCGCCTCCGCCAGCGGTTTGCCCACCGCCAGCACCGGCTGCCCCTGGTGGGGGTTAGAATTTTTGTGCATCTTTACCTCTTGGAAGAAGTAATTGGGTAATTCGGTAATTGCGTAATTGAGATCCCAATTACCAAATTACCCAATTACTCAATTACCCATTCACCGTTACCGGCGGCAGCGCACGCTCAATCTCTGCCCGGTGTTGTTCATACCAGGGTGGCAGTTTCAGGTGTGAGCCTAACTCTTCTACCGTTTCATCAATCAAAAAGCCAGGCGCGTCGGTGGCAACTTCAAACAAGACGCCACCCGGTTCGCGGAAATAGATGGAGTGGAAATACTGCCGGTCTTGCACCGGGGTCACCTGTAAACCGGCCTGCCGCAGCGATTGCAGATATTCCAACTGTTCACTGTCATCCACCGTGCGGAAGGCGATGTGATGAATAGAACCGGCGCCAAAGCTGCCGCGCCGCTGCCCTGGGCGGTGCAAAATGTCCACATACAGCCCGCCATTGGCCGAAGCGCCGCGATACCGATACCGGCTGCCTTCCTGCCCCACGAACGTGTAACCCATCTGCTCCGTCAGTACGGTGGCGGTTGGCTCTACGGCGCTCAGCCACAAGGTGACGCCGTGAAAACCACGCAGCGCATGTTCTTCCGGCACCGGTCCATTGGCCCAATGGCGAAAGTTCCCTTTTTCGCCGCTGGCGATCAGTTCTAGCGGCATCCCGTCGGGATCATGGAAAGGCAACACGGCCGTACCAAAGCGCGTCTGCACCTCCCCCACTACCACGCCATGGGCCGCCAGCCGTTCTTGCCAGTAGCCAATCGAGTCCGGGGCGATGGTGTAGGCTACAGCCGTTGTCTCCCCGTTCCCCCGTTCGCCCCGCCGCATATGCCGCCAGGGGAAGAAGGTCAGTACCGTGCCCGGTGTGCCCACTTCGTCGGCAAAATAGAAATGGTAGGTGCCCGGATCATCAAAATTGACCGTCTTTTTGACGAACCGCTGCCCCAACACCTGATGGTAAAAGTTGATATTGGCCTGCGGGTCACCCGCTACGGCCGTGATATGGTGTAAACCTTGAATCGGTTCCATATTTGTCTCTCCTTTCATCGCTGTGCCAACCCAAGCTGGCGGCACAACGCGCCTAATTGTTCCTGTTCAACGGCCGTCAGCACACCAAACGCCGCCACCACCCCGGCCACATGATCCGGCAGAATAGTTTCTATCAACGCCTGGCCGACGGCCGTCAGATGCACTTCCACACAGCGCCGGTCATCCACCCGCCGTTCGCGTGTGACCAGCCCCCGCTTTTCCAGATTGTCAATCACCAGCGTCATATTGCCGCTGCTCTTCAGAATCTTTTCGCCTAACTGCCCAGACTGCATCGGCCCCAGAAAATACAGCGCCTCCAACGCGCCAAACTGGCTGGTCGTCAGGTCATACGCCTGCAAATGGCCGTTGATACGCTGACCAACTGCCTCAGCCGCCCGTGACAGCTTAATATAACTGTCCAGCGCCCGTTCTTCTTCAGGTGTGCCTTGATAATGTGTACTCATTGTTTTGTTTTCAATATCATATATTTTGACATTAAGATATATAACATCAAATTATAATTTTGTCAAGATCAAAAAAGCCGGGTTTTCCGAACAAACCCGGGTTCTAACGCTTCTGTGATGTGCGTAGTGGGGAAAAATCAGCGCTTGCGCCGCCAGAGCCACACGGCCGTCAAAGCCACTGCCAGCCCCAACAAAACCCCGGCAATCCAGGTGCGGCGGGTGGGATGATGCACCGTCACGGCCGTGTCCATTTCCACCTGCGCCAGCATCGCCCGCCAGTCGGGGATGGTTTCCAGCGGCGGCAAACTGTAGGCGTGTTGCCACAGTGCCAGGTAAGCAGCCTCTTCCGCCTGCCAACGGCCGTCACTCCAGCCCAACTCCGCCTGGCAAATGGTGCGAATGCGCGGCAAATGTTCCCGCCCCCCTTCCGGCAGCAGCAGCCCCGACCGCAACCGCCGCAGCAGTAAATCTTCCAAATGCTGTACCCCCTCGGCCCGCGCTGCCCAGCGCAGTTCCGCCCAGATAAAGCGCGTACCAGGGATGGTTTCCAGTTCCCCTTCTTGCGCGGCAGCCACCAGCGCGGCCGCCGCCGCGCCATAGCGCCCACACAAACGGCGGCGCAAGTGGCTGTCCAGCGGCACATCGGCCAGGAGATCGGGTGGGGTTGGCGTCAGGGCCGGGATTTTTTCGTCCAAAGGCGGCCAATCGGGGAAACGGCCGTGCAATACCTTCAGTGCATCATGGGCGATCAGGCGAAAGGTGGTCAGCTTGCCACCCGTCACCGTCAGCAACCCCTCCTCCAACCATAACACATGCTCCCGCGACTCCTCAGACGGGTCTTCTTTGCCCGTGCCAATCACCGGGCGCACCCCGGCTTGCGTGGCGATGACATCGCGCAATTCGATATTGAGCGACGGGAATTCGGCGGTGACGGCGGCCATCAGGTAGGCCACTTCTGCCGGAGAAATGCACGGCTCGGTCAGGTCATCGTGGGGATGATCCACGTCCGTCGTGCCCACCATCGTTGCCCCTTCCCAGGGGAAGACCATCACCGGGCGCTGGTCTACCGGATGCAAAAAAGTGACAACCTGGGCCACCGGCAGCCGCCAGCCGGGGAAAATGAGATGGCTGCCGCGCAACGGCCGTATCTTTTCCTCGCCCCCTACCTGCCGTCGCAATCTGTCCACCCAACTGCCGGTGGCATTGACTACCACCCGTGCCCGTGCCGATTGGCTTTGCCCGGTCACTTCATCCCATACCTGCGCCCCGCAAACCTGACCGTTTGCGTCGCGCCGCAGGTCGGTGACAGCTACATAATTGAGGGGAATGGCGCGCCCACGGCCGTCGGCGGCCCCCTCTTGAATCACCCGCAGCACCAGCCGGGCGTCATCCGTTTGTGCGTCCTGGTAGTGAAAACCCCCCTTCAACCCCTCCGCCTCAATATGTGGCGCTAAGAGCTGAAAATCGGCCGGGCTGTAGTAGCGGTGACTCCATTGTAGCGCCAGCAGATCATAAATCACCAAACCGGCCCGGTACACCGTGCGGCCAATTTTGTCGCGGCGGTACGTGGCCAGCAAGAAGCCGATGGGGTCAACCAGGCCGGGCGCATCGGCCAACAACTGTTCCCGTTCCAGCACGGCGCTGCGCGTCAGGCCAAGTTGCCCTTCTTTCAAATAACGCAACCCACCATGCACAAATTTAGAGGAACGACTGCTAGTGCCCCAGCCAAAATCATGCTGGTCTACCAGCAGCACCCGCAGCCCCAACCGTGCTGCCTCGCGGAAAATCCCGGCCCCGGTAATGCCGCCGCCAATGACCAGTATGTCCCATTCCTGGTCTAGCTGCGCCCATGCTAATTCTCGCCATTGTTGATTCCACATATTTTTCCTCTGTAGGGGCAGGCCTCCGTGCCTGCCCAGGGCGGGCACGGAGACCCGCCCCTACGTTATCAATTTTCCCGGGTTCATCATGCCCTGCGGATCAAAACGGTGTGCCAGATCGGTGAGGACGGCCATGCCGAGTTCGCCTTTTTCGGCGGGCAGATAGGGGGCATGATCCAGGCCCACGCCGTGTTGGTGGCTGATGGTGCCCTGCCCGGCGACGATGGCCTGGCTGGCGGCCGTTTTCATGGCCTGCCACTGCTGCAAGGTCTCTTCCGGCGTTGTGCCCAACCGGAAAAGGTAGGTGGTGTAGATGCTGGCCCCATCAGGGTAGAAATGGGAAAGGTGGGTAAAGACGTGGACTTGTTCGTTGAATTGAGCGGCGGCGGTGCGGATGCCGGTTTCGATGCTGCCCATGAGTTCGGAGACATGTTGCCAGGATACGGCCGTTTCCAACGTATCCACCGCATATCCCAATTCCCACAACGTGTTGCGCAGGTAGGGGGTACGGAAGCGCCCTTTGTGCCACTGTTTGCCAAACTGCTGCCCCATATGCACTCCTTTGTGCGCCCCGGTGATGTCCAGCGCCGCCTTGCGGCTGGCCTTCACCATCCTGTCCGCACCGGTAAAACCGAGCAGCAGCATACATTTCTCGTCATCTGCACCGCGCAAGGTGAGCCATTTCTCCACCGCGCCGATGAGCCGTTCGTGCCCGGCCATGGCCAGGGTGGTGGCGGTTTCCACGGCCGTGCTCAACCGCAGCATGGAAAGTGGCAAACCCGACTGCACCAACTGGCGGGCCGCGATCATGCCCTGGTCAAATTCGGGGAAAAAGATGGCGTGGAACTCTTCCCGCTCTGGCAGCGGTGTGATGCGCACGGTGGCGGCGGTGATAATGCCCAGCCGCCCCTCGCTGCCCAACACCACCTGGCGCAAATCCGGCCCGGCGGCGGAAGCGGGAAATGGCGGCAATTCCAGGCTACCCGCAGGCGAAATCAATCGGCCACCGGCAAAGAGGGCTTCGATACGGCCGTAACCCAACGACTGCTGACCACTGGAACGGGTGGCGATCCACCCACCCAGCGTGGACAGTTCAAACGATTGGGGAAAGTGGCCCAGGGTATAGCCTTGCGCCCGCAGCCGCGCTTCCAGGTCTGGCCCCTGCACACCCGCGCCAAATGTGGCCAGATGGCTGGTTTCGTCAAGCTGCTGTAGCTGGTTCAGCCGCTGCAAATTGACCGTCAGCACCGGTACATCACCGGGCAGGGGATTGATATGGCCGACAACACTGGTACCACCACCGTAGGGGATCAGTTTCGCCCCCACCTCCTCAGCAAAATGGATGAGCGACTGCACGTCCTCTTCGCTGGTGGGCAAGGCCACACCATCAGGGAAGGCGCCAATTTGCCCGCTGCGCAGGGCGATCAAGTCCGGGAGGCTTTGGCCACGCGCATGGCGCAGGCGGATTTCGGCGTCATTGTGTATAAGCGGATGCCCAGGCAGGCGGGAAGGCGGCACGGCCGTGACCGCTTCAGCCAGGGTGATGTCGTGTGGGGGACGGCCGTCGCCCACCCATTCGGCTATCAACGGGGCCGCCCCCTCCGGCACTGGATAATCCTTTGTATCATCCCCCCAGCCGTTCCATCGTCTCATGGTTTCTCCTTTGTCAGTAATCGGTTATCGGCAATCGGTTATGGGTGAGCTAACCACCGATAACCGATTACTGTTTACCGATTACCTTTTGCCATCTGCCACAACGCCATACTTTCCTGCATGGCCCGACGGGTGACGGTTTCGGCCAGGGTGGGGTCTTGTTGGGCAACGGCCGTCGCCAATTCCGCATAATAAGCCCGTGACGCGGCACGAGAAGTGGGCGGCGCAAAATAGAGCTGCGCCAACTGCACGTAGAAGTCGGTAAACCCGTTCAAAATCAGGCCATAAATAGGATTGCCACACTGTTGGGTGAGCAGGCGGTGCAACTGCCAATCAAAGTGAGCAAAAGCGGCGGCCTCGTCCGGCAGGCTGGCCTGTCTTTGCAGAAATTCGTGCAGCGTCTCGGCCGCCCGCGCCACCGCCCGCGCCGTGTAGACCGGGGCCAGGTGCAGCCGTACTTCCAGCAGGTTGGTGATAAAACCGGGCGGCAGGTGCTCGCTGTGCCGGACCAGCCCGCTGAGGACGTTGAGGCCGCCGTCTTGCCAGATGTTATTCACGGCCGTGGCCTTCCCCTGCTGCACCGTCAACCAACCATCCCGCGCCAGCCGTTGAATGGCTTCGCGCAGCGTGGGCCGGGTGACGCCCAACTGCACCGCCAAATCACGCTCGCCCGGCAGGCTGCTGCCCGGCGGAAAATCGCCATCCAGAATGGCGTTGATCAACATATGTTCGGCGTAGGAATTCGGCCGCTGTGGGGCAGTCCAGTTATTCATCCAACATCCTTCTGGTAAGTGGTCTGACCAGTTGGGCATAGTATGGCAGATGGGGGTATGGGTGTCAAGTTTTCCGGGGTTTAGGTGTTTAAGTGGCGGGGTGGCAGGTGAAGAATATGTTCATCCGCTTATCTGTTGGGTATTTGTGTCGGGCTACGACCGTACTCCAGCCAATTTCCCATTCGTTTTACGCCTATTCGCTGTTGTGTTGTATGGTATCGCCAATGAGAGTCACCTCATCCCCGTCAACCTGTATCCCCCCAACCGGCATGGGCGGGCCATGGTGATCGCGGAAATAAAGCGGAAGCCCTTCGGCAAAGTTGAGCGGGAACACCGCCGGGTCTTGCCGCTGGTGGTGAATATGAATGTGTGGTTCACTGGTATTCCCGGAATTGCCACATTCACCGATCACCTGCCCTTCCGCCACCTGGTCGCCTGCTTGCGCGGCCACGCTGCCCTGCTTGAGATGAGCGATGACGAGATACGTATCTGTTTCCATCTGGATAACCACATGATTCCCCGTAGGCGCTACATAATTATTGGAAACGACCCCCGGTATTTCGTCCGGTTCACCATCGTGCGCGATTGTCACTAACCCACTAATTGGGGCCACTACCGGCACACCGTAACAGCCATAATCTTCTAACTGATCGCTGCCGGTCACATATGGCTCGACCAACAGGTCATAAGCCCAACGTTGGTCAGGGGCGACGGCATGATAATTGGTTTCCACTGAATCGCCGCCCCAGGCTACTTTGAGCGGCTCATCAGCGGGCAGGCGCACAGTGACGGCAGGTGTGGTGGATTCTAGCGATGCCGGAAAAGCGACCGGCCTGACCCAGGTAATGGCGGGCAACAAACAGATAAAGGCCACAACAAGGGTGGTAATCAACAGTCTGCTGAATCTTCTTTTCACAATGGCATAGATGACAATGGTGATCAACGAGATCAATCCCAGAAGCGGTGGGATGAATTGCAGCAGATACCAGGCGGTAATTTTTACCATTCCCCCCATCAGGAACAAGATCAGGAGGGTGACCAGGGTGAGGAGCATGACAACGAGTGGCAGCAAGCGTAAGATGCGCCAGAGGTGTGAGGGAGCAACTTGGGTTACTTCGTTATGATTGTCTTCAGGGGATTGTTCCATATCATCTTCGTCCTTTGGCAATGCCAGCTAGAGTCTATGAGCCATAGTACGAAGGGCAATGTGTCTGGTCGCACGGGGGAGGGGCACGGCCGTGTCCCTACCCATTCGCTCCTTACTCCCATTCGTTATCCCCCTCTACCGAACATCTGTTTTATGGTACAATCCCGCTCATTCACAACAAAGGTCACGAATTAGACGAATGACACGAATTAGCACAATAAAATCTTCGCGCCTCCTCGTGTCCTTCGCGGATTAACACCTATGTCTGAAAACAAACTCGTTCTCATAGACGGCCACGCCCTGGCCTACCGCATGTTTTTCGCCCTGCCCCTGGAAGCCTTCAGCACCAAAGACGGCGAACCCACCAACGCCACCTACGGCTTCACCCGCACCGTGCTGGAACGCATTCTCAGCGACAATCCGCCGCAATACTTTGCCGTTAGTTTTGACGTGGGCGCCACCTTTCGTGATGCCCTGTTCACTGCATACAAAGGTACCCGCGAGCGAATGCCGGACGAACTGGCCCTGCAAATTGAGCGCATCAAAGAAGTGGTGCGGGCGCTGAATATCCCCATTTTGGAGTTGGATGGTTACGAGGCGGATGATGTGTTGGGGACTATTGCCCGGCAGGCACGGCCGTTGGGCGTGCCCGTCCACATCATCACCGGCGACCGGGATTTGTTCCAGTTGGTAGATGAAAATACGGTGGTCGAGCTGCCACCGCGCAAAGGTGATGCACGGCCCGAACTGTTTGATACCCAGGCTGTGATAGAGTATTGGGCTGTGCGACCAGACCAGGTAGTAGACTACAAAGCATTAGTGGGGGATACGAGCGATAACATTCCCGGCGTGGCCGGTATCGGCCCCAAAACAGCCGCTAAACTGCTGCAAGAGTACGACACCCTGGATGGCATTTATGCCCATATTGACAGCATCAAGGGAGCCAATCAAAAGAAACTGCTGGAAGGTAAAGACAGTGCTTACCTGAGCCAAAAGCTGGCGCAGATTATCACCGACGCGCCCATTAAACTGGAGTTGGCCGCCTGTGTAGCCCATGACTTTGATGCCAACGCCGTACTGGAGATATTCCGTGAATTAGAATTTCGGTCGTTAACCAGTTGGCTGCGGCAACGGGTGGAAGCAGCCGAAGATATTGCCGCGCCAACAGACGCTGCACCACCCACAGAAACACTTATTGTGCAAACCCAGGCTCAGTTGGATGAACTGGTGGCACAGCTAAACGGCGCCGGCCTGATTGCCTTTGATGTGGAAACAACCGGCGTGGACGAAACGAGCGCAGAGTTGGTGGGCATTTGCCTGGCAGTCGCACCACCCACAGCGTATTACATTCCGGTGGGGCATCTGGCGCAGGCGAAGCAGAGCGACAGCGGGCAGATGTCGTTGTTTGCCAGCGCCCCCAAACTGGCAGAGGGGCAACTGCCGTTACAACGGGTGCTGGACGCCCTCAAACCGGCGCTCACCAACCCGGCCATTGGCAAGGTGGCGCACAATGCCAAATACGATTATACGGTACTGGATCGCTACGGGATTGCCGTCTCTCCCATCACTTTTGACACGATGATTGCGGAGTGGCTCACCGACCCGGCGACCAAACACAAGGGGCTGAAAGACCTGGCCTTTCACCGGCTGGGCATGGAAATGACGCACATTGAAACGCTCATCGGCAAGGGGAAGGCACAGCACACGTTTGCCGAAGTGCTCATTGCCGACGCTGCCCCTTATGGCGCGGCCGATGCGGATATGACGCTGCGGCTGGTGGAACCACTACAAAAAGAAGTGGCAGAAAAGAACCAGGATCGCATTATGGCATTGGAACTGCCGCTCATCCCCATTTTGTCGGCGATGGAACAGGCGGGCATTGGCCTGGATGTGCCCTTCTTGCAACAGATGTCGCAGGATTTGGACGCCAAGCTACTGGCGCTGGAGCGGGAGATTCACGAGATTGCCGGCGAGCCGTTCAATATCAATTCCACGCAGCAGTTGAGTGATGTACTGTTTAAGAAGCTTGGTTTTCCGGTGGAGGGACTAAGCAAAACAAGCAGCGGCTATTACAGCACGGCCGCTAACGTGCTGGAAGATCTGAAAAAGGCAGTAGAAAAGAAATCCACTGAGCAGGAAGAGCCGAAAGGAGCAGAGCAAGACATAAAACTGGTCATGATCAAGCGTTTGTTGGAGTACCGGGAGTTGGGCAAACTGAAAAGCACGTATGTGGATGCACTGCCGGGTATGGTGGGGAAAGACGGCCGTATCCACACCAGTTTCCACCAGACCGGGGCCATCACCGGGCGCATTGCCAGCAGCGATCCCAATTTGCAGAACATCCCCATCCGTAGTGAGGAGGGGCAAAGAATCCGGCGGGCGTTTGTGGCCCGCCCAGGGCACGTCTTTTTGGCGGCCGACTATTCCCAGGTGGAACTGCGCATCCTGGCGCACGTGAGCCAGGATGAGGCGCTGCTGGAAGCGTTCCGCCAAGACCAGGACATTCATCGCACCACAGCGGCGGCCGTGTACAACATCCCCGTGGAAGCTGTGACCTATAACCAGCGGCGATTTGCCAAGGCGGTGAACTTTGGCCTGATTTATGGTATGGGCGCGTTCCGGCTGGCGCGGGATTCGGAACTGACGCTGGCGGAGGCGGAGAATTACATCAAGGCGTATTTTGCCCAATTCCCCGGCATCCAGCGCTATCTGGACGAGACGAAGGAGCAGGCTAAACAGCGGGGGTATGTGGAAACATTGATGGGGCGGCGGCGCTATTTCCCGGTGTTCAAGGGGACGATGACGGGACAGAACCGGCAAGCGTGGCTGCGGGCGGAGCGGGAAGCGGTGAACCATCCCATTCAGGGCACGGCCGCGGACATTGTGAAGGTGGCAATGATTGAGTTGTTTGAGCGGCTACGGCCGACCCGCGCCCAACTACTGCTGCAAGTACACGATGAACTGCTGTTGGAACTGCCGGAGGAGGAGGTGGAGGAGGTACGGCCGTTGCTGGTGGAGACAATGATGAACGCCGTCCAACTGGATGTGCCCCTTAAGGTGGGTACCAGCACGGGCGCCAACTGGCTGGAGTTGAAAGATTGAGCGGCGCTTGTCATAGATTTGGCTGTGGTTATATACTCTTGAAAGGCATATTGAAATTGGAGATTGGAGACAACCCATGAGTAAACCGGCAGAAATTGAATTGGCGCAGTTGAAAACGGCCGTGAACTATCTGATTGGCCTACTAGAAGATGGCTCCCTCATCGCCCGTTATGACAAAGCCACCCGCATTGAAATTGCCGTGGCGCTCAACCACCTGCTGCATAAAGTAGAAGATTTGCCGGACACGGTGCCGGACCGTCTGGTGCAGGCCACCGCCGTCCGCGCCATTATCGAAGCCTCCGAAGGGTATTACGCTGCGGCGCAGGCGGAAATGCAGGAAAATCTGGAACTGCATATGCGCCAGGCGGAAGCCGCCGCCAGCATTCATGGACATCTTCTCACCGAGTGGGAAAAGGTTAGCGGCTCTGACCTGGAATATCAGGCCAGTTGTAAAACGTGTGGTGGTTTTGTCTACGTCAGCCATTCCAGCATCTATAATCTGCTGTTGGATAGCTGCGAGCGGATTCATGTGGATGAGGTGGAGTGATGGGAGCAGTATGACCCACATTGACGTACAAACCTCCTGGAAAGATTCTGGTTACGACTGTGACCATTGTGGGGGGCGGGTCTGGCGGCGCACGGATCAGGAAACCGGGCGACCCACACAAACCTGTCTGCAATGTGAAGAGTGTGGCTGCCAATGGACGTTAAAGGGGGTGGTGCAGCGAGTGGGCAATACCGATGCCTGCCGTCAGGCGCAGCGAGAACGAGAAATGAACAGGCAAGAGCCGTTTCCCGTGCCACCCGCGCTCATCGTGGTTGGGGTAATCGGCGTATTGTTGCTATTGGTGTTGGTAGGCGGCGTCACGGCCGTGCGTTTTTTCATTCCACTGTCTATTGCTGTGCTGGTTGGGTGGGCGCTGTATCGTTACGGCCGTGACATGGCCCGTAAACCGTAATCCGTGAACCGTAATCCGTGAACCGATTACGGATTACCGAATACCGAATACCGATTACCGATTACCCCTGACCGCCTGGCCTCTTAGTACCAATGAGGGCACACCCCATACCATTTACCCACTCCTTTACCCCTCTTCTCCTTTCGCCATCTTCTAAACTTGTGTTAACGTGTGGGCTACTATGGGTAGACCACATCTCATTATGGGGGCTGCCAAAACCGAGCCATTTGTTATGGATCGATTGATATCGCCTCCCATTAACCACCAGATCATTACCTACCGGCTGCTGCGCGCCATTAGCGAGTCACTGGAGCCGCAGAGTGTGGCTTACCTGGCGGTGGAAAAGGTGTCAGAGCTGACCGGCTGGCCGACAGTCGCCATTCTGTCGCCAAACGCCAATGGGTTGATGGTGGTGCGCGCCGCCATGGGGTCGTTACTGACCGATGTGGGCATTCACGGCCGTGCCTACCGCACCGGCGATACCCAAATGGTCAACGACCTCATCGGTGATTCAGACGAAGGCCCAACATACCAAAAGCTCTACAGCGCTCTTTCCATTCCCATGATGCGTAGTCGGCAACGACTTGGTGTTTTCAGCGTAGAAAATGATGAACCTTTCACACCCGGCGATATGCTGTTGGCCGAGTCTATGGCCGAGGTGATTGCCCTGGCGCTGGATCATGCCGAACTGTATGAACAGTCCCAGCAACGGTTGGCTGCGCAAACGGCGCTGCAAGAAGCCACCGCCACCATCACCACCTCCTTAGAACTACCGGTATTGCTGAACCGCATTGCGGAACAGATGTGTCGCGCCATTGATGCCACCAGCACCTATATTTGCACTTATGAAAGAAATAGCACAAGCTCCGCCGTATTAGCCGAATATATCAGCCAGTCGGCCAGCTCTCTGGAGCGTGTGTCTGACCTGGGCACGACCTACTTTCTGCCCGAGCAACTCTCGCATGACATGACCTTTTTAGAGCAGGGTGAACTGGCCGTGTTTTATCTGGACGATGCCCACCTGTCGGCCACGATGCGGGCGCATATGGCGCAGTTTGGGGCGCAAACGGTGATGATGATTCCGCTGATTATTGGCGGTGATACCATCGCGTATGCGGAACTGTGGGACAGCCGTCACCGCCGCCAGTTCACAGACAATGAGGTAGCCCTGTGCCGGGGTATTGCCCAACATGCAGCCATTGCTTTGGAAAACGCCCGGTTGTTTCAGGCTATTCGGCAGGAACACGGCCGTTTCCAGGCGCTTATTGGGGCAGCAACTGATGGTATTATCCTGGTGGGCATAGACGGCCGTATCTTGCTCATCAATCCCCCCGGTTTCACCTTCCTCCAATTAGAGGGCACACCAGAAGAATGGATAGGCCGTTCGGTACAAGAGGGCATCGCCTGGCTGCAACAAGAGTGGCCCCAGGCCGCGTATGTGATTGAGACCGAAACGAAGCGACTGGCTGCCGGTGATGGAACCGCGGGTGAAGGTGAGTTTGAGATGCCACCACACACCATCCACTGGCGTAATCTACCGGTCTTGTTAGACGGGCAGCCATTAGGTCGCCTGATTATGCTGCGCGACATCACGCGGGAACATGCCCTGGAAAAGATGCGTGACGACCTGACCCATACGATGGTACACGATCTACGGGGGCCACTAACCGCCATCTCCATCTCATTGGAATCACTGCAAATGATGGAGCAGATGGGGCATATCAATCCAGAACGCCGATTGCAAACCATTGAACGGGCCAGCAGCAGCACCCAAAAATTGCTGGAATTGGTCGAATCTATTCTGGAACTAAGCAGGCTCGAAAGTGGGCGTTTGCAGCTCAGTTATCAGCCAGTAACGCTGCCGGAGTTGGTAGCCGGTGTGGTAGACAGACAACTACCCCTGGCCCGCGAGAAGGAAATCGAAATAGCCTATCATTTTCCTGACTCCTTACCACCATTGACGGTAGACCGCACCCTGATCGAACGGGTGTTACAGAATTTGCTCCATAATGCTTTGAAATTCACGCCCAATGGCGGCCATGTTTGTGTAACCGGGCAACAAGATAGGGAGCAACCCCTGTCAGCATTGATCACAGTGTCCGATTCGGGGTCGGGTGTGCCGGTGGAAATGCAGGCGCATCTATTTGAGAAGTTTTCCAGAGGGATGCAGCGAGAACGGGGCAGTGGATTGGGGTTGTATTTTTGCCGAATGGTGGTGGAGGCGCATCACGGCCGTATCTGGCTGGCAAATAGCTCTGTGGCCGGAACCGCCATTCAATTTACGCTGCCGCTTTGCCCCGAATCGCAATTGGCCCAAACAGCGCCGGCTGGTTAACTTCAATTTCTTGCCGCTTGATGAGTTCCAGCACCGCCAACAGCGTAACCGCGATTTCCACCCGATTACTTTCTTCTGATAATAGCTCCCGAAATTGAAATGCCTGTCCCTGCCGGGCGCGATAGCGCAGCTGGGTGATTTGCCCTTCAATGGTGATGCGGCGGGGCTGTACCAGGGCCACACTCTCTTCGCGGTTCTCCACGCGGGACAGCACGTCACGCACGGCCGTGAGCAAACTGGCTACCGTCACCCCACTTAAATCCAACCGGCTTTCTAGCTTCGGCGGCGGCGCCACGCGCAAAAAAGTACGCCAGCCTTTTTCTTCGCGCTTTTGCAGCCAGTGGGCGGCTCCTTTGAACTGTTTGTATGCTTTTAACTGCCGCACCAACGCCTCCGCCGGGTCTTCTTCCTCTTCGCCTTCGATGATGACCGGGGATTGCGGCAACAACGCCCGACTTTTGATCAGCACCAACCGCGCCGCCACCACCAGGAAATCAATCAATTGCTCCATGCGGTTCTCTTTCATCTGTTCAATTTGGGCCAGATATTGTTCGGTGACCTGGGCCAGGGACACGGCCGTGATGTCCAACTCCTGCCGATCAATCAAATGCAGCAGTAAATCGAGCGGGCCGGAAAACACGGGTAGAGCAATCTGGTACTGGTTGATCATAAGTGACTGTGGCCGGCGTCATTTCGGCAAGCTCAATGCCGGCCTCGCCGCACCACACCTGTTTTGCTTAACGTGAATGTGGGAATTATACGGCCGTACTGCCCCACCAACGAATTCTCTCACGGCCGTGCCCCAAACATTTTCCTGGGGTTTGCCGTGAAACGTGGTGCATAATGCGTAACCGGCCATTGCGCCCGCTCCGAGGAATTGGTGGAAACGGCTGTAGATCCCGCCGCCCTCCTGGCCGATTTGCGCGAGCACACCGGCGAAGACACCGAGCTGGGCATTCCCGGCGGCCCCAATTCCGGCATTAGCGTGCATTTGCCGTGGCGACTGTCCGGCCAGCGTCTGGCCGCCTGATGCTGTTCAACCCCCTGAAATTCCTGAAGCCTTCTATTTATTTATTGACGCGAACGACCTCATATTCTGTATCGGGCGTCGGCGGCGTATCGAAGCGAGCGTTCACGGCGAAGAGATAAGGTCCCACACCGGTAACGGTAGTGGGTATGCGGAAGTCGGGATGGGTAATAACGTCTGTAATGGTCCCGGCGTCATACTGGCTGTTCAGCTGGACGACAGCGATTTGATTGAGGAAATTCTGCACAACGTACAGCGTATGCCCCTCAAGCCATAGCCCATCACCATTAGGCAAAGCGCCGCCGCCCAGGTCTACTAGCGTGGCCTCGCCTGTGGCCGGGTCTACCCGATACAGCTCACCCCTGGCTGAATGTACTATCAATAACCAACGGCCGCCGGGTGTAGCCTCAATGCCGTTGCTGTTAAAGGCGCCGGGAACGAAAACAAAGTCGCCGCTGAGCGCGATTGTTTCGACGGCCGTCGGCTCTGGCAGACTACCCCCTGGCCCTAATGGCAACCGGTAATACACCGGCTGGGAAGAATCGGTAAAGTAGGCTGCCTGGCGCGTGACAATAACGTCGTTGACAAAAGTGGGAGAAGTGGTGGTCAACTGATAAACAGCTACTTCGGCGCCGGAAGTGGCGTCATACACGGAGGCAGTGCCGGTGGGACCGCCAGAGACAAAGAGGTAATCGGTACGTTTATCATAACCCAGGCCGACGGCCACACGGCCGTCTTGCCCTGGCGCCAAAATTGCGCCTTCACCGGTGAGCAGGTTGAAGTGATAGATGGCCCCATTAGCCAGCGAACCAACGTAAGCATTGGGTGGCCGGCCTGACACGATACCTTCTGGCCGGAAACCATCAGGCAAAGAGATGATCTCTGGAAATGCAGCAGATTTACTGGCCAGCGTGGGTTGAGCCACGTTCAGGCCAGGCAGCGCCACGGCTGCCAGGAAGAGGATGAATAGAAATGTTCTTTTCATATCTTTTCTTTCTCCTTTATCTGGTATCTGGGTCTTCAGGATTTCAGGGGTTTGAATGCCCGCTACGACTTGCCTGTCAGGGCGGCGCAGGCGGCAGCCACCATCACCGGTACCGGGCTGCGTCCCAATGAATATAAGAAGAGGCGGCAAAAGGCAATGTACCTTACTATACCCGGCGGATATAGAAAAGATACATTCTTCTTAAGCCAGGCATAACTGCCATATTTGCTACCGTCCTATCTGGCCGGCGGTTTTTGGTGGTGGTAAAGTAAATAGTTTTATGCTATTTTTGGCTTTGCGAGTCCATCCTGACCAACAGGCCGAGTTGCAGGGGCAGCACTTTTTCATCCAATTGCATTCATTAGCAGCCACATTTGTGGCCAGCCACCCAATCGGCCGTTACTGGACTCGCACTCTGTAACTCCTGGGTGGCTCTTTTTTTGCCACAAGGAAAAGGATTGTCGGAAAGTGAGTGAACCAACTCTTTGGGGCATCCATGCTGGTCAGACCGGTGACGCCCACAATCTCTTCCTTAAGAAGAAAGTTGTAGCCATCGGCTGGCATGAGATGCCTGACCTATCAACGTTGAAACCTAATCGAGAAAGCTTCAAAACGGCCGTTTCTAAAGTTTATCCTGACATGAAGCCTGGAGCCGTCCCGGTTAATGCAGGCCAACTGTACCGCTTTGTCCATGAAATGAAACTTGGAGATTATCTCATTTACCCTTCCAAGTTGGATAAGCATATCCACATTGGCCGTGTCACCGGTGAGTATCAATACAATCCGAAGGCATCAGAAGGGTATCCGCACCAACGCACGGCCGATTGGCTCAATGCCTTTCCTCGTACCCGCTTTAGTCAAGGCGCACTGTACGAAATCGGTTCAGCAATGAGCTTGTTTCAGGTCAAAAACTATGCTGATGAATTCCTGGCTGTATTAGAAGGTAAGGCGACTGCTACACCTGTGGATGAAGATAAAACAGTCGCCCATGTTGCTCAAGACATCGAACAAAACACTCGTGATTTCATCCTCAAATCTCTCTCCAAAGAATTGAAAGGGCACCCTTTTGCAGAATTTGTGGCGCACCTGCTCAATAGAATGGGCTACCATACACGTGTTTCACCACCTGGTATTGATGGAGGCATAGACATTATCGCCCACCGGGATGAGTTGGGATTCGAGCCACCTATCATCAAGGTGCAGGTCAAGAGTGGCGATGGCAATGTGGGTGATCCAACAGTATCCGCCTTGTATGGCAAGGTGGGGCAAAATGAATATGGCCTCATGGTGACGCTGGGCGGGTTCACCAATCCTGCCAGGAATTTTGCTGATGGCAAAACCAACCTGCGTTTGATTGACGGAGATGAACTGGTCAACCTGATACTGGCACACTACGACGAGTTTGATTCGCGTTACAAAGGGATACTGCCGATGAAGAGGATTTTTGTGCCAGAACCGGTTGTTGAACAGGATTGAACCATGCCGACTATTTTCGACAATATTGACAACAAGCTCCTGCCAAGCCTCAAAGATACATTGGATATCTCTTACCGGGCTGACTTTTGTGTGGGCTACTTCAATCTACGTGGTTGGCGTGAGATTGATGCCAGGGTTCAGGAGTGGACGGGAGGAGAAGGAGCACAATGCCGCTTGCTGGTGGGGATGCACCAACGGCCGCAAGACGAATTGCGGGCGGCATTCTCCTTCACAGAAAATGGTGATCGCATGGACAACAAAACGGCCGTGCGCTTGCGCCAGGAACTTGCCCAGGAATTCCGCGATCAACTTACTATTGGCGCGCCAACCAATGCTGATGAAGCTGGCTTGCGCCGGCTGGCGCAGCAAATTCGGGCAGGGAAGTTATGTGTCAAGTTATTTCTGCGTCATCGCCTACATGCCAAGCTCTATTTACTGTTCCGTAATGACCGCGTGACGCCTATCATTGCTTATACCGGCAGCAGCAATCTTACTTTCTCCGGGTTAGCAGGACAGGGGGAACTGAACCTGGACGTAGTGGAGCAAGATGCCGCCAACAAGCTGGCGCACTGGTTTGAAGACCGATGGAATGATCGTTGGTGTGTGGACATATCACAGGAATTGGTAGAAATCATCGAGGAGAGTTGGGCCGGTGAAGAACTCCGATCTCCCTATCACATCTACCTGAAAATGGCTTACCATCTCTCCCGTGAAGCCCGTGCCGGTTTGAGCGAGTTTACTATTCCCCGCGAATTCAGTGACAAGTTGTTCGACTTCCAGGTAGCGGCCGTCAAGATTGCAGCCCGGCATCTGAACCAACGTGGTGGTGTCCTCATTGGCGATGTCGTCGGTTTGGGAAAAACCATCATGGCCACGGCCGTAGCCAAAATCTTTGAAGAAGATTATCTGATGGACACCCTCATCTTGTGCCCCAAGAATCTGGTGAAGATGTGGGAATGGTACGCAGCCGAATACCGTCTGCACGCCAAAGTCATGTCCGTCAGCAGGGCACAACGCGAGTTGTCCGACCTACGGCGATACCGGTTGGTGTTGATTGATGAGAGCCATAATCTACGCAACCGCGAAGGGAAGCGGTATCGAGCTATTCAGGAATACATCCAGAAAAATGATAGCCGCTGCATCTTGCTCTCGGCAACACCTTACAACAAGACGTATTTAGACCTGTCCAGCCAGTTGCGGCTGTTTGTGCCGGAAACGGCCGATTTAGGCATCCGGCCGGAGCGGTTACTGCGGGAAATGAGTGAAGTGGAATTTGTGCGCCGCCACCAGGCGGCTCTGCGCTCCCTGGAAGCGTTTGAGAAAAGCGAATATGCCGATGATTGGCGTGAGCTGATGAGCCTGTTCATGGTGCGCCGCACACGCAGCTTCATCCGCGATAATTACGCCGAAGATGACCCCACGACCGGCCGTAAATATCTGCGTTTTTCCGATGGAAATCGTGCCTATTTCCCCACGCGCCAGCCGCTAAAGGTGAACTTCCCTGTTGATGAAGCAAATCCCACCGACCAGTATGCCCGCATGTATGCAACCAGCGTGGTGGACACCATCAACGCCCTGAACCTGCCCCGGTATGGACTGGGAAATTACGTGACGAAAAAGCCAACCCGCCCACCCACGCCACGGGAGCAGAAAGTCATTGATGACCTGTCACGGGGTGGCCGCCGCCTGATGGGGTTCAGCCGCACCAATCTGTTCAAACGGCTGGAAAGCAGTGGTTACGCCTTCCTCCTCTCCGTAGAGCGGCACATTTTACGCAATTTCATTTTCATTCATGCGCTAGCAAACGGCCTCGACCTGCCCATCGGGACGCAGGGGGCAGAGATGTTGGATACCCGTTTTGAAGATGAGGATGCCGAAGCTGCGGATTACGCTACGGATGAACTATTTGATGATGACACCGGCGTGCTGGAAACAGCTACCGTTGTCATTGATATGGCTCCGCTACGGAACGAAGCTGCCTTTCGTGGACGAGCCGCTGCGATTTATGAAGATTACAACGGCCGTTACCACAATCGCTTCAAGTGGATTCGGGCTGATTTGTTTGACAAGCGGTTACAGCAACATCTCCTGGCCGATTCCCAGGCTTTGTTGGGCATCTTGCAGCAGTTTAGCGATTGGTCAGTGAATCAGGATGCTAAGCTGAACACCCTACAAGAGTTACTGACCCGGACACACCCCGACGAAAAAGTGTTGGTCTTCAGCCAATTTGCCGATACCGTGCATTATCTGGAACAACAATTGCGCTTACGGGGCATGACGGATGTGGTTGGCGCTACGGGCAATTCGGCCGACCCCACAGCATTGGCCTGGCGCTTCAGCCCTCGCAGCAACGGAAAGAGGGATGCCATCTCCTCGGAAGAAGAATTGCGGGTGCTGCTGGCCACTGATGTCCTCAGCGAAGGGCAAAATCTGCAAGATGCCCACATTGTGGTCAACTATGATTTACCCTGGGCCATCATTCGCTTGATTCAACGCGCCGGCCGGGTGGACCGTATTGGGCAGCAAGCAGCAGACATCCTTTGTTACACTTTCTGGCCGGCGGATGGGGTGGAACGCATCATCTCTTTGCGCGAGCGGTTGCGGCGACGGCTACGTGAAAATGCGGAAGTGGTGGGCACCGATGAAGCCTTTTTTGAAGACGAAGAGAACGACCAGCCGTTAATTGATCTGTACCACGAAAAAGCGGGTGTCTTAGACGATGAAGCTGACCTGGAAACAGAAATTGACCTGGTTTCTTACGCTTACCAGATTTGGAAGAACGCGACCGATGCTAACCCCAGCCTGAACAACATAATTCCCCGCATGCCCTCGGTAGTCTATGCCAGTAAAGAATATGAACCGGGCAGCGGTGGGCCACCTGGCGTTTTGACCTACCTGAACACGGCGCAAGGCAATAACGCTCTGGCCTGGATTGGTCCCGATGGGCAAAGTGTGACTGAATCACAATTCACCATACTGAGAGCCGCCGCCTGTGCGTCGGAGACGCCAGCGTTGCCGCGCCAGGAAAATCACCATGAATTGGTGGAGCGGGCGGTGCAGCACGTGATGACCGAACGCACGGTGGTGGGGGGGCAGTTAGGCCGCCCCTCCGGTGCTCGCTTCAAGACCTATGAACGGTTGAAGGCGTATGCTGAACGTCTGCAAAAAACACTTTTTGCGCATGAAGCCGAAAACTTGCTCAAGGCATTGGATGAGATTTTCCGTTTTCCTTTGCAAGAGGCAGCCAAGAACACCCTCAACCGGCAGTTGCGCAGCAATATTACCGATGAGGTGTTGGCCACCCTGGTGGTAACGTTGTATGAAGAAGGGCGGCTCTGCCTGGTGCAAGAGGAAGATGAAGCGCCCGATGAACCAGAAATTATTTGTTCATTGGGTCTTGTTTCTACAGGATAGCTTATGGATCAATTCGATATTGCTCGTTCACGTGAGTTGTTGCCACAGTTTGAATTCAACGATTTGTTTGTGGATGGATTGGGTTGGAACAATGCCCCTTTTCACCAACCCCTCACCCTAACAGTCAACGAGATGGCGTACACCTGTCAGCCCATTGCCGAACTTTCCGGCATGTTGGTGTTTGAGGTGCTGGCCGAAGATGGACAGATTCCAGATAGCCAGACGCGCATGGCCGTGTACCGCGAAATTTCCCAAAGCTACCATGAAAATCTGCTTATTTTTGTGGATGAAGTCCGGACGCATAGCGTCTGGTATTGGGTCAAACGGGAAGGTGGCAAGCTCCACCCGCGCACCCATTATTATGACCGTTGGCAAGACCCTGACTTCCACCTGGGCAAGATAAGTGGCCTGTTTGTGGCCATGAGTGAATTGGACCCACAAGGCCGCATTGAAATTACGCGGGTGGTGCAGCGGGTGCAAGGTGCGCTGGATATTGAGCGCATTACCAAACGGTTTTATGGCGAATTCAAGCAGGTGCATGACCGCTTTATGGCCTACCTGGAACCAAGCATCCCCGATGAAAAAGATCGCCGCTGGTATACCTCGGCGCTGCTGAACCGGCTCATGTTCATCTACTTCTTGCAGCGGCAGCGGCTCATTGACAATGGGGCGACGGGTTACTTGCATGACAAACTCCAAGTACGCGATTGGCAAGACCGTTACTATCTGGACTTTTTGCATCCGCTCTTTTTTGAAGGCTTTGCCCTGCCGGAAAGCCGACGATCTGACCAGGCCAACGCGGTGTTGGGTGTCATTCCTTACTTGAACGGCGGGCTTTTTTTGCACCATTCGGTTGAAATTAAATATCAGGGACGTATTCAAATTCCTGACCAGGCTTTCAGGGAGTTGTTCACGTTGCTAGATGGTTATACCTGGCATCTAGATGACCGCCCTGGCCGAGACAACCGGGAAATCAACCCCGATGTGCTGGGTTACATCTTTGAAAAGTATATCAACCAGAAGGCGTTTGGCGCGTATTACACCCGGCCAGAGATTACCGAGTATTTGTGTGAGCAGACGATTGAGCGGCTGGTAGTGGAAAAGATGCGCGAGATTGATGAACACGATCTGGGTGTATTGCCGCCGCTGCAATATGAAGATGTGCATGAACTACTGCGCAAAATGGATGGGCAGCGGGCGCTGATTTTGCTGCGCGATATTTTGCCCAACCTCAGCCTGCTTGACCCCGCCTGTGGCTCAGGGGCGTTTCTGGTGGCGGCGCTGAAGACGCTCACCGGTATTTACCAGAGCGTGTTGGGACGGGCTGAATATCTGGATTATGTGGCGCTGCGCCAATATGTGCAGCAGGAGCTACAGGGACATCCCAACAAAAATTACTACATCCGCAAGAAAATCATCAGCCACAATCTGTTTGGGGTGGACATTATGGATGAGGCGGTGGAGATTGCCCGGCTGCGCCTCTTTTTGGCATTGGTGGCGACCATTCGGCGACCGGAAGATTTGGAACCACTGCCCAATATTGACTTTAACATCCTGCCAGGCAACTCCCTGATCGGCCTGCTACGGGTGAATGAAGCAGATTACCAGCGGTATTTTCAGTCCGATTTATTCAGTGGCCCGGTTGTTACCTACAGGCAGATGGTGGAGGCCAAGGAGCGGTTGGTGAAAAACTACCGGCTGGCAAGCACCCTGACCGCGGATGTGGAAGAGCTGCGGAAAGATATTGAAGATCACCGGCGGAAAGCCCAGATCACATTAAACAGGATGCTGTTGGATGAGTTTAACCGGCTGAACATCAAGTATGAACAGGCAACCTGGGACGATGAGGCGAACAAGCCCGGTAAGCCACAAAAACGCCCGCTTACTCTGGCCGACATTGGCCAGTTGCAGCCGTTCCATTGGGGGTATGAGTTTGACGCGGTGATGAACGAGCGAGGTGGATTTGACGCTATCATCACCAATCCACCGTGGGAAGTGTTTCAAACAGATGAAAAGGAATTCTTTAGCGAATATAGCGACGTAATTCACAAGAAGAAAATGAATATTCTTGATTTCACTGAGAAAAAAAACGAGCTTTTGCAGGATTTAGAAATACGGGAGGCATGGCTTGAGTATTCGAGTAGGTTTGCCTATCAAAGTGCATACATGAAGAATGCCTCTCAGTATGAAAATCAAACATCAATGGTTGATGGTAAAAAAGTCCCTGGGAAAGTAAATCTCTATAAAGTCTTTTTAGAACAATGTTTTAATTTGTTAAAGACTGGTGGTTACTGTGGGATCATAGTTCCAACAAGCGTGTATGTTGACGGAGACAAGATGCAAATACGGGAAATGCTATTTAGCATGAACCAAGTAATTAATTTGTTCAGTCTATCAAATGAGAGATTCATTTTCGAAGGGGTTCATCACGCCATGAAATTTGTTCTGTTGACCTTTGAAAAAGGGGGGCCAACAGATTCATTTTGGGCAGCCTTTCGTATCAATCCGAGAGTAGCTATAAAACCACAGAACTTAGAGTCATTTCTCCTCGATCAAAATGAACATGTAAGTATTCCAATCAGCTTGATAAGACGCTTGTCACCAGACTACTTATCTTTGGTTGAATTCCAAAGCAGTACTGATATTTCAATTGCCAATAAAATCACTGAACAACCTCAACTGGGCGATAGTCTTGTTGGTGTTTGGAACATTCAATTAACAACCGAATTCGACAAAACTGCTACCAAGGCCCTTTTTGAAATTAATCCATCCAAGGAAACTTTTCCATTAATGTCTGGGAGTACGATTCACCAGTTTACACATCAGTTCTCACCTCCTGAATACTATATTAATTCAGTTGAGGGTAAGAGAAGGCTGAAAGGGAAGATGGGCAATACTGATGGGAGATTTGCTTGTGAAAACTACCGGTTAATTCAACGGCGCGTTTCAGGTCAAGTAAATGAAAGAACATTAATTTGCTCCATCATACCGAAATGTTGCTTTTGTGATAACTCGGTTAATTATTTAATTCCTGGTACCTACTCGCAAAGCGAATTAATGTTTCTAACCGCCCTTTTGAATTCATATATCGCCGATTATCAGGTTAGGCAACGTATGAATAGCAACATAACTATAGGGTTAATTTACCAGTTAGCAGTTCCACGTTTAACAAGTGAAAACCCATCATTTCAACCCATTGTTACCCGTGTTACCAAACTCATTTGTACAACTCCAGAGTTTGACGATTTAGCAGCGGAAGTTGGCCTCAGTAGCCATGCTAACGGCGTCACCGATCCCGCCCAGCGCGCCCAACTCCGCGCTGAACTGGATGGCCTCATTGCTCACGTCTACGGCCTCACCGAAGACGAGTTCAGCCACATCCTCAGCACCTTCCCCCTGGTTGCGACAGAAGTGAAAGAAGCCGCCCTGCGTGAATATCAACGCTTTGCTCCCCAACGCGATTTGCTGTCCGGCGCCTGGCAACCACCAACGCCACTGGTCATCACCGAAGGCAAAACAGACTGGATGCACATCAAAGCTGCCTGGGAACGCATGCAAGCGGAGGGTCACTTCTCCAAACTGACACTGGAAGTGCAGGAGTATGATGATAATACCCAGATGGGTGACGCTGAGCTGCTGCGCATGTGCCAGCAATACGCCAAAACGCAACAGATCCGTCCCCACATCTTCATTTTTGACCGGGATAACCGGAGCATCTTGAACCAGATAACTACACCTGGATCCGATTACAAGGATTGGGGTAACAACGTTTATTCCGTGGCCTTGCCCATACCGGCACACCGCATGGCTCAGCCAGAGATCAGCATTGAGCTTTACTACACCGACGATGCTATCAAACAACCAGATTCGCAAGGACGCCGCCTATTTTTAAGTGACGAGTTTGTTGACCGCACCGGCTTCCACGTGTCCGAAGACCTACACTGTACTGACCGCAACAAATACGGCCGTAGCGGCGTCATCATTGACCACGATGTATTCCGCGTCCGTGATCCACAGAACGTGGCGATGACAAAAAATGACTTTGCTCAGCACGTTCTGAATGGAGATGCTGGGTTTGATGGTTTTAATATCTCAGCGTTTGTTGAATTGTTTGCGGTAGTTGAGCAGCTTATACTGACACAAATGCCAATGATCGCTTGATTGTTATAACCTCAGAAACGATTTCGCCGGGAATGAGATATGATTTCTGCACGAGTAGGAAGTATCCAACACCTTATTGGTTACACTGACAGGCAATATATCGTGCCGACTTTCCAACGAAGTTACGCTTGGGTTGATAGGATGTGGGAAGATTTGTGGGAGGATATAAACAGGTATCTGGATCCATCCTTCAGAAATCGAGAACACTTCTTTGGTGTTATTGTCTTGATGCCTTTACGGGATACCAATCGGAAGCTTCAAAGGTATCTTATTCTTGATGGGCAACAGCGTCTAATAACAGTTTGTCTACTTCTTGCCGCTCTACGTGATTCAGTGCCAAAGGATTCTGAAAATAAATCGCAGTTTTCAGATAGGATTAATACCTTCTTGTTCTTAAGAAGTTGGCCATTGGAGAGAGAGCCGCAATCCAAGCTTATGCTAACACCTTCAGATCATGAATCTTTTGAAAACATACTATTTGAGCGGGAAACGAAGACAAAAAACCTTCTTTCGAAGGCTTATTTATATTTCCGCCAAAAGATAAACGAGTCATTAAATACTGACTTTGAGTTGTTCCTGGCTGCTGAAGTCATTCTCAACAACTTTCAATTAGTAAGCATTTTGTTAGCTCCTGATGAAGATCCTTTTCCTGTCATTTCAAGCATCAATTCAAGAGGAATGATGATGCAAGAAGAAGACCTTGCCATCGTCAGGAAATTTAGTCCAGATCCCAGGTTAATGGCATTAATTGCCTCCGGTGAATCACAAACACAAGAATTCAAAGTTGGTGCTTGCCGCAATCCCCACACCGGTCGACATGACAATGGCATGCGTGACAACATCACCAAAGCCGTCGCCGCCTTTATGAATACGGATGGCGGCACACTGGTTATTGGCGTGGCTGATGATGGCACTATCATCGGCATAGAAAAAGAGTATGGCATTGCCAATCGAGGAAAGGCGAATTGGGATGGTTATGAACTCTTCCTGAGAGATATGCTTGACAATAGTCTCAGCGTAGCGGCTGCTTTTCAATATTTTAAGATCAAGCGCCATACGCTGCAAGGCCACGATATTGCTCAGATTCAAGTGAACCCAGCTCCGGAACCGGCCTTTGTCAATGGCAAATTATATGTTCGGGCTGGTGCCCAAAGTAAAGAATTACCAGGGCCAGATTTGATTGCGTATGTCAACGGCCGTTGGGGAAATTAGGTCCGCAATCAGGGAAGTTGGAGATAAGTATTTTTATGGCAGGTGAGATCGATAATCTGATAAAGGAATACAGAGATTTGGTTCTAGTTGGAAAAGTTACAATAGTAGATCCTGATAATAGCCGTCTTTATTCCTCTATTGACATAAGCAATTATCAGCTTGAAGAAAAAGTAAAGCAAATTGGAGAGCCAATTCTTAAATATTGTATGGAGCTTTTCCAAAATGAAGATGCAATAGTTCGAGAACGCTCAATTGTAGGTCTCGGCCGTTTGGGGCAACCATCAATTGAGTTATTGAAGTTGGCAGTAGAAGATCCTGAAGTATTTGTAAGAAATCAAGCTATTATTGAATTGGGAACCGTTGGTACGCCAGCCCAATCTATTTTAACTGCATATTTAAACGAAGAAGATGACTTTGAGCTTCGAAAGAATGTCATCATGGCGTTAGGGATGGTCGGGGCGAGTACTTTAGACATTCTTATTGAGCTATTGAATGATCCAAATTTCGAAATCAGGCGCCACATCCTTCGTGTGGCACGGGAGCTTATAGGTTTATCGGCGTTGCGACTCCATGTTTTGGCAACTGAAGACACCAATGAATTAGTGGCTTCACAAGCCTTGGATTATCTTATAAGTCCTTCTTCGTATAAATGGAAGGGTAATTTAATAGAGTTTATGCCAGAGGACAGCCTGAAACAGATTGAGCTTATAGTCCTAAACGATCTGATAATCCGTAGTTCTAAGCGTCCTGAGGATTCGTTTAACTCCACGAATGTTGCGAAAATTGTAAAAGCATTGATACGGCAAAATCCAACATTGCAATCCAAAATTCACAGAGAACTATGTGACATTAGTTACCGTTATGATAGTGGCCCCAGACAACGAGCCGTTGCTGTTGCTAGAAATCTCAGTGTTGAAGAATTTGCAGCTCACGTCAAAAATCGAAGCACCGAAAATCCAAAAGCAGCCGCCCAAATTATGCGAGAACTCGGTGGCAGCGAGGCAACTGCTTTCTTCACAGAAGCCCAAAGCCAAACATTAGCCGAATACCGTGCGCCCCTGGTTGAATTTGAAGATATCGCACGCCAACGTTGGGAAGAACTCACCCTGGAAGCCAGACGTAGTTCTGCTACCAGCAAATGGATGAGTGTTGGTGTTTTTATCGTGGGTACTGTTATCGTAATCTGGGCATTCATTCTTCTCACCTTGTCTGATGAACCCTGGCAGCAACTTGCAGCAGCTTTCGCCGGTATTGGCAGCTTCCTGGCCATGTACAGCCAACGCTTTTGGAAAGACCCCGTTGAACAGATTCAACGCTTTTCAGCTCAACAAGCCCGGTTACAGGTGTCATTCATCGGCTTTATGAACCGCGTTGCCCAGATCCGCCTTGTATTTGAGGACGCTTACGCCAAAGACAAACTTCCCCCAGAAACAATGGCTATGTACCAGAAATGGCTCGAAGAAGCTGCTGACAAAGCCTGGCAGCAGCTAAGCGAAGCCAGCTCCCCACCTGCTGTTCCAGACAACAAATAATCCGTCTGGTCAGCCACTCTCAATGGAAATCCGAATCGCCTGACTTCCCCTCTCTTCCCCGAAAAACCCATACCCCGTAACGCCCTTACCTGTCCCCCATGCCGACAGGGGTAACTTTGGTTACCTGGGTTTTTAGTTGTGCTGCCCGGCCACCTGGTCTCCAGGCCACCAGCGAAGAGAGGCTATCGCCCCGGAAGAGGTGAAGTTTTATTTCTTTTACCCCAACTGGAAAGACCAGGCCAGCGGCGTGGACAAGAACGAAACCACTAAAAAAATTGCATGAGCAAGGCAACAATCACCAAAAAAAGAAAAACCAGGAGAGCGATGAGCAAAAACAGATGTTTGTCTTTTTGGCTCTGAGCCGCACGGTGGCGAGCCAACTCTTCCAGCCGCGCTTGCTCCGCAACCATTAGCTGTGCCATGCGCCGTTGCGAGTCAGCCTCCTCCTTTGCCTTGATTTCCTTTGACCAATCCATGTGGGCTTGCAGCCTGTCAGCCGTGGTCTGGGCATAATTGACTTTCAATAGCTCCAAGATATCCATGGCCGTGCCACATTGTTTGCAGTATTCATCACCGGCCCAGTTCGACGTGTGGCATTTCTGGCAAACGCGGCTGAGAACAGTGCCACATTCGCCGCAGAAGCCCTGTTCCTGGGCATGGTAGGCGTTGCAGCGGGGGCAGATGTGTCCATCCAGCACAAACTGGCTCTGACAGGCGGCACAGGTTATATGACGGCCGTGCTGCCGAATGTCAATCGGGTGTAAACAGTTAGGGCAGGCAACTTCTGTGAGCATAGTTGTACTTGGAGATTAGAGATGGGGGAATCTCTAATCTCTAACTCGTGGCCGCATGATGCAATAGACAAAGCCATTCATCTGCACCAGCTCTTGTGTTTCATACCGTTGCCCAATCATATCCAAAACAGGCGGTGGATAAAACTGCGCTCTTAGTACCACTGTGTCAAACGCTTGCTCGTCCAGCATGGCCAGCATATCCGTCAGGTCAACCTGGTTATTGTTATACAGGTTGAGTAGCTGCGTGGGATTAGTGATCACATCGCGATCAATATAAAAATTGAAACCGGCGTCTTCGGCAAAAGCAGCCGTCTCCCCCTGGGCAATGGCCGCGGCAATTGTTTTCCCCGCGGCCGTATCAGCCGCGTTGGGTGGCCGCCCCAACAATGAAACCCCCGCCGCGTCCACATAGGGAATAGATTCTGGCGGGCGCGGCGCGGAGCAAGAGGTCTGCGGCGCAATCCACACCTCGGTCGGTTTGCCCAACGCCTGCGCCATCCCCGCCAGCGCGGGCGTGTGCGTGGGCATATGAAACATCCGCTCCGCCTGCCACAAAAACAAAAGGGGGATGATCACAAGCGCCAGGGGGTATACCCAACGTCCCAAATGGTGTTTATTTGTCATTCCGAGGTCTTCCGAGGAATCCCCTTGCGCTGGCTGTTCAGGTGGGATTCCTCGCTCCGAAGACTTCGCTCGGAATGACAGTTGACTTGCGGTTTGATTTTTTTGGAGGTGGTTGAGCAAACGGCCGTAAGCCAATCCCGTCAACAGGCAACTGGCCGCAATGGCCGTGGCAAAATAGGATTCACCCGCGCCCCATTTCCCGGCAGTGACGCTGTTCACCGCCGCCACCACAAACCAGATGGAATAAGCTGACAACCGTTCAAAATAAAGCTGGTAGATAGCGTAGAGTACGGCCGTGACCACCAACAACGTATGCAGGTTAAACCACTGCCGGTACAAGCCTTGCGCCTGCCCCGGCACAAACGGATTTATGTTGGCCGTCACCGTATTCAAGAACCAGTAACCATCCGTCGCCCAATTGATCCCCAAAAAAATCAGGCCAGTAACGGCCGCAAACGGGATGGCCCACAGAATCGCTCGTTTGGGGTGGCGAATAAAGAGGAAGATGAACACAGCAATGACGGTGGCGTAAGCCAATTGTTTGGTATAACCAGCCGCCAACAGCAGCAGCATGACAATGAGTAATCGTTTGGGGTAAGTACGGCCGTCGCGTTCCTCCTTGTCAATGGTAATAGTCAACCACACCACCGCCAGCGTCTCCAACATCACCATGAACATATGCTGCCGGAAGAGCGGCCCCACATGGTACACATAGTTCGAGGCCAGGAAGGCCAGCCCCACCAACACCGCCAGCCACCAGCGCCGGATGTGCCGCTGCACACCATATGCGATGGCTACGGCCGTGACCAGCGTCCCCAGAAAAGAAACCAGCCGCCCCGTCCAATACTGCGGCCCAAAAATCCACACCAGCGGCACAATGATGACGTGAAACAGTGGCGGATAATTGGAGGAGTAAAAGGGATATTGGTCATTGTCCCGGTACGGCCACTCCCCCTGACTGAACAGCACCGTATCCATCAGTTCAAACCCCTCACCCTGGTCATAATCAAAGGGAAAACGGAACAACTCCACGGCGTAAATGGTGTACACCACCAGATAGCCCACAAACGCCGCCAGCGCCAGCCCAATTAACATACGGGCTGCTATCAGGATTGCTTTTTCTAATTTGTCATTTGTCATTTGTCACTGGTCATTTGTAGGTTCATGCGGGACGATCTCCTAATGGCAGCAGCGTCAGCCCCACCAACACCGCCAACCCGGCGGCGGCCATCGCCTGCTTTTGCGCCGGGCCAATGCCCTGGTGCTGCCCGGCGCGGACAATGTCGAGAGCGAACAGGCCCAGCACGGCCGTGATCCCCAGCAAAATGAACAGAAGACCTAATTGTCGTTTTGTCATGTCATCCCCAAATAATGAGATTGAGAGATGGAGAAATTGGACATTCTCTCAATTTCCACGAAGGCGGAAGTTTATTAAAACAAACTGGACATTGCAACCGAATTTGCTATAATCCCGCCCCTAACTTCAAACACAAAGGAAGCATACCGCTGGCAGCAGCGGTATTTCCCTTAATAAGGCTAGAAAATGACAACTCTGAAACCTCATCTACTCACCCAAGAAGGTGTAGAAAAACTAACCAAAGAACTGGATTTCCTGAAAACAGTCAAGCGCGAAGAAGTGGCCGACCGTTTGCAAGCCGCGTTTGAAGACGGCCAGGACGATGACTTTGTGGAAAACGCCGGTCTGGAAGCCGCCCGCAATGACCAGGCTTTTGTGGAAGGGCGCATCCAGGAATTGGAAGAAATCCTCAAAAATTATCAACTGATTAAAGAGAACGGCAAACATGATGTCGTGCGCATTGGCAGTTGGGTAACCATCTCTGAGGAAGGTTTTGACGACGAAGAAAAGTACCATCTGGTAGGCGCTGCCGAAGCTAACCCGGAAGAGGGTCGCATCTCCAATGAAAGTCCGCTGGGCAAGGCGCTGCTGGGCGCAAAGCGGGGCGATACGGTGCGGGTGAATGCCCCCAATGGCATGTTAGAATTCCGGGTGGTCAAGATTGAGTAAACAGGCCCAACGGCCGTAATCCAAAACACTACCTAGCCCGTGAATGACACGGGCTTTTTTTTGAAAAGGTGAAGCATGAGCTGGCAACCAACCCATTTGGAAGAACAACGCCTGGCGAAACTGGAACGCCTTCAGGAAGCAGGCATTGAACCCTATCCACTGCGCGTGGAGCGTACCCACACCACCACCAACGCCAAAGCTGCTTTTGAGGCGGATGAAGCGGCAGAAATATCCGTCACGGTCTGTGGCCGTCTCGTCAGTTTCCGAGACATGGGCAAAACGGTGTTCGCGCACATCGAGGATGGACACGGCCGTCTGCAACTCTTTGTCCGCCAGGAAGAAGTGGGCGAAGAAGCCCATCACATCTTCCGCCGCCTGCTCGATTTGGGTGACTTTGTGCAGGCCAGCGGCGTCATGTTCCGCACCCGCGCCGGGGAAGTCAGCCTGCGCGTCGGCGAGTGGAAACTGCTCAGCAAAGCCATCAGCCCCCTGCCGGTGGTGAAAGAAGAAGAGGTGGATGGCGAAATTGTGCGCCACAGCGAATTCTCCAACGTGGAAGAACGGTACCGCCAACGATACGCCGACCTGGCTACCAACCCGGAAGTGCGTCATGTCTTCCGCACCCGCGCCAAAATCATCACCGCCCTGCGCCGATTTATGGACGACAACGAATTCCTGGAAGTAGAAACGCCGGTTTTGCAGCCCTTGTATGGGGGGGCAGCAGCACGGCCGTTTACCACCTACCACAACCAGCTCAAACAAGAACTCTACCTGCGCATCTCCTTTGAGCTATACCTGAAACGGCTGCTGGTAGGTGGCATCGAGCGCGTCTATGAGATCGGCCGTGACTTCCGCAACGAAGGCGTCAGCTTCAAACACAACCCCGAATTCACCATGCTCGAATTTTACGCTGCTTATTGGGATTACAGTGACGTGATGGACTTCACCGAGCGCATGATCCAGCATGTGGCCCAGGTTATCACCGGCAGCCATACCATCACCTACCAGGGCCAAACCATCCACATTGGCGGTCATTGGCCTCGTATGACCATGCGCGATGCCATCAAACAGTTCGCCGAAATTGATTACATGGAACATCTGGACGCCGCCAGCCTGCGCCAGGCCATCCGTGACATCGGCGGGCACGCCCCGGAAAGCGCCGGTTGGGGCAAATTGATTGATGGCGTTTTTGGCGATCTTGTGGAACCCCGGCTTATTCAGCCCACCATCATCACCACCTACCCCCGCGAAATCTCGCCGCTGGCGAAGGGCATTCCCGGCGACCCGCTGCACGTAGAACGCTTTGAATTTTTCATCGCCGGTATAGAAATGGGCAACGCTTTCACCGAGCTAAACAACCCGCTGGATCAACAGGCGCGTTTTGAGATGCTGCAAACGCTCTATGCCAAAGACGACGACGAACTAAACCCCATTGACGAGGATTATTTGCGGGCGATGCGCTATGGGATGCCGCCCAACGGTGGTTTTGGTGTGGGTATAGACCGCATGGTCATGCTCTTCACCGACAACGCCACCATCCGCGAAGTTCTGCTCTTCCCCCACCTCCGCGAACGCGAATAGGTCAACTGTCATTCCGAGATCTTCCGAGGAATCCCTACATGGTATCAATTGGTAGAGATTCCTCGCTCCGAAGACTTCGCTCGGAATGACAGATTACTGAATAGTCAAGACAACCTTGCCGGTGGATTGGCGGGTGATCAGGGTATTGAGGGCGGTGGCGGCCTGCTCCAGCGGGTAGGTCTGGGAGATGTGGGGCCGAATTTTGCCCTCGGCATACCAGGTGAGCAGGGTGCGCAAGGAATCGGTGATAACGCGCGGCTGGCGGACAGAGTAACCGCCCCAGTATACCCCGACGACGCTCATGTTTTTAACCAGCGCCAGATTAACCGGCAGTTGGGGAATACGGCCGTCCGCAAACCCAATCACCAACAGTCGCCCTTCCCAGGCAATGCAGCGCACCGACTCATCAAACACATCACCACCCACCGGATCGTAAATGACATCCACCCCTTTGCCATTGGTGATCTCCTTCACCCGGTCGCGGAACTTTTCCTGACGATAATTGATGAGATGGTCGGCGCCATACTGCTGCGCCAGTGCCAGTTTTTCCGGCGTGCTGGCAGTGGCGATAACCGTTGCGCCCAGGAGTTTGCCAATTTCCACGGCCGTCAGCCCCACTCCACCCGCCGCCCCATGCACCAGCAAAACCTCCCCCGGCTGCAAATGGGCGCGGTGCGCCAGAGCAATATGCGACGTGCCATAGGTGATGGCAAAACCGGCGGCGGTCACAAAATCCATCAGCGGCGGAATGGGCAAAACGGTGCGCGCATCTACCACCACCTCCTCGGCATACCCGCCATAGCCGGTAATAGCTGTTACCCGATCTCCCAATTGCAGATGGGCCACACCCTCCCCGACTTCCAGTATTTCCCCGGCTACTTCCATACCGGGACTAAACGGAAACGCCGGCTTTTCCTGATAGAGACCCTGGATGATCAACGTATCGGCAAAATTAACACCACAGGCATGAACGCCAATCCGTACCTGGCCTGGATTGAGCGACGGCGACGGCCGTTCGGCTAAGGTTAACGATTCTGATTTTCCCCATTCACGGCAGATAATGGCTTTCAATTGCTTTCTCCTCCATATAGCTTACCAGATGGCATAAGCCCGCACGGGGAATGTGCCCATGCCGCGCACCTTGACCGGCGCGGCAAAAAAGCGGAAACCCGCATCTGGCAGTTGTTCCAGGTGGCAAAGGTGTTCCACAATGGGAATCTGGCTGCCCAGCAAGGTGGTGTGGACGGGCCGACGGCCGTCCGCCGTGTCGTCAATGTTCAGCGAATCAATGCCCACCAGGGCCGCGCCCGCTTCCTTCAGGTAGACGGCCGTCTCCTCCGTCAAAAAAGGATGCCCCTCAAAGTATTGGTCGCTGCGCCAATGTTGGTCCCAACCGGTGTGGACGAGGACGGCTTTGCCTGCCAGGTCGTGGTTCCGAAAGAGCGCGGGGGCGAGGGCACGGCCGTGATCCTTCGCCCGAATCACCACCCCCCCCAGATTCACCAGCCCCGCCAGCGGCAAGTCGGCAATATCCAGGCCATCAGCAAAACGGTGGAACGGCGAGTCCAGGTATGTGCCCGTATTTGCCACCATCTCAATCTTGCCAATGTGAAACTCCGTACCCGGCGCATACAGCGCCCGTGACGCTTCCCGGCTGAGAAAATCACACACCACCGGCGCGGGCAGCCCCTTATACGTAATCAATCCATCCTCAATGGTATGGCTCACATCAATCAACATCTTGTCTCACCTCACGCTTTGATATGGCGCAATTGTATGGCAGAGTCCGGCCAGGCCAAAATGTTTGAAGCCGTCACAGCTAACGGTATACTCCGGCTGTATGACGACCACAGAACCAAACAAGCAAACAAACACCCTGATCATTGGGGCCAGCGCCGCCGGCCTGGCAGTGGCAGCGTGTCTGCAAGAGCGCGACATTCCTTTTATCCTGCTGGAAAAAAGCAACCAGGTGGGCATGGCCTGGCGCAACCATTATGACCGGCTGCACCTGCACACCGACCGCACACACTCCCAACTGCCCCATTTGCCCATGCCTAAAAGCTGCCCCAAATACCCGGCGCGGGCGGATGTGGTGGCTTATCTGGAAGAGTATGCCCGCCGTTTTGTCTTAGAGCCGCGATTTGGGCAGGAGGTACAGGCCGTTGTACCCCAGAATGGGGGCTGGCAGGTGGAAACCCAGGACGGCCGTTACCAGGCGCAAAACGTGGTCATCGCCACCGGCTATAGTCGTGTACCGCACATTCCCACCTGGCCAGGGCAGGAATTGTTTTCCGGCAGCATCATCCATAGTTCCGCTTATAAAAATGGTCAGCCCTATGCCGGGCAGCGGGTGTTGGTGGTCGGTTTTGGCAATTCGGCCGGGGAGATGGCCATTGACCTGGTGGAACATGGCGCAGCGGAAGTGGGTATGTCCGTGCGCCATCCGGTGAATGTGATTCCCCGCGATTATCTGGGTATTCCCATTCTGAGCATCGGCATCGTTCTGGACAAAATTCCGCCGAAAGTGGCGGATGTGCTGGCCATCCCCATGCTCAAAACCTCCATTGGCGACCTGACGAAGTATGGGCTGCCCAAACTACCTTATGGCCCCAATGTACAAATCCGCCAGGACCGGCAAATTCCGATGTTGGATATTGGCACGGTGAAGTTGATTAAGAACGGCCGTATCCACATCCACCCTGGCGTCACCCGGTTCAACGAAAACGGGGTTGTCTTCAATGACAACACAATCAAACCATTTGACGCCATCATTTTGGGCACAGGCTACCGGCCCCAGGTGCATGAGTTTCTGCCAGGGGTGGCTGGCGTCTTGAACGAGGACGGCGCGCCCCAGGCCAGTGGGCAGGAAACCGCGCCAGGGTTATATTTCTGTGGTTTCTACATCTCCCCCAACGGCATGTTGCGCGAAATTGGCATCGAAGCCAGACAGATCAGCCGCCATATTGCCGGGAAAGGATAAAGGCGATGAACTGGGGCAATTCTAACCAGATTTTTTCCCAAAACGTGGTGGGGTCACGGCCGTTGGCCAATGCCCTCCAGGATTTTCAGCGGGCGCGGCAGCAGGCAACGATGGAATCGCTGTTGGGGCGCTTGCAGGGCCGGTCATTGGAATTATTATCCTACCACGAAGTGGCCGAGATGCTCAAAGTACGCGGCCGTTCGGAACGGGGCGTGAAGGAAATTCCCGTGACCGCTATTGTGGGCAGCGTGGGGCGGTACCATGATTTCTCCCGCTCCTTCCTGCCCCGCAACGATGCCGACGCCCAACGCTGGGCCGGGGTGCGCGCCGCCGGGCATGTAGCTGATTTGCCGCCCATTGACGTGTACCAGATTGGCGAGGCATATTTTGTGCTGGATGGCAACCACCGCGTTTCCATTGCCCGCCGACTGGGATTGGACTACATTCACGCCAACGTCATCGAAGTGCATACCCGCGTGCCGCTTTCGCCCGATGTGCAGCCAGATGAATTGATCATTCGCGCCGAATATGCCGGGTTTCTGGATTATACCCGGCTGGATGATCTACGACCGGGTTGTGATTTGCGGGTGACGGCGCCGGGCCAATATAACCGGCTGGAAAATCACATGGAGGTGCATCGCTTTTTTGTGGAGATGGCCGAGGAGCGCGATCTGCCGGACGCGGAAGCCTTTGCGCGCTGGTATGACGAGGCGTACCTGCCGTTGGTGCAGGCCATTCGGGAACAGGCCATCTTGCGCGATTTTCCCCGGCGCACGGAAACTGACCTCTACTTGTGGCTGGCGACGCATCAGGCAGAGTTGCGCAATGAGTTGGGCTGGCAGGTACGGCCGAACACGGCCGTGACCCAGTTTGCCACCCACCTGAAACCCCGCCACCGCCTGCAAAAAGTGCTGGACGTGATGATCCCGGCCAACTGGAAAGGGAAACCGGCGGCCAATGATTGGGCACAGGAACGGCTGCTGGATCGTTACAGCCGCGCCCTCTTTGCCGAAATTTTACTGCCGTTGACTGGCCGCCAGGAGGCGGCGCGCCAGGAGGTGGCGCTGGCGCAGGCCATCACCATCGCCCAACGGGAACACGGCCGTATCATTGGCCTGTTTGTGGGCGAGGAAAACGAGAGCCTGACCCGCGCCTGGTTTGAGGGGGCGTGCGCGGCGGCAGATGTAACGGCCGTGTGGGGGCGCGAACAAGGCAGCCTGCCAGAGGTGGCGGCACGCCGGGCGGCGCTGGCCGACCTGGTAATCGTGGATAAAACGACGGCGGCGGACACGGCCGTGACGCAAATCTGGCAAAATTGTACCCGCCCGGTGCTGCTGTTGGCCGGCCAGGCAAGCGCTATGAGCCGGGTTTTGCTGATTACTTCCCGACCTCAACAGGGGAACCAACAAAAGGAAACAGCGCTTTTTGCCGCTGCCTATCTGGCCGAGCAGTGGCAGAACCAACTGGTAGTGAGCGGTTCGCCGAACAGCCTGTCCCTGGCCCGTGCTTACCTGGAAATGCACGAAGTGAATGCGGAATTTGTGACGGTGCAGGGAGAGATAGACACGGCCGTGCTATCTGCTTGTGATCTGGTGGTGCTGGGGCGGCACGGCCGTTATACCGCCCAACTACTGCCCCTGTTAACCGTGCCTGTCCTCATCTGCCCGTAGTAGACCCTAAGGGTTTTCTGAAACCCTTAGGGTCTGTCAGCCACTTACGCGGCCTGATTACGCAGGTGCAGCTTGTGGCCGACGTTGATGGCGATGTTGCGCATCACTTTCAGACCCAGCCGGGGGTAGCGGTTACACAGATTTTCAAAGTCATCCCGTTGCAGGGCTACCAGTTTGCAGGCAGTGTGGGTCACGGCCGTAGCCACATGCGGTTGCTGGCTGACCAATGAAATCTCTCCCAGGAAATCCCCGGCGTGAATTCGCGCCAATGTCCGGCTGTTGTCTTCACTCAAAATATCAATGCTGCCTTCCATGATCATGTAAAAGATGTTGCTGGTCTGCCCGGCGCGCAGCACCACGCTGCCCGGCGGAAACGCCATCACCGCACACAGCCCGGCAATCTTGGCCAGTTCCCCTTCTTCCAATCCGGCAAAAATCGCCATTTGCCGCGTGGTCTCATTCACCGAAATACCCAACCGTTTCTCTTCAAAACCGGCGCGCACCAGATCAAAAATCTCGCGGCTTTGTTCCGTCAGCACCGCCCAATCAATATCCAGCGGCACATACAGTTTCGCCATTTTGATAGTATCCAGCCGTTCTACTTCGTGGAAAACAAAGGAGGGGCAGTAAGCCACCGGCACAAAACCCAGGTTGCTCAGGGTGCGCTGAATGTCCGGCCAATAGGCGCTGACGGTGATTTCCAGATATTCCGCACCATATACATTTTTGGCCCATTGATCCAGTTCCTTGAGCAAAAACCCGGCCACATCGTCACGCAGGTCTATCAACTCCAACACTTTGATGCTGCGGCCAATGGTGTCTAGCGTGAAACCAATCGCGCCCACAATGCGGTCATTTTCGCGCGCTACCAGGTAGCGGGAGTTACGCGATTCCAGCATGAACAGGCCGTAGCTCAACTGCAAATTGCCAAAAACCTGGCGACGGGACAGGCGACCGCGTTCAATGCGCAGCAGGTAGGGCAATAATGTTTCCGACAGTTCCTCCACCTGAAAGCCATCGCCGATGGGGTAGCCGTCGGCGTCTTCGACGGCAATGATGTCGTTGTGAAAGCCCAGGTTGCGCAAGGCCAATTGCCCCAGCGAGAACGCCTCGGGAATGACGCGCGGGTTGTTGGAGCGTAAATCGTGGGCGGGGCCAAAGGTTTTGGCCATCATCACCAGGCTTTCGCGGTTGTCCAGCAGCACTTTCTGGGGCAGGAAGCCGATGGGGCGCAGGCCAAATTTTTCAGAGATGCGTTGGGCGTAATCGTGGGCGGTGCGGCATTCGGAGAGACCAAAGTGCAGCCGTTTGGTGGCAAAGTCCAGCCGGGCCTGCATCAGGGCGCTGCCCACGCCGGCGTCGCGGAAATCGGGGTCTACGGCCAACCGGCCAAATTCGCCACACAGGTCAGAGTAAGCGCCGACTTCAAAGTAGACGGATGCGGTGCCCACGACACGGCCGTTAATCTCCGCCAACAAAAACAGATAGCTGTCCCGGTAAATACTGCGCTTCAACCATTCATCGTTGTAAAACTCCTTGTACGGGTATTCTTCACCGTAGCTTCTGTAGAACAAATCGCGTACTGCCGGTAAATCATCTTCAGTTACATGCCGCACATTCACTGTTGTCATCTTAATACTCCACACCATGTCAGAACCCGATACAGGCTGCCCCACCGAATATGCCCATTATTTTACACTTTTCTGGCTGAATAACTGGCAGTATCGTGGTCGCACCAGGAAAGGGGCTATGTTACAATTCCCGGTCTGGCAATTAAGTAATTGCGTAATTGGGTAATTACGCAATTACTCAATTACATCTTTATGGCACAACTGGTAGACATTCGCATCCTGCAACGGGAATATCTGTTGGCAATCTCGCGGGCACTGACGGCCGAGCTGGATTTGCATGATGTGCTGCGCATTATTCTGCAGTCGTCGGTGGAACTGGTATCCGGGCGGGCCGGATTGATTGCCCTGCGTGACGCCAAGACGGAGACGCTGCGGGTGGCGGCTGTATATGGGATTCCCGTGAACCTGGTAGATCACTTTGCGCCGCTGCTGCGCGATCTACCCAACGACTTGGACAGTGCCGAGCAGGAAGCGGAATTGACACGCCGCCTGCAAAAGATCGGCCGTGACGCCAGCATGGGGCTGACGCAAATGGTGCGCCTGCCGATGATCAGTGGCGAACAGGCGGTAGGCGTGGTGTATGTTTTTCTGGCGGGCAGCGCCTATTACTTGCCGCAGGATGTGAAGATGCTGCTGCGCAGTTTTGCCGAGCAGGCGGCCATTGCCGTGCGCAACGCCCGGCTGTACCAGCAGGTGAACCAGGAAAAGCAGCGGTTGGATGCCATTATTGAGCAAAGTGCGGATGGCGTCATGATTTTGGACCAGGCGCTGCGTATTACGGTGTTTAACCAGGCGTTGAGCCGGATGACGGGACGGCCGTCTCCCTCCGTCATTGGTCATCACCATGATGAGATTTTCCAATGGCGCCCTCTGAAAACAGCCATGGATTTGCAGGGGGCGCTGGCCAATGGTTGGCCCTTGCCGGGCGCAGCGCATTTATATGTGGAAGGGGATTTGTTACGGCCGTACCAGGAAAACGACCCCACCATGGAAGGCAACCTCATCAGCCTGGGCATCACCTACGCGCCACTGATGGACAGCGACGGCCGTATGACTGACATCATCGCCAATGTGCGCGACCTCACCCGCTACCGCGAAGAAGAATCGCTACAAAAAACCTTCATCTCCGTCGTCAGCCACGAACTGAAAACGCCCGTCTCCATCATCAAAGGGTATGCCGGTACTCTGCGCCGTCAGGACGCTAACTGGTCGCCCGAAATTGTGGAAGATTCCCTGAGCGTCATCGAAGAAGAGGCCGATAATCTCAACGACCTGATTGACAGTCTGCTGGAAGTATCCCGTTTGCAAGCCGGTACGTTTAACCTGGAAATGAGCGATGATGTGTTTTTGCCGGAAATAGCCACCAATGTGACCCGCAAATTTAGCAGCCAGGCCAAAAACCATCGTTTTATCTTGAAATTTGACGAAGATTTCCCCCTGGTGGTGGGCGACGAACGGCGACTGACACAGGTGCTGAACAATCTGGTGAGTAACGCCCTGAAGTATGCGCCGGATGGTGGGTCTATTGTCATTAGCGGGCAGGTGCATCCGCAGCATGTCACCATCTCGGTGCGGGACAGCGGTATCGGTATTTCCGACCACCAGCAGCACCGCATTTTTCAAAAGTTTGCCCGCCTGGACAACGCCCTCAGCCGCAAGGCGGAAGGCACCGGGTTGGGCCTGTATTTATCGAAGGCAATTGTAGAAGCGCATCACGGCCGTATCTGGTTCCATAATAACCCCGACGGCCCCGGTGCGACGTTTACTTTTTCATTACCACGTGATTAAACCCGTGATACGTGATGCGTGATTGAGTGGGTCACGCATCACGCATCACGCATCAAAAAACGGAGAACCAAATGATAACCCAAATCACCTGCCCCAACTGCGGCACGCCCTACCGGGCGGAAGTTCACCAACTGGTGGATGCCCGGCGTACCCCGGAATTGAAACAACTTTTGCTAAACGGCTCGCTGAATGTGGCCGTTTGCCCCAACTGTGGCGCCGGCGGGCAAATGTCTTCCATTCTGGCCTACCATGACGCCGACCATGAACTGTTTATGATTTACCTGCCGCAGGAATTGCACCTGAATCAGGTACAGCGTGAACAGATGATCGGCCGGATGACACAGGATGCTTTAAACAGCTTGCCGCCGGAAGAGCGGCGCGCCTACATCCTGCAACCACAAATGATCATCAACATGCAAACGTTCATGGAAAAAGTGCTGGAAACGGAAGGCATTACCAAAGAGATGATTGAACGCCAGCAAAAACAGGTGGAACTGCTGCGTACCCTGGTCCAGGCTGATCAGGATGTACAGGATTACCTGATTAAAGAGCGGATCAAGGAAATTGACGAAACCTTTTTTGCTATGCTGCAAAGTTTTGTGGATGCGGCGGCGCAGGCCAATGACGAAAAGCAGACGGTGGCGCTGACGAATTTGCGGGCGCGGTTGATGACGGAAACGGCCGTTGGCCGCCGTCTGGAACAACGCCAGATTGCCATTCACAAACTCAGCCGGGATGCCAAAAAACAGGGGGGCCTGTCACCGCAGCTATTGGCCCAACATGTCATCGCCAACCAGGAAGATGAGGATGTGGTGCAGTCATTGGTGATGGCTGGGCAAGGAGCGCTGCGGTACGAGTTTTTTGGCGAACTGACGGCCGCGATTGAAGCGGCCGAAAAGAAGGGCGACAAAACAACTACCGCCCGGCTCACCCGATATCGCACCTCCTTTCTGGAGATCTTTGAGGAGATGCAAAATGCCTCGCGGCAGGTATTGGACGAGGCTACGCAGACGCTACAACTGCTGTTGGATGCGCCGGATAAGGCTACGGCCGTGCGCGAACATGCCGACAAATTGGACGAAGCGTTCATGTACGTCCTCTCCGCGCGTATGGCCGAAGCGGAACAAAAAGGTCGCCAGGCCGATACCGCCGCCCTGGCGGAAATCCAGGAAGCCATCATCGGTCTGGTGGAAGACCAGATGCCGCCGGAAATTCAATTGATCAACCACCTGGTACAGGCAGAAACACCCGCCCAGGAAGCGGCCATCCTGGACGCTAACCGTGACCTGCTCTCGCCCGAACTGGTGGCGATGATTGACCAGATCATCACCCAATCCACGCAGGCCGGGCAGCCAGAGTTGAACGGCCGTTTGCAAGCCATTAAAGCGGCTATCCAGTCTCGATTAGTCAATTCGTAATCGAAATGAGCGAAGCCTCCGTCATCTTCCGTTCACCGCAGCCGTTTAGCCGCCAACATTTGGCGCAGGATTTGCGCCGGTTGGGGGTAATGCCGGACATGGTACTGCTCGTTCACTCGTCCCTTAGCCAGATTGGGTATGTGCCTGGCGGCGCAGTAGCCGTTATTCAGGCCTTGCAAGAGGTATTGACGGCGCAGGGCACACTGGTCATGCCCACCCATTCCAGCGACCTGTCTGACCCGGCCAACTGGCAAAACCCACCCATCCCGGAGGTGTGGCACGAAGCGGTGCGGGAAACCATGCCCGCCTATGACCCGGCGGTAACGCCTACACGCGGTATGGGCGTTATCCCGGAAACATTTCGCCGTTGGCATGATGTAGTACGCAGCGATCACCCGCAGGCTTCATTTGCCGCCTGGGGGCAACAGGCCAGATTCGTGACAGACAATCATTTACTGGAAATGGGGCTGGGCGAACAGTCACCACTGGCGCGCATTTATGATCTGGACGGGTCTGTGCTGCTTATGGGGGTGGGCTATGGTAACAACACTTCATTTCACCTGGGTGAAGTACGTTCCGGCGTGGTAGCGACGGAAAGACAGGGCGCGCCGATTATGGAAGACGGCCGTCAGACCTGGAAATGGTTCACCGATTACGTCTACGACGCTGACGATTTTGCCGCCCTGGGCGCCGATTTTGAACGGGAAGAAAGTGTGACCACCGGCAAAGTTGGGTTGGCCGAGTGTCGTCTGTTTTTGCAGCGCCCGGCGGTGGATTTTGCCCGGCGGTGGATTCGCAGAAACCGGACTTATTGAAAAACGTGATGCGTGATACGTGACCGGAAGCTCTTCACGCATCACGCATCACGGTAAACAAGCTATGTTCACCAAAATCCTCATTGCCAATCGTGGTGAAATTGCCCGCCGTATTATCCTGGCCTGCCGGGAATTGGGCGTCACGGCCGTAGCCATTTACTCTGACGCCGATGCCGACGCGCCCTGGGTGCGGCTGGCGGATGAAGCGTACCGGCTGCCGGGGGTCTCGGCCGCTGACACTTACCTTAACCAGGAAAAAATCTTGAGCATTGCCGGGCAGTGTGGGGCGCAAGCCATTCATCCTGGTTATGGTTTTCTCAGCGAAAATGCGGCGTTTGCGGCTGCCTGCGCCGGGCGGGGGCTGGTGTTCATTGGCCCCACGCCGCAGGCGATGACCAGCCTGGGCAGCAAGGCCAACGCCCGCGAGTTGGCGATTAAGGCCGGGGTGCCGGTGGCCCCTGGCGTGGATGGGGCAGAGTTGAGTGTGGCCGAATTACAAACGGCCGTGGCCCACATCCCCTACCCCATCCTCATCAAGGCCAGCGCCGGCGGCGGCGGCAAAGGGATGCGCGTGGTCTGGTTGGCGGACGAATTTGCGGGGGCGGTGCAGGCGGCGCGCAGTGAAGCCCGCTCGGCTTTTGGTGATGACCATATCCTGGTGGAAAAGTATTTCACCGAGATTCACCATGTGGAGATTCAGGTGTTGGGTGACGAGCACGGCCGTGTGCTGCACCTGTTTGAGCGGGAATGTTCCATCCAGCGCCGCCACCAAAAGATCATCGAGGAAAGCCCGGCGCCCATTATTCAGGATGAGGGGCTGCGGCAGCGGATGGCGCAGGCGGCCGTGTCATTGGCGCAGGCGGCGGGCTATACCAATGCGGGTACGGTGGAGTTTATTGTGGATGGGCAGGGGGATTTTTACTTTTTGGAGATGAACACACGGCTGCAAGTGGAGCATCCGGTGACGGAGTTGGTGACGGGGCTTGACCTGGCGGTGTGGCAAATTCGTATTGCCGCCGGGGAGCCGCTGCCCTTTACGCAGGCGGACATTCGCCAGCGGGGCCATGCCATTGAATGCCGGGTGTATGCCGAAGACCCGGCCAACCATTTTATGCCGTCTATTGGCGAGATTGCCCATTACCAACGGCCGTCTGGCCCTGGTGTGCGCGTGGATGATGGCATTGAAGCGGGCACGGCCATAACCCCTTACTATGACCCGATGCTGGCGAAAGTGATTACCTGGGGAGCTGACCGGAGTGAAACCATTGCCAAGATGGAACGGGCGCTGGGGGAAATGGCCGTGTTGGGCATCACCACCAACATCCCTTACCTGCTGGCGATTTTGCAGGAGCCGCATTTCCGCGCGGGGCACACCAGCACTGGTTATCTGGCGGAGCATATGGCTGACTGGTCGCCGGCCACAGAGACATCAGCGGCGGGATGGGTGGGCACGGCCGTGTTTGAACTGCTGCATGGCGCGGGTAAGGGGAAAATGGGCACGGCCGTAGCCGTCGACCCCACCGCCCAACCCGATCCCTGGCATATGGTTACTGATTGGCGCAATGTAAAAACATCATAATAAACACCTGCGCTCGACCAGTGCGGCGATTATCCTCCATGTGCCACTTGCCCCTAAGGATGATATACTAATCATCAGGATACCAGCATGAATACACAATTACCTGAGCAGATGCAAACAGAACATACACCACCTGGGGTTCCCTATTACCTGCCCGGCGTACCGGTGGAAGTTGAGAATCGGGCGCGGCGGGGGCCATCTACGGCCGTGCTTATCCTGGGCGTCAGCATTGTCATCTTGCTGCTCATCGGCTTTGTCGCCTTCACCGTCTGGTTGGCCCAGACACAAGCCACCACCATTGCCGCCGTCCGCGATATTCTCATCATCATCCTGGCCCTGGAATCATGCATCTTTGGCGTAGTCATCCTGCTCCTATTGCTCATGATGATCCGGCTGGTTAACATGCTAGAGTTTGAAATTAAACCCATTTTGGAAAAGACCAACGAAACAGTTAGCACCCTGCGCGGCACCACCAACTTCGTCAGCGAAAATGTAGTACGGCCGGCCATCCGCACCCGCGCCCAGGTTGCCGGCCTGGGGCAGGCGCTAAAAACCCTGTTTGGCAATCCACGCAAAAATATCAAATAGAGTTTAGACCCGACCAAACTGTCAGGTCTAAAAAAGAGGTAAACAGTATGAGCGAAAATACATCCAACGATTTAGGCGCTTTTTTAGCCGGATTTGTCATTGGTGGCCTCATTGGCGCCGCCACCGCCATCATTTTAGCCCCCCAATCCGGGCGCGAAACACGCGCCCAGATTACCGCCAAAGGTGAACAATTGGTGCATACCGGCGAAGAACAACTACATCACTATCGGGACGCCGCCGCCACCTACAGCCAACAATATGCTGAGCGGGCCAACGAGATGGTAGCCCAAACCCGCCAACAAGTTCAAGACCAGGCACGCATCGTCCTGGATCGCGGCAAAACAGAGGCCAACAACCAGAGCGATGAAGCCGCCAGTCAGGAGTCAGGTGAATCGGCCAACGGCAGCGCCACTTAAAAATTAACGATCCCGATGAATCTGTCGTTTGACCCCTTACCAGCGATAGCATGGTAGGCAGGCTTGAAATAAAACAAACGGGCGTCTCCACCTGAGGGAAACGCCTTTTTTTTTGGTATACACCATGACGCAGGTGACACTTATCAGTCTGGCAGAACTGCTAGAGCTGCTGCCCAACGGTGAAGCCGCGCAGCAGGTGCGCCAGGCATATGATTTTGCAGAACGGGCACATCACGGCCGTCGCCGGGATTCCGGTGAAGCGTACATAGACCACGACATTGCCGTAGCCCAAATTCTGGTAGAGTTAGAAAGTGATGTCCCCACTGTTGTGGCCGGGCTGCTGCACGACTGCCTGCTCCCCCATACCCAGATCGATCCGCAAACAGTAAAAAATCAGTTCGGCGCCGAAGTAGCCGGCCTGATCAACGGCCTGCAAAATCTATATGCCTACGCCGAAGAAGCGCAATATAAAAAGCACCGCGAAACTGAAGCGGCGACACTCGAAGAAATCCGCCGGGCCATCCTGACCATCACCGAAGTTGACATCCGCGTCATTCTGATTCGCATGGCAGACTGTTTGCAGGATTTGCGCAAAGCGAGCCGACTGGGGGTGGACGAGCGCCTGAAAATTGCCACAGAGGCCATGAAAGTGTTTGCCCCCCTGGCAAACCGTCTGGGCATCTGGCAAATTAAGTGGGAAATGGAAGACCTGGCCTTTCGTTATCTGGAGCCAGAAACATACAAAGAAATTGCCAACAAGCTGGCCTCCCGCCGCACGCAACGCGCCGATTACATAGAAAATTGCATTGCCCAATTACATGCCAAGATCAAAGAGCTAGGCATTGACGCAGAAGTGACGGGCCGACCGAAACACATCTACTCCATTCACCGCAAAATGGTGCGGAAGAATGTGGATTTTGATGAGATTTATGATGTGCAGGCCTTGCGGGTAATTTTACGGCCGTCCCACCCGACGGCCTATGCAAAGTTGCCGCTCAAAGAGAAGGAAGATATTGACCGCACCATGTGTTACCTGGTGCTGGGGCTGGTGCATAGTTTGTGGAAACCCATCCCCCGTGAATTTGATGACTACATTGCCGCGCCCAAAGGAAACGGCTACCAATCGCTGCATACGGCCGTGCTAGACCCCAAAACTGGCTACAAACTGGAAGTGCAAATCCGCAGCCAGCGCATGCACGAAGAAGCCGAAAAAGGGGTAGCCGCTCATTGGGCCTACAAAGAAGAAGATGGCGTTCATGTCTCCTCTTCCGTCCAGCGGCGTCTCCATTGGCTGCGCGATACCCTGGCTGCCTTGCGTGACACCGATGGTTCACTCAGCGATGCCGAAATGCTGGCCACCGAAGTCCTGGCTGACCGCATCTATGCTTACACCCCCAAAGGCGACCTGATTGACCTACCGGCCGGCTCCACCCCCATTGACTTTGCCTACCAGATTCACACCGAAGTAGGCCATCGCTGCCGGGGAGCAAAGGTTAACGGCAAAATGGTGGGGTTGGACTACCGCCTGCGGGCGGGAGACCGGGTCGAGATTATTACGGCCAAACGGGGCGGCCCCAGCCGCGACTGGATGAATCCTGGGCTGGGTTACACCGGCCGGGCACGCACCCGCAGCAAAATCCGCCAGTGGTTCCGCAATCAGGAGCGGGAACAGAACATCCAACAAGGCCGCGCCGTCGTAGAACGCGAACTACGGCGTTTGAATCTGAGTACCGTTTACACGGTAGCGGACATTGCCCACGCGCTCAAATATAAAGATGAGGAGGTGTTTCTGGCGAAAGTGGGTTTCGGCGACATTCAAAGCACACAGATCAGCGGCGCCATTGCCCTGATGCAGAGCAATTTGAAGCCGGATGATGAGTTACGGCCGTTGCTCCAACCCAAACCCACCAAAACCAAAGGACTCACCGTGCAAGGTGTCGGTGGTTTAGCCACCAAAATGGCCGGTTGCTGCCAGCCCATCCCCCCCGAACCCATCATCGGCTTTATTACTCGTGGGCAGGGCATTACCATCCACCGGCGCGATTGTAAAGAATTGGAAAACCTGACCGAACGCGAACGGTTGATAGACGTTGCCTGGGGCATGGAGTCAGAAAATTATCCCATTCCCATTGTCATCAAAGCCTATCGCCGCCCCGGTTTGATCGAAGACATCGTCAACATTTTGCGCGGGCAAAAAATAAACAGTCCCCGCGCCAAGACAACCACAGCCAGCAGCATTACTACCGTTTTTCTGGAAGTTGAGGTCAACAGTCTGGAACAGCTCAACTGGTTGATGCAAAAATTTGAAACCCTGCCCAATGTGATTGAAGTCTACCGGCAGCGTTGGACCTAAAGAGGCAAAAGAAAGAAATACAAATGAGCAACGAAAAAAGCTGGACATTTGAATATGAAGGCGAAACGATTCATGTGAAAGAAGTAGGCGATGAATATGAATTCTACCGGGAAGAAAACGGCGTGCTGGTGGAGCTAGACCCGGAGAAAATTGTGGACGTTTCCACCTATTTCTTCATAGAATTGGCCGGAGGAGAATAAAGTGTTTACGTGTTCACGTGAACACACAACCATCGGCACACATTCATGAAACCATTGGTTTATTATTGCCGCTGGCAGGGGGCGGTATTACGGTTACGGGGACGAGATGACACGGCCGTGTGGGGCGCGCTGGTGTTCATTTCCGCAAACGGCGACGAAACGAGCCAGCCTTTCCGCTTTAACCTGCATACCCGCCAACTCACCCTCACCCACCCCACCGGTGATCAACTCCTGCAACTGGATGACATGGGGGTTGTTATCAACGAAAAAGATAGTGGGCAATTGAGAGATTAGAGATTGGAGATTCAAAGACTAAACACTCACCCCATCACCTGCTCACCCCATCACCCCATCACCCCTCATACTGTTCAAAAATGCGCCGGTAGGCGGGGGCGCTTTGCATCAGTTCCTCGTGGGTGCCTTTGGCGACCAGTTTCCCTTTGCGGATGACCAACACCAGATCAGCCCAGCGAATTTGGGAGAGTCGGTGGGTGATGAGGATGGTGGTCTGGTGGGCGGAGGCTTGCATGATGGCGCGTTGAATCTGATCTTCGGTGGCGCTGTCTACGGCGCTGGTGGAATCATCCAGGATGAGGATGCGTGGTCGGGTGAGGAAGGCGCGCGCCAGGGCAATACGCTGCCGTTGTCCACCAGAGAGGGTAACCCCCCGCTCCCCTACTATCGTCTGGTATCCATCTTGGAAGTTCATGATGAAGTCGTGCGCCTGGGCGGTTTTGGCGGCTTCTTCAATCACAGCCTGAGTTGCATTGGGGCAGCCAAAGGCGATGTTTTCGGCGATGGTGCGCGAAAAAAGGAAGATGTCTTGTTCAATGATAGATATTTGCCGCCGCAGCGCCGCCAGATTCCAATCACGGACATCTACGCCATCTATCAGGACACGGCCGTGACCGGCATCATACGTGCGATTAATCAACTTCGTCACGCTGCTTTTGCCTGATCCCGTCTGCCCCACCAGCGCCACCGTCTGCCCTGGCGTCACCGTAAAATCTATCCCCTCCAGCGCACACGCCCCCTCGACATAGCCAAACCACACATCCTCAAACCGGAGTGCGCCCTGTATCTCTCCCTGATACCCGGTCACGTTTTCGTCCAATGTCGTTTGGGCATTCATCATTTCCAGAATGCGCCGCGCCCCGGCCAAACCCAATGAAACGCGCGAATAGGCCATGAGCGATATGAACGTGGGAAAACCAAAGAGGGAAAGCAGCCCCATATAAGCAATGACATCGCCCACATCAATGCGCCCCTGCTGAAACAGCAGCAGCGCATGGGCGAAGCCAATGCCCAACGTCAGTCCTAACATGAGCAAAGGCAAAAAGCGCGCCTCAATCCGCCCCTGAGCCACGACTGCATCCCGATAAATGCCGGCGTTTTGGGCAAAACGGCCGATCTCCTCTTCTTCCTGCGTGCTGCCTTTGACCAGTTCGATACCGTCAATGGCTTCGGCTAATCGGCTGTTCATGACGCCAAAGGAACGGCGCACCCGGTCGGCCACCGGGTTCAATAGATGCAGATAGCGTACCAGGGACAAAATGTAGGTGATAATAAAAAAAAGTGGGGCCAGAATGAGCGCGGGATCATAACGCGGCGCTAAAAGAAAGGGCATGAGGATAAAATTGGCCGAGCCAATGACCAGGTTGATCCCCGGATTGAGCATCAGGTTAATTTCATGCACATCATTGGTGGCGCGGGCCATGGTGTCGCCCACCGGCTGCAAATCGTGGAAGGTCATGCTCTTGCCCAGCAAACTGACGTAAAATTCCTGGCGCATGTCGCGCTCCAGCCGTTCGCCCAAGACGGCGCTGGAAAAATTGCGCCCCAACTGTAGGACGGCGCGCACTAATTGGCTGAGGATGACCATAACGGCCGTCCACCCAATCAACCCCATATCTGGTGGCTCAGCCAGGGCAGCATTAAAGGCCGTACCGGTCAGCACCGGGATGGCGGCGGCCAGCGCCGCATTGCCAAACGCGCCAATAAATACGCCCAAAATGAGCAATTTGTGCCGCCGTAAATGGGAAAATACCCACCGCCCCGGTGAACGGGGGTCAGAGGTTTGGGGGGAATGAACTGCGAATTCGGTCAAAATACGAACCTTCCATGATTTTCGGGGATTATCGCACAAAACGACCAGACCTGGCAGCTTTCAAAAAGCTGTCAGGTCTACTCTAGCCGGCGCCACACGGCCGTATGCCGCACGGTGTAGAGGGGGCCTTTGGGGGTGAGTTGACTCTCAATTAAATGGATGTTTGCCACGACAAAGGGGAGTGGCTTAACGGGCAGGTTCCAGTTCAGGGTAGAGGGCAGACGGCCGTCTCCCACCCGGCCAATGGTCAAATGGGCGCTAAATGGCTTGTCTTCCACCGCCCACCCTAACGGTGCTAACCGTTCATCCAATTCTTGCTTGACAGCCAGCAATGCCGCCAGATCACCCGCCACGCCCGTCCAGATGACACGCGGCCGTTTAGGGTTGGGGAAACAGCCCAACCGCTCTAGCTGCAAAGAGAATGGAGCATGATGTGCTGCCAGTTCATCCAGTTGTTGACCCAGGTGAGGAAGTTGTGTAACGGCCAACCCGAAGCCACTTCGGGCCGTGTCCCCCAGAAAACGCAGCGTCAAATGCATATTCTGCGGCTGCACCCAACGCACCGCGCGCGGCGGTAATTGCCCGGCCAGCGCCGTGCTTATTCGCCCTAATTCCTGTTTGATATTCAGGGGCAGTTCAATAGCGATAAACGCGCGAATGTTAGAAACCATACTAAGCGCGGACGATGCGAGGGGAATCTTCGTGTGGAAAACCAGGAGTCGTACGGATGAATTCTTGAATCTGGCGATAGGTAATCATGCCCAGCAAACGGCCGTATTCCACCACCGGCAGCGCCCACACCCGCAGCCGGGCCATCTGGCCCACCGCATCCAACAAGTCGGTTTGCAGCGAAACGGGGCGCACATCGGGCGACATCGCCGCGTAAATCAGCGCATCGGGACCGTAGAGATTGGCCGCCCGCAGCAGCCCATCTTCGGTGACAAAACCAATATAACGGCCGTCATCCGCCACCGGAAAATCACTTTGCCAGCCACGCATCCGTTCCGCCAACGCCTGGCGCAGACTGTCATATGGCCCCAACGCCCCCACCACCGGCGAGAATACCTCGCGCACCATGTGCCCATAACCCGAACGACGCAACCGGCTTTGCCACCGCGTCGCTGCCAATTCCTGCGAACCGGTCACAAAAATGAAAAGAGCGATCAACCCCATAAACAAAGCGCCGTTCCGAATAGCCCAGAACGCCATGATCACCGCCACCACCCGGCCAATGTTAACGGCTACGGCCGTGGCACGGTCATACCGCAGCCACATCGCCAACAACGCTCGCAACATGCGTCCGCCATCCAACGGAAACGCCGGCAGCAAATTAAACAGCGCCAAAATCACGTTATACAGCAACAAAAACGAAAAAAGCGCGGTGAATGTCAACGAAAAATCCTGAACCCCGCCCAGCAATGGTATGTTCAGCAACCAGGCAACCAACCCCATCACCACAGCCAACACAACATTGACCGCAGGGCCAGCAGCCGCCACCACCAGCTCTTGCTGCGGCTTTTCCGGCATCCGCTCCAGTTGCGCCAGCCCGCCAATGGGCAGCAGTACAATCTGGCGCACCGGAATGCCATAATGCAGCGCCGCAAAGCTGTGCCCCAACTCATGCAGCGTCACCAACACAAATAACAGCAGTACCGAAACAACGCCAAATAAAGCGCCATCCCTGCCGCCCACCTGTCCATAAGACATGGCCGCAAAAACCAGTATCAATGGAAACGTGATATGAATCCGAATATCAATGCCACGTACTGCCAGAAGTTTCCAGGAACTGTTCATCTCATCATAACCTTTTGGAGACCTGACAGGTTTTTTGAAACCTGTCAGGTCTGATAATGATTCAGATCATAGCACAATGATCCCGTTCTGTGTGTTAGCAAGCCATAAACGGCATAACCGGCCAATTTGCCCAATCTGCACCCATCGGCGAAAATAAACCGGTGAGCGGTTATGAGTAATCGGTAATCGGTGCGCGGAGGCTTATGCAACATTCACGGCGTTTATGGCTCATTTTGGGGGCAACCATTGTTGGTCTGATCGTGTTAGCGATTGGGGCGGTCTGGCTGCTGCCGCGCCTTTTGGGTGTAGACGAAGACGCCATCATCCAGCACATGCCGGCGGACACGGCCGTCTTCGCCGAGATCAACCTGCTCAACCTGCAAGACAGCGCCAGTCGCCAGACGGCCGTCGCCTTTGAAGACGCCTACGACAGCGCCGAGATCCCCTTCAATGCCGCCGATCCCACAACCATTTTTAATGGGCTGGACAACGCGCTCATGTCATTGACCGGGGTAACGGTGAGCGAAGATGTACGGCCGTGGATGGGCACAAATGCCGGCGCCGGGTTCTTAGCACCCGGCGAAGATGGGCAGCCGCGCTGGCTGTTAGCCGCCACCGTGCGTGATGAAGCGGGAGCTACTGCCTTTGTGGAAAAAGTAAACGGCATAGGGCAGGGTACGGCCGTGCGCCATGACAATCTGGTGCTGCTCGCCTCTGACCCGGCCACGTTGGCAGCAGCCCAGGCCGCGCCCGATGGGTTAAACCTGGCCGATTCTCGACGTTACCAGGAGACGTTGGCTCAACTGCCGGATAAACGGGCGGCGACAGTGTATGTCAATATGGCTGAGGCGGATACGCTGCTGGCCACGGCCGTGCCCATCGATCAGGCGGGCGTAGTGCAGGCCATTCGGGGCCTATTGCCGATTTATACGGCCATTGGTCTGGCCGCTTTTGCTACCGATGAGGGGATTCAAGTGGAAATGGTGGGGTTGCATGAACCGCTAAACGAAACCCAACAGGCGTGGTTGGCGGCGCAAACGGCCGTGCCCACCACCGACACCTGGCTGCCCACACACACGGCCCTATACCTCACCGGGCAGCGGCTTGACCTGCTCTGGCTGCTGCTGAAAGACTCTCTCGACGGTCTGGGCTACAGCGCCGCCGATGTGGACGAGGCGACACAATTGTTTACCGGCTTGTTTGGTTTTAACCCGGACACCGATTTGCTGGCGGCTCTGGACGGGCCGTTTGCCCTGGCACTCATACCCGTTGAGGGGGAAACGGCCGTGCCCGGTCTCAGTGGCGTCCTGCTGGCCGAACACAATCAACCGGAGAACCTGGCAGGCCAGGCCGCATCGTTGGCAACTGGGCTGTCCCGGCTGGGGTTTACGGCCGTCAACAATGACGGCATCTATGAGGTCAGCAACGCCGACGGGAGTCCGCTGGTAGTGTATACGGTTGACGGGAACAACGTGGTGGTTGGCACAGAGATGGCGGGTATAACGGCCGTGACCACCACCACCGAACCATTGGCCGCCGCGCCCCATTACCAGGGCGTCTGGGCCAAATTGCCCGCCACTGCCAGACCACTGCTCTTCGCCAACACCAGCCAACTGGCTGGCCTCTTCGCCCTGGACCCGCAGACGCTGCCTATCACCCAGGCCGTCATGGGCACAACCAGTGATAACAACATTTCTCGCGCCACCCTCATGCTCATCATCGGGGAGGATTAGCAAATATGGAACCCCGTAAAGAATTAGGCCCCTACCAACCCTGGCGCGCCTTTCAGGAGGCCGAACAACAAGAAAAGTTCACCAATCGTACCCTTAACATTGTAGTCATTACACTCACTGTGGTTGCTTATTTACCGCTGCTTCTGGACTCCAGATTCTATGATCTACCCACCCCTCACATGCTGCTGATATTGGGTTCAGGCATACTCTATGGCTTCACCGGCACAAGGGGGATGACCTGGTTTGAGACCCAAAGTAAACGTTATCCCTGGTTTGTGGGCGCTTATTTCATCGTGATGATGAGCATTGTGGCTCTGATCTTCTGGATTATGGCCGGAATGGACAATAATGCCTGGCTGCTCATCTTGCCGGTGGCGGCCCAAAGTCTGGGGCTGCCCAGAGTGGGCACGGCCGTTGTCTGCGCTGCCTTGTTAGCCCTTATATACTTCATCTTCCTACGTCACACCCCCCTCGAATATGCAGTTGAGGCGCTGCTGCAAATCAGCGCCGCCTTGATATTTACCCTTATCTTCACCTACATTGCGCTGCGGGAAGTGGCCGCCCGCGAGCATATTGCGCAGTTAGCCGGTGAACTGCATAGCGCCAATTTGCGTCTGGCAGAGTACGCCGCTCAGGCCGAGGAACTGGCTACGACCAAAGAGCGCAACCGCCTGGCGCGTGAAATTCATGACAACCTGGGACACTATCTGACGGTGATTAACGTGCAATTGGAAGCCGCCCGCACCATCATGCCGGAAAACCCGGAGAAGGCAGCCGATTCTCTGCAAAAAGCGCAAAAACTAACCCAGGAAGGGCTGAGCGCCATTCGCCACTCTATCAGCGCCTTGCGTGAATCCCCATTGGAAAATCAAACGTTACCGCAGGCCCTCACTCAACTGGTAACAGAAACACAAGAGGCGGGGTTAAAAGCGGAGCTGAAGGTTATCGGCGCGACCTATGACCTGGAACCAAAAGCCAGCCTGACGCTTTATCGGGTAGCCCAGGAGGGGTTGACCAACACGCGCAAACATGCCCAGGCGGGGCAAGTAATAGTGACGCTAGATTATTCACAGCCGGAATGGGTAACGCTGACAGTGGTGGATGATGGGGTAGGCACGGCCGTACCGGACGGCAATGGTTTTGGTTTAATGGGCATACGGGAGCGGGTGCAACTGTTGGGGGGGGAAACGGCCGTGACCACCACCCCCCATACCGGCTTCACCTTGCGTGCCACCATCCCGACACACACCACCCACCTCCTATCAGAAACATCACCCGCAAGCCAGAGCCAGTAACAAGCGTGTCCCCCCTCATCACCTCATTACCCCGTCACCTCTCACCCGCCCCATCAATTCCGGCAGCACCTCCCCCGCCGGGCCGGCCAGGACAAAATTAAAAGCCGACGTCAGGGGGGTAGACTGGGGGTTGATCTCCACAATGGGGACGCGGTAGCTCTTGGCTTCCAGCGCCAGGGAAGCAGCCGGTTGCACCAGCGATGATGTGCCAATGGAGAGGAAGATGTCGGCGGTACGGGCGGCGGTCACGGCCGTGTGCAGCCCCGCCGCCGGTAAGCTTTCGCCAAACCACACGACATCCGGTCGCAAATAACTACCACATTGCCCACATCGGGGTGGTATTTCATCCTCTTCCCAGGTGGGCACAGTATGATCATGGTCAAAACATTTCACCCGCAATAAATTGCCGTGTAATTCAATCACATTTTGGCTGCCTGCTCGCTGGTGCAGCCCATCCACATTCTGCGTGATCAGCATAAATTCGGGCACAATGCGCTCCCATTCTGCCAGAGCCAGATGGCCGGGGTTGGGTGCGGCCTGCTGCACCAACTGCCGCCGCCAGGCATACCATTGCCACACCAGCCGGGGATTGCGTTGGAACGCCGCCCGTGTCGCCAGTTCCTCCGGGTCATACTGCGCCCACAAGCCCGTCTGCGCCTGCCGGAAAGTGGGAATGCCACTCTCTGCCGAAATACCCGCCCCCGTCAGTGCCACCACTTTGCGTGCCTTTTGTAAAAGCTGAATCAACTCGTCAGGAATGTTCATTCGCTATAAACCCAACAACTGTTGCGCCAACGAAAAGTAAATCAGTAAACCGGTCGCGTCTACAATCGTGGCAATCATGGGGCCGCTAATAACCGCCGGATCAATGTGAAACCGGTCGGCCAGGGTAGGCACCAGGGTAGCGACGCTGGTTGACCAGACAACAACGGCGGGCAATGTAAACCCCACCACCAGGGCAATTTCATAACCAACCTGAGAGAAAAACACCAGGACATACCCGATGCCCGCCAGGCTCATCACCAGACCTAACAACAAGCCAACGGATACTTCGCGCCGCCAGGCGGTGACTACATTGCCCAATCTCACTTCGTCCAAAGTAATAGCGCGGATAATGGTGGCTACTGTTTGCGAACCAGCATTGCCCCCCGTGCCGATGATGAGCGGAATAAAGACGGTGAGAATAACCGCCACATCTAGCAAATCTTGAAATAGGCTGGTGACAATGCCCGTCAGGGTAGCCGCCAGGAATAAAACCAACAGCCAACCGACTCGCTTCCGAAAAACCTGAAAAATCGAAACGGCAAAATAGGGCTGTTCTAGTGGTTCAGAACCACCCAATCGCTGAATGTCCTCGGTCGCTTCCTCTTCCAAAACATCTAGCACATCATCGGCCGTTACCACACCCAACAAACGGTTTTCCTCATCCACCACCGGAATAACAAAAAAATCGTAGCGCGAGACCAGTTCCGCCAATTCTTCCTGATCGGCCGTTACCGACGCGGAGACAACATTGGTGGTCATAATTGATTCTATCGTCGCCTCTGGCTGGGCCATAATCAGTTTGCGCAAGGGCACCAGGCCAATCAGCCGGTTGCCTCTGTCTACTACATACAAGTAATGCAATGTTTCCGCATCTTCCAGTGAGCGCAAATAATCGAACGTTTCACCCACTGTCCATTGGCGGCGGAGAGCGGCTACATCACGCGCCATCAAACGCCCGGCGGTCTCTTCTTCGTAACCCAGTAATTTCTGGACCTCGGCCGCCTCTTCTGGCTCCATCAAACCAATCAGACGATCCGATACATCTTCGGGTAAATCTTCCAGAAATTCAACGGCGTCGTCTACCGGCATCTCTTCGAGCAAGTCGGCCAGCCGTTCATCAGCCACTTTTTCCACCAGTTCCTGGCGGACCGGGCTGCCGGTTTCATCCAACACTTCGCTGGCGACTTCGACCGACAGCAGGTCAAAGAGCATAAGAGCATCGGCCGTATCTAACTCATCCATGAGTACGGCAATATCAGAAGGGTGAATATGGGCTAACTGCTTTCGTAATGCCGCCAGTTGGTTAGTCTCAATAAGGTGTTCAATTGTTTCCAGTTCGGGCACAGGCGTGGTTGGTTCCATCAAGGTAAACTCTCCTTTGCGATGTCTCTGTTTTCGACTATCTTTTCTGGTTATGGAGATGCCCCCCTGAAAGTTACGCCCTGATGCGCCAGGAGGACACGGCCGTGATTATACGCCAACATCCTCCCCCAGGCATAAAAAAAGCGGGGCAATTTGCCCCGCTTCTACTGTTCACCGATTACCGATAACTGTTTACCGACTCTAGCCGCAGCCACAGCCGCCGCCACTGTCATGAGCGGCGCCGGCACTTTCTTTTGTTTTGAATGACGAACCGCAACCACAGGCTGAAACCGCGTTGGGATTCTCAATCTTAAAGCCGCCACCCATGATGCTGTCTTCATAGTCAATGGTGGCGTTGCCGAGATACATCATGCTCGTGGGATCAACGAACACCTTGACGCCATTGTACTCAATCATATGGTCATACGGCCGTGGCTCAGCTTCCAGCGCCATGCCATATTGCATCCCGGAACAGCCACCACCGGCCACAAAGACACGCAGCCCATGATCCGGCACATTCTTCTGCACCAACAGCGTCTTCACCATATCCGCCGCTGCATCGGTGAGATAGACCGTTTCCATCATTGTTTGTTCCATCAGTTCCATGTGATTTCCCTCATTTCAGGCCATATGACCTGGATAGTTTCTAATATGTAGCCAGATTCTAACAACGAAGCGGACTCGTGTCAATTTTCATTAATCTGCAAAAACCGCTCTTCCACCCAGCCAATTGTCCCATTCCCCGCCGCCACTTCCCGCCAGATGACGCCGGCCCGGTTGGCGCGGCCTGCGTGCAAGATGACGACTTCTTGATCTTGCAAGACAAGCAGATTTTGACCACCCGGCGAGCGTTGCAGCCATATCACACCACCCGTCAGATTCAGCACGGCCGTCTCCCCCACAATTGGCGTCGGCGTGACAGTGGGTGTAGGGGTGAGTGTCGGCGTGGGCGTAGCAGTAGCAGTGGGTGAACTGGTGGGTGTGGGCGTAAACGTGACCGGTGTGGGGGTGAACACAGATGTGGGCGTGGCTGTCGGCGTCGTTTCCGGGCCGGCAGATGTCGCCCCGCCGCTGGTCACGGCCGTTTCTATCTCTTCTACATCATCCACCAGGCCCGGCGGTGGGCCGCCAAACGCGCCACTGACAGGTGTCAGGGCGGCGGGATCAGGTGTGGTGGATGGTTGCACCGTACCGTCAGCGGGCGTGAGAACATCATCGGTACCGGCTGTTGTGGGCACAAAGGAAAAATCGGCCAGGGCGGATGGTGTTTCGGTGGGCACGGCCGTCGCTACCAATGCCGGATCCAATGGCACTCCCGCCAGGAAAAAGCCCAGAAATAATAGCATCAACGCCAGTGCATACCCGGTGAAGGTCTTCACCTGAAAGGCAATACGGGTACCGGCTAAACCAATGCGCGCCGCAAAACCGGGCGACTGGGCAATGTAAGCCAGAATGACCATGATAAACGCACCACCAAAGGTGGCGCCCATGCCAATCAATGTCCACGTTGGAAAACCCATGCGCCGGATTATAACCAGTTTGCCCACACCGTAAAAAAATAACAATGCCTATTCATATTTGGGAATCATTGAAAAACAGGACAAAGGGTGTCAGGAATCGGGTGATAAAGTAGAATAGATGTTCTGTTTAATTGTAGAACGAGTTGACAAATCGTTTTACAGAAATATAAGGAGGTTTATGGCGGCTCAAATTACTTTACCCAAAACTGAGTTTCGCGTGGAAAGCGCACCCACCTACAACCAGGCTGACCCGGTGCGTTGGGTGCTGTCTCATCTGGCACGGTACAAGTTATTGCTGGCGGCATTTTTTGTGGGTATGACCGTGACCAATATTTTCAACGCCACCATCCCCCGCCAGATTGGGGCGGCGTTTGGGGTGGTGACGGGCGAAACGACCATACCCGATCCCTACTATGCCATTGCCATTATTGCCCTGACACTGGTGGGGCTGGCGGTGGGGCGCTTTTTCTGCGATGCGCTGGCCTCGTTTAGTATGGAGATGGTGGCCAAACGGTTGGAGCGCGACGGCCGTGACGAACTCTACCTGAACCTGCTGGGCAAAAGCCAGACGTTCCACAACCAGCAGCGTGTGGGCGACATCATGGCCCGCGCCGCCAACGACGTCCGCTTCGTCAACGAGATGATGATGCCCGGCTTCAGCCTGCTCTATGACTCCATGATGGCCATCTTTATCCCCATCCTCTTCATCGCCTTCATTGACCCCCGCCTGCTGCTGGCCCCGCTTACCTTTTGTTTCTTCTATTATTTCGCCGTGCGTCTGTACATGCGCCAGCTCGAACCCGTTTCGGAGCAGGTGCGCGCCCGCTTTGGCGACATGAACGCCACCCTCAACGAAGCTGTATCTGGCATCGAAGTGGTCAAGGCCACTTCGCAAGACAAACAAGAGTTGGGCAAATTCCTGCGCGACGCCCGCCGCTACCGGGACGCCTTTGTTAAAGAAGGCGAAGTGCAGGCGCGTTACCTGCCCACCCTGCTCATCGGCATTGCCATTGCCGGGGGCTTTTTGCAGGCTGTTTATTTGTACAACCTGGGCGAGATCAGCATTGGTGATCTGATTGCCTTTATGGGTTTGATGTGGGTGCTGCGCTGGCCGGCCTTTAGCTCTTTCTTCACCTTCTACCTGGTGCAAATGGGGCTGGCGGGGGCAGGGCGCATCCTGGAACTGCTGCAAACGGAGACGGAACTGGACGAAAACGCGACCGGGCACGTGGCCCCCATGCGCGGCGAACTGGTTCTTGAGAACGTCAGCTTTCGCCATTTTGACAGCGGCCGTGACTTGCTGCATCGCATCTCCTTCATCGCCCGGCCCGGCGAAACCATCGCCATTGTGGGGCAGACGGGGTCGGGCAAAACCACGCTGACGAAGCTGGTCAACCGGACGTATGATGTGAATGACGGCGGACCCGAAGCCGCTTCGGGCCGTATCACCATAGACGGCCGTGACATACGCGATTGGAACATGCACAGTCTACGTTCGCAAATCTCCATCATCGAGCAAGACATCTTCCTCTTTTCGCGCAGCGTGGCCGAGAACATCGCCTTTGGTCTGGGGCAGCAGGTGAGCCGTGAGGACATCATCCGCGCCGCCAAAGAAGCGCAGGCGCACCAGTTCATTATGAACTTCAAAGATGGCTACGACACCATCGTTGGTGAACGGGGCGTCACCCTTTCCGGCGGGCAGCGGCAGCGCATTGCCATCGCCCGCGCCCTGCTCACCGACCCGCGCATCCTCATCCTGGATGATGCCACCAGCGCCGTAGACAGCGCCACCGAGGACGAAATCCAGAAAGCGATCAAGCGCATTTTGGAAGGGCGCACTACCCTGCTCATCACCCACCGCCTGTCGCAGATTCGCCGCGCCGACCGGGTGCTGCTCATCCGCCAGGGCGAGATTGTGGCCCAGGGTACGCATCATGAATTGATGGCGTCCTCAGAGCTTTATCAACGGATTTTTGCGCGATACGACATATGAGAAAGTATGAATTAGGAATTAGGAATTATGAATGGGCAGCAACTTTCATAATTCATCCTTCCTAATTCATAATTCTTCTTCTCTGGAGGAATTATGGGCTTCATCATGGATGGCATTGACGCCGAGGCTTATGACCGGCAGTATAGCGACCGGCAGTTGATGCGGCGGATTGGCAGTTATTTTCGGCCACAGGTGGGGCGGGTGACGCTGATCACCGGCATGATTGTATTGAACGCGCTGATGGATATGGTGCTGCCGGTTCTCATTTCCCAGGGGATTGATGAGATAACGGGCAATCAGGCCACAACCGCCATCAATACGCTTGTTTTTCTGATTCTGGCGGCAACGGTGTTGTCGTGGTGTTTTAATTTTGTGCGCCAGTGGTATACGGCGCGGTCGGTGGGGGATGTGGTGCTGCAATTGCGGTCGGATGCGTTCACGGCCGTGATGTCCCGCGATATGTCTTTCTACGACGAATTCCCCTCCGGCAAGATCGTCAGTCGCGTCACGTCGGATACGCAGGACTTCTCCAATGTGATCACGCTGACGCTGAACCTGATTAGCCAGGTGTTGCTGGTGATCTTGATTGTCGGCTACCTCTTTTCCATCAACGCCCGGCTCACCTGGCTGGCGCTGGCCATGGCCCCCTTCATTGTGGGCGCGGCGCTGGCTTTCCGGCGGGTGGCGCGGCGCACCACGCAGCAGGCGCAGCGGCTGCTGGCGACGGTGAACGCCAACGTGCAAGAGACGATTAGCGGTATCTCCGTTGCCAAGAATTTCCGGCAGGAGCAGACGGTGTATGACGAGTTCAGCGATGTGAACGAGCAGGCGTACCAGGTGCAGGTGCGGCAGGGCTTTGTGTTCAGCGCCATCTTTCCCATTCTGGTATTTATTGCCGGGTTGGGCACGGCCGTCATCGTCTACTTTGGCGGCACGGAAGCACTGAACGGGGACATTACGCCCGGCGACTGGTTCCTTTTTGTGCAGGCGATGAGCCTTTTCTGGTTCCCCCTCACCGGCATCGCTTCCTTTTGGAGCCAGTTCCAACTGGGGCTGGCTTCCAGCGAGCGCGTTTTTGCCCTGATTGACGCTGAAGCGCGGGTGGTGCAGATTGACAACCAGCCCGCGCCACCGCTGCACGGCCGTATCGAATTCCGCAACATGCACTTCCGTTACACCGAACAGGAGCAGGTGCTCAACGGTTTCAACCTGACCATTGAGGCCGGGGAAACCATCGCTCTGGTGGGGCATACCGGCGCGGGCAAATCCAGCCTGGGGCGGTTGATCGCCCGCTTTTATGAGTTTCAGGGCGGGCAGTTGTTGGTGGACGGCCGTGACGTGCGCTGTTTTGACCTGGACAGTTACCGGCGACAGTTGGGCATTGTGCCCCAATCCCCGTTCCTGTTCACCGGCACGGTGGCGGACAACATCCGCTATGCCCGGCCAGAGGCCACCGACGCGGAAGTGCGCCAGGTGGCGGAAAGCATCGGGCACGGCGACTGGCTGGAAACGCTGCCGCAGGGGTTGGACACGGCCGTTGGTGAAGGCGGGCGTGGTCTCTCCATGGGCCAGCGGCAGTTGATCGCGTTGGCGCGGGTGCTGCTGCAAGACCCGGCCATCCTGATATTGGACGAGGCCACCGCCAGCGTAGACCCATTGGCGGAGGCGCAGATTCAGGAGGGGTTGGAGACGGTGTTAACAGGGCGCACGGCCGTGATCATCGCCCACCGCCTGTCCACCATCAAACACGCCGACCGGATCATCGTCTTGCAGCAAGGAGAGATCATCGAGGAGGGCAGCCACGCCAGCCTGATGGCCCGGCGCGGCCACTACGCCGAACTGTACGACGCCTACTTCCGCCACCAAAGCCCGGATTATGAGGTGGCCTAAGCCAATAAGGTGCGACGCACCTCGGAAGTGCGTCGCACCTTGTCACCCCCCCACGCTTACGCTAAACTTGCCCCATGTCCCAGGCACTTTACCGCAAGTGGCGGCCCCAAACCTTCGCCGATGTCATCGGCCAGGAACATATCACCCGCACGCTGCAAAACAGCGTGGCAGCGGATCGGGTGGGCCATGCCTACCTCTTGTGCGGGCCGCGCGGCACCGGCAAGACGACCTCAGCGCGGCTGCTGGCGAAAGCCGTTAACTGCCTGCACGACGACCCGGCGCAACGGCCGTGTGGTCAATGCCGCATCTGCCAATCGGTGGCCGACGGCCGTTTCCTCGACCTGATCGAAATTGACGCCGCCTCCAATACCGGCGTGGACGACATCCGCGATTTACGGGACAGGATTAACTTCGCTCCCAGCGACGGCCGTTTCAAGGTCTACATCATTGACGAAGTGCATATGCTCTCCACCGCCGCCTTCAACGCCCTGCTCAAAACGCTGGAAGAGCCGCCGCCACACGTCAAATTTGTGCTGGCCACCACCGAAGAACACAAAGTACCCATCACCATCAAGTCCCGCTGCCAGCAGTTCAATTTCCGCCTGCTGACCGAAGCGGAAATCACCGCCCGGCTGCAATGGTTGGCCGTCCAGGAAGATTTCACCATTGAGCCGGAAGCACTGACGATGATCGCCCGGCAGGGCGCGGGCAGTTTGCGGGATGCGGAAAGTCTGCTGGATCAACTGGTCGTCTCGCCGGGCGATGTGATTACGGCAGAACGTACCCAAAGTGTATTGGGGGTGGCCTCGGACACGGCCGTGATGGAACTGGTCAATGCCTGGCTCAACCGCGATGGCGCAGCCGGGCTGGCGCTCATTCACCAGGCGCTTGGGGCGGGCACGGATGCCCGCCAGTTTTGCCGCCAGATGGTCGCCTATTTGCGCCAGCTTTTGCTCTTGCAAGCGGCCGGCGCGGAGATCGTGCTGGAAGCCACACCGGAGGAGAAAGCGGCCATGCTGGCCCAGGCGCAGCGCGCCCCACGCCAGGGTCTCATTGAGGCTGTGAAAAAGTTCAGCGAAGCGGCGCTGACGCCCGCTTCAAGCTGGCAGCCGCAGTTGCCGTTGGAACTGGCTTTCATTGAACTACTGCCCGGCGAACCGGCGGCAATCATCCAACCACAAGTGGCCCCGGCGGCAACGGCCGTAGCGGCGTCACCAGCAACCACACCAGCCGCCACCCCAACTGCACCCATCGTCTCACCACCACCATCACCAGCGGTGACTGCCCCCCTACCCCAAGAGAGCAAAACAAAAGTAGATGGGGCGGCAACGGCCGTGACCGCCCTCCCCTTAGCCACCATTCAATCCCACTGGCGGGAGATGGTGAACCGCGCCGGGGCCGAAAACAAGAACATGCCTGCTTTGCTGAACATGGGTAAACCGCTGGCTGTAGAGGGAAATACGGCCGTGATCGGCTTTGATTACCCCATCTTCAAAATGAAATTCGACGACACGCGCGGCGCGTCTCAACTCTTGGGTAAGATACTCAGCGACCTCACCGGGCAGCCGTGCCACATCCGCACGGTAAACACCGGTGATTACACCGTCACCATTGATAAAAACGATTTTACTGCCCTGGCCGATGAGTTAGGCGGGGTGGTGAGTGAGGAATGATTTGGTAAACCGTAATCGGTAATCCGTAAACTGTTATCCCTAATCCGACATCGGATTACGGTTTACGGGTGACGGTTTACGGGTACAAACAGAGGAGAGAATATGTCAAAACGTTCATTTAGCCGCCGCAGTTCAACTGCTAAAAAGGGCGGCGGCAAACCTAAAACCAACAACCCCAACGCTATGTTGGCTCAGGTGCAGCAGATGCAGGCGGAAATGGCCGCCGCACAAGCCAACCTGGAAAATGAATTCATCACCGTCACGGCCGGCGGCGGCGCCATCAGCATTGTTATTTCCGGCCATCAACGGGTGCAGTCTATCCAGATTGACCCCGACCTGCTGCAACCGTCCGAAGTAGAGATGCTGCAAGATTTGCTCACGGCCGCCGTCAACTCGGCCATTGAACAATCGCAGGCCATGTCCGCCCAGAGAATGGAAGGTATCACCGGCGGATTAGGCGGTGGGCTGGAAGATATGTTGGGTGGATTAGGATTGGGGTGATCGGTAATCAGTAAACGGTGATCGGTTTTTACCGATTACTGTTCACCGATTACCGATTACCGGAGAAAAAAGTGGCAAACGCACTTCCCAAACCGGTACAACGATTGATTAACGAATTTGCGCGGCTGCCGGGCATTGGCCCCAAGTCGGCGGCGCGGCTGACGTTTTACTTGCTGCGTGTAGGAGACGAGCAGGCGCTAGAACTGGCCGACGCGCTGCGTGACCTGGTGGAGCGCACCCGCTTTTGCTCCGTCTGCTTCAACATTACGGAAGCCGACCCTTGTGAACTGTGCAGCGACCCCAACCGGGATGACAGCCTGCTATGTGTGGTGGAAGAGCCGCTGGATGTATTGGCTATTGAACGGTCGCGGGCGTTTCACGGCCGTTACCACGTCCTGCATGGCGCTATCTCCCCGGTAGAAGGGGTTGGCCCCGAAGATTTACGCATTGAAGAACTGCTGGCGCGGGTAGCGGCGCGAGACGCGCAGAACAACTTCCAGGAGATCATCCTGGCCACCAACCCCACCCTGGAAGGGGAATCCACCGCGCTTTATTTGCAGCGGCGGCTGGGCGACGCTGTGCCCAAACTGACCCGGCTGGCGCGTGGCCTGCCCGTCGGCGGTGACCTGGAATATACCGACGAAATCACTCTGGGCCGCGCGCTGGAAGGGCGGCAGGAACTGTAGTAGTGCCAGGCAAAGGCAGCAAGGCTTTAGTTAGCGAGCATGAAACTGCCCTTGCCTGGCACTATTGGGTTGTGCTAATATCCGCGCTCGTTACTGCGGCGTCGCCAAGCGGTAAGGCAGCGGACTTTGAATCCGCCATTCGTAGGTTCGAATCCTACCGCCGCAGCCAGAGGTACCATTCCCTAAAAAGAGGCTATACTCCCCTATAGCCTCTTTTTTGTTTCTCCAAATCTATCGTTGACGTCATTTGGAAGCCGTTCCGCCTTCTCTATCACAGCAGCCAACACCGGTGCAGCCTGGGTTATGTTTCCACCCAGATCGTGGCTGGGGCCAGTTTGTATTTGTACATCCCCACCTTGACGCAAAGGTCGCATTTGTTATAATCCCGCTCGCTACGTTCCTCAGTAGCTCAATGGCAGAGCATGCGGCTGTTAACCGCAGGGTTGTTGGTTCGAGTCCAACCTGAGGAGTAAAAGGTCACAAAAGCCGGGTTTTTCTGAAAGCCTGGCTTTTTTATTTGACGGCCGTATCCAGCAGCGCCCGCCCTACCTGTTCCGCCTCTTGCACGGTCGCGCCGCCTTCCAGCACCACTACCGCCAGATAACGGGGGTTAGCTGCCGGCATTAGCCCCACATACCAGCTATTGGTATTGCCGCCCGGCCCGGAAAGCACCAGATCGCTAAATTCGACACGGCCGTTTGTCATCAATGCCTGGCGGATAGTGTGTGCCGTGTCCGCCGCAATGACCGGGTTGTTGGCGGCTGGCGCGGCGATAGGTTGGCGGTTGCCGTTGGCATCCCACACGGCCGTGACCAACCGCGGCGACACTACCCGACCATCCCCCGCCAGCGCGCCCCAGGCCAGCGCCAGTTGCAGCGGCGTCAGCACCAGATTTTCCTGCCCAATCGCGGCCAGGGCCAGGTCGGCCAACGGTTGGGCAGGCGGCGTTTCGGTGTTTAGGGGCAGGTTGGGCACGGCCGTCAGCCCAAAATCGGCAAATACCTGATTCAAGCCGTCCACACCCATTTCCCCGGCTAATGCCTGCATGGGGCCAGGACAGCGATGCGCCAATACATCCGCCCAGGTTGCCGGGTCGGGTGGCGGCGTGGCGCACTGTAACATCTGGCCGTTCACCGTCACCGGGCGATTAGCGCCCGCCACCACCTCATCCAGCCGGATGAGACCTTGCTCTAAAGCTGCGACCAGCAAAAAGGGTTGCAGTAAAGAACCCGGCTGATATTGACCTTGCGCTGCCCGGTTCAGCAGCGGCGCATTTTCGGCTGCCGTCAGTATGTCAAACTCCTCATCCAGCCGATTAGGGTCATACGTCGGGTGGCTGGCCATGGCCACGATCTCGCCCGTTTGCACATCGAGCAGCAGCATGGCCCCCTGCCGGTCGCCCAAAAGGGCATCGGCAATTTGTTGCAGCCGGGCATCTAGCGATAAAGAAATGTCCTGGCCTGTTTGGGGCTGGTGCAGGTTTTGCAGGATGACTTGCTGCCAAAAATTGGTGGGGTCGCCGCGTAGGATGGTGTTATATCCTTCCTCTACGCCAGCGGCCCCATGCCGAAAACTGTAGTAACCGACCGCCGGGCCAATGGCGGCGATGGGATAGTGACGGATGGGTAATTCTGGCGGGCCAACCGTTTCCGCCAGTACCGTCTGGTTGCGGTCGAAAATAGCGCCACGCTGGATGCGTAGTTCGGCCTCCACCAGCCGGGGATTGTCGTCGCGGGCCAGGATGGTTTGGGCGCGTAGCACACTCCAATAGACGAGGGAGGTGGCCACCAGCAGATAGCCAATGAGAACGGCCGTTAATAGCTGTTGTAACCGCTGCTGCATGGCCGGGTTGTGGGGAGCGCGCCCACTGCCGGTGGTGGCCGAAAGATAGAGCAGCAGTCCGGCCATGACGCTGCTCACTAGCAGCGAACTGCCGCCATAGCTGAGAAAGGGCAGCGTGACACCCGTCAGCGGCAACAGCTTGGTGACGCCACCCATAATCAAGATGGCCTGAGCGGCAAAGAGTACAGTGATGCCGGCTGCCAGATAACGGCGAAACGGCCGTGTCGCCAGCGCCGCTATTTTGATGCCCCGGTACGCCAATACCAGAAAACAGACCAGCACCGTTAAACTTCCGGCCAGCCCCCACTCTTCGGCCACAGCCGCAAAAGCAAAATCCGAATGAACAACGGGGATGTAACCGGGGAATCCCTGCCCTACCCCCTGCCCGGCCAATCCCCCGGCGGCGATGGCATATAAGGATTGCACAATCTGGTAGGCGCGGTTGTCGGCGTCCGGCCAGGGATTCCACCAGGCGTTGACGCGCAGCGCCACCACATCGAAGGCGTAGTAGGCGAAGAGGCTGCCGACCAACAGCAACACCAGCCCACCCATCACATAACGGCCGTCGCCAGACGCCAGGTACAGCAGCGCCAGGAAGAGGATGAAAAAGAGGGTGGCTGCACCCAGATCACGCTGCCAGATGAGCAGCGCCATGCAAAAGCCCCACATCAGCAGCAAGGGGGCCAGATAGGGCAGGGGGCCAAAACGGCCGTGCCGCCCATCCAACCTTAGCAGTGATTCTCGTTCGTCAAAGTAGCTGGCGAGGAAGATGACCAGCAGCAGTTTAAGCAGTTCGGAGGGTTGGAAAAAGACGCGCCCGACCAGGGGCACGGGCAGCCACAGCGCCGCGCCAAAACCGGATGGATTGACGCCAAAGAGGAAGGTAGCCGCCAGCAGCAGAATACCACCCAACAAGAGGGTGTAGCGGTAACGGCGTAACCAGCGCAGGCTGCGCGGCAAAATGGCGATGGACAGCAGCACGACCGTACTCAACCCCAGCCACATTACCTGCCGCGCCAGAAAGTTGGGCGCCAACCGTTGCAAAACGATCAATCCCCAGCCAGTGAGCAGGGCAAAGATGGACAGCAGGTATGGGTCATGATAGGGGCGAAAGCGAGATAGCAGGGCAAAAGCCACCAGCATCATCACGAACCAGAGCACGGCCCCCCACAAATAAACACCGCTCGCCCGACCGGTTTGCGCCAGACTGAGGGTGACAGCATTGGTGAAGATGAAGACGGCCGTGAGCAGCAGTAGGAGGAGTTCGTCACGGCCGTGATGTTCGCGGAAGGTGTGCAGGTGGGTGATTCTCATAGGTGGTGTGCAGCAATTGGGTAGATCAATTACCCAATTACCTCATGACGATTGCCGCAAATACCAGGTAATGGTGACAATGATAATGGCTGCCCCGGCTATCTGCCACACCGAGGTCAGCCGTTCCCCCAGCAGCAGCCCGGCAAAGAGCAGGGCGCTCACCAGGCGAATAGCCATCATGCTGCTCACCAGCGGCGCACCCAAATGCTGAATGGAGCGAATCTGTCCCAGGTTGGCGCCCAACAGGACGCCCAGACTTAGACCGGCGAAGACCAGCCAATCCAGCGGCGTCAGACTGCGCCACTGGCTCCACTCTTCACCGACGAGCAGGCTGGCGAGCAGGGAAAATGTAAAGAGGGCAAGCAGATGTACCAGCAGCAGCCCTTCGCTGGAAGCCCCTTCGCCGGAGGCGTGGCTGTGGGCGGTGCGTCGGGTGACGATCATGTAAAAGGCCAGCGAGATGCTGCTGAGAATGGCGAAGAAGATGCCCCAGAGATCGTGGCGGTGGGTGGAAACGGCCGTTGGCCCCCAATCACTACTGACGATTAACAATGCGCCTACCAGAGCGATGGTGAGTGCCTTCATGGTGTGGCGGGGTAATTGCTCTTTGAGAACAACACGGCTGAGCAAAGCGACAATGAAGGGCGTCATCAGATAGATAATTTGGGCATAGATAGCCAGCGTGTAGCGTGTCGCCAGTAAATTGGTGATGCCGCGCAGCACCACCAACAGCCCAAATAGCCACACAATGCGCAGACGAAAGATGCGCCGGTCTACACGGGGCAGGATGATGGCAGCCACAAGCAGCAGAACCACCAGGTTGCCGATGGCCAGCAGAGAGAGGCCGGGTAGCCCACTGATAGTTTGCAGGTATCGCAGCAAAACGGGGTATGCGCCCCAGCCCATTTGGGCAACCAGGGCGACGGTGAGCCAGCCCCAGGGAGAATCGAGGCGGGTGGTAAGGGTGGATTGTTTCATAGGTGTGTAGACCTGACAGGTTTCCAAAAACCTGTCAGGTCTGGAGTAGGGATACCCAGGCGGGGGGGAGGTTGCCCCAGTTGATTTGGGTAGCGCCGAGGCAGATTGCCAGATTTTGCACAGCCGTGCCTATCCCGTTGATTGTCTCTTCATCTGCCGGGGCGTGGGGTTGGGCGTAGACGTTGTGGATATGCCAGGTGTGGGTCTGGCGATCCATTTTGGAGTCTACGCGGCCGATCAGTTGGTCGCCATGCAGGAGGGGCAGCACGTAGTAGCCGTATTCGCGTTTGGCGGCGGGTACGTAGATTTCGATGCGGTAGAAGAAATCCCAGAGTAACTCAGTACGATCCCGGTCACAGATGAGGTTGTCGAAGGGGGAGAGCAGCACAGTGCGCGGCTGCCAGTTGCCGGCCTGAATGTCTTCCAGCAGGGGCACATCGGCGCTGTGGATATACCAGTCGCCTTTGAGCGGCTGAGCGTTTTCTACGATCTGCACTTTTTCAATGATGCCTTCTTTGAGCAGCTTTTTGAGGACGGCCGTTAACGCTGGATAGGTCTGGCGGGTGAAGTGCCATTTGATCTGGGTGGGGGTGGCCACACCCAGGGCGCGCAGCGATTTTTGGACGGCGACGGCCGTGACCTGCTCCGGTTGCCAGCTTTCCATGGGCGTCCAGTCAGGCCAGAAAGAATCGGCCAGCCCCCAGAGGCGCTGGTTGCCAGCACGGCCATGCACCATCACCTCTCCTTTACTCCACAAATAGTCCAGAATGCGGGGTACGTAACGGCCGTTGTACCAGCGTGACGAAAATTTGGCTGCTTCTTCTTCAAACTGGCGGGAAAGCATGGGGCCGTTTTGCCGCAACTGTGCCCGAATGTGGTCGCGCAGGGGGTACATCGTGTCTGCCTCCTCATCAAACCACGCTTTCCAGGCGCGCGCCTGGCGGGAGTCGGCTTCGTCATGCAGCAAGTCCATGCGCCAGCGGTGTACCGGGTAATCCTCGGTGAGGACGAGGGAGGCGGCGTGCGCCCAATACTCAAACACGGCGCGATCTTGCCAGCGCAGCCGTTCCAGTTCCGTTTCGTCGAATTGACCCAGGCGGCTCCACAGCACCAGCAAATGGGTGCGTTCCACGTGGCGGATGGGGTCAAGCTGCACACAGCCCAGGTTGCGGATGAGGTCGAGTAGGGCGGGGGCGGCACGGCCGTCCAGGTGTTGGCGGCTGATGGCCAGACGGCGGGCGTGTTGGCGGGTGAGGGTGCGGAGGGGTTTACTCATTGATTATTTGTCCCTGGTCATTCGTCATTGGGTGGGATGTTCGTCGCAGCCGCTTTAGTGGCCATTGACGGCGATGAATCGCCTACTACGAACTTAGGCGGGCCATGAAGTGGCTGTCGGCCATACGGCCGTCGCCATAAGCGTGCAGCCTGTGTGTGCCTTCTATGACAAAGCCCAATTTTTCATAGAGACGAATGGCGGCGAGGTTGTCGGTGTTCACTTCCAGTTCAACGCGCGTGAGTTGCAGCCAGTTGCCGGCCAGGTTGACGAGGGCGTCTAGCAGTTGGGAACCAATGCCGCGTCCCCAGTAGTCGGGATGCACCATCATACCCAGGCCGGCGGCGTGACGTTCGCGTGGGTTTTGTTTCTGATGCAAGGAAGCCATGCCCACGACACGGCCGTCCACTTCCGCCACAAAACGATATAAATCGGGCGGGGCTTCCTTCAGCCGGTCACGGGTGTGGCCGATTTCCTGGCTGGGCAGTTGTAGGGTGGTACGGGCCACTTCGGGCAGGCGGAAGATGTGGTACAGGTCATCCAGGTCATCGGGGTAGTGGGGCGGGCGGATAGTGGCGCGGGCGGGTGCGGGTTTTTTCAACGGCCGTGTTGCCGGCAGCGTTGGTTGGTTGGCATACCATTCGGGGTGGCGCAGCCGGGCCATGATTTGCCCATCAAAGTAACGGCCGTCGCCAAATACTGCCTTTCGTTTGATGCCTTCTGTGGCGAAGCCGAATTTTTCATACAGATGAATGGCCGGCGCATTGTGGGTATACACTTCCAGTTCCACCCGCAGCAGGTTGAGCCAGTTGTCGGCCAGGTTGAGACCGGCGGCCATGAGAACGTTGCCGACACCCTGTCCCCAGTAGTCGGGATGCACCATCAGACCCAGTTTGCCGCTGTGCATCAGGCGCGGCCTGAGGTTTTGTCGCACGTTGATGGAGCCGATGACACGGCCGTTTAGTTCCGCCGCCAGCCGGTGTTGCCCCGGTTTGGGTTCTTGAATCCACTTGTGTGTTTCGGCAAGTTCCGCACTGGGCAGGTGCATGAGGTTCGCCGCTACACGCGGGTCGCTCACGATGGCGTATTGGTCAGCGGCGTCATCAGGGTGAAGCGGGCGGATGATCAGGTGGTTGGGGGTGTTCATGTTGCCTCGTGGGGCGTGAATCGTGATGCGTGATGCGTGACCCAATCACGCATCACGATTCAGCCGGTACGACTTCAATTTCATACAAAACGGGCCAGAGTTTACCGGTGACGAAGAGACGGCCGTTCTCTGCATCATAGGCTATGCCGTTCAAAACGGCGTTGCTGTCGGCCAATGTTTCCGGTGGGCGCAGGCCGGTCAGGTCTAGCCAGCCGGTGACTTGCCCGGTTTCCGGGTTGATACGGGCGATGCGGTCGGTCTGCCAGATGTTGGCCCACACTTCGCCATCAATATATTCCAGTTCATTCAGGCGGGTGATTGGTGTTTCACCTTCAAGCACCGGCACCTGCCCGGTTACGGCAAAAGTGGTGGGATCGCGGAAATATAAGGTGTTGGTGCCGTCGCTCATGATGAGTTGACGGCCGTCGTGCGTAATGCCCCAACCTTCCGTATCATAGGAAAATTCGCCGATTTGTTCAAACGTTTCCCGTTCATACACAAGGGCGGTATTTTCCTGCCAGGTAATCTGGATGATTTGGTCATCCCACAAAACGATGCCCTCGCCGAAGTAATTGTCCGGCAGCGAAATTACCTGCTCTACTTCCCCTGTTGCTGGATCTACGCGCCGCAATGAGGATTTGCCGCGCAGCCCCGTCCCTTCATAAAATTCACCATCCATCCAGACCAGCCCTTGCGTAAATGCTTCGGGGTCGTGGGGGTATTGGTTCACAATTTGGTAAGTGTAAACGAGGGTGCTGCTCACGCTTTCGTCTGGAGCGGGGTAGGCCTCGGTAATGGCCGGAGGGCTGATGACGACGGTATAACCGGCGACGGGCGAGGCGGGCACGGCCGTAGGCGTGGGGCTAATTGGTATAGGGGTGGCGGGTACGGCCGTTGGTTGTGGTGATGTGCACGTGGTGAGAGTTACGGCCGTGACCAGCAGCAGGGTCAATATGATGAGTCTGGTGAGTCGTTGCATAAGCCTTCCTGTTCCTTTTGGGCAAAGCGGCATTATTTTAACGACGTTGTTCCGATTCTGAAACTTCCTTCTGTTTCTCTCAGTTTGGTCTTTGCCGTATCGGCAATGTTTGTATCTTTCATTTGCCGTTATTTCACCAACAGATATACTTTGCCCCGTAACCTCTGGATAACCCATTTCAACACACGGTATGGATACCATAGATGCCCTGGATCATGAAATTATTGCGTTGTTAGTGGCCGACGGCCGTATGCCCTGTGCCGAAATGTCCCGCCGTTTGCACCAGCCGGCCCGTACCATTCGTTACCGGCTGGAGCGGCTGCTAGAGAACAACGTGGTGCAAGTGCGCCCTATCATCAACCCGACTGCTTTTGGCTACACCATCCTGGCGGATGTATTGATTGAAGCGGAGGTAGGGCGGGTGTGGGAAGTGGCCACGGCCGTGTCCCAATTGGACGAAGTGAGCTATGTAGCCTGTGCTACCGGCGACCGCGATGTCAGTATTCAGGTGCTGGCGCACAGTGTAGACGCTCTCTACCAGTTGATTACCGATCAATTACACACCATCCCCGGCGTGCGCCGCACCCAAACCGTCCTGTTACCCATCAAGCTCAAAGATATTTACCAATGGCAGCCACCAAATCCCTTTGCTGCCTAGAATTGTTCGTAGCAGGCGATTTATCGCCTTTTGATGGCGATAAATCGCCTATTACAAACGCATGATTCAGGAGGAAACCGCCTATTGAACCGATTGACAAGCACAAGCTCCACCACGTTAAAAGCCTATGTCATTTCGAGGTCTTCCGCGGAATCCCTGCTGTTTACCAAACGGTAGGGATTCCTCCTCGAGGACTCGTTGGAATGACAGATAATAAAGTTGTTTTCTGGAGGAAAAGAGATGAAAAGCAAGTGGATGATCGTGTTAATACTCTTGGTAGCATTGTTCCTGGCAGCGTGCAGCGGCACAGAAGAAGCAGCCGGGCCGGAAATGATGGAAGAAATCGGCGAAGGGGAAGGGCAGGTAGATATTATCGCCTGGGCCGGTTATATCGAGGAAGGGGCGACCGATCCCAATTTTGATTGGGTGACTGATTTTGAAGCGGATACTGGCTGTAATGTCAACGTCAAAGTTGCGGCTACTTCGGATGAAATGGTGGCCCTGATGAACGAAGGTGGGTTTGACCTGGTAACGGCTTCTGGTGATGCCAGCCTGCGCCTGATTTCCGGTGGCAAAGTCCAGCCCATCAACACTGAACTGATTGACGCCTGGGATACCATTGAGCCGAAGTTGCAAAATGCGGAATGGCACACGGTAGATGGCGTGCATTATGGCGTGCCTTACCAGTGGGGTTCCAATGTGTTGATGTATAACACGGAGGCGTTTGGTGGCACAGCCCCGGACAGTTGGAACGTGGTTTTTGAAGAGATGACGCTGGCCGACGGCCAATCCAACACCGGGCGCATTCAGGCGTTTGATGGCCCCATTTACATTGCCGATGCGGCGCTGTATTTGATGGCGCACAACCCGGAACTGGGTATTGAGGATCCGTATGAATTGAACCGGGATCAATTTAATGCGGCGCTGGATTTGCTGCGGCAGCAGCGGGTGCTGGTGGGCCGGTATTGGCACGATGCTTTTATCCAGATGGATGATTTTACCAATGAGGGTGTGGTAGCTTCTGGCTCCTGGCCGTTTCAGGTGAATTTGCTGCAAGCGGGCGGCGCACCCATTGCCAGTGTCATCCCGCAAGAAGGGGCGACCGGCTGGGCGGACACGACCATGATGCATGTGAATGCACCTCATCCGAACTGTGCCTATCTGTGGCTGAACCATTCCATTAACCCCCAACTGCAAGGCGACCTGGCAGCCTGGTTTGGCTCGGTGCCATCTGTGCCTTCGGCATGCAACGGTAATGAACTGCTGGGGGCGGAAGGTTGCCAGACGAATGGCATTGATAACTTTGACAGAATTAGCTTCTGGAAAACGCCGACGGCTGCCTGCGAAACGCAAGGTGAATGTGTGCCCTACCATGAATGGGTGACGAATTATGTGGCCGTGATTGGCGGTCGGTAGGAAGAAGTAATTGAGTAATGGGGTAATTACGTAATTACCCCATTACTCAATTACCCAATTACCTATGACATTAGCTATTGAATTCAGCAACGTCAGCCGCCATTTTGGCGAGGTGCGGGCGGTGGATGATGTGAGTTTTACAGTACGGGACGGCGAGTTTTTTACGCTGTTGGGGCCGTCGGGGTCGGGCAAGACGACGTGCCTGCGCATGATTGCCGGGTTTGAGCAGCCGACGGCGGGGCGGATTTTGTTGTACGGCCGTGACGTGACCAATCTGCCCGCCTACGACCGCGAAGTGAACACCGTGTTTCAGGACTACGCCCTCTTTCCGCATATGACGGTGGGAGACAACATTGGCTATGGGCTGATGGTGCGCAAAGTGCCCAAGCTGGAACGGGAAAGGCAGGTGGCGGAGATGTTGGCACTGGTGCGGCTGCCGGGCATGGAACGGCGCAAACCGTCGCAGCTTTCCGGTGGGCAGCGGCAGCGGGTGGCGCTGGCGCGGGCGCTGATCAATCATCCGAAGGTGCTGCTGTTGGACGAACCGCTGGGGGCGCTGGATTTGAAATTACGCCAGCAGATGCAGGTGGAGTTGAAGGCGATTCAGCATGAGGTGGGCATTACCTTTATTTTTGTGACGCATGATCAGGAAGAGGCGCTGACGATGAGTGACCGGATTGCGGTGTTCGATATGGGCCAGATTGTGCAGATTGGCGCGCCCTCTGACCTGTATGAACGGCCGCGCACGCGCTTTGTGGCCGGTTTTGTGGGCACGTCAAACATTTTGAGCGGCGAGACGGCCGTCACCATCACCGGCTCCCCCCAGCCCTTTTCGGTGCGCCCGGAGAAGATTCGGCTGGCGGAGGTGGCGACGGCCGTGCCGGACGCGCATTGTGCCATTGAGGGCCAGGTACGGGACGTGGTATATGTGGGCATGCACACCCGTTACACGGTGGCGCTGCCTTCGGGCGAGGAGATGGTGGTGGTGGCGCAAAATATGGATGTGACGCCGCAGAATGGCACGGCCGTGCCTGGACAAACGGTGCGGCTGGTGTGGCCGAGTGCGGCGAATAATGTGTTGGAAGATGGAGATTAAGAGATTGAGAGATTGAGAGATTGAGAGATTGGAATATCCTAATCTCTCAATCTCCCAATCTCTCATTATCAAATGAGTACAACCATACCTACTCAGACCAACCCGTCTGTCTGGCGGCGCATTTCTACGGTGTTACATCATCATCCGGGGTTGTTTTTGCTGCTGCTGTTGGCGCTGCCGCTGGGGTGGATGCTGCTTGTGTATATCGGCTCGTTGGTGGGGCTGCTGATTCAGTCGTTCTTTTATCTGGACGGGTTTACAGGACAGGTGGTGCGCCAGTTTACGCTGCGAACGTATGGCGACCTGTTTACGCGGGCGCACATGGAGATTTTTGGGCGCACGGTGGCGATGGCGGCATCGGTGACGGTGGGGGCGGCGTTGATGGCTTTTCCGCTGGCGTATTACACAGTGCGTTACACGTCGCGCCGGCTGCGGGCGATATTGTATTTGCTGATTTTGCTACCGCTGTGGTCGTCGTACATTATTCGGGTGTATTCGTGGAAGTTGATTTTGGCGAGGGAGGGGATTGTGAGCTGGTTTGTGGGGCAGTTGGGGCTGACGGCCGTGCTCGATTGGGTGCTGCAACTGCCGGTGATTGGCGGGCCGTCGTTGTCCATTTCTTCGCTGGGGCTGTTTTTTGTGTTCCTGTATATCTGGCTGCCCTATATGATTTTGCCGATTATGGCGTCGTTGGAGCGGGTGCCGAAGTCATTGGGGGAGGCGAGTGGTGATTTGGGGGCACGGCCGTCTACTACCTTTCGCTATGTCACCCTGCCCCTGGCTTTTCCCGGCGTGGTCGCCGGTTCTATCTTTACCTTTTCGCTGACCATGGGGGATTACATCATCCCCTCGGTGATTGGCGATTCCAGCCCGTTTATTGGCATGACGGTGTACAGCTATCAGGGTACGTCTGGCAACATTCCGTTGGCGGCGGCGTTTACGGTGCTGCCAATTACGATTATGGCGATCTATTTGTTGGTGGCGCGCCGGTTGGGGGCGTTTGAGGCGTTATAAATTTAACCACGGATGGGACGGATAGGGCGGATTTTCACGGATTTTCAATATGTATTTGATCCGTCTTCACCCGTTGAATCCGTAAAATCTGTGGTTAATTGATTGGCGGGGAATGTTTAATGCGTAATCGCAAGAATGATGTAAATAAGTCGCCGCTGGGGTTGACGGTCACGGCCGTTGCCGTCCTCATCTTCCTGCATTTTCCCTTTTTCATCGTCATGCTCTATGCCTTCACGACGGATGAAACCACCTTCACCTTCCCGCCACCGGGATTGACGACACGCTGGTTTGGGGTGGCCATGAACCGGGCGGATTTGTGGCCGGCCCTTTTTCTCTCGTTGAAGGTGGCGATTATTGCTACGGCCGTGGCCCTGGTCTTGGGCACATTGGCGGCGGCAGCGGTGTACCGCAGCCGCTTTTTCGGCCGGGAAGCGATTTCCTTTTTGCTGGTGCTGCCCATTGCCCTGCCGGGCATTGTCACCGGCATCGCCCTGCGCTCCATGATGGGGCTGACCAATATTCCCTTTAGCTTCTGGACGATTGTGATTGGGCACGCCACCTTTTGTGTGGTGGTGGTGTATAACAATGCCATTGCTCGTTTCCGGCGCACGGGGCATTCACAGTTGGAGGCGTCGGCCGATTTGGGGGCGGATGGCTTTCAGACGTTCCGTTATGTGGTGCTGCCGAATCTGGCGACGGCGTTGGTGGCGGGCGGGATGCTGGCCTTTGCCTTATCGTTTGATGAGGTGATTGTGACCACGTTTACCGCCGGGCAGCAATCCACGCTGCCCATCTGGATATTCAGCCAGTTGACCCGCCCGCGGGACCGCCCGGTGACAAATGTGGTGGCGTTTCTGGTGGTGACGATCACGGCCGTGCCCATTCTCCTGGCGCACTATATGACCCAGGATGCGCGCGAAAATTAGCTCAACAATCGGTAATCAACAGGAAATGCTCTGGTAATATAGACGTAAGCTATTGCTTGCATTCTGCTACCTGTCATTTTTCACTGCGTTTGCTGGCGCAGGAGGTAAAATTGGAGGATTACAATGTCTGACGTATATGCCATCATTAGTGAAGTTGACCAACAAATTCAGGAACGGCTAGTAGATGTTCTGGAGATGCGGGCGGCTGACCCCCGGCAACGTTCGATGTGGGAAACCTATCTTTCAGAGATTAATTTTCCGCCCAATGCCCGTGTCCTGGAGATTGGTTGTGGGACTGGTGCCGTGAGCCGCATTCTGGCCCAGAAACCGGCCGTTGCCCAAGTAATCGGGATTGACCCCTCACCCGTGTTTATTGCCAGGGCACGAACGCTCTCACAAGGCATCCCCAACCTTTCCTTTGAGGAGGGGGACGGCCGTGCCTTACCCTTTGATGCTGATGCTTTTGATGTAGCGGTTGTGCATCAGGCACTCTCCCATGTGCCACAGCCTGAACAACTTGTTGCTGAAGGCTTTCGCATTCTGCGGCCGGGCGGCTGGTTAGCCGTATTCGATGGAGACTACGCCACCGCAAGCCTTTCCACCGGAGAGTATGATCTGCTGGAAGCATGTGTGCGGGCGTTCCGAGCAAATTTCATCCACGATTCCTGGATTGTCCGCCGTCTACCTCAACTCTTACAGAGTACGGGATTTGACACCAAGTCGTTGAGAAGTCACGGCTATGTTGAAGCCCCAGAGAGTGCTTATATGCTAACATGGGTGGACAGGGGTGCGGATGTGCTTTTGAGTACAGGCAGCATTGGCAAGGAGACGGCCGAGGCTCTCAAAGCCGAAGCGAGGCGCAGAAGCACAGCAAAGGAATGGTTCGGGCATATCGCCTTCGCCAGCATCCTGGGGCAAAAGCCAGCGTAACCTTGTCACGACTCAAGCATCCGGCCAATACACTCTCTGACCTCGTAAGGCTGCTGGTAATGGTCAATGAGCATCTGCTACATTTGCGGGGCAGGCTGGGCGTCTGAATGTTGAGCTGCCACTAATTCCCAGGACGGCCGTAAATCCAGCCCTGTTTCCCGCAGATAAGCCATCACAAACGTCACCGAACGACTCATTCCCGCCCCACACATCGAAACAACCGGGTTCCCCATGCCCACCTACTCTTGCAGAAACGCCACACCCCGCACCAACTTATCTTCCGGCAGCAGCACCCCGTCCTCTACCTCATTATCACAAACCACAAAACCATCCGGCCAATAAGGAGCCGCTTCATACAACTTCAAAATGTGGCGAATACCGGCCCTATGCAGCCGCCCCTGCTCCTGGTGCGCCCGCACCCGGCCAATATAAACACCATCTTGAATATGGGTGATATGGGGGGTGTTCATTATTATCAAGGTCAAATACCATTTGAACCGAATTCAAATTAACCCCTCTCTTTCTCAAGAAGATACATCAAAGAATCAAGATCAGGTGCAATTTTGACTACCTCTTCCATTACCTGCTCGGCTACTTGTAATGAATCTTCGATGAGGTTATCTGGGAACCCGCTTGAAACAAACCTGTCCCACTCCGTCCATTTTGAATAAAGGCGGAAAGGCCATTCTCGTAGATGCACTGCTGCAAAATAGGACATGCCATTACTCATATCTGGTCCAGTGACCAAAATCCAATCATTTTCCTTTCGCAACAAGTGCCCATATCCTGATTCATAATTCTGTACCCACCAATTGAAATATCCCAGAGAAAACTCAACTCGGTGAGGCCAAGTTTCTAGGCAATCGAAGTGTAATGGCGCATCGCAGTAGCGCCACAGCAGGTGTTCTCGTGGAAAAACCACACCTGATGTAGCTGTGTATGGTCTATCCAGTTTTTCATCACAGATTGCACATCTTGAAGCCGCAGAGGTGAGTGCCATTTGATGATATATCTCCTAAATTGCAGCTTTGATATTCAATTATATCTGCCACCTAACAAGGGGTGACGACAACGGCCGTACCACTAAACGCCGCATTCCCCGTCAGCACATCCAACTCACACTCATCCGTCAGGTCATTGATAGACACACCGGGGTGTGCCTGGGCTACGGAAAGCTGGATGGCCTCACGGCCGTGCCCCCACCCATGCGGCATACTCACCACCCCCGGCATCACCGCCTCCGTCACCTCCAGCGGCAGCCTCACCTGCCCCACCCGCGAGACCACCGCCACCACCTGCCCAGGCGCCAACTGTCGCGCTGCCGCATCCGCCGGATGCATCAGCAGGGTACACCGCTCCTTCCCCTTCACCAATCGCGGCGCATTGTGCATCCACGAATTATTCGTCCGCAAATCCCGCCGCCCAATCAACACCAACTCCCGCTCCGAGTGTGGCCGGTCTTCAGACCGTGCCACCCCTGGCTCGGTCACAGACCGGCCAGAGCGGGTGGGGTAGGTCTCCTTCAACCGCGCCACATCAGCCACCAACGGCTCCGGGGCCAGCACAATCCGCCGATTCGGCGTCAGCAACCGCTCCCGCAAAATCGGCTCCAGCGGCCCCAGGTCAATACCATGCGGCGCACGTTTCAGCTTTGCCAGCGTCAGATTATGCCCGGTGGGTTTGCCGTTTAACGGCCGTGCCCCATACGGCCCAAAACGCAGCGCCAGATCAATCAGCTTATGCGGCGGCAGCCGCTTCTGAAACTCGATCTTACCCGGCAGCGTCTTACGGTTAATGGGCCCACCGCCCTCTAACCGCCGCCGCAGTTCCCCCAATACCTGCCAGTCATGCAGCATCCCCTCCTCCGGTTCAAAGAGGGCCGGAGAGTATTTGGCCGTATTGCGCACCGCCAGCAGATGAAAAACCAGATCATAATGCTCCGTTTCCAGCCCCGTCGTCGTCGGCAAAATAATGTTGGCGTGGCGCGTCGTCTCATTGATGTAAATATCAATCGCCACCATAAAATCCAACTGCGCCAACGCCTCATCCAACTGCCCCCCATTCGGCGTAGACAGCACCGGGTTCCCCGCCACCGTAATCATGCCCCGAATCTGCCCCTCACCCGGCGTCAAAATCTCCTCGGCCATCGCCGCCGCCGGGAATTCGCCGCCTACCGCCGGCAGGCCGCGCACCCGGCTGTGGGCGCGGCCCACGCTGCCCGTCTGCCCCGTCAACGTTGTCAGCCCCACCACATCCACCGCCGGCCGGGTAAACATCGCCCCACCCGGCGCATCCAGATTACCCGTCAGCACATTCAACACGTTAATCAACCACTGGCACAGCCCGCCAAACTTCTGCGTGGAGACACCAATACGGCCGTACACCACCCCACTTTCCGCCGCCGCCAACTCCCTGGCCATCCGCCGCATCTCCTCGGCAGCAATGCCCGTATACCCGGCCACATCCTCCGGCGTAAAATCAGCCGCCAACTGTTCCACCGTCTCCAACCCATCCGTAAATTCGGCCAACCGCCCCGGTTTCACCAATCCCTCCACCACCAGCGTATGAATCAGCGCCAGCAAAAACAGCGCGTCCGTACCCGGGCGGATAAAGTGATGCTCATTGGCGAGCACGGCCGTTTCCGTCCGTCGTGGATCAATCACCACCAGCTTACCGCCCCGCTTTTGCAGCGCCTTCAGCCGGTTCTCAATACCCGCCGCCGTCATCAAACTGCCATTCGAGGCCAGCGGATTCGCCCCCAACATCAAAAAATAGTGCGTGCGATCCACATCCGGCACCGGGAACAATAACTGGTGGCCGAACATCAAATACGCCGCATACTGGCTGGGCAACTGATCCACCGACGTGGCCGAAAAGCGGTTCTTCGTCTTCAAACTGCGGATGAACGGCGCGTTATACAAAATCAGGCCCAGGTTATGCACATTGGGATTGCCTAGATAGACGCCGATGGCGTTACGGCCGTGTGCCCCCTGAATGCGCTGGATATTGCCCACCACCTCGTCAAACGCCTCATCCCAACTGATGCGCTCCCAGCCCGTCGCGGTGCGCCGCACCGGATACTTCAACCTGTCCGGGTCATGGTAAATATCCTCCAACGCCGTCGCCTTCGGGCAAATGTGCCCCCGGCTAAACGGGTCGTCCTTGTCCCCCTTAATCGAGAGAATGTGCTGCCCGTCCACCTTAATCTCCAGGCCACACATCGCCTCACACAAATTGCACGTCCGGTAATGGGTATGGGATTCGCTCATAATCAACACTCCTTGAAGTCGTGGCGTGATGCGTGAAACGTGATGCATGATCGGAGAATGTCACGCATCACGTTTCACGCATCACGGTTCTTCAGAACGGAAAGTCGCCGCCAAAAAATCCAGCGTTTGCTGCCAGGCGTCTCCCGCTGCGCCTGGCTCATCGTAGTTTTCTTCATTCAGAAAAGCATGGCCCACCCCTTCGTAGATGGTGATTTCATTAGGGATGTTCAGGCTGTTGAGCGCGGCTTCAAATTCCAGCACGTCAGCGGTGGGAATCGAAGCATCCTCCGCGCCAAAAATACCGAGGACAGGTTGATTTTCAGTCAACGGCCGTAACAAATCCGGCTCCGTTACCACCGCCCCATAATACAAAATCGTCAGCGCCAGATTCTCTGACTGGCGCATCCCCAATTGCAGCGAATGGCCGCCGCCAAAACAAAAACCCATCGAAGCCACGCGCTGGTCATCCACCTCCGGGCGGCTGCGCAAATAAGCCAACGCCGCATCAATATCGTTAAACACCTGTTCCTCCGGTGTGCCCAATCGCAGATAAATGGCGCGGGGGAACTTGTCTGTCACCTGTCCCCGATATGCATCGGCCGCCAACACCATATACCCCTCGGCCGCCAGCGCCTCCGCCAGCACCAGCATCCCCTCATTTAGTCCCCACCATTCATGGATAAGCAGCACCGCCGGGTGCGGGCCTTCCCCCTCCGGCAGCGCCAGATACCCGTGCAATTCCTGACCCGCCGCATCAGTAAACGTCACATTTGTATACTCCGTCGAGTCGTGACCAAACAGCGAATCAAACACAATCACGGCCGTAAAGATCACAATCACGACGGCAATCATGCCCCCTAACCCCAACAAAATCCGTTTGAGCCACTTCATCATCATCACCCGAAGACCCTAAGGGTTTCTAAAAAACCTTAGGGTCTATGCTAAAACAAGTTGCGAATAATCTCACTCGCCCCCAGGAAATTGCCGATCAAGTTACCAATCGTCGTAAAAATAAACACCAGCAACACGCGCAGCAGGCGGTTGCGCCACCATTGACCAGGCACACTGACATCATCCCCCACCGTCTGCAACTCCTTCACCGTGGGCGGCCGTACCCACACCTGGGCCAGCGCCGCAATATACCCCACACCAATCAACGGATTCAGCGTGGCATAGGGGGCGGTAAAAAAGGCCACCAGCACAGTCATGGGATGGCCCAACGCCGCAATTGCGCCAATTGCCGACAGGATCGCCCCCGCCAGAAACCAGTAGGCCAGATTTTGCCCAAACGCCGCCGCCCCCTGTGTCACGCCAATATAGAGCAACAGCCCCACCATCAGCAGCGGCAGCCCCCAACCAATGATTGCGCCCGTTTTTGATGGTGGGGGAATCGTTTCCAGCGGCGACAAGTCTTGTCGCTGATTGGCGGCTAAGGATTGGCGAATACCCTGCATGTGTCCCGCGCCCACCACCGCCACCACCTTTTGCCCCTGTGCTGCCAACGTTTTTTGGGTGATGTAGGTGTCCCGCTCGTCAATGAGGACGGTTTTGAGTTTGGGCATGAAGCGGCCCAACTCTTGCATCAATTCCGTCAGCACATCGGTCTGGCGCAGTTCGGCTAGTTGCTCCTCCGTGATTTCCTGCCCTTCCATCATGCCGGCCAGGCCGGCGCTGAGCAGCTTGCTCTTTTCCCACAGGGACATGCTGTTCCAGGCACGGCGCAGGGTGATGCGTACATCGCGGTCAACCAATTCCACCGGGATACCCATTTCCTGGGCCACTTTGGTCGCTTCCAACAGTTCTGTGCCGGGGGCCACGCCCAATTTTTGCCCCAACCGCTTCTGGTAGGAGGAGAGCATCAGGTTGATGATGAGGGTCATCAACTGTTTCTGGCGAATGACCTGGCGCAGATCGAGTGATTCCCATTTGCGCTGGTTGGCCAGGGTCTGGTAACGTTGTTCATCCAGTTCCACGCAGACCACATCCGGCCGTTCTCGTTCAATCACCTGACGCACCAGGTCGGTAGATTCCTGGGAGATATGGGCGGTGCCGACGATGATAAAGGTACGGCCCGAAGCTGCTTCGTGCCCGCCGTCTACCTTCACCACCTCCACATCCGATGAATAAGTTTCTGTTGAATAACTCTCTGTTATCGGTTCAGTCATAATCTTCCTATTTTGCAAATTGGTTCTTTTGTATTATCCTGCAAATCCTGTTTTTTACACGCGCCGGTGAGGCTAGACGTCCGATTTCTCAAAGAGATCGGATGTCTGACGGCACCATAGGATGGACAAGTCATGAGTAGACGACTCATGTATTTATACAAACTATGCCGTCCTCTGGTTTGGTGACACGGTTGATCCGCGTGGTTCGTTGGAACAATGCACTTCTTAAATCTGCAATCCGTTGAAGGGGTGCCGGTAATAGTCGGTAAGAGAATGTCAATGAAATAGGAGAATTCTGATGAGCAGGTCTTTACGATGGGTCCTTTTCGTTTTATGTCTTTTTGCACTTGTGGCAGCAATTGCGGCGCAGGCGCGGGGTGGAGGTAGCCATATTTATTTACCTGTTGTTGCTAAACCTTCTCCTTACTGGGCGTTTGCCTATGATCTGAACGATTCAGACACTTTTGTATCCTTAGAAGCTACGAGTGATGGTGGATTTATAGCCGCAGGCGAGTCCCACGCTTTTGGAGAAGAGAAAGATGCCTGGGTAGTGAAACTAAACGTTGATGGCACAATCGCCTGGGAGAAAATTTTTGCGGGCGTTGGTAGTCAGTTCTTTAATAGTGTTCAAGAGGCTCCGGATGGTGCCTTCTTTTTGACTGGTGGGCATCACTCAGAGAACACACAAACAGTTGCTCTGTGGGTAGTAAAATTGGATGAGCAAGGCAATGTGATTTGGCAAAAATCATATGGGGAGTTTGCAAATAATGGGGTTATACAAGTGACTGATGATGGTGGCTTGCTACTCACCAGTGCTACCTTTGGCCCAGATAGCCGGGTATTAAAACTCAATAGTAATGGCGAAATTATCTGGCAACAAGAATTAAGCGGTGCAGGCAGCGATTACGTGATTGCTATCTATGAGACAGCAGATAACGGCTACATTCTAGGTGGGCACACGTCTTCGCTCTTCGGTCCAGGCTTCACTGATGCCCTGGTTATGAAACTAAACCAGGATGGGTCACTTGCCTGGCAAAGAACCTATGGCAGTGCCGGGGTAGATCTTATCTCTGCCATGCAAATGACGGACACTGGGGGCGTTATTCTGGTAGGAATAATTGATAGTATTGGTAGCACTCAGGGCGAATTATGGGTTATCAAACTAAACAATATGGGTGTACTTGAGTGGCAAAAATCCTATGGTGGACCTGCTGCTGATAACGGGTATTCGGTTCAACAAACAGCAGACGGCGGATATGTAGTTGCCGGTGTAACATTTTCGTATGGCTTGTTTCCCTCAAATCCTACAGACGGTGATGTGTGGTTATTGAAACTAGACCCTAATGGTAATGTGATCTGGCAAAAAACCTACGGTGGATTTGGGGGGGATGAAGTTGATGCTGCTTATTCGATTCGAGTGACCCGCGAAGGCAACTTTATACTTGCCGGCGATACTGAATCCTTTGGTACGGGCATTGGCAGAAGAAATGCGTGGGTATTGAAACTCGACCAAATGGGCGACATTCCAAATTGTGGGATTATCGGAACAAGCACGGCCGTTCCAGTTACGCCACCCGTCAACATACTGAATGGAACGCTCACGGTCAACATCTCGACATCCGTAGTAGAGGATACGAACATAATCCCCCAAAACGCCAGTTCCCAGATAATATCCGTTTGTGATGGGGTCGGGCAGGCTGTTAGGTAAGTGTTCAGCCCTTTATGACCTTACAGGTTTGAAAAGGATGAATAAGGCTATGGGTAGACGACTTTTCTTTATGCTAATGTTGTTCATTTTGGGAAGCGGTACGGCCGTCAAACCCACCCAACACGTTGCTGCCGCCCAACAAACAACCTGCGCTGGCCCGTTTCTCCTCGTGGCCACGCCGCTGACCGATCTGGGTGCTAACGAATATGTACGTATGGACGGGCAGGCCACTGGTTTTATGGGCGGTTTATATCCCGACGGCCGTAACGACCGTCCCCCAGCCCACGAAGCCGCCGGGCAAGCCATCGCCGCCTCCATTGTGCCTTTGAACGAAACGGGTGAACCGGACGCGGACGGCCGTATCGTCCTCATCTCCGTGGGCATGTCCAACACCACCTCAGAATTTCACGCCTTTATGGAACTGCTCCATCAAAATCCGGCGGTCAATGCACCGGTCACGGCCGTGAACGGGGCACAGGGTGGGCGCACCGCCGACCGCTGGGCCGCCGCCGATACCGATGTGTGGACCAATCTGGCCGGTTCATTAAACCATGCCCGCGTGACGCCGGAACAGGTGCAGGTGGCCTGGATCAAACAGACGGTGACACGCGGCGGCGACTTTCCCGACCGGGCGCAGGAATTACAGGGTTATCTGGAAACGATTGTGCGTGAACTAAAAAGCCGCTTTCCCAACTTGAAAATCGTGTACCTCTCCAGCCGCACCCGCTCCTACACCTACGAGCGGGGCCTCAGCCCGGAGCCGGTCGCTTACGAAACCGCTTTTGCCGTGAAATGGCTGATTGAAAAACAGATCAACGGTGACCCGGCGCTCAATTTTGACCCGGCCAGAGGTGAGGTCATGGCCCCTTACCTGAGTTGGGGGCCATATCTGTGGATTGATGGTGAGAATGAGCGCAGCGACGGCCGTGTCTGGCTGGCCGAAGATATGATCGAAGATTGTACCCACCCCTCACGCAGTGGGAATACAAAGGTTGGGGAGATGCTGCTGGAATTTTTCCTGACCGACAGTACCACCGGCTGGTTCCGCGCCGGGGAAGCGTCGATTATAGCCGCAACAACGGCCACTTCGGCGGCGCTCAGTGCAGGCGTGGCCGCAACGGAGACGCCAGCCCCTACCCAACCACCCACAGCCACTACTACACCTTCACCGACAGCCACACCCTCACTGACGCCTACGTCATCAGCAACGGCCGTGCTGCCACCCACCACCGCGCCACCCACACCGTTGCCAGCAGCCACCGTGACTCCTGTGGTGGTTGCGCCGGATGAGGATGAAGGAGGTACGGCCGTGTGGCCTCTTGCCCTCCTCGCCATTACCATCCTCGGCGGCAGCCTCTACTGGCTCCGCCGCCGCCACCGCTAACCGATTACGGATCACGAATTACGGATCACGAATTACCTTCCCCCCATTAAGCCTGTTCATAAGGGTTATCTTGTTTCCTGGTAAGTGCTGCGCCTGGCAGGTGCAGTTTGTGTATAATCGGGTGCTTAAATCCGGCGGGGAAAGCCGTGACATTGCAAATCCCAAAGCATCTTAAAAATCCAGAGTAATTAAATAATTGCGCAATGGCGTAATTACCCAATTACTTAATTACTCAATTACAAGTACAGGAGTAATTTACATGAAAATAATCGTTGTCGGCACAGGTTTTGTGGGTTTACCCCACGCCGCCATCCTGGCGGAAGCAGGGCATGAGGTGTATGCCTACGACATTGACCCCAAGAAGATTGCGGCGTATGAGAGCGGCGACCGGGCACAAATTGAGTATTTTGTGAACGAGCCAGGCTTGTATGAGGCCATTCAAGAGACACACGGCCGTTACCTGCACTTCACCAGCAGCATCAGCCAGGTCATTGACGAGACCGATGTCTTCTTCATGTGCATCAACACCCCACCCAACCGGGACGGCTCCACCGACCTGAGCTACTATCTTAAAGCGGCCAATGATGTGGCTGAATTATTAGCCAACCGCCCCACCAAAAACCGGGTAGTGTTGGTGAACAAAAGCACCGTACCCATTGGCACCGCCCGCCTGTTGGAGCGGGTGCTGGCCGAACATGGTGTGGAAAATTTCGGCATCGCCTCTAACCCGGAATTCCTGGCGCAGGGTAACGCCATTGACGGCTCGCGCCGTCCCGACCGGGTGGTTGTGGGTGCGGATACCCCGGAAGATTTCCAGATTTTGCGCCGCGTCTACTCCCAATTTGTCAACCACGTGCGCATCAAGTATGTGGAGACGACGCCGGAAACGGCCGAAGCCATCAAATATATGGGCAACACCCTGCTGCTGACCTATATCTCCTTCTGGAATGGCGTGGGAGCGCGAGTGGCCGAGAGCCTGCCCAATGTGCGCATGGAGGACTTGAAGATCGGGGTAACGGCCGACGGCCGTATCAGCACCTGGGGTTCCTATGTGAGCAATGGCGCGGGTGGTAGCTGCTTTGGCAAGGACATCCAATCGCTCATCTACCAGCTTAACCAGGCCGGCTGCTCCACCGACCTGCTGCAAGCCGTCTACAACATCAACGAGTACCAGAAAACATATCTGATTGACCGCGCCGTGCATGAAGGCCACTTCAACTTTAACCAGAAGACGGTGGCCCTGCTAGGGCTGGCCTTCAAAAAGCGCACCAACGACATGCGCGATTCGGCCGCGCTCAAAGCGGTGGAATCGCTGCTGAGCAAAGGCGTCAAAGAAATCCGCACCTACGACCCGCTGGCAATGCAGGCAGCCCAAGAATACTGGTTCAACCCGGAAAAGAACCACCTCTTTGAACGCATCACCTATCACGAGACGGTGCAAGACGCCCTGGCCGGCAGCGACGCCGTCTTCATCTCCACCGACTGGGAAGAGTTTCGCGGCCTCTCCCGTACCATTGAAAAAGCCGTCAAACCGCCCTATCTGGTCATTGACGGCCGTCGCATGATCCCCGACTACATGACCCTGGTAGACAAAGGGTATGACTTCCTGGCCGTCGGCGGCCCCCTGCTGCGCAAAGAAACGGCCGTCGCCCCCTCGCCCAACGGCCTCTCCCCCCAAGCCATCCCCCAAAAAGCATAAACTGACCCCAAACCTGACAGGTCTTCCCAGACCTGTCAGGTTTAATAATGCGCTAGGGTGCCTTCGGCGCGGGCACGTTCCACCGCCCAGCGGAAGAGCAGCAGCGAAAGGGGGGCCAGCACCACACAAAAGGCCAGCAGCGCCAGAATGTCGGGTGCCAGTTCCGCCCAGCCCGCGCCGTTGAGCATGGCTAAGCGCAGGCCGTGCAGGGCATAGGTCAGCGGCAGCAGATACGAGAACAGTTGCAGCCAGGCAGGCAAAATCGCCACCGGGTAAAAGACACCGCCCAACAAATTAGCCGTGTTAGACAACACCCCAGAGACCGGGTCGCCTCGTTTGATGACCATGATGACGCTGGCGGCCATAATGCCCATGCTGGCAAAAGCGATAATGCTCAACACCAGAATAACCAGCGCCGCCGGGATATTGGCCTGGCTTAAATCCAGCGTCAGAAACAGAACCCCAAACAGCAGGTAAATGAACACGCGAAAGGTGGTATAGGTGTAGCTCCATAGCGCCGAGCCAACGATGACCAGGGAGACGGGGGTAGGCGTCATCATGGTGGCTTCCAGCGTACCCGTCACTTGCGCCTGGCGCAGCGCGGACGAGAAGCCGGTCAGCCCCACGCCAAAATAGCCGCCCAACGCAATGCCGATGATGACAAAACTAAAATAATCCCCCTCATACTCCCCCAAAAAGGGATCAGCAATCACGCCAATAAATTCCGACAGGAAAAAAAAGAGCAGCGACCGAAAAATCACGCCGCCTATGGTGGTTAGAAAAGCAAAGCGGTAACTGGCTTCGTTCTGAAAATCACGGATGAGGAAGGCGCGTAAGCGAAGGAAGGTCATTTTTTGTTAGTAAGCAGTGAACAGTAAGCGGTAAGCAGTATCTACTGCCCACTGCTCACTGTTTACTGCTCACCACTCACTCCCTCAGTGTAATGAGCAAACACCTCTTCCAACGAGGGGGGGGCGCTGGTGATGGTGTGGATGGGGATGTTGTGGGTGTGCAGGGTGTGTAGCACGGCCGTCAACAAGCCATCCTCCTCTGCTGATTGAAAGGTGAGTGTACGGCCGTCTACCGTCAGTTGTGGGTATTGCTGCATCAGGGTTTTGGTAATAGTCACTTCGGCGGCGCTCAGGAAAGGCGTCTCCATCTCCGCCACCTGCACCACATACTGCCGCTGCGGGCGCAGTTCCCGGCGCAGCGCCGCCGGCTGGCCGATGGCCTGAATCCGTCCCTGGTGCAGCAGCGCCACCCGGTCACACAACTTCTCCGCCTCCGCCAGATCATGGGTAATCAGAAAAATGGTCATGCCCTGTTCCTGGCGCAGGCGCAGGATGAGGTCGTGCAGCTTTTGCGTCGCCGTCGGGTCCAGGCTGCGGCTCGGCTCGTCCAAAAACAGCAGGCGGGGCTGGTGCAGCAGGGCACGGGCAATGGCTAAACGCTGCCGCATCCCGCTGGAAAAGCTGCTAAAACGGCGTTCGGCCACCTCGTCTAGCTGCACCTCGGCCAACACCGTCTGCACCCGCAGCCGCGCGGTTGCGCCGTGCAGCCCATAGAGCGCGGCGAAAAAGTCCAGGTTTTGCCGCGCTGTCAGCCGCCAGTAAAAGCTGCGCTCATCAGAGACGACCAACCCCACCGCTGCCCGGATCGCGCCGGCTTCGTTCAGGGTGTGCCCGGCGACAACGGCCGTGCCGTCCGTGGGCCGCAGCAGCGTACAGAGCATCTTCACCAGCGTGGTTTTGCCCGCCCCGTTGGGGCCAAGCAGCCCAAACAGTTCGCCGGTGGGTACGGTGAGCGAGATGTCTTGCACGGCCGTGACCGGCGGCATACGCACCGCCCGCCGCCAACCTTGCGGCTGTTGGTAGGTTTTGCTCAGGTGGTGGGTGGTGAGGGCGGAGGGGGGCATAGGGGAGATTAGGAGATTAGGAGATTGGGAGACGATCAATCTCTTAATCTCCCAATCTCTCAATCTCTTCTTACGGACAGGCCGGCCGGGTCAGAAACAGCTCTTTTTCGGCCGACAGATTGCCGGAGGTGACGCGCCCGATGCCGATGACCGGGCCGCCGCCGCTGCGCACATCAAAGGTGTAGCTGCCACTGGCATTGACCACCAGCAAGGCATCATTCCAGTAATAGTTGTAAATGCCATTTCCGCCTTGCCCCTCCATAAAGACCTTGATCGTCCACGCTTCGCCGTTGCAGCTTTGGGTGCCCTCTAGCTGGTACAGGTTAAAAACGAGATTAGAGGTGGAGGGCACGGCCGTGATCGGTGGCGCAGCGATGGCAACAACCGGCTGCTGCACCCGCAATGTGTTAATGTCACCCGGCCAGGTGAGCCGATCCAGGCTCACAAAACCACGTTCGCCGTTATCATCGCTCACATATAACCAGTTGCCCGTTTCTGAACGCGCCAACACCCACACGCTTTGGCCCGCTTCAATGACGGCCAATTCAGCGGACTCGGCATCGGGCACGGCAAAAAGAGAGACGTTTTCCTGGGCAATGGCCCGGTCGAGCGATTGGGGTGTGGCTGTTTGTGTGGGGACGCTGGTGGTGGTCGCTGTTGCCGTAGCGGTGGAGGTGGGTGAACTGGTAGACGTGGGGACAGTGGTGGGGGTGGCAGTGGGTGCGGGCGTCTGGGTGGGCACGCCTGCACTGAGCGCCGCCGAAGTGGCCGTTGCGGGCAAAACAGCCAGTTGGGTGGTGGCGGTGGGCAGTACGGCCGTGGTCCCGTCACCCATCCCCCGCAGCGCCACGCCTACCACAATCAGCAGTAGCAGCACCATCACAATACCTCCAACCCAAAACAATGGTTGGCGTGAACGCGCCGTTGGCGAGGACACAGGCACGGCTAACATCGTTTCGGCGCGCGCCTTTACCTTTTCCGAATCGGGAAAGTGGGCGTCAATATCCTGAATGTGCGCCAGCCTGGCCAGCGCTTCTTCTGGTTCATGGTGCGCCAATGCTGAGAGAGCGGCCGTGTACAAAGTCGCACAAGCCCCTTCTCTGGCTCGTCTTTCCACCAGCGACGGGTCGGCCACCATCAGAGTCTCTTTTTGCAGTTCAATCGAGTGCCATTTGGCCAACGCCCCCTCAAAATCCCGCACATTGAGCAGCCCCTCGGCTTCTTGATAGAGCCGGTCTAGCTGCTGGCGTAAATCCGCCTGCTGCATACCCATGCGCACCTTAAACTCCAGTTCGTTTACCGGGTAATCCGGGTCATATTGGCGAATGGCCGCAATGGCCGCCAGACTCTCCACAAACTGCCCGGCCGTGAACTCTCGTTCGGCCTGTTTGCTCAGTTGGCTCAGGGCATCCCGGCGCAAGCTATTTACTTTGTGGTGCTGGTAGTCGGCGTCATGGCGGCGCAGTTCATCCAGTTTGCTAATACACTCCTGCCAGGCGCGCTCGTCGTAAGCGTCACGCGCTTGCTGCCAGAGAATGCCCAAGCGATCCAGGTGACGGGCAGCCAGCGTGTCGGCCGGCCCCTGCAATTGCAGGCCCACGGTATGTAGAGCGACGCTCATTTCACCGGCGGTCTGGAAACGCGCCCCTGGCTCCTTTGCCAACGCCCGCTCTACAATGTCCACCAGGGAATGGGGTGTATTCATCTCTACCGCCTGGATGTCTGGCGTCGGTTCATGCACTTGTTTGATCATCACCTGGTAGGTAGATTCATCGTGAAAAGGTGGGTCGCCGCTGAGCATTTCATACAGGATGATGCCCAACGCATAAATGTCTGAACGGTGATCGGCCTCTTCGCCACGTACCTGTTCCGGGGCCATGTAGGCGGCCGTGCCCAGTGGCACCGTTGACGCCGGTTGGGGCTGTTGGTCGCCAATCAGCCGGGCAATGCCAAAATCGGTCAGTGTGGGTTCACCCAGCAGATCAAGCAACACATTAGCCGGTTTCAGGTCACGGTGGATCATACGCCGCTGGTGGGCATAATCTACGGCGCTGCAAATCTTGGTCATAATGCGCACCGTGTCGGCCAGCGGCAGGCGCAGCCCGGCATTTTTCAACGCTTCCAGGCGGTGTGACAACGTTTCACCAGGGATATATTCCATCACCATGTAATAGGTGTTGCCTTCGTGGTTAAAGTCGTGTACCTGGATGATATTGGGGTGGCGCAGTTGGGCAATGAGCGACGCTTCCTGCTCAAAGCGTTTGATAAATTCAGGATTGTCCGTCAGATTTTGGTTGATGATTTTGACGGCGACACGTCGGTTCAGATTAGGGTCATGGGCGCGGTAAACGGCCGACATGCCACCACGCCCTAAAATGGCTTCGATTTTGTAACGATTGCCCAAGGTTTGCCCCACCCATGCCGGCCCGATATTGGTCATACAACTGCTCCGTTAGGAGACATCCGATTTTTTGAAAAAATCGGATGTCTGGGTGTGGTTTATCTTTGCATTGGCTGATGTTCCCGACATGGTACTATTATGCCCATATGGTGTAAGGATTCCAAATAGGGACAATTACTCAATTAGCTCATTACATCCACATGACAGGCAGAGATTTCTTCTTCCATCATCAACTAGGGTACAAGCAAAATCCATTTGGGGCGTTGACGGCCGAGGAGTGGACGGCCGTGGCCTTCATCCCCCCCGCCGTGCAACAAATCCTGGACGAAGGGTTTACCCATCTGCAACTACTAGGCCCCAAAGGGTGTGGTAAGACGACCACCCTGCTCAAACTGGCGGCTGAATGGCCGGCGCAAGGGCCGGCGGTGGTGTATGAATACCTGCCGGAGGGGCAGAGCCATTTTGTGTCACAGCCGGCCAATGGCGGCGTCTTTGTTTTAGATGAGGCGCAGCGGCTACGGTGGCGGGAGCGAAAGCGGTGGTTGGCGTGGGGCACGGCCGTGACCTTTCTCTTTAGCAGCCACACCGACCTGACGCCCCACTTCCGCCGCGCCCACCTGCCGCTGACGACGGTCTGGCTGGATGCCGAAATTTCCCTGGCACATTACCACACCTGGCTGGAGCGGCGGCTGGCCTATTTTGCCTTGCCCGGCAAACGGCGATTGGAACTGGCAGACACGGCCGTGTCTGCCCTTTACCACCGCTTTGGCCGCGACATGCGCGAAGCCGAGTATTTCCTCTATGAACTGTTCCAACACCCCTGGCCTGAGCCAGCCGATGGTGAGCCCTGGCTGCTGACTGGGGAAGATGTCTTGGGGAGCGTCCAAAAATAACTTTGGATATTGGGATATTAGCCGGGCAGCAGGCAGCAATATCCTAATATCCCCATAATATAATGCACTGCGTCACGGGTTGCGCTACAATACGGCCGTTGGCAAAGGCAACCACCACCCAATCATTTGCCGACCTGTTTCCCTATGGTAGACTTTTCCCACCAGACCATGACTGATAAAAAGTTCGACTTTCCCAAAAAGTTGAACTTTTGGAAACATCTTCACCTTTGCCCCTTTTGCCCCTACTTCGGCTGCGCTCAGCACAAGTTAGCGCCTTTGCGTTAAAAATTTTGAGGAGGAAAGAAGCACATGTTATCCCCATTTGAAAAAGCCGCTTTCATCTTTTTACTGGTGGTCTGCCTGGTGGCCACCGTCAACACCTTTGGCCTGATGGCCCGCATTATCTTGCGCGGTCAGGGCCAGTTAGGCACAGATCAGGTGATCCGCCGCCTGCGTGAAGGCGTGGTCGCCCTCTTTTCCCAGGGGCGCATCATTCGCCACCGCCGCCGCACCTCCTTTTTTCATTACCTGGTCGCCTGGGGTTTTATCTTTTACCTGCTGGTAAACGGCGTGGAAGTGGCCGAAGGGTTGATCACCGGCTTCCATGTGCCCGATAACATCATTGGCAACCTGTACCAACTGGCAGCCGACGTCTTTGGCACGCTGGTGCTTATCGGCATCGTCTACTTCCTGCTGCGCCGTTTTGCTTTTAGCGACCCGGCGCTGACGGCGCGGGAGAATGTACTGCTGCACCCGGATGTGCGTGGCGGGGCCATCATGCGGGATTCCTTCATCGTCATCCTGTTCATTACCCTGCACATCGGCTTTCGCCAGATCGCTTCGGCGGCATTGGTAGGCATGGAAGGTGGCAGCGACCCCTGGCAGCCCACCGCCACCCTCATTGCCCAGACCTTGTTAAGCGGGATGACGGTCGAAGGGTTAACGACCTTGTGGCATTTTAGCTGGTGGATTGCCGTTGGTTTGATTGTGGTGTTTCTGCCTTACTTCCCCTATACCAAACACGCCCACCTGTTCATGGGGCCGCTCAATTTTGCGGTGCAGCCAGAACGTAATTACCTGGGTGAAATGCACACGCTCAATTTTGAGGATGAGAGCATTGAGCAGTTTGGCGCGGGCACATTGTTTGACCTGAGCCAGAAGCAGCTATTGGATGGTTTTGCCTGCATCATGTGTAACCGCTGCCAGGAGGTGTGCCCGGCCTATAACACCGGCAAAGAATTGTCGCCGGCCGCCATCGAAATTAACAAGCGCTACCTGTACCGGAACGATATGGCCGGGTTGGCCGGGGGCACGGCCGAACCCATTCCCCTGCTTGGTTCCGTCATCAGCGAAAGCGCCTTGTGGGCCTGTACGGCCTGCGGCCATTGCATCGAAGTGTGCCCGGTAGGCAACGTCCCGATGTTAGACATTATGGATATGCGCCGCAACCAGGTGTTGATGGACAGCGCCTTCCCGGCGCAGTTGAAGGGGGCGTTTGTGGGCATGGAGCGCATGGGCAACCCCTGGCAATCTACCGACGGCCGTATGGCCTGGGCCGAACCGTTGCCCTTCACTGTGCCATTGGTAGAGGAAAACCCGGATTATGAGTACCTGCTGTGGGTGGGCTGCGCCGGCGCGTTTAACCCGGACGCGCAGGAAGTGACGCGCGCGGTGGCCACCATTTTGCACGAGGCGGGCGTCAGTTTTGCCGTGTTGGGGGACTCTGAAAGCTGCACCGGCGATTCCGCGCGCCGCGCCGGGAATGAGTACCTGTTTTTTGAGATGGCGCAGGGCAACATTGAAATGCTGAATGCAGCGGGCGCGGACAAGAAGCGCATTGTCACCAGTTGCCCGCACTGCTTCACCACCATTGGCAAGGAATATGGCGAGTTGGGCGGGCATTATCAGGTGTTCCACCACACGCAGTTGATTGCCGATCTGGTGGGTACGGGCAAGCTACGCCTGAACGGCAAGACGCTGGAAAAAGTGACCTACCACGATCCCTGCTACCTGGGGCGGCACAATGGGGTCATTGCCGAGCCGCGTGAGGCGCTGGCAAAGGCGGGGGTGACATTGCTGGAGATGGGGCGTCACGGCCGTGACTCATTCTGTTGTGGTGCGGGTGGGGCACAGTATTGGAAGGAGGAGGAGCATGGCGGCACGGCCGTTAATGCCACCCGTTTTGCCGAAGCCCAATCCACCGGCGCGACCACGCTGGCCGTCGGCTGCCCCTTCTGCGCCACCATGATGAAAGACGCCAACCGCGAAAAAGGCGAACCGATGCAGGTGCAGGATGTGGCCCAGGTGGTGCTGGCGGCTCTGGGTGACAGGGTGATGGGGTAAACAGATTACCGCTCACTGATTACCGATCACGTGGCCAGAAAAGATGGATTCTGATAATGGTTCTGCCTCTTCCCTGGGGAGATCTGGTTCACTCAGGGCGGCTTTTTCCAGTTCACCAATGGTGCTGGCTACGTTTTCGATGGCCACGCGCTGCTTGCGGTAGAGGTCGGATTCGCTCATGGCCAGGCGGCGGGCCACATCACGCACCCGCTGCCCCTGCACAAATTTGAGTTCCAGGATGTTATAGAGAATCCACTCGCCGGTCGTCAGGTTGCGCTCCCCTTCCGGCTTTTGCAGTTCGATGGCGTCATTGAGGATAGCACGCAGCGCTTTGGTGGCGTTGTTGTCGTACTCTTCCATGGCCTGCTGCACAATGCGTAAGCGCATGAGTGGGCTTTTGGTGAGTTTGGGGCCGCCCCAATAGTCGCGTAGAGCGTCACGCACCATACTGTTAAAATCGGGGTCATCAACCAAAGTGTCGCCAGCGACGGCCGTGAACACCGGCAACCCACCAAACGTTGCTTCACTGCGTCGCTGCTGTAAGGCAATGATTTGCGGCAGCAGCCCTTCGACGGCGGCAAACACTTCTTGCTGTAAGATGCGATCTTCCAGCGCTGCCGCAATCTGGTCTTCCAGATTATCGAGGATATGCCACTCCTGTTCGGTCAGGTTAGGGGCGGTGGCGCGGGCGCGGATGCCCAAAATGCCCAGCAAATCATCGCGGTGGCGGCTGTGCAACGGCCGTAGCCAATACTCTTGCCACACAATAAAACCATCCACCATGTGCAAATCGGGCACTTCTTCCCCATTGGCGTGAGCCAACTCTTGCCACCCGTTATGTTGCAGCAATGTTTCCGAATCAGCCAGGGGACCGATGACCGATTCAATCTGCGGCCCGGCGGCGGTCATGGCTACCACAAATGAAGTGGGCGTACGCAGGGCTTCGCAGGTGGCGGCCAGAATGCTTTCCAAAAATTGGTGCAGGTCACTGGTCGTCAGCAGGCGCTCGCCCAACTGTTGGATGCGCTGTACGTCGGGGTCATTATTTAGGTGAAAGAAGCGTTCCAACGGCCGTTTATACGCATGAATGGCCCACTCCACCAGCATGACGGTGGCCACAATGGCTACGGCCACGGCCGTTTCCACCGGAATACCAATCCCCGGACTGATCCGCTGCACCACCACATACACCACCAGCACAATCGAAGCCGCCAGTGGCACCCGAGCCATAAACTTAAACAATTTGACCCGCACCACCCGGTCGGGTGAAGCCGCCCCAAAATAAATCAGGTGCGCGGTCATAATGGCAAACATCGTGCCCACCACGATATTGCCAAAGATGACCACCAGCCACAACCAGATTGGCAGTTCCCCCATGGGGGCATTGCTGCTGAGTATCAGGTATGGGAAAACGGCCAGGGGCGCCGCCAGGAAAACCAGCAGCGTGGTGGTCATGCGCTGGCGGGTAGTGCGGGTGAGGCAGCGATGCCGCGCCCGCCAGACGTTATAGATGCTGGCGGCCGTTACTGCCCAGAAATAGACCACAAACACCACAAAAAATGGGCCGGCGTCCAGATGTCGCGTTTCGTTGATTAACAAATTGGCCGAGGTGGTCACAATATAATCTGTGAACAGTACCAGCCCTAAAAACAGCAATCCGCTGATGTAACCGGCGCGCACCAACAGCCGGCGACGGCGAGAGATGGCGCCAGTGGTCGCCAGCAGCGCATCAGACAAATGAAACTGCGCCGCCGGTACCATGGCAATGCCTACCCACTCCAGCCGCAGCAAAATTTCGGCCGAGACCGGCAGCAATGCCTGGCTGACCAACGTCTCGGCAAAATAGGTGATGATGACAAAGCCGATGAGAGCGCAAAAAGAGCGTGTCACCCGATCGCGGCGCGCCCGACCTGAATTGTAGAGGACCACGGCCGTGCCAAAAATCACGATCACTGCTTGCAGCAGATCGTTAATGAAGGCCAAAACATCTGTCAGGGAGCTGCTCATACCTTGCGTGGGAGATCAGAGGTTAGAGATTGGAGATTGGAAAATCTCTAATCTCTAATCTCTTTTTATGCCGGTGAAGGCGAGGGGTCCAGTTTGGGGGTGGCACGTCCGGTCGCATTGGGAGATTCAGGGGTAGACGGCCGTGATGACTGCGCCTCACCAGCCGGTAATTCTCGCCCCTCCACAATCGCCACAAAATCATCTGCATCCAACGTTTCCACTTCCAGCAGCATGGCAGCCACCCGATCCAACGCTGCCCGATTTTCCGTCAGAATTTGCCGTGCCCGTTCATATTCCCTATCAATCAACTGGCGTACCTCGTCGTCAATCTTCTCGGCAATCGCATCAGAATAATCACGCTGTTCGCTAATTTCCCGTCCTAAAAAGACCATCTCTTGCTTTTGCCCATACACACGCGGCCCTAGCTCTTCGCTCATACCATACTGCGTGATCATCGTTTGGGCAATCTTGGTCACTTGTTGCAAATCATTGCTGGCCCCGGCCGTAATTTCGCCGAACACAAGTTCCTCGGCCACCCGGCCCCCCAAGGCCCCGGTGATACGCGCTTTCAACTGCGATTTGGTGGGCAGCATGTTGTCGTCTTCCATGTACCACGTCAGTCCCAGCCCCATGCCGCGTGGCACAATGGTCACTTTGCGCAGCGCCATCCCGTCGGGCAGGAAATGGCTCACCAGTGCATGTCCCGCTTCATGGTAGGCGATGATCTCTTTCTCCTCGGGGGTAATAATCCGGCTTTTTCGTTCCGGGCCAAGCTGTACCCGCTCAATGGCGTCATGGAACTCGGACATACCAATGCTTTTCTTGTTGCGGCGGGCGGCCAGCAGCGCCGCTTCATTCACCGTGTTTTCAATATCCGCGCCCACAAAACCGGGTGTTGACTTCGCCAATATGCCAATGTTCACATTAGACGCCACCGGCTTGCCCCGCAGGTGTACTTTGAAGATAGCTTCCCGGCCACGAATATCGGGCCGGTCAATCACTACACGCCGGTCAAACCGGCCGGGGCGCATCAGCGCCGGGTCGAGGATGTCCGGCCGGTTCGTTGCCGCCAGAATGATGACGTGGGTGTCGGTATCAAACCCGTCCATTTCCACCAAAATCTGGTTTAGCGTCTGTTCGCGTTCATCATGTGAACCGCCTAACCCTGCGCCGCGATGCCGCCCCACGGCGTCAATTTCGTCCACAAAGATGATGCATGGGCTGTGCCGTTTGGCCTGCTCAAACAGGTCGCGTACCCGGCTGGCGCCCACGCCGACAAACATCTCCACAAATTCGGAGCCAGCGATGGAAAAGAAGGGGACACCCGCTTCACCGGAGACGGCTTTGGCCATGAGTGTTTTGCCGGTGCCAGGGCTGCCTACCAGTAGCACTCCTTTGGGGATGCGCGCCCCAAAGCTGACGAATTTTTCGGGTTCTTTCAGGAATTCTACGACTTCTTGCAGCTCTTCTTTGGCTTCATCGCAGCCGGCCACATCGGCAAAGGTAACGGTGGGGTGGTCGCCAGTGAACATGCGGGCGCGGCTTTTGCCAAAGGACATGGCCTGGTTATTGCTGCCCTGTGCCTGACGCATGATGATGTAGATGAAGACGATCATGATGATGGCGGGCAGGAAGAGGCCGGCGGTGGTGAGCAGCCCGCCCCACTGACTGGGGCTTTGGTAGGTGATGGTGGGCCGGTTATCGGCATAATCTTCCTGGCTGATGCCGTAGGAAGCCAGCACTTCTTCCAGGGAGCTGACGTTGCTGATGCTGGCCTGGGATTCGGTTTGGTTGGCGTCGGTATAGGTAATGGTGATGCTACGGCCGTTGCCCGCCACCACGATCTCCTCAATCTCATTCGCCTTAATTTGCTGCGCCAACTGGCTGATGGATATTTCTGCTTTTTGGGTAGACGTGGAGGTGTAACTCCATAGCAGCACCATCATGGCTACCCCAATTAAAAGGTAGACAAACCAGCGGCTGACATTTGCTGAATTCATTATGTATTCTCCGCAGAGATCAGAAATTGGAGATTGGGCGATTGAGAGATTGGGAGATCAGGATGACGACAATCTCTTAATCGCCCAATCTCTTGATCTTAAAACAGCAGGTATTGGCTAGACAATTTCTTGTTCTCCAATCTCCAGTCCTTTCCTTAAAGTTGTTTACTGTCTATCAGGAGTATAGCAGAAAGAGAGGGGCGCGTCATAACTATCATCAGAGGGTGGGGGTTTTGTATTTGGGCCGGTGTCCTCGCCTGGGAATGCAATTCCCAGGCTGCTAGAGAAATACGCTAATGCACATTAACTTTTTATTTCGGTAATAAATCCGGCGGTTGAAACCGCGCCTGCACAAGGCAAAGTCGGTCTTCGCTTTGTGTAGACCCGGATTTATTCGCCAGGTACAGATTACCGAATTATTTTGTTAACTTTCATGCATCCGGCGGCTCATCTACCCTTTGGCTAAAATTTTATCTACTTCGGCCACTTCAACGGCCGTCAGCCCCCATTCCCCCGCTTTGGCATTGGCTTGCAAATGTTCCAGCTTTGTCAGTCCGGAGATGACGGAGCAGACCTGGGGCTGCGCTAACAGCCAGGCGTGCGCCAATTCGCCCATCGTATGGCCCCGTTCTTCTGCCCAGGCCGTCAACTTTTCCACGATGGTGTAGTTCGCATCGGTCATGTACCGCTGCACGTATTCGCTGCTTTCGCCGCGTGAACCGGCAGGCGCACCTTCGCCGCGCCGGTATTTGCCGGTGAGAAAACCACCCGCCAGCGGGAAATAGGGGATAAACCCGACGTTGTGCGTCCGGCAGTAAGGCAGCACTTCTTTCTCCACGTCCCGTTCCAGCATGTGGTAATGGGATTGGATGGTGACAAAGGCTGACCAGCCGCGCAGGTCGGCCAGCAGGTTGGCCTCGGCCAACTGCCAGGCGGCGTAGGCGGACGCGCCCACGTAGCGCACCTTGCCGCTGCAGATCAGGTCGTCCAATGCCCGCATCGTTTCGGCGATGGGGGTGGTAGTGTCCCAGCGATGCATCTGGTACAGGTCTATGTGGTCGGTTTGCAGGCGGCGCAGGCTGGCCTCGACGCCGTGCATGATGTGATAGCGGGAGGCGCCGTAATCATTGGGGCCGCTGCCGGTTTCCATATAGACCTTTGTCGCCAGCACAAAACGATCGCGGCGACCTTTCAGGGCGTGGCCGAGTGTTTCTTCAGAACGGCCGTTCCCATACACATCGGCCGTATCAATAAAATTAATACCTAGTTCTTGTGCCGCCGACAAAATCGTCTGCACCGTTTCCTGGTTTACCACGTTACCAAAGCGGTTGGTGCCCATACCAATCACCGACACCCGCACTCCCGAATTGCCTAATTGACGATATTCCATGTTTCCTCCGAAGGGATGTCAGGTGTCAAGTACCTGACACCTGACACTACAACAAGACCCGCTCATCGCCCACGCGGCGGGTGATTTTTTGCTCATCCAGATGTTCCAGCAGGGCGATGGCGTATTTGCGGCTGGTCTGGAATTCATCGCGTACCTGAGCGGCGTTGATACGGCCGTGTGCCGCCAAAAACGCCCGCAATTGCCCGATAATCGTTTCATGCTGCCTGGCTGTGTAGACCACATCGTGGCTAATGGGGCGTAGCTGCCCCAGGTCTACCAGGGCAAAATAAACGTCTTCGCCCACGGCCGTCTGGCACTCCTTCACGCTCGGCGAATTGATGCCGGCTTGGGCCATCTGCGCCAGCAGCCGGTCAATGGCTGCCCGCTGCGCCGGTGTGAAGCGGATCGTGTGATCGGGCTGGCGCAGCAGCGCCCCCTCTTCAGCTACCTGTCCGGCGGCGGCGGCGTGGCTAAGGAAAGGGTTGAAAACGGCCGTTTTCAACTTCAACCGGCTGCGGGCTTCCTCACGTGGCAGCCCCAGTCGCAGCGGGTACTGGCGGTGGTAATCGGCCAGCAGCCCGGTGAGCGTATCGGCCAGCCGTTGGTAAGTGACATGGGAGAGAAGCTGCGTATCCAGGCGCAGGATTTGGCCGGTTTCCAGGAGCGTGTGCAGGGTGGCAACGGCCACTTCGTCTACGCTCAGTGCAGGCGTGCCCTCTGCCAACCCCGCCGCTGCCAAAAGCTGGTTTTCATTAGCCGGTTCAATGCGCTGTAAGGCTTGCAGCAGCAATTCCTCCGGTGTGCCCTGGGCCAGCGTTTGCAGCCGGGCCACCGTGTCTGGGCGGAAGCGACGGTGGCGGCGGCCTGGCTGCGGGTCAAGCACCCGCCCACCGCCCAGCGTCGCACCTGGGGACGGCCGTCGCAAAATAAAACGGTCGCCGCGCAGTACCGCAATGGGTTCGGTACAGGCCAGTTGCAACCAACCCGTTTGCCCCGGTTCAATTTGCTCTGCGCCCAACACCCGCGCCCGCGCTACTACTTCGCTGGCGCCGACAAACAGCTTCACTTCCATATTGTGTCTAAGGGGCGCATCGGCGTCGGGCAAATGGCGGTAGGTGGCGTCCAATAAGACGGTGGCGCGTAAAACGCCAGGGGCCGCCACCACGTCACCTCGTTTGAGCGCCTCCCGTTCCAGCCCCGTCAGGTTAATGGCCACGCGGCTGCCGGGCTGGGCGGCGTTCAGCTTCATTTTGTGCGTTTGCAGGCCGCGAATACGCCCTTTGCGGCCACCGGGTTGGATTTCCACGGCGTCGCCTACCTGGAAACGGCCGTCCACCAGCGTTCCCGTAACCACCGTGCCAAAGCCGGAGAGGGTAAAGATGCGGTCAATGGGCAGGCGGGCACGGCCGTTGTCCGGACGGGGAGGGAGGGAAAGGAGGTGTTGGTAGACGGCCGTTTTTAATGCCGTGATGCCCTGCCCCGTTTTGGCCGAAACGGGTAGGATGGGCGCCTCCGCCAGCGCCGTGCCGGCCAACACCTCCTGCACATCCAGCATCACCATCTCCACCCAGTCGGGGTCATCGGCCGCCAGATCCGCTTTGGTCAGCGCCACCAGACCATCGCGTACCTCCAGCAAATCCAAAATTGCCAGGTGTTCTCTTGTTTGCGGCATCACCCCTTCGTCGGCGGCGATAACCAGCAGCGCCAGGTCAATACCACCCACGCCCGCCAGCATATTTTCGATAAAGTCGCGGTGTCCGGGCACGTCAATGACGCCCACCTCTTCCTGGTGGCCTTCGTCGCCCAGCGTCAGCCAGGCAAAACCGAGGTCAATGGTCATTTCGCGGGCTTTTTCTTCAGCCAGGCGGTCGGGGTCTATGCCGGTGAGGGCTTCTACCAGAGTGGATTTGCCGTGATCGACGTGGCCGGCGGTGCCGATGACATACATGGGGAATTATGAATTGTGAATTAGGAATTATGAACGGCCTTCATAATTCCTAATTCGTAATTCTTAATTGCTATTCAAACTCTTCCTGGATAGGTACCAGCGCCGGTTGGCGGCGGCGGTTGGGGTTTTGCTCAATGGCTTTTTCCACTTCTTCCAGCCAGATGCGCGGCCACTGCTTGAGGGCGTCCGCCTGGGCGCCCTGCACACGCCAGAGCAGGTCTTTTTCTTGCTTCAGTTTGTCCAGCGCCTCTTCCAGTAGAGTGATTTGTTCACGCATTTCGCGTTCGTGGCGGTTCACGGTGGCCCAGCGTTGTTCGCGGTCTACATCTTCGTTTTTCCAGCGCTTGTCATTTTCTTGTCGGAATTCGTCCCAACGAGACAACATGCGGCTGGTTTCCACGCGGATGAGTTCGGCCGATTCGCGCTGCTGTTTTTCAATTTGCTCCTGCCATTGGCTGAGGGTGGTGACAGCCATTTTGGCCTCTTTGTATTGGTCGGAGAATTGAATCCACTCTTTGTTGAACCGTTCCAGGTTACCGGCCTGTTCTTCCATAGCCCGCCGCCAGCCTTCCAGCTTCTGGTTGCGTTCATATTCGCCCAGTTGGATTTGCTCCATCCAGTTTTTGGTGCTTTGCTGGATGACTTCTTGTCGTTCGATGATGGCGGGCAGGCTGTTTTCCAGGCGGAGGAGGGCGCTGTTGAGGGTGTCGAGACGGCCGTATACCCCTTCCCATCGTTTGTTGATTTCCACAATGTTGGTTTGCAGGTCGGCAATGCTGCGCGCGTTGTGTTTTTCTTTTTCGCCCAGGAAGGCAAAATTGCTGTCGCCTTGTTCCACGCGGCTGCGCAGGTCACTCATGTCCGTCTTTTGCAGACCGATCAGGTTGGCCAGGCGGCTTTCTTCGGCCATACGCATGTCCATATCGGTTTGCAGCTTGCGGATGGGTTCCAGGCTCTTGCGAATTTCGGACAGTTCGCGGGCGTTGCCTTCTTGCTCTACCCGGCGCAGCCGATCCATTTCCGCCTGAGATTGGATGCGCCGCCTGTCATACTGCTCAATCATCTGCACAATTTCATCTTTGAACTGGGAAAGCTGTAAATCTACCTGAGGGATACGGGACAGTTGGGTAGTCGTGGCGGCAACCTGCCGTTCTAGCTCTTGAATGCGCTGTTCACGGCCGTCAATTCCCCGGTCTTTTAGCTCTACTTTTTGTTCCAGTTCGCTGATGCGGCGGATCAGTTTGCGCCGCTCTTCATCCAACCATTCCAGCCGATTTTGCAAGTCGCTGACGTTTTGTTGTTGTAGGGGGGTATTGTTCCCTGCCATAGTTTTCTCCTTGGTGATCCGCGAAGGACGCGAAGGCGCACGAAGATGTGCGAGTGCGAAGTTTTTTTCACCGATTACGGATCACGGATGACCGATTATGGATTACGGCCGTGCCGCGCATTATAGCCCGCCCCCATTCCCTCTGCCACCCGCCCTCATCTGTGCCCATGTTGCCCCCATCTGTCCATTGCGTTACCATTCCCGCCGCATTCTTTTTGAATCAAAATCAACAGATTACGCAGATGACGCAGATTTTCTTTTTTTCTTGTTCTTTGCCCCCTTTGCTTCTACTTCGGCTGCGCTCAGCACAAGTTTGCGCCTTTGCGTTAAATCAATCAATTGTGGAAGAAGGAAGAGCCTCGTATGGAGTCCAAATTATCCCGTTGGTGTGATGGCCTGATTGAAGCAGGCTGGCTGGCAGCCATTATCACTGCCCCCCTCTTTTTTAATATCCATTCTGACCGGGTGTTTGAACCGGACAAATTGACGCTGCTGCGCTCCATCGCCCTGGTGATGGTGTCTGCCTGGCTGGTGCGTTTTGTAGACCAGCGCGGCTGGCAGGCCAAAAACCGGTTAAGCTGGCGCAATGCCCATTCGGTGTGGAAAGCGCCTTTTATCTTGCCGGTGGCGCTGCTGGCGCTGGTTTATGTGCTGTCTACCATCTTTTCGGTGACGCCGGCCATCAGTTGGGCCGGCTCTTACCAACGGTTGCAGGGCACGTACACCACTCTCTCCTACATCACCATTTTCCTGGTGACGATTATGACGATGCGCACACGGGCGCAGGTGCGGCGGGTGGTCACGGCCGTGATCATCACCAGCATCCCCATCGCTTTTTATGGTCTGTTGCAGCATTTTGACCTGGACCCGCTGCCCTGGGGTGGTGACGTGCAAAGGCGCGTCGCCGGGCACATGGGCAATGCCATCTTCATCGCCGCCTACCTGATCATGGCCGTGCCGCTGACAGTAGCGCGCATCATTTCCTCTTTCAATAACATCCTCAACGACGAAGAGTTAGCCGCCGCCGACATCATGCGCTCTTCTATTTATATTTTTACGCTGGCTATTCAACTGATCACCATTTACTGGTCGGGCAGCCGTGGCCCCTGGCTGGGGCTGGGCGTGGGCATGTTTGCTTTTGTGCTGATTGTGCTGGTTTCGCTGCGCAACGCCGCTGAGGATAAGAGCCGGTTTGGTCTGAAGGATGCCGGGCAGGCGCTCTTGCTGGTGGTGGTGGGGTCGGCGGCGGCGTACCTGGTGGTGTCATTGTTGTTCAATTTACTTGGCGGTACAGGGCGTTTTGCCTCGTTAGCCGGGCCGATGGGGTCATTTGTGGCCTTTGTGGTGGCGGTGGGCCTGGTGATGCTGGCGATCTTTGTGCTGCTGGCGGCGCGGCGCGGCTGGCGCTGGCTCTGGTTTAGCTGGATGGCATTGTCGGTGCTGTTGGGCGCCTGGATTGTGCTGTTTAACCTGCCCGCCGAAGTGACACGGCCGTATGCCGAAACCCCGGTCGTTGGCGAGGTGGTAGCCACGCTGGACGAGTGGCGCGATCTGCCGCTCATTGGTCGTCTGGGAACGGTGTTGGAGTCGGAATCAGGTACCGGCCGGGTGCGTGTCCTCATCTGGGAGGGGGCGCTGGAGATGCTGCTGCCCCACGAGCCAATCCAGTTCCCGGATGGCAAAAGCGACCCGTTTAATGTGTTACGGCCGTTGATCGGCTACGGGCCAGAAGCAATGTACGTCGCCTATAACCGCTTCTACCCGCCGGAACTGGCAACTATTGAAGCCCGCAACGCCTCGCCCGACCGCTCGCATAACGAGACCTATGACGCCCTGGTTATCACCGGCTTGTCTGGCTTTTTAATCTGGCAGTGGCTTTACCTGAGCGTCTTTTACTACGGTTTCAAATGGTTGGGTGTGTTACGCACCCGGTTTGAAGGTTTTCTGTTGGTGGGGTTGTGGATTGGCACGGGGTTGTTGGTGACGGCCGTGTTCGCCGTCTGGCGTGGCCCCATTTATTTTGGCGTGGCGCTGCCCTTTGGCTCTATTGGCGGGTTGGTGCTATATCTGGTCTATTATGCCTTGTTTGCCCGTTTGCCGGAGGGGGAAGAGGTGCAGCCCTTCCGCTGGGACCGGCTGCTCATCACCGCGCTCATTGCCGCCATCGTCGCCCATTATGTGGAAATTCACTTTGGCATCGCCATCGCCTCCACCCGTGTCCACTTTTTTGTCTACCTGGGGTTGATGTTTGTCGTCACCCAGTTGATGTCACAACAGGCAGAAGAGGCAGCGCCGATTCCGGCGCCCGCGACGCCGCTGGGGAAGGGGCGCAAGCGGGGTACGGCTACTTCGGCCAGGCCCGGTGCAGGCGTGGTCACCACCAATACCGGCCAAAGCTATGGCGTTTGGGGGCCGCTGCTGCTCAATGCCTTTATGCTGGCCCTGATTCTGGGCACACTGGCTTACACTTACATCACCTACAACCAGCCGCCCGATGTGAGCAGCGTGGCCCAAATCACGCCCGGCTCTATTTTCCATCAATCCATGCTGGTCAACGCCAAAAAAGATTTCGCCGATTCCCCCTTTATCTTTCTCATGTTCACGCTTACCTGGGTGTTGGGCGCATTGGTCATCGCCAGTGAAATGGTGAAAGATGGCGAACTCCGCTTCTTGCCGTCGGCGCGTAAACTGGCGGCAAACAAGCAGCAACTGGCCCTGGTTCTTTTTGCAGTGATGGCTGTGGCCAGTTTTGTGGTGCGTTTGCTTTTCCCGTTGGCAGAATCGGCCAACGCCACCAGTTTGTTGGGGCAAAGTCTCTATTGGGTGTGGGGCGGCCTCTGTTTGTGGGCCGCTTACCGCTTATGGCGCGGGGGGGAGGCAGGGCGGTTGACGGCTACGGCCGTGGCCCTGGCCGGATTGGTCTTTACGCTCCCCCTTATGATTGCTGGCGGTTGGCTGGGGTTGGGCGTGGGGGTTGTTTGCGCCGTATTGCTTTACCTGCTGTGGGATGGCGCCTGGAACAATTCATTGGGTGCGGTGGGGGTGTTAACGGCCGTGTCCCTGAGCATCGGCCTCATGTATGCCTACTTCCAGGCGTTCCAGCTTCGCTCTAGCATTTTATATGGTGTGTTGAATACCCGTCCTGAAGACCCCATCCTTTTGCAACAATTTCTGGTAAACGAAGCCTTACGCGCTTCCACCATGCTTGTCTACTACTACCTTTTTGTCTTTGTCCTGCTCATCCTCTCGGCTTTTGCCCTGGCTGCCAGCCGCAAACCGCCGGTACGCCAGAGTGGAACCACCCCGGCTTATGCGCTGTTGGCGGCGCTGCTGCTGGTGACCAGCATGGCGATCTTTTTCACCAATACCCGCGTCGTCCAGGCCGACATCATCTACAAACGGGGCAAATTCTATGACAACCAGGCCGCCCGCAGCGGTGATACTGCCATGTGGGAAAACGCCATTGCCATTTACGAGGCGGCTATCAACCGTACCCCCCGCGAAGATTTCTACTATCTCTTCCTGGGGCGCGCCTATCTGGAACTGGCAACCTTGCTCACCAACAGTGATCCGGCCCGCGCCCAACAACTGCTCAACGAAGCCCAAAACCGGCTGGAAGACGCCCAGGACATCAACCCACTGAACACCGACCATACGGCCAATCTGGCCCGCCTGAACACACGCGGCATCAGCCTGAGCCAGGACGAAGTTGACCGGCAAGACCGCATTGATGCGGCCGAGGCTTATTATCTGGATGCATTGGCGCTCAGCCCCCAAAACTCCGTCATTCGCAATGAATACGGCTCGCTGGAACTGAGTGTGATGCAGGATTGTGAGGCGGCGCTGGCCACGTACCAGGAGTCACTGGACATTGATCCCTATTACACCGACACCTACTTCCGGTTGGCCGATGCGCTGGTGGCTTGTGGCAATGAAATGGATGAGGCTGAGCGCGACGCCATGTATGGCGATGCGGTGGGCACACTGGAAGAAGGGCTGGACATCAACCCCAATAATGCCCGCGCCTGGCTGCGCCTGGGGCAGATTTACCAGCAACTCGAACGGTACGATGAGGCCGTAACTGCCTTTAGCAATGTGCGGCAGTATGATCCGCAAGGCCGTGTCGCCCCCGCCTGGAACATCAACTTACTCATTGCCCGCGCCCTCTTCCAAAAGGGTGACCTGGCGCAGGCGGAAACCCTGGCCCAACAAACATTGGCTACCGCCCCGGAAGAAGCCAAACCACAGATCCAACAACTGCTAAACCAGATAGTGGGTAATGACGCCGCCAGTGAAGCGCTGTCCGAGGTGGAAGTGGCCGAAGACTTTGAGTTGGATGGGGCACGGCCGTTGGCCGCCCTCTCCCCCGCCGAACGCAACGCTTATTACGACAGCTATCCCCCCTTCGTTATTGACCCGGCCAAAAACTATGAAGCGATCATTCACACCGATAAAGGGCCGATCCACTTACGCCTATTCACGGCCGAAGCGCCCCTGACGGTCAACAACTTTGTCTACCTGGCCTCTCAGGGTTTTTATGATGGTACGGTGTTCCACCGGGTGCTGGAAAACTTCATGGCCCAGGCCGGTGACCCCACCGGCACAGGTACCGGCGGCCCTGGCTACAACTTTGCCGACGAGACAGCCAACGACCTGGCTTTTGACCGGCGCGGCTTGTTGGCGATGGCGAACGCCGGGCCAAACACCAATGGCAGCCAGTTCTTCATCACCTTTGTGCCCACGCCACACCTGAACGGGGCGCACACCATCTTCGGCGAACTGCTGGAGGGGGATGATGTTCTCAGCAGCCTCACCCTGCGCGACCCCAATGCCAGCCCCGGTTTTGCCGGGGATGTGATTGAGCGGATTGAAATTGTGGAAGGGGAATGAGCGGCGTCCTGGCAATCTTCCTGTTAGCGTTGGCGGTCACGGCCGTGAGCATTCCCTGGGTGCGGTGGTTGGCATTACGCACCGGGTTTGTAGATGCTCCCTCGCAACGCAAACTGCACAGTACCCCCATGCCCCTGTTGGGCGGGCTGGCGATTTTTGCCGGCGCTTTTGTCACTCTGGTATTTTTTGCCAATGAAACGCCCGACACCGTCACCGGCGTTTTTCTGTCCTTCACATTGGTCATGTTGATCGGACTGGCCGATGATCGTTATCATTTACCCGCCCGTGTCAAACTGCTGGGGGAGCTGTCGGCGGTTGTCATCCTCATCTACTTTGGCATTCATGTGCGGCTGCCCTTGCCGGACATCGTGAATTACGCCATCACCGCCCTCTGGCTTATCGGCATCACCAACGCCATCAACTTTCTGGACAACATGGATGGTCTCAGCGCCGGCATCAGCAGTGTGGCTGCCTCTTTCATGCTGTTGTTGGGGCTGCAAAATGGGCAGTTTTTGGTCGCAGGATTATCTGCGGCCGTATTGGGCGCTTGTCTGGGCTTTCTGCGCTACAACTTCCCCCCCGCCAAAATTTTCATGGGGGATGTGGGCGCGCTTTTTCTCGGTTTTACGCTGGCAATTTTAGGCTTGCAGTTACGCTTTCCGGCGAACCAGGCCATTGTCACCTGGATGGTGCCCATCTTCATCCTGGCCGTGCCTATTTTCGACACCACCTTAGCCGTCATTTCCCGGCTGCGGCGCGGCCTCAGCCCCAACACCGCCGGAAAAGACCACATCAGCCACCGCCTGGTACGATTGGGTTTCAGCCAGCGGGAAGCCGTCCTGATTCTCTATCTGCTCACCGGGGCCACCGGCATGATCGCCCTCTACATCACCCAGGCCGGTCTGGCCCAGGCTTACGTGCTGGCCGCCATTTGTGGCCTGATCGCCCTATATATCATGTGGTGGTTGGAGAGGAAGTGGGGATGAGGGGATGAACAGGTGACAAGGTGACAAGGTGACAAGGTGACAAGGTGACAAGGTGATCTTCAATCTCCCAATCTCTCAGTCTCCTAATTACCCAATTACCCAATTCCTCCCTATCAAACTATGTATCAGCGTATCGTCGTCAAAATTGGCACCAGTGTGCTTACGAGAGGGACGCCCCACCTGGATCACCCGCATATGGTGGAACTGGTGCGGCAGTGTGCGCATTTGCACCAGGCGGGCAAAGAGGTCATCATCTGCACCTCTGGTGCGATTGCTGTGGGGCGGGCACGGCTGGACTTTCCCGACTTACCGCCGACGTTGAGCCATAAACAGATGTTGGCAGCGGTGGGGCAGAGCCGCCTGATGCAGTTTTACGAACGGTACTTTGAGATTTACGGCATCCATGTGGGGCAAATTTTGCTTACCCGCGCCGATGTGCAAAATCGCCGCCGCTATTTGAACGGCCGTGACACCCTGCTCACCCTTCTCGAAAACCGCATTGTGCCCATCATTAACGAAAACGACGCCGTGGCTACCGAGGAGATCAAGGTGGGCGATAATGACAATCTCTCCGCGCTCGTTTCCACACTGGCGGAGGCCGATTTGCTGCTGCTGCTCACCGACCAGCCAGGGCTGTTTACGGCCGATCCCCGCACCCATCCCGACGCCCAACTCATCGCCGAAGTGGAACACATTGACGAGGCGCTCAAGGCGTTGGCTGGAGGCAGCGTCAGCGGGCTGGGGGTGGGTGGCATGGCCACGAAGTTGCAGGCGGCCGATGTGGCTCGCCGCGCCGGGACGGATGTGATCATTGCGGCCGGGCACGCGCCGGATGTGATCAGCCGCGCCGCAGCCGGGGAAGCGGTGGGCACACGTTTTAAGGCGCTCAAAACGCCGCTGGAAAACCGCAAAAAGTGGATATATGCCGGCCGTAAACCGGCGGGCAGCGTGACCATTGATGCCGGGGCGACACAGGCGTTGTGCGCCAACGGCCGTTCCCTCTTACCGGCGGGCATCACGGCCGTCGCCGGCCCCTTTGAGCGCGGTGATACCATTAGCATTCAGGACGGGCACGGCCGTGAATTGGCGCGGGGCATCACTCGCTACAACAGCCCTGACCTGAGCAAAATTGCTGGTCATCATTCGGATAAATTTGTGGCGATTTTAGGGTATGCTTATGGCCCGGTGGCCGTGCATCGGAATGATATGATTTTGGTGTAGTTGTCCTTTGTCATTAGTCCTTTGTCCTTTGCCGATCAAATGACCAGTGACCAGTGACCAATGACTAAAGACCAATCGGAGCAATAGAAAAATGACTGACCTGCTTGTTATGGGCAAAGCGGCTAAAGCCGCCAGCCGTAAACTGGGGACGTTGACAACGGACACTAAAAATGCGGCGCTGTTGGCGATTGCCGATGAGTTAGAAGCGCAGGCGGAGATGGTGCTGGCGCAAAATGCGTTGGATACTGAAGACGGCCGTGCCCAAAACTTGAGCGAGGGTCTGCTGGACCGGCTGCTGCTGACGGAGAAACGCATCGCCGGGTTAGCCGCCGATGCCCGCAACGTGGCTACGCTGCCTGACCCGGTGGGGAGCGAGTTTGATGCCCGGCTGCTGCCTAACGGCCTGCGCCTTAGCCGCCGCCGCATTCCCTTTGGCGTAGTGGGCGTCATTTACGAAGCGCGCCCCAATGTGACCATTGATATTGCCACCCTCTGCCTGAAGACGGGCAACGCCGCCATTTTGCGCGGCGGCAAGGAGACGCGGCGCAGCAATCTGGCGCTGGTGAATGTGATTCAGGCGGCGTTGGAGCGGGTGGGGCTGCCGGGCACGGCCGTGCAGACCATTGCCGACCCCGACCGCCAACTGGTGGCCGATTTCCTGCGCCTGGATCAATACGTAGATGTCATCATCCCGCGTGGCGGCCACAATTTGCACAAGCTGTGCAAAGAGACGGCGACGATTCCGGTGATTACCGGCGGCATTGGCATTTGCCATGTATTTGTGGACGAGAGCGCGGATTTGGCGAAGGCGGTGGATATTGTGGAGAATGCCAAGGTGCAACGGCCGTCGGTCTGTAATGCGCTGGATACCGTGCTGGTGCATCCGGCAATCGCTGAGGCGTTTTTGCCGCAAATGGCGGCGCGGTTGGCGCAGCATGGTGTGGAACTGCGGCCTGCCGGGCACGCGTTGGACATTTTGCAGGCCGATGGGCAGGGGGCAACCGTGATTCCGGCGGGACCGGAGGATTTTGATACGGAATGGATGGCGCTGGTTTTGGGCGTGAAAATTTGCGAATTGGAAGAAGCCATTGACCACATCCACGCCCACAGCCTGGATCACAGCGACAGCATTATCACCAATAATTGGGCGAACGCCACCCGCTTTGTGAATGAGGTGAACTCGTCGGCGGTGTTTGTGAACGCCAGCACCCGCTTTAATGACGGCGGGCAGTTTGGCCTGGGGGCGGAGGTGGCGGTGAGTACGCAGAAGTTACACGCCCGCGGCCCGATGGGGTTGGCGGAACTGACGACGTATAAGTGGGTGTGTATTGGGGATGGGCATATACGGCCGTAATCCCCAATTCACGAACTTTGACACTTGCCGCCCCCATAAATTGCGCTAAAAATGTTCGTAGTGGGCGATTCATCGCCCAGAGAAGGCGATAAATCGCCTATTACGAAGGTATGAAGGAGGAAACCATGTTTGCGCGAGAAACCTACGGTGAAGAAACAGTGGAAATGCTGCGCCTGAAAGGGCTGAAGCGTTTTGCTGAGGTGTGGACGGCCGACGATGTACAGATTGGTGAAGCGGTGCGGTTGCACCATCGCACCCATGATGTGAACCCAGAGTTGAAGCTGTATGCGTGTTACCTGGAGTGCCGGAGCATTGAGATGGGTGGTTCGGTTTATATACCCACCGATTTTGTGGCTGATTATGATCCGGGGGTCCAAAAGGTTACATTGTCCGTCAGCATCAGAACAGTACAGCGTGAGACCTGGGAACGCGCCCCTACCTTTATTGCCCATTACACTTCTCGGGTGGAAGAACTGCCTGTTTAGAAATGGATATTAAGATATTGGGATATTAGGATAGTGGCTGCATCTCAATACCCCAATATCTCAATATCTCAATATCTTCATGTCAACTCGCAAATTTAACTATCCCCTGACTCGCCAATCGGACGTGGTAGATACCTATCACGGCCGTACCATCCCCGACCCCTACCGCTGGCTCGAAGATCCCGATTCGCCCGAAACCCAAAGCTGGACGGCCGCGCAAAATGAACTCACCCGCCAATTTATTGACGAACTCCCAGCGCGGGCCGTGTTTGCCGAACGGCTGGCGGCATTGTGGAATTATCCCCGCCACACGGCGCCCATTACCCGGCACGGCCGTACCTTTTTCCAGAAGAATGACGGCCTGCAAAATCAACCGGTGCTGTATTGGCAGGAAGGAAACGCACCGCCAAAAGTATTGCTAGACCCCAATACCCTCAGCGAGGATGGCACGGTCGCCCTTATCGGTCAGTCGGTGACGGACGACGGCCGTTACCTGGCCTACACCCTCTCCCAGAGCGGCTCTGACTGGCAAACCATTCATGTGCGGGATGTGGAGTCTGGGGAAGATACCGGCGACCTGATTCAGTGGTGCAAATTTACCAACGCCGCCTGGCTGCCGGATAACGGCGGGTTTTATTATGCCCGCTACCCCGCCCCCGGCGAAATGCCGGACGCCCCACCCAGCACCCACCAGCAGGTTTACTTTCACAAAATGGGTACAGCGCAGGATGCCGATGAATTGGTGTATACCCGCCCGGACGCGCCTGATTTAGGTTTTAATCCAGAGGTGACGGACGACGGCCGTTACCTCATTCTCCATGTGTGGGATGGCACCGACCCGCGCAACCGCCTCTATTACCGCGATTTGCACAGCGGCGGCGAATTTGTGCGCCTGATTGATGAGATGGAGGCCAAATACATTTTCATCGCCAACGATGGGCCGCTCTTTTATTTGGAGACGGACTATGACGCGCCACACGGCCGTGTCATCGCCATCAACGTGGAAAATCCGGCCCGCGTCCACTGGCAGGAAATCGTCCCCGAAAGTGACGAACCCATCGAATACAGCCGCCTGGTGCATGAGCATTTTGTCCTCGATCGGCTGCGCCACGCCAGCCATCACCTCTACCTGTTCCAAAAAGATGGCACACCTGCCGGCGAAATCCTGCTGCCTACGCTCGGCTCCATTGTGGAACTCAACGGCCGTCGCGCTGACACCAAACTCTATTTTCATTTCCAATCCTTCCTCTACCCGCCCACCATCTTCCAGTATGACTTCGAGACGGGGCAGACAACGGCCGTGCACCAACCCACCCTGCACTTCGACCCCACCCTTTACCAGACCACACAGGTATTCTATGAGTCGAAAGATGGTACGGCCGTGCCCCTCTTCATCACCCACAAAAAAGGATTGCGGCTAAACGGCAACAATCCCACCCTTCTGTATGGTTATGGCGGGTTTAACATCAACCTGCCACCCCTTTTTGCCCCCACCCGGCTGGCCTGGCTGGAACGCGGCGGCGTTTACGCCCATGCCAATTTGCGCGGTGGCGCAGAATATGGTGAGGAATGGCATCAGGCCGGTATGTTGCAGAACAAACAAAACGTCTTCGATGACTTCATCGCCGCCGCCGAATGGCTCATCGCCCAGGGTTACACCTCCCCCAAAAAACTGGCAATCGAAGGGCGCAGTAACGGCGGTCTGCTGGTGTCCGCCTGCCTGATCCAGCGCCCCGACCTCTTTGGCGCGGTGCATTGCGGCGTGCCCGTCATTGACATGCTGCGTTACCATCTGTTCACGGCCGGCCGTTACTGGACGAGCGAATACGGCAACGCCGAAGCAGACCCCGCCCACTTTGACTTCCTCCTCGCCTACTCCCCGCTGCACAATATCAAACCCGGCGTCACCTACCCGCCCCTCCTCATCACCACCGCCGATACCGACGACCGGGTGGTGCCCATGCACGCCAAAAAATTCGCCGCCGCCCTGCAAACGGCCGATCCCGGCGCCAATCCCCTGCTCCTGCGTGTGGAAATGAAAGCCGGGCACGGCCTGGGCAAACCCACCGCCAAACTCATCGAAGAAGCCGCCGACGTGTACAGTTTTCTCTGGACCATGTTGGTAATTGAGTAATTGTGTAACGGATTTACCTCAACCCCCGATCAACGCACAAAAACACAACACATAGCTCATTACCGGCAGCAAAAACCCCTTATTTCATCATTCTTTTCTCTCGCCACTATGCAATTTTTATGATAGAGTAGGAAGCGGTATGTGGTAACAATAAAACCCTGTGCCAACAAACAAATGAAGTAAAAACAGCCAGAATGCATATCAGAGGTGGGTTTATGATTGATGTACCAGACCGCCTGGCAAGATATTCCATCCTTACCGAAATAGGTCGCGGTGGATTTGCCACCGTGTACGAAGCGCAAGATACACGCCTCGGCCGTCGCGTCGCCCTCAAAGTCATTCGCGGCGAATTTTCCCTAGACCCCTCGTTTAGTAAACGGTTTGAGCAAGAAGCCCAGGCCGCCGCTTCCCTGCATCACCCCAACATCGTCACCATATATGACTATGGCTACGCCGATGGCATGTCTTACCTGGCGATGCGCCTCATCCGGGGCATGACGCTGCGCCAATATCTGGACGAACACCGGCGGTTAACGCTGGAACAAGCCCTGCCCATTTTGCACCAACTGGCCGAAGCGCTGGATTATTTGAAAGACCGGCGTCTGGTTCACCGTGACCTCAAACCAGGCAACGTGATGTTGGAAGAAAAAGCCAATTCCCTGGCTATTACCCTCACAGACTTCGGTCTGGTGCGCTCTCTGGAACGCACTGTCGCCATTACCCAAAGCGACGGCATTCTGGGCACACCCGCTTACCTGGCCCCAGAGCAGGTGGATGCCAAACAATGGGGTGAAATCACCCCCCTCACCGATGTCTATTCATTGGGCGTGATGGCCTATGAAATGCTGGTGGGGCAACTTCCCTTTGAGGGGCAGTTGGTGGCGCTGCTGCGGGCGCACAGCGACACACCACCACCACCGCCTGACCTGGATGATGAATTATCGGAAGTATTACTGAATGCGCTGACAAAATCACCTGCCCAACGTTTTGAGAGCGCGGGCATAATGGTGCAGGCGCTGGCCGAAGTGGCGGACAGTAAACAGCACAAGGGCATCCAACAACTGACACTGGAAGACCTGGTGGCCCAAATGCATGATGCCTATGAGGCCGGGGAATGGCTGCGTGTGCAAATGCTCTGTTTGCAGATCATTCACATTGAACGCAATCATACGGATGCCCTGCGGCTGATGGCCGAGGCAACCCAAGGGTTACAGCACGAGACCGACGAGGCGCTGACCCGGCAGTGGCGTGAAAAGCAGTATGAAGATGGTGTGCACCTGATGGCAGAGGGGGAATGGTTGTTAGCTGCCGAGGCGTTCGCCGAAGTAGCGAACAGTGATCCGGCATTCCGCGATGTGCAGGTGAAACTGGCGCAGGCGCGGGAGGAACTCCGACTGGCAGGCTTGTATGAAAAAGCCATGCAGGCGGGCCAATCTGGCGACCTGGTAGAAGCGGGGCGCGCCTGGATTGATATTGTGCGTGATCGTTACGACTACCGCGAGGGTGAGGCTGTCACGCAAATGCTGCAAGTGATTGCCCCCATTGTGACGCGCTATGACGAGATGATCCGCCTCTTCCGCCAGCAGCAGCGTGACTTGCGCTATGCACGAGAAACGATCAATCGTTACCGGCAAATTCTGGCCTGCTGCGAAGGCATGGGCACGGCCATGGATGCTGGGGAGTGGCAGCAGGTAGTGGAGATGGGGGAAACGGTGGCCAGCCTGATGCCTACCCTGTCTATCACACGGGGGCTGTTGGAACAGGCGTATAAGATGTTGGGCTGGGCGCATGACCGGTTGACCTGGCGCACAGACCATAAGGTGATGGTACGCATTCCGGCAGCGGAGTTTGATTTTGGGCAGGTGCACCAACGGGTGTTAGTGCCAGAGTTTTGGATTGACCGGACGTTGGTGACGAATGCGGAGTATAAACGGTTTATTGACGCCAACCCGAGTTATGATGTGCCATATACCGCGGACAAGACGTTACGGCCGTACAACTGGGATCGTAAACGGCGCACGTATCCGGCAGGCAAAGCCAATTACCCGGTGACATTAATCAGTTGGCAGGATGCGCTGGCCTATGCCAAATGGGCCGGCAAGCGACTGCCCACCGAAGAGGAATGGGAATTGGCAGCAAGAGGGATGGACGGCCGTGAATATCCCTGGGGCAACCAACCACCCTCGCCCGAACGCTGCAACTTCTTCAGTCGTGGCCCCACCCCGGTCGCCACCTACTCGCCGGAAGGGGACAGCCCCTATGGCTGCACTGATATGTGTGGCAATGTCTGGGAATGGACGGTGAGCAAAATGACCGGGCCGGGGCGCGTCCTGCGCGGCGGCGGTTGGAATTCCCTGCCGCAACAAATTTCGGCTACCATCCCCTTTTATTCCACCCTGGTCTATGCCCCTGATGTGCATCTGAACTATGTGGGCATTCGCTGCGTGGTGAGTATGGAAGAGCTAACCGGCGTGCGTTAATTCCGGGTTGGTGACAGGGTTAATCGCGCGTACAATCCCCGCCTTATGCTGATTTACTTCTCGCAAGGTTTGTTATTGGGTGGGGCAGCCGCAGCGCAGCCGGGGCCTTTTCAAGCCTATTTGCTGTCACAAACATTGCAGAATGGCTGGCGGGGGACGCTGTGGGCTGCCTTTGCCCCTTTACTCAGCGACGGGCCAATTATTTTCCTGGTTTTGTTTGTATTAACGCGGCTGCCAGATGGTTTTCTAGTGAGTCTGCAACTGGTGGGCGGCTGTTTTTTACTGTATCTGGCAGTCAAAGCATTTCGAGCACTGCGCCAGCCGCTTATTTCCAGCACGGCGCCCATAGAAACCAAACGAATGAATATCTTCGAGGCGGCGCTGATGAATGCGCTTGGCCCTGGCCCATACATTTTTTGGGCGACCATCGCCGGCCCCATTTTGTTGACAAGCTGGCGGCAATCGGCCCATTTGGGTTTGGGCTTTTTATTTGGCTTTTATGGCGCCCTCATTGGCGGTTTTATGGCTTTTGTGGTCTTGTTTGCCGTTGCCAGACAACTAGACCCTCGTGTGAGCCGGGTGTTGGGGCTGGCGTCGGCGCTGGCATTGTTGGGTTTTGGGTTATATCAATTGTGGCAAGGGGGCACGGCCGTATGGCGATAATGTCTGGCGGTTGGGTGATGGTTTCATCACCCAACCGCCAATCGTTTATACCTTTTTATCTACCCGGCTATGGCCATGCCCGTTGACATGAGGCTCCATCTCATCATAAAAATTCATGGTGTGTTGTTTGCGGGTGTTTACAAAGGCTTCGGACAGAGCGATGGACTGTGCTTTTTCATCTATGATGCGCAGCCGTTCCAGTTCTGTCAGCCGTTCCATATCATCCGGCGAGAAAGCGTGGACGGCCTGTTGTAACCGCTGCAAGGCGTTAGCCAATGTGTCGGCGTAGATAAGACGCTGGTGGGCGTCGCGCAGCGTGGTTTCAATCTTGCCCGGCACCTCGATAGGCCCAATTTTCAAATCGTTGCTGGCAATGCCGGTAATGCCAATGGCTCTGGCGCGAGTTAAAAGTTGCGTGCGTACTTCATCTTCTAGCTGCTGAATGGCGCTGTTGTCACCAGGGGTGGCGTACAATTCCTGAATACTTTTTTGGCCTACCACATGCTGCAAAATTTGCATCATACGGCCGGCGACCATTTTGTCGGCATTGGCCGGTAAGGCGCGGGCCATTTTGTAATCTATGCCGGGTCTGATGCGCCAAACTTCGATGCGGAAAGAGACGAACCAGGGGATATTGATGGGGATACCTTCACGGGTGCGTATATTGGCAGTGGTACCGCTGGCATCAAAGGAGCCTTTGCGTAACCGGGCCTTAACTACCTCGGTGGCCCGGTTGATGTGATGGCGGGCGAGGGGTTTAGACAGGGGATTAGGCAGGGGGATTTCATCTGTGCCGTCACCATTGGTATCACCATACCAGACTTCAGTTTCTTTGGCATAACGACGGGGGATACGGCCGTAGTCGTTGTCCAGAAAACAGACAAAATTATCATGCCGGTCAAATATCACCCCTACTTCCATCTCGGTCAGGGTTACGTAATTTTCAAAAAACCCGCCAACCACTACAGCACCTAATAGTACCAGACCCAACGCCACCAGCGCGCCCGTTGTTTCCGCGATGAGATAACCAAGAGGGATGAGAATGATGGCAACCAGAAGGATGATGACGGCCGTTATAAGTTTTTCGCTACGTATCATTTGGGGACACCTCCACAATACATACTTTGAGTTTAGAAACCCGGACTTTCTGGCAGCTACCCGTTTTTCAGCCCCAGAAGCCCGATTTCTTCGGAGATTTACTTTCAGTTACAGTTTCAGGCAAAGTGGGTAATTGGTGAATAGGTCTGGTGTACCAGACCGTGTCCGTAATCAGGGGGATGGCTACTTAATTGACAAACAAGGGGTATTAGATAATAATCTAACGAATTAGATTTCAGTCTAATACCGAATGCATTATACAAAATAGGCAGCGGCTTTGTCATTACTCTGTTCAAAACGTGGTCAAAGGAGTGAAAAATGGCGGCATTGGAATTGGTTACAAGGCAGGTTGGCCCCTGGAGCATGAATACCTATGCTCTGATCTGCCCAGAAACTAACGAGAGTGTGCTCATCGATCCGGGCGATGATGCGGAGATTTTGCAGGCAATGCTGGGTAACAGCCATCCGGCGGCCATTTTGCTGACGCATACCCATATAGATCATATCGGGGCGTTGGCAGAGATGCGCCGGCGTCTGGCAGTGCCGGTAGCCGGGCACGATGGGCCACACGAGCCGAATGGTGAGGATGTAGGCGTAGACCGGGTGCTACATGATGGGGATGTGGTGACGGTAGGCGCTCATACGCTGCGGGTGTATTACACGCCCGGCCATATTGGCGATCAGGTCTGTTTTGTTTTAGAGAACGACCACCGGGCGATTGTGGGGGATACGATTTTTGATGGCGGCCCTGGCAAGACTTGGTCGGCGGCCGGTTTTCGGCAAACGTTACAGACGTTGGGGCAGGTGGTTTTGCAGTGGCCGGACGATATGGTTTGTTATCCAGGGCATGGCCCTTCATTTCGGCTAGGCGACCGGCGGGCGCAAATTGAGGCTTTTGTGGCAAAGGATCATGGAAACTTTTTTGGCGACGCTACCTGGGATATGTAACGGCTTCAATTGATGGAGGAAGAAATGATGGAACGACCAAAATGGTATCTGGATTTGAGCGAGGAACTGGCTACTGCCATCAATGCCCACTATATGCCGACATTGACACAATTGATCGAGGAAACAGGTTTGCAAGGTGGGGATTTTACGGCCGTGCAAACGGCCGTGTCAACCGTTCCTGATCCACTTACCCCCGATGTGTTCCTGGTTCGTACGCCGTATCAGGCACGGGCGCATGTGATGACCCAGTTGGAGGGGTCGGTTGAGCGTGGTGTTTTGGCAAAAGTGGGGGATGAAGAGTATGTTTTGACAGAAGCCGGGCAGAAACTGGCAGCGCGTATTGCGGCAACGGCCGTGGCTGTGGCCCAAACCATCAACCTGACATCGCCGGCAAACGGGGAACGGTTGGCGGTTTTGCTACGTAGCCTGGTGGAGAGCAGCATGGCGACGCCAGAACCGCGCCATCCCAGCCTGGACCGCAGCCGTTTTTATGATCCGGGTTTAGAAGCGCCGGTGGTAGAACGAATACGGCGTTACCTGAATGATTTGAATGCCTTCCGCGATGATGCGCACCTGGCGGCCTGGCAGCCATATGGCCTGGAAGGGTATGAGTGGGAGGCATTTAGCCATATACACGGTGTCTATGTTTTTGGCGAACCGGCGACAACGGCGGCAGACCTGGCCGAAAAACTGGGTGGTTTTCGGGGATATGATACGGTGGCTTATGAGATGGCTTTGCAGAAAGTGTGTACACGGGGTTGGTTGACGGTGGCGGACGGCCGTTATACCCCTACTGCTGAAGGAAAGCAGATACGTGAAGTAGTCGAGGCGGAAACAGACCGTTTATTTTTTACTCCCTGGAAGCTGAACGCACCAGAAATGACCGAATTAAAGACCAGCCTGGAATGGTTGATCGCGCAATTACAGCTTTCCCAAGACTGACGTTCTGCGTTAGTCTTCTCCAAATCTCTGGGTAGGGGTGTTGGTTTGAGGGAACCAACACCCCTCTTCCCTATTTTACACAGGTTTGGTGAGAATGACTTTCCAATTGCGGGCATATGTGCTATAGCTTTTCAGAGAAAATATTGGGTTCAAAGGAGTAGTGTTAATGCTTGATTTTGCGCCGGTGCGCCAAAAAGAGATGACCTGGACGCAATTGACCACCAGGCTGACGGTAGACCATTTGCGGGATTTGACGAATGAGATGGTAGATACCATGTTGACGCTGATTGCCGGCTGTACGGATGTATGTGTAACGTTTGTGCCAGATGACCCGGTGGCAAATGATACATATGCGGTTAATCAGGATGAGGTGGATTTGGCCTGGACGCTGGGGCACGTGATTGTGCATACGACAGCATCGGCGGAAGAAAGCGCGGCGCTGGCAGCGGAGTTGGCGCGAGGAGTAAACGTACAACCACGACGCTCGCGCAGCGAACGGCCGTGGCGCACCATCACCACCATTGACCAATGCCGTCACCGTCTGGAAGAGAGCCGCCGGATGCGGCTGGCTAGCCTGGAGATGTGGCCGGATGAGCCATACCTGGGTAATTTTTATCAGGCGCGAGAGGGTGGGGTGGAAATGACGGCCGTGATCCGCTTTGTGCTGGGTCTTTCCCATGATGACAGCCACCTGGGGCAGATTCAGGACATTGTGCGCCAGGCGCAGGCGGCCCTGGCGCCCGCCTGAGAGGGGAATTCGTAATCCGTGACCCGTAATCCGTGGCCCGTAAACCGATTACCGATTACGGATTACCGACTACGGACAAGAATGACCATATGGAAATAGAACCACAACTCACATGGGAAGTAGGCACAGCGTATGATTTATTCATCAGCCTGGATGTGCTGCATGATCCGGATCGGTTTGGCTTGCGGGGCAACTGGGCGGCTGGCGTTCGGTCACGCCTGCCGGTGGAGCAGCGTGAATTTTTGCAAGACGTCATGACGTTCCATCATGTATGGCCTTTGCCCTGGCTCATTAGCCTGCCAGAACCGAAAGATAGCCGTACCGTGCTGGAGCGATTGGAAGAAATCCCTGCCGGGCGCCGTTTGCATGAAATGACGAACTGTTATATGGATGAGAGCTTTAAGACGCTGTTGTATCGGGTGGCTGAACATGCGGCGTGGGATGAAACGGACCAGCAGCAATTGGTAGACCTGTATACGGGAATGCACCGCAAAGAGGGGAAGAGCAAAAAAAAGGTGTCGGACGAAGAAGTGCAGGCCACATTGCATGTGTGGGCTAATGCGGAACAGTTTGGCCTTAACTATGTGGAGGCATTGAAATCTTATTATGAGGTTTTTTTCCATGAGGAGGAAGAGCGTATTTTGCCTGCCCTGGCGCAAAGCGCTGCCAGAGCGCAAACGTTGGCGGGCACGATTCCTCTCGATGAGCTGTTGAATGAATTGTCGCAGGGCCTGCGGTTTGATTATGAGGATGTCACGGCCGTACAAGAAGTGGCGATGATCCCGTCATTTTGGACGACGCCGTTGAGCTACTTTGGCCCGATTGGGCAGGGTCATGTGAAATGGGCGTTTTTGTTTGGCGGCCGGCCGAATGATATGTCGCTGGTACCGGGCGAAGTGGTACCGGAACTGTTGTATAACACGCTCAAGGCGTTGGCCGACCCGACCCGGCTGCGCATTCTTAAACATTTGTCTGAGGGGCCTCTAACGCCGGCCGAACTGGCGCGTCGCTTGCGTTTGCGGCCGCCGACGGTCATTCATCATCTGGATGCGCTGCGGCTGGCGCGGTTGGTACATGTCACTCTGAGTCAACAAGGACGCCGCTATGCCGCCCGCCAGGAGGCGATTGGCGCGACCTGTGATTTATTGCATCAATTTGTTAGCGGGGAGAGGGATGCCCGAACTGATTGAACTGGCTGATGTTGCGTGGGCTGTCGCCACCTCTCAGTCCCAAAGGGCTGCGCTCCGGACCAAGCGACGCTGGTTCGGTGGGACACCGGCCAGAGCGGGTGACCGTCAGAAGGCGATGGAATCGCCTACTACGAACTTATTAACCTGACACAATCCCCATTTTTTGGGCATAGAGTACCGCTTCCACACGGCTTTCTACGGCCAGTTTGCTGTAAATACTGCGGACGTGGTTTTTTACGGTCTGAATGGAGAGGAACAGTTGCGCGGCGATCTCCTCATTGCGACGGCCGTCTGCCATCAATTGCAATACTTCCAATTCACGCGGCGTCAGACTCAATTCTGCAGTGAGATCAATTGTTCGTGCCGATTTCCATAAGGCGGCGGCCGCTTTGGCAGAGAGCCAGGGCTGCCCCTTTGCCGCCGCCCGTACTGCCTGCAACAACGATTCGGGCAAATCATCTTTCAGCACATAACCCACCGCGCCGGCGCGTAACAATCCTTCCACATATTCCCGCCGGTCATAGGCCGATAACACCAGAATGTGAACTTCAGGATGTTGTGCCTGTAAAAATTGGGCTGATTCCACCACTTTATGCCCCGGCATGTGCGCATCTAATACCAGCACATCGGGTTGCAGTTGGCTAATCATGTCAAACAAGATCGGCCCCCCTTCAGCCACCTGCCCCACAACTTGAATATCTGGCTCTTTCGCCAGGAATTCGGCGACGGCCGCTCTTACCACATGATGATCTTCTGCCAGCACAACATTAATTGTATCCATGATCACCTCATTTGAGATTATAGAACGCCCTACCAGGGCACACTGGCTGTCAGGCTACTGCCACCACCTGGACAGGATTGGAGTTCTAGCCGACCGCCTACCAACTGTAACCGTTCACGCATCCCTGTAAGACCAATGCCCGCTTCACGGCCGTCTCCCTTTTCGCCATCTTCCAGGTTAAAACCCAACCCATTATCCTCCACCGAAAGGTGGACAAAGATTTCATCCAACCCCAAATTCACCTCAACCTTTGTAGCCTGGGCATGTTTCGCAACATTGGTCAACGCTTCCTGCAAAAAACGGTAGAGGGTGGTATTGGCTGCATCTGACAGGATGGGTGTATTCACGCCCTGATAAAGAATAGACAACGATGTTCTTTCCGCAAAATCAACACAAAAACCTTCTAGGGCCGGACTTAAACCGAGGTCATCCAAAGCGGTTGGGCGCAAGTCATGGGCAAGATTGCGAATTTGCGACATCGTTGTCTCGCAGAGGGTGACGGCCGCTCTTACATGTTTCAGCATTTCAGCCTCACCGTTGGCCTGAAAACCATTTTCCGATAGGTGGGACAGGATGGTAGCCAGACTATATTTCATAGCCGTTAGCGCCTGCCCTGCCTCATCATGCAATTCACGGGAAACGCGCCGCCGCTCTTCTTCCTGAACCATCACCACCTGCTGCGTAAGCTGCCGTAACTGCTCCTGGCCTGCCTCTAGCTGCTCAAACAGACGGGCGTTTTGAATGGCAACGGCCGCCTGTGCTGCCAGCGCTTCCGCCAGACGTAAATGTTCCTCGTTGAAAAAATCTGCTTCTACCTTATCTAGTGAATAAAGGCCAATCACCTCACCGCCGGCAATAAGCGGAATGCCCAACCAACCTTTGATGTGCCCACCCGCCCTGTCTAGCCGCTGCACCCAGTCTGGATATTTATTAACGTCCGTTATCAAAATACCTCGTTTGTTATCGGCTATCTCCCGGAACGAGCGATACTCCCCAAAATCAAAACTCAACTGGTAGATGTCGGCCGGATTGGCCCACGCTTCGTAACCACGAATTGCCACCACCTCTATCTGTGATCCATTCTTGAGCAACATCACATTCCCACTGTCATAAGGGATTAAGCGGGAAAGGTATTCCAACAAAGTTTCCAAGACGACTGGTAAATCAAGCGTGCGAGTAAGCGCCAGATTGGCTTCGCGCAAGGTTTCAGAAATCTGGCGCGCCTGTTTTACCGCTTTTTCAGCCTGTTTACGTTCGGCCACTTCTTGATGGAGCGAGTGGTTGGCGGCCAATAATTCGGCCGTACGGTTCGATACCTGTTCCTCTAGCTCGGTACGATAGCGATTTCCGGCTTGAGCCTGATAATACGCAGCCAGAACAATCATGAATGACACATAGCTCAAGAAAAAGTTCACCTGCAAAGCGTTATAAATTGCCGAAGGTTCAGTCAATAACACGATGACCACAATGGCCACGTTGCTGAACAAAACCAAAAAAATGGTAACCCGCACCGAAAGCAACATGCCGCAGACAACAATGGGGAAGAGTAAATAATACAGATAAAGCCACCCACCGTTTATAGCGATGGCACAAATGGCGATGGTGAATATAACGATGGTTAATATGCTGCCCCACTGGTAATATCGGGTGCGGCTCAGGATATAGGGAATAATCATCATAGACGCGAAAGTAAAGGCGAGTACATTATCTACCATATTAACTTCTGCGGGGAAGATGAACAGGCTCATAATTTGTATAAGCAGGCCAATACTAACGCTGGTAAGGAGGATATAAACTAACACGGACGCTTTTACTTGCTCGTCCAATGGTAGGTCGGGCGATGGTTGGATAAGGCGATGATAGATCCAGTGTAACTGAGGTGGTAAGCGCATGATGTTCCTTCCTCTTTCAGAGCACCCTAACCATGTTACTCTGACTTAACGAAAAAGAGACGGTACCCACGTACTAAGTAAACCGGTACTGCCGGGTTATGTCTCTCTGGGTACGGTTAGTATAATTCGTGGTAAGTATTCTCTCCCTATCTATAAAAGAGTAGCCCTTGTGCCGGGCAGCTTCAATAGGGAAAAACTGAGAATACTGGCATTGATTGCCAGTTTAGGGGAGGCTGCCATTTACCCGGTAAACGCAGTTATTTTAACTCAGCTTTATTTCCTGGCTCTTACCATGCCCTGGCTGGTGATGGCCCATCACCCAAAGATGCGGGTCGGGCGGGGGGCGTTGGCGTCTTCTGACCAGCGCAGTAGTTCGGGCAGGTCATTGCCTTTTTCCAGACGAGAGGGGACAAGCCGGAGAAAGGTAAGGTTGGCGGCAGGGCGGGTGAGTTGCTCTTCCTGGCTGAAGACGGGAATCCAACTGCCGGTGTTGATGTACCATTGGCGGTAGTCGGGGGGATGTGGGTCGGCGCTGTTGTCCAGCAGCATCAGGCGGGCGGCGTGGTCGTGGCCGAAGATGAAGTAGCGCACGGGGCCGATGTGCGGGGTGGGACGGCCGTTCACCAATTCGGCCACTTGTTGCGCCGCCGTGTACAGGTAAGGGCTGGCTAACAACTGGTTGAGCGATTGAAAGAGCGCGCCGCTGGCAGCCAGGCAGACGGCCGTAAAAAACAACGCCACCACCATTAACCCATATTCCCCCATCGCAATGGTGCGAATAGTAACACCCAACAGCAGAATGGCGATCACTGCCAGGGCGATGCTGCCGATCATACGTCGGGTGGTCTGTTGGGAATGGGCCGCCATCATGGCCCGGATGCCCTCCTGAATATCTAACAGGGGGGCCAGGAAAGGATCAGGCGTGGTACGGCCGTTCACCTGCCGCTGATACTTCACTTTCTTTTTAGCCTTCACGTTCACCTGTTTGCGCGCCTCTCGATATTGCAGCAAGACCTTCATGAAGTCTACCAGGTGGCCGGGGGCATTCGCCACCAGCCAGAAAAAATAGCGCGTAATCGGTTTGAAATTATCGGCAAAGGGATGAATAAACTCGACCTCATTGAAAAAATAGCGCACAAAAAGAGAGCCTTCCGGCAGTTCGATCACCTCTTGCACCTGCCGCTGCTCATCAATCAGACGGGGGTCGGCAAAGTCATAAAAAAAGTTCACCGGGTCATACTGGCAGCCATGTTCAATATAAAACAGGTCACGCTGGTAAAGGAACTTTTTGGGAAAGCGTATCTGGTTAGCGAGTGTATCGGGTACTAAAGCGGTCGGCATGTCGGCGAAGTGTGGCAGAGGGGATTCGGGGTTGTGGCCCGTCGTCCACGTTTCATATGCGTCTGCCAGCAGCGACAGCAGCCGTACCTGTGCCCCCTCCCAGGCCATCTCCACATCATGGTTGCCCTTCATCAGGATGAGCTGGTTGCCCTCATGTGCCAGAAACCAGGCCAATGCCTGGAAAAAGAGCGGATGCCCGGCGGCAATGGTTTCCAGTTTCCATATGATGACCTTCTCTTCCGTACCCAGACCATACAACTGTTCGTTGGCGCTTAACTCCTTGTGGTATTTTTTGCCGGTAACGGCCGTCAGCGTATCTCCTTCCGGTGGCAGCGATGTGACCTGTAAAAAGTCAAACATATCGCCGTTGATCACCAGCCGCCAGGGTTTCTGGTGAAAATCAGCCGCTTCTGGGTCACGGCTGAGCCGGGCGTGATAGGCAATAAGTTGGGCAAACGGCACGTCTTGAAAAAAATCTTCATTGGGATCAATCAGGCCGGTGACAGGATTACATCCTTCGCTCAAATGAAAATCACTGACGATGAGGTAATTGTGGGTACTGTCCATTTTTCCATCTCTCCATAAGCGTAGGGCAAGTATAGCACAGCCGTTTATTGGCTGTGCAAGGTCATTTGGCTAAAATGCCATCTGGCTTGTGGACGAAAAACCGTGGCGTTCTTCGCGTCCTCAGCGGATTTTCCAAAATTTTTGATTGAGAGGCGATTATGAAAAACTTGATGGTGACGGGTGGGGCCGGTTTTATCGGCGCTAATTTTGTTTTGTACATGCAGCAGAAGTATCCGCATTACCAGATTGTGGTATATGACAAACTGACTTATGCCGGGAATCTGGATAATTTGCGCGCGGTGGAGAATGATCCCCGGTATCACTTTGTGCAGGGGGATATTTGTGATGCGGCGCTGGTGGAGCAGACGGTGCAAGAGCAGGAGATTGATACGATTGTCAATTTTGCGGCCGAGACGCATGTAGACCGCTCCATTATGAACCCGGATGCGTTCATTCAGACGAGTGTGTATGGGACGTATGTGCTGTTGGAAGCGGCACGGAAGTTCAAGTTGCGGTATCACCAGATCGGCACGGATGAAGTGTATGGGCATATTCCCCACGGGTATTCCAGCAAAGAAACAGACAATCTGGCCCCCCGCAGCCCGTATGCGGCCAGCAAAGCCAGCGCAGACTTGCTGGTGAACGCTTATTTCATCACCTATGATTTGCCGGTGACCATTACACGGGGTAGTAACAACATTGGCCCGTACCAATACCCGGAGAAGGTAGTGCCCTTGTTTGCCACCAATGCCATTGACCATGAGCCGCTGCCGGTGTATGGCGACGGCCGTCAGATGCGCGAATATCAATACGTCACCGACCACTGTGAAGCGATTGACCTGGTTTTGCACAAAGGGGTATTGGGCGAGACGTATAATGTGGGTACGGCCGTGGAAATGGAAAACATTGAGATGATTGAACTACTGTTGCAATCGTTAGAGCGCCCCACCAGCCTCATCCGCTACGTCAAAGACCGCGAGGGGCACGACCGCCGTTACAGCATGAATGTGGACAAAATCCGCGCCCTGGGTTGGGAGCCAAACCACACGCCCCATGAAGCCATTATCGAGACTGCCCGCTGGTACCGCGACAACGAATGGTGGTGGCGCAAAATCAAAAGCGGCGAATTCAAAGCGTATTACGAAAAACAGTATGGGCATCGGTGGCAGGCGGTGTAACTTGTTGCCACACTAATTCACATACAATTCGGTGGTGTAGAGGACGGTCACACGGCCGTCTTCTTTGTATTGGTCGAACAGTTCGCGTAAAGCAGCCAGCATCGGCTCGTGGTTTGGATGCCCCACCAGAGGCATCATCGAAGAAGAGAGGGTGCGCCCTTCCAGCCCGGCATAATCAAACTGCTGCACATTCACAAAAGAGCGAAATTGGTAGGAATCACCCAGAATAAACTCCGGCCCGCGTTCGTGCCCACCTTCGCGGCGCGGCCGTCCCGTGTCATCCCGCGCAAAGTCCACCAGAATGCGCTCATATGCCCGCATAAAGTTCGACCCCTCTACATGCCGCGTGTTCCAGACCAGGGCGATGCGGCCACCTGGCTTTAAGATGCGCTGCCATTCGGCGCGGGTGGGTTCAGGCGCAAACCAGTGGGCAGCCTGCCCGGCCACCACAAAATCTATGCTGTGGTCGGGCAGGGTAGTGGCTTCGGCCGTGCCGGTGACACTGGTGAAACGGGGGTAATGGGCCAAAAACGCTTCACCCGCCGCCCGCATCTCGGCGTTGGGTTCCACGCCATAAACGGGGTTGCCATTGTCCAGAAAGAGGCGGGTAAGCAGGCCGGTGCCGGAGCCAATGTCGGCAATGACGGCCGTCTCCGTCAATCCCCATTCATCACGCAGGCAGGCAAGCACGGCCGTGGGGTAGCCGGGCCGGTATTTCACGTAATGAGTTACACGGTCGGAAAAACGTTGGGTGGGGGCATCGTTTGGCATAGGGCATCTCAGACATCCGATTTAGGCAACCAACGGTTGCTTGAGAAATCGGATGTCTACCGACCATTATTTTACGCCATTTGCCCTTATTCCAACACAAAAATGTTCTTCTTCGCCCCCATCTCCTTCAAAATTTTGGGCCAGACGGTGACGCTGACTTCGCCCAGGTGGGCTTTGCGCAGCAGTTGCATGAGAGTGCGTGACTGCCCAATGCCCCCGCCAATGCTCAGTGGAATCTCGTCGTTGAGAATCGCCTTGTGATAGGGTAGGTTTAAGAATTCAAGCTGCCCGGTCATTTCTAGCTGCTGCACCAGGGTGCGTTTATTGACGCGGATGCCCATGGAGGAAAGCTCGTGGCGGCGGCGCGTGACCGGATTCCAGACCAGGATGTCGCCGTTTAAGCCGTGCATGGGACGGCCGTCTTCGGATACAGTCGGCGTCACCCAATCATCATAATCGGCGGCGCGCAGTTCATGCGGGTAGCCATCACGCAGCGTCCAGCCAATGCCATAGATGAAGACGGCGGGGTATTCTTGCAGCACGGCCGTTTCCCGCTGTTTGCGCGGCAGGTTAGGGTACATGTCCAGAATATCCTCGGCGTGTAAAAAGGTCAGTTCTTCGGGCAGGTCGGGGTAACGTCCATCGCGCAGTTTGGGGAACAGGCCATGCACATAACTTTCGGCGCCTTTGATGACTTTCCAGATTTTGGCGACAACGGCCGTCAGAAATTCCAGATTGCGCTGGTCTTCCGTAATTGTGCGCTCCCAATCCCACTGGTCTACATAGGCGCTGTGGTCATGATCCAGGAAATAATCCTTGCGCACGGCGCGCATATCGGTCAGCAGCCCTTCACCGGGCTGCATATCAAACTGCTTCAGCGCCATGCGCTTCCACTTGGTTGCCGCCTGCACTACTTCCGCGTCAACCGGGTGTTTGTCGTAATCATTGCTGATGTGGAAACGCACCGGCGTGCGCGAGCCATCTCGATCCAGATAATCGTTGACGCCGCTATCTACATCCACAATCAACGGCACCTCAACCATCATCAGGTTTAACTCTTTGCACAAGTTCTCTTCAATGTACTGTTTGGCGGCATAAATCGCCTTTTGCGTTTCTTTAGGCGTGAGCAAGGAATGATAATCATCCGGCAGGACGTGCCACAGATCATCATAATTGCCAATGCCCGGCCCAGCCAAGTCCGCAACTTTGTTAAGCATGATCTTTTCTCCTTATCACATGTTTGTAGTGACCGCTTCAGCGGGGAGTGCTTCAGCGAGAAGTACCGGCTGAAGCCGTTACTACGAACTAAGAGTGGGGGATTGGTAAACTGGATGCTCTTTTGGGGCGGGAAGCGGATGCAGTGAGAGGAGACATCCGCCAATAGGGTAGACAGGCACGGCCGTGCTGTCATGTATCAGTTGTCATCTGTTGATGGGCAAAGTGTCATCTTTCGTGACCCGTAAACCGTGAACCGTAAACCGATTACGGATAACGGGTAACGGATTACGGCAAATGCTCTGGGCCAAAGTGGTCGGGCAATAACGTGTAGAGCGTGGTTTCACGGCCGTGTCCCGCTGCATCCACCAGCCATACCGGTATATCGCCGGCAAATTCGGCCAACACCTGGCGGCAGGCGCCGCAGGGCGAACCGGCATTTTCGGTGGCCACGGCCACGGCTACAAATTCACGGTAGCCTTCGGAGACGGCTTTGAACACGGCCGTGCGCTCCGCACAAATCGTCAGCCCATAGGAGGCATTCTCCACATTGACGCCGGTAAAGATACGGCCGTCCGGCGTCAGCAGCGCCGCCCCCACCGGGTATTTTGAATACGGCGCATACGCTTGCTCTCGCACTGCCACCGCTGCCTGAATCAATGCCTCCTGTTGCGCCTTTGTGATCATGTTGACCTCTGATTTATTGAAGCCCGAAGTCGGAAGTCCGATTTCCGACTTCCGACTTCGGGCCTCGGCTTACGGATTACCGATCACGGAAAACGGCGCTACGGCCGTGCCCGCGGCCACCTCTGCCTTCACCACCATCGCCATTTCCACCCGGCAACCGTCCCCCACCTGCGCATCCCGCAAGATGGTGTTGGGGCCGATGATACAGTCTGCGCCAACGGCCGTGTGCCCCTGTAAATAACTGTTCGGCCAGATAATGGTATCCTGCCCAATTTGCACATTCGGGTCAATGTAGGTGCTGTCCGGGTCAATAAGCGTCACACCATGGGCCAACCAATAATTGTTGGCGCGGCGGCGAAACGCCTTTTCCACGGCAACCAGTTCCGCCCGTGTACCCGCCCCCAACCCTTCATCCGGGTCATCGGTAATGATGGCTTCCACACGCAAGTTTTGGCGCACGGCCGTGTCTATCAAATCCGTCAAATAATACTCGCCCCCATTGCGCGCCTGCCGCAAGGGGAGATCATGGATATTGCGCCAAAGAAAATCGGCATCAAAACAATACACGCCCACATTTTGTTCGCGGGTATTGAGCAGCGTTTCACTGTCCGGTCGCCTCTTGGCTTCTGCCACCTCCACAATTTCCCGCACCGATCCATCTTCGCCACGCACAATGCGGCCAAACGAACTGGCCGGATCGCCCATCATCGTGAGCATGGTGATAGTGGCGATGGTTTCTGCCTGCATCGTCGCCAGCCGCCGCAATGTCTCTGCCCGCAATAGCGGCATATCGCCATAGGTCACAATCACTTGGGTTGCCTGGCCCTTTAAGGCTGCCTCGGCCATCATCGTGGCATGGCCGGTACCCAACTGCTCCGCCTGCACTGCGTATATGGCCTGCTCACCAAGCAGCGTTCGCACACCATCCGCGCCAGGGCCAACCACAAGCACCGGTGGCCGATCGGCCACCTGCACTGCCGCCGCAAAGATATGCTGCACCATGGGTTTGCCACCCACTGCATGTAATATCTTCTGATATTTGGAATTCATTCGTGTCCCCTGCCCGGCGGCGAGGAGAACGATAGCCAGGGTCATTATGCCTCCATAGTCGGTAACTGTCGTATATCAAAATATCGTTTCGCAAAGTTGCACATCAACAACCGAATAACCAGTGATGTTTTGATTGATTACCTTTTCCCCATCTTCAATTGCCGCGCCACCAGCCGGTCAAACCAGCGGTCGGGCAGCAGGCGGGGGAGCAGCCAGCCGGTCAGCCGTTTGCGGGGGATGGGGTAGCGGGTTTTGGGGTGCTCGTTTTCCAGAGCTTGCCGGATAACGGCCGTGACCCGTTCCACCGGCAGCGCGGATTGCTCTCGTTTTTCCACCTGGGCGGCGAGGGGTTGCAGGACACGGCCGTAATCCGTCTCCATATACCGCGCCACCTGCCCGGCAAATTTGCCGATGATGGGCGTCCGCACCGTGCCCGGCTCAATCAGGATCACGTCAATGCCATATAGCAGTAGTTCCCGCCGCAGCGCGTCAGACATCGCTTCCAGCGCATGTTTAGAAGTGGCGTAGGCCCCCATGAACGGGTAGACGATACGGCCGCTGACGGAACTGATATTGATGATACGCCCCGGCGAATGCGGCCAATTGGCCTGCGCCCCCAACACCGGTAAAAACGCCTGTGTCACGGCCAACACACCGGTGACATTGATTTCCAGATGTTGGCGGAATTCGGCCAGGGGCAGGTGCATCAGGGGGGCGGGTTCGGCGATACCGGCGTTGTTGATGAGGGCGGTGAGGGGGGTGGGGACTTGGGCAACGGCCGTAGCAATTGCTCCTTCATCCGTCACATCAAACAATAGCGGCGTAAACGTCTGTCCCAATTCCTGCTGCAAACGGTCAGCATCCGCCTGTTTACGCACACTGCCATACACCCGCCAACCACGCCCCACCAGCATTTTGGCCGCCTCATACCCGATACCGGTGGATACGCCGGTGATGACGATGGATTTCATACTTGCCTCTCTGGAGCAGTGAGCAGCGTCTTCTACTGCCCACTGCTCACTGCTAACTGACTCTTCGCTCCATCACAAAGCCCCACACGGCCGTAACCACCCCCAATAACAACGCCCCACCGCTCATGATCACGCCTACGTCAAACCAGAACTGCTCTGGGAAGAGGCGGATGAGGCCGTCGGTGTAGGCAAATGTCCAGGTGCCGGTCGGGAAAAGTAACTCATGAAATTGCACAAAAAAGACGTCCCAGGCCAGCAGGATGAACAGGGCAATGGCTAAGAGAACCGCCACTGTAAAGACGCCGCCCCACATGATGGTACGCCAGCCATACACGGCCGTTTCCGGCTTCACTACCAATACCAATGAACCAACAACGACAACAATACCCGCCACCAGCCAGACGGCGCGGATATTGTCGGTCACATTTTTCACATCCAACATATGGCCGATTTCGCGCTCGTTATAGAGTGGCTGCCCATCCGGCAGGAGTAGTTCTTCCAGCAAGTAGATCACATCATCAGCACGGTCCGGCAGGCGCAGGTAGGCCAGCGTTTGCTGTGCCAGGTCGAGCCGCTGTTCTGGGGTCAGACCATAGTTGTCGGCGGGAATACGGCCGTATTCCCACGCCGGGTAGCTGGGCCAATTCCACTCAATTACCAGCAGTATCATGCCCAGCCCCAGGAAAAAGGGCATGGCGATAATGACGGCCGTGCGTAGGAGTCTGTGCCAGGTGGTTGGTTCCATGTTTCTCCGTCATGCGTGATGCGTGATGCATGATGCGTGAGATTCTTCCGATCACGCATCACGTTTCACGCATCACGGTTCCAGGCCGGGCAACCCGCCCGGCCCCGTTTGCAATAAATAACGCAGCACCAGCGAATCAATGATGATTTCCACGGGGGCGCGTTCGTCGGTAAAGATGACGTCAGAGGGGGCGATGGGGACGGTGTGGGCCACGGCCGTGTCCAAAGCCTCCCTGAGCAGCGGGTCAACGTTGGGGCTGAGTTGGGCCAGGTTGGCGGCTACGTTTTCCGGCGCAGTTGGCTGCATGGTGGCAATCAGGATGGTATTCAACGTGCCGGGCACATCAATGGCGTGGATGGTGGGGAAAACGGTGAGCATCGTGGCGGCCATCGCCTCTACCAACGTGCGGTCTTGCGGCGCACGCCCCACATTCACCGCCACCACGCCATCTTCCGCCAGATGCGCCTGCACCTCCTGGAAAAATTCCCGCGTGGTCAAGTGCCAGGGGATGTAAGGCACTTTGTAGGCGTCAATGGTGATCACGTCGTAGCGGGTGGTCAGGCGGTTGAGTTCGTAACGGCCGTCGCCGGCAATCAGATTGATATTCGGCTCGGTCAGGTCAAAATAGTCCACGCCGGTCTGGATAATGGCCGGGTCGAGTTCAATGCCGTCAATGGGAATGGGGCCAAAGACACGGCCGTACTGCTTGGGAATAGTGCCCGCTGCCAGCCCAATCACCGCCAGATTCTCCACCCGCACCGGGCCTTCGTTGAAAAAGGGGGCCGCCAGCATAATGCTCCACACGGACACGCGGGGCACATAACCACCGTCGCAATAAAACGAGTGGTACGCCTGCCCTTCATTGAGCAGCAGGTAGTTGCAATCGTCACGGCGGATGACCTGAATGTAGTTGTAGGCCGATTCCGTCTCAAAAATCTGCCCTTCATACGCTTTGACCGTGCCTCGCGTGCCAAAATAGGCCACCGGCAGCAGCGCCAGCAGCAACGCCAGCCCCCACAGCGCCGCCCGCCGCCGCGTCTGCCACAAACCACCCAACCCCACCAGCAGCAAAATCGCGCCAAAAATGAGCGCCGTCAGCCGTGAACCCGCCAGGGGAATGACCAGCAGCACTGGCAGATACGTGCCCAAAATGCTGCCCCAGGTGGAAATGGCGTAGATACGGCCGCTCACCCGCCCCGCCTCGCCCACATCCTGCACCGCCAGCCGAATGGCAAACGGGGACATGCAGCCGAGCAGGGTGACGGGCACCGCCAGCGCCAGGATGACGCCCACCAGCGAACTGAGGATCGCGCCCACGTTCACCGCTGCCATCGCCGCCGCCGCCGAACGCAACATGACGCTGGTAAGCAGCAGGAAAAAGACGCTGGCAAAGCCGGTGATGGTAACGAGGGTGTAAAAGAGGTGGGGGTACGGCCGTTTATCCGCCAGCCGCCCACCAATGAAATACCCCGCCGTCAGGAAGAGCAGCACCAACCCAATCACATTCGCCCAAACGATGTTGGAGGTGCCATACACCGTCTGCAACATACGGCTGGTGGTGAACTCAATCGCCAACGTACTCATACCGGCAATAAAAACGGTGAAGTAGAGATAGGCACGGCCGTGTGGCAGTGTTTGGGGGGCAGGGGGTTGGCTGATAATCGTCATTCTCCTCATCACCCCTGATTATAACAAGCGCGGAAAATCTGGCAGGCATGTGGTAGAATGACCGGGTATGTAAATGGAGCACGAATGACATGGGGGTATTAACCAAACCATCCGCCTATGCCCTCAAGCTACCACCCATCCCACCGCTGGAATCCGGCGACCTGACCCGCGCCGAATTTGAGCGCCGGTAATTGATTATGGAGATCGCCGCTAGCAGCGCTTCCATTGATTTACACGACAAGAAGCGGGTCTACCGACGCCAGGGGGTACGGGAGTATGTGGTGTGGCAGATTTATGACGGCCGTGTCGCCTGGTTCTATCTGGACGAAGGGGAGTACAAAGAGTTGGCAGCCAATGAAGCGGGCATTATTCGCAGCCCGGTTTTCCCTGGTTTGTGGCTGGCTGTGAACGCTTTGTTGGCTGGTGATCTGGCAACCGTGTTGTCTGCGTGCCAACAGGGGATAGCCAATTCTGTGAAAGATTGAACCATGCAAACCAGGGGTTTATTCACGCGAAATAACTCCCGCCTTCTCCAATGGGTGCATCCCGTGCATCTTCAAGGCCGGCGCGTCATCGCCGGGCAGCATTTTGCCGGGATTGGCAATTTCCAGCGGATCAAACTGATGGCGGATGGCGACCATTACATCCAGGTCATCTTCGCTAAACTGGTAAGGCATGTACTCTCGCTTTTCCATGCCCACGCCATGTTCACCGGTAATGGAGCCGCCCAGTTCAATGCACTTGCGCAAAATTTTCCCGGCACACTCCTCGGCCAATTCAAGCTGACCGGGCACACGGCCGTCATACAATATCAACGGGTGCAAATTGCCATCCCCGGCGTGGAAGACGTTGGCAATACCTAGGCCATACTCCCGGCTCAGGTTGTGAATGAAAGCCAGCGCCTCACCCAAATGAGTGCGCGGCACCACCCCATCCTGCACCACATAATCGGGACTCAGCCGCCCCACCGCCGAAAACGCCCCTTTGCGCCCTTTCCAGATCGCCACCCGCTCTGCTTCGCTTTGGGCCACACGGATTTCATATGCACCGGAGGCTTCAATGAGCGGCCGTAACGCCACAAACTCCTGTTCTACCTGCGCCGCCTCCCCTTCCAACTCCACAATCAACAGCGCCTCCGCATCTTGCGGGTACCCGGCATGAACGGCCGCCTCTGCCGCTTTGATTGCCAGCCGATCCATGATCTCCATCGCCCCCGGCAGCAGCCCGGAGGCCACCACCTGCGCCACCGCTTCCCCGGCCATCTGCACATCGTGGTATGCCGCCAACACCGTGCGGTACAGTTCCGGCCTGGGCAGCAGGCGCACGGTGATTTCCAGGGCAATGCCAAACAGCCCTTCCGACCCTACAAACAGGCCAATCCAATCCGGGCCAACCCCCACCCCCTCGGCGCTTTCGCTGCCAAATTCCACAATCTCGCCATCGGCCAGCACTGCTTTGATCCGCAAAATGTGGTTGCTGGTCATGCCATATTTCAGGCAGTGCGCCCCGCCGGAATTGAAGGCGATGTTGCCGCCGATGGTGCAAATGGATTGGCTGGAGGGGTCAGGGGCGTAATACAGGCCGTGCGCCGCCACCGCCTGGGAGATGTGCAGATTGATAACGCCGGGCTGGACAACGGCCGTGCGCTGCTCCACATCCACCCGCAAAATCCGGTTTAGCCGGTTCAGGCCAATGACAATGCCATCAGCCACCGGCAGCGAGCCGCCGGACAGGCTGGTGCCGCTGCCCCGCGCCACAAAGGGAACGCCATGCGCGTGGCACAACCGCACCGTCTCCACCACCTCTTCTTCCGTTTCCGGCAGCACCACCGCTAACGCCTGCCGCCGAAAACCGGTCAGCGCATCCGATTCATACGCCACTTTTGACGCCCCACCGTTCAACAACCGGCCGGCCGGATACAACTTTGCCAATGCCTGCAAAAAATCCGAATCGTGCTTCTGACTTTCCTGTTTCATGCGTTTGCCCCTTCTACCGCTCGCCAGTATACTGCCTTGATTATACTCGTAAACCGTAATCCGTAATCCGTAAACCGATTACGATTCACGGGTCACGGATTACAGATTACGAATTCCTATGAAAACAATCGCTCTTTGTGTTACCTGCATTGTGGACCAGATCATGCCGGAAGTAGGCGTGGCGACGGTGAAGCTGCTGCGCCGCGCCGGGTACGAGGTGGAATTTCCGGCGGCGCAAACGTGCTGTGGGCAGCCCTTTTTTAACAGCGGTTTTGTGCCCCAGGCACGTGACCTGGCGCAGCGCGCGATTGAGATTTTTGAGCCGTATGAAGCGGTGGTGTTACCCAGCGGTTCCTGTACCACCATGATGCGCGTGGAGTATGCCCATTTGCTGGCGGACGATGCCGAATGGCACGGCCGTGCCCAGGCCTTAGCTGCCAAAACCTTTGAGCTGGGCGAATTCCTGGTACAACAGGCGGGCTGGCAGCCATCCCCCACTACGTCTGCCCCCAGCGTGACCTATCACGATTCCTGCCATATGTGCCGGTTGTTGGGGCTGGGGGACGATTCGCGCCAGTTGCTCACGGCCGTGGGCTGCACCCTGCACGAAATGGCCGAAGCAGACCGCTGCTGCGGTTTTGGCGGCCTCTTTTCGCTGCGGATGCCCGAAGTGAGTAATGCGATGACGGCCGTCAAGCTGGACAACGCCGCTCACACGAACGCCGACATCCTCGTCACCGCCGACCCCGGCTGCCTGATGCAAATGCGCGGCCTGGCTGCTGAAGGTCAGCGCCTGGAACACCTGGCAACCGTTTTAGCGGCGGTCATAGAGAACAAATAAGCTCGTATTCTATGCGGGATGAAATTCATAATTCATCCTTCATCATTCATAATTTCTCAGGATACAATGGCAGTCACCGACACCCCCTTCATCCAGGAACGGCCGTACCAGGCCGTCAGCATCACCCACTTTTGTATTGACGTGCTAAACAGCAGCCGCAACCTGCTTATCGCCCTGCTCGCCATTTCCCTGGGGCTGACAAATGCGCAGGTGGGCATTACGCTGCTGCTGTACAACGTGGGCGCGTCGCTGTCGCAGCCGTTTTTTGGCTGGCTGGCCGACCGCATTGGCCCGCGCTGGCTGGTGGTGGGTGGCATGGGCTGGATGACCTTCTTTTTTACGTTTGCGGCACTGGCCGGGGACTGGATTGCCCTGGCCGCATTGACGGTCGCCGGTATTGGTTCCGGTATGTTTCACCCCGCCGGGACAATGGTCGCCAGCCTGATCAGTCACACGGCGCGCAGCCGGGCGACGGCCGTCTTTTTCTTTTCCGGGCAGATGGGGCTGTTTTTGGGGCCAATTGTGGCCGGGCTGGCGCTAGATTGGCACGGCCGTACCGGCTACGTTCTCATCCCCCTCACCACGCTGTTTGCTTTTGCCTATGGCTGGTTGTGGCTAACCAACGACCACGCCGGTCTGCACGCGGAAAAAGCGCAACGCGCCCAGGCCAGAGCCGCTCGCGCTATTCAGCGCCGGGATTGGCTGCGGCGCGGCCTGCCACTGACCATCATCATTCTTTCCAGCAGCACCGTCAGCATTGCCGCCATCACCTTTGCCCCCAAGCTGTTTACCGAGGCTGGTTATGCGCAAACACATGTGGGCATTCTGGCCGGTATGTTGATGTTAGGATCGGCGTTGGGGGGCATTGTTGGTGGAGCGTTGGGCGACCGGATCGCCGGTAAATGGGTCATTGTGGCCGGCATGTGGGGGCTGATCCTGCCCATCTATTTTTACATCCCCGCGGATGGGCTGGCGCAGCCGGCGCTGTTGCTGCTCGCCGGTTTTTTTGCCGGGATGCCGCATACGATTCTGGTACTGAATGTGCAATCGCTATTTCCGGGGCGGCGAGCGTTGGCCTCCGGGCTGGCGCTGGGGTTGATGTTTGCCGGGGGCGCGTTGGGCAGCTATTTCCTGGGGCTGCTGGCCGACCAGATTGGGCTGGCGACGGCGCTGCAATACACGGCCGTTCTACCCATCATCGCCGCTCTCACTGCGCTGGTGTTACCAGCACGGCCGTGAACCGTAATCCGCGGTTCGTAATCCGTGAACGGTTTACGGCTCACGGATTACGAACTCCGCCTCCCCGCACCTTTCCACAGCCACAGTCGTATAGCTCACTGATTTCTGTAAAGCGATTTTGCAAATCGCCCAATATCTTCAAAGGAGTATGTGATGAAAAAGTTGAATTTTATTCGTTTGTGTATGTTGGCCGTGGGCCTGGTTTTCTTGTTTGCGGCCTGCAATAATGAAGAGCCAGCACCAACGGCTACGGCCGTATCCGAGACGGTTGAAACAGCGACGACGAACCCGACGCCCACCCATACAGCGACGGCCGAACCAACCATTGAACCAACGGCCGTGCCCACTATACCGCCCACATTCACCCCCGAACCCATCACCGCCGCACCAACTACTGCTTTTGTGGAGGCCGCGTGTGAATTTGATGTGCCCAACGGCCGTGATGTCACCTGTGGCTGGCTGACCGTACCTGAAAACCGCACGGACCCCGCCAGCGACAACACCATCCGGCTGCACGTCGCCATCTTTGCCAGTGACAGCAACAATCCCACGCCCGACCCCATTATTTATCTGGAAGGCGGTCCTGGTGGTGATGCACTGGAAGCAGTACCTCTGATTTTTGAGATGCGCTTCGCTCCCTACCTGGCAAACCATACCCTCATCATGTTTGACCAGCGCGGCACCGGCTACTCCGAACCCTCGCTGGCCTGCCCGGAATACACCGAATTGAGTTATGAGTTGCTGGAGCAAGACATCTCGCCTGAAGAAGCAGGGCAGCAAAGCCTGGAAATACTGCTGGCCTGCCGCGACCGGCTGGCCGATGAAGGCGTCAATCTGGCCGCTTACAACAGCGCCGCCAGCGCCGCCGACCTGAACGATTTACGCATCGCGCTCGGTTACGATGAATGGAACGTCTGGGGCGTCTCCTACGGCACAAGGCTGGCACAAACCCTCATGCGTGATTATCCCGAAGGCATTCGCAGCGTCATTTTAGATTCGGCTTATCCCCTGGAAGTCAATCTGCTGACCGACACGCCGGAGAACGTAGCCCGCGCTTTTGATGTGTTTTTTGCCGGTTGCGCCGCCGATCCTATCTGCGCTGAAGCTTACCCTGATCTGGAAACGCTCTTTAATGAAACCGTGGCCCAATTGAACGAGGAAAAAATCACGCTGCCCATCACCAACCTCTTCACCGGAGACAGCTATGACGCCTATTTCCGGGGTGATGATTTGGTGGGTGTTCTCTTCCAATCGCTTTATGCCACGGAAATTATCCCCGAACTGCCCAAACTAATTGCGGACGTGAACGCCGGTGAGTATGGCTCACTCAGCTTGCTGCTTTCCAGCTTTCTGAGCAACAGTGATTTTGTCAGCGTCGGAATGCAGTTTTCGGTGCAGTGCCATGAAGAAAATGGTTTTGCGACAGCCGAGCAGATAACGACCGCTCTGGCCGCCCAGCCGGAACTGGAACCGGTTTTCCGCGACAGTCCCAACCTGGGGCCAAATGCCCTGGTCATCTGTGAACAGTGGGGGGCGGGCACGGCCGTGCCCCTGGAAAACGAACCGATCACCAGTGACATTCCCACGCTCATTCTAGCCGGGGAATATGACCCCATTACCCCACCGGCCTGGGGGCAGCAAATTCAAGCAAACCTGGGCAATGCCTATTACTATGAATTTCCGGGTACCGGGCACGGCGTCTCCCTCTCCGGCGAATGTGGCGTCAGCGTGGTGGAATCCTTCCTGGCAGACCCGACGGCCGAACCGGATACCACCTGCGTGGCGGCATTGGGCGGCCCGGCCTTTGTAACGCCGGGCGCAGAAACAGAAGCGGTGGTAATGACCCCCTACACCGATGAAACGTTTGGCTTTAGCAGTGTCGCGCCGGAAGGTTGGACGGAGGCCGGGCCGGGGGTATACGCCCGTGGCAGCACTGGATTAGACCAAACCGTTCTCATTCAGCAAGCTGCGCCAGGCATGACGGCCGATTTTTTGGTAGACCTGCTAACCACACAATTAGGGCTGACCGAAACACCAACCGGTGATGAAATGTTAGAAGCCGGTGGACGCACCTGGACGCTGTATGAAACGGAAGCACAAGGACTGCCGGTGCTGCTGGCCACGGCCGAAGAGGATGGCACGACCCTGCTGGTGTTGTTGATTACCAACCCGGATGAAAAAGAGGCACTCTATGAAATGGTGATGCTGCCCGCTCTGGAAGCATTCCAACTGACGCCCTAAAACGTGATTTGATTAACCGCCGAGGGCGCGGAGAACGCAGAGGTCAAATAAAGGAAAAAACTCCGCGTTCTCTGCGTTCTCCGCGGTTCACACATTTCAATTAACTATTTCTGACCAGGGAAGAACCTCTAAAGTACGCCAGTTCAACCCTAAATACTCTGGTTGGTCAGTGCAATCCTTGACATACCAGGCACATCTATAATCAGAGTTATTGTAATCTTCAAAATCAAACATCGCTGGATGATAGGGTAGACGCTGTACCTTGACCCAATCTCCATTCCAATAACAGCTTTCGGTACGGTCATCTGGACAGAGATGATAGTGATAAGCTGGATCACTCAACACAACTTGTTCCTCGCCACTCACTGCATCCACCAGGTAAATCTGACGTGGACTAAATATCACCATGTTTTCGGCCGTAGCGATATTGGTCTGGTGCTGATATAGCAAATGTGTCCCATCAGGGACCCAAACGGGTTTGTTATCGGCGAACCACCTCTCCGGCAAGAACAATGTATGTGTTTCCACGTTGTACCCCCAAACCGCACTGGCCATGCCTACATATGGTGTAGCCTCTACCACAAACGCCGTTTCATCGGCGTTCCAGGATACGTTTCCACCAGGGCCTAAACGTAAAGATTCTCCGGTTAGCGAATTTGCCCACCATATATCACCCCCTTCACCCCAGGAATTGTAAACGAGTCGCTCATTGTTTGGAAGAAAGCGCATAAGCCCTGTACCAACAGTATTTGTTTGTACTTCGCCCGTTTCCAGGTTGATAAGGCCAGGTCGCACGCTATAACCGCTCATATAATCTCCCATCGTAAAAGCAAACCACTTTCCATCTGGGGAGAACTCAAAATTACTACAGGCGCAATATTGCTGTTCTTCAAAATCGGCGAGTACGTTATAACATTCCGCAGGCAGCGCAACTTGAGGCCATGCTGTACCTGGTGGATAAAGGGTGCAAACGGCCGTGACTGTTGGGAGAATCACCGTCAGCACAGGGGTTGCCGTGGAAATCGTTGATGGTTGAAATTGCGGTAAAACGTAGGCTATCGTTTCCGGCCGATCTGTTTTTAACCATTGCATGGTAATACAACCTTCTGGGTAACCAAAATCAATGGGTAGGGACATCCATCCATTTTCAGACGTGGACAACCAGCGACCAAATCCCTCAAGACCTGTCTCTTCAAGACCACAATACACGAGAAAACGGCTGTCTGGGCTCCAAATTAGGTCTTCACCATAACCCAGGTGATAGCGTTCACGGCCGTCCGCCGTTACCACCCATATACTGCTGTAAGGTTCCCCCTCTTGCGCGTGCATTGAATAGGCCAGCCAATCTCCGTTTGGCGACCACCAGGCTTCAGCTATCGGGCCAACAGGCAGGCGTTCTTGCGTCTGCAGATCTATGATCCAACCGTCAAACTCCGGGGCATACGGATCTCCACCTCGCCGCATGATGACCAGCTTATCACCGACCGGCTGCCAGTGAATTTCCTCGATAGTCCAGTCCGGGTGTGCATCAAGTTGGACGACCATAGCCGAATCTGTTCCCAAATTGAAAACAACAAGGCTATAGGTGTCCAACGAGGGAGCATGGGTTGCCCAGGCCAGCAATTGCCCATCTGGTGCCCAGACCGGGGCATAAAAATCCAACTCCGAGGAAAGCCCATAATCAATTAAATTGAATTGTTGTTTGCCATTTTCCAGGTGATACAACACAGGAGTCTCTTCTTCGTCAAAGGCAACCATTTTCCCATCAGGCGCAATCGCTGGAGAATGCAACAAGAAGCCTTCGGACAGATTAAGGATATTCCCTGCCGTATCAATCACTTTTAGTATGCCTTTTTGCGCGGTCTCAAGGTCTATGCCCGTAGGATCAAGAATCCAAATAACGCCAGTTTCCGCAGACCAGTAATGCCAATCACCAAGCTCTGAAAAAGCAAACAGGAGCTGTTGCTCGCCATCGTTTTGATCTGCTTCCCACAAATCTCCATCTTTGAAGTAGATGAATTTACTGCTATTAGCCACAAACTTAGGGAGTATCTGAAATTCCGAGAGTTTTTGTAGCTGTCCGTTGTTATCTACTAACCACGTTTCCTTTCCATCTGGCCCCCAATAGAGCATACCGGGCAATGGTGGCATTGGATTGGACAAGATAGGGCCAGGAATTAAAGTATTGGCTTCTTGGGATATGGCAGGAATGACAGTGGACACGGCCGTACCCACTTCCCCCACACTCGTCGGCCGTACCGTCACAACCACCACCTCCTCATCCGGCGTACAACCAACCAGCCATACACCAATGCTCAAAACGAGGATAACGGCCGTAAAGAATATGTGTGCCTTCATTTGATTTCGTTGCATGATTATCACCCTCCCAGCAGGTAATTTTGATGTGAATGGCCCCTATGATAATCAATTTGGCCACTCTGTGAATGACGATTACGCAACGGCCGTGCCCCACTCCTGATACGCCCCACCACACTAACGATAAACTTCTCGCCGATGCCCAATTTGATGCACCATGATCACTTGCTCGGCTTCAAGTATCTGGTAAATAATCCGATAATCACCCACCCGAAACTTATAAAAACCCGTCAGATTGCCGGTTAATGGTTCGCGTCGTACCTGCCGCATATTTTCGCCCAGCCAGCGCAGCCGGCTAACAATACGTCTGGCAACTGCTTGATCCAATTTGGCCAGGTCTTGTACGGCCGTGTCCAGCAACCGAATCTCAAACATCAATTCAACCCAAGCTGCTGCATTACATCATCGAGAGATTGTCCCCTTTCACCGGCTACCACCAAAATCGCTTGCTGTCGCAATCTTTGTTCAACCTCAGGCCGCAGCACCAGACCATTGTCAGGATCCGCCAAAAGTTCAGCCAGTTTCTGTTCAATGATTGACTCAATCATCTCTTTCAGCTCATCAGTTGTCATTTGCGCCACGGTTGTACTCATCATGTAACCTCCACTGTATGTTTGACGGCAGCTATTATAACGCACCTATCTTACTTTCAAGCCACCACGTATAAATTTGCTGAAAATCATGGTTAGCGGAATGCACCGCCCCCCTCACCCCTCCTCCTTCCGCCCCACCAAAATTGCCTCCTGCAAATAGAAGGTCGTGCTATCGTCGGTGACGGACGGCCGTAAAAATTCCGCCGCCTCTCCTTGCACTTCCGTCAACATCGCCCGCAGGTAGCGCTGCATCACGGCATCATGCCGGGCCGCCCAGGGAGCAAACTCCATCTGTTTGTCTATCGTTTCCACTTGGGTCAGCGACAAACCGGCGGCCGTATACGCCTGCTCCCACTCCACCAGACTCAGGCAACGGCCGTGGCTTACATCCCGCAGCTTCTCAAACGCATTGACAAAATCACCCGGCGGCCCCGCCGGCACCACATTATCCACCACCGCCAGCACGCCACCAGGCTGCAGCACCCGCGCCGCCTCGGCCATAAATCGGGCCACGTCCGTAAAATGATGGGCGGCAATGCGGCAGGTGACTAAATGGAAACGGCCGTCGCCATACGGCAGCGTCTCCGCCTCCGCATACTCCGCCGTCACATTCGTCAGCTCCCGTTTCGCCGCCTGCTGGCGAGTAATGTCCAGCATTTCGGCCGTCATGTCCGTGGCCCAGATGTGCGCTGCCATCGGCGCAAAGGCAAACGCCGTATGCCCCGCCCCTGTAGCCACATCCAACACCTGCCAATCCGTCCGCGGCGCAACCAATTCCACCAATCGCCCCAAACTCGCTCCTTTGGCATGGGGTTTGCTGGTGATATAGGCCGCCGCATTGGCCCCAAATTGTTCTTGCACCAACTTCTTATCCATACTGTTTACTCCCTCATCACGGCCGTTTGTGCAAACGACACCGTCACGCTAAAATGCTTGCTGTCCGCAGAGTTGCTACAATCTATACTGCCAAATGTTATTGATGACAAGTGGCATGTTGGAATGGAGGTCACAATCGTGCTGCTGGTTTATCTGGTATCCGCCTGGTTCTTGGGTATCTGGCTGGCGTCAGGGTTCACGGCCGTACCCCTCCCCTATTGGCTGGCAATTGGCGGCGCCGCGTTAATTGGCGCCTTGCTCCTGCGGCGACAGCAGACAGCCGCCCTGCTGCTGGCCTGCCTGAGCCTGGGGGCCTTTGGTGGGGCGCGCTACACGGCCGTGCAGCCCACCATCACCCCCGCCCACATCGCCTATTACAACGGCGAAACTGACATCACCATTACCGGCATTGTGGCCGACGAGCCGGATGTGCGCGACCGCTCCATCAATTTGCGGGTGGCGGTGGAGGAGATTAAGTTGGGAGATGGTACGGCCGTGCCCGTCACCGGCCTCATCCAGGCGCGCGTCTTTCGCTTCCCACCCATCCCTTACGGCGCGCAAGTACGGTTCAGCGGCGGGCTAGAAACCCCACCGGCCGATGGCGATTTCAACTACAAAGATTACCTGGCGCGGCAGGGCGTCCACAGCCTGATGAATCTGCCGCGCGCCACCGTACTGGCCGAAGGGCAGGGCCACCCCCTTTACCACGCCATCTACGCCCTCAAAACCCGCGCCCAGGCCACCATCGCGCAATTGCTGCCCAACCCCCAGGCCGCCCTGCTCACCGGCATCCTGCTGGGCAACGACAATGGCCTGCCGCCCGACCTGCAAGAAGATTTCCGCGCCACCGGCATGACGCATATCATCGCCATCTCCGGTTAGATGATAAACCAAAATCGTCACCGCTATCACTCTTGTCCGTATTTTCGGTCAATAACAGATCCTCCTCAGACAACAAAATGGTCGTTCGGATTTCTCCCTCAATCTGAATAACACCTTTGACTGAATCCACCCATATTACATCTACTATCAAAGTAATAATCTTGCGCTTAAGCGCGAAGGGAATGTCATCTGATTGCGTATTGTTTCGCTTGTTTCTTTCCACAATTTCTTTGAAATTGGCAAGAACGGCGAGCAATACCTCTTTCTTGTCCTCAATTGATTTACTCTCGTCCATTTTTTCCCGCAATTCATCTTGCGATTTCTTCAGCGTCTTATATCGCTGCCGAATATCAAGCATTTTTTCTTCAAATTCATCCAGCGTATAAATGTCACGTTGATAAGCAGCCTCTAATTTCCCCCGCTCTTTCATCAACTCTTCCATTTGAGATTTTATGAAACCGATCTTTTCCTCATACCCGTAAACTTCTTTCTCATAGACTCTGTCTTCAAATCTGTTGATGAGTATGTCCGGTTCATAAATGACCGCTTCTATCTTTTGCCAAACTTTAGACTCGATATAATCTGCCAGTAGATACGGTGAATAGCAAGCTTCATTTAGGCCTTTTGCTTTGTTTGAATTGCGAGAATTGCATCCATAGTAACGCAACTTTGTGTTCTTGGTCCCGCCTATAATGGTTATAAAACTATACTTGCGACAAATAGCGCATTTCATTACGCCCCCCGCGAGCAGCCAATCCCTTTTCTTGGAATTCCGCATAGAGCGTTTTGCATTTTTCTTCATGACTACTTGAGCCTCCTTCCATTCATGTGGTGAAACAATGGCAGGTACTTCGACCTTTATCCATTCGGACTTGGGTCTTAAGCGCATTTGTGTCTTTGGTTTACCATTTTCGTTGTATTCACCAGTCTGGATGCCTTGATGCTTATTCGCATAAAACTCCCCTTTATAAACTGGCGACTTCACCATTTGATATAACGTTGCCGGTGTCCAAAAACCTGGACTAAACCGAGTTGGGATTCCTTGATCATTCATTTCTCCCGCAATTTGATGAAGTGTGCGCCCTTTATAGATAAGTTCCTCATAGACCCATCGCATTACTTTGGATTCCTCTGGGTGAAATACATAGCGACTATCTTTAGTAATCAGGTATCCATAACGCGGTCTTTTGGAGGTTACCTTCCCTGACATGGCCTTGTGCTTGTTACCAATAATCATTCTTTCACGTGCTTTTCGCATTTCTTCTTGTGCCATATAGCCACGAATATATCGCTCCAGAGCAGATCCGGGATTGATGTAGAAATGAACCTGGATATTTCGTCGGCTGAATTCCTCAAGTAGAAATCCTTGCTGCCAATCCGCATTTCGGGATAATCGGTCTATGTCTTCGAGTACAAGATGTTGTGCACGTGGATTTGTTTTTACTTCATAGAGCAATTTGAGAAGCGAGGGTCGGTGTTCAAACTCAAAACCTGTATAGCCATCATCGAAGAAGATGAGTTCAAATGGGATTCTGAGATTTTCTCGTTCAGCGGCCAGATGTACCGTTTGAATTTGCCTGGAAAAACTTGTCCCTTCTTCGACTTGACGTTCTGAGGATGCTCGTAAATAAGCATAGGCGTCTTCACCTAGTGGATTACCTAGATATCCGTGGTGAGCATGCTTTGTAAATTCGCTCTTCAAATCGTTCATAATAAAATCTCCGAAGTATCCTTCGTAAACAAATGTTGAGCGTCGAAGGATAGATTGGTGAAGAAATATAGAAGTTCATATAGCTATTAGAGTGTAATATAGTGTAACATAATGTCTTATAATGACAAAGATCATTCGAGATCCCAAGAATGGTTCACGGTAATGGAAGCTGCCGCCTACTTGCGCGTTTCCAGACAAACCATTTACCGATATATGGAAGATGGTTTACTAAATTTTTTCGTTTTGAAATCTGGGGGCGGCCGCAGAATTAAACGTAGCGATCTTGATGCATTACTGGAACCCCCATCAGTAGTAGATTCTGATGAGAGCCAGTAAAGATTCAAGCAAGTGGTTAAAGGTCTTAATTCCGCAAACGATGTGGTCCATCCTTTGGCTTCGTTTTACTGATTCGTACCGGGTTTACCTCCTCACCATATTCTTTCAACAAGTAATCAATTAATAAATCGATAGCCGCAGCCATGCGGCCAGAGGTTTTTTGCTTTTGTTTTTGGTCATCCAGATTTTGATTCATCTTTCCATCCTTTATTTCGTAATCTTTGATTGACTTGGTGCGTTAGCACAAAATGGCAAAAGCTCAGTATCGATTTAATCGTGAACAACAAGGCATCCGACTCCACCAAATACTCAACATCTCAACATTTATTTCCCAACAACTCAATCAAACATCTGTGCCAACTGTGCCAACTGTGCCAACCGAGCCAACTGTGCCAACCTCTTGGGAGCAGGCTGGCACCTAATCGGTAAAGAGTTCCGGTAACGGAACACCGTAAGCCGCCGTCCATCGTTTCAATTCGGCCAGGGTAATCAGCCAGTGACGACTGCCTTGCCCCCCAGAACGGGGCGGCTTGTGCAAGCGCATCTTTCGCAGCGTCAGGCCAATGCGCTGAATCGGACTGCGTTCCAGGTATGGCGAAGATTCAGATTCAGCAGCCAACTCGGCCAGTGTTTGCGCCAACTGGGTAGAACAAAACAGCCAGTGCCGCTCTGTTCCATAGGCCAGATGGTTGGCACAGTTGGCACAACTGGCACAGTTGGCACATAGCTGGGCCAGGCCGCGAATGACCAGGCTGGTGAAATCATCCGTCTCCATGTGCGGCCGCTCCCTTTGGTAATCCCAGGAAAGCTGCTCCAACCGTGCCCATAACCCCTGGCAGCCCAGCTCATCCAACCAGCGCGCCGTCGCCAGAATCGCCCGCCATGGTTCCAGGTTGCGACCCGTTAGCCGCGCTTCCTGGTTGACCAGCGATTCATACCCCTTCACTTCCGGCAGGTGCGCCAGCGCCAGCCGCCACAGGTCGTCTAACAACGGCCGTTTAGCATACGGCCACAAACTCTCTTCCAACGGGTCGGCATTGGCCCGGTAGCGGTCAGGCGTGCGAATCAGGGGGATGATGATGGTGCGGCTGGCCAGCACGTTGTCGGGCAGGTGGATTGCCGAGAAGAGCCGGAAGGAGAAGGTATTCACATGCCGCGTCACCCAGTTCTGCTCCGCATCTTTCTCTTTCAAAGGGATGGTGCTGCCGCGCCGGTTGCCGGCCAGCAGCAAGGCCCGTTTCTCGGCGCTGGTGCTGCGCGGGTCTGCTAAATCCTCGGCGTCATCAAAAGCCAGCGTAGCTCCGTAGTCGGCCAGATCACGCAAGGCGGCAAACGAACCGCTGGCCTGCACCAGGTAGCCCAGATAGGCCAGCTCGGCAATCAGGATGAGCAACTGCGTCTTGCCACTGCCCCTATCCCCATTCGGCCAGAGATAACCGGTGACGGAAAAGGCACCCAGAAACCAGGTGGCCAGGATGTAACAGGCGATGAGTTCGGCCATCGTCTCCTGGTCGGCCAGGGAATGGTCAAAGTCAATGAACCGGTTGACCACTTCCTTCACCTGCCCAAACACGGCCGTCGCCGCCACGCGATGTCCTGCCGCATAAGCCTTCAAGCCGGGCGTAGACAGTAACCGTTCCGCCAGAGGAATTTCCGGCAAGATTACCTCCAGCCCCAGCTTATCCAACGGCACATGCCCCCCATCACCAAAGATGACCCCATCATCACGCACGATGAACAGTCGCTTTTCCGTACTCTCCAGTGGCGGGTCATGCCGAACGATGGTCCCGTCCTTTTTCTGGCTTTCGCGACGGCTAATTTTGACGTAACACCAGGTGGCGGCGTAGGCACGGCCGTCAATGAGAGCCAACGGCCGGGTCATACGCGCCGGCATGTCATCCAATAACTCTACCTGGGGTGACGCCGGTTTCGGTTCGGGGCGTGGCCCGTGGGCTAAGGCTATCAGGTCGTCAATCCCCTGGCCGGTCGCCACCAGCCAGTCATCCACGCCCGTTTTGCCCGCCGCCAGCGGTGGCAGGTAGACATGAGCCACAACCGCTTTCTTGCGCTGCAAATGGTCGGTGAAGCGTTCCAGCGCCTGGCGTACCCCTTGTTTTGTCATCACGTCGGAATCGAAGACCAGGTAGATCGGCCGGTTTTCCCAGGCGATGTAATCCAGATCATTGGTGAAGGTGGTGCCGCCATATTGGTTCCGGCTCTTCCAATTCCAGACGCCGGTCAGGGCAATGGCACAGGCGCCATGTGAGGCCAGGGCATCGGCTTTCTTCTGCCCTTCGGTGATGAACAGGGGCATGGATGGGTCGGCCAGTTGGGGTTGGCAAAGCGGCGGGCAATCTACCCGCACCGCTTCCCCGGCTGGCTGCTCATACTTGACGACCCGCTGCGCATACGTCCCGTCGCCATTCTTCTGGCTGCGGTTCTCTACCACCCGCGGATTGTCCGGGCGGTAGAGGGGGGAACCGGCACGGCCGTCGGTGGTGTGCAGCGGCAGCAATAAGCCGGGCACACGCCGCTGGCGGGGGGCAAAACCCAGGGGAATCAGGTCGGCTTCATCCGTCACCGTGCGGTAGCCCCGCGCCTGGATGACGGCGTCACTCAAACCAGATTCCTGGTGCAGCATCGTCAGATGCCGTTCAGATAGAAAGGGAGATTCACTCATGCGTTTCGTTTGTTATCTTGGTCGCGTTGCGTTTCAAAGGCGGCGGTGGTGGTGTATCTACTTGCCATTCCGGGGAGAGAATGAGGGCGTATACCCGCGCCAGCAGTTCACCCTGTTCTTTATCAGATAACGGTTTAGCTCGCGTGGTTGGCGTCATCTTGGGAATCAAGTGGCATCTCCTCTTCTTCTGGCTGGTTTGTGGGCAACTGCAAGGCCGCGGCTTTTTCATGGATCAAAAAGCGCAGCGTGTCACTGGGGGTACGCCGCAGCGCCACGGCTACCTGGGCTAACAACTGCCGGTCGGCCAGGGAACAACGAGCAATCAATCGAGTGGTCAGGTTCATCGGTTTCTCCTTTTGTCTTTGATAAAAAAATTGACCCCCATCGGGGTCTGTGTGCCGATGGGGGTCAGTGTAGACAATGGATGCACCGAGGTGCTGAAAAATGTCTATTTTTCAGTGAATGAATCAGTGATTTTTCACCACGCACCTCAATAACTGGCGTCGTACCAGCGGTCGTACAGGAAGGGGTCGTACCGTTTGAACGTGGCCAGGGTGATGTCTGCTTTGTCACACCCTTCCATCCGGTTAATGGTCACTTCGCCGCTCTTTTTGCTTTCTTCCCGGTATTTCTTCAAATCTTGCAGCTTTTTCAAGGTATCCAGCCGGGCGCCATATTTGCGTGGTTCTGGGCGGCTGCTCGTGGCCGGCACTGCCGTCCATTGAAACGGCAGCTTCAACTGCTCCAAGTGCCGGAAATAAAGCTGGACAAAGTCGCTGGAAAAGTCCGTGTCGGCCACAGCCGCACCCTCATTCCAACCAGCCAGCAACGAGAGATGCGTTTCCCCATCAATGGTGGCGGAGAGCAGGAATTGGGCCGAGACGGCCGTCGTACGAAACTGGGGCCACAACCAGGCCAGCGCCGACCGCAACGTCTCCATCCGCTCCATCTCATCCGTAAACGCATGTTGTTTCAGAATCTGGCTCACGACGGATTCCGTCTCGTCACACCACGGATTAAGCGGCACCTCGATGCCCACGGTATAGGCCTGGCCCAGGATAGTCACCTGGCGTTTATCCAGGCGCCGTTCCAACGTATCGAACTTGCGAATGTGCTGGATGGTCAGTTCGTGTGCCTGGACCAACGGGCAGGCCAGCACGGCTTCATAGATGAAATGGGTTTGAATGTGAAAACCAAACAACTGTGAACGCATCATTTCCCTCCCTAAACTTATACCTGCTCGATGATGGTCATGATAACTACAGGCAGGAACACAGTCACCAGCATCCAGACAGTCAGCCATTTCAGGATGATGAGGAAGAGAGAAAAGCGGATATCGTCTGCCTCCAGTTGGTGGCCAGAATCCTTATCTCCCCTGCTGAGAAGATATGCTTGCATATCACGCGCTGCCTGTCGCAGCGGCCAGGCCAGCAGCTGTATCAAGCGGCGACTGGGATGGGGTGGTGAAACCGGCAGCTGGGGCTGGTACTGGTTTCGGCCATTGAGCGCCGCCCCTAACAGCATATAGATGGTGACCGTGAATCCAGTGGTTATCGGGTCAAAGGAGGTGGATAGGCCAAGCAGAAACAACACGCTGAACACGGCTCCCCAACTCTCCAACATCACCTGCATCGTCCAGAACAGCCAGCCGACGGTCAGAAAATCTCTTTCCAGCTGCTCCCAATTATTATGATAGGGCGTGGGGGCAAACCCGCCCGGTTTTCTATCCGCCCCATTGTGTGCATAACTTCCGTTATTCGTTGTCATCATTTTTTCTCCTTTATTGGTAGTGAATTTTTCCTTTCTTGTGCAGCTCATTTTCCGGCTGCTCTTCCGGTACAGGCAGTTCGTCTGTGGTGGGAGTGGCCGCCGGGTCTGGTGATGTCGCGGTCGGTTCGTCCGACATCGTTTCATCTGCCATTGGTTCGTCTGGCGACGGCCGTGCCACCACAGCCGCTGTTGGTACTGTTTCCACCAGCCAGGTTGTGTGCTGGCGCGCACCGGGGAGAACGGCTGGTGGTCGGGGCGCAGGCGGCAGTTGCGGCAACATGGGCCGGGGATCCAGCCGCCAGCCCAGGAAACGCAGTTGCCGCTCTCGCTCTGTCAACACCATCACCTGCTCTTTAGACAGCGCCATGATCTCCGTCGGCGAAAGCAGCGGCTGTTCCTGCAACGATTCCGATAGACTTGTTTGGGGAATGGTGACCGGCTGCCCCTTCTCATCCGACGGAGTGGTATAACGACGGGTTGTGGTAAAGCTGTGGCTGGCTTTGAGCGTGGTGCCGTAAAGGGCAGACATATGGCGGGCGGTGGCGATGTCATTGGGCACGTACCAGAGTTGGTGGGCACAGTTAGACAAAATCGCTTCCATCCCTGTCTGGCCGTAAATACCTTCCAGCTGGGCCAACGCCTGGGCGTAGAGCAGCAAGGTAACGCCATACCCACCGGCCGTGGCCAGGTACATCTCCAGGTTGCGCAAACGAACGGCGGCCATTTCGTCAATGGCGATGAGCAGTCGCTGCCCCTGGCCATGCGTTTTGTGATGGCGCATGAGACCGGCCAGGATGGCCGCGACCACACCACCCACTCCCTGCAATTCGCTCAGACTATACGTGAGGTATAGCGTCGCTTTCCGGCGCACCCAATCCGACGGTACCATCCTGTCACGCGAGGTAGGGCAGATGGTGTCAATGTGTTTCTGGTAGCCGAACAGCCGGGTGGTAAAGGTGCCATAAGCGGAGGCGACAAAACGGTCCTGGTTTATCTCTGCCGGTGGTCGCCCGTTGGTGAACTGACGTACAAACGGCCGTGCTGCCGGCACACTTTCTAACCCGGCCAGCACCTGGTGAATATCGTCGTCGGCCGCATCCAGCAGAACGCGCAGGGAATTCAACCGGCGAGCCTGGGCAAAACGGCCGGCGGCCATCATCAGGCTGAGTGACTTATCGGCAAAGATGCGTTCTCTATCCCGGTCAGGTTGCAGCAGATGGTCATGTAGTTCCTGCACATCATCGGCGTCCTGGAAGTTGTAATAGCCGGCCAGATGCACCTGGTGGCCGGGCACGTGATAGATGGGGCCGATGTGCCGCTGCCGCCAACCGGCCGTACGGGCGTATTGTTCCGACTTTGGGTCCACCACGACGGCCGCGCCCGGCCAGTGGCGCAGCACTTCGGTCAATTGTAATCCTTTGCCACCTCTGGTGGGCGAGATGACCAGGATATGCCCCTGGCCGGTGGCATAATCCATGCCCACCGGCACCGGTTTGTGCTGTTTATCCTTGACCGTCACCAGGGGAACGCCTTGTGTCAGTCGTAACTGCGCGGCAATGGCCGCTTCTGGCAGCCGCCCCTGGCTCTTCTCTTGCTCTTCTACCTGACGCTGTTGCTGCACGGCCCGGTTGGGTGGGCTGAAGGCGATTTTGTACAGGAGGTACAGTAGCCCAATCTGGACAACAAAGGGTAGCAGCCAGCCGCGACCGGGTGCGGCCGTGTTTTCGGTAATCGCCCCGGTCAACGCCAGCAAACCCCACACCAACCCCAACGGCCCCACAATAACGGCGGCAAACACACGGCTGCCCGGCGCCATGGTGGCAATGCCACCAATGTGCGCGTAGGCGTAATAGGTACCGGCCAACCAGAGGGCCAACAACAGAGCCAGGGTGATGCGCCACCGCTTTTTGCTTGCCGGCGGCAATTCCCGCCATCGCTGCTGCCAATAGTTGTAATTCAATTGCTCTTCCATCGGTTCACACCTCCCAATCCCACTCCAGGCCCATTTCCAGGGCCGGGAGTTGTTCCCGAGCAGACAACCGATTGGTCAGGCTGCGCTCCACCGCCATGCCCGCAGCGGTTTCCTGATGCGTGGCCTGTAAAGCGAGTTCCTGGCGCACGGCAAGATCTTGCCGCGCTGCCTGCCACCAATCGCGAAACGGCCGTCCCATCACCCGTATCTCCGCATCACCAAAGGCCAGCACATGGGCGTGGGAATGGTCGGTATCCCGGTGGGTGATGAGCCGCCAGGCAGAAAACAGTTCACCGCCGGCGGTCATGGCCGGTAGGTAATCGGTGGCAGTCAGGTCTGCCTCTTTCACCGAAAGCAATAGCTGGTAGGTGTAGCCGTGGCTTTTGCCTTGCGCCGCCACCCAGGCCAGCACCTCTTCATGGCTGCATGTCTGGCCCGTTTCGGTAAACCAGATACCGCGCTGCGGTCGCTGCGCCTGTTCGGCCGGGCGGCCACGGCCGTAAGCCAGATAGTGGGCCAGCTTGCGCGCCGCTGTGGCCGACGGCCGTCCGGTTGGGGTACGGTTCCGGTGGAACTGTAAACGGACAATGCTGTTGGGGTTACTCATCGGCTTCTTCATTATATTCTCCTTCTGGCACGTCACCGTCATTAACTGCGAGAGCGGTGGCTAGTTCTGTCACCAGCTGGGCTAACGGCCGTTTGAGCAGCCGCTGCTGCCGCTGCCGGGCGATGTGGCGTATGTGGTCGTAGAGGCTACGGATGCGGGCATCCGGTTGGTCGGCCGGGTCATAACTGACGCCCATGCGCGTCTCAAAGTCGGCCGGGTGGCGCGCCGCCTCCTGGCGCACCACCTGCAAGAGCAGCATGGTGGTCAGATCATGGGCCATCGTCGCTTCGGCTGCCGCCAGCAGGCTCAGTTTGGCCAGGCGGTTGAAGTTGCGTTGCATCGCCTTGTCCACCACCTCACGCAGTAGGGGGATGAGCAGGGCGGTGAGGTCGGCCTTCATGCCGATGAGGGCCAGCGTTTCGATGGCGGCGCTGAAATTCATGCCGTGCGCGTCGGCGAAGGTTTGAATTTGTTCCCGACCCTCATGGGTCAGGGTAATCATCTTTTTACCGGTATGACCATACCGTTGTTGGGTGTCAAACATGGGTTCTCCTTGTTTTGTCTGAATAAACAAAAGAAATGGGTAAAGCAACGGCCGTGACCAAACACGGCCGTAGAGACCTTCATTCAGTTCGACAAAACAAGGAGCTTAGGGTGCCAGTAGCAGGGGAGCTTGTTGGAACAGCAAAATGGGGGCTTTGTGTTTGGGTCTTTGGCATGGTGAGCAGCGCCGACCAAACAGTGCCCGCAATCGCTGAAACACGATGGTCGACGTGTGACCAGGGTTAGGCAGCAGTAGGGGGATTGACCAGTGAGAGAGGGGGATACGCTTGAGGGAGAGCAGATATTCCCAGAAGGTGCGTTCGGTGCGGTAACGGCCGTAGCCAACAAAAAACAGCAGCAAGAACACACAAGCAAACAGCATGAGGGCTAACAACCCCAACTGATAGGCGCGGGCAACGGTAAGGGACTGCTGAGAACTGAGCATGATAAAGAGCGCAAGAGTGGCGCTGACAAAAGCAGTGACCCATCCCGCTACTATGGCTGAAGCTGTAACATCTTCATCCAGTTGACGGCCATGTTCTCGTTTCAGTAGTTGCCAGAGTCGTTTCTTCAAACCAATTTACTCGTATCCATTCAAGGGCTATCCAGCGTAACTTTGCCACAGGCCGGCAATTCTGGCAAATCGTATAGCTGGAGGGAGCGAACAAAAGTATATAGCTCTATGTTCTAAGCCAGATTTTCATGGGAAAACATCTGTGTTAGTTACGGCCGTGAGCATTACTATTCCTCTCAGGGCGGTGGGTGGGCACTGGCCAGCATGACGGCCGTCATGCCGGTGGCGTCAGCCGCCGTCAGGGTGGGTTGGGTGGGAAATACGTGGTTGATGGGCAAAGTGTCGGCCAGCGCATAACCTGACTGGTAACGTTCGTCAGCCAGAAGAACCTGGGTAGTTACCATGATCGGCAAAAATAAAGAAAACCTGGCCAGCCGCAGCAGGGCTAACCAGGTTCCATCTAGCACAACAATATACCGACTATCCCGCCGTCCTTAACCGAATAGCAGTTCGTTGAGCGCGTCAATGTCCATTGCTGGTTTGGCGGGGGTATGAGTCATACGGCCGTTACGCCCTCCTTCACCTGTCGTGGGTGCTGTCTCGGACTCCGTCTTCACAGTCTGACCATCATGTTTGTTGCCGGCCGGGATGTCAAAACCGGGGCTGCTGGGGCTGGTGTAACCACGGCAGTAGACCACCTCGCCCGTTTGTGGGTTGGTTATCTTGTGGGAATACCATAAGTCTCCCTGCTTCTCCCGCTTTTGCATCGGCACACCATGCCGCGGACAAACTGGCAGCCCTTCGGCGGTGTAGACCAGTTCCCGGCTGGGCCGGTAGCCACGTTGTTCGAGCAGGCAGATAGTTTTATGCAGTTCGGGCAGTTCCACTTCGACGTGGACTTCAAAGCCAGATGGGTGAATGGCAATAATGGTTGTCATGGGTTGTCTCCTTTTTTGGTTGCAAGATATGGATAATCGTCAGACGGGTTTGTTTAACGACCAACGTACCAACTCATTAGCTTTTCTGCGTTGAACGGTCGTTGACGCATGGTGGCCACAAAGGCATGGTAAGCGGGTAAATGGTCGGCGGACACGCCAGCGCCATTGGCGTAAGCAGGCGGCGCATCAGGCGTCACCGGCTGCGCCCGTTGGCCCATGCCCACGGCTGTTACCGTCCGGCCACGCCAGTGCCCACCTGCGGTCCGGCGTGGCGGCAGGGATAAGGCAGCATCACCAAGCGGCCAATCCAGATGGCGCGCCAGTTGGTAGGCCAACAGATGTTTGCACAGCAACTGCCCGGCGAAAGCCACACCTGCTTGTTGGAAATCCAGGCAGTCACAGGTCAGGTGGCCGCCGTCCAAGTAGAGTTGGTAATAGTGAGTGGATGCCGCCGCACGCTGTGACCGCACCCAGGCCAGACAGTTGTCAGCGGCGGCTGGCCCCGGCGCTTGCACATGCTGGCTTACCAGTAGTTCTGCTGCTGCCCAGGCCCGGCCGCTCGCCTCAGGGCAGTGCTGTGCCAGATGGATCACGGCCTGGGCTACAGCCGGGTATGCCTGCGTGAGGGCATACCGTATCGCCGCCTGCTTGCCGACCGCCCCCGTTTGAAAACGTTGGGGGTCGCCGCTGTCGGTATCGTTGACGGCCGTCCAGCCCGGCGTCATGCGGTCATATTGAACGGTGAAAGTGCCTATTTGCATGGTTTGTTACCTCCTTATGGCATAGATTGGTTTGTAATTAGAAAGAGAGTGAATGGCGCTATTGATCTAGCCCGGTCACTCTGACCAGACCAACAGCGCGACGGATTCCGGGCTTCAGTCGAACCGTAGGGTAGGCGGCCAGCGAGTTACCGACCAGCGATACTTTTCCAACC
>JAHDWK010000013.1 GCA_023382655.1 Anaerolineae bacterium | reverse complement strand
TGTTTTGGGCTTAAGCATCAACCATGCCCTTTAAGGTAGCAACTTGAGTTAAGTAAAAACAAGAGATAGATGGACAATGACGCATGAATCATTAAATCGATTGGTCGTACAAGAAGCAGCAGCGTAAATGCAGACAGGAATTCATCGGCACGGCTCAAACGGTTTAAATGGGCCTTGGTTGATATTTCCTCACGTCTAAGCCGACCAGACCCGAACAACTTTAACAGAGCTAAGCGGATAGAACGCGCAATGTCATCAGGAAGTTCGGATAATTGGGCCGTTTGGCGGTAAGCTATATCACCCAACCATGTACTGTTGGTAGTAAACGCCTGGCGTATAAGATAACGTAACACATCTTCGTTGGTAGTGGCAGCTACCTCAAGCGCTGATTTTTTGTCATACAGGGTGCCATAATAGCTGGCTGTCAATAGGTATTGGCTGGTTTTGTTTCGGATTTGCCCTGGCAACTCCCCATAACGCGCCTGAAAGCCATCTTGCAACAAACTAAACAAATAGTGAGCGCCTGGCGTCCACCTGAACGGTTCAGGAAGTGGCTGATCCGGTTCCTCGTCTTCTAGCTTGTTTACAAACTGAGACGGGTCTTCTATGATCTTTTCAGTTCTTTGAATGAGGTCATCCAGTTTTTGATCAACAATCTCCAGAAGAGGGTTGACCGTGGCTGCGGTTTGGGTTTGGAAGATGGTCACGGCCGTTTCCCGCCAGCGGGCGTCCGTTAATAGTTGTTGTGGTGTAACCCGATCTGGGTAGCGTAACACGACACAGGTAGCAAAATATTCCTGAAAACGACGGTGAGCAAATGTAAATGATTTTGATTCGCCACCCGACGTAGCTGTTTCCGAACGTGCCAGTTTGATGTATTCCAGAGCATCTAAAATCGTCTCATAACGATCACCAAGATTCAGATTTTGTTCATCCAGACCTGCCTTCAAGTTGTCACGTGTGGGACTTAAACCAAGTCCACTGTCAGCCGCCATCGTGAAGGCGATGTTTTCAGCAGCAATCCGCACTTCTTGGGGTGCCAGTTGGAATCGTTTCTGCAAACGGATTTCGTCACGGGTTAACCGGTTGGTCACATAGGTCTCAAAAACTGTGTGTGTGTTTGTTGGAAATGGGTGTCCATCACGCATATGCTCGCAGAGCAAACCCAGAAATAGTGGGTTTTTAGACATCTGCTGAATTTCCTGACTAGCGTTGCCCAACTGCCCGATTAACTCTTGTTCTATTTCCACTTTGAGATCCGCTTTTTGGATTAGTTCCAGGCGGCGTTCTTCGGAAAGCGGCAGGATGCGGAATCGTGCCCAACGGCTTTGCCGTGGGCCGCGAAAATGGCGGCTGGCAATTACGCCACGGCCGTTGTTCAGACCATGCAAAAAGTCAGAAATGGCATCGGAGTAACTACGAATGATGTCATCTGCTTCCGTGGAACTGAGAATGTCCGGCAATTCATCAAAGGAATCAAAGAGAAAAAACCAGGTTCCTTTCTCCAGACCCAGTTCAAATTCCTCCTCTAAATACTCTTCAATATCCCGATCATTGGCCCGGTTAAGCGATTTTAAGACAAACCCTTTGATAAGATTGGCGTCAATTTGGGCGCCACTATAAATTGTGGTGATCCAGGACCAATCCAGGTTGAGGCGATCATTCCGGCAGGCTAAAAGGAGTTCTTTGCTACGGCCGTGACGTCGGCAATGTTCAATTAACCCCCGCGCTTTATCGGCTCGATTACCGGGTGGCAACAGCTCATATTCTATATTCAACAAAAAGCACAAACTGCGGATTTCTGAATCATCATAGTGACTCAAGAGAACTTGGTATAGTTGCTGCAACTCTTTATCTGTAGGTTGTTGTTGAACGTCAATCTGTTCTCGTGCCAATTCTTTGAGGTTGATATAAATTGGCACAATGGAGTCTACATTCTCGCTTTCCCTCGCTGCCCGTGCCATATTAAGTGCTACATGACGTAGAGCTACACTTTTACCGGAGCCTGGCTCTCCTTCCACTAACACAAGCTGTTCTGCACTATTTTCCAGAGCTTTTGTTAGTGACCTCTCTCTTCGCAAACCAGTCCGTGTTCGCCTGCGCAAAAAGCCAGAACGATGGCGACCTTCCGCTTCAACTTCTGCTTCTAATTCAGCAAAGCGGTAATCACGCCACTCCTCTAATGTGTTGAGACGGTCAATTTCGTATTCGATGTGTTTGGCAAATCGCTGCCGTCGTAACAATCGCCGCCGTAATTTAGCTTGTTCTGTTTGTTTATGTGCCAAAATCATCCACTCCTAAATTGCTGGTTGAAAAACTGACATTGACCATGATACTTGCTCATGGAAAATTTACAAAGCAGTTCTTGCAAAAATGCTTTTGGTTATGAAGATATTGGGGATTGGATAGATAAGTGGAAACTATTCAGTCTGTGTGTTGTCTGTTGTTGTCCGCCAGATGCGTTCCAAATCGGCGCGGCTGCGGATGGGGGCGATGGTGTCCATGAAGGCGCGCAGGGAGGGGCTGTGGGCGCGGATGTCTTGCAGCATGGGGCCGGTGGGGTCGCTGCCCGTCGCCCCCGGTCGGTCAGCATACGCCCCGTAAAAGGCAAAATACGCCTGATTCAGTTTACGAATGGGGTAGCCATTCTCCACAAACAACAACCGCCGTTCTTCCATATAATTTTCCGCTTCGGCAATCTGGCCCTCGGCCAATAGTTCATCCACACGGATGCGGGTGGCGGCCATTTCCGCATTGAAGTCGAACGGCGGCGGCTCGGTGAGGGGTGGGGGCACGGCCGTACCCGCATCTACCTGTTCTGGCGGCGGTGGCGGCGCCAACTCCGGGTAGAAGCGGGCAATCACCTGAGCGCCAATCTCCACATCAATCAGTGAAGCGATGGTTTCGTTGATGACACGCACCTCCGGGTCATTGTAATAGACGCCTACCGGATAAAAGCTCATCCAGTGGTGGCCCCATTCGTGGGCGGCCACTTCTGCCAGCCAGCGGATGTCGCCGGTTTCCTGCACCATCGCCGGGTACGTGCCCATGCCACCAATGGGCACGATGAGGGCAGAGAGATCGAGGTTGTTGGTCACGGCCGTTTCGATCTCTTCCCTATCCGGCGTCGTTAGCCCTGGTTCCAATGCGCGTTGGTAAACACGTTCAATCCGGTCACGCGGGGAGACGATCAAGACGGTGGGCAGGGGCGTCATGTGCATCAGGACGGGCGGCCACGCCTGCCGCAGCATGTCAAACCCTTCGTCGGCCAGCACGGCCGCCACCTGGTCTTGCACAATCGCTTCGGCCAGGGGTTGTACGGCCGTGATTTGTTGGCGCACGGCCGTTAACTCGTCCAGCAAATCGGCGGATGCTGCCGCCGGGTCGGTCACATTCGGGTCCACATACAGGGCGTTAATTTGCCCATCCAGCTCCTGAGCGCGGCGCAGCAGCGCCAGATAATCCAGCACCAGTTGTTGGCGTTCTTCTTCGGTCAGGAAGAGGTGCCCGCCGGTCAGCGCGGCTTTGGCTTTTGTGGCAAAAGCGTTGGCCTCCCACACCAGAAAATCAAACCGCTCCTGGGACACAATCGCGTTCAGCTTTTCCTCCTCCGTGCCAAAAGGCGGCCAATCGCGGGCAAACAGCAACAGACCAATGGCGACGGCCACCAGTGCGTTGAAGGCAAATGTGAGACGGCGAATGAGCATGGACCAATGTTATCGGCAGGGGGGAGCAGGTGACAAGCACAGGTGGCAGGTTATCACCACTTTATTACCTGCCACCTGCCGCCAAAAACGGTATGATTGGGTCATGCGATTTTTAGTGACGGGTGGCGCGGGGTTTTTGGGCACGGCACTGGCCAACCGGCTGGCGCGCAGTGGGCACGAGGTGCAGGTGCTGGATGATTTGAGCCGGGGCAGCCGAGAGGGGTTGGACACGGCCGTGCAGTTTACTGAGGGCGATGTAGACAATGTTCCCCTACTCTGGTCGCTGCTGCGGGGGGTGGACTGCGTGTATCACCTGGCAGCGCGGGTGTCGGTAGCCGAATCTATTTTGCATCCCCGCGAATACAGCCGGGTGAATGTGGGCGGCACGGTCAGCCTGATGGAAGCGATGCGCGATACGGGGGTGCGGCGGGTGGTATTGGCGTCATCGGGGGCGGTGTACGGCCGTCAGCCCCAACAGCCCGTCCACGAAGCTGATCACCCGCAGCCAGACTCCCCCTATGCCGTCAGCAAATGGGCCGCCGAACAATATGTGCATACCATCGGCCAATTGTGGAACATGGAGACGGTGGCGCTGCGTATCTTTAATGCCTACGGGCCGGGACAACCGTTGCCCGCCTCCCACGCGCCGGTTGTGCCCCGTTTTTTGCGGCAGGCGCACAGCGGCGGCTCGGTAGTTTTGTTTGGCGATGGGCAGCAAACCCGCGACTTTGTCTATATCACCGACGTGGTGGCGGCGTTGGTCAGCGCCGCCAGCGCCAGTGGCATCAACCGGCAAATCATCAACATTGGCTGTGGGGTGGAAACCAGTATTGCCGCGTTGGCCGACGAAATCGAAGCGGTAACCGGCCACAAACTGCACCGTATTCACAATCCAGAAAAAGCAGGCGGCGTGCCCCGTCTGGTGGCGGACATCAGCCGCGCCAAAATGTTGTTGGGCTTTCGGCCATTGGTGGGATTGGCAGATGGATTGGCGCGGATGTGGCGGGAGGATGAGCGGTTTCGTGATGCGTGATGCGTGAGCCGTAATCCGAAGTCCGATTACGGATGACGAATTACGAATTACGGATTATGGCATCAGCCGCCGGTAGGGTGAAGTAAAAGGTGCTGCCGGCGCCGGGTTCGCTTTCTACACCGACGGTGCCCCCCAGTTTATCCATGATCCGGCGGACAATAGAAAGCCCCAGGCCGTGCCCATCGGCGCGGATTTTGTCCAGGCGGGTAAATTCGGCAAAGAGGCGGGCTTGTTGCTCGGCCGTGAGGCCAGGGCCGTTATCTTTAACCCAAAAACGCACGATACCATCGGGCTGTAGTGTTGCGCCCAGTTCCGCATAGGGCGGTTGGCCGCCATATTTGATGGCATTGCTGAGATAATTCACCCACACTTCTTCCAACCAGGGCGCATACCCCAGAGAGGCGGGCCAGGTGTCCGGCAAAACCAGGCTGGCCCCCGATTCAGCCATCATCAGGCTGAGCCGTTTTTGGGCATTTTGCACGATGCGCCCCATCTCCACCGGTTGCAGGGGCACATCTTGTTTGCGTACACTGGAGAGCAGCAGCAGTTCATCAATGATATTAACCGCTTTGTAGCCGGATTTGAGGACATTTTGCAGTAGTTCGGCGCGCTGCACGGCCGTCATCGTCTCGTTATCCAGGGCCAACAGTTCGGTGAAGCCAATGATGAGCGAGAGTGGGTTTTTCAGGTCATGGGCCACGGTGTGGGCAAAGGCGTCCAGTTCGGCAATTTGATCCAGCAGGTCTTGCTGCAAATTGCGAATGGTGAGGTGCGTTTGCACATGGGTCAGCACTTCTTCTGCCTGGAAGGGGCGGGTGATGTAATCTATGCCACCGGCGGCGAAGGCGTGGGCTTTGTCAAACGGGCTGCTCAGGGCGCTGATGAAGATGATGGGCACGTTCCGCGTTTGCGGAGCGGCTTTGAACTGGCGGCACAATTCATACCCGTCCATCTCCGGCATCATAATGTCCAGCAGGATCAGGTCGGGTGGGTCCATTTGGGAGACATGGAGGGCGGCACGGCCGTCGCCCGCCACCTTTACGCGATAGCCAGAGCCTCTCAGAATTTGCGACAATAACTGCAAATTTTCCGGTTTGTCATCTACCACCAGAACGGTGGGCAAAACGGACTCTTCCATAGCCCATATGATAAAACGATCAGGCAACTATTGCCAATGGATGGGAAGGTGGCAAGTGTTCACAGCAATCCTCAATTTGGCTGGCAGCGGCGGATAAATTGAGAATTGCTGATGTGATCACCTGTTACTCGCCACGCGATCACCGCTCCACCGGCAGTCCGGCGGCTTCCCAGGCGACAATGCCGCCTTCCATATTGTGGATGTTTGTGTACCCCTGGGCACGTAAAAAGTCGGCCACCTGCCCGCTGCGGTTGCCGGTGCGGCAGGTGACGATCACTTCTTTGTCGGTGGGAATTTCGCTCAGGCGGGAGGCCACTTCATTCATGGGGATGAGCGTCACGCCGGGGATGTGCCCTTCGTCGTATTCCCACTGTTCGCGCACATCCAGCAATAGCACGTCATCCCGCTCTTTTACGGCGGCGACCGTTTGCACGTCTATGGCGGCGGGTAAGGTAGCAGAGTCCAGGTTTGGGTTGACGACAGATGCCGTCGTTTGCCCGCCACACGCCGCCAACAACACGGCCGTCAACAACACCATCAAAAGTACCAGTTTCTTCACCATTGGTTACACTCCGTATACTCAGACCTGACAGGTCTCTAAAGACCTGTCAGGTCTTATGCACGTTGAAATAAAACTGGTCAGATTGTAGTCGAAACGGCCGTTTTGTGTGTAAGGGCACGGTAAAGATTTAGTTCATTGTCACCGAGCCAACGGAAATGTGAATGGTCAGGTCGAGACGGTTATCAGCAGATGTATAGTCCGCCGTTTGCCACACATTCTCCTGACCGTCCACCGGCTGCAAGGCGGGACTGCTGGCGGTAAAGCTGCCCAAGGCCTGGTCTACCTCCACCCGCGCGGCCATGCCCGGCGGCAGGTGCAGGGTGACGGCGCCGGCATTCACTTGCAGATCAATGGCGTGACGGCCGTCCGGCGGCAGCGTAATTTCGGTGCTGGTGGCATTGTTCACCAGGGTGGCGTCATAATCCCCACCCGGCAGCAGCAGTTCCGCTTCGGCGGCATTGGTGGTGGCGGTGAGTGCGCTTAACTGCAATTCGCGCAAATCCACATGGGCTACCCCGGCCACGGTTTCCAACGTCAGCGCCGCGAGGACACGCGGACTGATGCCCACCTGCCAGCGGTTGGCTTCGCCATACTCGCGCCAGTAATTGGGCCAGAATACCCAACTCTCGGAATCTTCTTGCGGGGCCAGCCTCACCGTCGCTTTGCTCCCGCTGGCGCTGGTTTCAAACAGGTAATCATCCTGAAAAAAGACCGTGCCGGCGATCAAATTACGGCTGTCTTCCAGCGTGTACAGGTCGGCGCCGGGGGGGCCAATGGTGATGTCGAACACGGCCGTTTCCGCCCCTGGCGCAGCATATTCGATGGTATCGGTCTGCCAATCGCCGATGGCCGTGCTGCTGCGGTTGCCCCACCACGTTCCCTCCAGACCATAGAGCAGCACATAGCCAAAAACCAACACGGCGACCAGGGCAATCAACCCACTGAAAAAGGTGCTGTACGGCCGTGGCGCTTGCAGTACCAGGATATTCAGCCCCAGAAAAACCAGGAGCAGCGGCCACAACCGCAGCACATCCAGCCAATACAAATCCGTGACCGGATTCACCTGGTTAAACAAGAGAAACAAACCAATGGCAATCAACACAATCGGCCCAAACAACGAGCGATGATGGCGCTCTTCATGTGTTAACTCAGACATCACAACCTCCTTAATAGTGTCAAGTGTCATGTGTCAGAAACTTGACACTTGACACTTGACAACACCTGACACTTTTACACCTTATGCCAGTTGGCGCGGACATTGCGCACCAGCAGCACAAACCCCAACCCGATCAGCAGCAGCGGTAGGGCATACGTGCCCAGGCCATGTCCATTGAGGCCGATGATCAGTTCAAAGAAAACGGCCGCGACCACAAAGATGCCCAGCCCAACCTTGACCAGGTCTTTGCCAGACTTCATCAGGTCGGCGCGCTCTTTGAGGCTGCCAAACAGCCACAGCCCGATGCCCACCCCCGTCGGCGCCACCAGCGCCCAGGCATATGACCAACTGGCCCAGTTATCGGTGAGGCTTTGTACCAGCAAAATCAGACCCACCATTGTCACAATGCCGCTGACCATGGCCAGCGCCTGCCCCACTTCCTCTTCCAGCATCAGCGCCCCCAGGAACAACATCACGCCGGGCACAATGACAAAAAAAGGCCAGATGAACTGCCCCACGGCAATGTCAAATAGTTCTCCGACCAAAAATACAAGCCCCAGCACAATCAATGTCACACCCAATGCGGCATTGGTGCGGGTTATCCCCGTTTTTTCACTTTGTTTGTCCACTTGATTAAACCTCCTCTTCAACAACCTTCATACACACATCTACATCATCAATATCAATGGTTTCGCCGTAACCCCACCCCTGGATATGGTTAATTTGCAGGCGGGTGGGTCGCAGTTCCACCAACACACAGCCCACTGCCTCCGCCATAGCCGGCAACTTCAGAGCCGGTGGGGCCTGGTTGAGGGGCCGTACATAGCCGTGACCGCGTAACTGCCAGTGGGCGGTGCTGGCCACGGCCGTTGACTCATGCTCCAGGTTAAATAACTGATCCGATGTACCTGGTACCAGCAGATACAGGCACACGCCCAGCGCTTCGCAGGGGTAGACGCGCGCCTGAATACCTGCTGGCCCAGAGGTGGCAAGATTAGCCAACCGCACCGGGGCCAGCACTTCTTCTACTCGTTGTTTTAGATGTGCTAACATGTCTCACCTCTTGATTGCTGCCAGCATACTGCTTGCGGGGGTTGGCTGTCCTCTAACTTTGGTTATGGTGGGGGTTATGTTTTGGTGGCAAAGAGCAGGTTGGGGTAGACTGTGCCCCGGAGGAATGCTGATGGAAACGGATGGACGTTTTTATCTGGGAAGATCGGTGGACAAAGAGGATGGAGCGCCCTATCTCTACCCGCCTGATGACCTGACCACACACGCGCTGGTGGTGGGCATGACCGGCTCTGGCAAGACCGGCCTGTGCCTGAACCTGCTGGAAGAAGCGGCGCTGCAACACATTCCGGCGCTGATGATTGACCCTAAAGGGGACATTACCAATGCTTTGCTGCACTTTCCACAACTGGTAGCAGAGGATTTTCAGCCCTGGGTAAATCCGGTGGAAGCGCGGCGGCAGGGGCAGACGGTAGCGGAGTTGGCGGAGAGTACGGCCGTCGCCTGGCGCAATGGTCTGGCGGAATGGGACATCGCACCGGCCCGCCTGCAACAACTGGCCGACACCGCCCATTTTGCCATCTACACCCCCGGCTCGGACGCCGGGTTGAAGGTGAGCATCCTGGCTTCGCTGGCCGCGCCGGACCTGCCCTGGGAGGCCAACCGGGAATTGCTGCGCGAACAGATTAGCGGCACGGTCACGGCCGTGCTCGGCCTTATTGGTCTCAAAGATATTGATCCGGTGCGCTCGCGGGAGCATATTTTGCTGGCCAACATCTTTGAACACCACTGGCGGCAGGGGCAAGACCTGGATTTAGCCGCGCTCATCCACGAAACGCAAACGCCCCCCTTTGACCGGCTGGGGGTCTTTGACGTGAATACCTTTTTCCCCGAAAAAGAGCGGTTTGAACTGGCGATGCTGCTCAACAATATGCTGGCGGCGCCCGCTTTCCAAAGCTGGCTGGAGGGGGAACCGCTGGATGTGGCCCGGCTGTTGGTGGCGGCCGACGGCCGTCCACGCCATACCATTTTCTACATCGCCCACCTGCCCGAAGCCGAGCGCATGTTTTTTGTGACCCTGCTGTTGGGGGCGGTGGAAACGTGGCTGCGGCGGCAAAGCGGCGCGGCCAATTTGCGCGCCCTGCTTTATTTTGACGAGATTTTTGGTTACCTGCCGCCGGTCAGTAATCCGCCCACCAAACCGTACCTGCTGCGGCTGCTGAAACAGGCGCGCGCCTTTGGCCTGGGACTGCTGCTGGCGACACAGAACCCGGCCGATATGGATTACAAGGCGCTGTCTAACATGGGCACCTGGTTTGTGGGCAAACTGGCCACAGACCAGGACAAACAACGGCTGCTGGATGGGCTGGCCATGGCCGAAGGTGGCCTGAACCGCCGCGAATTGGACGACCTGATTTCCCGGCTGGACAAGCGCGTCTTTCTGGCGCGTAATGTCCATCAGCCGCAGTCGGTTATATTCCGCACCCGCTGGGTAATGAACTACCTGGCCGGCCCCCTCACCCGCGAACAAATCCCCGCCCTCAACCAACTTGCCGGTGTACTCCCCGCCTCCCCCGAATCCGCCCTCCCGATTACCGATAACCGATTACCGATAACGGCTCACGCTTCACGTCCCACCCTACCCGCCGGTATCAGCGAATTTTTCTGGCCGGTTGATGAGCCAGTGGAAGGGCAGGTGCAATACCAACCGATGCTGTTGGCGCAGGCGCACATCACCATTCGCAATCGGAAATATGGGGTGGACACGGCCGTGACCCGCACGATTTTAACGGCCGTGACGGGCGCGGACGGCCGTGTGCCCTGGCACGAAGGGCAGATCGAAGCGGTGAACCGGGACACGTTGTCGGCCACGCCGCTGCCGGACGCCCAATTTGCGCCGCTGCCCGCCGCCCTGAGCCACGCGCCCACACTGCGCCGGATGCAGCAGGATTGGGTAGATTGGCTGGCGCAGCACGCGGAGGTTCTGGTGCAGGCCAATGAGCAGCTAGGGTTATACGCCGCGCCGGATGTACCTGCCGGGCAGTTCCGGCAACTATGTCTGGAAGCAGTGCAGCCCAAAATTGAGATGGAGATGCAGAAAACGACCGTAGCCCATGACCGGCAAATTAGCGCCCTGAAACAAAAGATAGCGCGAGAGGAGCGCGAACTGGATGAGGATCAGGCTGACCTGTCTCACCACAAACAGAAAGAGGTGTTTACCCATACCAAAACGGTGTTGGGCATTTTTGGGCGCGGTCGCAGCAAACGGATGGAGCAATCCCACCGGCAGCGCCGCCTGACAGAAAAAGCAGAGGCGGAGGTCACAGAATCGCAAGAGGCGCTGGCGGCGATGCAGCAAGAACTGGCGCGGCTGGAAGCGGTGAAGGAACAGGAATTGGCCGCGGCGCGGCAGAAATGGATCGAGGTGGCAGAACGGGTCACGGCCGTGGCCATTACCCCTTTCAAAAAAGACGTTGCCGTCACCCTCTTTGGCGTCGCCTGGATTCCGGCAGCAGTGCTTAACGAGGCAGCGGCGTGGCCTCCAACCCGGCCGTAATGCGGGAAAACACATTCCCAATTTGCGGCCCCAGCAGCGTCAGAACGATAATCGTAAAAATGGGGATGAGGCACATAACGGCCACAACACCGACAATGGCGATGGCCGAGGCTGTATCAAAACCTCTCGTTTTTACCCGCTCCTTGATAATCTCCCCATCCAGCCCCATCACCGTTTGGGTGGTGTAATTGCCAAAGAGCGAGCGGTTGGTGATAAACCAGTAGAGGATATACCCATAAATCGCCAGACCAATCACCCCGCCACACAATGTGCCGATGGCATTTGGCTCCTGAGAAACCAGCAGCACAGCGACCAACATGTTCAACAAGCTCCCGGCCACACCCAGCCCATTGATCAGCACCACCAGCCACCAACCCCACATGGTCATCTTCCACAAACCAATGCCGGTGAGAATGGGGAGCAGGCTCAACACGCCGATTACCAGCGCCAGGATCAAGCCAAAAACAGTAAATTCGGGATCGCTCAAACCGGACACAGCCAGGGCCAATGCACCACAAATATAAGCGGCCGCCCCAAACCAGGCCAACACGGCATATGCGGTGACACAACCGGGCCGGTCTACCGATGGGCTATACTCCATACTATTCATATTCGTTTCCTCCGGAGTCAGGAGCAAATGGATACTGGCTTTCTCAATTTGCTCCACGACAAAATGGTACTGCCAGCACAATACAACTGGGGCGCATAGTAACACAACCACAGGGCGCCGACAAACGGCCGTGTCCCTCATTACTAAACGGTTTTCCGCTATAAATCCAGTTTCTACTTCTCCAATCGGTGATACAATTGCCCCCATAACTCACACCCCCAAAAACGGGAAGCATATGAATCGAGAATATCATCGCTGGTACAGCCCCTCACTGGGGCGGGATATGGAGCTACTCATCTTTGGTCACGCCGGGGCGCGTGTGTTGGTTTTCCCCACCTCCAAAGGCAAGTATTACGAATGGGAAGACCGGGGCATGATGGGTGCGCTCTGGGAACACCTGGCGCGGGGTTGGATTCAACTATACTGTGTGGACAGCGTGGACGCGGAAAGCTGGTACGCCTGGTGGAAATGGCCCGGCGACCGCGCCTGGCGGCAGCAGCAGTATGAAAATTACCTGCTCCACGAAGTGCTGCCCCTCTCCTGGCAGAAAAACCGCAACCCCTTTCTCATCACCGTTGGCGCCAGCTTTGGCGCGTATCATGCCGTCAACTTTGCCCTGCGCCACCCGCATCTGGTGGAGCGCACCATCGGCATGAGCGGCATCTACGATATTTCGCGCTGGGCCGACGGCGACAGCAGCGAACATGTCTACAACCACAACCCGGTCTGGTATATCCCCAACGAGCATGATGGGGGGCGGCTGGCCGCGCTGCGGCGGCAGGACATTATCCTGGCGGTGGGGCGAGATGACAGTTTACGCGGCAACAACGAATATCTATCCGGATTGTTGTGGGGCAAGGGTATTGGCAATGCCCTGCGCCTCTGGGATGGCTGGTCGCATGATTGGCCTTATTGGATGCAGATGATCCGGTTGTATATTGGCGGGCACGATTGAAAAATTATGAATTAGGAATTATGAATTAGGAAGGAGAGCCTCTTCTTTCATAATTCCTAATTCATAATTCCTAATTCCACACAGGAGGTTGGGATGACGCTGAAAATTGGTTTGTTGGTGGGCATGGAATGGTCCTGGCCGCCGGCGTTTATTGATGAGGTGAATAAACGAGAGGCAGGGGTTACGGCCGAATACGTGAAAATTGGCGGTACGAGGATGAATGATCCCGGTGAGTATGCGGTGATCATTGACCGCATTTCCCATGAGGTGCCCTATTACCGTTCGTACCTGAAAAACGCCCTATTGCAGGGGACGCATGTGATCAATAATCCCTTTATGTGGACGGCCGATGACAAATTTTTCGGCGCGTCGCTGGTGACGAAGCTGGGCATTGCCAGTCCCAAGACGGTGGCGCTGCCGAATAAGGATTACATCCCCGGCATTGACCACCAAAAGAGTCTGCGTAATCTACAGTTTCCTATGCCCTGGGAAGAGTTGGTTGATTACATCGGCGGTTTTCCTTGCGTGCTGAAGGATGCACATGGCGGTGGCTGGAAAGAGGTGTACATTTGCCACAACTACGAGGAGTTGTGGCGCAGTTATGACCAATCTGGCCTGCTGACAATGGTGCTGCAAGAGTTTATCAAGTGGGACAATTACATCCGCTGCATGTGCCTGGGGCAGGAAGAGGTGCTGGTGATGAAGTATGACCCCACCAGCCGCCGTTATATGCCCCACGACCTGTCCCCGGAACTATATGACCGCATTGTGGCGGACTGTTTGAAGCTGGTGCGCGCCTTTGGTTATGACATGAATACGGCCGAATGGGCGGTGCGCGACGGTGTGCCCTATGCCATTGATTTTATGAACCCGGCGCCGGATATGGATGTGAATTCGTTGGGTTACGAGTTCCACCGCTGGTGTGTGGAGCATATGGCCGACCTGTGTATCCGGCTGGCGCAGGAGCCAAAGCCGCAGGTGAGCGAGTTAAGGTGGAGCGGTCTGTTTTGACAAGGTTTCAAGTGTCAGGTGTCAGGTGTCAAGTTTCATGACACCTGACACCTGACACTCCCCCACACGGAGGGAAAGATGGCGCTGAGAGAGGCAATACGCACGTACCATGATTTGTTGACGGAGGAGTTGGCGGCGGAGTCGCAGGGGCAGTTGGCGGAGCAGATGCAGATGCGCGGGCTGTTTTTTGGCGACCGGCCCTTGTGCACGGTGCTGCGCCCCCGGTTTTTGCTGCCGGAGCAGTATACCTTTTTGCGCAAGGCGATACGGCCGTTGCTGGGCGCCTTTGACAAAATCTCCGAACTGGCCGTACAGGATGCGGAGTTCCGTAAACAGTTTGGGCTGGTGGATTGGGAGGAAGAGTTGATCCGGCATGATCCCGGCTACCGGGGCCACACGCCCCTCACCCGGCTGGACGCTTTTTTTGTGACGGATACGGGTGAACTGAAGTTTACGGAGTATAACGCCGAAGTCCCGGCGGCCTCGGCTTACAGCGATGTGCTGACCGAAGTGTTTTATGGGCTGCCGGTGATGGGCATGTTTATGCGGGAATATGTGGTACGGCCGTTGCCCACGCGCCATGCCGTGCTGCATGTGCTGATGCGGGCGTACCGGCAGTGGGGCGGCACAGGCAAACCGAATATCGCCATTCTGGATTGGGCGGAAGTGCCCACCCACAGTGAATTTGAACTGTTCATGCAATACTTCCAATCGCAAGGGGTGGCCTGTGAGATTGTGGACCCGCGCGAGGTGGAGTATCGCCACGGCCGTCTCGTTCACGGCGACTACCACATCAACCTCATTTACAAGCGCGTCCTCATCACCGAATTGATTGAGCGGGGCGGGTTGGACCAGCCGGTGGTGAATGCGGTGCGTGATGGTGCGGTGTGTATGGTCAACCCCTGGCGCTGCAAACTGCTCTACAAAAAGATGAGCCTGGCGGTGCTGAGCGATGAAGAAAACGCCCACCTGTTTGATGAAACCGAAACGGCCGCGATTCAGGCCCATATCCCCTGGACGCGCACGGTGGAGGAGCGCAAAACCACCTACGGCGGCCTGCCCATTGACCTGATCCCCTTTATGCACAAATACAAAGACCAGTTGGTGCTGAAGCCGAATGATGATTATGGCGGGCATGGCATTGTGTTGGGTTGGCAGACAAATGCGAGTGGCTGGGAAACGGCCGTGCAAGAAGCCCTGAAAGCACCTTATATCGTGCAGGAACGGGTAGCCATTCCCACCGAACCCTACCCCAGCCTGCTGGAAGGTGGTCTGCACATTTACGACCGGATGTTAGACACGGCTCCCTTTATTTTTCATGGCAACTATGTGGATGGCTGCCTGACGCGCCTGTCCACCGATCCGCTGCTGAACGTCTCGGCCGGCGGCGGATCTACCGTGCCGACCTTTGTGGTGGAAAAGAGGTAAGATTGAGAGATTAGGAGATTGGGAGATTGAATCTCCTAATCTCTCAATCTCCTAATCTCTTTTTTCAGCCCCACATGAAACAACCCCCACCCATTGACCTCCTGCTCCTCCTTGTCCTCATTCCGGCGCAGATTGCGCTTTTCTCTTTTGGTGATTATTTCCTGATCATTTTGCTGCTGCCGTATCTGGCGCTGACCGTGTGGCGGCCGTTGTCTGATCTGGCAGCGCTGCCGGAACGGTTTGGCGCGGATCGGCTGGTGTTTTTGCTGCGGCTGCTGCTCCTCTTCCTCATGTTGCTGGTGACGCCAATTGCCGTTTCCGCCCGGAATATCCAGCTACGGTGGCAGGCTGACGCCGGGCAGGGGGAGATGTTGGACGCCTATTTGCAGATGCATGATGGCGCGCTGCAACTGGAACTGGCGTTGGCCCATTTACAAAACGGGGTGAACCCGTATGTGGCCACGTATGACCACCCGCTGATGAGCATTTGGGATCCGGCGATTGGCGTGAATCCGGCTACGGAGCATCTGATTTACCTGCCGGGGCTGCTGTTGGTATCGCTGCCGTTTCAGTGGGTGGGCACGGCCGTACTCGGCTTTTACGATCAACGGTTGCTCTATTTGCTGGCCTTTGTCCTGGTGGTATTGCTGCTGCCGCTGACCGTGACCAGACCGACCGATAAACTGGCGCTCATCATCGGCGTGGCCTTGAATCCCTGGCTGGCGCAGCCGGTGGCCTGGGGCATGAATGACATCATCGTGGTACTCTGTTTGTTAGTGATGGGGCTGTTGCTGTGGAAAAAACATGCCCTGTGGGCAGCGGTGGTATTGGCGCTGGCCTGCACCATGAAACAAAGCGCCTGGCTGTTTGTGCCCTTTTTTGTGTGGGCGGTTTATCTGGCCGCGCGGCCAGAGAGAAAGTGGCGGGAGGTGGGCACGGCCGTAGCCCTCATTGTCCTGATCATGGCCGTCATCGTTGGCCCGTTTGCCCTGTGGAACCTGCCCGCGTTTATGGATGATACCTTTGCTTATGCCAGCGGCACGGCGGCCAGCCTCAACTACCCCATTCGCGGTTATACCGTCGGCCGGCTGCTGGTGCTGTTTGGGCAGGTGGCGTCTGACCTGGACTATTACCCCTTCTGGCTGTGGCAGGTGGTGATTGGTCTGCCGGTGTTGGTGTTGTGCCTCTATTACCAATGGCGGCAGCGCACGTTGGCCGCCATGTTTTTGGCAGCCAGCGTCTTTATTTTTACCCTGGGTTTTGTCTCCCGCTATTTTCAGGATAATTACGTGGGGTTTGTGATCACCCTGGCTTTTTTGGGATTGTTTCCCACCTTTGTGGAGGAGGGAGATTGGGAGATTGGGAGATTGAGAGATTGAGAGATTGCAAAGTAATGCAGATAGGCGGATGTCACGGATTTTTTAGCGATTTATCCGGCCAAATTCCTCTTCTTACCAGTGTTAACAAAACGTTCTAACCTTTCCCGCGTCATTCCGAGGAGTCTTCGACGAGGAATCCCTAATGTTTGTATAGGAGATGGATTCCTCGCTCCGCAGACTGCGCTCGGAATGACAGGCAAAGTATGAAAGTTAAGAAGGGTTATTTAACACTCTACTATCCGTGTATCTATTTGAGGACGGTTTTATGGAAGACACCGCACCCCCTAAGCGCCAATGGTTTTTGCCTTCGGTTAGTGTGTTGGTTTTTATTCTGGTTTTTTGGATCAGCCTGGTGTTTATGCCGCAGATGCTCAATGGGGATGGGGATTTGGGGCGGCATTTGACGATGGGGCAGTACATTCTCGACCAGCGCGCCATTCCCACGACGGATGTTTTTTCACACACCATGCACGGCCGTTTCATGGTACCGCATGAATGGCTCAGCCAGTTGGGTTTTGCCCTGGCGTATGGCGGGGCGGGGTTGAACGGCATTGCCTGGCTCACGGCCGTACTCATTGCCGCCACCTATGCCATCACCACCATCACCTTGCAGCGGGTGGGCGTGCGGGCGCTGCTGGCGCTGGCCGGGGGCCTGTTTGCCTCGATGGTGGGGGCCATTCACACCCTGACCCGCCCGCACCTGTTCACCCTGCTCTTTTTTGCCCTGGCGCTGCTCATTTTGGAAACGTACCGGCGGCAGCCCCGGCCGCGCACCCTGCTCTGGCTGCTGCCGCTCATGTTGGTGTGGACCAACACACACGGCGCGTTTATTGCCGGGCTGATGCTGGTGTTGTTTTATGCGGTGGGGGCGCTGTGGGAACGGGCCTGGCGCACGGCCGTGACCCTGTTAGGGGCGTTGGTGTTGCTCATTCTCGTCTCCCTGCTGAACCCGGTGGGGGTAGCCCTGCTGCAAAACAGCTTCGCCTATTTGCAGGAAGATTTTCTGGTGAGCATGACCAACGAATACCGCAGCCCCAATTTCCACCAATACAGCGCCTGGCCGTTTGCCGCCCTGCTGTTGGGGTCGCTGGGTTTTGGCTGGCTGAGCGGGCGGCGGCTGGCGTGGACGCCGCTGCTGCTGCTGGTGATCTGGACAGCCTTTGCCCTCTACTCGGCGCGGAACATCCCCTTGTATGCGTTGGTAGCTATTGTGGTGCTGCTGCCGGAAGTGGATGGCTGGGTGGACGGGGTATGGCCGCGCCTGGGCAACTTCCTGACGGGCACGGACGCCGCCGCCCGCCACACCTGGGGCTGGATGTGGGCGCTGGTGGTGGTGCTGGGTGTGGCCTGGGCGCAGGCCAACGGGGCCAGGCTGGACGTGTTTCGCATGGGCAACACCTTCAACGGCGAGCGGTTTCCGGTGGCGGCGCTGGACGCGGTGCAAGAGAACCTGCCCGCCGGTAATATGTTCAACGAGTTTCATTGGGGCGGCTACTTGCTGCACCGCCTGTGGCCGGAGAAAGAGGTGTTTATTGACGCCCAGACCGATTTTTACGGCGAAGAATTAACCCGCGAATTTATCCAGATTGCCGATGCGCAAGAGGGCTGGCAGGAGCGGCTGGCGGCGCGGGATGTGCAGTGGGTGATTTTGCCCCCGGAACGGCCGTTGGCGGCCTGGCTGGCCCAATCGCCGGCATGGGTAGAGGTATATCGGGATGATACGGCCGTGATTTGGGTGCGGCAGGCGGGGGAGTGAGGTTCAAAAATTTGTACTACACTTGAAACTTAGACTGGTGATAATTCCAGAAATGCAAGTGCAAATATGAAGAAAGGCAAATTGTGGACACGCGATGAGTTGTTACTCGCACTCAACCTGTATTTTAAGATCCCTTTTGGGCAATTCGACCAACACAATCCAAAAGTGATCAACTTGGCAAAATTGATTGATCGCACGTCAAGTTCTGTGGCAATGCAACTCAGCAATTTTGCTAGTCTCGATCCGTACCATCAAAATCGAGGCGTCAGTGGGCTTCGCCCACCAGGAAAATTAGCGCAACAACTTTGGGCAGAAGTGCAAAGTGATTGGGAAAATGTCATTTTGGAAAGCGAAAATCTATTAGAGGTTTTGATGCAACCACAGTCAAAAGTCGTAGCAGACAAAAATCTAAGCGAAATAGCCGACAAATTGCCACAAGAAAAACAGAGTGCCCTAACAGAAACGGAGCGCTTAGTAAAGGTACGGTTGGGACAAAGGTTTTTTCGGGACTCAATTATGGCGAATTATCGTGAACGCTGTTGCGTTTGTGGTATGCCAATTACAGAGCTACTGATCGCCAGCCATATCATTCCATGGAAAGACCGAGAGGATTTACGATTAAATCCCAGTAATGGCTTATCTCTATGCGCTCTGCATGATAAGGCGTTTGACCGTGGGCTTTTATCAATTGATGATGATTACAGAGTATTGGTTAGTTCGGCAATCTACCACTACTTTTTACACGAAGCAGTGAAAAATGGGTTGATGATTTACAATACCCACCCTATATTGTTACCAGATAGATTCGCACCTGCGAAAGAATTCTTGTACATTCATCGTAATCAGTATTTTGTCCAATGATTTCTCCACCAAGACAATACTGCTTTAGACGACTAATCTCTTAAATGACCTGGGCACTTCTCGCCGAGCCAGCGGATAAAGGTCTTTGGCCTTGTGATAAACAGCGAGATTGGTTGGCATAAAACAGGCAATATCAATGACAATGGAACACTACATTCAGCGCTTTGCCAGCCTCAACGCTAATAAAAACCGTAAAACATGGACGGCCGTCACCACCCACCGCGCCCCTCACAAACCGCTTCTCCTCCTGGCCGTCCTCGATCTTTTTGCCCAGGATAGCCTTACCACCAACCTCATCGAACTCTCCCCGGAGCTGGTTGAGATTTTTGATCTGTACTGGCACAAAGTCCGCCCACCCAGCCAGCGTGGCAGCATCCTTTACCCTTTTTACTACCTGCAAAGCGAAGGTTTCTGGCATCTGTTACCGCACCCTGGTCAAGAATCTGCTCTGGCCGTATACCGTCCCAATGCCGGCCTGTCTGCTTTGAACACTCTGATCCTGGGTGCCACTCTGGATGATGACTTATACTGGTTGCTCTGCACGCCAGAGTCGCGTCATTTATTACGCACCGTTCTGATTGATACCTATTTTGCCCCGGAATTACATGCTCTCCTCCTCGAACAGGGAGCGGTCAATGCCGCTGCCTATCAATACAGTCAGGAACTATTGACTAAAGCTCATACCGTTCTCAAGGAAAGTACACAAGAGGTAAACGACATCCCTCCCCCGGTGCGTGATCAGGGTTTTCGTCGGGTTATCGTCCGTGCCTATGACCATCGCTGTGCCATTTGTGGAGTACGCATTCTCACGGCCGATGGGCACACGGCCGTAGCTGCCGCCCACATCATTCCCTGGAGCCTCAGTTACAACGACGACCCGCGCAATGGGTTAGCTCTGTGCCACTTATGCCATTGGACATTTGACAAAGGGTTGGTCACATTTTCCGACCAGTATCAGGTGAAAACATCCCCCCAACTGGCGAGTACCCCGAACTTACCCGGTCATCTGCTTACCTTTGCCGGCCGCCCCCTCATCGGCCCGGTGGATGGGGCGCTGTGGCCGTTTGTGGACTCCATTCGCTGGCACAGGCAGAAGGTGTTTCACGGCCGTTAGAAAAATGGATAGCACAAGACGGCCGTTGTGGAATCTGGTAAACTTGCCAGGCGAGCGACAAGATTGGACCTGGGCGTTTGTCCATCTCTCATCAGGAAACCTCAGGCCACTGTCACAAACGCTGAGGTGAAAAAATGACACAAGCGGCCACAATTCCCATAACTGTAGAGTTGCCCAGTACATTGGTAAAGGAAATAGAAACGGCCGCCCACCGGCAGCATCGTTCCCCTTCGGACGTTGTCCGTGAGTTGATCGTGCAACGCTGGCCGATTTTGCCCACTTTACCCGACGAGGTAGAAGCCGAGTTGGCCGCCTTTGCCAGTCTCTCTGACGACGTGTTATGGTTATTAGCCCGCAGCACAATGCCCAAAGAAGAACAAGCAGAATTGGCGCGCCTGAACAGCCAGGCCAAACAAAGGGTGTTAACCGAAGCCGAAGAGACACACCGTGAAGCCCTGCTGCAAACCTATGACCGCAGCATGGTGCGCCGGGCGCAAGCGATCATGTTCCTGAAATCGCGCGGTTATGACCTTGTCTGATGAACAACCCGTACATTGTGCGCTCCCGCCGGGCCTGGATTAATGCAGGCTGGTATCCACCCAAGATGTAACATGAATAGTGGGCTTTATATTGTCAAAATTGGAATGGCTGCTTTTTTGTGGGCCATCCTGGCTGTAGCTTAACCATGTTATAATAACAGCGCTATGTTCAAACAATTTCAACCATCCGATCTCGTTGTGGAAATGGTAGGCGGTGAGCCTTATGAGTATTATCCCTTAGGCGAACATATCGTCATGGCTCCGGGCATCTGCGGCGGACGGCCCACTTTCAAATATACCCGCCTTGAAGTCCGCGTCATTTTATGGTATCTGGCAGAAGGGGATGATATTGATGAAGTGCTTTACCAATACCATCGCAGTAACATATCGAGAGAAGCTATTTTAGAAGCCATTGTGTTGGCCAACACAGCCCTGGAACAAGCCACCATTGACCTGGTACCGCTGGCTGTTTGACCAATTATGATTGTTCTTGACGAGAACATCTGGAACCAGCGCATTGAAGATGCGTTTCGCGTTTGGTATCGTGGGCAGGTCATCTCTATCAACAGTCTGCGTCCTATCACCTTGATCAAGGACGATAGCATTCCCCAATTGCTCCATAGGGCCAACAATCCTACATTTATCACCATCAATGCTACTGACTTTTGGCGGCGTGTGCCGGCCCATCTCGGCTATTGCCTTGTCACATTTCCCTTTCCCAAGGAGCGACTTGATGAACTGCCTGAGCTATCACGCCAACTATTCAAACTGCGCGAGTTTGCGAGCAAGGGCACACGTATGGGAAAGATTGTTCAAGTGACAAGGGCACAAATTATGTATTATGGCTCTGACCGTCAATTGCACTGCGTTGAGTGGTAGCAGTTCTTTGCTAACACGCCGCCCCCTGATTGGCCCGGTGGATGGGGCGCTACGGCCGTTTGTGGATTCTATTCCCTGGCATCGGTGGGAGGTGTTTCACGGCCGTTAGCAACTCCAGCTACTTAGGTATCACAAGTCAACCCCATCCTGTTCAATCACTCTCAAGAGGGAAGGATGAGCCGTATTGACATCCACCAGATTGACCGGTATCTCTGTCCGCAAATCCATAACGGCTCCAATGGCGCGAAAGGTATCTTCCGGTGCAATCCCCCAGGCGGCAATATCCACATCTGACCAGCGTGTAAATCCCCTCTCGTGGGCCAATGATCCAAAAACCACCACCCGTGAAACATTAAACCGTTTTCGCAGTACGGAAGCAGCTTCTTGCGCGATTTGCCACGCTTTTTCGCGGCGGTGCGCAGTTTCCGTTCTTTCCTGGCGCAAACGTTTTTGTGCTGTTTCCCGATAGCGGGCTATTTTTTCCGGCGCTAAATCTAATTGCGTTCCCATCTCACCATTCCCCTACTCATTGTTTAGGTTCACTCATTTTATTGTGGCACACTCTGGACTTAAAGTAAAACATCCCCCTCCAACTGCCAGAGCCGCACGGCCGTGTCCTCTTCCCCCAATGTCGCCAAAATCGGTAAATGGGGGTGGAAGGCCAGCCCGGCAAAGAGTGTGCCCGAATGGGGTTCCGGCAGGGTGGCGATCTTTGTCCAATCGGCGCAGCGCCACAGACAAACCGTGCCATCGGCCGACTTAGACGCCAGCCAACGGCCGTCCGCCGCAAAAGACAGCCCCGTCACCGCCCCCGTATGCCCCGCCAGTCCACACACCGCCCCCCGGTCGGCTGCGCGCCAGATTTGCATACGGCCGTCTTGCCCTGCCGAGGCCACCACCACCCCATCCGGCGATTGCGCCAGCGCCAGCACCTCTTTTTTATGGGCGGCTATCTGGTCAACGAGCTGCCCATCGGGGATGCGCCAGAAGCGCACCTGCCCCTCGGCCCCGCCGGACACGGCCGTAACTCCATCCGCCAGCGCCAGGGCACAGTTCACCCGCCCCTTGTGCGCCGCTACCTGGGCAGTGGGTGTATCTGTCGCCAGATGCCACAGGAACAGCCTGCCATCAAAATCGCCGGTCACGGCCGTCTGGCTGTCCGGCGTGATGGCGATGGCGTAAATGTAGTCGGCATGGCCGCGCAGCGTGCGCGATTGGCCCGTTCCGGTCAGGCGCCACACCTTCAGCGCATTTTTGGAGGAGGACAGGAGGAGGTGGCCGTCGGGCGCCACCGCCACCGCAAATACCGAGCTACTGTGGCCGATCAACTTCCGTATTTCCCGGCCACTCATGATGTCCCATAACCGCACCGTCTGGTCATAAGAAGCCGTAGCCAGGGCAGCCCCGTCCGGCGTCCAGGCCAGCCGGGTGATGTGGCGCTTGTTGGCGCTGAGGGTGTGCAAGAGGGTAAAACCAGGGGGAGTGTCGTTCATAAGCGTAGGATTGGTTCAATTTAGAGATTGAACCAATCTACTAACAAAAATCCTATCAACAAAGCAGTCAAACCACCAAAAACAGAAGCCAAAAAGTTGACCAGATCATTGTTCATCCAGGCCCAGCCGCGCCACGGCCGTGTTGCCTGCCCACAATGCACCCGCTTCTCCGTCTCCTTCTGGCAGACCACACACACATAAATTTGTTGCACAGTGGCCCCCAAGAAGCTGTCAAACAGCGAACCGGCCAGGCCGCCCAGCCCCCCCGCCAAAACCAGCGCCCATTGCCCGGTGAGCAGCGCCGCCGTACCGCCAATGAGCAGCCCCCCGCCAAAGGACACGGCCGTGCCAAACACCGACACGCCGCCCGATGTGCCCACTGCTACCACCTTGCCGCTGGTGATCAGGCGCGGCGGGCGTTTACTCAGCGTGCCCAGTTCCGTGGCCCAGGTATCGGCCGTCATCGCCGCCATGGCCCCCACGAACAGCGGCAACCAGACGGGCGATGGTATTAGCGCATTCATCAGGGCAAAAAACGTGCCCGCGCCGCCATTGGCAAATACCTGCCAGATGTCCCGGCGATGCCCCTTATCAAACTTCTCGGCCACCGCCTGCTTTTCACGCTCTTTATAATGGGAAAGCAAACTGGAACTGATGAAAAAAAGGGCCAGCAGCACCCCCCACTGCCAGCCGCCCAAACCAAACGTCACTGTACCCACAATCAGCGCCCCCACCGCGCCGGAGTTCGAGAGCGAACCCCGCCAAAAGGCTAAAGCAACGATGAGGGCGCTGAGAAAAAATGCAAGAAATAACTGCTCGGCCATGATGCATCCAAAGATGAAGATGGCCGCAATTTTACATGAGGGGGAGGTAATTGGGTAATTGCGTAATTACCCAATTACCCAATTACCCAGTTACCCAATTACTCAATAATGCCCAGGTCAATCAGCATATCCTGCGTCCCTTCCAGGTCGGCCAGGTCGGCCAGGGAAATGTCCAGCGCCACCGCATCCAGTTCTGCCAATGTCGGTTTCACCTGGGAGCTAACACCTTCAATCACCGGATACTCAAAGGTCTGCGCGGCAAAGTATTGCTGGCCGGGTGTGGAGAGCAGAAATTCGATAAACCGTTCCGCATTTGCCACATTGTCTGCCCCTGCCAAAATGCCCGCGCCGGAAACCATCAGCAGCGAACCGGGGCCGCCGGACGGCAGGAAGTAATTACGTGCGGCAAACGCTTCTCCTTGCTCGTTCAGAAAACGATAGAGGTAATAATGGTTGACAAAACCCACTTCCACTTCGCCGTTAGCCACCGCTTCCACAATGGGCGTGTTGCCTTCAAAGACGCGGGGATTGTTGGCCTGAATCCCTTGCAGCCATTCGCGGGTTTTCTCTTCACCCCAGGCGGCGCGCATGGCTGTGACCATGGCCTGGAATGAACCGTTGCTGGGCGCCCAGGCGATACGGCCGTTCCACGCCGGATCGGTGAAATCCCACATATCGTCGGGTAGTTGGGTGGTCGGGTCGGTAATGGCGTTGGTATTGTAGACCACCACCCGCGCCCGGCCAGAAATGCCTACCCAGGAATCATCTTCGGCGGCAAAACGGGCCGGTACTTGCCCGGCGATTGCCGCCGGCAATGCCTGCAACAAACCCGCCTGCTGCACCGCGCCTAAGCCACCGGGGTCCTGGGCATAAAAGATGTCGGCCGGGCTGTTGACCCCTTCTTCCAACAGCACCCCGGCCATCTCCGAAGTGCTGCCATAACGCACCTGCACCTCAATGCCGGTGGCGGCCGCAAACTGGTCAATGATGGGCTGTACCAGGCTTTCGCTGCGCCCAGAGTAGATTATCAGTTGGTCGTCGGCGGCTGCGCTACCGGCGGTCTGGGTAACAGTTTCGGGATCTGCCTGTATTTCGGGCACGGCCGTAGCCGTTGGTGCATCCGATTGGCAGGCAGTGAACACGGCCACCAGCGTCAATAAAAACAAAACAAACATACGTTGCATGGGTAAATCTCCTCGGAAATTATGAATGATGAAGGATGAATGATGAATTTCGTCCTTCGGGAGGCGATTATGGAGATTTGTGAAGGAGGGAACAAGGCCAGGGGATCATTTGAAAGTTGACGGGGGATTAAACGGCCGTTGACGGCCGTTAAACAAATGTCGGCGCAGGCGTTAAGTTTAAGATTAACCGGCGTTCAACACTACCCACCGCTCACTACCCACCGCTCACTGCTCACCACTCACTGCTAACTGCTAATGAGCCGGTGAATCTGGGACACGGCCGTGCCCGTATCATGATCCGCCACCACCACGCTGATGCTGCACTCCGACGACCCCTGGGCAATAGCCACCACATTCACGCTGGCATTGCCCAACGCCATAAACAGCCGCCCGGCAATACCCGGCGTGTGCCGCATTCCCGCCCCCACTACTGTCACAATCGAGACCGGCTCCAATGCCCAAATGCGGTCAATGTCCTGCCGCTTCAGTTCCTCGGCAAACTCCGCTTCCAGGCTGGCGATGATGGTCTTGGTGCCACTTTCCGGCGCCGCAAAACAGATAGATTGCTCCGACGAAGCCTGGCTGATGAGCAGCACACTCTGGCCCCCGCGGGCCACCGCGCCAAAGGTGCGGGCGGCAATACCGGGCACACCCAGCATCCCCTTGCCCTCTACGGTGATCAGGCTCAACTGTTTGATGGCGGTCACGGCTTTGATGCCGCCGTTGGCGGCGGTGGTATCGGGCACAATGACCGTGCCGGGATGTTCGGGATTGAAGGTGTTTTTAATACGCAGCGGGATGTTATTTTCAATACACGGCCGCATCGTTTTGGGATGCAGCACCCTGGCGCCGTAAAAGGCCAGCTCGGACACTTCGCGGTAGCTGAGGCTGGGGATGCTCTTGGCGGTGGTTACAATACGTGGATCGGCCGTCATCACGCCATCCACATCCGTCCAAATCCACACCTCGTCCGCTTGCAGCGCCTCGCCCAAAATCGCGCCGGTGTAATCGGAGCCGCCGCGGCCCAGGGTAGTGGTGACGCCCGTTTTGGTAGCGCCAATGAAGCCGGTGACGATGGGGATAGTGTTCGCAGAGAGCAACGGCCGTAACCGCCCCCGTGTCTTTTCATTCGTCTCTGTTTTCAAGGGGGAGGCGTTCAAAAAGTTGTCATCGGTCACAATCAGTTCGGTGGCGTCAATAGCTTTGGCAGCGTGTCCCTGTTGCCGCAAATAGGCCGCCAGGATGCGCACCGCCATCTGCTCGCCCATGCCGCCAATGGCGTCCAGCGCCCGTGGGCTGAGTTCCCCCAGGACGAAGACGGCCTGGCATAATGCTTCGTAGCGGTCAATGAAACGGCCGTTTTCCACCAATACCGCCTGTCGTTCCCCGTCCGGCTCCAACAAATCGTCAATGGCTGCCAGGTGAATCTGGCGCATCAAGACCGCATTTCGTTTGTAGGTTTCACCATCGCCCGCCGCCGCCGCGTGCGCGCCGTTGAGCAGCAAGTCGGTCACTTTTTCCGGTTTGCTGCCCATGCCCGAAGCCACCACCACCACCTGCCCCCACGCCTGTTTCGTTTGGGTGATGAGCACGGCCGTGTCCCGCATTGCCGCCGCACTCCCCACCGACGTGCCACCAAATTTCATAACCAGGGTCATATTTTTCTCCGAAAAATGGTAATCGGTCATCGGTTATCAGTAAACGGTCAACCACGGATTACCGATTACGGATTACCGATTACCGACAACGCCTGCGCCAGATCCGCCACTATATCCGCCGTATCCTCAATGCCAATGGCAAATCTGACCAAATTATCTTTGATGCCAATCGTCAATCTTTCCTCGGTAGAAAGCTCATAAAAGGACATGTATGCCGGCTGCTCAATCAGGCTTTCTACGCCGCCCAGGCTGGGAGCAATGTAGGGAATGGTCATGGCGTCAATAAACCGGGACGTGGTGTCTGCCGGGTTTTCGCCGGGAATAGGGGCAATCTCAAAGCTGACCACCCCGCCAAAGCCGCTCATCTGCCGCCGGGCAATGGCATGGTCAGGGTGCGACGGCAGCCCCGGATACCAGACCCGCGCCACACGCGGCTGTGTTTGCAGGAATTCGGCCACCGCCTGGGCGCTGGCATTTTGCTGGCGCACCCGCAGCGCCAGTGTCTTCAGGCCGCGCTCCACCAGCCAGGCAGCATGAGGATCGGCCACGCCGCCCAACATGCCCTGGCTCTGGCGTAGGGCGTGCAGCAGTCCGGCCTCGCCCACCACCACCCCGGCCATCACGTCATTGTGCCCACTCAGGTATTTGGTGCCGCTGTGGATGACGAGATCAATGCCAAAGGTCAACGGCCGTTGGTTTACCGGCGTGGCAAATGTACTGTCAATAATCGTTTTCACCCGCTTGTGCGGCCGGGCAATGGCTGCCAGCCGTTCCAGGTCGGCCACGCGCAGGTAAGGGTTGGTGGGGCTTTCGCTGAGAATAAGGCGCGTCTCCGGGCGAATGGCTGCCGCCAGCGCGTCATAGTCGCCCATGGGCACGGCCGTTGTTTCAATGCCCAGCCGCGCCAGGAAGGTATGGCAGAACTGGCGCGTTTTGCGGTAACAGTCATCGGTCATAACGATGTGGCTGCCGGTGGGCAAGATGGAGAGCAGGGTGTGGGTGACGGCCGTCATCCCGGTCGGAAAGAGCAGGGCATCGCCGCCCCCTTCCAATGCCGCTATCCGTTTTTCCACGCTGCGCACGGTGGGGTTGCCGTAACGGCCGTATTCGCCCCGCTCCTTGTTGCCGCCCCACATCTTCGCTTCCATGAAAGCGCACAAATCGGCCGTGTCTTTGAAAGTGTAAGTCGCCGTCTGGGTGATGGGCGTGGTCAGGCTGTGGTGGGGCTGCCAGACGCGCCGGGCGACCTCCCCGTGGACGGCCTGGGTGGACGGGCCGGGTGAAGGGGGAGGGGGTACGGCCATGTCCTCTTTGTTCCCATTCGCTGAAAAAGCAATGTCGGTCATGTTTACTTCCTCAAGATTGGAGACTAGAGATTGGAGATGAACCAATCTCCTAATCTCCCAATCTCTCAATCTCCAATTAAAAACGCCCTTTCTGGCAGATTCAGAAAGGGCGTTTGGGTATCATTCCTGTGCGCCACTTGCTCATCTCCCAGAAGCACTGATAGTTTCGTTAACTACCCTTCTGCCGGAATTAGCACCATTTCCCGTTGGCGATGCCGCCGGGCGGTTGCTGAGGTGTCATCGGGCCGGTCCCTCGACCTCTCTGGATAAGAAGTGTTTTATTTATCTATTCAATTGTGCGCCGAATGGTAGCAAATGCCGCATTGGTTGTCAAAAACGGCAGGGCGCGGATTTGTCCACCATTACCGTCCCCATCAGGAGCGGTGTATAATGGTTACATAAAAATTGCTGCCGGTGAAGCATAGGCATTTTTTGTAAAAATGCGCTATCATTGAAGCAGTCAAGTAGACATAGTATAATTTTCCCAGATAATCCACCCTGTTTTGATTATGTAAGATTTGTACAGGTGTATATAATTGGCAGGCTCTTGCTAAAATCAGGCAAGGCCCTAAGGTTTTCAAAAACCCTCAGGGCCTCAATCCACAGGTTACTCGGTTGTTGGAGGTAAAAATGAGTTCAGGCACACAAAATGAAAATTGTTTCTACCCAAACAGGTGGATGCGCATCCTCTTGATCTCAACAGAGGAAATCATCGGCAAAAATGGCGTCAACTCGTTGTTGAACCTGGCTGGACTCCCGGAGTATATTGGCAACTATCCCCCCGACAATATGAAGAAGGAATTTCCTTTTGACCATGTGGGCAAGTTGCAGCAAGCTTATTGGGATATGTATGGCCCGCGTGGCGCACGTGCTTTTGCCACCCGCGCCGGTAAAAAGACGCTGAATGACGGTATTGAGCATTTTGGGCAGATTGCTAAAGCGGCCCGCGCGGCCATGAAAATTGGTTCTTTTGAGCGGCGGGTGTCATTGGGTTTGCAGTTCTTTGCCAAGTTTTTTAATCAGGTGAGCGACCAAAATGTGAGTGTGGAAGAGGATGATGTGGCCTGGTATTGGAATATCCATGTGTGCCCTATGTGTACCGGGCGAACATCTGATTCCCCTGTTTGTTATCTGGCAGTAGGGGTTTTGCAGGGCGCATTGGAAAACTTTGCCGATGCCGATAAGCGGTATAACGTCACGCCCACGCATTGTATTGCTAAAGGGGATGAGGTAGGTGTGATTGTGATTGAAAAGAATCCTATGTAACCTCCCCCGGTTTCACTTGGGAATTAAGCCCACTGGTTGTTCATGCAGCCGGTGGGCTTTTTTGTTGGCGCTGCCCGTCTCCCGTTTTTACATAACGAATGAATGTTCTATAGAACATGACATAATCCCGTTGTATAATGCAGCTATGGTGCATGAGGGGTATGGTTACACAGCACTTTAATCTCACAGATTAAATTTGTCTGCAACTGTTTGCCCGCCAGGGTGAACCAACGGCCGTACTCCATTTATTTAACCGAACAACTGTATAAGGAGGTTTGTATGTCCAATCAAATTGTTCAGGGGAGCTTGTTGGCGACTGGCAAAATGAACGAGGTGAGACACGGCCGTTCCCCGTGGCGAGTATTGGGAATGACCCTGTTTGTCCTTTCTCTCTTTTTGCTACTGGGGGCCAGTACCACCAGCGCCGCCACCCAGACCATCCCCACCATTTCCATTGTCAGCGTGGTGCCCGACCAGACCGTCACTATTCAAACGCACAATTATCCACGAGGGCAGATTTTCACCGTGCGTATGAATTACATGGGCACGGCCGGTTTGGGTGGTGAAGTGGTGGGGTCCTTTGATTCCAGCCGGGGTGATTTGGCGGCCACGTATACGATCCCCACTTTCCTGAGGGGGCAGCAGCAAATTGCCATCCGGCTGGACAGCACCCAGGGCTATTACAGCTTTAACTGGTTCTGGAACAATACCGGCGGCACGTCTGGCGGCAGCGGTGGCCAACCAACCCCGCCACCCAGCTATGTGGGCATTCCCACCTTTAGCATTGTCAGTGTGGCTACCGATACCAGCGTGACGATTTTGACCAACAATTTCCCGGCCAACCAGCTTTTTGATGTGACGATGGGCTTGATGTATACGCAGGGCATCGGCGGCATCAAAGTGGGCGAAATTAGCTCCGGCAACGGTGGGGCTACCCAGCAGACGTTCAACATTCCGGCCGAACTGCGGGGGCAATCCCGCATTGCCATTCGCGCCCAAACGCGCCATGCTGCCCCGTTTTACGCCTATAACTGGTTCTGGAATAATACCGGCGGTGGCAGTGACGGCGGCAGCGGTGGTATTCCCCCGGTGACGCCCCCGGTGACCGGGACGCCCACCATCAAGATTTGCCAGGTGGTGCGTGATGGCCCGGTGCAGTTCCAGACGGCCAATTACCCGGCCAATATGAACTTCACGGTGACGATGGGGTCAATGGGCACGCAGGGGTTGTTGGGCTTTCCGGCAGGTACGTTTAACTCTGGCGCGGGGGGCACGGCTCGCTTCTCCATGCCGATTCCTGATGGCGCAAAGGGGTTGAACCAGATTGCCATCCGGGTGCAGGGTACACCGTACTTTAGCTATAACTGGTTCTGGAATACCACGACATCGGCTGATTTTTGTACCGGGTAGATTGATTGAGAGACAGCCGATTTTTTGAAAAGTCGGCTGTCTATGTAATCGTTCAGACCTGACAGGTTTTTTACCAGTTCAACTTGAAACTTCGCAGGTTAAAAACCTGTCAGGTCTCCAGAGGGACTGAACACTTACCTGTCTATTGTTGATTGATGTTGAGCCAATAGTTGGCTTCGTTGTTGGCAAAGGGGGTTTGCGGCATGATCATCAGCACCGCACCCCCTTTGCCGATGTCTACTGGCCATTGCCCACGATTGAGGTCGTCTAATGCCAGGGACGTTACTCGTGGGCTGGTTTCCCCTTCTACCTTTTCTTCAATCAGAAGTACCGACCATCTTTGCGGCAGCCAACCGCTGGTGAGAACAAAGCCTTCGGCCTGCCAGTTTTCTGGCCCGTCGGTGAAGGAGGCTCCTTCGTGGCCGGTGACGTGGATGTTGTCTATGGCGAAGCCTTGACCGGTGATGCCGGCGTCGGTGATGACATCAATGCGCAGTTGGATGGGCTGACCGGTGAAGTTGTTCAGGGAGATGCTTTCTTCCAGCCAGCCATTTTCGGCGTCTGGTTTGGTGGCGCTACGGCCGTTGTACCCTCGGCCATAATCGCCTCTGCTGTTGTGTTTGGGGGTGAGCATTTGCCAGGTCTGGCCGCCATCGGTGGAGATGGACAGGTAGGCGTAGTCGTACCCTTCTTCCAGATCGTACCAGGTGGAATAGGTGAGGGTCGCCTGGCTGACGTTACTGAGGTCGTAGAGGCCGGTGAGTCGGGCATTCATTTCGTCCACGGCGGGGGCGTACCAGAAGGGGTCGTCGGCTGTCTGGTTGAGGTTGGCGTCTATGAGGGACACGGCCGTATCCCCGGCAAAGCTGATGGTGACCGGCCCGCGCAGATCACGCAGATCAATATAGTGAACGCCAAATTGGGGCAGGGTGTCTACTTCGTCGTAGGGTTGTGTGGGTTCTGCTTCCTGGTATAGGGTGGGACGACGTAAGGCCAGGTTTTGGTAATGGTAACGGCCGTCAGCCGGCAATTCCGCATTACTCCCATTATCCAGGTAATTGGCGGCGGCCCAGTTGGCCGTAAACTGTTCCAGGGAGAGGTCGGGGGCAAAGCCTTGCAGGATGGCATAGACGCCGGCCATGCCGGTGGCCGGGTGGCGGGCTAATTCTTGCACGGCCGTTTCCCCCAATTGCTCCCATATATAGACCAGGAAGAGATAAGCGCCGGCATAATGGGCATAGACAGCGTCGTCTTCATAGTTCCAACTGTTGAGGCGGGTGGCCGGGTTTTCCAGGTAATCCAGGGTGTCGGCGGTGTCAGTGAATCCCAGATAGATTTCCGCTAATTGGGATAAGCCCTCATTCATCCAGGCGGTTTCGCCGGGGTCCATGTTCCATTGGATGAGGTGCTGTACTTCATGCACCAGAGTGGCAAAGTAGAGGTCTTCGCCCATTTCCAGTTCCCCCATGTTCAGGTAGATGATTTCCTGTTCGTTGGAGTAGTCAAAAAGGGACTGGGGGTATACGTCTTCGGTGCGGAAGTAGCCCAGTTCGTCGGCGGATGAACTGCCCAGATGCAGCACGGAAAAGCGGGGGTCGTTGTCTACACCGGGCTGCCAGACTGTGCCAAACAGGTGTACCAATGGGTCGTAATACTCTTCTTCAAACTGGTTGGCGGCGGCGATAACGTCGGCGGTGTTGATATTGATGTCTTCGGCTACCCAGAAGTAGGTGTTTTCGGTGACGGCTACGAGCGTGGCCTCGATTTCGGCGTCGTCACTATAAAAGGTACGGCCGTCGCCGGGCTGGTAGGTGGGGGCGGTGATGGTGCGCGGGCCGTTGTACTCATCCAGACGCACGGCCGTTTCGTAATAGTCATGCACCGGAAAGTCGGTGAGATAAAGCTGTTGTAAGTTTTGGGCGGCGGCGGCGGGAATGGGTATTTGCACGATGCCGGCGGGGATGGGCAAGGTCGGGATGGGGGCGGTGGTAGTGGGTGTCTCGCCCGGAGGGGCAGGCGTAGGCGTATCGGCCGGGATTTTGTCTATGGAGTCGGCTGTTGGGTTAGGCGGTGGGGTGGGTACGGCCGTGTCGCCAATGGGCGTGGCGATGGTTTCCGTCAGGCGCCGGGCAATTTCGGTGGCGTGCGCGTCGGCCGTCATCGCGGCGCTAAATTGGGTATAGGCATAATAGCCGCCGCCCAGGCCTAAGATGCCCACACAGCCCAGGCAGAGCATCATAAACAGGCAGCCGCCGACCAGCCACAGCAGCCAGCGCGATTTGTTCGGTTCCGGGTCGGAGGGAGAGGGGATGCGGATGGGTTGGTTCATTATCCGCCAATTATCCCCAAGCCGGGCGGATTGCGGAATAGTTCTTTAGTAGATTGGTTCAAACTTTAAGATTGAACCAATCTGCCCCCACCACCCCAGAACCCTTAGGGTCTTCGTCCATAGCCAACCCACTTTTTGACGCTGCCGCCCCCACTGGCTTACAATCACATTACTGTGGCCGATGTTCCCCACCGCGCCACATCCGGGCGTAACCGAACCGGACGCCCTGGGTTTTGATAGGGTAGCTTGTATTCCACCACACGCGCCACCATATCAGGCAATTGCGGAATACACCATCCACATCCCACCTGTAGAGGAAGATGATGAAATACGCACACATCGTCGGTTGGGGCAGATATGTACCTGACCGCGTTCTCACCAATCACGATCTAGAGCGGATGATAGATACATCGGACGAATGGATCATGCGGCGCACCGGCATCCACGAACGCCACATTGCCGGTGAAAAAGAGACCACCGCCACTCTCGCCTTTGAAGCCGCCGCCCGCGCCCTGGCCGTCGCCGACCTGCATCCTTCCCAGGTAGAACTCATCATCGTCGCCACCTCCACCCCGGAATACATCTTCCCCTCCACCGCCTGCCGGGTACAAGATTACCTGGGGGCCATCAGGGCCGGCGCCTTTGATCTCAGCGCCGCCTGCTCCGGCTTTGTCTATGCCCTGGACATGGCCGCGCAGTCCATCGCCACCGGCTCCGTGCGCAACGCCGTCGTCATCGGCGCTGAAACCATGTCACGGGTGCTGGATTGGCAAGACCGGGGCACATGCGTGTTGTTTGGTGATGGCGCGGGCGCGGTCGTATTAAAAGGCAGCAGCATTCCCGGTGGCGTCCTGGCTTCTACTTTGCGGTCGGATGGTTCCGGCGGCGATTTGCTCAGTTTACCGGCCGTTTACCACAATCCCGTGCCTACGTTGGGGCCGGAATATTTCCACAACGGACATAAACACAATACGATTGCTATGGACGGCCGTCAGGTCTTCCGTTTTGCCACCCAGGTCATCGCCGATTCCGTGCATGAAACCCTGCGCAAGGCGGGCATGACCCTGGAGGATGTAGACCTGATTGTGCCCCACCAGGCCAACACCCGCATCATCGAAGCTGCCGCCAAACGGCTCAAGCTGCCCGAAGAGATGTTTTATACCAATGTGCAATGGTTGGGGAATACCTCCGCCGCCTCCATTCCCATTGCCCTGTGTGATGCGGTGAAAGACGGCCGTTTGCAACCCGATGACAACGTGATCTTCGTCGGCTTCGGCGGTGGCCTCACCTGGGCCGCCTCGTTGGTGAAGTGGAATGTGACGCCGCCCGATGTCTCCCTGCCGCGCCGGGAATGGCGACGCGCCCGTTATGTGTATGCCCGGAGTCGGTCGAAGATGAAGCGGTACGGCCGTCGTTTTGGCGCCTGGGTTGGTGGTTCCCCTACCCCCGACGCCTCCCTGAAAGATGGCGACAAAAAGTCACGGGAGAATGATCTTTGAGTAAACGTGGTTGGGCGGCGATTGTGGGCATCTTACTGCTGCTGAGTCTGGTGGTATGGTTGGGGCCAGACGAGCAAACATTGGGCAGTGGCATCAAGTCGGTCTATTTGCACGTGGGGCTTACCTGGGCCGGGATGGTGGGATTAGGCGCGGCTGGCCTGTTGGGGCTGGGTATTTTTATGACGGGGCGGCTTGCCTGGATGCGCTGGCTACAGATAGTGGGGTGGATGAGTACGGCCGTATACGGCGCCGGTATTGCCATGAGTATGGTGGCTTCGCAAATCAACTGGGGGGGCATCTTGTTGCAGGAACCACGCATGGCCGCCGCGCTCAATGGTCTGGCCGTAGCCCTCATTGTGCAGGTGCTTCTGGCGTGGCTGCCGCCCACGCGCGTGTTAGGGCTTCTGCCTATCCTCCTATGGGGGCTGATTTTGTGGCTCAATGGGCAGGCAGCTTTGGTATTACATCCCCCCAATCCCGTGCGCACGACAGAATCCGACCGAATACAATTCACATTCCTGGCTGTGTTTATCCTGTTCAGCCTGATGTTGGTCTGGTTGGTGTGGTTCATTCAAAAAACCTTTCCCCGCTCATCATAAACAAAACCAGGAACTTCAGGCAAACCGTAACCGTTCAGACCTGACAGGTTTTTTACCAGTTCAATTTGAAACTTCACAAGTCAAAAACCTGTCAGGTCTCTTGAGGAACTGAACGCTTACGGCAAACCAACTACATTTTTATAAGGAAAAACCATGATAAAGATCCTCATCAAAATTGTTATCAATATGGTCGCCTTGTTGGTCGCGGCTGCCATCGTGCCTAACATCTATTTGACCGACCAATGGGTACAACTGGCCATAGTGGCGATTGTATTCGGCCTGGTTAATGCATTTGTACGGCCGATTGTCAAACTGTTCACCTTACCCCTCACCATCGCCACCCTCGGCTTATTCACATTGGTCATCAATACCCTCATGCTCCTACTGGTCAGTTGGCTTAATGTGGGTCTGGAATTCACCGGCAGCGGCGTGGTTCAAGATAGCATCTCCGCCTTCTTAGCCAGCATCGTCATTACCATCGTCAGCACCCTGTTAAGCTGGTTCCTGCCCGATTGATTTCTGCGCAACAGGCGGGGCCGGGCCTCATACCCGCCTCTGCTCCGCCCAAAACCTTTATCTACCTTGCCGCAACGCTTAATTTCCCTGGCCCCATGACCATAGTCCTAATGTTGTAGTAATACTACAAGGATACCCTTTGCTCGCTTTACACCCTTTTGTAAACGTGTTATACTCCGCTTCACAACATTATGTTACGTCAAGTTGAGTATGCGCCATGCCAGCAGTGCCGGGCATGGCAAAAACAACCGGAAAATGGAAGAGTTGCAGGCACAAGAGGCGGTTGAATTTATAGAGGAGTTGGCGACGGCCGTACGCCGCCGCGGTTGGCAAACGCCTGTAACAATTTTGCTGGAAATTGGCCCGCCGTTGCATTTTTTAGGTGAACAGGCGTTGTGGCTGGCCCAACCGGCGCTCTCTCTTTTTATCCCCTCTCATTTAGTACGACAACTGGCACAGGTATTGGCCGAACCAACGGCCGTACATGCCTTGATTGGCAGGTTAAACACGGAAAAGGCAGAACAGGCATGACCCCCTTGATCACATTGGGCATTATTGCTGTATTAGCGGTCTTACTGTTTTTGTTGACACGCAGCGTCCAGGTGGGGCGGCAGGTGGCGTTACGGCCGTTACCCGCCCTGGATGGTATTAAAGGACAGTTAGGCCGCTCCATTGAGAGCGGCAGCCCGCTGCATGTGACCCTGGGGCAGGCCGGTCTGGTAAATCAGGCGTCGCCCACTTCCATCGCTGCCTTGCACGTGTTAGACCGGTTGGCGGTAGATGGCTGCGCCAACAGCACCCCCCCCCTGGTTACCGTAGGCGAAGGCACTTTGCTGCCCATTGCTCAGGGCAGCCTGCGCCATGCCTACCAGGAAACCGGACGCAGCGGCGAATTCTCCCCGGATCAGGTGCAGTTCATCGCTCCCGAAACGACGCCGTTTATTTACGCCGGTGGCGCGGCCAACCTTTTGCAGCAAGACCGGGTCACCGGCAACATCGCCGTAGGCCGGTTTGGCCCTGAACTGGCCCTGATTGCCGAAGCTGCCAACGGCCGTCGTCTGGATCAATTATTAGGCACCGATGATCCCACGGCATTGGCCGTTGCTACGGTGTTCAGCGAAAATGTGCTGGTGGGCGAAGAATTGCTGGCGGCCGGCGCTTACTTAAGTGATGATCCCAGCCGTCTGGCTACGTTACAGTTGCAGGACATCATTCGTTGGGTTTTGGCAGCTGGGATCGTTTTGTTGGCGTTGGTTGAAGGTCTTTTTTAAGTATGAGCAGAACGAAGCAACTGTTACCGATTGCCATCGCCCTTTTTTTTGGCTGGCTGACGCTGCTAGGGTTAGTGTTTAATCTACCATCGGTAGTGACAGACCTGACGTTGGGGTGGGCCGGTCTGATTGTAGCTTTTGCTCTGGTTTTGGGAGTATTGAACCTGTTTGCCGTACATTTGAACCGCTCTTTCCGCAAGAGGAATTTGTATAGTCTGGTTCTCGTTCTCAGCATGTTAGCTGTATTTGCTATTGCCATTTTGGACCGAATGGGGATTACGGAAAATGGCATGAGGCACTATTTTGATTGGATACAGGCGCCATTAGAAGCGGCGTTGGCCTCGTTGCTGGCCTTTTTCTTGCTGTTCGCCGGGTTTCAATTAGTAAAGCGGCAGCGCACGGTGTGGTCCATGTTGTTTTTGGTCACGGCCGTTCTCGTTTTGGTAGCCGATGTGCTGTTGGTCACATCCTGGGCGCCACCGCAGTTAAATGAATGGTTTATTCGTATTCAAGACATTATCCAAAATGTGATCGTGATGGCTGGTGTACGTGGTTTGCTCATCGGAGTGGCCCTGGGTTCCATTCTCCTGGCGGTACGTATGCTGATTGGGTTGGAACGGCCGTATAACAAATGAGTCAGGAAATTGTCTGCAAAGAGTGTGCTTTTTCAAACCCGGCCGGCAGTAAGTTCTGTAACAACTGCGGGACCAAATTGCCCCTGGGCACACACATCATCTGTGTCAATTGTGGCACATCTAACCCCATTGACCGCGTTTTTTGTGACCATTGTGGTACCCGCCTGATTCCCGAAGAGCCACGTGCCGAGGTCAAACCTAAGGACGAACCGGCGGCCCCTTTGAAAGGGGCTTTTTCCTTACCGGCCCGTCGTCCCGGCGAAACAGGCGACCTGGACCCACGCAAAGTGCCCGACTGGCTCAAGACGGGCAAAATGAGCGGTGAACCTGACAGTGACGATCTGGCAGACCAGGAACTCCCCCGTATTGAAGAGTTAACCCGCAAAAAACATGCGGATGATTTGCCGGACTGGCTGGTGGATGATGAGGATTCTGACCCCATCATCCATGCCCCTACCATTATTTCCACCGAGTTTTATAAAGATTTGTTGGGGCGGGCGGAAGCGGCGCCGCGACCGCCAGAGGATCTCTTTCCCGAAGAAGATGCCGATTTGCCCGATTGGTTAATGGATGCGGGAACAGCCCCCGGCAAAACGCCCACACCCTCATCAGAGTCGGCCGATATAGATTGGCAGCCAGAGGAGCCGGCGCAGGCGGCACGGCCGTCTACACCTCAACCACCAGACGCCGAAAAAAGCCTGACAAGCTGGCTTTCCTCCCCCCTGCCAGAAGAGGAAGAAGAGGAGTGGCAACCGCCTCAGAAATCCACCGACAGCCTCACATCGTGGTTATCTCAGGATACGGACAGCACGTTGGTTTCTGGCAAGGAAGAGCAAGAGAGCCTGACCAGTTGGTTATCTGAGACGCCGCTTGATGCAGAGGATGAGTGGTCATCCACCGCTGAATCCGATGCCCCCGATCTGACGGACTGGCTCGCTTCAGAAGAAACCCCTTTGGCCGCGACGCCGACAGCGGCGAATGAATTGAAAGACAATCTCACAGATTGGCTATCTGATTTCCCAGATGCAGATGAGGAGGCCACACTGGTTCAAGATGCGGCCAGTGCCGACGCCGGGCGCTTGACCGCCTGGTTTTCGGAGGAAGCCGAAGAACCAGAGGCCGCAGCGGCCACCACCGGTCAAATTCAGGAGAATTTGACGGATTGGTTAGCTGACTTTCCAGAAGAAGATGAAACCTGGGACGAAAGTAGCGCCACAGACACAGGACGCCTGACGGCCTGGTTTGCCGACACATCGGCGAAATCGGCGGCGGAAGAACCGGCAGCAAAAGAACCGGCGGCAAAGGTGCCGGCGGCAGAAGCCAGCACACCGGATGAAGTTGACGCCGATAGCTGGTTTGATGAATGGGTAGATGAAGATGAAACGGCCGTTCCCCCCCCCCATTCTCGGGATGAACTGAGCCTTACCGGTTCATTTGCAGAAGAGGAAGAGACGGCCTCAGCGAAGCCACTGCCGGAGGAAGCTGCCCGGTTGGCTGCCTGGTTTAGCGGCGAATCAGAACCGGCCGATGAGGAAGCTGAACAATTTGGCTGGCTGGATGCCCCGGCGCAGCCGGTAGCCCCCACCAGTCAGCAGGAACTTCCCAGTGATTTTGCCTGGTTGGATGAAACCGAAGAGGAATTAGCCAGCATTTTCCAGTCACAGCCAGGCATTGCCGAGGAATTACCAGATTGGTTGGCCGACGTGGCTGCTTCGGCAGATTTAGTGATCCCCGAAGAAGATGAGCTAGAAGGCGATAGTCTGGACGATATTTTCCAGACAGAGAGCCTGGCGGCGGCAACAGAGATTAATTTTTTGCGTCAGAGCGGCAGTCTGCATCTGGATGACGAAATGATGCAGAAATTGATGTCCGACGTTCCTGAGGTAGATGATGTTTTTACCGATAGCATCATGTCCGATGAACCTGACTGGTTGGCGGCGCTGGCAGATATGGGGCCGGATGATTTGCGCCTGCCGGATATTGAGGAGACGGGTACGCCTGCACTGAGCATAGACGAAGTGGCCGATACCCCCGCTCCGGTTGCCGATTATGCCGAAGAATGGGTGGATGATGCGACTGCTATTCCCGCCGAGCCTCTCACAGATGAAGATTGGGCGGTAGAAGACTCTTTTGCCACTGCCGATCAGGGTGATGAGTTGCCGGCGTGGATCAGCCAGCTTGACGCCACCGCCTCGCTACCTGACCTGGCCGAAGAAGAAAGCGAACTGATCCCCAGTGATGAACTGCCGGACTGGGTTGCCAGTATGCGCCCCGGACAAACGGGGGCAGAAAGCGCCTTGTCTTCCATCTGGCGGGATAAAACACCGGAGACATTGGCCGGTGTGCCTGAAGAGCTGGCCGGCGCTGATTTACCCGACTGGCTGCAAGACATTTCCCGTGAGGCCGGTGATGCGCCTACCATTGCCATGCCGGCGGATACGCAGCTTGCCGATATTCCCGATTGGCTTCAGCCAGGGCTAACGCTGGACGGGGCCGACGTGGATTTTCTGGCCGACGGTCAGGCGGGCGCTTCTGGAATGACCGGGGTCAGCGACGAGTGGAGCGCCATCCTCGATGATTTGCCCCCGGCTGTGCCCCTGCAAGACCTGCTGCCCAAGGCCGACATTCCGGCCTGGGTGATGGAACTGAAGCCGGTTGAGCTGACCGGGGAAACCCCGAAAGTACAGGCTACCGGGCCGGAAGAGTCATTTGGGCCTTTGAGTGGGTTACGTGGCGTGGTAACGGTGGAGCCGGTGATTGCGCTGCCACGGATGGCCGATCCCATCGAGCAATTTGTGGTCAGTCCAGAGCATGTGCAACAAGCCAGTTTGTTACGCCAACTGGCGTTGGATGGACAGACGGCAGAAATGGCGACGACCCGGCAAGCGGGGCGTGATATTTCGGGTTTGATACGGCCGTTATTTGTGGTGGTGCTGCTGTTGGTGGTGATTTTAGGCTTGCGCGGCGAAATTCCGGTTATGCCCACTCAGTTACGGCCGTCGGCAGCATTAACCGGCGTGGATACGGCCGTGCGCCAGGTTGCCGGTAATACGGTGCTGGTGGCCTTTGAATATACACCGGCTATGGCCGGTGAATTGACGCCGGCTGCTGAAACCCTGCTCTTACAATTGGCGGAAGCGCAAACCAATGTGCTGACGCTGAGTCAATATACCCCTGGGGTAACACTGGCGGCCGCCGCGACCGAACGGCTGGGCATGGACACGGCCGTACACATGGGGTATCTGCCAGGTGGGGCCATTGGGCTACGGCGGTTGGGTGAATGTCTGAACCAGGAGGTAAACTGCGAAGCCCTGTTTGGCGCGCCGCTGCCCGCCAGCCAGCAACAGGCGCTGGCCGATGTGTCGTTGATCATTGTGGTGACGGCCGACCGGCAAACGCTGGTCAATTGGGTGGAGCAAGTGGGCACACCGGCTGAGCGACCAATGGTGGCTGGTGTAACCCAGGCTTTAGCGCCGTTGGCGCTGCCTTATTTTGACACAGCGCAATTGGCGGGTGTGTTGAATGGAATGCCGGGCACGGCCGTGTACCAGCAAATATATTACCAAAACGCGCAACTGGCCGATGCCAGTGTGTTGTTTAATGCCCAGACAGCCGCGCAAATGCTGGTAGTCGTTGTCTTGCTTCTCGGCGCAATCGTTTATTTTGTCACCGGCATCGCCGCCCAGCGTCGTGCCAAATAACTATGACCCTGAATGCAGATTTCATCGGCCTTTTGGTAGGATTCGTTCTGACCCTCTGTATTTACAGCTATCTCTTTATAGGGGATAGGATTCCTTATCGTCTGGCAATTCACATTCTGGTTGGCGCCAGCGCCGCTTATGCCGTTGTCATCGTGGTGCAACAGGTGTTTGAACCTGTCTACCACACCATCCGGGAAAATCCCGGCCCGGCCGACACCATTTATTTGCTGGTTCCTATTTTGCTGGCGTTGTTTTTACTGCTGCGCCGGCTGCGCGCCGCCAGTTGGGTGGGTAACACCACGTTGGCATTGCTGGTGGGTGTGGGGGCGGCGGTTGCCTTTTTGGGTGCATTGACCGGGACGCTGTGGCCCCAACTAACCGGTACCTATGCCAACACAAACGATCCACTGCGTGGCATTCTGATCGCGGTGTTGGCGGCGCTGACACTGCTATCATTTCAATTTACCTCATTCCGGGTAAGTGGCAGTGGCCTGTGGGAACGAGTTGCCTGGCAGCGGGTGATTGTGTGGCTGGGTCGCGCGGTGCTGGTGATCACATTTGGCGCTCTGTTTGCGGCGCTGCTCAATACGAGCTTTATTTTATTGGCTGATCGGATTTATTTCTATATGCAGGCGCTGAACCCTTAATTATGGCCGATTTGGAAGAGACCGCTCTCCAGGAAATTGATGACCTGGAAAAATCATTTATCCTGGCCGACATTGGTACCGCCAATACGACGGTTATTCTGATCGATACCGTTGATGGCAGTTACCGGCTGGTAGCCTGTGCGTCTGTGCCCACTACCGCCCGACTGCCCTGGCTGGATGTGATGCGGTGTGTGCAGCAGGCCATTAGCCGCCTCTCGGAGATTACGGGTCGGACACTGCTCAATGAACGAGGTACTCTCATTCGCCCACCCCGTAAAGATGGGTCTGGGGTTGACCATTTCGCCATGGTGGTCAGCGCGCCTGCGCCGCTGAAGACGGTGCTGGTGGGGCTGTATGATGAGATGAGCCTGGCCAGTTTGCGCAAGGCGCTGCGTACCATTTATGTGCAAGAGGTGGAAGTGGTGAGCCTGGCTGATACACGCTCGGAAGCGGAGCAGATTACGGCCGTGATCCAAAGCCACCCCGATCTCATTGCCATTGCCGGGGGCACAGATGGGGGCGCTGAAGAGCGGTTGATGCGGTTGGTGGAAGTGGCCGCCGTGGCGTCTATGGTGCTGACTAACAGCCAACCGCCCCATGTTTTGTATGCAGGCAACCTGAAAGTGCGTGAACAAGTGCGGGCGTTGTTAGACGAAAATTCCCATCTGCATATGGCGAATAACATTCGCCCCGATCTGGCGACTGAACAGTTGGATGGGGTAATGCGGCTGGTAGGGGATTTGTATGAAGATATTAAAATTCATAATTTGCCAGGCATCCACGAATTAACGGAGTGGGCGGCTTTTCCCATATTGTCTACGGCGCGGGCGTTTGCCAATGTCTGCCATTATTTTGCCGGGCAGCATCAGCGTGTATTGGGTATTGATCTGGGCAGCAACAGTACAACCCTGATCATGGCCGAAACGGGTAAGGTGCAGCTATCGGTGCGCACGGATTTGGGCGTGGGGGAACCGTTATCTCAATTGCTGCGGCATACGGCCGTAGATAACATTGCGCGCTGGCTGCCGGAAGAAGTGGACGAAGCCGATATCGTCAATCATCTGTATAACAAATCTCTCTACCCGCACACCATCCCGCAGACAGAAACAGAACTGCACCTGGAACAGGCGGTAGCGCGAACGGTGCTGAACTGTGCTTTGCAGTTGACGGCCGTCGAATGGAATTGGATGCCGCCTGGCCATGCCCTGCATCTACCAGCCTTTGACCGGCTGCTGGTGCATGGTTCTGTTTTTGCCAGATCGCCACGTCCCGGACAGGTGATGCTGCTGCTCTTAGACGCCCTGCAACCAACAGGTACTTTTTCTGTGGGCCTGGATCAGTATGGCGTTTTGCCACCGTTGGGAGTATTGGCCGGTCAACAACCATTGGTTGTGGTGCAAACATTGGCCGCTGGTGTACTTTCAGAATTGGGTTGGGTCATTGCCCCGGCGGGTAAGGGGCAGCCGGGTAAAAAGGTGCTGGATATTGTCATCGAATCACCGACTGCCCGGTTTGAAGGGGAAATTGAATTTGGCAAGATTGAGGTATTTCCCATTGCCCCAGGTCAGGAAGCACAGGTGACGGTAAAACCAACGGGCCGTTTTGATATTGGTTTTGGCGCTGGTCAGGGCAAAACGCTTACGCTGAAAGGCGGCGCGGTGGGTGGTCTGGTTATTGATGCGCGGGGACGGCCGTTGTCCCTGCCGCGAGATGCCAATGACCGACGAAATCTGATGCGCAAATGGCAGTGGGATTTGGGCGGTTGATGGGGAGAATTAAGACCTGACAGGTCTCGCAGATCTGTCAGGTTTATGAGAAGCCATGGAACATTACGTACATACCACCATCATCCAACCGCATATGAAAATTCGCCGCGAACGGGTGCTGCCCCAAAGCGGTGAAATGATCGCCAAAATAGGGCATGAAGTCACCCCTGGCCTGATCGTCGCCCGTACCCCTCTGCAAACTGTTTTTGCCATCGTGGATGCCAGCCAGATGTTAGGTGTGCCTCCGGAAAAGGTGAATGAACTTGTGATCGTGGAGAAGAGTTCGGTGGTGGATGAGGGTACGGTGCTGGCGCAGAAAAAGGGAGTGCGCGGGCGGCAGGTTCTATCGCCTGCGGCCGGTGAGCTATATGATGTGATTAACGGCCGTATCTTCATCCAGCAAACCACCGACTGGGTAGAAACACGCGCTCTGGTCTCTGGTCGGGTGGTTAGCCATGTGGCTGACAGAGGCGTTGTCATTGAAACCTATGGCGCTTTTATTCAAGGCATTTGGGGATCACGCCAAGAAAACTTTGGCAAGTTGAAACTGATGTCGCGCAACAATAACGGTTTCCTGGCCAAAGACCAGTTAACCAGTGATGTGGGCAAACTTATTTTGGCAGTGGGGCGTTTGGAGCATTTAGAAGTGCTGCATCTGGCGCAAGAAATGGAAGTAGCCGGGATCATTGCCGGTAGTATGTCCGCTGAATTATGCGAGGCAGCCTACAAGTTGAACTATCCCATCATATTAACTGAGGGCATTGGCAAACAAAGTATGTCCCCTGGTATTTTTAGCCTGTTACAAAAAGTGGAGGGGCGTGAAACCTCTCTTTTTGCCAACTACGACACCAGCCGAGGACAGCGACCGGAAATCATTATTCCCGAACCCGCCACCCCTGCCAGCGAAGCCGTGCAGGCTAACAAACCACTACAAATAGGGCAAAAAGTGCGCCTGTTACGCCCTCCTTTTGTCGGACAAACAGGCGAGATCATTGAGATTTTTACGTTGTCACAATTGCTGGCAACCGGCGCTAAAGCGCAGGGTGTGAATATTCGTCTGGCGGATGGGCACGTGGTCTTTGTACCCTTTGCCAATGTGGATGTCATTATTTAGCAACGTGGACATTTCGAGAAGAAATGCCAACACGTCCTAAACGTCATCACTTTTCTTGGAAGTAAATGGAGGCAACTAATGGAAGATGAATTCATGGATGATGAGTATTTGGAAGAGGAAGGTAGTTCGTCCAGTAATCGGCCGTTTCTGATGGCAGCGGGGGTCTTGATAACCGTGTTTGTATTGGTCGCGGCCTGTGCGTTGGTCTTGTTGATGCTGGGTAATCGCGGCGCTACCGGTTCCGCCGAAGTAGCGGCCGTGGAAACCCAAAACGCGATCACCATGGCCACCAATCAGGCGGTTGAGCAATTTATAGCTCAAACTGAAACTGCGCAGGCAGCCCCGACGCAAACGCCGGAAGTACCACCTACTAACACCAGCACACCAGCCGCCGCGGCTGAAACACCAACAGCCACCAGCACCCGCGTCTTGGGTTCGGCTGAAGGTGAGGGCGAGGATGGCAGCGCCAGTGAAGATGGTGAAAATGGCGCAGAAACGGCAGAAGGGGGCGAAGGGGAAGAAGCTGCTGAAGGAGATGGGACAGCGGCTGAGGATGAAGGCGTCGCCGGCACTATTGTCATCGGCACAGTTGTGGCTGAAAGTGGTGGTGAGGGCGCAGAAACAGAAACTGATACGGGTACCGGCAGCAGTGGTAGCGCCGTTGTTGCGGGCAGCACACCTACAACTACCACCGGTACTCAGACCGGCGCATTGCCCCAAACAGGTCTGGAAACCTGGGTGATTGCCCTGATCGGGTTGCTGTTGGTGGCTGTCTTGTTTGCGGCGCACCGGCTGCGCGCCAATTAATCAGATCGTAGTTCTTCAACCGGGCTATTCACCATTGGTAATGGCCCGGTTGGGATTTTGCTTTGTCAACCACTTGATCGGTTTCTCCCTGCTGCACAATGTTAAGCAGTATTGTTACTCTTTTCCCCTAAATGCCCTCTCCGGGCTTGTGTTATAATTGGCGCATGACACGTGTGGTGACCATTCTCATTGTAGAAGATGATTTGGATATGCTGAATGGCATAGCGGATGCGCTAGAGATTTTCTCTTCTCGCTACAATTTACGTGTTTTGAAGGCAGCTAATGGTCGGATAGGGTTGCAATTGCTGGCCGAGCATGTGGTTGATCTCATTGTGTCTGACATTATGATGCCACAAATGGACGGCTTTGAATTTTTGCGCTACGTGCGGCAGAATCCGGACTGGACACACATTCCTTTTATTTTTCTAACGGCGCGGGGAAAAGAGCTAGATGTGCGTAAGGGGCGGTTGAGTGACGCTGACCTTTACCTGACAAAGCCTTTTGTCATGGGGGAACTGGCAGAATTGATCCAGACGCAGTTGGATCGCAGTTTTGAGAAACGGAAACGCCGGGAGCAAACACTCGAATCGTTGAAAAAGAATATGATGCAGATTCTGAACCATGAGTTTAGAACGCCCCTGACTTATGTGACTGCGTATTATGATATGTTGGATCGGTATTTGAATAATCTGGAAACGAGCCAGGCTGACCGTAATTATGCCGAGTATTTGCATGGTATTCAGACGGGGTGTGTGCGGCTGACTAACCTGGTGGGGGCGTTGATTCAAGTAATTGAATTACGCAGTGGGGTGATGACGCCGCAATTTGAGCAGCGCCGCCGCCGGATTGATGATTTGAATGGTTTGGTGCAGGCGGTGATTGATAAGCAACGGCCGTTTGCCCAGGAACAAGGCGTCTCCATTGTTTTTGAACCGGCAGTGGGAGTCCCCTCCTTCTGGGGTGATGCCGTGGGGTTGCAAACGGCTTTTACGGCGCTGCTAAACAATGCCATCAAGTTTACCGGGCCGGTGATGGATCGGGAACGGCTGGTGCAGGTGAAGGTTTTAGTGCAGGGGCACGAAGTGGGCGTGGCTTTTAGCGATAATGGGTTGGGTGTTCCGCCCACGATGCATAAACGGATTTTTGATTTATTCGAGCAATATAACCGGTCGTTAATGGAGCAACAGGGGGCGGGTATGGGGCTGACCATTGCCCGTGACCTGGTGCAACTGCATCACGGCCGTATCTTGTTACAAAGTGAAGAGAATAAGGGTAGCGTCTTTACCGTATTGCTGCCCCTCTATGCCACGATAGCCGAAACACCACCGATGGGCAACGGCCGTGTCCCGGCTACCTTACTGCTGGTAGAAGACGAAGAAAATCTGTTGTACGGCCTGGCAGATCTGCTCCTCCTTTTTGAGGGGCGGTATAACCTGCACATTCTCACCGCCATGAACGGCCGTGAGGGGCTAGAAGTTTTACAGGAGTATCAGCCAGATTTAATCATTTCCGACATTATGATGCCCCAAATGGATGGCTATCAATTCTTGCAGGCCGTGCGCCAAAATTCCCAATGGGTACATATCCCCTTTATCTTCCTGACGGCCAAAGGTGAAAAACGAGACGAATTTGAAGGCCGCCGGTTGGGAGTGGAAGAGTACATCATCAAACCATATGAACCAGAGGATGTACTGAAGTTGGTGGAAAAGCGCCTGGATAAACATTTTCAGGCGCAACATTTGGTGCAGGCCGACTTTGAATTATTAAAGCGGGGGATTTTGAATCTGGTGACACGGGAGATGATGCAGCCCTTGACGGCCGTTAATGTGCACACGCTCAAACTGGCTCAGGGATTAGACGAGATTGAGTCACCGGAAGCGTTGTCCGCTTCCTTAATTGAGATCAAAAGAAGCAGTGAGCGCCTGAACGATCTCATCAAAGATTTGATTACATTGGCGGAATTACAAACCGGCGAGGCCACCGTTTCCTATACCTGGGAAGCCCAGGCTATTCCCGGTTTTGGGATGTTGTTGTATGAATTGAGCCAGAGTTACGACCGTCAGTACCAGCCAGAAACGGCCGTCACCTGTGCCTTTATGCCGGAAACCCCCACCATTTTTGGCAATTCGCGCATGTTGTTGGATTGTGTCGAGCGCCTGTTAAAATTCAGCATCAGTCAGGCGGAAACGTGCCCGCCGACCGCCAGTCTGTCACTCCGCCAGCAGGATGAAGCAGTGCATGTGTCGGTCACGGCCGTCACCCCGTTACAGGCGGCGGCATTGGTCCAATTCCAGCGGGTTCTCGTTTCGGACGAGATTAACCTGATTGACGCCCCCGACTATGCCGCCAGCCTGCATATCGTCAAACAGTACGTGGCGCTGCATCACGGCCGTCTCACCGGCCAATCCTCCCCCGAAAGTGGTTGCTGTTTCACCATTACCCTGCCCATCCACGTCCTCGCCTGAGAGCGCCTTTTGCGCATCCCGCGTTTTGGTGGGCACACCGGAGTAAAGAATGATGACGCCATCCTTTCCCCCACCAGGATATATTCGCACGGAAACGGCCGTGCCCGGCATAGATGTCTGGATGCCCAAACCACCAGATGAAAACCAACAGGAAGTAGTTCAATTTCACTGCCCGCAATGTGACGCCACCACCGCCTTCAGCACCGATGGCGGCGGCATCACCTGCGCCCACTGTGGCTACTATGAAGCACCCCAGGCTGCCCTGGTGGGCAAGGGCGCGCAGCAGTTTGAGTTCACCGTGGAGACAATGGCGCGGGTAGCTCAGGGTTGGGGCATCGAACGCAAAGAACTGGCTTGCAACCGCTGCAACGCCCATGTCACCATTGCCACCGATATGCTCACCCATATATGCCCCTTCTGCCACTCCAACCAGGTCGTGCAGGTGAAAGCGCCCCAAGACGTACTGCGGCCCCGCTTTTTGCTGCCGTTCCAGGTAGACGCAGATACCCTACGGCGGCAGACCGCGGCCTGGTTGGGCAGCAGTTGGCTGCTGCCCAAAGACGTGCAACGGTTGGCGCCGGGCACAGAGTTCACCCCCATTTATGTGCCCGCCTGGACGTTTGACGCCCAAACCAGCGCCGGCTGGAAAGCCGAAGTAGCCCACACCCGCACCCGCACCGTGGGCATCGGCAAGAACCGGCGCACACAAACCTACACCGAATGGCGTTGGGAATCGGGCCAGGCCACGCTCACTTTTGATGATTTGTTGATCAATGGGGCCAGCAATCTCAGCCCGGTGCTGCTGAACCAGATACGCCATGTTGATCTGACCCAACTGGTGGCCTATGAACCCCACTATCTGGCGGGCATTCAGGCCCAGGCATATGACGTCTCCCTGGATGCTGCCTGGGAACGTGCCCGGCAAAATATGCGCGCCCAAACCAAAGAAGCGTGCCAGCGTCAGGCCACCTCCCAACGTATGCGCAACTTCAGCATGAACCTGGACTTTCGTGATGAAAGCTGGCGTTACATTCTGCTGCCGCTCTACATAGCCGTTTATCATTACAATAATCAGCCTTACCAGCTTCTAGCCAATGGGCAGAATGGGCAAATAGCCGGGCAGCGCCCGGTGGATTGGCGGAAGATTATTGTGGCGATTGGCGCGGCGCTGCTGCCGGCGCTGCTTCTGGGTCTGCTGGCTACCTGGATGCTGGTGGCGGATAATGCCAATGGCAATGTGGTGCTTTTTGTCACCTTTGGGCTGGTGGCGTTGGCGCTGATTTTTGCCGGGATCACCGTATCTCAGGCGCTAAAGATGGATGATGTTTGATGGAAAATTGGCTATCTGATTGGCAAACAGACGTGGCGTTGGCCGGATGTGAGCAGTGTGATTGGCTATATATGCTGCCGCCGTCGCGGCTGCCAGAGCGTTGCCCGCATTGTGGTGCGGCGGCGCTGGCAGCGCTGGACGAAACGACGAATAAACCCGTCTATACCCATCCGCCGGAACTGGTTTTACCTTTTCAGGTAGACCCCCGGCAGGCGCAGCAAAAATTGTTGGCTTTTGCCAAAGGCACCTGGTTTGCGCCAGCAGATTTGCAGGGCGAAAAGTTAAACGGCCGTCTACAACCCCTCTATTTACCCCTCTGGCTGGTGGACGCGGATGTGCAGGCCGAGTGGCAGGCGGAGATGGGCTTTGATTATCAGGTGGTCAGCCATCAGGAAGAGTTCCAAAATAATCAGTGGCGCACGCGCCAGGTGAAGGAGACGCGCATTCGCTGGGAACCACGGGTGGGCACATTACACCGTCACTATGACAATCGGGTGGCGCCAGCCTTAGAAGAACAGGCGGCCATTGAGAAGAAGGTGGGGCGGTTTGATCGGCAGGAGGCACGGCCGTATCAACCTGACGCCCTTACCCACGCCTTCGCCCGCCTGCCCAACCGCCCGCCCGACGACGCCTGGCCCGACGCCCAGCTCGCCTTGATGCAGGCGGCCGGGGAAGAGTGCCAGCAGGCGGCGGCGGCCAACCATATACGCCAATACCACTGGCAGCCCCACTTTGCCAACACCCATTGGACGCAACTGCTTTACCCCATCTATACCACCTATTACACGGATGATGACGGCAAAACCCATACCCTCACCATTCACGGGCAGACGGGGCGATTGGCGGGCCGTCGCCTGGCCTCGATGAAAAAGGCGCGTCGCTGGTCGTTGCTTATCGGTGCTGTAGCCGCCGCTCTGTTTATTGTCAGTTTCATCTTGCTCCTGGCCGGATTGGTTTATGAAGTAGCCCTGGCGATGGCGGGGTTGTTGTTTGTGGTGGCGGTGGTCACGGCCGTGGCCGCCTTCATCCCCATTCTCATCGCCTGGTACCTCAACCACCACAGCCAGTGAGTCACTTCACCTTTACTTGTTCAACCAGAGGCCATGCTTTACAATGGGAACCGCTGGCATAAAAAGTTCAACTTTTCCAAAAAGTTGAACTTTTGCAAACTTATAAGGAGAACAATTCATGGCCTCGTTATTGGAAAAAACACAAACCCTCATCCAGGCAAACTTGCACGCAATGGTAGACCAGGCGCTGCAAGCCAATTCCCCCGCGGTGATGAAACAATACATTCGCGACGCGGAAAAAAATCTGGACGACCTGGAAGACGCCGCCGCCACCGTTGGCGGCGAAGTCAAAACCATGGAGCGTAAATACCACGAATATAAAAAGAAAGGGGATCAGCTAGACCGGAACATTGACACGCTCCTCATGCAAGGTAAGAGTGACCTGGCTCGTGCGGCCCAAAACGAACTCAATACCACCCGCCGTTTAGAAGAACAATATCACGAACAATGGGTGCGCCAGCAGCGGGAATACGAAGCGCTGCTCAATGCCCGGCTCAAACTGCAAGCCAAACTGGTGACCATTCGCCAGGAACAGCAGGAATTGGAAGCGCTGCTGCGGCTGGCCAAGTCCAAAGAAGCCACCGTGAAAGCGATCAGAAGCCTGGACGATCTGGATGGGGTTGGGGACGCCGACATCGCCCGGTTGGGTGAATCTATTCGCTCCCGGCTGGATAAAGCCTCGGCCCACAGTGAAATGTATGCCAGCCGCCTGGACAGCCAGATGGATACCACGTTGGGAAAAGCCGAGTTGGATATTCAACTGGAAGAGCGCAAACGGCGCTTAGGGTTGGCCGAACCGTCCGTTTATAAAGAAGAAGAACAGGCCGCAGACGAATCGGCAGCGACGGCAGGGGAGTGATTTTAGAAATTGGAGATTAGAGATTGGAGATTCGATACTCTCTAATCTCTGGTCTCCCCAAGTAGTCATGGCCGAACTAGAGGTTGAGCGTTGGCTGCAAGAAGGGATGACGGCCGTTAAAGAGGGCCAGCCAGAAAAGGCGCGTCTGCTCCTGCTAAAGGTGGTTGACGCGGATGAGGACAACGAAAGTGGCTGGCTCTGGCTGAGCCAGGTGGTGGCGGATGAAGATGATAAACGCACCTGTCTGGAAAATGTGCTGGCGCTGAACCCGGAAAATGCCGCTGCCCGGCGTATGCTGGTTGGCCTGAACAATGGCAGCACGGCCGTTGCCCCCGTCACTACCGTACCCCCTCCCCAGATTGTCTATCAGCAGCATGAGCAATTTGATGATGTCTGGTCCCGTAATGTGCCCTTGTGCGGCTACTGTGCCGCGCAAATTACCCCCGACGATATGCGCTGCCCGGCTTGCCATCGCAGCTTAATGATGCAGCTTTACCGTTATGCCAACCCCAGCAGCAGTCTGGTCTTGTATTGGTTTACGCTCACGGCCGTGGCCGTCACCTATGCCGCTCAGATTGGTTACAGTGCCGTGACGCTGCAAAACCCGGTGACCGTGATTACCGGGGCGTTGATGATGGTACTGCTGTTGGTGACGGCCATCTTCCTCAACTTTCGCCAGTATTGGGCCAACATTTTCGCCATCAGCATCTTGATCCTCATTATCATTGCCGGTATTGCCCAACTTTTGATCAGCCCAGACCTCAGCGCCGTTGAGTTTGAACGCCTGGACCCGGCCTTCCGGGGCGTGGTGGAGCCGGTGACACAGGGCACATGGAAAGTGATCAAGGGGGCACAGGTGGCGATGGCGGGGCTGACGCTGCTGTTTGCCCTGCGCGCTGCGCCAGACTTTGACCGGGTACGGTACCGGCAGGAAGCAGCCGTGACCAAAGGACTGCGCCACGCCAGCGAGTATCATGGCGCGGCGCAGCGAATGGCGAAGAGTGGGTTGTGGGCCACGGCCGTACTCAACTGGCAGCGCGCTGTGGCTCTGGAACCGACCCGCATCACCTACCAGCGAGCGTTGGGTGAAGCCTATGCCCGGCTCGGTTTTTATGCCCGTAGTCTGGATGTGTTGCACACGGCGCAGCGCATGGCTTCTCACCCTGACACCCAGGCAGAAATCACTCGTCTGATACACACCGTGCAACAACAGGCACAACAAAAAAGAGGACTAGAGGTGGGCGCTTAGCCAATCTCCAATCTGTGATCTCTATTCATGACAAACCAAACCCGCGAATCTTTAGAAAAACGAGTGCGCAATGCCCTTTTCCAGGAGGCCATCTTTCGGCCAGAAAGCGCCGTAGTGATTGCCGCCACCATGCTGCTGACGGCGGCTTCTGTGGTGTTTAACGATGTGGCGATCATTGGGCAGATACCAGCATTGGTGTGGCTGCTGGGGGGCACGGCCGTAGAAGCCGCCTTAGTCGCCAGCAGCCTGACAGACCCCGAATTCAAACGCCAGGTTGTGGCTAAAATGCTGCGCCGTGATTTTGAACCGGCACGACTAAAGGACAAACAGTTGCAGCAGCGTATGGTCGAGGCGCTTGATTATCGGGCGCGCATTCAAGAGGGAATTAATAAGCGCACCGATACCGTTTTGCGCGATGAACTGATCGAAACCGTCACCCAAATTGATGATTGGCTGGAAAATATCTACGATCTGGCGCTGCGTATTGACAATTATCAAAATGATGCCGCCATTTTGGACCGTGACCGCAAACGGGCCGAAGACCGGTTGAAGCAGTTGCAGAGGGAGAAGGATGGGACGCGGGACACGGCCGTGAAACAGCAATTGGAAGAGACGATGGCCGGTTTGCAGAGCCAGTTGCAAACATTAGATACGCTGGATAACACGATCAAACGGGCGCGTCTGCAACTGGAAAACTCCCTCACCCACCTGGGCACCATTTACTCCCAGACCATGCTCGTAGACGCCAAAGACATTGACCGGGCGCGAGCGCGGCGGTTACGCCAGGAAATTGCCGACGAAGTGACCGAGCTAAATGACATTCTGGTCACGATGGATGACGTTTATTCCACGGAAGCATTTTAACCATTCAACATTTCTCAATCTCAATTTCCAGATAGGGTATTCCTTGTTCAATACGCTGCTGACGGCCGTGCATAAACCCATCCACCCAATCATTGCCAGAAGGTTTATCGCCAAAGATGCTCAACAGTTGGGCGTACAGATCAATCTCGCGCAGTTTCATAAAGTGGGGGATTTCGGCCAGCCAACGGCCGTCCAGTTCATTTTCTGCGCGGTAGCCGCGCAGAAAGGGGGGCCATAATTGCCGGGCCGTCGCCGCCGGGTCAGGCGCGTTGGTGATGGCGTAAAACAACACCATCGCCAGGTCATAGGCAAAATGGCCGTATACACAATCGTCAAAATCAAACAGGGTGATAGCGTAATCCTCATCTATAAAGAAGTTGCCGCCATGGGCGTCCTGGTGAATCATGCCGTAGCCGTCCCGGTCTTGGGGCAGGCTGCGTAAATAGGCCATCACCTCCTGATAGCGGGACAGCACGGCCGTGTCCGCCACCGGGAATATCTCCGAGGCAAACTGCATCAGGGGGTCGTCCCACGGCGGCCGTTTCCAGGCGGGGTTGGCCGGTTGGTAGCTTTTGCTCAGGTGGTGGATGCGGCCCAGCAAACGGCCGTAAGCCACAAACATCCGTTCATTCCAATAACCGTCTCGCCAGGCCGAACCCCCCCGCGCCTTCACAAACGCCGTCGCCAAAAATTGCCCGCCCTGCCCATCGTCAATCAGTTCCACCAGTTCGCCATTTTCGGATAACACCGCCCGCGCCACGCCCGCCCCGCCATCGGCCAGGTAATTAATCCAATCCACCTCACCATGAATCAGTTCCGGAGTGCGGCGGCGGCTGTGTCCCAGGCGGAGGATGTAGTCACGGCCGTTTTTGTGAAACTCAAACATGAAACTCTCAAAGCCATCCAGCAACTTAATCTCTTCCGGCGCAATGCCATACCGCACCCGTGCTTCCGCCAAAATGTCCTCGTTAAATCGTTCTCGTATTGCTTCTTCCATATCAAGAATAATCCACAGATTCCACAGATGAGCACAGATTTTTTTATCGGTGGAATCTGTGGATGCTCATCTATATCCTTACCTTTCGTCTGGCCTGGGTCACAAATTGGTCAAACCGCTGGTTGACCAATTCCGGTGTGACAGGAATGTCAGCAAATGTTTGCCATTCGGGGATCATACCTGCCGGGTTTTCGATAAAGCGCACAGAGGCGGCTAATTCCCACAGCGGCAAATTGGCAACGGGGCTGCCGCTTTCCGCCTCGTAAACTGCCAGAAATTGATCGGCCAAAGGCAAACTGCCCAACAATGCCAGTTCCGCCCGCATGTACGCCACATCATAACCGGGGTCGCCGTAAGCGGCTTCTTCCCAATCGAGCACGGCCGTAATCCTACCCCCCTGCCACAAGATATTACCCGTCCAATAATCCACATGCACCAGACCGGGACGAACCGGAACCAGAGCAGGGAGCAAATCGTGAACGGCCTGCCAGATAGCCTCGCCCTGCGGGTGCTGCTGCATGTAATCCGGGACATGGCCTGATTTCAGGAACCACACCACTTCGGCGTTGGCGTTGAGCAGGAAGGAGGTCTCTACGGCCGTGACCGGAACCGCATGAATTTGCGCCAACGTCGCCGCCAATTCTCGAACCCAGCTCCCCACATCCACTGGCGCAATCACCTGCCCCCCGGCCACAAACGAGGTGACAATACCAGGAGTGTCCAATACGCCGCCAGTTGTATCCAAAAACAGTGGTTCCGGCACCGGTAGGCCATGGGCAGCCAGCAGTGCCAACGTTTTGTATTCCCGCCGCGCCTTTTCGCCCCGGTCATAGTCGCCAAAAACCGCGTACCGCCGAACGACAAATTGGTGGGTATGGTTAGTGGGGGTCACGGCCGTGGCCAACACCGTCGAATTAGAAAAGCTGCCGTCCAACGGACGTAGATCAACCAGGCGACTGCCGGGGGCAATGGTCTGCAGCAGGGTGTTGATCCTTTCCGGTTGTGGCAGCGGTGGAATTTCCTTCATCTTCACTCCATGACACAGTTATTGCACAATGACCGTGAAAGTCACTGTTTGTTCAGGCACATCGCTGCCATCGGGTGGGAAGTGGCCCAGCACAATCTGGCTTTCGCCAGGGGACACCGCCTGAAAACGCCAGACATCCAGCCCCCCAGAGCCGGCAACCACAGGTTTATCTGGTTCATACGTCTTCGTTACAAATTGCACCACCACTTCATCCAGCGCGCCGACCAGTTGCCACTCGTAACCGGTCGTGGGATTCGCTCCAATCACGATGTCAAATGTTTTACCTGCGGCCACTTCCAGAGGTACGGCCGGGTCTGTTACTTTCAGGCGCCCACCACAGGCAGTGATCATCAGGAGCAGAATGCCGAGGATCAAAAAGCAAAATTGGCGCATCTCACAATTCCTTTTTCTGTGCCACCACCGCCATGCCCCAATGCGTTTCGTTCACCGCTTCATCCAGATGGTTTCCCCTGGTAGAAATCAGTTCAAAGCCGGTCATTTCCAGCAGCAGCCGGATTTCATTGGGCGAATACCAGTGGAAGGTATCCTCCAGGAAATCTTCGCGCAGCAGTTGGTCGCCCTGCCAGATTTTGTAATGGCGTTTGCCGCGATACACTTGTTCCACCCGGTCAATCGAGTCCGTGTAAAACAGCACCTCGTTTTCTGTGCCATCGGGCAGCGGATTACGCCAGCGCGAGACCCATTCCCCTATTTTGATGTCTGGTTCCATGCCAAACATATCAAACAGGGTAAAGGCCAGGATGCCGCCCGGTTCCAGATTTTCATAAAAACGGCGCATTGTTTGTTTGGCCTCTTCATAATCCAGCACCAGCATAAACGAGCCGCAAGGGATGAAAATGGTGCGGTACTTTTTCGGTAACTCCATCATTCTCATATCTTGCAGGTAGAGGGTGGGGTGGAATCCTTTGGCTTCCGCTTTACGGCGGCAGATTTCCAGCATGTCGGGTGATAGTTCCAGCCCCTCTACATCCAGACCATAATCCAGAAAGCGCACCAGCAGCCGCCCGGTGCCGCAGCCAATATCCAACGCCGGGCCAGGATTCTCTTCCAGCACTTGCCGGAAAAAGTCATGATCCCATTGCGGTTCGTCGCCGCCGCTGGCATCCCAGGTATCCGCGGCAATCCCCGTCCAAATCATCGTTTGATCCATTTTGTTTGTCTCTCCTTAGCCGTGATGCGTGATGCGTGACTAAAACTTTCACGCATCACGCATCACGTCATCAAAATCCGCTGCCCGCGCCGCAGGCAGCTTTGTTCCAGGGATTGACGGAGGGTGGCACGGCCGTCATCATCCGCCGCCTCTACCATTTCCACCCCCTTCCGCCAGACTTCCTCGCGCCAGCCGGTGAGCATTTCCACCACAACAAACTCATCCATGCGCCCGCCCAACCAATCCACCAGCGCCAACAGTGGCGATTCCCGCTTGACCACTTCATCCTGCACCTGGTCAATCGTTTCGGCAATGATGTCGTTGATCAGGCAGTAATCCCGGTAACGGCCGTCGCGCTCTGCCGGGGTGAGCGACGGCCATTCCTCATGCAGCACATCATACAGGGTCAGCGCCAGGTCATAGTTGATGTGGGCATTGACCCCCAGAAAGAGGTGTTGCAGCACGTTAGCCTTTTTTTGCCGGGCCGCGTCAAGGGTATATTGCCAGACGGACGATGCCCCGCTCTGCCCGGTGTCATATGCATCAAGCGCCACGAAGTAATAGTCGGCAAAACGGTTCAGCAGACCAGCTACCCAGATGGGGTCTTGAAAACGGCCGTCGGCCACCGCTGCCAATGTATTCGCCGTCATCGCCCGATAACATTGCAAAAATACCGCCCGCCGGTCTTTGGCCTGTTGCCAGTTATCAATCTTTTCTTGCATTACATCAGTCAAGGGGTCATTCATCCGATTTCTCTTTGTCTCTTGACAATACACGATTATCCACTATTATACAAACATATCAATATACGATAAACGTATGTTAGAGGATCGAGCTATGAAACAAATTAGCATTCAGATTGCCGATGAGACCGCTCGCCAGATCGCCTGGTTGGCCGAGTATTGGGGCTACACGGCCCAACGCCACAACACGGCCGTCATCGAGCGCACGGTTAATACCATTTATATGTTGGAGGTCGGCTGCGAGGAGTATCGCCGCCGTCTCCAGGAAGTGGGCGTGGAAGCGTCCAACACAGGTGAAACTCAATTATGAACGAACAATCTCATACCCCACTTGTTACCAGCCAGATTCCCGAATTCCTGCACGTCATGGAAGCATCGCTGCGTTCCGGTTACAGCGTCAGCCAAAGCCTGGAAATCGTGGTCAAAGATATGAATGGCGCATTGGCCGCCGAAGTGCAGCAGGTTCTGGATGCTCTCAAAGCGGGCACGCCCTTCCTGCAAGCCTTTGACAACTGGTTGAGCCGCTGCCCCAGCCTCGACCTTGACCTGACCGTCGCCACTCTGCACGTACAAATGGAAGCTGGTGGCAATCTGGCGAACAAGTTCCAATTTGTAGCCCAGGTCCTGCCCAAACTCAAACGAGTCAGCTAAGGTGGCAAATGATAAGGAGCATGGGGCTTTCGGCTGTTAGCGGGTTGGAGTCCCAATCGCCGTAGCGCGCCACCACCGTGAAGCCGTTGTAATGCAGCAGGCTTTCCAACTCCTGCGGGAAATAGCGACGCAGGGCCAGCGGCGCGATGCGTTCCACTGTCCGGCCTTGCGCATCTTCCCAACGGCGCACGGCCGTCTCATGGTAAATCTGGTTCACCGCATCATAATAACTGGTACCGGAGACGCAAATGGTACGGCCGTCGCCCGTCTCATAGCGGAACCACTCCTTCTCCTCCAACTCTGGCTCCATCTGGGCTGGTTTGGGGAAGGGAACGGTGATGGCGAAACCGCCGTTCACCGCCAGATGTGCCCGCACACAGGCCAGCATCGCCTCGGCATCTGCCCGCGTCAGCAGGTGTTGAAACATAGCTCCGCTCTCAAAAATTAAGCTAAATTGTCGGCTCAGCTGAAAATTCCGCGCATCAGCCTCCACCCATTGAATAGCCAATCCACTGGCCTTTGTTTGTGCACGTGCCAGCATACCCGGCACAATGTCCAGTCCGGTTATGTCAACTCCGGCCTGGGCAATCGGGATAGTAAACCGGCCTGTGCCACAGCCCAAATCCAATACTGGCCCACCGGTCTTTTGCGCCAGCGCCAGATAAAATGCTCCCGCCTCTCCTGTTTCCTGATTCTCCAGGTCATATAGATACGGCTCTTGATAATCTGCCAGATTGTCGTGATTTATCATCCTTTGTCCTTAAAATGGTATCTGGTGACAGGTTGCCTGTACCCAGCCACCGTATCCTCTGCTCACCACTTACTGCTCACTTCTGAAATCAGGATTCTTCCAGGTGTACGGCGTGGTGTATGTCAGCAGTTTGAAGCCCCGTTTCAATAAGATAGGGCGGCTCATATCGCTGGCATCTACCATGAGGAAGCGGTAGCCACGCTGGATTGCTTCCTGAGCGCGGGCGGCGACCACGGCCGTATACAACCCCCTATTCCGGTACTCTGCCAACGTGGAACCGCCCCACAGTCCGGCAAACTGGCTGTTAATGGGGTAGTTTATCCAGGCGGCACAGGCCGGCTTGTTGTCCACATAAGCCACATAAATGCCCCAAAAATCAGGTTGATCGGCCAGATTTTGCCGGAGCTGTTTTTCCAGCCAATCATAATTATCGTCATACACTTCGGCTAACACGGCCGTCACATCCCGCACCTGTTCAATAGTAATCCGGCGTACATCGGCCGTCACCGGCTGCAAATAAACCGGCGGGCAATCGGTCAGGTCCAGCACCAGCAGCCCTTCCGTCTCATCTCCTTCCAGGCCATGCGCCGTCAGCCGCTCCTTCAAATCCGGCGGCGTGTCGTGGTCATACGTCTTCCACTCAAACCCATAGCCGCCCCAATCCTGAAAGCGGGCGATTTGTTCGGCAATCACCCGGTCAGCATTAGCTTCGTTCAACTTGCTGTAAATGACAAAACTGAGTCGTGACCGATCATGGCTCACCTGCCGCACCACCTCCGGCGTTTCCTCGCGTTGGTAGGAAGGATGAAGGCCACCCCGCCGCTCTTGTTCATCGTATAAAGCGAGAATTTTATCTACGTTCATCTGTCACCTGACTTTTATGTTTTTCTTCGTCCAGAATAAAAAAGTACCCTTTGCTCTCAAACTGCTTTTCAAACCCTACCTTTTCGGCCGTACCGATGGAGGCGTGGTTATCATCGGCGCAAATCCACCAGATGTCACGGAAACCGTGCGCCAGCGCATATTCTACCGTAGCCGCGGCCACAACAGTGGCCAACCTTTTGCGCATATGATCCGGGTGGGTTTCGATGCCGATTTCGCAGGCCGCACCGCTGATGACGTCGGTGCTGCACACACATACAACACGCCCCGAAGCAGCTTCGCCATCCCACAGCGCACAAAAGCCAAAATCCCGTTCCCCAAAATCGGCCAGTGGTTTCACTTCAAACTCGTAGGCATCGGCTGGTTGGTTGGTACTCACGGCCGTGTCTAACGGCCGTACCACATAACCCGCCGGAACCATTTCCCGCCAGTTTAGCCGCTGCTTCTGGCACAAGTAATGATAAGCCTGGTCAGGGATGGGCGGCCAACGCCAATCGCCAAACAACGTTTCCAGCCGGTGCAGCCAGCTATCGCCTACAAACGTCAGGTCAATTTCTTCCAGTGTGGCCTCTGGCGCATTACCCACGAAGACGGTCGCCTGGAAAATCTGTTTCAAAGCGGCATTGAAGACGTCATTATCGGGATCACCGGCCAAAAATTGCAGCTCTTTTGTTGACATAAAACCAGATCGGGGCCGGTTCACATCGTCCACATAGATACGTCCGGGCAGGTCATGGTGGAGCACGGCCGTGGCAAACAAATGCATCTCCGCTAATTCCCGAAACAACGGGCGGGCAGCTTCAAACTCGGTTGGTTTCAATTCGATCAACTCAACACCTCGTTGTTGTATAGGGTGAGCCGTTGTGGAAAACCCCAGACAATGTGCGTGGACACGGCCGTTTCAAACCGCTTCACTCCCACATACGACCACAACAACTCTCGCACAGCGTCGTCAAATGCTTGTGCCTTTTCCGGCTGCATTCGATCCCGTGAAAACCCGTTGCTGGAATGAATTGCCTCGATGTAATCGTCTATCGTTTGTGTGAAGGTCTGCGGCTCGATCATCTTTTCGCCTTGTTTGCTGAATAACTGCCGCTTTCCCAGTTCATCGTAGAGGTTATATGATTGGTAATCCCGGTTTGTGCTGAATTGGGCAATCAGTTGCAGTAGCTTGGTACTCCAGGCCGTTTGCCTGAAGATGCGATTGACGATCACTAAAAAGCCACCGGGTACCAGTAGTTCAGCAAAGCGGGGCAGCGCCACCGGCCAATCAAACCAGTGCAGGCTTTGTCCGGCGGTAATCAAGCCATAGGGAGGCGTCAGTGCTGCGTTTTCAATGGGACTGCAAATCCAATAGAGATTGGGAGCATCACCGTCCGGTAATTGTTTGCCTTGCGCGATCATCGGCTCGGAAAAATCAACACCATCCACACGGTCCACATAGCGGCTTAACGGTCGGGCGATATTCCCCAGCCCACAGCCCACGTCCAGCACAATTTTGGGTTCTCCCTTGACCAATTCTGCCAGAAAAGGAAACATGGCGTCTGGGTATGGAGGGCGGCAGTGATAGGCATGAACGACGGACGCATCTTTGAACTGCTCGGCATATGCCGTCTCTAAATGCTTCGGTTTTGGTTGCATTTATTCCTTCTCAACTTTTTTCCAGCCAATCCAATGCCGGATAGTCGCCACCAAATAAGACCTGCATAATGGGCCGCCACAGCGTATCGCCATTTTTACTGTTGGACAGCATCACAACGGCCGTTCCTTCATCCGGCAAACCCAGTGTGAAGGCTTTGAAACTGCCATTATCGCCCCATTGCCAGAAGGCCAGGCGGTTGCCACCCGTTTGTAGACCCCAACCTAATCCCCAGGCCACATCTGGCAAAAGCTCCGGTTCTGCCAGAGGCCAATCATCACGCCGAGGCACATTCCAGTTAACCTGCACCTGGGGCTGCCACAAGTGGGCAATCGTTCCGGGCCGTAAACAGGCGGGATTGGTGGGCTGTGGGTTGAGTAGGGAGAGGAGAAAACGGCCGTAATCCGCTGCTGTGGTCAGTAAACTGGCGGCAGCATACATCGTTTTCCACTCAGATTGCGCCTCCGTTTTGCCTTGTTTGTCATGTTTAGTCGCCATAGGTAACCGGGCAACTTCCTGGCTGGTTAGCCCACTATGGATCATTCCCAATGGCTCCAATAACCGCTCGCGCATCATGGCGACCGGGTTCTGATCCGTTACCCGCGCTACGATTTTTTGCAAGAGGTTATACCCGTCACCAGAGTAGGAAAAGCGCGCGCCGGGCGTAAAGAAAAATTGCAGCGGCTCACCCGCATCTGTCCAATTGCGAAAACCGGGTGTATGGCTGAGGATGTGGCGCAGCGTTAGTTGGTGCAGGCGTGGTTCGTTTGGCACAAAAGCAAACAGGAATTCGGCCACATCTCCGTCCTGGTCGAATAATCGTTCCGCTCGCCGCTCCGCTTCTGACAGATAGGTTAAAAGTGGCGTGTCCAGGTCAAATACGCCGGCTTCTACCAGTTGCATCACGGCCGTAGCAAACATCGGTTTGGTCAAAGAGGCAGCTTCAAAAACCGTTTCCGTTGTCACCGCTTCTTTGGTGTTCATGTCGGCAACGCCATACCCATTCTCCCAAACCATCTCGCCTGCCTGAATGATGGCTAAAGAAAGGCCAGGGACGACGGCCGTGTCCATCCAGGCTGGTAGCTGTTTGTTTAGTTCGGCAATCGCTTGTCTCATCGAGTTATCCTTCTAATAGCTTCTGATACAGCTTGACATAATTTTTGTGCCGCCAGTCGGTGATACGGCCGTGCGCCACCGCCTCTTTCATGGCGCAACCCGGCTCATGGGCGTGGGTGCAGTTATGAAAGCGGCACTGCCCCACCACATCCGCCAGGTCAGGATAATAGGTGATCAACTCATCCGGGTCGAGGCCAATCAGCCCCATGTCGCGGATGCCGGGTGTGTCTACCACATACCCGGCGTCGGCAAAGGGCAGCATGATCGCCTGAGAAGTGGTGTGCCGCCCTTCCTGCCGCTTCAGGCTGATGGTCTGGGTGCGCAAGTCAAGGGTGGGTTCCACGGCCGTCAACAACGACGATTTGCCCACACCAGACAGCCCCGCCAACACGGTGGTCTTGCCCAGCAAGTAGCCCCGCAGCGCCGCCAGCCCCTCACCAGTCACGGCGCTGGTGTAGAGGAGTGAATATCCAAGTTGCACGTAGGGAATGACGGCCGTTTCCACTTCCGCCAGATTAGCCGCCAGATCAACTTTGTTCACACAAATGGTGGCCTGCAAATTGTTGCGCGCCGCGCCAATCAAGTATTCGTCAATCAGTTGGAACCAGATGTGCGGCTCGCGCCAGGAAGCGACGATGAGCAGTTGGTCCACATTGGCGGCGATGATTTGTTTGAGGTGCGTGTAGAAGCTGTCGGCGCGGGCCAGACCGCTGCGTCGGGGCAGCACCTCTTCCACCAGGCCACGATCATCGGCCAACGGCCGCACCAACACCCGGTCGCTCACCGCCACCACATTGGTAAAACCGCTGCCCTCGGCAATCAACGTGCCACGAATGTCGCAAACGATGACCTTACCCTGCACTTCGGCGCGGCACAGACCCCGGCTCACTTCCATCACCTTACCTAGCAGGAAGGGGGTCTCGTCGGCCAGCTCTTGCCAACGGCCGTCGTCAAAATCGGCCACAAACGCCTGCTGCACCACCGCCACATTGGCCTCACGCCGGTCTTGTTCGTCGCGGGGCATAATGCGCCGGTCGGCGACAAGACCATCGGTGTCCGGTGTCAGCGGCTGCCAGTCGAGGCGGTGTTTTTCCTGGTTCACGGCCGTGTTGTGCCGCACCACCTTCTTCCGCCCCTTCTCCGCCAGATGAACGGCCTGCTGCTTCTCTTTAATTTTGCGTTTCTCTTTCTTCTTCAAATTCGTTGTCTCCACTTGAAAAGGTAGGATAAAGGTAGTATGATGGGCGCATGAAAGTGAAAACCTCTATCACCCTATCCGAAGATTTATTAGAAACCATTGATGTCATGTCTGCATCTTATAAAAATCGTTCTGAATTCATTGAATATGCCTTACGCAAGGCCATTGCTCAGATGAGGCGGAACGACAGAAATGCCCGCGATATTGAAATCATCAATCGGCATCTGGACGAGTTAAATGCTGAAGCCGAGGATGTACTTGGTTACCAGGTCATTCCATGAGACGGGGCGAGCTGTACCGTGTAGCCAGACCAACATCGCGTGACCCTAAAAAATACCGGGTCTTTGTTGTCGTTAGCCGCCAAGCATTAATGGCTACCGGCTATTCAACAGTTATATGTGCGCCTGTGTATTCTTCTTATCATGGCCTGATCACCCAAGTCCCGCTTGATATTGAAGAAGGATTAACACATCCCAGCAGCATCCATTGCGATGATCTTGTGAGTCTACCCAAGTCTGCTCTCACCGATTTCATAGGTGTTTTATCGTCAGTAAAAATTGATGAATTGAATGAGGCGCTAAAAGTAGCCCTCGATATTCCCGACTAACCTCCCAATCTCTCAATCTCCTAATCTCCAATCTCTAATCCCCCCCACTCATACACCACCCAATCAACTGCCGCACAAAGTCATTGGTGGGGTAGGGTTTGGTGTCGTTTTTCCAGCGGGGAACCTGCACAACCTTCGCTCCTGGCTGGCGGGGGAACTGTTCCCCTTCCACACGCAGTTCGGCGTAGGCATCGCCCTCGTTGGGGATTTTGTAATGTACCATGAACTTTTTATTGGTGGCGATGATGTGAATGTACCGCGCCGGGGTAGGGTCTACGAAGCCGCCCGTTTCCGGTACCTGCGTCTCTTTGCCCTCTACCGACCAAATAAACGGCCGTCCCTTCACATTCACCTTCCGCTTGCCCTTCGTATTAACCGCCATCGTTCACCTTTTGGGGGATAAGCCACAGATTACACAGATTACACAGATTTTTTATCTGTGTAATCTGTAGATTTTCACTTGTCTTGGGTCTCTAGTTTGGTTGCCAGTGCCAACACACGGCGCAGCCACCATTGCAGCCAGGTTTCAAGCTGGTTCCGGCTGTGTGGTTCCAGGTGCGCCACAATTTGCCAATAGCTGATGGCGTGATGCACCGCGCCTAACACTTCCGCCAACGACCAGGCCGCCAGTAGCCGGGGCATCGGCGCAACATCCGTCCACTGCGCCAGGTAGGCGTCGCGCAATTGGGTTTGCACGGCCGTGTCCCGCTCCATAAAAATGTTCAACATATCAAAAAACGGGTGGCTGACGCAGGCATCCGTCCAGTCAAAATAGATGAAATCATCACCCTGCACAGCCACATTACCGCCGTGCAAATCGCCATGCACCAGCGTTTCAGGAATGGCGAAGGCGGCCAACTCCTGGCACAACGTTTGCAGCCGAGGAATGGACGCCTGTAGCTGCGCCTGCTCTTCGGTGGTGAGATAAGGCTGCACGAATTCGGCCGTGATCAACGGCTCAATTTGGGCTGCCAGCCAATGCAGGCGGCGATCCAGGCAGCCGGCGTCTAACAGTTCATCTACGTGGGCTACGGCCGTGACCTGCAACCGCCCAAACTGCTGCAAAAACGCCTCCCGCTGCGCCAATGGCGCGCCCCAACCTACCATCTCCGTCAGTTCCGGCAGCAGCATCCAATCCCGCTCCCGGTCAACTGCCAGCGGCGTGACCACATGGCGCGGATAAAGCTGCGCCAGTTTGCTGACCGTGCGGGCCTCGTTCACAAACAGGGGCAAATCCGCCACCGTCTTGAAGTAAAAGGGACCAACGGCCGTGTCCGCCCGCAGCACACAGGAGAGCGACCATTGCCGTACCGGCTGCAATGGGCCGGTCTGTGGATAGCCCACCCGCGCCAGTTTTGTTTCAATCCAGCCCGCCACCTCTCTGTGCCAGCCGCGTCTGGCCCAGGGTGGGCGCAATGGCGAGACATCGCCCGTTTCCCATTCACGCAGGCATCGTGCCATAATTGGCCGGTGCGCGGGCTGCGCCAGGGGCACGGTGGGCAGTTCCGCCAGGCTGACCCCACGACCGTCCGCCACCGTCACCCCGTCATTATCCAGCACAAACACCGATTCCGTCGTTTTCGCCTCTTTATCACCCTGAAAGTGAGCGCGGTAGAGAACCTGCACATTGTCACCAAAGTGGCGCTGTAACGGCCGTTGCACAGCCGCCTCTTCCGTATCCCACATGCCGCCTGCCACCAGCATGTGCGGCAGCGTAAACCCTTGCTCGCTGGCTTGCAGCCATAGCCGTGCCTCGGTTTCGTGGGGCAGGATGGCGTAAATGGTGGAGCGCCAGGCCACTTTTTCCAGGAAATCCAGCGCCAGGTTGTTGAAGGTGGACGGCCGTTCCATATTGGGCAGGTGCGCCGTATGCCGCATGATCGTGACAGTTTCGGCCAGCGGTAGCCTGGTTTCCAGCACTTTGCCGATGGCCTGAATATCGGCCACATCATACTGTCCGACGATGATGCGCGCCGGAACCTGGATTTCCGCGAGGCGGGCAATGGCCGGCGGCTCAATGGGCAAGGGTCGCCCACCTCCTTCTGGCAGCGTCAATGTATGCAAAGAGAGGTCATAGGCGCGTTTACGGATGGCCAGGTTTACCTGATCGGGTGTGCGCCCAGGGCCATCAAACCAGATTTGTGTTTCCAGTTCGGCTGCCGCTGCCAGATCACCCCGCGCGGCGGCAGCTTCCGCCGTCTCGTCTTGGGCAGCCAGCCATTCGTCTGCCCACTCATACCCACCTAAGGCCGCACCCACCAACATCAGGGCGCTGACCATCTCCGGGTGCGCCAGGGCAAAATCCAGCGCCACTTTGCCGCCAAAAGAACAGCCGATGATGACTGTTTTCTCAATCCCCACCTGCTGCAACAGCGCCCGTAAATCCTCATGGTGATGAAAGTCTCCATCTGGCCGGGGTGTCTGCCCCCAACCGCGCATATCATAGCGCAGCACCCGGAACTCTTTGCTCAACAGTTCCATCTGGTCATCCCACATGGTCAGGTTGGCAACCCCGGCGTGAATGAGGGTGACGGCCGACCCTAAGCCACTTCGGGCCGCACCCTCACCTCGCACTTCGTAATGAATCTGTGTCCCATTGATTTCGGCAAATTGATAGGTCATGTTTTTACTCGTCAATACGTTTGAACCCGGCCTTCATGCACAGCTTTTCTGATGGCATGTTATCGGCCGTAATGATCGCCAGAATTTCATCATAGCCCGCCGCAGCGGTGGCTTGCAGCGCCTGATCCAGGGCGACCCCCGCCAGTCCCTGCCCTTTCCAATCGGCGGCGGTCATGATGTAGTAAAGCAACGGCCGTTGCCGTTCATCCCACATCCCCACCAGGCAGGCAGAAACTATCTTGTCACCTGCCAATACCAGTCGGGAACAGCCCAGCAAGGGCATTCCCGATCTTCCCTGAAAGAAGCCATCTACCTCATGCCAGGCGTCGTCCCAGGTTTCCGTACCGTCGAAGTCAATCGAGCCGGGGTAGGCATCCATCATCAGGTCAGCCAGTACGGCCGTGTCTGTGGCCGTCGGTGTGCGAATGGTGAGATGATCAGGTACTGTCGTTTCCACATGTGCAACTTTATGTAAATCGAGAGTGTATTTGTAACGTTTCATTATCCAAGAGGTTTGCGGTAGGTCATAAACCGTTTGATTTCCTGAAAGCCCATTTTGCGGTAGAGGTGCAGCGCGCCGCTGAGATTGTCGGCGTCCAGCCCTAACCCGGCCTCGGTCATGCCGGCCTCTTTCAGCGCCACAAAACTGCGAGCAATGAGAGCTTTAGCCAACCCCTGCCCACGCCAGGGGCGGCACACAAAGATGGTTTCGGTGTAGCCACGGAGACGGCCGTACTCCTCATTTTCCAGCGTATCAATAAAGTTCAACACGCCGCCCGCCACTTCATCTCCTGCCCAGGCAATCCGCCACAGCGGGGGCGAGAAGGTGCGCTGCTCCATCTGTTCCTTGTACATTGTTTCCGGCCATTCCGCGTAGCCCCAATGGTCACGAAACGCTTCCCGCGCCCCTTCCCAAATAGGCCGCCACTGTTCCGCCGTGCCAGGGTGAATGACAATCCCATCCGGGATGGGACAGTCGGGAATGTCTTCCAGGTTCGGCCGTACCATTTCCAGACCGTAGCGCACAATCTCATACCCTTCGCTTGCCAATAGCTGGCTTAAATGGGTCTGGGTGTCGCTGCTCCAGACCTGGAAATAGCGGGGCTGGTCGGCCGGGTGACTGGCCGCAATCTGCCGCAGCCGTCTTTCCAATTGGCGTAAGATGGCGCGACGGATGCCCCGGTTGCGCCAGGGTGGTGTGACATGGGCGAAGAGCGGGTAGATGCGCGTGTTATCCTGCTGCTGCCACCACCAGCAACGGCCGTGCCCCACCAGCTCACCCTCCACCTCGGCCATCACCATGTCGGTATACGGATCGCAATTTTCCAGGTGTTCGTAATCGCGGGCTATCTCCTCCACGGTCATCACCCATTCTGCGCCATCAGTCACCTTACTGCTTTCCACTACGGCAATCATCTTCGGAAAATCCGCCGCGCCGCGAAAGTGGCGGAAAACCAGCCCCGGAATAGCCGGCGCGTCTTCAATAAAAATGGTGTCTTCTACTACTTGATTCATAAAATCTCCTGGTTTGTGTTCGTGTTCGTAGTAGGCGATTTATCGCCCGCAAACGCCGCTGAAGCGGTTACTACCAACGTTTTAGTGGCTTCGATGAATTGCTGCGTTTCTTGCAGATTATTGGTGGGCACGGCCGTCGGCCGGGCCATCGCCCACTGGATCAACAGCCGCCACCGCGCTTCCAGATTATCCTGCGCCCACTGCGCTGCCGCCGGTTTGGAAACCACCGCGCCCCGATGCAGGGTGTACAACATCCGGCACATCGTCAGGATAGCATAGCGGCGATACCCTTCCTCGACCAACTGCGCCGGTTCCTGGCTCATGGGCAGCCACCAGAAATTGAACAGCCCGATAACGGCCTGCCGCAGTTTGTCGGGGGAGACGGGATCAACCAACGTTTGAACCGGTGGCCCGGCCAATGTGATACCGTTGGTATGCAGCACATGGCGGTGAATGACCCAATCCATCGCCAGATGTTCCCAACGCAAACGGCAGTCGCCGCGATCAATGTACGGGTGGGTGGCGTTGGCCGGGTCATACCGGCGCAGCGCCTCTACCGGGATGTAAGCCCCTTCGATTTCCATAGCCCACTTGGAAGTAGATTGGCCGATACGGCCGTGCAACTGCACCAGTTGATCCATTTCGGATGGGGTGACGGGTACGGCCCGAAGCGGCTTCGGGTTCGCCGTAGCCACCACAAAATCAATATCACTCGTCTCATAGTCAAAATCCCCACTCGCCAGCGAACCATCCAGGTACATGCCCACAAAGTTGTCGCCCAAAATGGCGCGTGCCCCGGTTAACAACCGCCGCAATATCCCATTCACATCGTCATATGGCGTCCAATCCATTGCATTCATGTGTATAATAACCTCAAGCAAAAGGAACTTGTCCGTAAATGAACAAAGCAGAAATGGAAACAATTGTCTTACGCGCTCATTTTGATGGTCAGCAGATCTTGCTGGACGAACCGTATGAGCTTCAACCTAATACCCATCTCCTGGTAACAGTGGTTAAGAAGCCTGATGCTGAACAGATGGCCTGGTTAAAACTCTCTTCTGAAGGCCTGAGCCTTGCGTATGGAGATGACGAACCAGAATATCCACTGACCTTGATTAAAGAACCAAACCCAACTTATGAAGCAAGGTGATATCGTACTTACACCACTTCCGCAGGCCGATGGACAGATTGAGAATCGTCCTGCTCTTTTTCTGCGGGTAATGCCACCTTTTAATGATGCCCTTGTTTGTGGCATTAGCACCCAACTGCACCAAAAGGTGTCTGGTTTCGATGAAATCATTGCCCGCCAGGATAGAGATTTTGCTTCTAGCGGGTTGGTATCTGATTCTCTCGTTCGGCTTGGTTTCTTAGCCGTGATTCCCAACAGCAAACTGATAGGGAGCGTTGGTTCCATTTCTCCAGAACGACATAAGCGCCTGCTTAAGAAGCTAAGCGATCATCTTCTCAAGGTTTAGATGCTCAACTGCATGTTGTACAGATTGGCGTAAGCGCCACCCAAAGCCATCAACTCCTCGTGTGTGCCTTGTTCTGTAATGCCATTGTCCGTCAACACCACAATGCGTTGTGCATTGCGCACCGTTGACAGGCGATGGGCGATGACGAGGGTGGTGCGGTTGTCGCTTAACTTCTCTAGTGAATCGCGGATGGCTCTTTCACTCTCGTTGTCCAACGCGCTGGTCGCCTCATCAAAAATGAGGATGGGTGGGTCTTTCAAAAAGACGCGGGCAATGGATAAGCGCTGCTTTTGGCCGCCAGAGAGTTTCACGCCACGCTGCCCAATATCGGTGTCATACCCATCCGGCAAGGCCATGATAAAGTCGTGGGCATTGGCCTGTTTCGCCGCAGCCACAATCTCGTCGGCGCTGGCCTCCGGCTTGCCGTAGCGGATATTCTCCGCCACCGTCCCGGCAAACAGGTAGACATCTTGCTGCACAATGCCGATGTTGCGGCGCAAGGAAGCCAGTTGAATTTCGCGGATGTCACGGCCGTCCAGCCATATCTCCCCGCCGCTGACATCATAAAAACGGGGAATGAGCGAACAAAGCGTCGTCTTACCAATGCCCGATGACCCGACCAGCGCCACATATTCCCCGGCTTTTATATCCAACGACAGGTTCTTGAAGACAGTACCATAACCCTCTTTATATTGGAAGCTGACATCACGGAAGGTGATACGGCCGTCAACCTGCGCCAGTTCAATGGCCTCGGCGAACGGCGTTGCAACAACGCAGCCGCTTCGGGCCGTGTCCTCAATATCCGGTTCCACTTCTAACACTTCCATGAACCGGGCAAAACCGGCAAGCCCTTCCTGGTACAGCCGGGTGAAATTCCCATAGCGGCGGATGGGTTCGATGAGGATGCCCACGCACAGCAAAAAGGTAATCAGATCGGGCAAATCCAGCGAAGCATTGACGATGCTGATGCCGCCAAAAACAACCACGGCTACCGTCATCAGTTGGGTAAAGGCGATCAACCCTTCGTAGAAGTAGGTTTCACTACGGTAACTATCGCGGCGGCTGTCCAGAAAACGGCCGTTTTCCCGCCCAAACTTTCCCTTTTCCACCGCCTCATTGGTGAACGACTGCACCACCCGAATCCCCGACAGCGAATCCTCGACCTGGGCGTTAATATCGCCGATGCGGTCGTGGCTGCGGCGCAGCGCCGCCTTCATCTTTTTGTTGAAATGGAAGGCATACACGGCCATGATGGGCAAAAAGAGAAAAACGAGCAGGGCCAGCCTGGCGTTAATCACGAACAAGATGGCAAACGCACCCACGAAGTTCAAAAAGGAAATGACAATATCCTCCGGCCCATGATGAAACAGTTCGGCCAGATCAAAGGAATCATTGGTCAGGCGCGTCATCAGTTGCCCCACTTTTTGTTCATCGTAAAAAGCAAAGGACAACTTCTGGTAATGGTCAAACAACTCCTGGCGCATGTCTCGCTCCATCATCGCCCCCATCATGTGCCCCTGGTAGGCCACAAACATGTTGCTGACCGTGTGAATGGCAATCAGCGCCAGCATCACTGCGCCCATGCCCACAATCTGGGGGAGCGTGTCTGGCGACTGTTCGGCCAATACATTCCTGGTGATGTAGCTGACGCACAAGGGGATGAGCAGGGTGGTGGCCGAGACGACAAAGGCACAGGCCATGTCCGCCGCAAACAAGCGCCAATACGGTCGGTAATACGACAGGAATTTGCGGCTGCGGTTATTCAGAAGTTTGTTTTGACGACGGCCGTACCATCCCAATAACGGCCGTTCGCCGGAAAGTTCGTAGTTCATTGTTGTACCGGGATGTAAGTGGGTAATTACCCACTTACGCAATTACTCCACATTCCCCTGCCACAACTGCCGCATATTCGGCGATGTGACCAGCAATTCATTCAATGTGCCCTGCGCGGCGATACGGCCGTCACGCATCACCAGAATCTGATCCGCCCGCTGTAACGCCAAGCGACGGTGGGAAACCACCAAAAACGTATGCCGTAATCCGTTATTCGTCATCCGATTTTCCGAAAGTGCCTGCCACAACTGTTTTTCCGTTTCAACATCCAGGGCGCTGGAGAGGTCGTCGAAGACGAGCAGTTGCGGTTGGCGCACCAACATGCGGGCGGCGGCGGCGCGCTGCACCTGCCCGCCGGAGAGACGCACACCACGCGGTCCCACCACCGTATCCAGCCCATTTTCTAAAGTAGCAATATCGGGGGTGAGGACGGCCGTATCCACCGCTCCCCCCAAATCCACCTCATCTTCCAGCAGTCCCAGCAGGATATTGTCCCGCAGCGGTTCGCTGAACAGGCGCGGAATTTGCGGCGTGTAAGCGGAACGGGGTGGGGTGAAAAAGGTGGCGGGGTTGTCTACGAGACGGCCGTTCCACCAGATCTCGCCGCCATCCCTGTCCAGTAACCCCAACAGTACTCGCAGCAGCGTCGTCTTGCCCGACCCAATCCGCCCGGTAATAACGGTGAAACTGCCGCGTGGGATGGTAAAGGAGATGTCCCGTAATCCGTAATCCATATTCCGTGATGCGTGATGCGTGATGCGTGAGCCGTTGTCCGACCGCTCGCGGACGCCGCGTCCGTCGCTCACTGCCAACTGCTCACTGCTCACTGGATACCGGTAACTCAACCCACGCACTTCCAGCCGTTCCAGTTGGTCAACGGCCGTGTCCTTCATCACATGAATCACCGGCAACCTTTTCTCTCTTCCCTCTTTGCCCCTTCCATCCTTTGCCCGACCTTTGGTCGTCCCTTTGCGTTGAAAATCTTCATAAATCTCCTCATGCGCCACCAACGATTCCGGCGCCGCATAGGGCGTAATTTCCTGCATCCGGTCCAACACCACCCGCTGCTGGGCAATTTCTGAAAGGTAGCTGCCGATGGTTGCCGGGAAACGAGAGGCGAAGAAGAGATAACCGCTGAACAGCACAAAGTCACCAACGGTGAACGTGCCTTGCGCCAGCGCCACACCGGACATGACCACCATGATAGCCACCGCCACATCGCCCAGGCTGTCGGTGGCTTGCTGGAAGATGGCCCAGAAAAGGCCAAAGCGCACGTTGGCCTGCCGCCGCTCTTCGTTAAGGGTGCGGAAGTAATGGGTGACGGCCGTTTCCGCATCCGCCACCTTCATCGCCTGAATCGCCCCAAACGTCTCGCCTAAAAAGGCCGTCACCCGGCTGTCGCTCACCTTTGTAATTCGCACCAGCCGCAGAAAATGATTCCATGCCCAGCGCGTCAGGAAAAACACCAGCACCAACGGCACAAGGGCCACCAGCGTAATCAGCGGCGCAATCTGGAACATGATGATAAAGGCAAACAGGGCAAACAATGCCTGCCCCACGATTTCCGGTATCCAGGTGGGAAAGTCAGAAAAATCGGCCAAATCATCATCCAGGCGGTTAATCACATCACCGGTAGGCACGGGTAAGGGCTGCGCCCCTGGCTTGCGCAGAATGTTTTGCATGATGTTCAGCCGCATCAACGACTGCCCACCCATGCGCACCTTCGCGCTGCCCCATTCACCCAGCATGTCAGACGTCATGCGCCCTAATTCCACCAGGACAATGAGACCCAAGACCGCATAGAGCGAAACCGACAGATGGACCGCCCCCGTCAATCCATCGTAATACTGCTTCTCCAGCCAGCCCGGAACCAGCCGCGAGGCGATAAACAGCGAAACAAAAACCAGATTGAGCAAAAACCACCCCGGTCGGAAACGAATGAGCGCCCAGGTGCCGGTTTTGATGGAGAGTTGTTGTGTAGTCATATTTCTCAATTAGGAATTATGAATTAGGAATTATGAAATGAAGCGCTCTTCATAATTCATAATTCTTAATTCATAATTTCACACCAAGACCTCTTCCAATCCCGTTTGTAGCAGGCTGTAAAAGCGGGAGGAGGGTGTGTTTGCCAGTAAAATGCGTTTGCCTTGTTCGGCGACACGGCCGTGTTCCAATATCAAAATATCGTCCGCCCGCTGGACTGTGCCCAGGCGGTGGGCGATGATGATGGCGGTACGGCCGTGCAGCAGCCGGTCAATAGCGCGTTCCAATAGTTGCTCTGTCGCCGGGTCCAGCCGCGAGGACGCCTCGTCCAGAATGATCAGGTGCGGATTGCGCAAAAAGACGCGGGTAAAGGCCAAAAGCTGCGCTTCCCCGGCCGACAACCCCTGCCCACCCGATTTCAGCATCGTGTCCAGGCCGTCGGGCAAATCGCGGAACCAGCTTTCCAGCCCCAATGTCTGGATCGCTTCAATGATTTGGGCGTCGCTAATTGGTGGGGCGTCCGGATCATAGTTGCGGAACAAGGTCAGGTTGTCGCGCACGGTGGCTTCAAACAACTGCACCTCTTGCGTCACCATGCCAATGTGCCCGCGCAGATCAGACAAGGCCACGTCGTGCACATCAATGCCATCCAGCGTAATCGCTCCCTCATCTACGTCATACAGGCGAAAGAGCAGCCGGGTCAACGTTGTCTTGCCGCTGCCGGTGCGTCCCAACAGCCCCAGGATTTTGCCTGGTTCCAAATGAAAGGTGATGTCTTTGAGAACGGTTTGAGATTGGAGATTGGAGATTGGAGATTCTTCACTGCTCACTGCCAACTGCTCACGGACGCTACGTCCGTCGCTCACTGCCAACTGGTCTTTATAGGCAAAAGAGACGCCAGCAAATTGGACAGAGAGCGCGCGGGTGGGCAGTACGGCCGTGACCCGTTCCTTCACTTCTGGCGCCAATTGCAGAAATTCATTGATACGGCCGATGCTGGCCACCGCCTTTTGCAAATTGCCCGCCTGCCGCCGGATATATTTGATGGGCGTCTCCATCAGGGCGATGTAGGAAACCAGCATTACCATCGTGCCGATGCTTATCTGCCCCCGCGTATACATGGCGCCGGACAGCCCCAACGTAAACACCCAGACCACCACGTACAGCATGTAGCTGGAATGAAAAGTAACGCCACCCCACAGATGCGCCTTGACCCGTTTATCCGCTACCAGCGCCATCCGAGGGTAGAGGCCGTTCAGTACATACTGTTCGCCACCATTGGCGCGAATATCTTCCGTGCCGCCGATGCGCTCTTCCACGTAGCCGTGCAAATCGGCATAACCCCGGCTGATCTCACCCCAGACGCGGGTAGTGGGGGTGTGGATGAGGCGCAGCAGCCCGATGGTACATACGGCATACACCAGGCCAATCAGCCCAAAGCGCCAATCCTCGCGGAACAGGATGATGAGAATGCCCCCCAGCAGCAAGGCGCTGGCAAACACCTGCACCACCAGTTCGGAAAAGTATTCGGCCAGATGGCTGACGTCGCCATCAATGCGTTCAATCAGTTCACCCGGCGTTTTCAGTTTGTGAAAGCCCATGTCCAGCCGCATACAATGTTCGGTCAGGTCGGCGCGCAGGCTGTTGGTAGCCGCCCAGCCCAGGTCTGCGCCCACGTAGGTGGAGGCCAGGGTGATCGCCTTTTGGGCTACCACCGCCACCAGAAAAACCAGCCCCATGCTCACCAGCAGTGGCACGGCCGCGCCACCCTGCGCCGCATCCAAAAAGCGGCGGATGATCTGCGGGGCCACCAGTTGCAGCCCAATCCCCGCCAACAACAAAACAGTGAGCAGGAGCAGTTGGCGGGGGTACGGCCGTAGATATATTTTGAGTAATTGGATATTCGTCATTTGTAGCACTTCCAGACAAGTTTCCCAAGATTAACTCAAGTTTTTTGGCTTGCTTAATCTTTGAGGCATGGGGCAAAGTTATTCTACTAATTTGCCACCTGCGATCACAAAGTGTGTGCTGTTACCCTCTGTTTTGAAAATACGCCAATCTTCATCTGAAGCTGACCCGGTGGGGAAAATCCGTAGGCAGTAACCATCAGATAACCATATGGCCACTCCGCCAAATTCATCACCCAGAGCTTTTTCCACAAAGAGCGCATTTGTTTTGTTCATGGAGGATTTTGAACTGGCATCGTAATGTTGAAACAGCATTTGGATTTTATGATCTTGCAGGTTGCCCTGTTCATAATTCCAACTTTCCCAGCTAAAACCCGGTTCGATTTTGACAGGGTTCCAAATGTCGTTTTGTCCAGTGACAATCCCCTCAGACCCTTCAATTCGCCATGAACATTGAATGTGTAATGCGTATTCACCGATATACCCTTTTTCGGTTATCTTCACCCGTCCAAAATGGAAACCTCTCATGTCGGCGGCACGATGGGCAATAGACAATTGCAGCCCAATCAGTGGCCTAAGCACACCTTCAATCATCAACGCCAAACTACTTGTGGAATTATTTAATTTCAATTTCTTTCAATCCCATCCTGGTTCACCCGTGTCAGTTCTATGCAAAAAGCGCGAATATCAGAATCAGAGTCATACTTTCCTTCATTGATAATCCAGTCAGGCAAAACAAAACTTTTCTGCATCGCTTTGATGAATGCCCTTCGACAATTGGAGCACGGTATGTTTTCATAGAGTGTAATAAGTACATCTCGTGCCTCTGGCGATGGACGTATTTCAACAAGCCTCTTAAATGACCACCCTACATCATGCCAATCATCACTTGTGTAAACCGAGTCAAGCGCCTGATAAATCAACTCAAAATCACAGTTGCTGGGATTGCTTGTCAGCAGTTTGATTGCGAGGGCTATATGTGTTTTGGTAGATAACAGCCCTAATGCCAGATGGCGTACATCGGGGTGTGTAATATTGCCTAATGCATCTAAAGCAGCGATGGCGATTTGTTCATCTTCGGCTTGAGCCAGGTTCATAAGGATGGTGTGATCAAGTGGGAAACGCCGCCAACGAAATATTCGCAAGTAAGCTGTAAGAAGATTTGGCTCGGTGATATTGATTATATCGGTGGCCGCCTCTACCAATTCTTGATCGGTGGCATGTTTATTGCCCCATACAATAGGGATAAACGGCGGAATATTTCCCTGCCAGTTCAATAACCGTGCTTTGAAAGCCTTATAGTCGTACGAACATTTGGCAGGAGGTGAGCTTTCATGAATCCGTTTAAGATATTCGTCTATTGCTCTGGCGTATGCTCCAACATTTGGATTTGTTGCAGAAAACTGGACGATAAACTCATCAACTTCGTTATCGCCAAAGCGATATTTAGCCTCACGCAATATACAATCATCAATGCGATGAGTGTCATCTTGCTGAAGTTTTGCCCCAATCTGATCAATAACAAACAAAAATCCATCCAGACCATCCAGTTCCATTAGTTCGTCAGCCAAGGCATCAACCAGGCCAATGTTATAAGGAGTGCCTTCCACATTGCTTTGCTCAATGGCCTTCATAAGATGGCGATACATGACTTGCCGGGCATCCTGGTTTTCTAACTGAGCAAACATACGCGCCAACTCAAATAATTGTGTAAGATCATGGTAGTCCTCTGCCAATTCAAGCTGCTTCACAATGTGATCCTTGAAAAAAGATACCTGGCCTGTCAGATGGATAACTTCAAACAGGTAGGCGGCACGGCTTCCCTCACTTTGAGGGTCACAAGTCGTATTGTGCAAGCAAGCCTCCAAAATCGCATCCATGAAAGGCAGGGCATCGTGTGTTTGCAGATATGGAATGACCCGACCAAGTCCTTGTGTTATCGCTTTTGAAAATTCACTTTCATCCATATTTGCATCACCCCTCCCGCATATACGGCTGCCACAAATCCAGTGTCAATTGGTGCGGGTCGGTGTGGATGCCGTAACGGCCGTAATAATCACACACCCGCTTAATGTCCCGTTGCAGCAGGTCAAAGGCGTGTGGGTTTTTGCGGGCATCCACCATTTGTGGGAAGTCAATGAGGGTGATACGGCCGTCCCAATACAAAATGTTGTACGCCGACAGGTCACCATGAATCAGGTGGTTATCCAGCATCAGAGCGATGTTCTCCATCGTGCGGCGGAAGAGGGGCTGGGCTTCGTCGGCCGGCAGGTGGATTTCGCTCAGTGTGGGCGCCGCCCCGTACTCATCGCCAATAAAGGCCATGAGGATGGTATTGCCCTGGTGGGCAATCGGCTTGGGCACATCTGCGCCTGCTTCATACAGCGCCGTTTGCGTCATGTACTCATTGCCAATCCACCATTGGATGTCCACCTCTTTGCCAAAGTCGGTTTTTTTGCGAATCGCCAGCTTTTCGCGGCGACCTTTCAGTTCCTTGCCTTCGGCGTCACGAAGCTGCCGCCCGGCTTTGTAGACGGCATCGTTTTTCAGATTGCGCAGCATACGCGGCCGGTACAGCTTGGCGGCGATCATCTCCATACCCATGGCCGGGTGAGCGGTGCAGGCGTAGACATTGGCCTCTTTGCCGCCCTTCACCAGCCGGGTCACGTCGGTGATGAGGTTATCCCGGTAGAACGGGGCCACCGACTCGATGAGCCAGTACCGTTCGTGATGTTTGGGGTCCAGCGGTTTGGCGTAGGTGGGTACCCAACTGCCTTCACTGTCGTCCATGTCGGTGATGGTTTGGGCAATTTCAGCAGGACGGCCGTGGCCGTTTTGCTGCCGCTTTTTATACCCGCGTGAATGTTGTCGCCGTGCTTCCCGGTCAAAACCTGCAAGATCATACTCGTCATACGGATCGAGAGTTAATTGTGTCTTCAACTTGAAATTCCTTACTTTTGTCGTGCCAGGCACAGCCTGGCGAAATAAAAAAAGCCACAGATCGCTTTCAGACCTGTGGCTACGACGGGTAACGGATAACGGTTACAGATTACGTTTTACGCTTCCGGGGATCAAAAAAGCCACAGGTCAATCACATTGTGACCGGTGGCTGGACGGTGTTCAGGCAACAAAAAAGCCACAGGATTCGTACACCTGTGGCCTTTATTTCAGTATTCGGTAATCAAGTCGCAATTCGATAAACGGATCACGGACTTCGGATTACGGAAAGGCAGGTGTACGCACAATGCAAACAATTGCTTGGGAAAATGTGATAAATTGGACTTGCATCTGGTGCGTACCTCCTTTTTAGGAATTTAGTTCAAAATTAAAACCGGCGACAGTCTAGCACAAACCGGGCGGGTTGGTCAAGAAATTGGCAAAACACGTTATTCGTAGCGCAGCGCTTCGGCAATAACCACCTGGGATGTGGCGCGGGCGGGCAGCCAGGCCGTCAGCAAACTCACCCCTATGATCGCCGCGCCAATGGTGATGAGCGCCGCCCACGGGGGTAAGAAAGCCAGACCCTGGTCGGCGGCTACCTGTAAGTAAAGGTTGTAGGAAAAGGTCAGCGCCAGGCCATAGCCGATGATCGTTGCCAGGCCGGAGATGAACATCCCTTCCAGCACAAAGACGTTTTGTACCATGCCCCGCGTAAAACCAATGGCGCGCAAGACACCAATTTGCTGTCGCCGCTCCACAACGGCGCGAATCATGACCACGCCCAACGCGGCAATGCCGATGAGCAGCCCCAGGCCGATGAAGCCTTGAATGAGGAAGAAGATGCTGCGCACGGAACTACGGCTGGCTTCTAGCTGCTCTTTGGGCAGGGATGTTTGCAGCCCGCTGCGACTGAATTCGCCCTCGATGGCGTTGGCGGTTGAGCGGGCGTCGGCGTTGGCGGGCAGGCGCAGGAAGAAGCGGTTGGGCTGATCGTAGCCGAGCATTTCCGCCGCCTGCCGGTTCATCATGGCTCCGAAGAAGTTAGGCGCTGAGTTGATGACGCCGATGATGGTGAATTCATACGCTGTACCATCTTGCCCGGTGATCTGGATGGTGACGGGGTCGAAGCTGCCGGAAGCGGCGCTGATGCTGTTGACGGCAAAGGCGGCTTCGTCACGGCTGGCGGTGGGGTCGCCGCCGCGATCAATAGAGAAGTTGTCTATCACGATGAGGCTGGGATCGTTTTGCACGGCCGTCCACACCGCCGCCGCCGATTCATAGCCATTGGCAATACCGCCCAATTCCAGGCGATGGGTGGTGAAGAAGGCGTCGTCTACGCCGTTGATCAGGTAACTGGCGGGCTGGGCCATTTCCGGGCTTTGGGCGGTTACGGGGCCAAAGATGACGCTGGCGACGGCCGTTGGCTGCGCTATTTGCCCTGCGGCGACTAAATCGGTCACGGCCGTTTCCATTTCGGCCACGCTCACCGGATTAAACGGGTTCGCCTGCACCAGCACGTCATAGTCGCCGCTGCCGGCAATGGGGTCGAGGAAATTGCTAAAAGTATTGGTGATCGTCGTCGTGCCCACCAGCGTGAAGATAATCAGGCTAAACATGGCTAACGTGGTGGCCGTGCGCCCCTTGGTCATCACCGGATAAGCCACCGACACACGCGCCACCGGCAGTAGGCGGCCAAAACGCCCCAACACCCCGGCAAACAGATTGAGCAAAAAGTCGGCGTTGTACAGGAAGAGCACAATGGCCCCGCCGACCAGGAAGAGACCGCTGATGAAGAAGTCACCGGGGTTAGAGCCTAATTCCGCCAGTTTTCCCTCGTTACGTGTGGGCAGTGCCCAGTAGAGGATGAGCGCCAGACCGACGAAGGAGTATGACCAGCGCGAGGAAAGCCCCATCCAGTGGAACAATTGCCCCAGGCCGATGATGAAGAGCGATACGCCCAGGGCATACACGCCAATCTGTTCGGCAACGTTGACGCCAATGTAGGCAAACAGGTAGCCCAGGCCGAGCAAAACGGGGCCGCGGGCGAACAATCCACCCCAGAAACTGAGGATGGCTTTAGGTCCGGCCAGCAAAAAGAGACGCAGCGCTTCGCGCCCGTTCCCTTTGCCCGCTTTGCTAACGGCCGCACGCCAGACGAGAAACGGCCGTAAAAACAGCGTCCACTGGCTCTCTCGCGGCAGGGTGGGCAGGTTCAAATCGCGGATGGCGGCGATAATGTTTACCCGGCTGATGCGAATGGCGGAGAGCGACACGGTGGCAAAGGTGATCACCAGCCCCAGGCTGTACCCAATCAGCGCCGAGCGCAGGCTGACGCGGGGGATGATGTTGATGGTGCTGTCGGCGATCAGGCTGGCGATGGCTTGCGCCAGCCCAAAGGCAGCCAGAACGCCCAATGTAGCCCCGATGACGGCCGCTAAAAAGTTGTAGGCCAGCCCTTCGCTGACAAACTGGCGCACCAGGTCGGCGCGTTGCAGGCCCACGGCGCGGCTCATGCCCAGCTCCGATTTACGTTCAGCCGCCAGCACGGAGAAGATGAGAAAGATGAGCAGAATGCCGCTAAAGATGGAGAAGAGGCCAAAGGTGACAAAGAGGGTGGTGATGAATTCGGCGCTGGTGGCAGCGGCCGCCAGTTGGTCGGCTTTGACGGCGTTGATGAAAAGGTCGCCGGTCAGGGGGGAAAGTTGGGCAATGGCGGAATCGGTGAGCGCCACGCCTGTTTCCCGGTCGCCCACGTTGGAGGTGAGTACGGCCGTGATCTGCCCCTCCTGCCCAAAAAACGGCTGCGCCTGGGCCAGTGACCAGACCACAGCCGGGCCGCTGCCCGCTAATTCACCATCAGGCACAACGGCCGCTACGGTGAATGGGGTGGGCATTCCTTTCACCAGCAGCAGATCATCCCCCGGATTGATGTCCAGCGCTTCGGCTAATGATGTATTGACGAGAATCTCGCCTTCACCCAGATCAGCCAGACCGGCGGGCGCAGCCAGCCCCTCGCCGGTTACTTCACCAATGCCGCGAATGGCTACGGCCGCTTCAGACAAATTGCTGTTACTGCTAAAAACTGGCAGGGTTTGCACGGCTACAGGCACAACCGCGTCCAGAATGATGCCGTCTACCTGGGCGGCAATGTCGGCGGCCACAGCGTCGGCAAACCATTCGTTGTTGTCGGCGCCGGTGTTGGGCGATGCGCCAAAACTGAATCCGGCCGGCGTTTCTTGCAGGGTGGCGCTGATTTCTTGATCCACCGCGCCCAAACGGTCATAGACGGCCACTTTTACGGAGTAATCTATGGTGTCGCCGATGCCCAGGGCGCTGGTGATGATCAGGGTGGAAAGGGCCAGGCCGACGATGATGAGGGCGGTTTGTGATTTGCGGCGGGGGATGTTGCGCATGCCCAGGCGGAAAGGTAAGGGATAACGCACGGCCGAGATGCCCACGCCGATGAAGATGAGACCCAGTAAGGTGAGTAAAACAATCAATAAGGTGTTGGCCGGAATGCCAAAAATTTCGTTCATGGTGGGTACCTTCTAATTTGCGACTAATATCAATTCGGGTTCGCGGATGGGTTCGTGGTAACGGCCGTTGCTCTGCCCGCTAACTTTGCCATTGGCGGGGGTGTGCTGCGGTTCGGCCACAATCTGGCCGTCTTTCATCCAGATGATGCAGTCGCACTGTTCACCAATTTCCAGCGAATGGGTGACGATGACAAAGGTTTGCCCGTTTTCCCGATTCAAGCGGCGCATCAGATCGACGATCTCTTGCGAGGTGACGGAATCCAGGTCGCCGGTGGGTTCATCGGCCCAGACAATGGCGGGGTTGTTGACCAGGGCGCGGGCAATGGTGACACGCTGGCGCTGCCCACCGGATAGTTCGGCCGGGCGTTGGTCGGCCTGTTCGCCCAGGCCCACCGCTTCCAGCGCCGCCTGCGCCATCTGGCGGGCTTCTCTGGCTTTGATTTTGCGCGAGTCGTCCAGCAGGAGGGGCATTTCTACATTTTCGACGGCCGTCAGCACCGGCAGCAGGTTATAAAACTGGAAGACAAAGCCCATGTTGGCAGCCCGGTAAGCGGTGCGCTCTTTGTCCTTCATTCGGGCCAGGTCACGGCCGTCAATCTCAATCACCCCTTCATCAATCTCGTCCAACCCAGACAGGGTATTCAGCAGCGTTGTCTTGCCGCAGCCCGAAGCCCCCATAATAGCTACCATCTCCCCTTTCTTTACATTCAAGTCCAGCCCGCGCAAAGCCGGCACAATTACTTTGCCGGTGTTATACGTTTTCTTGACACTTTTTGCCTGGATAATCATATTCTCGTTCATTATGTTCCCTATCTTTTTGTACGGCCGCAGCTATTGATGAGCCATTCAGCCTGTTTGTAATCAGTTATAAAGACGCGCCTTGTTCATCAAGGCAGTTGAATTACAGGCAGAATCGTACACCTTTTGTATAAACTTGTCAATATCTTGTATACTATTTGTCAATAACTGGCTGGATTTTGTTCTAAGAGACTACAGCGGATGGAGAATTGAACGGATAAATTTCCAGAGGAGGTAATCCGTTCAATTCTTTATCCGCTGTAGTCAGGGCGAAAAGTTAAGACGGTACCGCAAATTTTAATTTTCAACTGCCATAGCAGTTAAACAGCCCGGTATCTTTGGTGATATGGATGGCTCCATCGCGGGCGATTTGCTGCGCCAGCTTTTGCCGCACCTGGGCAATGGGTTCGGGCGCGGGTTGGTGGTTGCCGCCCGCAAATGAGGTCGAGAACAGGAAGTCCAGAATGGGTTCGGCTTCAGTGACAGCCAGTTGATCGTCATAGCGAAATAGGGAAACGTGAGGGAAGACGGCCGTTAACCGCTCCGTCCCATTCTCCAACCCAAACGAAAATGACCATTCGGCCGCCAATAACTGTTGCAGCCATTCATTGGCGTCCGGCCATAATTCCAGCCCAATCTGCCACAATTCGCGCAGGTGGTTTTGCCCATTGGTGGCGGCAATGAAACGGCCGTCCCCCTTCAACACCCGCCGCACTTCTCGTAAAGCCGCTGCCAAATCGGGCACATGGTAAAGCATATGATTGGCAATCACCACGTCAAAACTATCGTCGGGAAAAGGCAATTCTTGAATGTTGGCTGTCTGAAACCGAAAGTCGTGGTCGGAATTTTGCAGTGCGGTTTCTGCCTCCGCCACCATGCCCGACGACAAGTCGGTGAGCGTGATCTGACAGTTAGACGGGATACGGGCCAGGTTTTCGCGCCAGAGCCAGCCGGGGCCGCAGCCACATTCCAGCACGGCCGTATCCGGCTGCAATTGCAGATGGTCAAATACCCACACAGGCCAGGGGGTCACGGCCGTGCGGAAACGCCGGTGCAGCGTCGCCCGCGCATCCAGATTGGCCGAATTTTTGTATTGGCTGTTTTGCAGATAATCAGCGTCTTGAAATATGGTTGGTTGGGGCATCTATCTTCCTCAAAACCCGTTCGTAGTAGGCGATTCATCGCCTTCTTACAGCGATAAATCGCTTACTACGAACAAGATGGTTGGGTATCGTGGTGGCTTTATCGCCTGTTCGTATGGTAAAGCTGCTTCACCTGTTTTACACTCTTGCCAGTTAATTTATCTCAGTATAAGTGAGGCGACCAACCATGAAACAAACATCATCCCGACGATTTCTCATCATCTTTGCCTTTGTTATGGGCCTGGCGTTGTTGGCGGCCTGCAATGCACAGCCCGAAGCCGAGCCAACACCTATCTTGCCACCACCCAATGTGAATGTGGGCGAGATTGGCACTCCCGATGGTGGCGACACGGCCGTATCCTCCACCTTAGCCCCCGGCGAAGTGATCAGCGGTACGGCCGTGCCCACCACAGACGCCGCGCTCCAACCCACCCCCACGCTGGAAGCGACCGCTACCGCAGTGGGTACACCAGTGGCAACGGCCGTTACCAATCCCCCGGTGCAGGCCATTACCGGCAACCCCCTGCCCACCACCAGCCGCGATTTGCTCTTCCTGGCCGATGGCGCGTTTAAGCGCTGGACTCACCAGACAGGCCAGATTGAAGTGCTGCTGCCCGGCCCCTTGCCTGGGGAGCGCGTTCGTGAAAACGCCAGTCAGTGGAACCCGGCGGTGGGCGACCTGACCGATTTTTCCGTCAGCGCCGATGGCAAGCGGGCAGTGATTGCCCGGCTCACGGCTTCCATACCTGTCACCCGCACCAACACTGCCGGAGAGGACCACCAATACCCCGATCTAGACACACAGCATGAATTGTGGTTCATGGATTTGGTCAGCAACCAGACCTGGCGCATTGTGCCCCGCGTGGATAATTTGGGTGGGCTGGCGCTGTCGCCCGATGCCCGTCACGTGGCTTTTCAGGGAAGCAGTTTGAATGGAGCGTATGCCGTGCAGGAGAGCGGTGAACCTGTGCTGCGTATTTATTTTCTGCCAACCGGTGGCGGGACGCCGGGGACGATCACCGACGTGGCTGCCTGTGAGCGTTATTGTGGTGGTCTGGCCTGGCACCCGGATAACAATTTGTTTGTGTGGAATGATAACACGGCCGTCTGGCTGCAAAATCTGGCCGGGCGGGAGTCGGAACAACTCATTCAAAACCGCCCGTTTAATGAACAAGCACCGGATATGGCCAATCTGGCCGTCTATTCGCCCATTGCGTGGGCCAACAACGGCCGTTACCTGCTGCTGTGGAAGGGCGGCTGGGAAGGTGGCAACCGCGCCGTGTTTGATGTGCCTACTCGCGCCCTGGTGGATGTGCCCGATTCCTTTGTCTACGTGAATGAATTTCCGACGGAGGTGATGTGGATGCCGGATGCGCGCCTCTTCGTCTTGCGCTCAGAAGCGGGGACAGGCACGTTCCAGCCCCGCGCTGAATTGTGGCGCTTCCAGCCGGAGCAAAATGCGATTGTGAAAGAAGAATCGGTGGTGTTATCCAACCAGAACGTGGGGGCAGCGGGTGGGCAGCATCTGGACGACGGCCGTTTTGCCTATGTCTTGTTTGCTCAGGATGCCCTCAACCCGGAAGCAGGCGCTTACCATTTGGTCTCGTTTAATGAGACGCCTGAGCGAGTCAACGCCTCGCCGCCGGTACAGTTTTTGCCCGGCACGGCGAGCGCCGCCTGGTCAAAAGACGGCTATGGGGTAGTGATTGTGTCTCAGGAGTACGGCCGTGTCTATTATGCCCAGGCTGACGGCGACTATTTGTATGACGTGACGGCCGTCTTGGGTGCCGAACCCCACGCCTTCCACTGGCAGCCAGAGATTGTACTGCCGTAATCGGTGGTCGGTAATCGGTGGAGAAACCGATAACCGTTCACCGATTCCCTTAAGCGGCTGCTTGTTTGCCGTACAAAACAATGTTAATATGTACGTCACATCAATTTTTGTAGGAGGTTTTTATGCAAGTTACAGAAAAGAAAAAGCTCACATTACGAGTTGATAGCCAGCTTATTGAAGAAGCTAAGGCGTATGCGTCTCTCAATAACACATCTATTTCCCAATTAGTAGAAGTATATTTGCGCGATTTGTCGCGGCGAAAAGAGAGGGCGCATACACCGCTGGTACAAAGATTGACAGGCATTATCCCGCCTGACAGTGATACTGACGATGCCAGATTCCAATATCTTATGGACAAACATGGCGAATAAATTGCGTATCCTGGTTGATTTGAATATCGCGGTGGATGTGGTGCAACTACGCCAGCTATTTTATACACAGTCTGCACTGGTTATAGATGCCGTAGCCAACCAGGAAGTGGAAGGATTTTTTGCTGCTCATAGCATTACCAATCTCTTTTACATCGTTTCACGCCTGGCTAACAGGCAAACGGCCGTGACTGCCATTGCTGATTTGCTTAACTCCTTTCAAATCGCGGCCGTAGATGATCAGGTTATTCGCCATGCCCAGACTTTGGGTTGGAAGGATTTTGAAGATGCAGTACAGATGGCCGCCGCATTAAACGCAAACCTTGACTATATTGTGACCAGAAATCCTCAAGATTTTGAAACGCAGCCCGTTCCTGTTTTGACTCCCGCTGCTTTTCTCACCTTACTCCCCCCATCCCCTACGCCTTCTCCCTGACCGGCAATGGCTCGTAACAATCATAATTGCGTTGGCGGATGATACGGCCGTCCACAAACTCTAAAAACATGGCAATATGCGCCCGCAGCGTGACCCCCGCCGGAACCGCGCCAAAGGGGATTGCCAGATCGCCTTCCCAGTCCACTTCCAGCACGACCGTATTGCCTGATTCTAATGCGTTGAGGATGGTGTACTGCTGGCGCGTCAGGATTTGTGCGCCCTGGGCAATGCCCGTAGCCATCACCTCCCGGTTGCGGTTGCTGCCATGCGGGGCAATCAGGTTGGGTAGTTCACGAAACTGAATGTCCTCATGCCAGAAGGGGAGGAATTGCTCGGCAACGGCCGTGCGGTCATTAAACAGTTCCACGTATGCTTTAGCTTTGTCCAGATTGCCGCTCATGATTTCCTTGTGTGGGCAGTGCCAGGCACAGGGCACCAGGCATTGGTCTGACCAAATAGTTTTGCCCTGTGCCTGGCACTCCTGCAACTCTATACCACGATATTCACCAACTTGCCGCGCACAACGATCACTTTACGTGGTTCTTTGCCGTCCAGCCAGCCCTGCGCTTTGTCGGAACTGAGGGCGATTTGTTTGACGGCTTCGTCGTCCAGGTCGGCGGGGACTTCTAGCTTGTCCCGGACACGGCCGTTCACCTGCACAATGAGCGTAACGGCATCTTCTTTGGCAACGGCCTCGTCCCACTGCGGCCAGGGCTGCTGGTGGATGCTGTAGGCGTGGCCGCGCTGCGCCCATAGCTCCTCAGTGAGGTGCGGGGCAATGGGGGCCAGCAGGAGCAGCAGCGTATCTACCGCTTCCTGCCAGGCCAGTTGGCTGACGTTGGGTGCTTTACGGCCGTCGTTAAGGGCATTGCGCAGTTCCATGATGGCGGCCACGGCCGTGTTAAACGAAAAGCTCTCCATATCCTCCGACACCCGGCGGATGGTCTGGTGTGTTTTGCGGCGCAGGGCACGGGTCGCCGTTTCATCTTCCGCTTGCGTCTGATAACCGTGCTGCCCAATTTCCCACACATCGTTCAACAAACGCTGCGGCCCCTTGATGCCATCATAATTCCAGGGGCCGCCCTGCTCCCATTTGGCAAAAAACATCAGGTAGGCCCGCACCGTGTCCGCGCCGTATTTCTGCACCAGCGCATCGGGAGCCACCACATTGCCACGTGACTTAGACATCTTCTCTCCATCTTCGCCCAGCACCATGCCCTGGTTATACAGGCGAATCATCGGCTCGCTGAAGTTCACCAGTCCCATTGCGCGCATCGCCATCGTAAAGAAGCGGGTATAAATCAGGTGCATGGTGGCGTGTTCAATGCCGCCGGTATATTGATCCACCGGCAGCCAGTACGCGCCCTCTTCCGGGTCAAAGGGGTGCTGGCCGTCCAATGGGCTGAGGTAGCGGTATTGGTACCAGCTTGAACACATAAAGGTGTCCATCGTGTCCGTCTCACGCAGCGCCGGACGGCCGCAAGTAGGACATTCGGTGTGGATAAATCCCTCGTGGAATTTGAGCGGGCTTTCGCCGGTGGGCATAAATTCCACATCCTCCGGCAGCAGCACGGGTAGCTGTTCATCGGGTACGGCCACGGCGCCATGCTCCGGGCAATACACCACCGGGATGGGTGCGCCCCAATACCGTTGGCGGCTGATCAACCAGTCACGCAGGCGGTAATTGACTGCCTCTTTGCCGATGCCTTTCTCTTCCAACCAGGCGGCCACTTTGCCAATGGCTTCGCTGACGGCCGTCCCGGTAAACTCACCCGAATTGACCAGATGCCCTTCATATTTGGACGTGTACGCCGCTTCCAATTCCCCATCGGCGTCACTGCGGCCGGGCATCCGAATCACTTCCACAATGTCCAGGCCAAATTTGCGGGCAAACTCAAAGTCGCGCTCGTCGTGGGCGGGCACGGCCATAATCGCGCCAGAGCCGTAGCTCATCAGTACATAGTCGGCAATCCAGATGGGAATGTGGGACTGATTGACGGGATTGATGGCGTATGCGCCGGTGAAGACGCCGGTTTTTTCGCGGTCGGCCGTTTCCCGGTCAATGTCGGTCAGTCGTTGCGCCTGCTGGATGTAGGCGTCAACGGTGGCCCGCTGTTCGGCCGTCGTAATCTTGTCCACCAGCGGGTGTTCCGGGGCCAGCACCATAAAGGTGGCTCCCCACAGTGTGTCCGGGCGGGTGGTGAAAATCTCGATCTCGTAGACATCCGATGTTTCCGAAACATCGGATGTCTTGAATACAACATCGGCGCCGGTGGAACGGCCGATCCAATTGGTCTGCATCACCTTCACCCGCTCCGGCCACTCAATCTGGCTGAAATCGAGCAGTTCCTCCGCGTAATCGGTGGTCTTGAAGAACCATTGCTCCAAATCTTTTTTGATGACCGGCGTGCCACACCGTTCGCAGTGGCGGTCTTCGCCCCACACCTGTTCGCGGGCCAGGGTAGTGTTGCAGTTAGGGCAAAAATCCACGGCCGAGAGCTTGCGATAGGCCAGCCCCAACTCCATCAACTTCTTGAAAAACCACTGCGTCCATTTGTAATAGCCGGGGTCGGCGGAGACGGCTTCCCGTTCCCAATCAAACATCGCGCCCATGCTGCGCAGTTGGCCGCGCATCCGGTCAATGTTGGCGAATGTCCATTTGGCGGGGTGGGTACGGTTTTTGATGGCCGCGTTTTCGGCGGGCAGGCCGAAGGCGTCGAAGCCCATAGGGAACAGCACGTTGTACCCCTTCATGCGCATGTACCGCGCCCGCGCATCAGACGGGGTCATGGCGTACCAGTGGCCGATGTGCAGATCGCCGGAGGGGTAGGGCAGCATGGTCAGGGCATAATGTTTCGGCCGGGTGCGGTCAATCACCTGCCGGTAAAGTTTTGTCTCTTCCCATTTATGCTGCCACTTCGCTTCAATTTCGTTTGGATTGTACGTACTCATAAGTTTCTCTTCCCTCAAGTAGATTGTTGACGTTATTCTCTTTTAACACACCTACAAATGCTCCTGATCAACATGCGTTAGTTCTTGATCAACGTGCGTTAGCTCCTGATCAACGTGCATTAGTTCTCCACTGGGGTGGCCGATCTTCAGACCGGGCCACTATTGGAATTCTCCTCAAAGATTTGTCGAAATGACCATTCACTTTATCACCTGTTCAGGCCATCATCAGCGCGGCGCACAAATGACCAGTTCGTAATTCTGGCCGGTTTCAATCTGGAAACGTTGCGGTGGGTTGAGCGGACGGCCGTTCAGCGTCACGGCCGTACCCCTGTCCATGTCCCCCAACTGCACCTCGCGCAATCCCACGCCCGGTATGGACCGGGGTAATACCAAAACCATCACACTATCTGGTGAAACAAACAGTTCATAGGCACCGACGAGCACCGGTACGTTCATACTGCCACCCGGTGGAATAGCTTCCGGCAAAGACAGGACGGATTTGATAGCATCCGGCGCGGGTATGGGCAGCGGGTTGGGGCATTGGTTATATACAGTCAGTTCTGGCTGTCGGCTGCCCACAATCAATACCCCGGCGGCCATAATTCCCGCCAGAATGAGCAGACCGATGATGATTTTGACGACAAGGGGAAGCCCTCCGCCGGCGGTTGTGGCCGTTGTTGTGACGAGAGTGGTGCGGGTCACGGCCGTGCGCCAGGTTTGTTGTACGGCCGTTGGCAATTTGGCATACGGCGTCACCGACACAATCTCATACTCATGCAGTTGGTAAGGTAGGGGTAAAGCAACCAGTTTGCCTGCCTCCCTGGGCGGCAATCCCACTAACACCTTCACGCTGCCCGGCGCAGTCGCCAGGATCATCACCTCATCGGCCGAAATGCCCAGCAGTTCCGCCAGCTTTTGCTTCAAGTCGGGCCGGCTTTTGATTTTGTCGTTCGACAGCACAATCTGAACTTTTTCATTCGGGCGACAGCTAGACACCTGCGCCAATAGTTGTGTCAGCCAGGGATCGGGCCGCGCCTTAATCATCTCCGTCACCAGGCAGCCCAGCTTGTTATGCCGTTGAAAGTAGACAATCAGTTCCCGCGAGAACTCGCTTTTGGTGGCGTGGGGGAACTCTTCATAATCCAGCCCCAGGTCAAAACAGAGCGTTTTCAACTCATCCAGATTAAAACGCTCACTGAGGAATTCACGCAGTTGTGCCCGATCTTCACTGGTTAATTGAGACATGTTACCTCGCTGTCCGCTACCAACAAAAAAGCCCCATTTCGTTCAGAGACGAAAGGGGCTTCCGCGGTACCACTCTGTTTGATGGATTATGAAGGTTAGTGGACCTGAAGGGGCTCGAACCCTTGACCTCTACAATGCCATTGTAGCGCTCTCCCAGCTGAGCTACAGGCCCTTAGACAACGGACGGGGATTTTACGCCAAAGCACCAGCCGATGCAATGGTATCCCCAAATGAATCCATCCACTCAAGTACATAACGGGTACGGCCGTCGCCGGTTAGTTTAGAAGTAAGCAGTGAACAGTGAGCAGTCTACTGCTCACTGTTCACTGCTTACCGCTTACTATTTTCACCGGCGCAGCTCACAGGCGAGTTCGGGAAAAATTGTCACGCTTCCAGCCCTGGCGCAACTCTCTGAATTAACCAGTAAACTGCTCACTGATTCCCTACTACTCCTGCTCACAGCTTTTACTTTTCAATTGTTAATAACCAGTGGACCTGAGGAGATTCGAACTCCTGGCCTCTACAGTGCGATTGTAGCGCTCTCCCAGCTGAGCTACAGGCCCAAGTTGCCGAAGCGGATGGGATATTAGCCCAGGGGAAGCGGGTTGTCAAGGAGGGACACGGCCGTTACAATCGCCCCCATATCGTTTGTAGTGGGCACTTTGGTGCCATCAGACGGCGATGAATCGCCCGCTACGAACATGTGGAGACTACTATGAACAAATACAACATCACCCTCGAATACTGTGTCCCTTGAGACTACAGCGCCCGTGCCGTCCGTGTGGCGGACGAAATCCTCACCAACTACCAACACATCATCAATGAATTTACTTTTATCACCGGTTCAAAAGGAGTTTTTGATTTCAAAGTGGATGGCGAGTTGCTCTTTTCCAAAAAACAGCTAAGCCGACATGCCAACCCTGGCGAAATCCTGGAACTCTTCAAAGAATACATCGGCCCCGACGTAGAACCATACCCCCGCGACTAAATGTGTTCAGGTGTTTACGTGAGCACGTAAACACCTGAACACACTCTCATGTGATCCAATCCCGGTTATATTTATCCCAATCCCGGTGGCGGTAACTGCGCAGGCACTCTTTACACACCTGGGCGGAATCCAGTTCGCCGCTGCTGCGCCAGCGCCAGCGCACCGTGCCCAAATGGAAGCGGCAGGTTGGCTGGTAACAAACCGGGCAGATCTCCCCATCAGCCAGCCCCTCGCCACCGTATTGCCGTCTGGCCGCGGCGTCTTTGTTGCAAATGTAGCACTGTTTTACAGCCATAAAGAATGAGATGAGGAGATTGGGAGATCAGGAGATTGGTCAATCTCTTAATCTCCCAATCTCTCAATCACCTTTAGGATAGTTATAAAACCCTTCGCCCGTTTTACGCCCCAATTTACGGGCGGCGACCATGCGTCGCAGCAGGGGGGAAGGGCGATAACGGTCTTCACCCCATTCATTAAAAAGGCCGGTTAGCGTGCCCAAAACGGTATCCAGACCAATGTAATCGCCCCATTCCAGGGGGCCAAAGGGGTAGTTCGCGCCCAACTTCATCGCTTTGTCAATATCGGCCGCTGTCGCCACCCCTTCCAGGAGGGCGCTGGCCGCTTCGTTGATCAGGCAGCAAATGACCCGCGCCCGTACCAGCCCAGGGCCATCGGCTACCAGCACTGGCTCCTGGTGTAACTGGCGAGCAAAGGCCATCGCTTGTTGCAAGGCATCCTGGCTGGTTTGCAACCCGGTCGCCAATTCGACAATACCTTCGCGCTGCAAAGGAGGCACCACGCCAAACCCAACGACGCGTTCTGGGCGGGGCACCCAGGCCGCCGCCTGGGTGGTGCTTGTAGCCAGCGCCGACGTGAGCAACAGAGCGTCACGAGGAACGGAGGCGGCTAATGAAACGAGGAGTTCCTCTTTAGCGGCGGCCGATTCGTTATGCAGTTCAATGGCAATGTCGGCGTTGGCGGCGTCGGCCATGGCCCAACCACTTTGCACGGCCGTGTTGAAATCCTCCACCAGATACAACACCACATCATACCCGGCCTGCGTACACAGACGGCCAATACCTTCGACAAAGGGCCTTTCGCCCGCTACCACCACTTTCATAAACCACTCCTCATTTGGCAAAGTTGCCCAAGTATACCCTACCTTGCCAGTTTGAGAATCTGTACGGCCGTGTTATGCTTAGGTCGGTATCCCATGAACGAACTACAGGCCATAACCGCACAACTTTATATGGTGGATGGCGTGCTACAAGAGGGCGCCATTCCCGGTTTGTTGGCGCAGCAGGCGGCCGTCAGACCGGCGCGCGGCCGTGAACGGGATTACCTCTTTGTGCATCTGACGTTGACCGGGGCGGTAGTGGATACGGCCGACCTCAGCCAACACCTGCTCACCCTCATCAGCCAGAAGTATTACCAGATGGGGGGCAGCGTCACCGCCGCCCTGCGCGGTGCGGTGCTGGAAGCTAACCAACAACTGCTGCGCCACAACCTTAGCGTCAAAGGGCAATCCCGTGAAGGGGCCATCTCTTGTGCCGTATTTCACCAGGGAGAACTGTTTACATTGCAAGCCGGTGAATCTATTGCCCTGTTGGGTCGCAATTTTGGCATTGAGCGAATGCCGCCCCGCCCCCCGGCACAACTAACACCGTTGGGACGTAGCGCCAGCCTGGATATCCGCTATTATCATCACCGGGTGCAGGCGGGTGATACGTTGCTACTGGCTGATCCCCGTATTAGCCATTTACCTACCGACGATTTTCAGGCGGCTCTGGTAGAAAGCAGTGTGGAACGGGGGATGGCGGAGCTGGTCACTACATTGAGCGGCGAATCGGCGCGGCTGTTGCTGGTGGAATTTAGCAGTGATGCCTCCCCGGAATTGCCCGATGTGACGCCGCCGGTGACGGCGACGTCTACACCGGCCGTTGATCCACAGCCGCGCCGTGAGGGGGTGGCTACGGCCGTGGTGGCCACTACTGCCGCGGAGCGAAAGCCCCAGCCGCAACGTGCCCAACCCGTACGCCAACAGTCTGTCACCCTGGCGAAAGATAGTGTGGTGGACCGGGAAACGATGGAGCGACACGCGCGCCAGGCGGGGGCCCAGGCGGCATTGGGCGCATCTCGTTTTACTGCCTGGCTGGCTGATTTACTGGCCCGACTACGCCCACCGCAGACAGCCCGGACAGAAGAGCCGGTGAACTGGACCTGGGCAGCCATCATCGCCATTGTAATTCCTCTTGTCGTGGCAGCGGTAGTCACCAGTGTTTATGTGACGCGCGAACAGTCCAGGGAGTTAGCAGCGCTGAAGATGCAGATGTCCCAGGAGCTGTCATTCGCCGATGTTGCGGATTCGGAAGCCACTGCGCGACAACATTACAGGGCTGTATTGACGCTGGCGGAGCAGGCCAATACACAGCTGCAACCTGGCGAGGCCGAAGTGATGCGGATGCAGACCATAGCCCGGACGCAGTTAGATCAATTGGAAGGAGTTACGCGACTGACGGCCGTACCCCTTTACCAATACAGTGAAGGCGCCAACTTGCAGGCAGTGGCCCTACGGGAAGGTTCGAATGGCGGCATTTTCACGCTGGATGCGGGCAGCGGCATTGTTTATGAACATGAAACCGATCCCAGTTATTTGAATCTGACAACTTCGTCGCCGCTGCGCATTTTGTTTAATACGCAAACCATTGGTAGCCATGTGGTGGGGCGAATGGTGGACTTCTTCTGGCGACCGGTCGGTTTTGCCGTACAACGGGAGGGATTAGCTGTGTTGGATGCAGCGGGGGCGCTGTTGACGTATCAACCTGATCTGGTGAGCGCCATTGCGACCCCCCTGGACCTGTCGGCAGAATGGGTGAACCCGGTGGCCGTTACGACTTTTGGCGAGCGGCTTTATATTTTGGATACAGGTGTGGCGCAAATTTGGCGGTATTTTCCCGATGGCGAGAGTTTTACTGCCAATGCAGAGGGACGCACCATTGTTTTTGACCAAGATGCAGACCTGGGGCAAGCGGTAGATTTTGATATTTACAGTGAAGATGGGAGTCTGGTAATTTTGTATAACGACGGTCGTATTCGTTATTATGACACGCGCAACGGCCGTATTGAGTGGGATGAGAATGTCCTGTTGGCTAATGGACTGGTGACGCCATTGGTGAACCCAGCGTCAGTGGAAATTGTGGGACGGGGGCTGAATGCTACGATCTATATTGCGGATGCGGGCAACGGCCGTATTGTCCAGATTAGCCGCCCCACCGGGCAGGTGTTGGCCCAATATCGGGCTACCGGCGAGGATGGCGCGGAACTGTTCACCGGCATGACCGACTTCGCCATTGCCGAACTGCCATTGCGGGTGTTTGTGACTAAAGGGAGCACGCTTTACAGCGCCACGCTGCGGTAAAAAGGCAAAAAAAATGAGATGCCCCGTGAGCGGGCGCTCACAGAACATCTCTCGGGGGGGAGCCACTTTTAAGTCTAGCAAACTTTTTGAATTGTGCAAATTTTTCATAAAAGTAATCTGGCTCATTTGCTGAAAATTGGGCCAATCAGGTGAGGACAAATGATGTCGGACATAAATAAAGACGAAATTGAGGAAAGACTGAACCAGACGCGGGCGGCGTTATTGGATTGTTTGCAAGGGTTAGGGGCTGAGGAGTGGGCGACGGCCGTGCAGTCCGAAGATGCTCAGTGGACGGTTGCCGACATTGTGCGCCACCTGGCCAGCGCCGAAAAGGGCATGATTGGCCTCATTGAGCAATTTCAGCAAGGGAACGATCCGGTGCCCGCCGATTTTGACCTGGCGCGGTTTAACCAGCGCAGTGTGCAAAAGAGCCAGGAACTAACCCCCGCCGATTTACTGGCAACGATGGATGTCAACCGTACCCGCCTGCGGCAAGTGATTGAGGGATTGTCACCCGAAGATTGGCAAAAGAAAGGGCGTCATGGCTCTATGCGTATCCTGACCATTGAAGAAGTGTGCCACGTCATCGCCGATCATGATTTGACCCATCTGGCGGATATACAAAAAGCGCTCGCCCCCTAAAACCAAAGGTTTTTTGGAAACCCTTTGGGTCTTGATTATTCGGAATAATCATAAAAGCCGCGACCGGTTTTGCGGCCCAGGCGGCCGCTTTCCACCATACGCTGTTGGATGGGGTGGGGGCGGTATTTTGGCTCCTGAAAGTAGGCTTCGTAAACGGACCGGGTAACGGCAAAGTTGACGTCACAGCCAATGAGGTCAATGAGTTCAAACGGCCCCATGCGGAAACCCAATGATTTGAGCAATTTGTCAATGGTGGCATGGTCGGCGGCGTTTTCACCCAATAGCCGAAATGCTTCACCGTAAAACGGCCGTGCCACCCGGTTCACAATAAAAGCGGGTGTATCTTTGCAGAGGACGGCCGTTTTACCCAACTGCGCCACATAAGCCAGCGCCATTTCTATTGTGGCCTGACTGGTGAAATCCCCTCGTATCACTTCCACTAGCTTCATCACATACGCCGGATTGAAGAAGTGCAGCCCCACAAATCTATCTTGCCGGTGGGTGGTCGCGGCCAATACATCAATGCTCAGACTGGATGTATTGCTGGCGAAGACAGTATGTGGCGCCGCATGGCTTTCCAATTCGGCAAAAATTTGCCGTTTCAGGTCAATTATTTCGGGAGCGGCTTCAATCACCAGGTCAACCTGTGCCGCTTCAGCCAGGGAAGTGGTGGGGGTGAAGGCCGCCTTCGCTGTCTCTGCCGCCTCCGCCGCTGTTTTCCCCCGCGCCACGCCCTGGTTAATGGCTGTTTGGATACCCGTTAACGCCTTATGCAGCACATCCTCACTGATGTCATACAACACTACCTGATAACCGGCTAACGCCGTTACCTGGGCAATGCCTGCCCCCATCGTTCCTGCGCCAATGACTGAAACCTTCTTCACGTTTATTCCCCCTTAAATTGAGCTTCCCGCTTTTCCAGAAAAGCAGTCACACCTTCGCTAAAGTCCTGACTGCGGGCAGCCAGTTCTTGCATGTGGGCTTCATATTCCAGCGCTTCGTCCAGACTCATATCCCAGGCGTGGTTCATGGCCCGTTTGGCCAGGCCATAGGCCAGGGTTGGCCCGGTAGCCATTGGTTTGGCCCAGGCCATCACATTTTCCATGAGCTGGTCATGGGGAATGACCCGGTTGACGATGCCCCATTCCAACGCCTTGTCGGCCGGGATGCGGTCGGCGGTGACGGCCATTTCATAGGCGCGGGCCTGACCGACGATGCGCGGCAGCAGCCAGTTAGTGCCACTGTCCGGCACGAGCCCAATGCGACTGAAGGCAAGCATGAAGCTGGCCTTGTCACTGGCGATACGAATGTCTGTAGCCAGAGCAATGCCCACCCCAGCCCCGGCTGCCACCCCATTGATCGCGCCGATGATCGGTTTTTCGGTCGCCAGCATTTGTTTGATCAGGCGATGGTAGCCGTGCCGCAGATGTTCGCCAATGGAGAAGTTACCCTCCCGCCCCTGCACATCAGATAAATCCTGGCCGGAAGAAAAGGCACGGCCGTTGCCCGTCAACACCACACAACGCACTCCCTTATCACGGGCGCATTGCTTAAAAGCATCTGTTGTTTCTTGAATCATCCCGTCATTAAAAGCATTTAGTTTATCTGGGCGGTTCAAAGTAATGGTGGCAATGCTATCCTGTACCTCAAAAAGAATCGTTTCGTAACTCATGCGGCCTCCTACCAGAATTATGAATTATGAATTATGAAGGATGAAGCTATCTTTCAACGGGTATGAGGCGCATTATAAGCTGCTGCCGGTTGATTGCCAATCTCTCAATCTCTCAATCTCTCAATCTCTCAATCTCCAAACCAGGTTTCATTGCGAAACTTTTCCCCACCATACAGTGTTTCACCTTGAAACCTTTTGGTAACCATGCTTGCCGCCTGTTCATAATTCCGTATCCTGTAGCCTGGAAGAGTTTGTAGAAGTAAATCAGGATGCCCACTGAAACCATTGCGCCCACCACTTAACCCATTTCCCCTTTATCTTCAGAATCCGGCGTCCTCAATCCAACCAGCGTACTGTGATCTCCAGAGCTTGTGAACAGGGTTTGTTTACTCTTGTTGCCGGCCGAATTTGGCTGCCAGGCAGATCATTGACGAAGGTTTGTTTGTCCATAGGGTAAAGGAGGTGATTACTCTTATCCATTTGATAGTTTCCCATTTTAGCTAACTGACAAGTGCATATTGTGACTCGATCTGTAATTGATTGCATTGCCTCGGCCAATTGGTCACGGGGAGTAATCACAAATTAGTTAAAAAAGAGCGGTAAGCTCAAAAAACAGGAGAGGAAAAATGACAAGTCCATTTATGGGTGAATTGTTGGGAACCATGTTCTTGATTATTTTGGGTGATGGTGTTGTGGCCAATGTTCTATTAGGAAAATCCAAAGGCAACAACTCTGGCTGGATTGTGATAACCACAGGTTGGGCCTTCGCTGTGATGGTTGGTGTTTTTGTATCCCAGGCATTTGGTAGCGCTCCGGCCCATATCAACCCCGCCGTCACTATTGGTTTTGCTGTTGCTGGCAGTTTTCCCTGGGCAGATGTGCCCATATACATTGCAGCCCAGATGATTGGCGCTTTCTTGGGGGCGGTTATCGTCTTCCTGGCCTATTTTAAGCATTGGGGAGAGACGCCAGATCCCGGTTTGAAGCTGGCTGTTTATTCCACCGGCCCGGCGATTCCCAATATGATCTGGAACAACATCACGGAAATCATTGGCACCATGGTTCTGGTGTTGGGCGTGGCGGCTATTTTCTCTGCTGGCGGTGGTACGGCTGGCAGCCCGGCTTCTGGTCTTGGCCCGTTCCTGGTGGCTGGTCTGGTGTGGGGCATCGGTCTGTCGTTAGGCGGCCCGACCGGATATGCCATTAACCCGGCGCGTGATCTGGGGCCGCGCATTGCCCATCAACTGCTGCCTATTCCCGGCAAAGGGAGTTCCGATTGGGGTTACGGTTGGATTCCTGTGGTCGGCCCCATTGTGGGCGGTATTTTGGCCGGGTTGTTGATTATGGCCAGTGGTATTTAATCGAATTTTGGTCACTGGTAGCTCGTGGCCGCCAGTGACCAAAATGATGAGGAGCAAAACAGATGAAGAAGCTAATTAATGCCGTAGATGACGTTGTCCGCGAGCAGTTACGGGGGATGGCTGTCGCTCATCCTGACCTGTTGAAAGTGTATATTGACCCCCATTATGTGGTGCGGGCCGATGCACCGGTAAAAGGGAAAGTGGCTCTGGTTTCTGGCGGTGGCAGCGGGCACGAACCGATGCACGGCGGCTTTGTGGGCATGGGTATGTTGGATGGGGCGTGTCCGGGGGAAGTATTCACTTCGCCCACGCCAGATCAGATGTATGAATGTGCCAAAGCGGTAGATAGCGGCGCCGGTGTTTTGTTCATTGTCAAGAATTACACAGGTGATGTGCTGAATTTTGAAACGGCCGTTGAACTGGCCCATGCTGACGGTATTCGTGCACAGAGCATATTAATTGATGACGATGTGGCCGTGAAAGACAGCCTGTATACGGCCGGTCGCCGTGGTGTGGGTACCACTGTGTTGGCGGAAAAGATCGTCGGCGCAGCGGCAGAGGCCGGGTACAATTTGACGCAGTGTGCCGATTTATGCCGCAAGGTGAACAAGTACGGCCGTTCCATGGGTATGGCCCTCACTTCCTGCACCGTGCCCGCAGCCGGTAAACCTACCTTCTCGCTGGGCGACAACGAAATGGAAATAGGCATCGGCATTCACGGTGAGCCGGGCCAGCGGCGCATGGAAATGGCAACAGCTGACGAAATCACCGAAATGATGGCGCAGGAAATTATCACCGATAAAGCATACAGCCGTACCGTCCGCGAATGGGATAACGACCAGGGGACGTGGGTAGAGGTAGAACTGGTGGATGAACCGTTCCAGGCGGGTGATCAGGTGATTGCTTTTGTGAACAGCATGGGTGGCAGCCCGGTTTCTGAGTTATATGCGGTCTATCGCAAACTGGCTGAAGTCTGCCAGAGCCATGGCATTACCATCGTCCGCAATCTGATCGGCCCTTATATTACCTCGTTAGAGATGCAGGGTTGCTCCATTACACTACTGAAAGCCGATGATGAAATTTTGCGCTTTTGGGATGCGCCGGTGAAGACGCCAGGGTTGCGTTGGGGCGTTTGAATTGGTAATCCGTAATCGGTAATCCGTAATCGGCAATCAGTTTCCTACCGATAACCGCGAGAGAAAAGATGTCAGTAACCAGAGACCAAATTGTGACATGGCTGGAGAAAACGGCCGTCACCCTCGACAATAATAAGCAGTATCTCACCGACCTGGATGCCGCCATTGGTGATGCCGACCATGGCATCAACATGGTGCGGGGTTTTACCAAAGTGATGGAAAAGCTGCCCACTGTGGCCGATAAAGACATTGGCAACATCCTCAAAACCGTCGGTATGACCCTTATTTCCAGTGTAGGTGGGGCCAGCGGCCCGTTGTATGGCACATTTTTTATGCGCGCCGGCACGGCCGTGCTCGCCAAAGAAGAACTCAGCAACGAAGATTTACACACCATGTTACAAGCCGGCGTTGAAGGCGTTGTCCAACGAGGTCGGGCCGAATTAGAAGACAAAACCATGGTAGATGCCTGGTATCCGGCACTGGCGGCGCTGAAAACGGCCGTAGACGCTGGCGAAACAACCCCAGACGCCCTGCAACAAACAGTGGCTGCTGCCGAGCAAGGCGTCAAAGCCACCATCCCTCTCAAAGCGCGTAAAGGTCGTGCCAGCTATTTGGGTGACCGCAGTATGGGTCACCAGGATCCGGGCGCTACCTCAACCCACTTGATTCTCAAAGCATTATTAGAAGCAGTGCAAGAGGGGAATTGAGTAATTGAGTAATTAAGTAATTGGCAATTGCCCAATTACCCAATTACCCAGTTACCCAATTACCAAATTAAAGGAGTTAAGAAAATGACAAAGTATGTCGCGGCAATTGATCAGGGTACCACCAGTACCCGTTGTATGATTTTTAACCATTCGGGGGAACCAGTTGGCGCACACCAACTGGAACATGAGCAAATTTACCCCAAACCCGGTTGGGTGGAGCATGATCCCATGGAAATCTGGGCGCGCACCCAGGATGTGGTCAAAGGGGCCATGAAGGCCGCCGGTATTACCGCCGCTGACCTGGCTGCCGTAGGCATCACCAACCAGCGCGAAACCACCGTTGTCTGGGATAAAACCACCGGCAAACCGTTGTACAACGCCATCGTCTGGCAAGACACCCGCACCGACAAAATTTGTAAAGAGCTAGAAGGCAGCGTTGGCCAAAATCGTTTTCGGGACAAGGTGGGTTTGCCGCTGGCTACCTATTTCTCCGGCCCCAAAGTGAAATGGATGCTGGATAATGTGCCCGCCGTGCGCGCTGCTGCCGATGCCGGCAATGCACTCTTTGGCAATATTGACACCTGGATCATCTGGAATTTGACCGGTGGCACACAAGGCGGGGTGCATGTAACCGATGTGAGCAATGCCAGCCGTACCATGTTGATGAACCTGGATGGTTTGCGCTGGTCAGAATCCATCACCAGCACGATGGGTATTCCCACGTCCATGCTGCCGGAGATACGGCCGTCATCCCAAGTCTATGGCTACACCACCGAAGATGGCCCGTTTGGCGGCAAAATTCCGGTCGCCGGCGACCTGGGTGACCAGCAAGCCGCCACCGTCGGCCAGGCCTGTTTCAGCCCCGGCGAAGCCAAAAACACCTACGGTACCGGCTGCTTCATGATCCTCAACACCGGCACGAAAATTGTGCCCAGCAAGAGCGGCCTACTCACCACCCTCTGTTACCAATTTGGCGACGAACCGGCTGTGTATGCCCTGGAAGGCTCCATCGCTATTACCGGCGCTTTGGTGCAGTGGCTGCGTGACAATCTGGATTTCTTTGACTTCTCGCCGCACATTGAAGATTATGCCAAATCGGTGGAAGACAATGGTGGCGTCTACTTTGTGCCTGCTTTCTCCGGTCTCTTTGCCCCCTACTGGCGTTCCGATGCCCGCGGCGTCATTGCCGGGCTGACCCGTTACGTCAAGAAAGGGCACATCGCCCGCGCCGCGTTGGAAGCCACGGCCTACCAGACCCGCGAAGTGCTGGATGCCATGAATTCCGATTCCGGCGTAGACTTGAAAGCGCTGAAAGTGGACGGCGGCATGGTCTACAACGATCTGCTGATGCAGTTCCAGGCAGATGTGTTGGGGGTGCCGGTGGTACGACCCAAAGTGGCGGAAACGACGGCTCTGGGCGCAGCGTATGCTGCCGGTTATGCCGTTGGCTTCTGGAAAAGCACCGATGAAATGCGGCAAAACTGGGGTATGGACCACACCTGGGAACCCACCCCCGGCACAAACGCCAGCACCGAATTGTTTACTCAATGGAAGAAAGCGGTCACGCGCACTTTTGATTGGGTGGAATAGTACCTTAAAGACCCTAGGGGTTTTCGAAAACCCTTAGGGTCTCTGTTATCATTCCGGTATGCAGCCTAACAGCTATCCTGTTCGCCGTGACATTCTGAAACAGTTCTGGTATGCCTTCATGAAGACGGCCCGGGTTGAACCGATAGAAGGCTATGAACCGGACCCTCATGTTGTGCGTTCCTGGCAGCGCTGTGCGCCACGCTCTGACCCGCGCCAATCGCCACGCGCGGTAACGTTACAGGAGGCGGCGCTGCAAACGACGCTGAAGACTCATGCCGATTTGCTGATGCAGGCACGGCCGTTTTTGGAAGACATTTACGAGTTCTTTGAGGGCGCTTATTGCACCATTGTCTTCACCGATGGCGCTGGCTGTATTTTAGACATTGAAGGGGATGGTTCCATCGTGACCCAATCGCAAATCCCTACCACGACTCGTGGCCGCCGGACTGATCCGCAGCGATTGCCTACGGGGCAGGCTGCCTTTGGCCTGCACCAGGGGGCCATATGGTCAGAAAATTGCGTGGGTACCAATGGTCTGGGCATGGCGTTGATCACCGCCCGGCCCGTTCAGGTGGTAGGTGCGGAGCATTTTTATGCTGTTTTCCATGAACTGGCGACAACGGCCGCTCCCATTCATGATGTAAACGGCCGTATCATTGGCGTCATCGGCATTGTGGAACTGGCAACCGCCAACACCCGGCACAGCCTTTCATTAGTAATGGCTGCCGCCCGCGCCATCAGCAATCTGTTGCAGGCCAATATGTACCTGCAAGAAGCCAATCACCGTTTGGCGGAAGTGAATGTCATCCTGGGAGCCATGCAAGAAGGCGTCCTGGCTTGGGATGCGAGCGGCAAGATCAACCATGTGAATGCCCGTGCGGGCGAGTTGTTGCACATCAATCCACAAACGGCCGTAGGGCTGCCATTGTCCGCTGTTCTCACGCTGCCTGAACCGGTGGCCCTGGCTGTGAAAGAGGCAGTGGCCATAGGCGACATGGAAGTGGTCTTCGAGATACCCGGTCAGGAAATGGCGCCGGCCCTGGTTAGCTTAAACATTTTGACCAACGATCAGGCCATGCCTGATGGTTACATTTTGATGATACGCCCCATAGAGCAGGTGCGCCGGTTGGTGCATCAACAGGTGGGGGCAAAGGCTACATTAACCCTTGATGACATCCCGGCTTCGGCCGCCCCCATGCGCGCCGTCATCCGGCAGGCGCGCACAGCCGCCCGTGGCCGCGCGCCGGTGCTGCTGCGGGGCGAAAGTGGCGTGGGCAAGGATCATCTGGCGCGGGCCATTCACAATGATAGCCTGCGAGCCGACAAGCCATTCATGGCGATTCATTGCAAGGCGATCCCCCATGAGTTGATGGTGAATGAGTTATTGGGCAGTGAGCCAGACGGCCGTCCCAGTAAGTTTGAACTCGCCGATGGGGGCACGCTCATGCTCAATCAGATAGAGGCGCTTTCCTTTGAGATGCAGTTTGCCCTGCTGCATGTTATTGAAACCGGTCATGTGATGCGCCTGGGCAGTACACGCCTCATTCCTGTTGATGTACGCATCATAGCTGCTACCGCCGCCAATCTGGAACGGCTGGTGGCCGAGGGCGATTTTGTGCCCAATTTGTATTACCGCTTTGGTGTATTCAGCATTGCCTTGCCCCCTTTACGCGAACGCCCAGAAGATATAGCGGCGCTGGCGTCCCGTTTCTTAGCCCGCTTTGCCCGTTTCACAGGGCGCAGCGCCACCCTGGAAGAGGATGCGCTCAAGATCATCTGCCGTTACCCCTGGCCGGGTAATGTGCGCGAATTGGAAAGTACCCTGGAGCGCGCCCTGCATCACAGCGAGAATGGCGTGATTGGCGTGGCCGATCTGTCGGCTACCATTCGTAAAGGCCGTATTGTTACGGCCGCCTCCCCTCATGCTCAACCCATCCTCTCCGTGGAAGATGCGGAGCGGGAAGCGATTTTGCAGGCCGGTTGGGTTTGCCAGGGGCGGGTGACGGAAATGTCGCAGCATTTAGGCATCGGCCGGACCACCCTCTGGCGCAAAATGAAGCAGCTCAACCTGACGCCGGATTATTTTAAGCAGGTGACCCATTGAGGTAATTAAGTAACTGGGTAATGGGGTAATTACTCAATTACCTAATTACCCAATTACATTCTTTCTCATGCGAACGATTGAAACGGAAGTATTGGTTATTGGCGGCGGCGCGACCGGGACGGGCGTAATTGCCGACCTGGCGCTGCGCGGTTTCCGCTGCGCCCTGGTGGAAAAGCGCGACCTGGCGCATGGTACCACCGGGCGCTATCATGGTTTGCTGCACAGCGGCGGGCGGTATGCCGTCAAAGACCCCAAAGCGGCTACCGAATGTATTGAGGAGAACATCATCCTGCGCCGCGTCATGCCCCATTGCATTGAAGACACGGGCGGCTTTTTTGTGGTGACGCCCTGGGACGATGATGCCTTTGGCGACCGTTTTATGCAAGGCTGCCGGGACACGGCCGTGCCCTGCGAAGAAATATCCATTGCCCAGATGCTGCGTGAAGAGCCGCACCTGAATCCCCAAATTAGCCGCTGCTTCCGCGTACCCGATGGCTCGGCCGATTCATTTCTGGCGACACAGTCGGTGGCGGCGCTGGCACAGGCGCACGGGGCGCAGATTTTGCACTATTACGAAGTGAAGCAGCTCATCCGCCAGGGAGATCGGGTCATCGGAGCGCTGTGTTATGACCTGGTGAAAGATGAGGACGTGACCATTCAGGCCGATCTGGTGGTGAATGCGGCCGGGGCCTGGGCGGGCAAAATTGCACACACGGCCGAGGTAGAAGTAAACGTGAGGGCCGGCAAAGGCACAATGATCGCCGCCAGCTATCGCATAGTGAACACGGTGGTGAACCGCTGCAAGATGCCGGCCGATGGCGACATTATTGTGCCCGTGCATACCGTTTCTATCATTGGCACGACGGATGAGGGTGTGCCCGACCCGGAGCATTTTGCCATTGAGCCGTGGGAAGTACAGTTGATGATGCAGGAAGCGGCCAAAATTGTGCCCGGCTGGCACGATTTACGGATGTTGCGCTGTTGGGGTGGGGTACGGCCGTTGTACCAGGAGACAAAAGTGGCCGATACCCGTGACGTCACCCGCGCTTATACGCTGCTGGATCATGAAACACGCGATGAGGTGGCCGGTTTTATCACCATTACCGGCGGCAAATGGACGACTTACCGGCAAATGGCGCAGGTGACTGTGGACAGGGTGTGCGAAAAGTTGGGCACGGCACGGCCGTGTACCACCCATGAAACCGTTGTGCCGAATCCTTTTGAACAGGGGCCCGGCCGTAAACATCACATGCTCGGCCAACGATTGGCCGACGTGGAAAAAGAAGAGGCGTTCGGCCAACTGATTTGTGAATGTGAACTGGCCACCCGCGCCGACGTGGAACACGCCATCATCCAGGGCGAAGCCAAAACGATTGACGATGTACGCCGCGATGTGCGCGTGGGCATGGGGCCATGCCAGGGTGGGTTCTGTACCTACCGCGTGGCCGCCATCTGGCACGAATTGAAAACGCCGCCCATTGAAGAGACAAACGTGACCCTGCGTGACTTTTTGCAGGAGCGGTGGAAAGGACTGATGCCCATTCTCTGGGGGCCGCAGTTGAAACAAGAGCGGCTCGACGAATTGATTTACCTGAGTGTCTTAAACGTTGATCATCTGCCCGGCCCTCGTTCTTCGCGGTTGGGGCCGGCGATGTATGAACCGGGCACGGCATGGGAAAGCGACCATGCGCATGTGTAAAGTGATGGCGTGATGCGTGAAAGACAGGTCACGCATCACGCATCACGAGAGCATTATGACGAATGATGTGTTAGTGATTGGCGCCGGGTTAGCCGGGTTGGCCACCGCGTGGCAGGCATCACTGCACGGTAAAGGTGTGCGGGTGATTGCCAAAGGGTGGGGGGCAACGCATTGGCACGCGGGCTGTGTGGATGTGTTGGGCTATTGGCCGGTGGAAAGCGAAACCCCGGTGACTGGCCCCGCCACCACCCTGCCTGACCTGCTAACCGCCAATCCGCAGCATCCGTATGCCCTGGTGGGTCTGGCGCGGCTGGAAGCGGCGCTGGACGGCCTAAAGCAGTTGTGTACTGAGGCCGGTTATCCGTTGGTTGGCTCTTTGGCGAAAAACTGGCGGCTGCCAACGGCCGTGGGCGCAGCCCGCCCCACCTGCCTGGCCCCGGCCACCATGACCGCCGGTGATCTGGATGGCGACGCCCCGATGCTGCTGGTGGGCTTCAAACAACTGCCGGACTTTTATGCCAATGTGGCCGCGGACAATCTGGTGCAGCAAGGTATCCCGGCGCGGCATGTGACGCTGGATTTACCGGCATTGGCGGGGCGGAATTTTACCACGGCCGTGAATCTGGCCCGTTTCATGCAGCAAGCCGATTTCCGGGCGGCGGTGGCGCAGGCCGTCAAGCTGCATCTAGGCGAGGCGGCGCGGGTGGGGTTTCCGGCGGTTTTGGGTCTGGAAGAGGCCACGGCCGTACACCAGGATTTGCAGGCGCAACTGGGCCACCCTATCTTTGAGATTCCCGGTTTGCCGCCGTCGGTGCCCGGAATACGGCTGCATCGTATTCTCAAGAGCGCCATTGAGAAGAATGGCGGGCGGGTGTATGATGGCATGGAAGCGGTGGGTTTTGAGTCGGAAGGTGGGCGGGTAACGGCCGTACACACCGAAACTTCTGGGCGACCGCGCCAGCACCGGTATGAGCAGGTGGTGTTGGCCACGGGTGGCATTTTGGGTGGCGGTATTGTTACCAACCATGCCGGTGAGGTGTGCGAAGTGGTCTTTAACTTGCCGCTGCACCACCCGGAAAACCGGTTGGAATGGTTCCGCCGCGATTTTCTGGATAAACAAGGCCACCCCATTTACCGCTCCGGTATCAGCGTGAATGAGAACTTTCAGCCGGTTAACGGCCAGCAGACTGGCAATGGCCGTGTTGTTTACCAAAATCTCTACGCCGCCGGTAACACCCTGGCCGGCTTTGAAGCCATCCGCGAACGCTCCTTTGACGGCGTGGCGTTGGCGACGGGGTTTGTGGTGGGAAACCTGGTAGGGAATTGAGGTATTGAAAATTAACCACGGATTTTACGGATGTGACGGATGGGAACGGATAACAAACTAAAAAATCCGTGTCAACCCGCCTGATCCGTCCCATCCGTGGTTAATTAAAAGCATTTGCAACGATGGTAAGTAACATTTGGGAAGCTCAACTGGACATCACGCCGCTTGCTCATAAGCCGGTGGAGTTGACGCTGGATCAGTGTATCAAGTGCAACATTTGTGTGACGGCGTGCCCGGTCACGGCCGTAACCGACCTCTTCCCCGGCCCCAAATATGTTGGCCCGCAGGCGGGGCGCTTCCGCCACCAAGCGCAGCCCAGCCCTGACCATTCGGTGGATTATTGTAACGGCTGCCGGGTGTGTAACATGGTGTGCCCGACGGGAGTGAAGATTGCCGAGATTAACGGCCGTGCCCGCGCCCACATCGTGCAGTCCGGCCAGGTGCCGCTGCGCCGCAAACTGCGCAACAACCTGGTTGCCCGGCCGGAGTTGATGGGCAAAGTGGGGCAGCCGCTGGCGCCTATTGCCAATGTGCTGCTGCATAGCGGTTTTGGTCGCTTTTTTGCGAAGTTGCTGCTGGATATTGCGCCCAACGCGCCCCTGCCCCGCTTCTCCGGTGAGCGTTTTAGCCGCTGGGCGCGCAAACGCCCGGACGCGGCACATAGTGACCGCAAAGTTGTCTATTTTCACGGCTGCTCGACGGAGTATTTTGAAGCACGGGTGGGCAAAGCGGCCGTGCAAGTGCTGGAAGCCAACGGTTTTGAAGTGATCGTGCCGCCACAAAATTGCTGTGGGCTGCCGCTGCTCTCTAACGGCGAATTTGCCGCCGCCCAAGCCTACCACGAGAGCAACATCCATCATCTGGTTGATTATATCAAACAAGGCTACGTCATTGTCGGTACTTCCACCAGTTGTACGCTGACACTCAAGGAAGAAGCGCCGGAAATGCTGGCTTATCATACACCCGATGCCCGTTTGCTGACGGCCAACACCTTTGACATTCACGAATTTCTGGTGCATCTGCTGGACGCGGGCGAATTGAAGACGGATAGCCTCAAGCCAATCCCGCTGTCGCTGGCATACCACCCACCCTGCCAATACCGCGCTCACCGTCTGGGCCGCCCCAGTATGGAAATGATGACGCTTATTCCCGAACTCACCATCATCGAGAGCCAGGCCGCCTGCTGCGGCGTAGGCGGTACCTATGGCTACAAAGCCGAAAAGTACGATATTACGATGGCGGTAGGGAAATCCTTATTTGATTTTGTACGGGAAGTGAACGGCCCCATTGCCGTGTGCGACAGTGAAACATGCCGCTGGAATATCGCCGCGGCGACAGGTGTGCCGTTTGTGCATCCGATAGAATTATTAGCCGCTGCCTACGGGTATGAACCGGAAGGGCCGCTACAAGAGGTAATTAGGAGATTGAGAGATTGCCAATCTCCTAATCTCCCAGTCTCCCAATAACATTATGGTCAGCATTGTCATTGTTTCACACAGCAAACAGCTTGCCGCCGGGGTGGTAGAATTGGCCAGCCAGATGGTGCAGGGGCAGGTGGCGCTGGCGGCTGCCGGTGGTTCGGACAACCCGGATAACCCCATTGGCACCGACGCCATGCAAATTCTGGCGGCCATTGATTCGGTGTACAGTGAGGATGGCGTGGTGGTGCTGATGGATTTGGGCAGCGCCATCCTCAGTACGGAGATGGCGGTGGAATTTTTGCCGCTGGAGCAGCGGGCCAATGTGCATTTGTGTGCCGCGCCGCTGGTGGAGGGGGCGATTGCGGCGGTGGTGCAGGCGGCAGCGGGTAGCCCGGTCACGGCCGTGATACGGGAAGCGATGACGGCGCTGCTGCCCAAACATAGCCAACTGGGTGTAGTGGATGACCAACTGTCACTGGTCACTGGTCAATTGTCATTGGTCACTGGTCAATCGGTGAGTGTGGAGCTGGCGATTCAGAATAAGTTGGGCTTACATGCCCGGCCGGCGGCGCGCTTTGTGAGCACGGCCGGGCAGTTCCAGGCCGACATCACCGTGCAAAAAGGGACGCTGACCGCCAGCGCCAAGAGCATGAACCAGGTGGCAACCCTGGGGGCGCGCCAGGGGGAAACGGTGACGGTCACGGCCGTTGGCCCCGATGCGGCCGCCGCCATCACCGCCCTGAAAGCATTGGCCGCCGACAATTTTGGTGATAAGGATGAAGAAATGGCGGCGACGACGGCCGTAGCCCCTGCGCCTGGTGGTTTGGGAGGCATTGCCGCTTCGCCGGGTATTGCCATTGGCCCGGCTTTCCATTACCGGGTGGCGCCGCCGCCGGTGACGGCGCATCAGGTGGCGGATGTGGCCGCGGAATGGCGACGGTTGGACACGGCCGTAGCCATCGCGCTCGTGGAAATTCAAGAATTGTACGCCGCCGCCCGGCAGCAAATGGGGGCGTCGGAGGCCGATATTTTCCAGGCGCATCAACTGATGTTACAAGACCCGGCCTTGCACCAGGACGCTCGCCAGCGGATCACTCGTCAGCAGTTAAATGCGGCGGCGGCCTGGCAGCAAGCCATTGACGCGGTTGCCGCCGCGTATGAGGCGATCCCGGACGAGGTGATGCGCGCCCGCGCCGCCGACGTGCGCGACGTGGGGCAGCGGGTGCTGCGCCACCTGACCGGCGTGGCCCGGCCATCGCTGAGCTTCCCGGCGCCGGTCATTTTGCTGGCGGCTGAATTGACGCCCTCGGATACGGCGCAGCTTGATCCGGCGCAGGTATTGGGCATTGTCACGGCGCGGGGTGGGGCGACCTCCCACAGCGCAATTTTGGCGCGGGGGTTGGGCATTCCGGCGGTGGTAGGCGCGGGCGACTGGGTGGCGCAGGTGAAAGGGGGGCAGGTGGTGGCGTTGGACGGCCGTACCGGGCAGCTCTGGCTGAAACCGAACAAGTCTACATTGGCTGATTTGCAGCGGCAGCGGGATACCTGGCAGCAAGAGCGGCAGGCGGCGCGGGCGGCGGCACAAGAACCGGCACAAACGGCAGACGGCCGTCGCCTGGAGATTGGGGCCAATATCGGCGCGCCCCAGGAAACGGCTATCGCTTTGCAGTTTGGCGCGGAAGGGGTGGGCCTGTTCCGCACCGAATTCCTCTTTTTAGACCGGGAAGCGCCGCCGGATGAAGAGGAGCAGGTGGCGGCATATGTGACGGCGGCTGAGGGATTGGCGGGACGGCCGATGATCATCCGCACGCTGGATGTGGGTGGTGACAAACCATTGCCCTACCTGGATTTGGGGCGCGAGGAGAACCCGTTTTTGGGTTGGCGCGGTATTCGTTTTTGCCTGGAAACGCCGCATATTTTCCGGCCGCAATTGCGCGCTATTTTGCGCGCCAGCCACGGCCACCCTATCAAATTGATGTTTCCCATGGTCAGCACTCTGGCCGAAGTGCGCGCCGCCAAAGCAATCCTGGCCGAGATACAGGCAGAGTTGCAGCAGGCCAATATCCCCTATGCTGCCGACATGGAAGTGGGCATTATGATTGAAGTGCCGGCGGCGGTGGCGATTGCCGATCAGTTGGCGCGGGAAGTGGACTTTTTCAGCATTGGCACTAATGATCTAACCCAATATGTGATGGCCGCCGACCGGGGCAATGCGCGGGTGGCGGCGCTGGCGAATGCGCTGCATCCGGCGGTGCTGCGGTTGGTGAAACAGACGGTGCAGGCGGGCCATGCCGCCGGTATCTGGGTGGGGATGTGTGGCGAATTGGCGAGCAATGCCCTGGCAACGCCCCTGCTGGTGGGGTTGGGGCTGGATGAATTGAGTATGGCTACGCCCGCTATTCCGGCCGTGAAAACGGCCGTGCGCGCCACAACGGTGACACAAGCCGAAGCATTAGCCGAAAAAGCATTGGGATTGGAGTCAGGTACGGCCGTGACGGAACTGTTGGGGGGATTGGGTAATTGAGTAATTGGGTAATTGGCTTAATTACCCAGTTACTTCATCTACGAGAAGAAGAGGCCATCATCCTCTTCGTCATCTTCATCGCCATCGTCGGCGATTTCTTCCACAAATTCGGCCAGGGGCAAAGAGACCCAGATGTGCAGCAGCGGCCCTTCCTCCACCTGGGTGAGGCGGAGGGAGACCACGTCTACCTGCTGGCGCAGCCGCAGTTCATCGGGGAAGTCGAGTTTAACTTTACGGCCGTCTTTCCACGCATTTTTACACCGCTGCAAAATATCTTCGCCGTTGCCGGTGCGTAACTGGCATATGGCTACTATGGCATCTTCGGGGCCTTCGTGAATGGATTGCACCCAATCCTGGGGGGTGGGATGAAATTCCGGTGTCGGGCCTTCGATGATGGTGATCAATTCAGGTTCTTCAATTGTTGACATGTTCCACCAAAATGTGAGATATGCGCCAATACTACTGCTAGAGAGGGGAGTTGGCAACCTTTTTAATGGAGATTGGGAAACGGCCGTCATGTTGAGGGAGGCAACACGTGAGGGACAGGTTACAATAGGCAAATAGGTTAAGTTTGTAGTAACCGCTTCAGCGGTCAACCGGTTGAAGCCGTTACGCCGAACCCCACAAATTTAGTGTGGTGAGGTAAAAGATAGTGTGGCACGGTCTGGAGACCGGCCCGATCCCAGAACATATGCCTGGGGACAATGTGGAATTAGAAAGGCAGCTTTGTCATGAGCAAAATAAGCCAGACCCAAACTGCCAGACAAGTCCGCTGCCTGCAACGCCTGACGGAAGCGAGAGACCGTTTGCTCGACGCTATCGCCGGACTTGATGAAACCACCCTCACCACTGAAAACGTTGTGGATGGTTGGACGGTCAAGGATATGTGTGGGCATATCGTCTCCTGGAACGACGAGTTCCGCGCCGACATTCAGGCTATCCTACAGGGTCAGGACCCAGGCTACGAGCATCAAATCAGTGGCGCAGACGACTTCAGCCAGTGGAATGAACAGCAGACTATGGGTAAGCGCAACTGGTCGTGGCAGCACATTCGCGCCGATCTTGACCGAGATTATCAAGAAGCATCCAATCTCGTCCGGCGTTTGCGACCATCAGATTTTCGCAAGCGCGGCGTGACTCCCTGGAAAGGCGCGGCAGTAGACAGGCCGGCAGAGCCGGGTATCGCCGAGACTGATTCTGTCGAGACACTGGTCAACTATCACTGGCGGCATATCAACCAGCACGTTCGGATGATTGAAAGGTGGCGGAGACAGCGCGAGGGCAGACAAGGAGGTGTTTAGGCGATATGAAGATGTCACGGATTGAAACGGCCGTGCGCACGGTGCTGGCGTTTAATGAGGCGTTTAACCGGCATGATGTAGCCGGTATGATGGCGCTGATGAGCGACGATTGTGTCTTTGAAAACACGGCGCTGGCTCCTGATGGCACGGTGTACCAGGGAAAGGAAGCGGTTACCCAGTTTTGGCAGGAGTTCTTCCGCCAGTCACCGCAGGCGCACATCGAGATTGAGGAGATTTTTGGCCTGGGTTATCGCTGTGTGATGCGCTGGCGGTATGAGTGGGTGGATGAGGCCGGCGAAAAGGGACATGTGCGCGGTGTGGATATTTTCCAGGTGAAAAACGACCTTATTTCCCAAAAACTATCCTACGTCAAGGGGTAGACCACCCGCACAAACCCTTCGCGCTCTTCGTGTCCTTCGCGGATCATTATTGCTGCAAAATGGACTGGGCCACCTGGCGCATACTCTGGCGGTTGGTGCGGGCACGCTGCTGGATGGTCTGGTAAGCCTCATCTTCCGTCAGCCCGGCGGCCATCAGTTTACCTTTGGCGCGGTCAATCAGTTTGCGTGTTACCAGTTCATCTTCCAGCTTGTCGGCGCGCTGCTGCAAGGAAGAGGTATCGGCAAAACGGCGGGCGGCAATGGCAATGGCGGCAGCCAATTCTTCTTGTTTGATCGGTTTTATCAGGTAGCCCTGAATGGGCAAATCGGCCGCTTCTTCGATCAGGTCTTGTTCGCTGAAGGCGGTGAGCAGCAGGATGGGCAGGGGGTGGGCGCGGGCCAGGGCGCGGGCCGCTTGTAAGCCGTCGGTGTAGGGCATTTTGATGTCCAGGATGGCCAGGTCGGGCTGGTGGCGCTGGGCCATTTGCAGCGCTTCACGGCCGTTGCTGGCGGCCAGCACCTCGTGTCCCATCTCATTCAACATCGCCTTGATCCCCAGGCGAATAATGGACTCATCGTCCGCAATCAAAATGCGCATGGCGGAATTATCGCTGCAAGAGGGGATTTTTTCAAAAGGAGATTGGGCAATCGCCCATCTCAAATCGCTAATCTCTAACTCGTCGCAAAGATCGCCTGCAATGAGGGGACGGCTTTTTCTACGGTGGCGGGGTATTGACGTTGGCGCAGGGTTTCGGCGGCGTCTATCACCTCCAGGGGAGTGGCAAAGGAGGCAGAACGGGCGGGGACAACGGCCGTGGCCAGCATCATCAGTGGGGCGCGACGGCCGTCCGATAGTTGTATCTGGGCGGCAGCCAATTCGGCTGGGCTGTACCAGCGGCGAATGGCAGCCGCGAACTGCTGTTGCAACTGCGTCAGCAGCCAGCACGGCTGCTGGTTGCGAGTAATGAGTACAAATTCATGGGTGCTTAAGACACCTACCAGATCGTCTAGTTCACCCAATTCATCCAGTGCCCCATTCAGTAAGTCGGCGATGGTACGGCGGACGCGCTGCCCGGCTACCGCGCCGTACACATCCTGGTAAGCGCCCATATGGGCTACATGAATGAGCAGTAGCGTCCAGTCAGGCTGGTTGAGCCGGGCCTGCAGATCCTGATGGATGGCCGGCCAACCGGGCTGCCCGGTCACCAAATCCACGCTTTGCGCGGGGCGAGGTAAGGCATTTTTGACGCGGAATTGCAGTTCTACCACGTCAAACGGTTTGGCAATGTAATCGTCCACGCCCATTTCCAATGCTTTCATGCGTTGGTCACGGCCGTCATCCGGCTGGGCCAGGAAAAAGACCGGAATATGGTGGCTGAGTTTGAGGGGATGAAGCTGCTGGAACAGTTCCAACGCCGCCATGTCGGGTAGGTCAGTATCCATGAGGAGCAGGTGGGGTGGAGTTTGCTGGCATGTGGCGAGGGCGTCACGGCCGTTTTCTACAACCTGACATGTGTAATCAGCCAGATAGTCACTCAGCATTCGCCCCAAATAGGGGTCTGGCTCCACCAGCAACACCGTGGCCGGTTTAATTCGTTTCAATTCTTGCTGTAGACGTGCGGTTAAACTGTTCATTACGACCCTTTTGCAGACGATACAGAGATTGGAGATGGGAGAATGGAGATTGCCGAATCGCTACTCTCCAATCTCCACATGTCGCGGCAGGCGAATGCTGATTTCGGCACCGCCGGTGGGCAGATTTTGGAACTTGATACGACCGTGTAAATCAGCCGTTACCAATGTTTCCGCCAGTTCTAATCCCAGCCCTTTTGTCATCTCTGGCGGTAGTCCCCGGCCATTATCTTTTACCAGTACAATCAGTTCAGCCGGCGCATGGCCCAGAGAAATATCAATCTGTCCGGTTGTTTGACCCACAAAGGCGTGTTCCAAAGCATTTTGCACCAGTTCATTTACAACCAGGGTTAAGGCGGTGGCTGCCTGGCTGGGTAGCAGCAGCGGTTCACCAAAGATGTTGATGTGAATGTCCTGATGCGGGGTGGTTAGCGTTTCGCTGGTGGCGCGGGTAATGCGCAGCAGCACATCTTTGACATCTACCAGCCGGAAGCCTTTATCGGACAGCACCTCATGGACGGCGGCAATACTGCGAATGCGGTGGATGTTGGTTTCCAGCACTTCGCGGGCGCTCAGGCGCTCCGCGTCAGCCAGTTGCAACTGCATGAGCATGGCTACGGTTTGCAGATTGTTTTTGATGCGGTGGTGCATTTCGCGGATCACGGCCGTATGCGTCACCAACCGCGCATTTTCGATGGCTAAGGCGGTCTGGTTGGCCAGGGTGGCAAACCAGGTTTGTTCTTCCTCGGTGAAGGCGCGGGGCACGGCCGTATACCCATTCAGAACACCAATCACCCGGTCGCGCACACTCAAGGGGACGGAGAGCAGCGAGACCAGCCCTTCGGCGCGGGCCAGTTCGTGCCCGGCATAACGCGGGTCGGTGCGCACGTCGGCGATGTACAGCGGTTTGCCCGTTACGGCGACGGTACCGGTGACGCCTTCACCGACGGGCAGCGGTGGGCGGTGGCGGTAGGGGTTATTGTGATGGCGGGCGGAGCGCAGTTCCAGATGTGTGCCCGTTTCATTGAGCAGAAAGAGGGAGCAAACGGCCGTGTTCATCACCTGCGCCGCCATTTCCATGACCACATCCAGCATATCATCCAGGTATTGTGGCGATGTAATCGCTTCGCTCACCTGAGCCAGTGCCCGCATCTCGGCCAACTGCCGCCGCTGCCGGTCATAGAGCTGTGCTTTGGCCAGCGCCCCGGCAGCCAGATCGCCGATGAGGGAGAGGATGGCAATATCGTTGGTGGTGAAGGTGTACGGCCGTTCCGTCTGCACATTTAGCGCCCCAATCACATTGGTCTCAATGGTCAGGGGCACAGCCAGCAGCGAATTAAACGGGGTCTCTTCCGCCTCATCCACCCATTTGAAATGGGGATCATGTTGGGCGTCGGTGGCATACACGGGTTGGTTGCTTTGCACGGCATGACCGGTCATGCCTTCGCCCAGGCGCAGGGTGGCCCGCCCCACCGCCCGCCGCGCCAGCCCGGTGCTGGCCCTTAAGCGCAGCGTTTCCCCCGCCGGGTCGAGCAGGTAGATGGAGCAGGAATCTACGTGCATCACCTCGGTGGTTTTGCGGGCAATGAGGTCAAGCGTGGTGTCTAAATCCCAGGCGGCGCTGAGGGCACGTGCCATTTCACGCAGCGCGGTGACAGCCTGGGGGCGGGTTGAATGGCGCTGAGGCATCGAGTCATTCAGACTGGTTCCGGTATTGGCAGGGGGATACCGGTGGCTTCACTATACAAAACATCAGGGTCTAACTCTACTTCATTGGGCCAGACCAGTGTGCCCACTTCGGGATCAACCTGTACACGGGCGAAAAACGCCACATCTTCAAGCGGTTCAAAGACGCCGCCCCGACTAATGATTTTATGAGCAAAGTCCATTTCGGCAGAACGGCCGTCGGCAAAAGTAATTATCAGGACGTGATCTTTTACATGCTTAACTTGTGTAATGCGAGGAAACATGAATTGCCTCCGTTTTATTCTAGCGGCTCAATCTTTTCAGCCCGCTGATTTGTTTGTAGACGTACCCAATTCTGCATTAATTCCCGTTGGTGCAATGCTGACCACTCAAAGACCATAGAAAGGGTGCGTCGTGGTAATTGCCCATTTAGGACTGTGATGGGATCGATCCCTACTTGTGCTTCCTGCTGGCCGTAGATTGCATGGAAGTGGGGCGGCGGGTGGTCGTCGTAATACATGCGAATCGTTATACCGTAGAATCGGCTCAGTTCAAGCATGACCTTATTATACAGATGTAATAAAGGCTGTCATCCTGGTGAGTTGGCGGGCAGAAAACCATCTACGAATTCAAAGTAGCCGCGCTGGCCGCCTTCTTTTTTGCCCATATTCGACGGATTTGCGAATGCGTTTGAGGCAGTCCATAATCTCTTGTAAGGAGAGGTCTTTATCGCCCAGGTCGGTCATTTGCCCGGCTTCGTCTACCACCGGGGCGTTGCCTAGCCAGCCTTCACACACCAGTTTGAGTTCGTCATGGGATTGTTGTGCCAGGGGAGAGAGGGAGATGTGAGGGGGTTGGCGGTGGCGCTGCACGGCCGTGTACTCTCGAATGAGCGCGTTGAGGGCATTGAGCGTTTCCCAGTCGGTCATGTTCTCATCGGCCCGGTACGTTTGCACCAGGGCAATTTCCATTTACATTGCAGTTGCTATTGAACCAATCCCCCTCAATTTGCCGACCATTGCATGGTGTAGAGGTTGTAGTAGCGTCCCTTTTGTGCCAGTAGTTGTTCGTGGGAGCCTTGTTCGACGATACGGCCGTTATCCAACACCACAATCTGGTCGGCGTTAACAATGGTACTCAGCCGGTGGGCGATGACAAAGCTGGTACGCCCTTCCATGAGCGTGTCCAGGGCTTGCTGGATTTGTTTTTCGGTGGTGGTGTCCACGCTGCTGGTGGCCTCGTCCAGGATGAGGATGCGCGGGTCGGCCAGCAGGGCGCGGGCAAAGCTGACCATCTGCCGCTGCCCCACGCTCAGGTTGACGCCATTTTCGCCCACTTCCGTCTGATAGCCGTTTGCCATTTTGCTGATGAATTCATGCGCGCCTACCGCTTGCGCGGCGGCAATGACTTCATTATCGGTGGCATCGAGACGGCCGTAACGGATATTCTCCAGCACCGTGCCCGTAAACAAGAAAGTGTCTTGCAGCACAATGCCCAACTGTGTGCGCAAACTGGCCTGCGTCACCTGGCGCACATCCACTCCATCAATCTTCAACGTGCCGCCGGTCACATCAAAAAAGCGGGAGAGTAGACGAATGATAGTGCTTTTGCCTGCGCCCGTTTCGCCCACCAGGGCAATACGTTCACCTGGTTCGGCGTGCAGCGTCAGCCCTTGCAGCACCATTTCTTGCTCATTGTAGCCAAACCGCACGTCTTCAAAATCTACCCGCCCCACTACCGGTGGCAGGTCTACCGCATCCGGCGCATCCAGCAGGTCTGGCTGGCGGTCGAGCAGGTTAAAGACGCGCTCGCTGGAAGCCATGGTCGCCTGGAAGGTGTTGTAGCGCTGTGCCAGTTCGCGGATGGGGTCAAAGAAACGGCCGATATATAAAATGAAGGCGACCAGTTGCCCGGTGCTGAGGGCGTCGTCCAGTACCAGGTAGCCGCCGACAGCCACGACCAGCGCCGTCGCCAATGAACCCATAAAGTCAACGCCGGGAAAGAAGACGGCCGTCAGCCGCGTCGCCCGGATATTGGTGTCCAGAAAGGAATGGTTCAGGTCATCAAAATGACCGGCGTTTTCCGTTTCGCGCACAAAACTTTTGGTCACGCGAATGCCGGAAATAGATTCGTTCAGATAGCCGTTAATCAGCGACAGCCGCTGCCGGGTGGCGCGGTAGGCCAGACGCACCTGTACCCGCCAGAAATTGGTGAGAATAATCATCGGCGGCAGCACGGCAAACGTCACCAGCGCCAACTGCCAATTAATCAGCAGCATGGCGATGACGATGCCCGCCAGCGTAAAGAAGCTGCGGAAGAGGCCGGTGATTGACCAGGTGATGAAGTCTTGCAGTACCCCTACATCGCTGATCAGGCGGCTCATCAGCCGCCCCACGCTGTAATTGTTGTGGAAGTTCAGCGATAGGTTATGCAGGTGGCGGAAGAGAACGCTGCGGTAATCGGCCACCACTTTGGTGCCCACAAAGGCCATAATGGCAATACGCCAGCGATTGGTGATCCATTCAAAAATAGCGGCTAACAAAAAGATGACTGCCCAATACCGCAGCACGTCGAGCGACCCGGCGCGAATGCCCTCATCAATGGCCCGCCCCACCACCGCCGGTTGGACCACCGCCAGCAGCGAACTGACAATCATCAGGAAGATAGCCAGGTATAACTGGCGCAGGTAGGGGGACATGAAGGTGAGCAAGCGGCGCACCAGACGGCCGTCATATGCCTTGCCCAGTAAATCATCCTCATCGCGCAGCAACGGCCGTATGCGTTCCTCCCGCGCCTCCCGTTCTTCATCCTCCATGCTCAGCCGCGATGGCAATAAGCTGGTTATCCAGCCTCGTTTGCGTTCAATGGGTTGGGTACTGTTTGTGTTCATAGTTTTTTTTGCTTGTGTAATGCGATTTGCCAAATCGCGTTACAACGCCAGCGCGGTAAACTCTTCTTGATCCCGTAGCTGCAAATCATAAATCTGGTGGTAGAGGCCATCTTGCGCCAGCAGTTCGTCGTGGGTACCGCGCTGCACAATGCGCCCCTTGTCCAGCACCAGGATGCAGTCCGCATGTTTCAGCGTCAGCAGCCGCTGGGCAATGATGAAGGTGGTGCGCCCGGTCATTAGCGTTTGCAGCGCTTCCTGGATGAGATGCTCCGTTTCTGTATCCACGCTGCTGGTGGAGTCATCCAGAATGAGGATGCGCGGGTCTACCAGCAGGGCGCGGGCAATGGCAATACGCTGCCGCTGCCCGCCGCTGAGGGTGACACCCCGTTCGCCCACGTGTGTCTCGTAACCCTCGGCAAAACCGGTGATGAAGTCATGGGCACGGGCCGCTTTGGCCGCGGCGACAATCTCTTCCAGAGGGGCATCGGGACGGCCGTAAGCGATATTCTGGGCGATACTGGAGCTGAAAATGAACGGCTCTTGCAGCACAATGCCAAAGTGGCGGCGCAGGGATTTTACTTGGAGGTCACGCACGTCACGGCCGTCAATGAGGACACGGCCGTTGCTCACATCATAAAAACGGGGAATCAGGCTCGTTACGGTAGACTTACCCGAACCCGTAGGCCCAATCAGGGCAAAACGCTGCCCCGGTTCTACATGGAACGAAATGTCGCGCAGCACGGCGCGCTCCCCGGCATAAGCAAAACTCACATGCTCAAACGTCACCGCCCCCCCACACGCATCCAGCGACGCCGCTTCAGATTTGTCTACAATCTCCGTCGGCTTATCAATAATCTCAAAAATGCGGCTGGAACTGGCCCCGGCGGTCGCCGCCAGATTGACCAGAAACCCCAACCGCTGCACCGGTTGCCCCAACATCAACACATAAGAAATGAGGGCAAAGAGCGTACCCACCGTAATCGTCCCATCCAGCGCCAGTGGCCCGCCAAACCAGAGCAATAAAAAGATGCTTAACGCCACCAAAAAGGTGAAAAAAGGCCAGTTATTGGCCCACGTTTTGATGAGGCCATACCGCTTTTCAAACCATTCTTCGTTTGAAGCGTCGAATTTCGCCAGTTCATGTGGCTCGCGGGCAAACGCCTTCACCACATGAATCCCGGTCATGCTCTCCTGCATCACCGCCGACAACACGCCCATCTGCTCTTGAATACGCTTGAACATCGGCTCCACTACCCGGCCAAAACGCACCGCGGCAACAATGAGGACCACTAATGGCCCCAGGGCCAGCAGGGCCAGCAGCGCCGACTCCCAGAACATAGCCACCACTACCCCGACCATCAGCAGAATAGTGGAAACGAGGCCTTCCAGCCCAATGCCCACAAAACGTTCGGTTTCGCCAATGTCGCTGGTAGCGCGGCTCATCAGGTCGCCGGTGTGTGCCTGGTCGTGGAAGGCAAAGGGGAGGTGCTGCACAGCGTCGTAAAACTGGCGGCGTAAATCATAGGCGACGCGGTGGGTGAGCCATTCCGCATAAAAGAGCTGCCCGTAACCGAGGATGCCGCGCAGCAAGGCAATGCCCAGAATGACACCGCCGGCCGCATAAAGCGCCTGGGCGTTGCCCGCCGCCAAGCCTTCATCAATGGCTTGTTTGATAATCTGGGGCACGGCCAGATTGAAGAGGGTAGCCAATATCATGGCGCTGTAGGTGAGGAGGAGTTGTTTCCAGTACGGCCGTAAATACCCCAATAACCGTCCATAAACAGAGTTCTTTTTCATAACCTACCTGGGCGCCTCCAACTTCCCGGAGTTTTGGCAATTCCGCAAAGTTGGAGGGTAATGTATTAGACAATCATCTAGCAAACGCGCAGTCTACCCCGAATAGCCCGATGTGTCCACCTTTTATCATGGCAATCATTTTTGGAATTTTGGCGCCGATTTTCAAAAATTTTGATAATTCATCAAAATAATTGTTGACATCGCCAAAATTATTGTGTATAGTGTCCGCATCTTTGATAAACCAACCAAAATTGAAAACATGTGTCTTGAAGAAGGTAGAGATGCGTAAACTCCTGGAATATTGCCCTGCCTGTGCTGGCGAACTCATTGTGACCCAACAAACTTGCGTACAATGTGGCACCAGTATCGTCGGCGAATTTAAGCCCACCATTTTTGCCAGACTCTCACCGGAGAATCTGGTTTTCCTGGAAGTCTTCATCAAAAACAAGGGAAATGTGAAGGAGATGGAGCGGGAATTGGGTGAATCGTATTGGGCCATTCGCAACCGCATCAATGAAATTATCGAACAGTTGGGGCTGGAAAAGAAAAACGTGGAACCGGCCGAGTTACAAACCGATAGTGCCACCCGACGACAGGAAATTCTGGCCCAACTCGATCGGGGCGAGATTGACGTGGCGTCGGCGGCTGATTTGTTGCGGGCTGTGAAGCCGGGTTAGGGTGGTAAACCGTAATCCGTAAACCGTTTTCCGTAATCGGTAAATCTCAGGTTATTCGCAAATTAATATGGGCAAGTAACGGCCGTCCGGCTGTCGCTGCCCCCTGCAAGGAGAAAACTTATGAATGAAGAACGTACCCAAATTTTGGAAATGGTGAGCAAAGGCAAGATCACCATTGAAGAGGCGGAAATGCTGTTGGATGCATTGGGCGAGCCGGCGCCCCAACAGACCGCCTGGGTCGCTGACGCACCCATTAAACAGAAATCTGGCAACGGCCGTAACCCCCTGCTATCCCCCGATCACATCGTCACCCTCAGCCGGGAGGGCGTCTCCCCGGATTTTCTGCGCGCGGTGAAGGAACTGCACAATGTTTCCGGGCTGACCGGCGAGCATATTGTGGCGATGGGGCTGGCCGATGTGTCACCCGATTTTATTCGGGCGGTAGCCAAATGTGACCTGCCCGGCCTGACGGGCGACCATGTTGTGCGGATGGGGTGTGAGGATGTGTCATCTGATTTCATCAAGGCGTTGGATGGTTTGAATGTTAAGGGGTTGACGGGGGAGCATATTGTGGAAATGGCGGTTGAAGATGTGTCGCCGGACTTTATTCGAGCGCTAGAGGGGTTGGATGTGCCGGGACTAACGGGCGACCATATGGTGGCGATGGCCAGGGGGGATGTCAGCCCGGATTTTATTCGCAGTCTGAAAGAGATGGATTTGTCTGGTTTTTCGGGGGAGCATATTGTGGAAATGGCACTTGAGGACATGGATCCTCATTTGCTGAAAGAGATGGATGGGTTGTGGTAATGGTTTGTAGTAGGCGATTTATCGCCATCTATCGGCGATAAATCGCCTACTACGAACGATTATAGAGGGAAAATGTAATGAACGATGAACGTAAGATGATTTTGACGATGCTGGCGGAAGGGAAGATCACCTCGGATGAGGCCAGCAAGTTGTTGGATGCGTTGGCGGTGAGTGAGAAGGCTGCGCCGGTTGGCGCGCGGGGGACGGCCGTGCCCCGTATGCCCCGAATGCCGCGTATGCCGCGCCTCCCTGTGCCAACGATGCGTCCGGGTCACGGCCGTCACCATGTCACCGAAGCCTATGCCCAGGCCATGTCTGAAGCCGGGCTGGATGATTTGAGCCACGAAGAACTGCACCAACTGCAAACCCATCACGTTTCGCCAGACTATGTGCGGCAACTGCGTGACCTGGGTTTTGCCGATTTGACAGTAGATGATCTGGTGCAATTAAGCATTCACCATGTGCGTCCCGACTACGTGCAAGCCATACGTGATCTGGGGATTGACTTTGATGTGGATGATCTGGTGCAGTTGGGCATTCACCATGTGCGCCCCGAATTTGTGCGCGAGATGCAAGAATTAAAGCTAGGCGACTTAACGGTGGATGACCTGGTGCAGTTAGGCATTCACAACGTGCGTCCGGCGCTGGTGCGCGAAATCCGCGAATTGGAGCTGACTGACCTGACGATAGATGACGTGGTGCAGTTGGGTATTCACAATATCCGACCAGAGATGATCCACGAACTGCGCAAATTGGGCTTTAAGGAGTACACGGTGGATCAGATTGTGCAGTTGGGCATTCATGGGGTACGGCCGTCTTTCATACAACAGTTGCACCAAATGGGTTACACCGACCTGAGCCTGGACGATATTGTCGCTTTCAGCATCCACAACGTCACGGCCGAATTTATCAAAGAGATGCGCGGCTTTGGTTTTGCCGGGCTGGATGCGGATATGCTGATGCAGATGCGTATTCATGGCGTTTCCCCCGATTTTGCCGCCGCTATTCAGGCCTTTTTGCCTGATGTGACCCCGGCACAGTTGATTGACATGCGTATTCATGGCGTCTCTGCCAAACAGGCAGCCAAAGCTAAAGAAGCGTGGGGCGATGACTTTTCTGCCAAACAGTTGATCGCCTGGCAAATACATGGGGAACCATCCTGGTGATCAACGAAACCTGACAGGACGGCAACCGATGGGTGCTTGAGACTGTCAGGTTTGCTCTTTTTCCTCCTGGTATTACAATGAGGCCATTGGCTAAAATTTGTCCCTTATCAGGAGGAAACCCATGCTTGTCATTATCAGCGATTTGCATTTAACCGATGGTACCACCGGCACCACGATAGGGCCGGCGGCGTTTGAAGATTTCCGCACCCGGCTGCAAGAGTTGGCTTGTGACGCTTCACACCAGCCTGACGACCGTTATGTACCCATCAAAAGTCTTGATCTGCTGCTGCTGGGGGATGTATTTGACTTTATCCGTTCCACCAAATGGACGGAGCAGAAAAAGGGGCAAACGGGTTATGTGCGGCCGTGGCACGATCCCCAAAGCACCCTCTTCATCAACAAAATCCGGGAGATTACTCAGGGAATTCTGGATCACAATGTCCTGGCATTTCAGCTATTGAAGGGGTTGAGCAGTGATCAGCCCATCACGATTCCTGATCCCGACGATGGCCGTAAACGAGTTCCCGTTCACACCAACATCTATTACCTCATTGGCAACCACGACTGGTTTTTCCACTTGCCCGGCGCGGAATATGAAGCCATCCGGCAGCAGGTGACGCAGACGTTAGGGTTGGCGAACCCGGCCGGGCCGTATCCCCATGACCCGGCGCAATCTCCCTGGCTGATGAACATCTACAAGGCGCACGGCGTTTTTGCCCGTCATGGTGATATTTTTGACCCCTTCAATTACGAAGCGAAGCAGGGGCGTAATGCCGCCACACTGGGCGATGCTTTTGTGGTAGAACTGATCAACCTTTTCCCTCAGGAAGTGCGTGCCCGCATGGGCAGTGAACTGCCGGTAGAACTGTTGGATAACCTGAAGGAATTGGCCAATGTACGGCCGTCACTCCTTGTTCCTGTGTGGATTGATACCATGCTGCAAAACATGAAGATTCCTAAACGGCAGGTGAACCAGGTAAAAGGGATTTGGGATGAACTGGCTAACGCTTTTCTCAAGCTCGATTTTGTACGCCAGAAGGATACAGTACGGCCGTTTGACGCCGTAGATGTGCTGGAGATTGTGCTCAAGTTATATGACAATGTCTCTCTGGGCACGGCTTCCAAAGTCATTCGTTTCATCGAGGATAAGTTGTGGGGTGGTGAATCTTCATTTGCGCGCCATGCGCTGAATGAGCCGGCCTTCAAAGAACGGTGGGCACGCCACATTATCTATGGTCATACCCACCATTATGAAATTGTGCCTCTGGATAAGGTCTATGAGGGGTACGAATCATTCGACCAGATTTACTATAACTCCGGCACCTGGCACGCTGCGCACGAATTGGCCCGTGCCCGCGCAGACCGTTTTGTTTTCTTCAAAGTGATGACCTTTCTGGCCTTTTTTAAGCCGAACGAACGGAAGGGACGGCCGTTTGAGACCTGGTCGGGCACGTTGGGTGAAAAACGGTAATCGGTTGATTACAGTTTGGGCAATTTGTTGTATTTAGCACGAAATTGATTAGTATACGGACAACTTGTCAATTGACCTGTAATCCGTAAACCAAAGAGTGATTACCGATTACGAAGGAAGGATATATGTCTGACGAAAATAGTTTTGACTACCCGTTAAATAGCCTGATGCCCCTGAAGCTCAACCGGGCACACCGGTTTGCGCTGGCCTTGCAACGTCTGATCAACTTGCAAGAGTATAACCCCATGGGAGGTGACCGCGATGGCTGACGTCTCTTACCGTTCCATAACCCACTGGACAGCGCCCCAACTGTCCGCCCGCCCGGTAGATGAAAAGGGAGGCTACGCCGCATTGGCCAACGCTCTCATTGCCGCCGGTGAAGTGGTAGCGACCTGGGGTGGTGAAATTGTAACCGGGGAGCAATTAGCCCACTATCCGGCGTTTATCCAAACCCACAGCCTACAAATTGAAGAAAACCTGTACTGGTGGTTGCCCACTTTGCAAAAACGGTATGCGGGCCATTTCTCGCCATACCTGCAAAGGCGCATTGACCGGTGGCGACAAAAGCAGTTCACTGTGAGTCGGCCGGCCGTTAACGGCCGTGCCTCCACCACCCCCATTCAGTCATAAACCGCATCCTTTTTGCAGCCGGTCTGACCCCTGGCTGTTTTGTGTTGCCGCCTGGAAACAGTGGCAGCCTTTTATTACTGTGCGTTGTAGGGCGATTTTCCAAATCGCCCCACGATAAAAAAACCAGGAGACAAAAAGATGGAAAAACGATTCACACACTGGGTATCACCCAAATTAGAAGCACGCCCCAATCGGGCTAAAGGATCATGGGGATTATATGCCAACACCTTTATCGCCAAAGATGAACTGGTTGTATGCTGGGGCGGCGATGTGGTTACAGGCGCACAGTTAGCCCAGCTTTCTGACCGTGAACAAGAACACAGCATCCAGATTGAGGACGACCTGTACCAGGTGCCCGTCCGCGAGCCAGAACCAGGCGACTACGCCAACCACTCGTGTGAACCAAACGCCGGCCTCAGTAGTTCTATTACGCTGATTACGATTCGGGACATCTGGCCCGGTGAAGAGTTGTGCTTCGATTATGCTATGAGTGACAGCACCCCGTATTGTGAATTTACCTGTGGCTGTGGCGCCCCCTCCTGCCGGGGCGAGATTACCGGCAATGATTGGCTGCGGCCCGAGTTGCAGGCCAGATATGATGGCTACTTCTCCCCCTACTTGCAGCGTCGTATAGACCGGATGCGTCTGGAGCGTATGAGCCAGATGGAAGAAGTAGAGGTGGAAGTGCGGCACACGGCCGTGCGCCGCTGATTGCGCCTTACACTTCCCCCCTTTATCGAGACTAAGAGGTTGCCAGCTTGTCAATCTCTTAGTCTCCCCATCGCCTTACTCCGTACTTTAGCAGGTAAGAACGCTCCAGACCTGCCCCCACTTTTTCCTCCCCACAATCGTATTGATCCCCAATGTGGCGTAAAATAGGTGAAATGATAGCAATGAGCGTTTCCATTAACCATTGTCTGCCTTTATCAATGAACTGAACTTGAGCAGTTTGCACTATCAGAAACAGGCACAAAGGTAAAGGCTAAGAGATACGGGCCAAGGGAAAATGTGTCATGCAGCACAAGAATAAGGTTGATCGTCAATTTAACTCCTCACGGCCAACCATTGGCTTATTCATCGAGAGTACCTCAGATTTGGGGCAGGGGTATCATCCGGGCATATTGGCGGGAGTCCAGACGGCCGTAGAAGCCCAAAACGCCAACTTGCTTTGTTTTATTGGGGGGTCGTTAAGCGGTGTACCTGGCGTGCCATTTGATAGCCAACACAACATTCTCTACCAACTCCCCACTGCCCATAGTCTGGATGGTCTACTCATCATCAGCGCCATTGGTAACTTTGAGTCTGAGAAGCAACTGGAGCGTCTATATGCCCGCTATCACCCGTTACCAACAGTCAGTATTGGCGCGCCTATCGAGGGAACGTTGAATGTCAACGTGGACCAGCACAAAGGGTTTTATGATCTGCTGGTACACCTGATCGAGCTACACCAATACCGGCGGCTCGCCTTTATTGCCGGGCCAGAAGAAAGCCAGGATGCCCAAATTCGCTATCAAGTCTATCAGGATGTATTGCGCCGGTATGACATTCCTTTTGATCCGGCGTTAGTGGCACCGGGTCATTTCCGGTTTTCTTCAGGGGAGGAGGCTATACAACTGTTCCTGGATGAACGTGGGGTGGATTTTGAAGTGGTGGTGGCCGCCAATGACCACATGGCAATTGGGGCGATGGAGGAATTGCAGGCCAGAGGGATTGTGGTGCCCTATGATGTAGCTGTTGTTGGTTTTGATGATATTAAACAGACCAGGGATGTTGTGCCGCCCGTAACAACGGTGCGCCAGCCGCTGCACCGGATGGGGGAGGAAGCGGTGCATATGCTTCTGGCATGGTTGGCTGAGGGGGCCAGCCCGGAGCCGATGATATTGCCGGCCGAACTGGTAGTGCGCCGTTCTTGTGGCTGCTTTAAGATACCTGAACCACCGATAAAACCGCTGCCAATCCGCGAACCGGGCGAATCGTGGCCCCAATTTCTACTGGCCCGGCATGAGGCTATTGTGTCTGATCTGGTTGATGCGGTGGACTTTTCGGCGCTGAAAGGGCGGGAAGGGGCGGCACAACTTTTGGCCGGTTTGGCTGACGAAGTGCTGAGGCCGGAAGACGGCCGTTTTCTGGCACTGGTTGACCGTTTTCTGCAAATGGTGGCGAAGGCCGGGGGGGATATTACTTCGTGGCAGAGTTTGGTCACGGTCCTCCGCCGCCACCTGTTGCCGGGTATTGCGCCGGATGATGAACTGTGGCAAATGGGAGAGCTTTTACACGAAACCCAACTATTTATCGCCAGGGAGTTAAGGATAGCCGATGCCCAGCGATCCTTACAAATAGAACGCCAAAATTGGGCGCTGCATGAAATTGGGCAACAGTTGATCACCATGTTTGATCTGGAAGGGTTAATGGACACAATTGCCACTCGTGTTCCCAGACTGGGTATACCCGGTTGTTACCTTGTTTTGTATGAAGACACACGGCCGTACACCCATCCCCCAGCCCCTCCTGAATGGTCACGTTTAATGATGGCCTATAACGAGGACGGCCGTCTCCCTCTGCCATCGGAAGGGCAACCTTTTCTGACTAATCATCTATTACCGGCGGGCACTTTACCGAGGGACAGACAATATACCATGATTATTGAGCCGCTCTATTTTCGGGAAGAGCAGCTTGGTTTTGTGGTGTTAGAAAGCGGGCCAAAAGAAGGCAATGTTTATGAATTGCTGCGGCGGCAACTGGCCAGCGCCGTCAAGGGGGCCCTTCTCTTGCAGGCCCACCGGCAGGCCGAAACAGCCTTGCGTCGCCACCGGGATCATCTGGATGAACTGGTGCAGGAACGCACAACCGAACTGGCAAAAACCAATGAATCTTTACGACAAGAAGTAGTAGAGCGCCAGCGCATTGAAGCCGCGTTACGTGAAAGCGAGGAAAACCTCTCGGCCACGTTACATTCCATCGGTGATGCCGTCATCGCTACGGATACCCAGAGCCGCATTACGCGCATGAACCCCGTCGCCGAACAATTAACCGGTTGGACATTTGCCGAAGCCAAAGGGCGGCCCTTAACAGAAGTATTTCATATTGTGAATGCGCAAACGGGGGAAACGGCCGTAGACCCCGTGCAGCGCGTGTTAACGGGTGGCGAAATTATTGGCCTGGCCAATCACACCGTGCTCATTGCCAGAGATAACACCACCTATCAAATCGCCGATTCGGCTGCCCCTATCCGCGACAATAATCTTGCCATAACCGGCGTCGTACTCGTCTTTCGTGATGTATCCGAAGAATATCGAGTACAGCAAACACTACAGGCACAAGAAGCGCAACTGCGCACAGTCATCGAGGCCATTCCCGATCTGGTCTGGCTAAAAGACCCAGATGGCGTCTTTCTGATCTGCAATTCTAAAGTGGAACGTCTTTACGGCGCGAAAGAAGCGGAGATTGCCGGCAAAACGGATTATGATTTTGTCGAAGAGAACATCGCAGATAATTTTCGGCAAATGGACCTGGCCGTCATCGCTGCCGGCCAATCCATCATATTTGAAGAAGAAGTAACCTATGCCGACGACAGGCATCGGGAACTGATCGAAACCATCAAGACGCCCATGTATGACCCTGCCGGTAAACTGATCGGTGTGTTAGGCATTGCCCGCGACATCTCGGAGCGCAAGCGGGCCGAAGATGAACTAAAAGAATCAAAGCAAATGTTGCGCAAGGTACTGGATACCATTCCTGTCCGGGTGTTCTGGAAAGACCAAAATGGTCTCTTTTTAGGGTGTAACCAGCTATTTGCCCAGGATGTGGGCAAAGCCAACCCGGAAGAGGTGATTGGCATAGATGATTACGCTCTCAGCTCTGCTGCTCAAGCGGAGTTGTACCGGGCTGATGACAGATTTGTCATGGAAAGCGGTCACCCCAAAATTAATTATGAAGAACCACAAACAACGGCCGATGGTAAGCTGGCCTGGCTCAATACCTCAAAAATCCCCCTGCACAATAGCCAGGGCGAGCTTATCGGTATTCTGGGCACTTATGAATACATTACCGAGCGGAAAGAGGCGGAACGGCTGCTCAAGGAAAGCAATGAACGTTTGCAGTTAGCTTTGCAAGCGGCCCATATGGGTACCTGGGAATGGGATGTGGCGCATGACCGGTTTGTCTGGTCCCCGGAAACGTTTGAGCTTTTTGGCGTCCCGGCAACGGCATTTACGGGCACGTACCAGGCATATCTGGCCTTTATCACCCCGGAAAGCCGGGCCAGGGTGGATGAACAGATCAAACAGTTCTTGGCGGATTCCTACCAGCAGACCATTATCCAATATGAGCATGAAATTATGCGGGGTGATGGCAAAGTCGCCTGGATAGAAGTAAGAGGCACACTGTTCCTGAACGAAACAGGCAAACCAGAGCACATGATTGGGGTGTTTGCCGATGTGACGGCCCGCAAGATCGCCGACCGGCAACTGGCAGCGTATATGGCCGAACTGGAACGAAGTAACCGGGAGTTGCAGGAGTTTGCCTATGTTGCCTCCCATGATTTGCAGGAACCGCTGCGCAAAATTCAAACATTTGGTAATCGGCTGGAAAAACGGTATTACCCGCTTTTGGATGAACGGGGTAAGGATTATCTGAATCGGATGCAAAGTGCAGCCGCGCGTATGCAAACGTTGATTGTAGATTTGCTGGCGTTCTCCAGGGTGCGCACGCATGGACAGCCATTTAGCCCGGTGAATTTATCCCAGATTACCCAGCAAGTTCTTCAAGATTTGGAACTCATGATGGCGGAAACGCAGGCGGAGATTACTGTGGCCGAACTGCCAGAGATTGAAGCGGATGCCATGCAAATGAAGCAGCTTTTCCAAAATTTGTTGAGTAATGCGATTAAGTTTCGCCGTCCGGGGGTCCCGCCTAAAATTGTCATTCACGGCCGTATCCACAACACGTGGTGCCAGATTACCGTCAGTGATAACGGTATTGGTTTTGACGAAAAATACAATGAGCGTGTTTTCCTGGTGTTTGAACGGTTACACGGCCGTGACCATTATCCTGGCACTGGCATCGGCCTGGCTATTTGCCGGCGCATTGTAGAACGTCATGGCGGGTACATTCATGTCCATAGCAAACCCGGTGAAGGCAGTACCTTCACCGTAGAGTTACCGCTCTACCAACCTGCCTCCCAGGTAAATCCGGAGAACTAAGCGGCAGGCGTATTCCGGGTTATCAAACTCGCCCATAGAGGCGAAGTTTGCTAAACTAGCTAGTTGATGGCATAACGGCCGTCCGGTTCACACAACCACTTCCCACCTGGGTTAAAAAGTAATAAAGACAGCGCCGGTGGCTAACCGTTTGTAGACCAGCCACAGGCTACTAATTACTAGCCTCTTTTCAGGAGATATGAATGGACAAAGCAACGTTACTCGAATGGTACCGCCAGATGGTGCTGATTCGCCGTTTTGAAGAACGCAGCGATGAACTGTACCAGCTTGAAGGTAAAATTAAAGGCTTCCTGCATCTGTACATCGGCCAGGAAGCGGTGGCCGTAGGCACCATTGCCGCCCGTGACCCGGAACGCGACCACCTGATTACCGCTTACCGCGATCACGGCCATGCCCTGGCTGTAGGGCTGGAAGCCGGCGCGGCGATGGCCGAATTGATGGGCAAAGCGACCGGCGTCGTGGGTGGACGCGGTGGCTCGATGCACCTGGCCAGCAAAGAGAAGAAATTCTGGGGCGGATACGGCATTGTCGGCGCGCACCTGACGATGGGCACAGGCATGGCCCTGGCCGAGCAGTACAAAGGCACAGGCGGTGTTTGCCTTTGCTACTTTGGCGATGGCGCGACCAATATCGGCTATTTCCATGAATCATTAAACATGGCCGGGGTGTGGGGGCTGCCCATTGTGTTTATTTGTGAGAACAACAAGTATGGTATGGGCACGGCCGTAGACCGCGCCTCCGCCAACCCCAACCTGGCCGACAAAGCTAAAGCGTACAACATCCCCGCCAAAAAGATTGACGGCATGAACATCATGGAGGTGTACAAAGCCACCCAAAAAGCCATTGATGCCTGCCGCAAAGGCAAAGGGCCGCAATTCCTGGAAATGGTCACCTACCGCTACGAAGGGCACTCCATTGGCGACCGTACCCGGTATCGTCCCGCCGGTGAACTGGACAAATGGCGCGATGAAAAAGACCCCATTGCCACCCTGCAAAAGGTGCTGCTGGAAGAATACGAAGCCAGCGAGGCGGAACTGGTAGCCATTGATGACGTGGTGATGAAAGAAGTAGACGATGCCGTCACTTTTGCCAACGAATCCCCGGTACCAGCGCCGGAAACACTTTTTGATCACATTTACCCTGCATAACCATTCGTTCGTAGTGGGCGATTCATCGCCATCTGACGGCGATAAATCGCCCACTGCGAACCTTTAGGAACTAACAATGGCACGACTAACACTACGAGAAGCAATAACCGAAGCACTGCGTGAAGAAATGCAGCGCGACGAGAACGTTTTTATCATGGGCGAAGAAGTGGGCGCCTGGGGCGGTACCTATGCCGTTACTAAAGGCTTTCTGGAAGAGTTTGGCGAACGGCGCGTGCGTGATACCCCCATTTCGGAAATGGTCATTGCCGGCGCGGCCGTGGGCGCCGCTATGGCCGGCACACGCCCCGTCGCCGAATTTATGACTATCAACTTCGCCTTTGTCGCCTTTGACGCCATCGTCAACCATGCGGCCAAAGTGAGCTACATGTTCAACGGCCAGTTTGACTGTCCGCTGGTTTTCCGCGCCCCAGGCGGCGGCGGTAAACAGTTAGGCGCCACGCACAGCCACACACCGGACGTGATTTTCGCCCATTTTCCCGGCTTGAAAGTGGTCTGCCCGGCCACGCCGTATGACGCTAAAGGGCTGCTGAAGGCGGCCATCCGCGATAATGGCCCGGTGCTGTTCATCGAGCCGGTGCCGCTGTATACCAGCCCGAAAGTGCGCGGCGATGTGCCCGACGAGGATTACACCGTGCCCATCGGCGAAGCTGACATTAAACGCGAAGGCAGCGATGTGACCATTATCACCTACGGTGAAGGGCTGCACATTTCCCTGGACGCAGCCGAAACGCTGGCGAAGGAAGGGGTGGAGGCGGAGGTAGTGGATTTGCGCACCTTGCAGCCATTGGACATGTCGCTGGCGCTGACTTCGTTCAAAAAGACATTTAAGGCGGTGGTGGTGGAATTTGGGCACCAGACCTACGGCATTGGCGCGGAGATTATAGCCCAGTTGCAGGAGCAGGCGTTTGATTATCTGGATGCGCCCATTAAACGAGTGGCGCAGTACGACGTGCCTGCCCCTTACTCTGGCGAATTAGAAAAAATGGCCCTACCCGATGCCAAGAAGGTGGTCACGGCCGTGAAAGAAATTCTATGACGAGTCACGCATCACGCATCATGTGATGCGTGATGCGTGACACAGGAGAAGTCACATGGCGGAATTTATCCTCATGCCCACGTTGGGCTTTGATATGGAAGAAGGCACGATGGGTAGCTGGCTGAAGAATGTGGGCGACCCGGTGCATAAAGGGGATGTGCTGGCCGAAATTGAGTCAGACAAAGTGACCCAAGAATTACAAGCGCGCGCCGAAGGCGTGTTGCTGGCGATATTCCGGGAAACGGGCGATCAAGTGCCGGTGGGTGCTAAATTAGGCGTCATTGGCGCCGAAGGCGAAGATATTAGCAGCATGACTGCGGAGGCGGGCGCTAAGACGGGTGGCAATAATGGTGCGGCAGCCAAACCAGCGCCTGTCAGTGAGGAAGCAGCACCCGCGCCGGAGTCGGAACCGGCGAAGACAGAGCCGGTCGCACCGGCTGCCAGCACGGCCGTCAGTAGTGAATTCCCCGGCGGCGTCAAGGCCACCCCGGTCGCCCGCCGGGTGGCTGAAGAACATGGCGTGGATTTAGCACAGGTAGGTGGCACGGGGCCGGACGGCCGTATCCGCAAAGCGGATGTGGAAACTTTCATTGCCCAACCGCAGCCCACCGCCACACCTGCCGCAGCGCCTACGTCAGCGCCCGCCCCCACACCTGTAGCCGCCGGCCCCGACTCTGAAGAAATCCCGCTCACCCGGATGCGCAGCGCCATCGCCCGGCGCATGACCGAAAGTAAAACCACGGTACCCCACTTCTATGTCACCACCGAGATTGACATGGAACCGGCACTGGCCCTGCGCAAACAAATCAACGAAGCCCTCGACCCGGACAACAAGGTAACCGTCAATGACCTGATCGTGAAGGCAGCGGCGCTGGCCTTACGGGAATTCCCCAACCTCAACGCCAGCTTTGGCGGCGACAAGCTCATCCGCCACAATCGGGTGCATGTGGGTTCGGCCGTGGCCATCGAGGGTGGCCTGCTCACCGTCGTGCAAAAAGACACCGATATCTCCAGTATCTCCAAGATCGCCCGCGACCACAAAGAGATGTTCGGCCGTGCCCGCGAAGGCAAAGTGCGCCCCGAAGATGTGGAAGGGGCCACCTTCACCGTCAGCAACCTGGGACCATGGGATGTGGAAAACTTTATCGCCATCCTCAATCCGCCTCATGCCGGTATCCTGGCGGTGGGGTCGGCGCGACAGGTGCCGGTGGTGGTAAACGGTGACCTGGCCGTCGGCACACGTATGAAAGTGACCCTCTCCGCCGACCACCGCGTCACCGATGGCGCGGAAGCCGCCCAATTCATGCAAGCGTTCAAAGCTATCTTGGAAAACGCGCTGCGTCTCTTGTTGTAATTGACTGCCTGTGATGCGTGATGCGTGATCCGTGATCTAGCAACGGGTCACGCATCACGCACCCCTTAAAATCCATTTGCCCCTTTTCTCTTTTTGCGCGTACAATGCGGGTGAGGTATGAGCATGATCGAAGACGAGCCGGCTGTCCCCCCTCCAACCGAAATTTTGTGTAACCAATGTACGGCCGTGCTGCCCGTTGAACAGGGTGCGCTCACGGCCGTGTGCGAATTCTGTGGCGCCACCAATGTCGTAGACAAAAGCCAGGCGGTGTTGCATTACGTGGTGCGTGATACGCTGCGCGACACGGATGCGGCGGCGGCGCTGCGCCGCTGGATGGGCGGTAATGAAACGGTTAAAAACCTGGACAGCAAAGCCACTATTAAGTCACCCACTTTCCAGTTATGGCCGTTGTGGTTGGTGCGCGCCGACGTGGAAGGGGCAGAGAAGGTGTTTATCAAACCGGCGGCCCCCGTCTCGGTGTTGGATACCACCCGCATCACCATTCCCGCGTCTGACCTGGAACCTTATCAGGGCAACGCCTACGCCCTGGAACCGACCGTACCCCTGAACGCGGTGAAAAAATGGCTGGCTGCCGACCAACAGATTAGCGACTCCATGATCAAAGAGATGGCGCTGGTGCATTTGCCGGTGTATGTCTTTGAGTATCAATTTCAGGGACGGCCGTACACGGCCGTAGTCGAAGCCGCAGCTGGCCGGGTCTTTGCCGATATTTTCCCCTCCAAACAAGAAGTCCCTTACCAGACAGTGGCCGGCGTGGGTTGCCTGCTCTATTTCTGCGCCGCTCTCATTCCTGCTGCCGGTTTCCTCACCGGGAATCTTGTCGGTTTGGGGGGAGGCATTCTCATTTATCTGATCGCCGCCCTGGTGATGGCCGTACCGATGTTTGCCATCGCCAGTTATGTTTCCCACAAAATCTGACCATGCGCTGGCCGGTCTGTGACCGTGCCAGTTCAAGCGGCACGGTCACAGACCGGCCGCAGCCACAAATTTTATGGACAAAACACAAGGTCTTACCTGCCCCGAATGTAATGGTATCGTCCCCGTCAAAGAAGGCGAACGCCTGGTTACCTGCCCTTTCTGCGGCCTGCACTCCCTCATTCAAGGCGAGCAGGGCACACGCCGCTGGCAGGTGAACCGCCGCGTGGAGCGGGACAAAGCGCGTCAATCGGTGGGCAGTTTCTTCTCCGGTGTCAAAAAGGCGCGTGACCTCAAAAAGCAGGCGGAAATCCAGGATATGTTCCTGGTTTACCTGCCGTATTGGCGGGTGCGGGCCGATGTGGCCGGCTGGCTGTTTGGCCGGGTGCGCAAAGACAAAGATGAAACCAAACCGGTTGAAGTGCAGGTGTTTGAAGAAATGCAATGGGCAGACGCCGCACTGGATGTGTCCGAGTATGGGGTGCATCAGGTCACGTTAGCGCAAAACCAACTGGAACCATATCACAAAGAAGCATTGCACGCTGAAGCCATTGTGTTTGAACCAACGGAATCACACACGGATGCCATAGCAGAAGCGCACGACCATTTCATTTATCGCGGCCGTAGCAAACAACGGCTGGATGCCACCTATTTTGAGAAGTTCCACTTTTTGCATGAGCAGCTCGCCATTGTCTATTACCCGCTGTGGGTGGCTCGTTACAGCTATCACCAGCGCCATTACCAGGTGGTGGTGGATGGGGTGAACAACGAAGTGCTCTATGGTAAAGCACCGGGCAACATCTTTTACCGGGCGGCGGCGCTGGTGGCGGGGTTAGCCGCCGGAAATTTTGTGCTGGTGAATGGCACCATTCTGGCGGCGATGGCATTCAGTGAAAGCAGTGATGATGATGGTCTTGCCTTGCTTTTACTGCCCATTGTGCTGGGCATTGTTTTGATTGCAGCCGGGTATCGCGCTTTTCGCTATGGTGAAGAGGTGGAGCAGATACAGGGTAAGGTGAAAAAGGCGATCAGCGGCAAACGTGGCTCCGGCGGTATGCTGGAAAATATGCTTGGTGGGGGCGGCAACATGAATATGGGCGATTTGATGAAAACGGGCATGAATTTGCTGGACGAAGTGTCGAAAGCCAATAAACGGTAATCCGTCATCCGTCATTCGTAAACCGGTGACCGTAAACAGATCACGGATTACGCATCACGGATTACGCATCACGGATAATATGAAACTACTCCCCCTCCGATGTCCTCAATGTAATCAGAAGTTGGAGCCACACCATAATGATGTGGTGGTGGTGGTGTGCACAAACTGCTTCACGGCCGTCACCCTACACCAGACCGGCCTGCAACCCATAGACGTACACTATGCCGCCCCCGGCAATGATCGGGTGGATGGCTGGTTGCCGGTGTGGTTGTTTCACGGCCGTGTCCACCTGCACCAACGCCAATCCCAGGGGGGCAGCAAAGGCGCGGACAAAGACGCCGCCGAATTGTGGCAGCGCGTCCAGCGTTTGTATGCCCCTGCCTGGCAGCAACCGGCGCGGCAGGCGCGGGAAATTGGCAGCAAACTGGTGCAGGGCCAACCTCTCTTCCAGGCCATTCCCCGGCCCGATGGGGCTTTGCTCGCCGAAACCATCATCACGCCCGAAGATGGCCTGAAACTGTTGGACTTTATTGTCCTGACCATTGAAGCGGAGCGCAAAGATATGCTGCGTGACCTCAAATTTAATATCGAAGCTGGGACGCCCGCGCTATGGGCCATTCCTGCCCAGAAAAAAGGGGATGGCTGGCAGTTGGCGGCGCGGGTGTAGCCGGTGAACCGTAAACCGATAACGGATAACGGGTTACGAAAGAGGAGTAAACATGGACAAAACAATCATTGCCACCCACAACGCCCCCGCCGCAGCGGGGCCATATTCCCAGGCTGTGCGCACCGGTAATTTGTTATTTTTGGCCGGGCAGGTGGGGCTAGACCCAACGACGGGTAATCTGGTGGAAGGGGGCGTACAGGTGCAGACGGATCAGGTGATGAAAAATTTGCAGGCTGTTCTGGAAGCGGCTGGCGCTACGTTTGCCAATGCGGTCAAGACGACCGTCTTTCTGGCCGATATTGCCGATTTTGCGGCGATGAATGAGGTATACGGCCGTTACGTCACCCCCAATCCGCCCGCCCGTTCTACCTTTCAAGTGGCTGCCCTGCCTCGCGGGGCGCGGGTGGAGATTGAGATGATCGCCGTGATTGGAGAGTAATAGACTCTTTTATGGAAACGATCCTCGTTGTAGACGATGAAGCCAATATCCGCGATCTAGCCCGGCTGTATCTGGAGAAGGATGGGTATCGGGTGGTCACGGCCGTAGATGGACAACAAGCCCTCGACCTCATCCAGCAAAATCCACCAACCCTCATGGTGCTAGACCTGATGTTACCCGGCATTGACGGCTGGGAAGTATGCCGTCGGGTGCGCGCTGCCAATAATCACCTGCCCATCCTCATGCTCACCGCCCGCACCGAAGACATTGACAAGATCGTTGGCCTGGAAATGGGGGCTGATGATTACCTTACCAAACCGTTCAACCCGCGCGAGTTGATTGCCCGCGTTCACGCCATTTTGCGCCGCGCCGGCCCGGCTTCCACCGGCGCTAAAGCTGACCAGATACGCCAGTTAGGTGGCGTCATGTTAGATCCCACCGCCCGCGAAGTGACCGTCAATGGCCTGCGCACACCGCTGCGCGCCAAAGAGTTTGACCTGCTGATCACCCTCATGGATCATGTCAACATTGTCCTCTCACGTGACCAATTGCTCGACCTGGTGTGGGGCTACGAATTTTACGGCCAAACGCGCACGGTGGACGTACACATCGCCCATTTGCGCGACCGTTTAGCCGGCAGCAATGTCACCATTGAAACGGTGTGGGGCATGGGGTACAAGTTAGTGGCTGGAGATTAGGACGTGTTGGCCTTTCATCGGGGACAAATCTTGAAAACGTCACTTTTCCTTAGCCGTCGTTCCATTCGGCGTTATCATCCTGATCCCGTGCCCCCTGAACTTATTGACACCCTCTTAACGGCTGCCACCTACGCCCCTTCAGCTCATAATCGCCAGCCCTGGCGTTTTGTGGTGATGACAAGCCCGGAAAGCAAACACCGGCTGGCCACAGCCATGGGCCAAAAGCTGCGGGCGGACCTGGAAGCTGACCAGATTGCGGAAGCCATCATCGCCCAGGATGTGGCCCGTTCTTACGGGCGGCTGACCGGGGCGCCGTTGCTCATCCTGCTCTGCCTGACAATGGCGGATATGGACAGCTACCCCGACCCCACTCGCCAGCACCATGAGTGGCTAATGGCTGTGCAAAGTACGGCGATGGCCGGACAGAATTTGCTGCTGGCAGCCCATGAAGCCGGATTAGGCGCTTGCTGGATGTGCGCCCCGCTGTTCTGCCCCGATGTCGTCAGGCAGGTATTGATGTTGCCCACAAATTGGGAGCCGCAGGCATTGCTTACTGTTGGTTATCCGTCTGAAGTGAAAGAAAAGCCTCGCCATCCCCTGATAACGCGCGTTCTCTATCGTTGAATTTGTCTGATAAAAGGGGGATGAGTTTTGGACAATTTGTTGTACGGCCGTGTCCTTTTTGGTATCATCCGCGCCATTCATTGTATTTATTGGATAAATACAATGAATGGGGTATGTATGTTGCTTACCGAACTGGATTCTGAATTTTTGCAGTATCTTATTGACCGCCAACTGGCCCCTGGTCATGGCCTGCCCCCCTTGAACGAAATCAGCGCCGAACTGGGTATTAGCGTAGGTAAATTACGGGAACAGTTGCAGGTGGCGCGCAGTTTGGGGTTTGTGTCGGTACGGCCGCGTGTCGGTATTCAGCGTGAGCCATTCAACTTTGCCCCCGCTGTGTTGAAAAGCGTCCTGTTTGGTCTGGGCAGCGGCGAAACACAGTTCGCCCAATTTGCCGGGCTGCGTCGCGCCGTAGAAGACGCTTATTGGCATGAGGCAGTGAGCCAATTAACAGCCGAAGACAAAACCCAATTGCAAGAGATTGTGGCCCGCGCCCAGGAGAAATTGCATGGCAATCCGGTGCATGTGCCCAATGGGGAACATCGCCAGCTTCATTTGCTCATCTTTAGCCGGGTAAACAACCCCTTTGTCACCGGCTTGCTGGCGGCGTATTGGGATGCTTATGAGGCCAGTGAGTTGACGCGCTATGCCCGGTATGAGTATTGGCTGGAAGTGTGGCGGTACCACGAGCAGATTGTGGCGGCGCTGGTCGCCGATGATTTTGAGCAGAGCCGCCAACTACTACGGGAACATTACAATTTGTTGCCGATGACTTAAAAAGAGATTGAGAGATTACCCCATGTTACTCTCTCAAACTCCTGTTTTTGGAGGTTTGTATGAGTTTAGAACAAGAATTGAAAGCCGAACAGGTGGTATATCTGGATTTGACCGCGTTTTGTCAGGTAGAGGCGGGCACGGCCGTACAGGACGCCCTGACGGAGATGCGCCACAAAAACGTGAATGTCTGTATTGTGACGGCCGATGAAAAACTGACCGGTATTTTTACGGATCGGGATGTGTTGAGCCGGGTGGCAGGCCACAGCGAACTGCTGGCGCAGCCCATTGATACCGTGATGACCGCCGATCCGATTACCATTGGCCCGGAAACCTCGGCCGCGGCGGCGTTGTGGTTGATGGATGCCAAAGGGATTCGGAACTTGCCGGTGGTGGATGAGGACGGCCGTATCCTGGGCGCGATGACCCACCAGGCTGTCATTCACTACCTGGCTGCCCGTTACCCCATTGAAGTGCAAAACCGCCCGCCCCATCCCGAACAATTCCCGCGCAAGCCGGAGGGGGGGGACTGAGCGTAACCCGTAAACCGTAAACCGTGATTCGTAATCCGTCACGGATTAGGGGTCACGAATTACGGACCACGAAATGAAGGAGGCTCTTATGAGCGAATTAGCCACACCAGAAGAAATACAGTTTGAAGAACTCGAATCGGTTGTCATCCGCTTTGCCGGGGATTCTGGCGATGGGATGCAGCTAACCGGCACCCAATTTACCAATACCTCGGCCGTTTTTGGCAATGACATCAGCACCATGCCAGACTTCCCCGCGGAAATCCGTGCCCCGGCGGGCACGTTGGCCGGCGTCAGCGGCTTTCAGATCAACATCTCTGAACGCGACATTCTGACGCCCGGTGATGCGCCCCAGGTGTTGGTAGCCATGAACCCTGCTGCTCTCAAAGCGTGTCTGCCAGAACTGGAACATGGCGGTGCGATTATTGTGAACACCGACGCCTTCACCAGCGCCAACTTGAAAAAAGCGGGATATGAAGAAAACCCGCTGGAAAATGACTCCCTCAAAAATTATCAGGTGATTCGTATCCCCTTAACCTCACTGAACCGCGAGGCGCTGAAAGATATTGAGGGTATTGGCAATAAAGAAAGAGATCGTTCGCAAAACTTTTTTGCTCTGGGCATTGCGTTTTGGATGTTTGACCGGCCGATGGAGACGACTCTCGATTGGCTGAAGAAAAAATTTGCCAAACGACCGGAAATTTATGAAGCCAACAGCCGGGCGCTGCAAGCCGGCTATTTCTTTGGTGATACCACCCGCGCCTTTCAACATCGGTATCGCATCCGCCCGGCCACGCTGCCGCCGGGCACGTACCGCAAGGTGACGGGTAATGAAGCGGTGGCTATGGGGTTGGTAACGGCCGCCAAAAAAATGGGCAAACCGTTGTTTTATGGCACGTATCCCATCACCCCGGCCAGCGATATTTTGCACGCGCTGGCGCCGCTGCGCCATTTTGATGTGCGTACCTTCCAGGCGGAGGATGAAATCGCGGCTATGGGTTCGGTCATTGGCGCGGCCTTTGGTGGGGCACTGGCGGTGACGGGCACCAGCGGGCCTGGGGTGGCTTTGAAGAGTGAAGCGATGAACCTGGCGATTATGCTGGAACTGCCGATGGTGATTGTGAATGTACAGCGGGGTGGCCCCAGCACCGGGCTGCCCACCAAGACGGAGCAAGGGGATTTGCTGCAAGCGATGTTTGGTCGGAATGGAGAAAGCCCCATTGTGGTGCTGGCGCCGCAAAGTCCGTCGGATTGTTTTGACATGGCCTTTGAGGCGGCGCGGCTGGCTGTGCGCAGTATGTCGCCGGTCATTTTGTTGTCGGATGGTTTTCTGGCGAACAGTTCAGAACCGTGGCAGATTCCGGACCCGGAGCAGATTCCGGCGATTCCGGTGCAGCACCCGAACGGCCGTACCCATGACAATGGTGACGCCCCTTACCTGCCCTATGAACGCGACCCGGAAACAGGTGGACGGCCGTGGGCCATCCCCGGTACGCCCGGCCTGGAACACCGTATTGGCGGCCTGAGCAAAGCGCCCGGTACGGGCAATGTCTCTTATGACCCGCAGCACAATGAGCAAATGTACTTTGAGCGCAAAGATAAAATTGCCCGGCTGGCGGAAGTGATTCCCCCACAAGAAGTGTATGGCCCCTCGTCTGGCGATTTGCTGGTGGTGAGTTGGGGCGGCACATTTGGCGCGGTGCGGTCGGGTGTACAGCGGGCGCAGGCCGATGGCTACTCGGTGGCTCATGCCCATGTGCGCTATCTGAACCCGTTCCCGGCCAACCTGCGTGATCTGCTCAGCCGTTACCGGCGGGTGTTGGTGCCGGAGTTAAACGGCGGGCAGTTGGCCTTTTTGCTGCGCGGCCGTTTTGCTCTGAATGTGCAATCGTACCCCAAAATGCAGGCACGGCCGTTTAAGATCAATGAGGTGTATAACAAGATTGTGGAAGTAAGCAGTAAGCGGTGAGCAGTGAGCAGTGACGTGTGGTAGCATTGCTTGCTGCTTACCGCTCACTGCTCACTATCAGGAAAAGAGCATGACTACAGAAACTATTCCTTTAACCCGGCACGATTTTGTCTCTAACCAGACGGTGCGCTGGTGCCCTGGTTGTGGCGATTATTCCATTCTGGCACAGGTGCAAAAGACGATGCCGGAGATTGGCTTTGCCAGAGAGGATATTGTGTTTATCTCTGGGATTGGCTGTTCCAGCCGTTTTCCGTATTACATGAATACATATGGCATCCACAGTATTCACGGCCGTGCCCCCACGCTGGCCTCCGGTTTAGCCATTGCCCGCCCTGACCTGAGCATCTGGGTGGTTACCGGTGACGGTGACGGCCTTTCCATTGGCGGCAACCACATGATTCATGCCATTCGCCGCAACATCAATCTGAACATTTTGCTGTTCAATAATCGCATTTACGGCCTGACCAAAGGGCAGTATTCCCCCACGTCCCGGCATGGCATGGTCACTAAATCTTCGCCCATGGGGTCGTTGGAGCAGCCGTTGAATCCCATTGCCGTGGCGCTGGCGTCTGAAGCGACCTTTGTGGCCCGCTCCATTGACGCCCACACGCAGCATTTGGGCGAGGTGTTGCTGGAAGCCGCGCACCATGTGGGCACCTCGTTTGTGGAGATTTATCAGAACTGCGTCATTTTTAACCCCAATGAATGGCTTGGCCTGGATGACCGCCGCTTGCGAGATGAAAACATCCTTTACCTGAAACATGGCGAACCGATGATCTTTGGCAAAGATCATGACAAAGGTATTCGCCTGAACGGTTTTATGCCGGAAGTGGTGCAGTTGGGCAACGGTGTCAGCGAGGATGACCTGCTGGTTCACGATGAGACTTCCATGCAACTGGCCTTTATCATCAGCAGCATGGAGTTTCCTGCTTTTCCGGCGCCGATGGGGGTGATCCGTCGGGTACAAAAACAGACCTACACGGAAGGGTTGATGGAGCAGGTGAAGGCAGCCCAGGCGAAGAAGGGGGTAGGCGATTTGTATGAGCTGTACACCTCGGCTGACTTGTGGACGGTGACGGAACGGGAGTCGGTGAAGGGGAAACAAACCGGGGCGTTATCGTTGGAACTGGACGACGAATATATGGATGAAATGGATCAAAAGCCAGAGGAGACGACGGCCGTACAAGACCAAATGACGGCCCCCATTGCCACCTTGCAACCACACGCGCCGGTTTCCATAGATGAGGGCGCTTCCCTGGCTAAAGCGATCCGCCAGATGAATGCGCACCGCGTGGGCTGCCTGCTGGTGACGGACAAGGATGACCGGCTGATCGGCATTTTTACGGAGAAGGATGTGCTGATGCGGGTGGTAGGGTTGGTGGATGATTTGACGGCTGTGACCATCGCCGATTACATGACCCCCAATCCCATCGCTCTGACACTGTCCCTGCCCATTGCGCGGGCGCTGCATGAAATGTCCTTACATGGTTTTCGTCATGTACCGTTGGTGGATGACGACGGCCGTCCTGAAGGTGTCATCTCCTTCCGTGATGTGGTGCGGCATCTCAAACAAAACTTCAATTAACCAAAAAAGGCCAGCTTTTTACACAAAGCTGGCCTTTTTTATTTCGCTCATAACAAGCTGGCTACATTTAGCGAGTGATAATCGGCAAGAAGGTTTGCTCTGGGTCCACAATCACAAGCCCCATCATTATATCGTCTGCCGGGTTGTTATCTTCATTACTGCTTACATGGGCCCAGAAATAATTAACACCCGGAACCAAACCATCCCAGGAGACAGAAACTACCTCATCATCAGCTGCGCACCCATTCAAATTGTGGGGAACTGTCACAGTGGCAATCAGGTCAGTTAGCGCGGAATTGCGATAAAACGACACGGTATAGTCGGATGTTGCTTGTGTATTACCGTTATTGACGATGTCAACTGAAATAGTCGCGCTGGTCACGCCGCTCACGGCAATAGTGCTGGCATTAATCGGCAGTAAGTTCACCGCGGTCGGGCGGCTGGCAACCTGTGCCTGAAACATTTGGCCCACTGCGGTAAAAGCTACCGGGTTACCGTTTCCATCTAATGACACCAACCGGCTGGCGGCGCCCGGCTCTTCCTCAGTTGGAATGGTGATCGAATACCAAAGCCATTGTTGTACCAGGCGGTTGTTATCGGCAAAATAACCGAGGTTGGGGTCAACGGCCGTTTCCAGGTATTGTATTACATTTTGCATAAACTGGTTGACGCGCACGGCCGTAAAACACCCCCCGAACTCATCTCGTAAATAACAAGTGGTGGGGTTAATGGGATGATCATAATCCGTAAAAGGATGTAGCAGCGAAAACTCCGACAACAGCAAAGGCTTCTGCTGCTGACCGTGAGCCTTCATCCACTGCCGCATCGCCAGCAATTGCTCGATAAAAATAGTCACATCATCGTGTTCTGCGTTGCAATAGACGCTGTTCTGTGAGCATAACGTAGGCGTCAGATCGCTTTCCCACTTGATTGCCGTGCAACTGGCTGCATCTCGATTATTATAACAAGGAGTACCAACGGCAATAGAAGCGTAAGAGCCGACAATTTGACCCTGCGGAGTTAGCCGCGCTTCGGGAAAGATATAGATGTGAAAAGTCCATACATCAACCGGCATAGGTGTACCAAATTGTTGCACGTAGCTATCCCAGACCATGTCCAGATATTCCAGGCGATTTGGCGTCACCTGCACTAGGCCGGAAATACCCACTTTGGCGGAAGGGTCTCTCTGTTTGATGAAGTGGTAGACATCATGGTAAGCGCGTGCATACATGTAGGGTTCCATGTCATCTTGCCATGCCTCCCGGTCTACTTCATTACCCACAATCCATAGTTTCCCTGGATAACTGGCGAGTAATGGGCCTAATCCGCCGGGATTGTCTGTGAGGGGCTGCGTGGTGATGGTGTAAGAAGGTAGACGGACACCTTGTGTCGTTTTGTTTTGTTTCATGCGTATCATCGGTACGTACTCAACACCGGGTGGCACGACCCGGCCGGGAGATGAGCCGAAATCAAGTATCCAGCCTACACGCAGGGCATCAATAAAGGGGTTTTCCGAGACAAGTCCGGACGAGACGCCATAACGGCAGTTGGGCGCGGCGCCTTGCTCGCTGGCGGGCTCGGCCTGCGCTGATACAGGTGATACGGGCTTCTGGTTTGTGGCTACGTAAAACAATACAAAGACGCCCAAAAACAGAATGACAAAAAAAATGATTGCGGATGCGTGCTGCCCGTTATTTGTTCTATTCATAAAAAAATCTCCTGACATAAAATGTTTCTAATTGCTAAAAGCGCCAGCCATAGACCGGCTGCACTATGGTGAAAATAAACCAGACGTTATAAACAACCAGGGCGGTGGCAATACCGACAATAAGGCTCCATTGGTAAAACGGCCGTACCCGCACACCATATAAACAACCGACGGCCGCCCCGGCCGCTAAGACAGGTGTTAATGCCAGCATAAAACGAAACTGTGGCTGAAAACGATTGACGTTAATGCGCAGGTAGGTCAAAATCAGGCCCACGCTCCAAAACAGGCATAACCATAACAATAAACGCTGTTGCCCCGTTTCTGCTTTGCGCCAGAGCAAATAATAACCGCTGACTGTGGCGATGGTCAACAATCCCCACCACAGATAAGCATGGGTTGCCGGAGCGGGCAAATTCATCCAGGCCAACCTGGCCCAACCGGAACTCAGGGTCATAACCATAAACTCACGCCAATAAACAAATGTATAGACCTGTGCCGGTATAGTGGAAAAGGCACGGTTGCTAATGGCCAGGTGTTCGCGGAGGATGGGATGGTAAAGCAGCAAAACGGCCGTCGCCAGCCACACCACCGCACTCACCACCATCGCCCACACATAGGCGCGTCGCTGCCCCTGATACTGCCGGAATTCTAAGACCCATACCATGCCCACGATCACCACTATAAACGTCATGGTCACTTTACTCAACACCGCCAGAGAAGCCAAAACCGCCAGAACCATAAAACGCCGGGGCTTACCTACCTCCGCTGCTACAGCCAGCGCCAATACGGCCACTGTTGTCGCCAGTATATCATTGGTAATAGCCCGGCTCAGGTAGGCAATTTGCGGCCAACCGGCTACCAACACGGCCGCAAAAACGGCAAATAACGGCCATTCAGGCGCCAGGCGTCGGGTCAGGTGGTAGCTGGCCCAGACTAAGGCCAGCCCCAGCCCAATGGAAAACAGACGGAGGGCTGTCAGGGTAATCGGCTCGGCCAGTTGCCAAAAAGTCGTTTTGTCATGCAAAAACATGGCTATTTCTGGCTCAAAGCGCGGGTTGGTGGGCGGAAATTCATAGGTAACAGACGAATCTGTGGTAGCCGCCACACCCCGTAGAATTGTTCCCGCTGCCAGGTAATAAAGCGGCATGTGATAACACATATGCCCGGCCACAATACGGCCGTGCGCCCACCACACATCCCCCTGGGGTATTGGTTCCATCACCGGCAGGCGGTTATAGCGAGCCACCTGCTCAATACATTGTAAATGTCCGGGTTCATCGGGGGACTCCCCCACAGGAATGGCAAATAAGTACAATCCAGCCAGGAGCAAATAGATGCTCACCGGCAGCAATAAGCGCGGCATGGTTTAAGTTCCCACATCCATCACTGCCGGAGTCACTGCATCAGCCAACAGCGACAACCCCAGCTCATCCCCGGCGGCATATGTCCAGGTGGCGGGTAAAGCAATCAGCCCGTCCATCTCGTCCGCGCCGCCCGGCACGATGCGGAAAGAATAGACCCGCTGGTGATAGGCGTAACAGGCATGGGTCTGTCCATCGTGTATAGCCGCGGTCACTTCATACTGCGCCGGCAGCAGCGGCAGCCGCTCGACGTGGTAACGCACCACCCCTGGCCCATACAGCCGCCCCAAATCTACCCCGGCCAATTTGGTGTTGGGGCCATTTACGTGCACCCCATCTTGCCGGAAAATCGCCAGCCCAAACTCCGGGTTATCCACCGGCGTATGCGCCATGTATTGCATTTCGATGGTCATTGGTTCACCGGTAAGGAAAACCAAGGCTGGCTCGCCCTGTGCATCCAGGAAGCGCACGGCCGTAATGTCTACACCACGCGCATCTTGGGGGGCGGGTACGGCCGTGCTCTCTTTTGCTGCTGCTTGCTGTTCATAGGCATACGCCTGGTACTCGGCGGCCACATTCTCTACTGTACCCAACGCCCGCATCTTGCCTTTGTCCAGCCACAACATGTGGGTACACAGGGTGCGCATGACATTCAGGTTGTGGCTGACCATAATGATGGTCACGCCATTCCGCCGCAGTTGCAAAATGGCGTCCAGACATTTGGTCTGAAACGCCTGATCGCCCACCGCTAAAATCTCGTCCACAATCAAAATATCCGGCTGCATATGGATAGCCACGCTAAACCCCAGCCGCATATACATGCCCGATGAGTAATGTTTGACGGGCATTTCGATGTATTCACCCAATTCAGAGAAGGCCACAATATCCTCAAAGCGGGCATCGGTCGTGGCCTCGTCCAGCCCCAGCAGCGAGGCGTTCAAGTAGATATTCTCCCGCCCGCTCAAGTCAGCATGGAAACCGGCGCCCAATTCCAACAAAGCACTGACCCGGCCGCGGACAATGATACGGCCGTCTGTCGGCCGTAGTATCCGGGCGATCAATTTCAACGCCGTACTTTTGCCGCTCCCATTCCGGCCCACAATGCCAAAACATTGCCCCCGCTGCACGGTGAAGCTCACATCCCGCACCGCCCACAAATCTCGCTCTTCATCTTGATGCCGCGAAAAGGCCGAAGTCACTGTGCGCCAAATAGAGCGTGGCCGCTCCCTGGCAAATACAAATCGCTTGCTCACGTTGTGAAACGTGATCACTGGCTCAACACCATCAATCATCAATAAATGCCCTCTTTTTCATAAACAAGCGGGCATTTTAACCCAAAAAGCGCCACTGAACCAAACGAGTTCAGTGGCGCTTTAGTCTTATCAATTGCCAATTGGCAATTATTTACGGAATAGTTCGCGCACAATGATGTTGCGTTGAATCTGGCTGGTACCTTCGTAAATCTGGAAAATCTTGGCGTCGCGCATCAACTTTTCCACCGGATACTCGGCCATATAACCGTAGCCGCCAAACACCTGCACCGCATTGGTCGTCACTTTCATGGCGGTGTCGGCGGCAAACGCTTTGGCATACGCCGCCAGGGTGGTGTTGCTCACGCCCGCGTCATAGGCCCAGGCGCATTTCCACACCAGCAGGCGGGCGGCTTCCACTTCAATAGCCATGTCAGCAATCATGTGGCCGATGACCTGATGTTTGTAAAGCGGCTGGCCCCAGGTGCTGCGTTCTTTGGCGTAACGTACACATTCGTCCAACGCCCGCTGCGCCACGCCCACCGAACCGGCGGCCGTACCGGGGCGGCTGCGGTCAAACACCTTCATGGCGATGATAAAACCATCCCCTTCTTTGCCCAGTAGGTGGCTGGCAGGCACTTTGACGTTGTCGAAGATGACTTCGGCCGTGTCCGAAGCGTGCTGCCCCATCTTGTCAAAGGGCTTGCCCACGCTCACCCCGGCCCACTCTCGGTCTACAATGAAACAGCTCATGCCGTTATAACGGGTGTTGGGGTCGGTGTAGGCGAAGACTGTGTAAAAGTCGGCAACAGTAGCCCCGGTGATAAAGGTTTTGCTGCCGTTGAGGATGTAATGGTCGCCTTCTTTGCGAGCGGTGGTTTTGATGCCGGCTACGTCGGAACCGGCTTCCGGCTCGGTGGCGCAGTAGCTGGCCATTTGGCCGTCGGCCATACGGCCGCAGTATTCTTTTTTCTGGGCTTCGTTTCCGGCAATGAGGATGGGCAGGATGGCCAGCCCATTGACGGCGATAGCCGTACTCATGCCGGAGCAACCCCAGGCTAACTCTTCGCCGACGATGATCTCTTCAAACAGGCTCAGCCCCATGCCGCCATATTCTTCGGGTACATTCTGACAGGTGAAGCCCATTTCCTGCGCTTTTTTGACAATGGGCCAGGGGTATTCGTGGCTTTTGTCGTAATGCTCGGCGTGGGGGGCGATTTCTTTGCGGGCAAATTCACGGGCTAATTGTTGGATTTCTTGCTGTTCTTTGGTAAGGCCAAAATTGACTGTGCTGTCCATGACATTTCTCCTAAGCAAATAGTTTTTAACGCGGAGGTGCGGAGGCGCAGAGGTATTTGCGTGGTTTCGCGCCCTTTGCGGATTAGTTTGATTCGTCCGGTATTTCTTCTGTGATTGGTTCAGGCGCAGGCGGTGGTGGGGTGGCTAGATCGGTGGTTTCGGCCAGGGTGAGGTCAATGGTCATAATGCCGTCGGCGTGGCCGGTGTCTATGAGGGTGGAGCGGGCGATAGCGCCTTTGTCGGCGATGGGACCATCCACATGTACTTTAGCCAGGGTAAACCCGGCGATGTCGCCTTCTTCACCGATGACAATATCGCCGATGTTGGCGACTTTGGTGCCATTGGGGGTGTCCACCACGCGCCCGCGCAATTTGCTCAGACGTACCCAGGAGGCGGCTTCGGCGGTGGCGCTTTCTTCGGCCACCACACCCGGGTTTACCACCAGAATGGCGTCTATGCCAAAGACGACGACGCCAGGGCGGGGAATGAGGTAGGTCTTGCGCCGGATCATGCCTTCTTGCCCGACGAAGATGCCAGTGATGGCGGTGAGGTCGTTGTTGAGGTAAATGTCTTTGACCGTGCCGAGGTTACGGCCGTCTATCACCGAATAGATTGGTTTATTGAGTAAATCTTTCCCCAGTCGCATGAGTTTGTCTCTCCTTCACATATCAGCCAATAAATGACGCACTGCATCCAACGGGATTATAGTCCTACTTTGACCGGTGGCAAAAAAGAGGGGGTGGCAAATGGCAAACAACTCGCCACTTGCCACCTTATTCGCTAAAGACCATGCAGAGGTTGGTGAGAGGGAGTTGCGTGCCGATGTACTCTTCGCCGTTGACAACAGCGCGCACGGAATAGGTCTGGTTGATGAGGGGGTTGGGCAGTTGGGCGATGCAGAGGTATTGGCCGTCTTCCAGGCGACATTCCCCCGTTACCCACGCCTCATCGCGCCAATAAATCATCTGCGCCTCCTCCAGCCGCGTGCCGGGCGGTAGTTTCATAATGTAGGTGATGTCGCTGAGGGTGGGTGTTTGCTGGCAGACCGCGGCGCTCAGGTCGGTCATCAGCAGATTGCCGGCTAAGTACACGCCGGGTTCGGGGTAGGCGGGGGTGGTGGTGAGGGTCACGGCCGTTAAATCTACCAACGGGCAGCCCACTTCATCTCGTTCCACCGGCAGCGTGAGCGTGGCCGATTCGGCCGCCGCCAGAGCAAAGGACTGCTGCCGGTTGCCCTGGTTTAGGGTTACGTCGTATGGCGCGGTGGCATACGAGACCACGCCGTCAACTACCTCCATATCACCAATGTCTGGCAGCCCTTCGATTTCTAGCGAAAAGTTACCCACATCACCCTGTTGGAGGGGCAGGGCATACTGTTGGCAACCGTGGTCGTCTTGTTCCTGGCAAGTGAGGGCGCGCTCACGGCCGTTGGCGTCCGTGGCGTGCAGTTGGGGTGAGCCGGCAGGTGGTAGTTGGATGAGCAGGGGGTGCGGCGTAACGGGGCATTGGGCGGCCGGCAGGATCATCGTGGTCTGCGCCGGTTCTCCTGCGCAAGAGAAAGCGGCCAGCGGGACGATGGTTTCGGTGGTCTGGTAGCCGGGCTTTTGCGCCCGAATCTGGTAAGTGCCTGTGATGCCGGTCAGGGTGGCACGGCCGTTCACCCGTTCTGGGTATTCTTGCCACTCCCCCCCATTCACCCGGTAGCTCACCTGTACCCCTTCCAGCCGGGTGTTGGCTTCGTCGAGCAGGGTCAGGGCAACGGCCGCCCCAAAGCCGCTTTGGGCCGTGTCCACCCCACAAGGCGTTGCCGCCGGCGGCGTTTCCGTCGTTTGGCAGGCCGCCATCACCAACACCACCCACAAAATCACAACAATAAGCGCGATACTTTTCATCTTATCACGAATGGGTGAGGCAGGTGGGGCGAAGGTTTAGGTGAATGGCAAAGGTATTGCCCTTCTGCCTCACCCCTACGCCTCATCACCTCATCACCCCATCACCTTGTCACCCTGTCATCCTCAACGCCGCTTCCGCTTCATCCAGATGTTCATTGCGGTGCAGGGCGCGGATGACCCAGCGTTTTTGGTAATTGTAGATTTCTGCCAGCAGAGTGGGGTCGTAATTTTCCAGGCGGGCGTCTAGCGTCACGGCCGTGTCCAGCGCAATACGTACCGCTTCACGCGGCGGCACAGCCGCCCACAACGGCAAGGACAGGTCATTGACGAAAATATCAATCTCCGGCACAAATAACTCTCCGTTCTTCTCCGTCATGTCCAGCACGTACATCACCCGCCGGTCCCACCAGGCGATATGGGCATACACAATGCCTACCGTCCAATGTTCGCCGACGGGGTGCTGCATTTCGGCGTCGCTTAGGCGCGCTGCCAGGGCGCGGATGCGCTCCGTGGATGCACGGTTCAACTCTACAAAAGATCGATCCAGGGCCATCATTTTTTCTCCTCGTCTTTTTAAACCCTAAGGTTTTTTGGAAACCCTTAGGGTCTTTAAGCGGATAATTGCTGGATGAGGGCGAGCACGGCCGTGAACAAATCCCCCTGCTGCCCCCGTTCTTGCGCCGCCTGCTGTACGTCTGCCGGTAAACTGGCCGTCATTTCCCGGATATGCGCCCCGGTGATGCCATCCAGGTAAGCCGATTTACCCACTGAGGGGTAACGCGCCGCCAGGGCATACAATTCTATAGCCTGTTCTTGAAGCTGCCGGCGGGCGGCGGGATCATCCGTTTGGGCGCTTTGCCAGGCCAGGAGTACGGCCGTGGCCGGCAAAGCAAAATTCAGCGGTAAAAAGGACTTGAGCCGCGCCCCAATTTGCAGCGCTTCCAACACCTGCGCCTGCGCCGCTGCCGGGTTGCCCAATGCCAGTTCCACCTTGCTCAATTCTGCCAGCGCCCAGGCCAGTTCATCTTGCTGGTTGATCTCGCGGAAGAGGGTGACACTTTGCGAAAATAACGATTTGGCTCCGGTGTCGTTACCGGCGACGACGTTGAGACAGCCCAGTACCCAATTGCTGAGGGCGGCGCCCCGTTTATAGCTGACCTCGCGGGAGAGGGTGCGCCCGCGTTCGGCGTGGCGGCGCGACTTTTCAAATTCACCATGGGAGAGGCAGCCCAACGCCAGCAAGGTATACCAGTGGGCCATAGCCTGCCGATAGCCTAACTGGGTGTACAGCGCCAGACTTTCTTCCAGCAGTTTAATGGCTTCCGGGAAGTTACCGGCGATCATAAAAGCGGTGCCCATATCGGCCAGACCAACGGCCGTGCCCGCCACATCGCCAATCTCTTTGCGAACAGTGTTGCTCTCTTGCATCAGCCGCGCTGTGTCCGGGATGCGCCCCTGGAATAAGGCAATGAGACCCAACGCCCGCAACGAATCGGCCGTGCCGCGCCGGTCGCCAAGAGATTGGCGGATGGTCAGGCTGCGTTCATACAGCGGCTGCGCCTCGCCATACGCGCCCACATTCCAGGCAATTTGCCCCAACACATCCAGCGTGTAGGCGGTACCCCATTCGTCGCTCAGCGCTTCCAGCAGTTCCAGACTTTGGGCGCCGGCCTGCCGCGCCTGTTCCCGGTCGCCGGACATCAGGAAATATTGCGCCTGGCGGCGCAAGAGGAAGGCGGTTTCGGCGCGGGTATCGGCCCAGGCCAGCGATGAACCATCGAACAGTTTTAGCCCCTGTTCAATCACCTGCCCGGCGACTTCGGTGCGGCCCAGCAGCAGGTTAAATTTGCCCTGCCAGCCGAGCAGTTTGGCCCATAGGCGCACACTTTCGCCGTCCAGGGCACGCGCCAGTTGGCGTACGGCCGTGCTGCAAAACTGGTCGCCTTCCTGGTAACGACCGCGCCAATCATAAAACCGGCACAGCGCGTCTACCATCTGGTGCAGCAACTCCGTCTGCCCCTGGCCCAGCGCCCATTCCCAGGCCGCGCGCAGGTTGTCTTCTTCTTGCTGCATCTCCGCCAGCGCCGCCTGCTGGTCGCTGCCTTTCATCTGTTGGTTGTGCGTGTGCAGCATGGCGGCGTAGTAGGCGGCGTGCTGGTCGTGTACCGTAAAGTGGGCGTCGGGTGATTGGCTGAGCTGCTCGGCAGCGTACTGTTGCAACAGGCGCTGGGTATGGTAACGGCCGTCGGGGTCACGGTGTAGCAGCGAACGATTCGACAGCGCCATCAGGTCACGCAGCGACGCATCGGTAATCTCCTGCGCCGCCTGGCGGCTAAAACCACCCTGAAAGACGGAAAGCTTCATAAACACATCCCGCTCGCTGTCATTGAGCAAGTTCCACGAAGAGTCAAACACAGCGCGCAGGCTGCGATGGCGTTCGGGCACATCGCGCATGTCCGTTTCCAGAAAGTCCAGGCTGGCGCTGATCTCCGTGGCAATCTCGGCAATGGTGAGCATTTCCACCCAGGTTGCCGCCAGCATCAAGCCCAAGGGCGTGCCGCCCACAGCGCGACAAATGTCGGCCAGAGCGGGCAGATCGTGTGCGTCCAGTTCAAAATTGGGCTGTAGCCGCTGCGCCGATTGGGTGAACAGCAGTGCCGGCGCGGACAGCAACGCGGCCTGTGGGGCCAGGGACGCCGGGAATTCCCATTCGGCCAGGGTGATGACCTGCTCTTCGCGCAGGCGCAGCCGCTCGCGGGAGGTGAGAATGAGGGTCACGGCCGTAGCTGCCGACAATAATTCGGTTAACAAACCCGCGCTCTCCTGCAAATGCTCCACGCTGTCCAAAATCAGCAGCGTCTCTTTTTCACGCAAAAAGTCCAACAACTGCTGCTCCGGGTTGCCGCCGGTATAAAAGTGAAACTCCACCGCTTCGGCAATGGCGTTGACCATATCGGCGCGGCTGTCTGTTGCTGCCAGCGGCACAAAATAGACCCCGTAGCTAAAGCGCCCCACCTGCTGTTCGGCCAGCGCCAGCGCCAGGCGCGTCTTGCCCATGCCACCCGCCCCCACGATAGAGATGAGCCGTTTTTGCGCGTCGTTGACAAATTCGGTCAGCGCCGCCAGTTCGGCCTCCCGGCCAATGCAGGGCATGGTTTGGGGGGGCAGGTTGTGGCGGTGTACGGCCGTTTTGTCTGAGGTACTGGTCTCAAAGCGTGGCCTGTCCGGCAGCACAATCTGTTCACGCAGCAGGGTGACGGTGGCCGCGGGGCGAATGTCTGACCCTTGCATAATCGCTTCCAACTCCGCACCTACCAACCGGCTGCTGGGGATGCGCTGCTGCGGGTCTTTTTGCAACATGCGGTACACCAGGTCGGCCAGGGCGTCGTTCACGTCGGCGCGGAAGCGGAACAGGTCTGGTGTGGGGGTGGAGAGGATGGCGGTGATGGTGGCGTAGAGGTTGTTGCCGGTGAACGGCCGTTGCCCGGCCAACATCTCAAACAACATTACGCCAAACGACCAGATGTCCATGCGCCGGTCCAGTGCCTTGCCCTGGCAGGCCTCTGGCGGGATGTAATCCAACGTGCCCACCAGCGCCCCCGATTGGGTCAGGTTCGCCCCATCTTCCAGAAAGGCCAGGCCAAAGTCCGTCAGGCGCGGGCTACCATCTTGGGCCAGCAGCACATTGGCCGGTTTTAAATCACGGTGGATGATGTTCAGGCGGTGGGTGCGTGTCAGGGCGTCGGCCACGTCTATGGCAATGCTCAAGACGCGGGGGATGGCCAGTTGCGGCTGTTTATCCAGCAAATCGCGCAGGGAACCGCCCTGCACATATTCCATGATGATGTAATGCTGCCCGGCTTCGGCCACAGCTTCTAACACTTTGACGATGTTGGGATGGTTCAACTGGCGCAGCAGTTCCCCTTCGCGGGCAAAGCGGTCAAGCTGGCGCGGATTGGCGGCGAGTAACTCTGGTTTGAGGTGCTTGATGGCGACGGGTTCGCCGGTTTGCCGGTCAACCCCACGATAAACGGCGCCCATCGCTCCCTGGCCGATGAGGTCGGTGTGGAGGTTGAGGATATGGTAACGGCCGTTGATCGTCTGCTGCGCGCTCATAAGCGCAATTTATACCACATGCCCCTATTTGCGCTAAAGGGGAGAATCGTCCCGTTAATCAGTTTTCCACTTTCCCAAAAATCCCCTATAATTAACCGCACATGGCGGCAGGTCGCAGGCTATCCTGACAGCAAACAACGAGAATAGGGCAGAAACATGGACATACAACAACTGGTTGATCGCCTCGAACAATTATTAAACGACAGCACACGGTTGCCTCTCAGTGCGTATCTCTTAGTCAATGAAGACAAAATTTACAACCTGATTGACCAACTGCGGGTAGCCATTCCCGAAGAGATCAAACGTGCCAATCGAGTAGAAGCAGACAAGGATCGCATTCTGGCTCAGGCGCACGAGGAAGCGGAACGCATCCGCGGCCTGGCCAAACAAGAAGCCACCGAGCTGGTTAAACGGGACTCCATCACCCAATCTTCACAGCAGCGGGCGGACAATATCCTGGAACGCGCCCGCCGTGACGCGGACGCTCTGCGCCACGACGCCGACTCTTACGTGCTGGAAGTGCTGACCCGCCTGGAAGAGGATTTGCTGCGTTCTTTGGCCGTAGTGCGCAATGGCCTGAACAAGGTGCAAAAAGAGGGCGAAACCGAACCACAGCCGACGGCCGATTAGTCATCCGCCCCACACCAGCCAAAATTTGACAGTAAACGAGGGGTCGTTATAATTGCTCTTCGCGGCGTGAAGCCGCTTATTTTTTGTAAAAATCTGTTTCCCCCAATTAGTGAGGGTTTGTAAAGAGAGGATGTTGTCATGGGTGCTGTACCAAAGCATAAAGTTTCTAAAGCGCGTCGGGATCGGCGGCGCGCCCATCATGCGCTCAAGGGTTTCCATCTGGTACCTTGTCCGGAGTGTGGCGCGATGAAGCGGGCGCACCACGTTTGCCTGGAATGTGGGCAATATCGTGGTCGCCAGATTTTACCGGCCAGCGAATAATGAGACAGAAAAGGCCGCATGATTAGCGGCCTTTTTGTTTGTGGCAGACGGTAATCCGTGAACCGTAATCGGTAATCCGTAATCCGTTCTCCGAATTACCGATTACGGATTACCGAACGAAATGAGTACCACTTTTCTCTTTCCCGGACAGGGATCACAGCACGTAGGCATGGGGCAGGCGTTGGCGCAACACTCCCCAGAAGCGCGTGCTGTTTTTGATCAGGCGGATGAACTGCTTGGCTTTTCTCTGTCTACCCTCTGTTTTACCGGCCCCGAAATAGAGCTAATTGATACAGTCAACCAGCAGCCGGCCATTTTCACGACCAGTATGGCGATGTTGGCCTGGATGAAAGCAACAGATTGGGAAATGCCGCAGTTTGTGGCCGGGCACAGCCTGGGCGAATTTTCGGCATTGGCGGCGGCAGGGGTGGTTTCTTTTGCTGATGGGCTGCGGCTGGTGCGGCGGCGCGGTGAGTTGATGAAGCTGGCCGGTGAACGGGCGCCGGGGGCGATGGCGGCTATTTTGGGGCTGGAGATGACGGCCGTGCAACAACTTTGTACCCAGGCTAGTGAACAAACAACCCGTCCCGTGCAGATAGCCAACGATAACTGCCCAGGACAGGTGGTCATTTCCGGGGATGCAGCGGCGTTGGACACGGCCGTGACCCTAGCGGAACAGGCAGGGGCGCGTAAGGTGGTCAAACTGCCCATCAGCATTGCCGCCCATTCGCCACTGATGGCTTCGGTGGCCGAAGAGTTTGCCGCTGCCGTAGACGAGACGCCCATGCACACGGCCGTGTGCCCGGTGACTGGCAATGTGGTGGCACGGCCGTTGACCACCCCGGACGAGATTCGCGCCGAACTCAAAGCGCAATTGACGGCCGGCGTGGCCTGGACGGCTTCCATGAACTGGCTGCTGTCAGAAGGGGTAGACACCTTTGTCGAAGTTGGCCCCGGCGATACCTTACTCAGTTTTATCAAGCGCATTGACCGGAACGCGAAGCGGGTGAAACCGGATTCCGTAATCGGTAATCCGTAATCGGTAATCCGAAGCCCGAAATCCGAGGCCCGAAGTCGGGTATCGGGCTTCCGACCTCGGACTTCGGGAAACAGGGAGATGAAAAGTGTCTTTACTTGAGGGAAAAGTAGCCATTGTGACGGGCGCGGGGCGGGGGATCGGCCGGGCGATTGCTGAGGATTTAGCCGCCAATGGTGCGAAAGTGGTCATCAATTATCATGCCAGCGCGACGGCGGCGGAAGAAGTGGTAGCGGGTATTGGGGAGCGTGGGGGGGAAGCAACGGCCGTGCCCGCCGATGTATCCAACTTTGAACAGGCGCAGTTGTTGGTGAAAACGGCCGTGGATACCTATGGCCACATTGATATTGTGGTCAACAACGCCGGTACCACCCGTGACACGCTGCTGATGAGCATGAGCGAGGAGCAGTGGGACGTTGTACTGGACACAAATCTGAAAAGCGTGTTTAATTGCTGTAAAGCCGCCATTCGCCCCATGATCCGCCGCAAACAGGGTGGACGCATCATCAACATTTCTTCTGTGGTGGGGGTTGTGGGACAGGCCGGGCAGGCCAATTATGCCGCTTCCAAAGCGGGTATCATTGGTTTTACCAAATCATTAGCCAAAGAAGTTGGCAGCCGCCAAATCACCGTAAACGCCGTCGCCCCTGGATTTTTCAGCACGGCCTTGACTGAAGTTCTATCCGAAGAGAACAAAGAAAAATCCAAAGAATTTATTCCCCTGGGGCGCTGGGGTGAACTACCGGAAGTGGCCTATCTGGTCACATTTTTAGCCTCAGATAAAGCGGCCTACATTACCGGGCAGGTAATTCAGGTAGATGGTGGGATTGCCATGTAACGGCCGTAAATCGTTACCCGTCATCCGTAATCCGAAAGCGTTACGGTTTACGGTTTACGAGATACGGATTACGGGATATGAACGAAATGACCGTCCGCGAAAGTATTGGGCGTATAGAAGTCGCCCCAGAAGTGTTAGCTACCATTGCCTATTACGCCACGCTGCGGGTGGATGGCATTGCCAAAATGGCTCCCATTCCGGCTGATGTGGCCCGTCTGTTCCGCCGGGAAACGCGCCATCATGGGGTTTTGCTGGATTTGGTGGATGAGGGTAGGGTCAAATTTGATATTTACGTTATAATGAGTCCGCACGTGAACATCATGGAAACGAGCCAGCGCTTGCAAACGGCCGTTATGGAAGCCATTGACACAATGGTCGGCATTGCGGTGGATGCGGTGAACGTCCACGTTGAAGATGTGATATACGCACAAGGAGAAGCGGCGTAGTGGCAACTCCAGGTTTGTAGGTTTAAAACCATGAAAACAAGACGACGCGCGCGGCGGGTGACCCTGGAAACGCTTTACGAATACGATATGGCCGAACACGATCCGGATGTGATTCTGCAATATCGTTTGGAAGAAAGCCCCATGGAAAGTACGGGTGTGGAGTTTGCCCGGCAATTGGTGTATGGCGTTATTGAACACCAGGCGGAAATGGACATCCTCATTGCCCGTTATGCCCCCGAATGGCCGTTGGATCAGATGGCCGTGATTGACCGTAATATCCTGCGCATTGCCATCTACGAATTTTTGGTTGATGGCGAGACCCCTATCAAAGTAGCCATCAATGAGGCTGTTGAGTTAGCCAAGACGTATGGGTCTGACAGCGCCCCCCGCTTTATCAACGGCGTTTTAGGTACGTTGGCGGAACAAATTCCCACGCTACGCCAGGAACTTCTGGCGATGCCCACCCCTTAATTTTCTATGACTACTATTCTTTGCCACGATGCTTCTGGTGGGACGTTTCCTGTTGCCCCAGAAGCGCTCTTTTTTCGCCCGGCCGTGTATGGCATTTTCATTGAAAACAGCCAGGTTTTGCTGCACAAACACCCCCAGACGATGCTTTGGCAGCCACCCGGTACGGTTTTGGCCGAAAATGAAACGCCTACGCAGGCGGTACGCCATGTCTTTCGGCGGTTAACGGGCATGACACCACGGGTAGGCGCCATGCTATATGTGGAAGACCAGTATGTGCTGGACAGTGATCGGGGCGCCTGGCAGTTATCGGTGGTGTATTATGCATTGGAACGGCCGTCTACCGCCGCCACCATCTCCGACACCAGCAAAGTCGAGTGGGTTCCCCTGGGCGAGCTAGAGCGCAGCCAGATGCAATTTGGTTATGAAGCGGTGCAGGCGGGCCGTTTGCAGCTAAAGCTATAAATTTACGTTAACCTGCTCTTTGTTCGCGGGGGATTTTGATTTTGGCGTTGATGAACTCCTGATTAGAGAGATTGATGCCGTGCGCGATTGTGCGAATCTCCTCCGTCTCCTCGTAAGAAACAAACCCATCGGCCAGAGCAATCTGGAACAACACGTCTAAAAAGCGTACCCGCTCTTCGTAAGTGGTGGCTTCACCAAACTGGCGCGTCATACGGTAGTAGTCATAGGCATAATCTACGGCGGACACGGCCGTTTGCGCCACCAACATGGCCATCTCCCCGCCTAACCCCCAATAGCGGCCGATCAACTCGGCCATCCGATTGATTTCGGCTTCACTGGCAGTTTCGTCTACGTGCGCTACCCGTGCTGCCAGCCCACCGGCCAGCCCCATGCGCCGCAATTCAGCGTCCGGCACATCCAGCGATTTCCCCTGTTGGGCTAACTGCTGGCTTAGTTCGTAATACACTTTGTTTTTGACAAAGTCGTCAAATTGGGCTTCACGGTTAGGGGCATTGGTCACGGCCGTGGCCCGTTTCTGCATCGTCCCGCCAAAAAAGCGGCCAATCCGGGCGAAAACACCCCCATTGTCCCCGCCATCCTCTTGTACAATGTCGTTGATCAGCGCCAGTTCGGCGGCCGTTGGTTCACCATCCGCCGCCGCCATCTGCTGCAAATAACTGACCACCAATTCTCTTTCCTGCGGGTGGCGAATAGCGGCTTGCAGTTCGGCGATCAGGCGCTCTTGTTCGGCAGTGTCAATGGGCGTTTCCATATACATTTCCAGCACGGCCCACTCCTGTCCGGTCATTTGAATGCCCGCCTCCAGACCGGCATCCGGCAAATGAAAGAGCAAATCTTTCAGGCACTGCTTCTCTTCTTCAGTTATCTGCCCATCCGCCCAGGCAGCAGCAATCATCACTTTCGCCAGGGTGAAAATGCGGGTGCGTAAATCGTCAGACATGGGAGTTCCTTTTGTGTTTAGATGTTTAGGTAAGGGATTGTATCACTGACTGTGGTGGGGGCTACGGCCGTTCACCTGCCGATTATCCTGCTCCCTATCAACTGCTCACCGCTCACTGCTCACTGCTTACTGCTTACTGCCAACCGCCAACCGCCAACCGCTCACTACCCCTGTACTTTTTTCCTACCCCTTTCTATCGCCATATCCTTTATAGTGCGCATGAAGAAAGCGTGAAGAAGTAGTTTGTAACCGCCTGGCTCAGGGGGCGATTATAAACGGGAAGGAGTAGGGCATTATTAACAAGTTCAACAGTCTCCTCATCGGGTGTCTGCTCACGGCCGTGTCCCTCTTGTTTATTCTGGAATTAATGGCAGCGCCACAAAGCACTGTGCGCTATGTGCATGTGGATGGTGTGGACGCTGGGAATGATTGCGCCAACGCCGCCACCCCCTGTGCCAGCGTACAACGCGCCGTAGACTTGGCCGTTTCCGGCGATGCAATCCACGTAGCCGAGGGGGTATATACCGGCGTTCAGGTGCGGGAAACCGTCACGCAACATCTGTACATCAGCCAATCTGTGACAATTCGTGGCGGTTATCTGGCCGATTTTGGCGGCTCACCCGATCCGGTGCTGCATCCCACCACGTTGGACGCCGCCGGCTTGGGCCGCGTCATTGTTGTGGCCCCCGGCAGCCACGTCACCCTGGATGGCCTGCAACTGGTGAATGGGCAGGCCGGGTCACAAAATGGCGGGGGGTTATATTCTACCGGGGCGCATGTGAATCTGAACAACGTCACCTTGAGCGGTAATCAGGCCGAGTTTGGTGGTGGACTGTATCTGGTGCAGGGTCAATTAACCATTGCCAACAGCCACTTTGGGCAAAACAGTGCCAGATTAGGCGGCGGGGCGGCACGATTGTATGGGGGCACGGCCGTACTCAGTCATAATTCCTTTGCGGCCAACAGCGCCGGTTTGCACGGCGGCGCGCTCTACGTCACCACCGGACTTACTACCCTGCAACACAACCAGTTGACCGGTAATACCGTTACCGGGGTCAGTCAAGGCTGGGGTGGCGGTCTACACGTCAGCAACGGGCAGGCCACCCTGGTTGGCAATGTGTTCAGCGGCAACCAGGCCCAAAACGGCGGTGGCCTACGCCTGTTCCAGAGCCAGGCGACGCTAGATGCCAACTTGTTCCGGGCCAACCAGGCCGCCATTGGCGGTGGTCTCAGTCTGGAAACCGACAGCACGGCCGTTTTTACCAATAATGTGCTGCTGGACAACACGGCCGTCACCGCCGCCGCGCTGCATGTGTCTAATGCCCAGGCCACCTTTCGGCACACCACCTTTGCCGGTAATGGCGATGGTCTGGTGGTGTCCAGCGGACAGGTGGAACTGGTCAACAGCATCGTTGCCAGCCAGACTACCGGCGTTGTGAATAACAGCGGCCAGGTGACACTGACGGCGACGCTGTGGGATACGGTGGCACAACCCATCGTAGGCGTGGCGGCGCAAAGTGGTGGGCTGACGGGCACAGTTGCCTTTGACCATGATGGGTATCACCTCACGGCCGTGTCCGACGCCATTGATAACGGGGTAAATGTGGGTGTGACGGCCGATGTGGACGGGCTGCCACGCCCCATCGGCGCCGGTTTTGACCGGGGCGCGGTGGAATGGCGTGATCTGGCTGCCCGCAAAACGGTGTGGCCTACCACGGCCGTCCCCGGTGCGTTGGTGACATACACCATCGTCCTGACCGCCCCGGCCACGCCAGGGATGACGGTCTGGTTGACAGACACGCTGCCAACAGAAGTTACCTTTATTGGCCCGCTCACCTATTCGGCGGGCAGTGGCGGCTACAGCGGCGGGGTGATCACCTGGACAGGCGCGATTTCCACGGACACGGCCGTGACCCTGACCTGGCCCGTGCAACTGCATGAGGGTTTGTTGCCGGGCACACAGGTGGCGAATACGGCCGTGATGCAAACCACCAACGGCATTGCGCCCAGCACGACGGCCGTTGTTACCATTCCCGCCAGAGTGTATTTGCCGCTGGTCTTACGGCCGTAAAAAAGACCAGACAGGTTTTCAAAAACCTGTGTGGTCTGGGAGTATCTATGATGAATCAATCACATCGAGTTATTATCCGTTTGAGTCTGGGGTTAGTGCTGGCAGTCATCGGGCTGGCTGCCCTTTTTGTCAGCCTCTCGCCGGTTACAGCCCAGCAGTCAGAGATTTTTGTAGACAAGCGACTGGGGCGGCCCAATCCGGTGGTGTATGTGGGTGAATACCTCACCTTCACCATCCAGATTGAAAACCGTACCAGCTTCACCGTAACCACTCTACCGCTATCTGACACCTTCAATGTAGACGTACTGGCTTTTGTAGATGCCACGCCAATGCCGGACAGTGTAGATGCAGCCAACGGCCGTCTCGATTGGAACGACCTGACAACGACCTTTGGCGATCTGCCGCCGGGGGCGACGGTGTGGGTGGTGGTCGGTTTCATTGCCGAGCATCCCGCCCCGGCCGTGGTGAACCGGGCGGAAGTGCATGACGCCGTCAGCAGCGGCGGGCAGATTGGCGGCGGCGGCGATGATAGCAATGAAGGTTCCTCCATTGGCGGCAGCACGCCGGTGGATAAGGAGATGGTGGGTAATGTAGAGCCAGAAGTGGGGCAACCATTAACCTTCACTATCCGCATCACCAACAGTGGCTATGCCACGCTGACTGTCGTGCCCCTGTTTGAAGATTATGATCCCGAATTCCTGCAATTCAGCTTTGCCGTGCCCCAGCCGGACAGCGTAGACGAGGTGGCGGGTCAGCTTTTTTGGAGCGACCTGACCACCTGGTTTGGCGATGTGGGGCCGTTTGGCAGTATTCAGATCACGGCCGTGTTTACCGCCCTGGCTCCTATTGCCCTGACTACTAACAGCGCCAGCGTTTCCGGCTCCAGCGATTGGTACGGCAATGACCTGGACGGCGGTGCAGACCAGGTGCCCATCACCATCATTGGGCCAGGGCAACAGGCGACGGCTACACCAACGGCAACGGCCACCACAGCGGCTACCCAAACGCCGGTAGCCGAGGCCACCAGTACGCCGGTTGTCGCCACAAGCACGGCCGTCGCCGCGACGGTAACACCAGAAGCAACGGCCGCCCTTATTCGCGCCGAAACGCTGCCCGATACCGGCATTCCGCCCGCCCCAAGTGGCCCGCCCTGGGCACTGTTGGCGCTGGCGGCGGTACTGCCCATCGCTGGTTGGTGGCTGCTTCGCCGCAAACATTCGTAGAGTAGACATCCGATTTTTTCCAAAAAATCGGATGTATAGCAGGCATGATGTCAGGTTACTGGTTGCCGGTTTTGGCCGCATTTGGGTGGGGGATGGCGGCGGCGTATCTGCTGGAAGCGTTTTGGCGTTTCCGTGCCGGGAGCAAACGGCCGTGGCCCTTCTTCTACCTGGCGCTGACCTGTGCCGCTCTGGCGCTGTTCATCGGGAATTATGAATTAGGAATTAGGAAGGATGAAGAAGGGGCGGTCACGCCTCACGCCTCACGCATCACGGAATCCCCAGCGCCAACTATGCTGCCAATACCGCTGGTGAGGAATTATGAATTAGGAATTAGGAATTATGAAGGGGTGGAGGTCACGCATCACCCCTCACCCATCACTGACCACCAATTACCGATCACCGATTACCGATTACCGACAGCCCCCACCCGCCTGCTCATCCCCAGGCTGGACATCAACCGACCCATTGTCTCTGTACCATTGCTGGATGGCGTATGGGATGTGACGGATTTAGGTGGGGATGTGGGGCTATTGGCAAGCACCGGGCAGCATCCCGGCGATGACTTGGCGATGGTGCTGGCCGGGCACATGACGTTTGCCGACGGCCGTTTGCTGGAAACCGGTGCTTTTGCCGAACTACAATATGCTACGTATGGCACGGAGATTTTGGTGGAGATGGGGGGAGAAACGGCCGTGTACCAGGTGAGTGAAATTCGCCGTATTGCCCCCGATGATGTGGACGCCCTCTACCTGGCTGATGGTGACAGCATCCTGCTGCTCACCTGCACTGATTGGAACGACAGCACCGGCCTCTATGCCAACCGCCTGCTCATCCGCGCCAGCCGGGTTCCGTGACCAAGCACGGGTCACGCATCACGCATCACGCCTTTAACGGCCGTGCAGTGTCATGTGAATCTCTTCGGTGGGGCGGGTGGTGCCCACAAACGCCTCCTTGATCTGGCGGGGGGCCATGTCCAGTTGGTATACCTGAGAAACCATAGCCAGGGCGATCACAATTTCCAGTAAGGCAAAACTGTTGCCAATGCAGACACGCGGCCCGGTGACAAAGGGCATATAGGCGCATTTGTGCAGGTCGGTCAATTTGCCGGGGGCGAACCGTTCCGGCTCAAACCGCTCTGGTTCCGGCCATAATTCCGGCAGGCGATGGGTGACGTGGGGGCTGATCATCAAGATGGAACCGGCAGGCAAGTGATAGTCACCCAATTGATCGTCTTGTTTGGCTTGGCGAGCCACAAAACCGGTGGGGGGATAAATACGCAGCGTCTCATCGGCCACCATGCGCGTGTAGGGCAGGCGGTACAGGTCTTCTACGGTCGGTTGGCGCTTGCCCAATACCGCATCCACTTCCGCCTGTAACTTTTCCCGTTTGTCCGGGTGCTGCGAGAGCAGATAGAAGGCCCAGGTGAGGGCGCGGGCGGTGGTTTCAAAACCAGCAAAAAAGAGGGTGATCACTTCGTCACGTAACTGCTTTTCGTCCATGCCCGCGTTGGTTTCTTCGTCGCGGGCTTGCAGCAGCATGGTGAGGATGTTTTGGTCGGTGGGGTGAGCACGGCCGTAGGCGATGCGTTCGTCAATAAAATTGTTAATGGTTTCCAGCGCCCGCTTGAAGCGCACATTGCCCGGCGTGGGCACATAGAGCGGCGGCACAAAGGCTTTGCCGGTGGCCTCGCCAATATACTGGAAAGCCACGCCAAACGCCTGACCGACGGCGATGGCCTGCTCGTTGAGATCAATGCTAAACATGGCCTCGCCAATGACAGCCATTGTCAGGCGCATCATTTCCTGGTCTACATAGATGGTCTGTCCGACACAAGGCTGCCAGCGTTCAATCATCTTTTGTGTTACCTGCACCATCATGTCATGGAAATGCAGCACCGCTTTGGGGGTAAAGGTGGGCTGGATGAGGCGGCGCTGCTGCCACCACAGGTCACCTTCGCTGGTGACAAGCCCGTTACCCATCAACAACCGCAGCAGGTCGTAACGCGGCCCTTTGACGTAGTTGCCCACATTTTTGACGAAGATGTGATACAGATGCTCAGGGTGGCAAACAAAAACGAGGGGGAATGGTCCTGCTCTGAACTGCACCAGATCGCCGTAAGCGGCGCGCAAATCCTCGGCAAACTTGAGGATTTCTTTTTGCTGGATTTCGCGTATGTTGCCCAGAAGGGGCAGGCCGGGGGCGGTGGGAATGGGCTTTGCCTGGGTTGTTACGGTCATCATCTCTCCATCATTTAGTTGTCAATCAGGTCAACGGCCGTAGGCTGTAGGCCGTGAGTGTATCACATCAATTTTGAACAAACACGGCCGTTACGCTATATTTTCGTAAACCGTAATCCGTACTCCGTAAACCGACGGATTACGGTTTACGGAGTACGGAGGAAACCATGATTGAAGACCTGCTAAACCAAGACCGCGATCACCTGCTGCACCCGCTGCATCACCCCAATAGCCATGCCCACCCCCTGATTGTGGAATCGGGCGAGGGGATTTATTTACATACCGTTGACGGCCGTACGCTGATTGACGGCCTCTCGGCGCTGTGGAATGTGTTGGTGGGCTACGGCCGTAGCGAACTCGCCGCCGCCGCCCAACAGCAGATGAGCCAATTGGCCTACTGCTCTAACTATGCCGGGCTGGCCAACCTGCCGGTGATTGAACTGGCGGAGCGGTTGGCTGGCTATGCTTACCCCGACCTTAACTACACCTACTTCACCTCCGGCGGCGCGGAGGCCAACGAGAGCGCCTTCAAGACCGCCCGCTACTACTGGAAGCGGCTGGGCAAGCCGGACAAGGTCAAAATCATCGCCCGGCAAGACGCCTATCATGGGGTGACGTTGGCGGCGATGAGCGCGACGGGCATTGCCCCGTATTGGCCGATGTTTGAGCCGCGTGTACCCGGATTTTTGCACATCGTCGCCCCGTATCCGTACCGTTTTGCCGGGGATGTGCGCGACGGCGAATCCATTGGCGAAGCGGCGGCGCGGGCGTTGGAGGAGGCGATTGTGCGCGAGGGGCCGGAGACGGTGGCGGCCTTTATTGCCGAGCCGGTGCAGGGGGCGGGCGGGGTGATTGTGCCGCCGCATGATTATTTCCCGCGCATCCGCCAGATTTGTGACCAGTACGAGGTGTTGTTTATTGCCGACGAGGTGATTACGGGCTTTGGGCGCACGGGTGAACTGTTTGCCTTGAACCGGTATGGTGTCCAGCCGGACATCCTCTCTTTTGCCAAAGGCATTACCAGTGGCTATCTGCCCTTGGGCGGTATCCAGCTTTCGGACGCCATCAAAGAGGTGATTCTGACCGCACCACCGGCGCAAACCTGGATGCACGCTTACACCTATTCGGGTCATGCGACTTGCTGTGCGGTGGCGTTGGCGAATCTGGACATTATTGAGCGGGAGGATTTGTCGGAACAGGCGCGGGTGATGGGCGGGCGGCTATTGGCCGGTTTGCTGGCATTGGCGGAGGAGTTTGACTGCATTGGCAATGTGCGCGGGTTGGGGCTGATGTGTGCCGTGGAATTTGTGGCCGACCGGGAAACGAAGACCACCGGCAATCTGGCCGGCCCTATTTTGAAGGCGTGTCTGGAACGGGGTTTGCTGACGCGGGCGAAGGGGGAAAGTTTGCTGCTGGCCCCGCCGCTGATTATCACGGAGGAAGAGGTAGATACGGTGTTGGGGATTGTGCAGGAGGCGATTTTATCGGTAATCGGTGAACGGTAATCGGTGAACGGTTTTCCGATAACCGATTACTGATAACCGATTACCGATTACCCAAAAGAGGAATATGTTATGAGAAAGGCTTTAATGGTCTGGGGTGGATGGGATGGGCATGAGCCGGAGAAGTGTGTGCGGTTGTTTGCGCCGTTGTTGGAGGCGGCGGGATTCCAGGTAACGATTAGCGATTCGTTGGATGTATATCTGGATGCGGCGTTTTTGGCGGGGTTGGATGTGATTGTGCCTTGTTGGACGATGGGCACGATTAGCAAGGAGCAGGAGAGTGGGCTGCTCACGGCCGTGTCCAACGGCGTCAACATCGCGGGCTGGCATGGCGGTCTGGGGGATTCCTTCCGCCAGAATACCAATTACCAGTGGATGGTGGGGGGCCAATGGGTGGCGCACCCTGGCGACATCATTGATTACACCGTGAACATCACCAACCACGATGACCCCATCACGCAGGGATTGAGCGATTTTCGGATGCACTCGGAGCAGTATTACATGCACGTGGACCCGTCCAATGAGGTGTTGGCGACGACCACGTTTAACACGGAGATTGCGCCCTGGGTGAATGGCTGTGTGATGCCGGTGGTGTGGAAGCGGATGTGGGGCAACGGCCGTGTCTTTTACTCCTCCCTGGGGCACAAAGCTTACGACTTTGACGTGCCCGAAGCCCGCGAGATTCAACGACGCGGTATTCTGTGGGCTGCCGGAGTGTTAGGTTGATTGCTGATCAGGCCTATCTGGCTTCACTGCCGACCAAGCGCATGGGGGCGGGTTGTTTGCTGCGTGATGAGTACGGCCGTGTCCTACTCGTAAAGCCCAACTATAAACCAGTGTGGGAAATACCGGGTGGCGTGGTGGAACACAATGAATCCCCCAAACAATGTTGTTGGCGAGAACTGCGGGAAGAACTTGGTCTGGAGCGGGAAGTCGGCCGCTTACTTGTCGTTGATTATAACCACTCCACTGAAGCCAAGAGTGAATCCTTGATGTTTATCTTCGACGGCGGCACCTTGTCGCCCACGGAGATAACTTCTATCCAAGTATGCCCTGATGAGTTGGACAGTTTTTCGTTTTTTACACCAGAAAATTTACCGGCAGCCATGACACATTCGTTGAAAGAACGGGTCCTGGTAGCCTGGCAAAATCTTTCAAAACTCCATGATGTGTATTGGGAAAATCGGGCAAAGGGTTCGCACATGGCCTAGAGTTTTTGACTCTTACCTTTGTTTCTTTTACCCTTTTTCCCCTACTTCGGTTGCGCTCAGCACAAGTTTGCGTTAATTTCAATTATGGAGGAGAGGATGCGGCAGACAATTGCACATTTGAACCGGTGGCGGGCGGAGCAGTCGGGGGAGAAGGTTGCCTACTACGTGCAGCGACAGGACGATTATGAGCCGGTGACACACGCCGAAAACTACACCCTGGTCACCAATCTGGCGCTGGGGTTGGTGGCGTTGGGCGCGGCCAAAGGCGACCGCATCGCCATTATCAGCAACACCCGCGCCGAATGGAGCCAGTTTGACAGCGCCATTTTGAGCTTTGGCGGCATCGTGGTGGGCATTTACCCGACCAGCACGGCCGCACAAATCCGCTACATCCTCGACCACAGCCAGACCCGCCTCGTCATCGCCGAAAACAAAATACAGTATGACAAAGTGCGGTTGGCCGAACCGGAATTTGTGGAAAAACTGGTGGTCATAGACAGTGATGGCCTGACGCCGGGCGACTGGCTGACGCTGGATGAAGTAGCCACACAGGGCAAATTCCTGCTGGCGCAAAAGCCCAACTTGCCGGGCGAACTGCGCGACGCCGTGCAGCCGGAGGATATGGCCGCCCTCATCTACACCAGCGGTACCACCGGCCCGCCCAAAGGGGTGGTCATGCGCCATAACAATCTGGTGCTGGTGGCGCAAACGGTGGCCGAATTTCTGGGGCTGCATGACCAGGATGTGGGCGTCATTTACCTACCGCTGGCCCACTCCTTGCAGCGCGTGTCCAATTATGTGGGCACGGCCGTTGGCATCACCGGCTACTACCTGGCCGATATGAGCAAACTGGTGGAGGTGAGCAAAGTGGTGCAGCCCACCGTCCTGTCGGCCGTGCCCCGTGTCTATGAGAAGATTCACACGGCCGTGCTCACCGGCATTGACCACGCCCCCCCCCGCCGCCAAAAATTGGCCCGCACCGCCCTCGCCGTCGGCCACGAAGTTGCCCAGCGCCGCCGCCAGCAACAGCCCATCCCCCTCAGCCTCAAACTCAAATATGCCCTGTATGACCGCCTCGTCTACCGCAAATTACGCGCCGCCCTTTTTGGCCGCCGAGTGCGTTTCCTCAGTTCCGGCGCGGCCCCCATCGGCCTGGAACTGCTGCAATTTTTTGACGCCATCGGCCTGCCCATCTACGAAGGATACGGCCTGACGGAGACAACCAGCCCCATCACCGTGAACCGGCCGGGGGAAGTGGAATTTGGGACGGTGGGACGGCCGTTGCCCCACTCTCAGGTCAAAATTGCCGCCGACGGCGAAATCCTGCTCAAAGGCCCCGGTGTCTTCACCGAATACTACAAAGACCCCGCCGCCACCCGCGATGCTTTCACCGCCGACGGCTGGTTCCAGACCGGCGACATCGGCGAACTGGACGCCAACGGCTATCTGCGCATCACCGACCGCAAGAAGAACATCATTGTCACGGCCGGCGGCAAAAACATCGCCCCGGCCAACATCGAAAACCTGCTCATGTCCCATCCCCTCATCAGCCAGGTCATGGTACATGGCGACCGGCGCAACTACCTGGTGGCGCTCCTCACCCTCGACCCGGACGCCCTCCTCGCCTGGGCCAATGATCACCACAAAGGCACATTATCTTACGAGGAATTAACACGGGACACGGCCGTGACCGCCTTAGTGCAAAACCTTGTAGACAAAGCCAACACCTCCCTGGCCCGCTACGAACAGATCAAGTATTTCCGCATCCTGCCCGAAGAAGTCAGCGTGGAAAATGGCCTGCTGACGCCCACGTTAAAACTCAAGCGCCGCGAAATGGAAGCGCGCTATGAAGGGTGGTTGGATGAGATGTATCATTGAGCGGAGATGCCCCAATTGCCAGATAATAGATATTACAAATAGTAACTATAAAAATAATGGATGTTTTGCATGGTGATAGTACCGGGGCGAACACGGCCGTATACTGCCGCCATGTTCACCATGCAAGAGATATTCACCAGCACCCAATTTGCCCCCCACAGCCTGGAAAGCCAGGTCGGAAATACCCCATTGCTCAGTTTGCCGCGCACGGCCGTAGCCTGCGGGCTGCCGGATACCGTCCAGCTATACGCCAAAGCGGAATGGTTCAACCCCAGTGGTTCGGTCAAAGACCGGGCAGCATTGGGCATCATCCAGGCGGCGGAGCAAGACGGCCGTCTCTGGCCCGGTATGACTATCCTTGACTCCACCTCCGGCAACATGGGCATCAGTTACGCCATGTTGGGCACGGCGCGGGGGTACAAACTCAAAGTTGTGCTGCCTGCCAGCGCCACGCCGGAGCGCATCGCCATTTTGCAGCAGTATGGCGTGGAACTGGTCTTCTCGGATGCCGTTGCTGGTTCGGATGGGGCCATTGAACTGGCGCGGGAAATGGCGGATGCCGACCCCACTCTCTTTTATGCCAACCAGTATGACAACCCGGCCAACTGGCAGGCGGCCTTGCCGATGGGCGAGGAGATATGGCAGCAGACACACGGCCGTGTCACCCACTTCATCAGCACGCTTGGCTCCGGCGGCACCTTCACCGGCGTCACGCTGCGGCTGCGCGAACATAATCCCGCCATCCGCTGCATTGCCGCCCACCCCGCCACCGCCCAGGAAGGCATCGCCGGCCTCAAGCACATGCCCACCGCCATCCGCCCGGCGATTTATGATGAGACATTGGCCGACGAGAACACGGCCGTGACCGCCGCCGACGCCCGCGTTATGGTGCAAATCCTGGCCCAAAAAGAGGGTCTCCTGGTTGGCCCCTCGGCAGGTGCGGCCGTAGCCGCCACCGTCGCCCGCGCCCGCGCCGAACAATCCGGCGTCTTTGTTACCGTTTTGCCGGATAACGGATTAAAATACCTCAGCAAAAAGTAAACACGTGTTTACTTTTTGCTGAGGTAACCCTATGTTCTCCTATCTGGAAAATTCCCAACGCTACTGGCTCATAGCGCTTTTGCTGCTGTGGGCTGTTTTTTTGTTTGGCGGCTTTTTGTTCGGCCACGAGAGTGTGACGCAGCGGATGCCGCGCTGGGCGCGTATGGCCTCGTCGGCCATGCTGGTGCTGGCGGCCTTTAGTTGGTACCTCTTTGCTCCGGCCGGTTTGGCCAAAACGTATGCCATTTTTATTGCCATCGGTATGACCTTTGGCTTTTTGGGTGATTTGATCCTGGCGGGTTTGTTGCCCGGTGGTCGCAACGTGTTGGCCGGGATGATGGCCTTTGGTATTGGCCATATCTTGTACATCATTGCCATTGTGCGCTACAGCCATCAGGTGGGGCTGGATGATCCGGCACGGCGGTGGGGGGCGCTGGTAGTCTGGCTGCTGATTGCGGTGGTGGCCTGGTATTTCCTCATTTTTCGGGGACAGGAGACGACGGTGCTGCATTGGGCGGCGCTGCCTTATGCGCTGCTGCTGGCCAGCACTGCTGGTTTTGCCACTGGGCTGGCGCTGCAAGCGCCTGTGTTTACGCTGCTGGCGGTGGGGGCGGCTTTGTTCTTGTTCAGCGATTTGATCCTGGGAGCGCAACTATTTAGTGGCCTGACATTTAACTCGATTGGCGATGTGATCTGGCTGACCTATGGGCCGGGGCAACTATTGATTGTGTATTCGGTGGGTACGGCCGTGCAGTATTTGAAATAAATCTTGCCGTGGGGCGATTTGCCAAATCGCCCTACAGTAAGAATATCCAAACCAACCCCGTCAAGCCTCTTACAAAACGTTTACTTGACGCCGAAAACAGCTTTGTTATACTCAAAAACGTTACGATTCAAAAACTTGAAAAGGCTATTTGTGATGAACGGACAATATTGCAGGTGTATGGAGCGAGGGCGTTAGCTGTCGTTCCGGTCCTGAAGTTTTGACGAAAAGGAAAACGGCAGCAGCGACCCTCGCGGTGCAACGACACGTTGTTCTCGCGCACTTTTAGGGTGACGGCGGCCGTTTTTTTGTTGTCAATTGGTCAAAACTGAAGGATTTACCTGCAAAATATGTTGTCTACAATCTCAATCTCCCCCCAGGCTGCTCCGGCAGCTATACTGCCCCACACACTGGAAACACAGGTCGGTAATACGCCCCTTATTCGGCTGCACAAAACGGCCGTGGCCCACGATCTTCCCCCCACCGTCGAGCTCTACGCCAAAGCGGAATGGTTTAACCCCAGCGGCTCTGTGAAGGCGCGGGCGGCGCTAAACATCATCCTCACCGCTGAACGGGAAGGGCTGCTAAAACCGGGCATGACTCTACTGGACTCCACTTCTGGCAACATGGGCATTGCTTATGCCCTGTTTGGCGCGGCGCGGGGCTACCGCGTGAAGCTGACTCTGCCAGCCAATGCCAGCCCAGAACGCATTGCCATCTTGCGCGCTTATGGCGCGGAACTCATCCTCACGGATCCGTTGGAAGGCTCGGATGGAGCGATAATTGAGGCGCGCAAAATTGCCGCCGCCGACCCCACCGTTTATTACGCCAACCAGTACAACAACGAAGCCAGTTGGCTGGCCCATTACCACTCCACCGGCCATGAGATTTGGGCGCAGACGGCCGGCCGTGTCACCCATTTTGTGGCCGGTCTGGGCACCAGCGGCACCTTCACCGGCACCACCCGCCGCTTGAAGGAGTTAAACCCGGCCATCCAGTGCATCTCCATGCAGCCGGACAGTCCGTTTAACGGCCTGGAAGGGTTGAAGCATATGGCTACGGCCATTAAGCCGGGTATTTATGATGAGGAACTGGCGGATGCGGACACGGCCGTGCGCACCGAAGACGCCTACGCCCTGGCCCGTTTCCTGGCGCGGCAAGAGGGAGTGTTTGTGGGCATCTCGGCGGCCGCAGCGGTAGTCGCCAGCATTCAGGTGGCCCATGAATTAGACGAGGGTGTGATCGTCACTATCCTGCCCGATGATGGCCTGAAATACATGAGCGAATCGTTTTGGATGAAATAATTGAGTAATTGGGGGTAATTACGTAATTACCCAATTACTCAAGTGCCATTTCTATACAATTTGTCCATTTGACGCTCCCCCTCTCTCTTGTTAAGATCGCGGCCACAATTCAATATGCTGCTTATCTTATCAAGAGAGGTTGAGGGACCGGCCCGATGAAACCTCAGCAACCGTCCGTAATCGGTAATCCGAGAAGGAAGTGGTGCTAAGTCCGGCAGGGATTACCAAAGGGTAATTTACCTGGAAGATGAGAGAAGGGATGAAGAAATCCAACGCCTTCCTTATCTTTCGGGAAGGCGTTTTTTATTGCAGGAGTGGCACGGTTGGAAACCGTGCCCATCACGACCATGTTGAAATTAACGACAGAACTTCATGAACAGATTAAGGCGCATGGCGCGGCTTCTTACCCGTTTGAAGGGTGTGGCCTGCTGTTGGGGCGCGTAGAAAATGGTGACAACATCGTCGCCGACATTCAGCCCATGGCCAATGTGTGGCCAGTGGAAGAAGAAAAACCGATCAGGTTCCTGATTGACCTCAAAGCGTGGCAGCAGGCGGAACTGGAAGCGATGAGCCGGGACCTGGACGTGATTGGCATTTTTCACAGCCACCCGGATGATGTGCCAGTGGCCTCACCGCGTGATCTGGCCTGGGCCAGTTGGTCGGGCTATTCCTATCTGATCACGCAGGTCTTAAAAGCAGAACCGACATTCAGCCGGTCATGGCAGTTGAAGAGTGACCGGTCTGGGTTTGAGGAAGAGGTAATTGAGGAGATTGAGAGATTGGGAGATTGGGAGATTACTAATCACCTAATCTCCTAATCTCAATTCTATTTTTTAGCAAGGAGATTTAATTCTATGGCAACCATTCGTATTCCCACCCCGTTACGGCCGTATACCGGCAACAATGCGCAGGTGTCTGTGAGCGGCGGCACGGTTGGGGCGGCCTTGAGCAGCCTGACCGAGCAGCACCCAGAACTGCGCCCGCACCTGTTTGAAGGCGACGACCTGCGCAGTTTCGTCAATATCTACCTGAACCAGGAAGATGTGCGTTACCTGGAAGGGGCAGAAACGGCCGTTGGCGAGAATGACACGTTGATGATTATTCCCTCGATAGCGGGGGGAGGAGGTAATTGAGTAAATGGGTAATTGCGTAATTACTCAATTACCTGATTACCCAATTACCCAATTACCAGGAGATAAGAGATGTCCACACGCAAAGTAGATCAATCCGCTTTGAAGGTGAACCAGGCGTTTATTATTGGACTGTTGGTGCTGGCGTTTTTGCTGGACGCGGTCTGGTTGGTGGTGTTGGTAGCGGTGGTAATGTTGGTGGGTACGGCCGTGCCCGCCCTCGGCCTCTTCAAGCGCATCTACCAACACATCTTGCAACCGGCAGGCATCGTGAAACCCCAGGTCATTGAGGATAACCCGCAACCGCACCGTTTTTCGCAGGGCTTGGGCGGCGTCTTTGTGACGCTGGCAACATTGGCCCTCCTCACCGGGCTGCCCACTGTTGGCTGGGCGCTGGTCTGGCTGGTGGTGATCCTGGCCGGCCTGAACCTGTTCCTGGGCTTTTGCGCCGGTTGTTTTATGTACTACCAGTTGCACAAACTGGGCGTTCCCGGCTTTCGTGTCAGCCCGATCCGGTAATCAGTTAGCAGTGAGCGGTTAGCAGTGAGCAGTAAAAGTTCGCTCCACTGCTCACTGTTTACTGCTCACTACTCACTCAGACAATGATAGAGAGACTGATTTTCACACTACTACTCATTGCGGTGGCCACGGCCGTGTACTTCCTCTTCAAACGGCAGCATTTGCGGCAGATGGGGCTGTCGGCGGCCAACGGCTTGCCGACCATCCTTTATTTTGGCAGTGCCAGTTGTGCGGCCTGCCCGGCCCAGGCGCGGTATCTGGAGCAGGTGGATGGGGAGTGGCACGGCCGTGTGGCCATCCACAAAATTGACGCCGAACAAGAGCCGGAGAAGGCCAGCCAATATCACGTCTTCACCTTGCCCACCACCATCCTGGTGGATGCAGTCGGCCAGGTGCGGGAAATTAACTATGGGCTGACCAATGCGGCCAAATTGATACGACAACTAAGAAACCTTACTGAGACTGAGAGATTGGGAGATTGGGAGATTGGCGGCAAACAACAATCTCCTAATCTCTTAATCTCCCAATCTCCTCCTATGGAGCAACCATGAGCAGCAAAAACCTGATAGACCCGGCGGCCATCGCCGACATCACCCTTTCCCACGAAGAAGTGCAGCGGTACAGCCGCCACCTGATCATGCCCGAAGTGGGCATGGCCGGGCAGAAAAAATTGAAAGCCGCCAGCGTCTTGTTAATTGGCGCGGGCGGATTGGGATCACCATTAGCCATGTATCTGGCGGCGGCGGGTGTGGGCCGCATTGGCCTGGTGGACTATGACATTGTGGATTACACTAATTTGCAGCGGCAGATCATTCACGGCACGAAGGATGTCGGCCGTCCCAAACTGGACAGCGCCAGAGACCGCATCCTGGACATCAATCCCCATATTCAAGTAGACACCTACGAAGTGCCGCTGACTTCCGAAAATGCGCTGGAACTATTCGCGCCATATGACATCATCATTGATGGCACAGACAATTTCCCTACCCGTTACCTGACCAACGATGCCTGTGTGCTGCTGGGCAAACCAAACGTGTACGGCAGTATTTTCCGCTTTGAAGGACAGGCCAGCGTCTTTTATGCTAAAGAGGGGCCGTGCTACCGCTGTCTCTTCCCGGAACCACCACCGCCGGGACTGGTGCCTAGCTGCGCCGAAGGCGGCGTCCTCGGCATCCTGCCAGGCACGATTGGCGCGATTCAGGCGACGGAAGCGGTGAAATTGATTTTGGGCGAGGGCGAACCGCTGATCGGCCGTTTGCTGCTGTATGATGCGCTGAACATGGAGTTTGACCAGGTGCGACTGCGCAAAAATCCGAACTGCCCGGTGTGCAGCGAAACCCCGACTATCACCGAGTTGATTGATTACGAACAGTTTTGCGGGATGCCGGCCCATGACCGGAGTATGTATGTGACCAGTGAAAACGGCACGGCCGTGGCCGCCATCACCCCCCAAGATCTGCAATCTCGCCTGGACAAAGGGGACGACCTGTTCCTGCTGGACGTGCGTGAACCGCACGAGTGGGAAATCTCTAACCTGGAACATCTAGGGGCGGTGCTGATTCCCAAAGGGCAGGTGGTGGAGCATATGGGCGAACTGGACACCGCCCGCGAAATGGTGGTCTACTGCCGCAGCGGGGCGCGCAGCGCCGATGTGATTCGCACCTTGAAACAGCATGGCTTTAAGAAGCTGTATAACCTGGACGGCGGCATCAACCGTTGGGCCAAAGAAGTAGACCGGTCTTTGCCCACCTATTGACGTTTGTAGTAGGCGATTCATCGCCATCACCCGGCGATAAATCGCCTACTACAAGCGCATGAACGATCAGCGCACGACGACAGGCAAGTAGATGTAGAAGCCGTATTCGTAAGCGCCGCGATCACAGGTGGGGCCAAAGGGACGGCCGTACCCCCGCTGGTCAGTTGCCGGGCAAACGGTATTATCACTGGAATCAATGGCCGGGCTGCCAGACAACAGCGCATGGGTTTCGGTTGGCCCATCATTGTCTTGCAGGGGGCCAAGCAGCGCATCCGTATTGGGCAGGTCATTGGCCTGGCTGAGGGGGCAGCTAGCATCACTGGCGATATTGTAATCCAGGGACACAATGGTGGCGGCGGCCCAAAAGCAGTTGGCTCCACCGTCAAAATCGGCAATGATGGTGTGTGTCATGCTGATCGTACCTGCCGCGCCGTTCAGATTGCCCCCGGCCAGCGCCCCATTTTCACTCAAGGTGCTAAATTGGATAAAAGCGACGTTCTGGTTATAGAGGCCACCGCCGCCGTTGGCATGGTTGCCGCTGACGGTGCTGTTGGTCATGGTGAGCGTGCCTGCATTTTGAATGCCGCCACCGGAGGCAATGACGGTGTTACGGCTGATGGTGCTTTCTATTATTTCCAGCACAGCCCCCGTGCTATTGATAATGCCCCCACCTGTGCCAAAACCACTGCTGGCGCTGTTATCGTCTACGGCCGTGCGCTGTATGGTGAGTTGTGAATCGTTCCAGATACCACCACCGGAAAGAGCCGTGTGGTTGTGGGCGATGGTAACGTGTTCGAATACGGCCGTGCCCGGAAGAAAGTTACTGACGCCGCCTCCGTTGCCGATGGGGTTGGGGATGGTGGGGCTGATAGCCTGGTTGTAACTGATCGCGCTGTTCGTCACAGTTAACAGCCCTGTATTGTCAATACCACCGCCACGAATCAGGGCTGTATTGCTAACAATCTGACTGTTTTCCACGGTCAGGTGTCCAGCGCTGTTCTCCACCCCTCCCCCGTACCGTTGGGTGATATTGTCCTGGATGTGCGCATTCTGGATGGTGACCTGACCGCCAGAGTTGTAAATACCGCCACCGTCATTCGGTGAGCCGTTTTCAGAGATGAGGGTGTTAGAAATGTGCAAGGCGGCGCCGGTAAATGCCTGGTAGATGCCGCCCCCGTTGACAATCTCCGCATCATTACTGACGATCTCGCCGTTAAGAACGGTCACATAACCGTTGAAGTTATAAATGCCGCCGCCGCTTTGGTTGGCTACATTGCGCAGGATCTGCACATTATCCAGGATGACGGTGCTGTCCACCACTTTAACGCCGCCGCCAAAAGGGCCAGCGCCATTGGTGATGGTCATATCGGTGATAGTCACCACAATGGCGGCGCTGATGTCGAACACCGAACCGGCCGCACCGCCATTGACAGTGGTAGCGCCTGGCCCCAGGCCATGAATGGTTACATCGCGGGTGATCGCCACATTTTCATGGAAAGTGCCGGCAGCTACATTGATAACATCACAGGCGAAGGTGTTGACGGCCGTTTGGATGGTGGCGTAGTCACCGGGCACCGCGCAGGTCATGGCGCTGGCTTGAGGCGTAAGGGCGAAAAATCCGGCCCAAAATATAGTAGTCATTAAAAACGGTATGATCAACCTGGTAAATTTCTTCATGCGGTTTCTCTCCTTGTGCTTGCAACAATCAGAGTACAGTTGGCAAGTATTATGACGGCCGTGTATTAAGATTGTCGTTTCAGAGATCAAAAAAACCTGGGATAGTTGTGCCCAGGTTTTTGCTCGTTGTCAGACTGCGACCATCACGGCTCATTCACTGGCGGCCAGGGCGCGGGCGGCTGTTTCGTCAGTGATGTAGATGGGGCGTTTGCCTAACGCGGCCGTAATCATAGAGACGATCACGCCGGTTTCGCGGCCGGCGTGGGGGTCGGTGGGGTTTTCATCTACCAGGACAATGAAACGATTCAGGCGACGTTCGCGGCTGAGGCGCATGATGACAGAAAAGCTGGTAGCGTCGCGTCCCACACGGCCGTGCCGGGCATCAATCAACAAACTGGCTATCCGTTTACCCCCCACCTGTTCATCCATAATCGCCCGCGCCTGCTGGTCTATTTCCCGGATCTGTTCCGGTGCTTGTGTACCCACAAACACAATTTCCACATAACCATCAGGATGCCAGGAAACGGTTGATTTGCTTGTTTCAGTCATCTAAATGCCCACCTTAAGGTTTGTCAAAGACCGGAATTAACTCACCGTCATCTGGGGGAGAAGATTTGCGGCGGCGGATGGCGCTCCGGGCTTTTCCGGCCATAGCGCGCGCGCCACTGACGGCCGTGCCACCCGCTTTTACCACTAACTCTCCGCCGGCTTTGGCCCCTTCCACCAGCTTTTTGCGGTCAAGTCCGGTCAGCGCCGGTAAAAAGGTGCGCCAATCCTGCATCTCCTCTGGCCCCAGGCTAAAGTATGCCTGGGCGCGTTTGCCAATGAAGTATGTCATGGCGGCATTGGTGCCGGCGGAGGCAGCCATGCCTACAAAGGGCACTGCTTTGGTGACATATTTGGAGGCGACACGGGCCGTGACTCGTTTGGAAATATTGTTGCCCACGCGGTGGGCCACCGTCGTGGTGCCCACGCTCAGCCCGGTGACCGTCATCACCACCCGCCGCTTCTCTTCTGGCGTCATCTGGTGACCGTACACGGCCGCAATTTCCAGTACCAGTTCTGCCTGCATCTTAAAGGTGATGCCAAAGTCGGCGGCAATGCCCAACGTCAGGCTGGCAATAGTGCCCAGGCCAGGAATCAGGGCCAGGCCAGATGTGCTGGCGCCGACGACGGCCGTGTCCCGACACTTGTGGTTAATCAGCATCTCTGTTAACTCTTCGGCCGTCGCTTCTGGGTGACTGGCACGCAGCTTTGTCACCCGCGCTGCCGCTGCCGTCTCGTCCGTCTCGTCAATCACCTTCGCCAGCCGATCCACCAACCGCGCCGGTAATCCACTTTTGTGCTGAGCGGTGATTTCATTTTCAACCTGGTTTATCGCTGTTTCTGCCATAGACTCAAATTAACCTTCAGAGTGTGTCTAAAAACGATAACTGAAGCCTGTCATTCCCGCGAGAGCGGGAATCCATACACCAGGACAATGGATGCCCACCTGCGCGGGCATGACATGAAAAAGGACTTTTTAGACACTCTCTCATTACCTGAGCAATTTGCCACATCAATCTACAAACAATGATACCACTTCAAACTTTGTTACGTCCACCAACCCCAGATCGGAAATGCGCAATTCAGGGATGACCACGAGGGCCAGCAGGCTGAGCTGCATGAAAGCGTTGTTCAGTTTGCAGCCACAGTCGCGGAACGCCTGCACCATGCGCGCCGCTTTTTCAGCCACAATTTCGGCGCGTTCGTCGGACATGAGACCGGCGATGGGTAGTTCCACCAGGGCGATTTCGGCGTTGTCTTTGTAGACGACTACACCGCCACCCACTACGCCCAGCCGGTTGGCGGCCAGCGCCATGTTACTTTTGCTCGTGCCGACGACGATCATATGGTGACTGTCATGGGCGACGGTGCTGGCGATGGCGCAGCGGGTGTTGAAGCCAAAACCGGAGACAAAACCGTTGACCACGCCACCGGTACCGCGATGCCGTTCCACCAGGGCAATGTGGGCCACATCCTGGCGCGGGTCTAGCTGCACACGGCCGTCCACCACCGGTAATACTCTCTCCTCCGCCCTGGTTGGGGCCTGGTTTTCGATGACGGCAATGGTGCGGAGTTTGGCGGGAGATTGGAGACTTGTCCTGAGCCTGTCGAAGGATTGGAGGTTGAAGTCATCGGCTGTAAGTGTTTTGCCCAGTTTGACGGTGTTTTTGGCAAAGTCGGGGTAGGGGTAGGGGAGCAGGTTAATGGTGAGACGGCCGTCTACTGCCACTACTTCACCCGCTGCAATCACCATCTCAATGGGCAGCGTGACCAGATCACTGCTGAGGATGATGTCCGCGTACCGGCCAGGCGTAATGCTGCCAATGTCCTTTTCTACACTGAAATGCACGGCCGTGTTCAGCGTAGCCATTTGGATGGCGGCAATGGGCGACAGACCCTGAGCGATGGCGTGGCGCACGACGCGGTTCATATGCCCTTCATGAACCAGTGTACCGGAGTGGCTGTCATCGGTGCAGAGGATGAAATTGCGGTTGTCCAGCCCCATCTCCGTGATTGCCTTCACCTGGGCAGCCACATCATACCAGGCGGAACCGAGGCGCAGCATGGCCTTCATGCCCTGGCGGGCGCGGGCGATGGCGTCTTCCAGGCGGGTGCCTTCGTGGTCGTCCGCCGGGCCGCCCGCCACATAACCGTGAAACGGCCGTCCCAAATCCGGCGCGGCATAATGGCCGCCCACTGTTTTGCCTGCCTGCATGGTGGCGGCGACTTCAGCGTGCATTTTGTCATCGTTCAGGTAAATGCCGGGGAAGTTCATCATCTCGCCCAGGCCAATGATGCCCGGCCAGGTCATGGCTTCGGCCACTTCCGCCGGGCCGATGCTGGCTCCCGGTGTTTCCAGGCCGGGGGCGCTGGGCACGCAGGAGGGCATTTGCACATAGACGTTGATGGGCAGCGTGGCGGCTTCATCATGCATCAGGCGCACGCCGGGTAGACCCAACACGTTAGCAATTTCGTGGGGGTCAATGAACATGCTCGTGGTGCCATGCGGGATGACGGCACGGGCAAACTCCGTTACTGTGACCATGCCGCTTTCTACGTGCATGTGGCCGTCACACAAACCGGGGATGAGGTAACGGCCGTTGGCCGCAATCACTTGTGTCTTCTCGCCCATGGTATGCCCGGCGTCTGGCCCCACATAGGCAATGCGCCCGCCGCTGACGGCTACATCCGTATGGGGGATAATTTCACCGGTGTGTACGTTCAGCCAACGGCCGTTGCGGATGACCATATCCGCCGCCTGCCGCCCCATGGCCACATCCACCAGTTGTTTTGTCATTTCATGCCAGGGTTTTCTGGTTTTCATCTTTTCCTCTTGTTTCGTAAACCGTGAGCCGTAATCCGATTACCGATTACCGATAACGGATTACCGATTACCGGCCACAGGCAGCCACACCGTAAACGTACTCCCTTCACCTTCCACGCTCTTCACCTCAATATCGCCACCATGTAAATCTACCACTTCCTTTACAATCGCCAACCCCAGGCCGGTACCAGGGATGTTTGATTGGGTGGCCTGCTGGCCGCGATAGAAACGATCAAACAGGTGGCGCAGGTCGGCGGCGTTAATGCCTTCGCCAGTGTCCATCACTTGCAGGTAAATGGCCGTGCCCGCCTCATCAAGGCCGGTACGCGCCACAATGCTGCCGGCAGGCGTGAATTGAATGGCATTGTTCAGCAAATGGGACACTGCCAGGGAAAGCTGAATGGATTCGCCATAGATTGACGGCAGATCAGGGTGTAACTTTTGAGTCAGGGTGAGGCCGGCTTCGGCGATACGTGGGGATAGGTTGGACACGGCCGTGCGCACCACCTCGTTCAAATCTATTGGTTGTAATCTTATTTTGTCCCGGCCCAGTTCCAGCCGAGACAGGCTCAAGATATCCTCAATCAACTGCGACAGCCGGTCGGTTTGCCGCCGCAGCACATTCATATAATAAGCCTGCCGTTCCGGTTTGCTCTGTGTCAACAAATCCAGATAGAGGCTTAAGTTGGTGATGGGGGTGCGCAGTTCATGTGATACTTCGGAAATAAAGCGGGATTTTAACCGGTCCAATTCCAACAACTTTTCATTCGCCGCTTCCAATTCATGGGTGCGTTTGGCAACCCGTTCCTCCAGCGTTTGCAATACCAGCATCCGATCCAGCGCCCCGCCCGCTGCCTCCGAAATGGCCACTAGAAAATCAACCTCTTCGGCCGTAAACGTATGGACCTCCGGCAGGCTAATGTACATGACGCCAATGATACGTTCCTGGGCGCGCAAAGGCAGACCTATGCCGCTGCGAATGACCTGTTGCTCAACCATTCTTTTTTCCTGGTCATAAAAGCGCGCCTGGCTGCTTTGGGACATATTCTCTGTAATATGAATTTCGCCGGTAGCGGCAATATGCCCAATAATACCTTCGCCCAGGTGAAATTGGCGTCCAATCATCTCTGGTTTAGGGGGGTAGACGCCACGCGCGACCATGACATCAGCGGAGCTATCTTTCAGATATAGGCTGCCCAAAGAACCGCCGACCACGCTCATGGCTCGCTGTAAAATGGCTGGCAGCATTTCCTCCAGGTTTTCGGCCACCCGCAGTTCAGCGGAGAGGGTAGACAAGGCTTCAAAACGGGCGGCGCGTTGGCTGATTTGGGCAAATAAATGGGCGCGTTCCAGGGCGGCGGTGAGTTGATCCCCGGCGATGGTGAGGATGGTGACATCTGTATCGGTGAAAGCGTTTTTGTGGGTGCTGTCTACGTTCAAGACGCCGATTAGCTGGTCGCCGCGCCGCAGGGGAAGGACTAACTCTGAGCAGACGGAAATACGCGGGGAGGGGACAAAATGGGAGTGTACGGCCGTGTCATTCACCACCAGCGGCGTACCCGTTTGCGCCACCAGCCCAATTAGTCCCTGGCCGAATTTTTGCCGGTATATGCCTGGTCGTATTAATTCTGGGTTCGGCCCCACCATAGCTTCACACACCACTTCCTGTGCCTCAACATCAACGCGATGGACGGAAACGCTGAGGAACCCGAAATTTTGCACCAGATAAGCGGCACAAGTATGGCTTACCTCGCGGATGTTCACCAACCCGGCCAGTTGGTGGCTAAGATTTTGTAGCAGCGTCAAGCGATGCGCCCATTGTCTGATTTCTTCGCTCTGCTGCTGTATTTCCGCAAAGAGACGCAGTTTCTCCAAAGCCACCCCCAGTTGACGGGCAAACGTCAACAGTAAGTGTTCATCTCCTTCGGAGAAGGCATCCAGCCTGGTGCTTTCCGCGTTAACCACCCCAATCAGGTGTTTACCGGCAAAAATGGGGACACATAACTCTGAACGAGTCTCCGGATCAATGTTTACATAAATAGAGTCTTGTTGTACATCCGGGCAGCGATAGGGTTTTCCCGTCTGAGCTACCCGTCCGACAATGCCCTGGGTAGCAGGAAAGGGGGGAAAGGGAAGTTGCCGGCCCCTGATGCGATAGGAAGCGTGGGGGCATAAGGTAGATGTTTGTTCGGCCAAAAGCAGGACGCCAAAGTTATGAGGGTAGAGGGTATCGCCAATGATCTCGGTAGCTTTTTCAATTAAATCATCTTCGCTGACGGCCTGGGCGGCGGCCTGGGTCAGAGCTTGTAAAGCAAACATCTCCTCTAGCTGGCGCTGCGCCGCTTTGTGCAGATCGGCATTGCGCCAGGCCAACGCCACCTGGTTGGCAAAAGTAGACAAACGAGCCACATGCTCCGGCTGGTAAAAATCCGGCTCATTTTTGTCCAGTGCAATTAGCGCCGTCACCTGGTTGCGCACCACAATGGGCACACCAACCCAGGCACGAAAGAGGCCATGGGGTTTGGCCCATCCTGGATAAGTTGTGGTATCTGAAATGATCAACGGCTGCCGGGTTTGCACCATCTGGCGCAAGTTTGCCGTGGTGTCCACATCGAAGACCAATGTTGGAATTATTGGTAGTAATGCCGGACTCGTTTGCTCATAGCCAACGTGGCGAATGATGCGGGCACGGCCGTGTTCCACCGACATGATGTTGGCTGAATCATAGGGTACCACCCGGGCAATTTGCGTCAGAATGCGGTCTAACAATTGGTCAAAATCTAGCGTCTCGTTGATGATGGCCCCGGCTTCGCGCAGTGCTTCCGCCAGAGCGCGTTGTTCTTGTTCCTGGTGCAGCAGTCTGGCTTTGGCAATGGCCAGGGCGATGGGGGTAGCCGCTTGTTCGGCCCGCTGAATTTCTTCAGCAGTGAACTGGTGTGGTTCCTGAAACGTGAGCATCAGGGCGCCCATTTTCTGCCCCAGCGCCATAAGGGGGATGCCCAACAGACCGGCTACTTGCAGCCGGGTGACAATGCGTACCTGATGGTAGGGGGAAGTACGGGCATCAGGCACAGCAATGACGTGTTCTTGCTGCAACACGGCTTTCGTGAAAGTATCTTTGTCCGGTAGAGGGGGCATGGCGGCATAACTGTCTTCATAGGGACCAGAGCCCGCCAGGGGTTTAATTTCCTGGCGAAGAGGATCCCAGGTGGTGATGTAGCAGCCATCGGCGGCCAATAATCGCCGCAGATTGTGCGTGACCGATTGCAGCATTTGGTGGAAATCAAGGATGGAGGCGGCTTCATTGGTGATTTGGGTGAGCAAACTCAGATACTGCTCCTGGTTTTGCCAGGCAGCCCCAGTCAGCGGTGATGAGGAGGGAGGTGGAAGTGGGGGTACGGCCGTGTCCAATAGTTTATCCTGGTAAGCGCCTGAATGTTCAAATTTCTGGCGTCATGTTGCCAGCCTGATTACATCTTACGCGGCGGAGAGTAAACAGGCAACATATTGTGGCGCAGCTTGTGGATTTAGAACATATGTGCTATAATTTACCGCAAAATATGGGCGCAATGGCATGGACGTGGGCTTGTTTTTTAGTACAAAAAGGGTAATACTATGGTCTTATTTCCCGATGTTGTGCTGACTCGAACAAAGCGCCAGCCATAGCCATACACAAAAAAAGGAGAGTGTCGCATGTATCAAAAAATTATTGTTGTAGGCAACTTAGGGCGGGACCCAGAAATGCGGTATATGCCAGATGGCACGGCCGTGACCAATTTCAGTGTCGCTTCCAGCCGTCGCTGGACAGGCGCGGATGGGCAGCCTCACGAAGAAACCACCTGGTTCCGCATTGAGGTCTGGCGGCGGCAAGCCGAAACGGCTAACCAATACCTGACTAAAGGCAGCAAAGTGCTGGTGGAAGGGCGCATCAAACCAGACCCGAACACCGGTGGGCCGCGTTTGTGGACCCGACAGGATGGCACCATGAGCGCCAGTTTTGAAGTGGTGGCCGATACAGTGCGTTTCCTCAGCGGACGCGCGGAAGATGGCGGGGTCACCGACGGTGCTGATGAAGGATACCAGGGGGCGCCGGCTCACGAAGAGGATGACATTCCGTTTTAGCGGTTAAGACCGGCTAAAGCCGTTACTACGAACGTTGCCAAAGAGGCAGATTGGTATGGAGAACTCCATGCCTATCTGCCTCTGTGTGTTTCTGCGTACAGGCACGGGTGGATTTGGGGTGACGTATTGTGACGGCCGTTAAACCAGCGGATGCAATCCGGCGTCTGAGACAAAAAACGCACTGAATGTGCGTTGCAAAACTACCCCAAGTGTGCGGCACATTTTCATGAAGTGCGCTTTAGCGTACTTCTTGTGTAAGCCTGGGAATTTCATTCCCGGTGGCGACGGCGTTGAATCATCTGGCGGCTTCGCCTACAATAACCCCTGTCGGGCACAAGGGGATGCCAGGAGAATCAAATATGGCCGCACAAATGGTATCGCCGCAGCAGTTGCGTGACACCCTAAATGATTATTTCAACACGGATGAGTTGATTGAGCTTTGTTTTACGCTGGGCATTGATTACGAAAACCTGGGTGGTGACTCCAAAACGGAAAAGATTCTGGAACTGATCAAATACTGTGAGCGGCACGGCCATACTGACGACCTCATCAACACCATCCAACGCGCCCGCCCCAATATAGATTGGGATACTCCTGAACCCGCTCAACAAGCGCCACGAGGCCCAGCACGAAAAACAAGCGGCTCTGGTTCCGTGCAAATCGAGAATCCGCCGTATGAACAGACCATACTGCCTGACGATAGCCAACCGTTGGCGGACCCAGCGGAAACGGCCGTTCCCACCCCTGTTACAGATGGCAACGGGGCTGGATTTACTATCCCGATGGGCATTGCAGGGCAGGGTAATAGCAGTACAGCCGCGCCCCCCAATCCTTTCCAAACGATCACCACCCCCAACGGCACACTGCTCACCGAACGGCATGGCGTCCGCATTTTTAGCCTGATGACGCGCCAGCCTTGGAATCTGCCGGTGGACGCCTTTGTGCTGCCGCTTGGTTTTGGTCGAGAATTCAGCCCTGGCTTCCTGGCCCAAGAGCTGGAAAACGCGCTGGCAACCATCCAGGTTGCGTCGCCAGACGAAGCCTTTGTTCAGACCGTCACCAGCCGGACGCCATCGGAACTGACGCCGGTCGCGCCGTTCATCTTGATGCAAAACAGCACTGACTTTTGGACAGTGCCCGGTACAAACCGCAAAGTCATCGCCGCTACCGCCAATGATGGTCACGGCCGTACCGTTGCCAATGCCGCCGCTGCCGCCACCGCCATTGTGCAGTTAGCCATTTCCAATGGGCTGCACCGTCTGACGCTCCCGGCGCTGGGGGCGGGTACGGGCGGTTTGTCCGAACAAGAGGTGGCGCTGGCCATGGTGGACGCTATCCTGGCCGCTATTCCCCCGATTACCCCCGGCGACCCGGCGGCGCTGGAGGAGATCATCTTCACCACCATCAAACCGGAAGTGTTGGCGGCGCTGCGGCAGCGCTTTTTCAAACGACCGCAAGCGGCAGTGAATGATGAACCGATGGGGCGCGATCTGTTGCAGGTGGAAACGGCCGTGTACGCCCTGGCCGAAATGTGTATGCTCAATGACCTCCATCCACCGCTGGCGGTGGGGGTGTTGGGTGGCTGGGGCAGTGGCAAATCGTTTGTGATGCACCTCATGCAGGAGCGGGTTGCCCATCTGCGCGGCCGTCCGGCTACGCCCAACTTTCCCTATGTCGGCCATGTGTACCAGATCAAGTTTGACGCCTGGACCTATGCCAAATCCAATTTGTGGGCCAGCCTGATGCAAACGATCTTCTATGAGCTAAACGCCCAACTGACCCGTGAACGGGAAGTGGCGAAAACGTTGGCCGGTATCACCGAAACCGGCACACAGACACTAACAACCGAACAAGAGGGGAGGTTGGCCCAGGTTCTGCAAAGAGGCGGCGCGGTGTGGGAAGCGCTGGCGCAGCCCGATTTGAAAAGCCGCCAGGTGCAAGACATTGTTAATTTTGCGGCCGACCTGGATAAAAAAGTGCAATCCCAGGAACTCCTGTGGGCGGAACTACGCCAGCTAAAAGAAGCGGAACTCACGGAACTACACCAGACAGAAGAAACACTGGCGGAAAAACAGACTCAATTAGAAAAGGCGCGGCTGCAACTGCGGGAAGAGGTGGATAAGGAGATCGCGGACAAGGCGCGGGAAGCAGCCTGGTTGCCCCTGCAAAATGCGTTCAAACAGCAATTTGGGGCCGCCACGGAAACGATCAGGCAAATGTTTACGGCCGTTGAACCCACCGATTCCCCCTCCATCCGCCAAACGCTGACCAACGGCGCCGCTGTCTGGCAAATGATTCGCAATAATCCCACGGAATTTGCCGCCTTTTTGCTGCTGGCGTTGTTCCTGGCGGCGGTGATATGGGTGAGCGAAAACGTGACCATCCAGCTCCCCGGCCTGGTATTAACTGCCGGTTCGGTAGTCATGGCTTTTTTGCGCAGTTACGACAAATGGCTGAACCTGATTCGCCAGAGTTTTGTGGCTTACCGGCTGCAAGTGGAGGCGGAAAAGAATCGGCTGGAAGAGGGCCGTGAAGAACGCATCCAGCAAAAATTGGCCGAGCAGACGAAAGAGTTTAACCAGATGAAAAAGAACGATCAGACGGCCGCTTTGCCAGAGACCAATATCCCCGGCCTGGAAGAAGAGATTGCCACCCTGGAAGCCAAAGCCAAACGGCAGCGGCAGCGGGTGGGCATCACCGCCACCTACGTCTCCCTGCTCGATTTTGTCAGTTCCCGGCTGGATGAGGCCATTTACGAGAAGGAGTTGGGGTTGATGCACCAGGTACAGCGGGACCTGCGAGAACTGAGCGACAGCCTGACGGCCGAAGGGCACAAACTGTTCCCTCGTGGCCCGGCGCGGGTCATCCTCTACATTGATGACCTGGATCGTTGCCCGCCGCTGCGGGTGGTGGAAGTGCTGGAAGCGGTGCAACTTCTCTTAAAGACTGACCTGTTCATCGTGGTGCTGGCGATTGACGTGCGTTTCATTACGCGGGCGCTGGAAACGGTGTACAAGGGTATCCTGACGCGGCGCGGCGCACCCTCCGGTCTGGATTACATCGAAAAAATCATCCAGATTCCGTATGGTGTGCAGCCAATTGAAGATGTAGCCGTCGCCGGTTATTTAGAGAAGCAGGTGATTGTGTCTCGACCGGCGCCGACGGAATCGGTGGAGGGTGAGACGGGTGGCGTGAGTACGGCCGTGAATGGCGATGGCGCTCCAACTGATTCCGATCAACATGATCGTCGGCCAGAGCCAGCCGAGTCACCAGAGGAAACAGCCGACGGCCGTGAACCGGAAACCGACCTGCCCGTGCAAGCCATTGAAATCAGCCCGGATGAATATGCACGGATGCAAACGTGCTGCCAGCAAGTGGTGATGACGCCGCGCGCCATTAAACGGCTGGCGAATGTGTACAAGCTGCTCAAGATCATCTGGTACCGTGAAGGCAGCGAACCGGACAACCTGGAAATGGTGGAGGTGATTATGGCGATGCTGGCGCTGTCGGAGCGGTATCCCAACCAGACCCGCGACCTGTTTGAAGGCATGTCGCGCCAAATCCGGGACGCCGCAGACACAGCGATAGGCGAATACGTCAGGAAGCAGCAGCCGGAAGATGAGAAAGACACCTATAGTGCCCAGGAATGGCAGCAGTTAATGGCGGACACGGCCGTGTTGCTCCCGAAGATCCCCCTCAGTCAGATTGACCTCAGGACGTTCAACCTGGTGCGCTCCTTCTGTTTTGTGGGTGACATCGGCTATGATCCTGGCGAAATGATGGCGACCTTGTCGGCGGTAGCGGCGCGACAGTCTGAAGCTTCGGCAGAAGAATCTGAAAAAAAGGCTGCGGCTTGACAGGTTATCTACACATCTTATAATTCCGCCCAATCTGGTAGACCTGATAGGTCTTAAAAAACGATGATCAGGACGAGTAGCTGTTCAGCCCGTCACAGAGACCGGCAGACCAATAGGCTGGAAGTCGCCGGAATGAAGTGGACAGCCAAAACCCCCTGGGAGTGACCTTTTGAACCCGTAGGGGCAAGGCAGTTGGGTAAATTGATTGGCTTACCCGGTCAACATCATCACCAACTGCCTCGCCCTCTTCACAAGTAAGAAGGGACGGGTGGCTCCGTTAACGGCCGTGAATGAGGGTCAGTTTGTAGTACGCGCTTTAGTGTGGTAAAGGCGATAAATCGCCTACTACGAACAATGACTGAATTTGGGTGGAAACGCGACGGCCATCGCCCCAATGGGGGGTGATGGTCGTTTTTTATTTTTGTCATTTGTCATTCGTCATTAGTCCCTGTTTGCTAATGACCAATGACCAATGACTAATGACAAATGGAGGTAAATGTGATGAACAAAAAAATCCCTGTGGGCGTATTAGCCGCTACCGGCACGGTGGGACAGCGGTTTGTGGAGCAACTGGCAAACCACCCCTGGTTTGAAGTGGTGGTGGTCACCGGTTCCGAACGAACGGTGGGACGGCCGTATGGCGAAGGCGCAAACTGGAAACTGGCGGGCCGCCCGCCGGAAAATGTGGCGAACCTCATCGTCCAGCCCACCGAACCAGGGTTGGCGGCGCAAGTGCTCTTTTCCGGCCTGCCCACGCCGGAAGCCAAAGAGCTGGAACCCGCCTTTGCCAAAGCCGGGCACATCGTCCTGACCAACGCTTCGCCGTATCGCATGGACCCGTATGTGCCCCTGCTCATTCCGGAGATAAACCCGAATCACATCGGCATCATCCCCCACCAGCGGGAAAAGTACGGCTGGGAGGGGTACATCGTCGCCAACGCTAACTGCTCCACCACCAGCGTCGTCTTGCCGATGCAAATTTTGCACCAGGCAGTGGGGTTGGATACGGCCGTGATTGTCACCATGCAGGCTATCTCCGGCGCAGGTTATCCCGGTGTGGCGTCTATGGACATTCTGGGCAACATCATTCCCTACATCGGCGGTGAAGACGCCAAAGTGGAAAGCGAACCACGCAAACTGTGTGGCACATTCGCCGATGGTGAAATTCAGATGGCCGACTTTGTGGTCTCCGCCCAGACCAACCGCGTACCCGTTTTTGATGGGCATTTGGGCAGCGTGTCGGTGAAACTGAAGCAGCCCCTTTCCCCCGCAGATGCGATTGCCCTGTTTCAAAACTGGCAGCCCCCGGCCATGTGCGGCGATCTGCCCAGTATGCCCAATCCTGTCCTCATCTACCGCCCGGAAGAAGACCGCCCCCAACCCCGTCTCGACCGCGACGCTGGCAATGGCCTGGCCTGGACAGTGGGAAAAGTACGCACCTGCCCGGTGAATGACATTCGCTTTTTAGCGTTAGCCCATAATACGTTACGCGGTGCAGCTAGTGGTTCCATTCTTAATGCGGAACTATTGGTGACTCAAGGTTTCATAACGGCCTGAGAAGAACGGCAACCTTTAAAAAGGCTGCCGTTCTTGATTTAATGCCTAAAAGTGTATCTATTTGTCATGCCCGCGTAGGGCCTGTCCCCGCGAAGGCGTGGGGCGGGCATCCATTGTCCTGGTGTATGGATTCCCGCTTTTGCGGGAATGACAAATCTAGTCAGTTGCTTTTAGACATACTCTTATCATTATTCAGGCATAGGAGGCCCTCTTAAAGAGGGTGTGTCACATGATTTGGGCGGTGTCCACAGGGAGAAACGCTTAAAGAGGCGGCGTTTATCCCCTGTGATGGGTTCCGTGCAGACGGCCGTGTATCCCAATCCCGCATCCGGTTCATAAAAAATCGCACATTGGACGCCCGCTACCTCCACCTGCGCTACAGCATCAAGCAACGCATCTTTGGATGGTATGCCAATCAGTGCCAGGTGGCAGGGCGTTTGCGGTTGGACAAACCGGTTTCCTGCTTCGATGCACACATGCCCCACCTGCACCAGTTGATCGGCCAGGGGAATATCCGTGCGCACCAAAACATAGACATATGGAACATTCAGCTAACCTTTAATCATGTAACATCTATCTCCTTTGTCTCTAATACCAGCACATTCTCCGGTACATATGCCGCAAAAGGGTATGAGCCATCCACAAAATCCGTCGCTTTGTACTGGTGAGCGCCTGCTTTGGGTAATACCAGTCGCAGGTTTTGCAGTATGTCGCCGATAATGACACCCTCAAACGGAGCCAGCACAAACGCCTCATGGAAGGGGGAGTGCAGGCGGGCCAATGCCCGAAACATCTCCCATCCTTCATAAGCGCCATTAGCCAGCTTGCGTTGATTGGTTGCCAGGGAAAACCCCTTTCGCCAATCTTTGCCGGTTAAAGCCAGGTAGAGCATATGATGCACGGCCGTTAATTCATGCCGGCGTTCGGAATTCATTAAACCTCGCCAATGTTGGCGCAGGGAAGTGTAAGTTTGGGGATCAGTTAGAATTTGGGCTACAACAGCCCGGGGAAGTGTGTTCATTTGTCATATCTCCTATGCACAAGTAATCAACAATCAATAAAACGAAAGCGTTTAGGGAGATATGACCGGGGGTGCTCTGGCCAAAGGTGGAAAAAGCTACAACATCTCTTCTACTCCTGATCTGTGCGCCATGCGAGAATCGAACTCGATAAAGCGATTTTAGAGACCGCTCCTCGTGCCAACGAGACATGGCGCTGAGAAGTTGGCGGCACTATATCAAATCGAGCCAATCAATACCATAAGAATCAGATAAACATTAAAAGAGTGAGTAACTATAACTATCGGGTAATTACTCTTCCTCGATGCCCATATGAGGGCTAGACCATTTCCAGCCTACGAATAACTGCAAATCTTCTTTACAGGACTCGAGCTGGCCTTGTACAAAGGGAGATGGATCCGCACTCGCCTCCTCGATCAAGGGGGGAAGTAATATTTCATCCAAAACCCCAAACCTACGTGCAATATGGCCGATGGCGAGGATCGCATTGCCACGGACGAACTCATTGGAATGGTTGAACAACCTGCAACAAAAATCCTGGGACCAAACAAGATCATCCGAATGAAGGCCAACTGATAGAACTGTAGTAACCAGTTCTTCGGGCTGATCCCTCACCAGAGCTGCCTCTGCCTGTTCTTTGGTTCTGGGAGTGATTTCCTGATATTTCATGAGTGGCCTAACAATCGCTACTCGGTGATTTCCACCGGATCACGCAGCCAGGTGGGGACAAGTTGCACCCAGGTGTTGCCAATTTGTAGGGGGAAGGGGTCGCCATTGGCGTCGGTGAAGGTGAGCATGTCGTGACGGCCGTCCCGATGCCACGTCACATCATATACCTGCCCATCACGCAGCACCACGCCCTGCCCGCTGCCCCATATTTGAATTTGCACGGTCAGCGCCGTACAAACGCCGTTGTTGATTTGCTCACAAATGGTGGGGTCTTCCACGTGGAAGGGGGCGATGATGACCACATTGGCCGCGCTCACCTGCTCGCCGTCCAGCGCGTCTATGATGTCTTCATTGTCGGCGCGGCGCAGGTAGCGGTTGGTGGCGGGGTCGTATGTCCATTCGACAAAAGTGGATCGGTAATTGACGCTGGCGTAGGTGGCGGGACGGCCGTTGGCTGGGGCTTCACTGCCAAAGGCCACCTGTGTGTCAAAATTGGGTGGGTGGTTACGACCACCAGCCTCCAGCCCGGCCCACACTTCATCTGGACGGGCGTAAAGGGTGTGTTCAAACGGTTTGCTCTGGTCGCCGGTGCGGTAGTAGCCGGGTTCGTTGCTGCGCACCAGGTCGTCGGCGATGTCTGACTGTAACATACGGTTGCCGACGCCGGCGCTGGTGCCGGAATAAACGAGGGCGGCATCATACATAGCGGGCAATTCCAGGTCAATGAGGCGGGCGCTGCGGATGGGGCCGATGGTTTCTGGCGACTGGCCGTAAAGCAGCAGGGTGAAACGGGTAACAGCGCCTTCGGCGGTGTGTTCAAAGACCCAGTCGGCGGAATTCAGGCCGGACTGGGGGCGCACATAAAAGGCGGGGGCGTTGGAGATTTTGATGGCTAACGGCCGTCGCTCCAACACACTGGGATCAGCCATGACCTCGCCCGTCAACGGGTTGCGGTCGGGGGCAAAATCTTCCGGTTCCACCAGCAAGATACTCTCCGGGTCGGCCGGGGTAGGTGCCAAAATGGGAGTGGGTGTAGCCGGGGGTGGGGCTAATGTAGGCGGTGGGGGTAGGGTATTGGTGGCAGCGGGTTGGGCGGCCGTGGTCACCGTCGTTTCTGTGGTGGTTTCACTATTTTCGGCAACGGCCGTTGCCGGTGGCGCTATCAGTGTGGGCGGGGTCTCTTCTTGCCCGCCACAGGCCGCCAGCGCCCACATACATGTTATCAAGATCAGCAGTTTTTTACTCATCAATTATCCTCGATGATCGGTTTACAGTTTACGGATTACGAAAAATACGCGGTATTCTGGCGAGTGGCGGTTGGTTTGTCAAGCACGGCCGTGGGGCCGTAGCTCTCACAAGGGGAAGTCGCAGGGGAATAATGCCGGTTTGCCCGCTATGTAACCAAACGCCCGGCTATGTTTCCAAAAAGCGGTAAAACTCACTCAGGAAGTGCTGCCAGGCGGGTTCGTCTGCCAACAAGACGTGGTTCTTGCTTTCCAAAGGCACAAAACGGGCATTGGGAATGAGCGCCGCCAGCAACTGGCCTTCTTCAAAGGGGATACGGCCGTCGTCACGGGCATGCAAAACCAGGGTAGGCGCTGTGACGCGGCGGGCCAGATCGGTCACGTTGATCTCGTTGAAACCACTCACAATCCGGGCCGCATTTTCGGGCGAACTGGATACACGTTGGAGTTCGTTAAAGGCGCGAAGTTGCTCAGGTGTGCCGTCAGGCATAAAAAGCGCCGCGAAGACCTGGCGAAACGCCGGGTTCTCCCGGCCCCAACCGATCTTGATCAGGTCAACGAGCGTATTGGCTTCCAGGATCTGCGCTGCGGACGGATTGCGTTGTAGTTTGCCACGCGCATAACTGCCGTACAAGATAAGATGGCTCACCCGCTCAGGATGTCGCACGGCATAAGCAATGGCGATAGCCCCTCCTTGTGACATGCCCAACAGGGGAAAACGGTCAACGCCAGTCGCCTCTACCACCGCTTCCAGGTCATTCAGCCAGGCCGCAAAGGACATATCGGCCGCGTGCCAATCAGACAGGCCGCAACCACGCTCATCATAACGAATGAGGCGATGATAGCGAGCCAGACCTTCCAGCCAGTGACGCCAGACCAGGGATTGCCAGTCAAACTCCAGGTGGCTCAGCCAGTTGGCGACCTTAACCAACGGTGGCCCTTGTCCCACGGTGGCATAAGCAATGCGCACTGCATCGGCGGAAACACAGAATTGGATTTCTTGTGGAGGCGCCTCTGTGACCAGAGGGGGAGCAGTAGCGGGCAGTGGCGTCTGGCGAACGGGGAGGTCTCCTTGTGACAGACGCTGATAAAGCGCCTGGGTTTCTGTTGAAGGCGAAATGTCTAGAACTTCCTGGAGAGACTTGACACAGCGACGATAAGCCGAAGCCATATGGGATAAATCGCCCTGAGCGGCGTGGCTCATCATCAACGCCCGGTAGGCGGGTTCAGGCACGTAGCCCAACGAAATCCAATGTTCGGCCCAACGCTGGACTTCGCTCCACTGCCCCTCCTGCGCCAACCTGTCCAGCAATAGTTGTATACGCCGTTCAAAGACATCGCGCAACCGCTCGCGCTCCAGTTGCACCCAATCTTCGTAATAGCCGGGCAACAGGTCGCCGCCATAAACAGAAACCGCTTGCACTAGAGAGGCGCTATCAGATTCAACCGGTTGTTCTAAGATAGCGACATCCAGTTCGTAGGGGGGGGGTGTCGCAAAAGTCACAGTCGTTTTATCGGCCATCAGATATTGATCGCCGATGGCTTTGCGTACCAGCCAGATGGTGTTGCGCAGATTTTTGCGCGCGCTGCTATCCAGAGAATCGGGCCAGAGTAACCCGGCTAACTGCTCGCGCCGCAGGGCAACCCCGGCGTTCAATAGTAAATAAGCCAACAACACCTGCGCCGGTTGTGACGACAGGACAATCGGTTTTCCGTGGAGACGAACATCAAATTTACCCAACAAAGTTACCTGGAGCATTGCTGCCTCTCTAACCCCTCGCTCATCACATCTCTGTTTGCGTGGCTTTTGGAGTGTTGAAGGAAGGCGCACATTGTACGTGCCAATCCCTTTCACGACAATGACCGCACGGCCGTGACCGCACCTGGAATTACCAAACGAAAACTGTAAGAAGGACGGCGCAAAGACGCACTGCTGGCGGTGCCAGGACGAACAAACCATATGCTGATGCAAATGTTGAGTCAGGTGTGGTCTCTCCGAAGACAGCGCTCGTGTTAGCAGGGCCACAAGACAGACACATCCACTCAATCATTTTCAGGGAGAAAGCATCGTGAATACGCAACTCGTTCACCGTCAACTGTTCTATCTATTTCTGTGTAATCTGGCTATTGTTTTTATCGGCATGGGGTTGTTTCCCATTTTGCCCCTTTATGCCATGGAGTTTGGCGCGTCGCCGACGGCTGCTGGTCTGTATCTGGCTTCGACCTATGCGGCCATATTGGGCGGCACACTGATCGCCAACAGGCTGGCATCCTATATCGGCCGCAAGCGGCTATTCGTCGCTACCGGCCTGTTTAGCCTGCCGGCTGTCTTGTTGTTAGGTCAGGCAACGGCATTGTGGCAGGTGGTATTGCTCACAGCCATCATCTGGTTTGCTGGTGGCGTCGGCCTGATCCTGAATAATGTCTTTACCGGTCTGATTGCCGGTAGCCATAACCGGGGTAAATCTTTTGGTCTTTTACAATTATCCACCCCAGTGGGGGCACTTGTGGGCGGGATGACGGTCAGCTACCTGATGGCCTGGCGGGGGTACGCCTGGCTGTTTGTCGTCTTAAGTTTAGTCTGGGCCGTCTGGCCTCTGGTAGGGTTATTGGTGCAAGATCGGCCAGGGCCGGTAGCTGCTGTGGGCATTGTCCATCAAGAAAGAGAGACGGCCGTTTCTTTCACCTCATCCTTCAAATTGCTATTATTGGCGACGTTGTTGCTTGGTGTCACGCTGAATGTGTCCCGATTGGGCGTCCCCCTTTCGATGTGCGCACTCAGCTTTTCAGCCAGTGCGGTAGCCAGCACGGCCACCATCAGCGGGTTGGTAACAATTCCCGTCGTCTATTCTGTGGGTGCGTTATCGGATCGCCTGGGTCGCCGCCGTTTCCTGATCGCCAGTTACGGGCTGGCTGCTGTGGGCGCCCTGTCTCTGGCCTTTGCTACCCATCTGTGGCATTTCTGGCTGGCGGCAACCCTCATTCTGGTTGCTCACTCCGTCAGCGCCAGTGTGGGCACGGCTATGGCCGCCGATATTCTGTCGCCAGATAAGCTGGGGCGTGGTCTGGCCTTGCTTACCAGCGCCGGTTGGTTCACGGGTGTCATCATGTTTGCTGTTGCCGGTCGCTTGATGGAAATGGTAGGGAGCGCCGCATTATTCCTGGCAGTCGCCTTTCTGGCCGTTCTGGCAGCAGGGCAACTGCGTCGCATCCATTACGGTGTGTCCCCAAAACCAACACCAGCAGCCGAACAAGCGGCGGTTTCTGTAAAAAGGACGATCCAAAGACGGTCTACAGGCGTCCCTGAGACGAACACTCTGTAGGCTGCCTGGGTCAGCTAAACAGCGCCGTCCCGGCGCAAAAGATCAATCACACTTTTTGTTCAAGGAGATAGTTAAATACTCTGTAACAAAAGAAATTTTAATATCTTTTGAATAGTTAGAGAAAGTAGA
>JAHDWK010000012.1 GCA_023382655.1 Anaerolineae bacterium | reverse complement strand
CGTGAAATCATCGATTGATTGTCGCTCATTTGTGAGCTAAAGCGAAAGTCCTAACTATACCCAATTTGCGGTTACGGCCGTTGTTTGCATATACCCATAAGGAATTAGTACAATTCCGCTTGCGAATCTGGCAGCCATGTTATATGGTTGTGCAGCACTCAGGAGGCAGCCAGCGAGAAGGAAGTGGAAAACATCCAGAAATCACGGTTTTCTTCATAAATAAACCTGATTTCTCAAAAGCAGAAATGGCATAGTAGTTATGGCAAAAGATCGCACCAAATACCAAAAAGCAATGAGAACTGGCTTGGCCTATAACAATGCCCAACGTTGGCAAGAAGCGTTTGGCGCATTTCGCGTGGCTATTGCCGAGTTCCCCCAAGAGCCGGCCCCTTACGCCGGGCTGGGCGAGGCTTGTTTGGGGCTGAAACAGCTTGACCGGGCGCTGGAATGTTTCAAACTGGCTGCCCGCTATTCCCAGGGTGATATTACCTATCTCAAAAAAGTGGCCGATATTCAAGAACGCCAGGGGCAGCTGAGCGAAGCCGGCCGTACCTATATGGCGATTGGCGAAATTTTGCTCAAAATGCGCAAACTGGATGAAGCCATTGGCAACTGGCAGCGTGCCATTCGCCTGGACCCCAATTTGTTGGGGGCGCATCGGCGGCTGGCCATGGTTTTTCAGCGGCAAAACAAGGTGCGCGATGCCGTGCGCGAATACCTGGCCATTGCCCGCATTTTGCAGATGCAGGGTGAATCAAAAAAGGCCATGCAGATGGCGCAGGCCGCTTTGCGGCTAGACCCTGGTAATGATGATGTCTTGAAGGCGTTGGAACTGATCCAGCATGGGGAAGCCGCTTTCCGCGAAGAGGGGGAGGAAGCCACCGCTGCCGCGGAAACGCAAGTTTCTGAGGAAGCGCAGGCCGAAGCGGATAGTCTGACCGAAACGGTGCGCCAGATGGCGGCCATCTTTGAAGCGGAACGGAGCAAACAACCTCAACCGGAAATCAAGGCGGCCGATCCTGTCAGTCTAGCGCGGCGGACGGCGCAAGAACAACTGGCGGAAGAAATCTTCCGGGACGAAGATGACAGCGATGTTTCTGCTGAAAATGGGTTGAGCAAATTGGAACGGGACGCGGCGCTAGGGCAGGGCATGGATTTTGAAGCGCGGGGCCAAGTCGCCGATGCCATTACCTCTTACAAAAAAGCGATTGAGGGTGGTCTACGACTGCCGGCCGCTTACTTTACCCTGGGGCTGCTTTACCTGGAAAGCCAGCAAAAGGAACATGCCCGCCAGATGCTTGACCTGGCCGCCCAGGAGCCGGTTTATGCCGAAGCCGGACGGGCGGCATTGAACAAGTAACGGCCGTCACCCACACCCCACGCCCCATCACCTCTACTCCGGCTCGAACCGGACATTCACCACTTTGTACCAGGCCAGCCGCCTGACGAAGGCGCTGGCCGGAAACAGACGGCCGTCTACTTTTTGCAGGGCCGTATGCAGCCGGATGAACAGCCTCTCACTGCGGGGGAAAATGCGGAAAATATAACTCAGCGGCGTCAGGAAAAAGAAATTGGTGATTTCGGCCTGAGCAAACATCTCGGCAAATTGGTCTAGTTCAACGGCCGTCAGCGGATGTTCGTCCCGTGTGCGCAGCGAAGGCGTCAAGAAGCGGCCCAACCAGATGAGGGGGTGGTGGGCCATTGGCTCCGCAAACGAAGCCCGCCCGCCGGGTGGCAGCAGTCGTTTTAACTGCTTGGCGGCATACGCCAAATCTAAATGATGCAAAATCGCCTTGCCATACACCACCCGAAACGAACCGGCAGCAAAGGGTAACTCTTCCGCGTTGGCCTGCACAAAATAAACGGCCGCCGCCGGGCATCTGGCCCGAATCAACTGCCGCACCCGCTGTAACTGCGCCAGCGACAGGTCGGTGGCAATGACGCACAAGCCTAACTCAGCCAGCGCCAAAGCCTCTTTCCCTTCGCCGCAGCCCATGTCCAGAATGCGCTCGTTGGCCTGCAACTGCAAAAAAGCAAACCCCGTCTCGACCACCGGGTCAAAGGCCGGCGGATCATACAGCAGCGCATCCAGCCCAAAGCGACGGTGGGCTTCTTCTTCATGCCAGGCCAGTTCACGTTGAATGACCTCGCGGCGTGATGGGGTGATTTCCTCTGGTATCATGTCCATTGTTGTATTCTTGGATATTCGCGGCGGGATTATACCATGAGGTGGCGATGAGAGGTGGGGGGATGGGGCAACGGCCGTACCCCCACCACAAAAAAGCACGGCCGTCATTGCCGACGGCCGTACCCCCACATTCACTCCCTACGCCAATTCACTGTTGCCGCCCAGCCACGGGAGTGGTACGGTCGTTGTTGCCCACGCTGACCAGTTCATTTTCCACGTTGAAGGCGTGGGTATAGTCGTCGGCCGTATCACAGAAATTCATAAAACCACCACACCAGGAAGACCGCTAACGGCCGTGCCGGCAGAAAACAGGCTGGTAACCGGCAAGCGAATGTGGCACGGTCGGGTGACCGGTCACAGCAATTTGAAGACCGCACCACCGCAGGGTCTCTTCTTTGTCATCATACGGTAAACGGCCAAAGCACTCCAAGAAGATTGCGCCCCAAGAGGAACTTTATTTCGCCGGAGACCAAATCGGCCCAAATAATGAACAATCGCCTGCCTCAACATCAGTAAATCTCAAATCACTTCCATCTGGTCGAATAACCGCTACCGGACTGCAATGTACAGAATCTAGTTTCATCACAAAGCCAATCCATTCACCATTAGGAGACCACGTGGGATACACCCCACCTACTGCATCAAGTTGAGAAAGTTGTTCATCAACTTCAGTAAAACAAGTCTCTTGTCGTGAAGCAATAACGAGAGAACAAAGCAAGCCTCTATCAGAATAAATGATGCTTTGACCGTCAGGGGACCAGGGTGTGTTATGAACAATGTACCCTTGGTTAGGGGGATTTCCATAATATTCGTCCTCGCGTGTGCTCGGAGCTTTCAACTGTTCAAAGATTTCATTTTTAGTATCAAGCAAATAGATTTCATCGTAGCCATAGGTAGTAAGTGTAGACTCTTCGTCAACGCCCCCTATATATAAAGCGAGATGGTGATCGATTGGTGACCAGTGAGCTAATGCGATGGAAATATCCGCTGGTTGTCTCATTTGGTGTACGGTTTGGGTGGGGATATCCATTATTTCCAGTACTGTCTTTCCCTCTCCCTCCTCAGGCAAACTCCAACGAAGATAAGCGATTTGTTGGGAGTCAAAAGACCAACCGGCAAGACTATGTAGCCGAACTGGGGATGAAAGAAGTGTTTCTTGTCGTGTTACCAGGTCATATAGCACCATCTGATAAGAAGCCTGATCTCCTTCAATAGAAAAGGCATACAAGAGATAGCGACCACCTGGTGACCAAATAGGAAAAAAGGGTATGGCACTGGATGATAGAAACCGAGAGGAAGCAAACGTTGTATTTTCCAATGGAATTAATTCTTCTGTGTTTAGGTCTAGTAGCGCAAGCTCTTCTTTTACGACCACACCAGAGTCTGAATCTCTTGTTCTCAAGATAGCGGCTAGTTGGCGACCGTCAGGGGACCAGGGTTGCTTACTAAACGACATATCTTCTAAACTCTCTGAAGCTCGTGCCAGGTCTGGATGCCACAGGCGATCAATTCCTATAAGCATATACTTTTCACTACTTTCAATTGGCAGCACAGGAGGGAGAACAGTTTCCACAGCCAACGGAGGAGGAGTCGAAGTTGGTGTTGGCGTCGAGAGAGGTGTTTTGGTAAAAGGGCGCTCCGTGGCTAAGGGAGTTGGTGAATTGACGCTGGTTGAGGTAAAAGCAGAAGTAACCTCAACGCCAATCTCCGCATTTACACTTGACACTGTTGCTAATGGATTATTAGTAGAAGTAGGTACTGATTGGGACAGTTCAACACCAGATGAGCAGGCCGTGGCAAAGGTTACAATCCAGATGGAAACAGTCCACATAATAACCAAGCGCCACATACCACCATTCCAGAAAGATAATATTTTTTGCATTGTTTACTCCCCAGTCTTTTGAGGATCCTGAAGATCAAGTCCATACCATGTAGTCCGTGCCTCTGTAGCTCCACACGTTATTGCACAAAAATTACCAACGTAAAAATTTGTTCACCCTGCTCCGGCGAGGTCTTCTCCGGCGGCTGCGGCCGGTCTCCCGACCGTGCTGCCCCACCTTTGCCAACTGGGGCCAGACTGTTCACCGCATCACGGCCGTCCCCACGCCATCCATCTCTCCACTGCCAATTGTATATCTGGTCTACGGCCGTGCCAAAACAAGGCGATGCTGCCTGCTCAACGGCCGTACTCCTGGCACTCTAGTTGCAACTGTTGGCAAAGTTCGCAAGATTACGTAAACTTGCGGCATGGATCGCCTCGATTTCCGCTCTGACACCGTTAGCTGGCCCACCCCCACCATGCGCCTGGCCATGGCCAATGCCCCGGTGGGCGATGATGTCTACGGCGAAGACCCCACCGTCAACGAATTGGAAGCCTTAGCCGCCGCTAAAACAGGCAAAGAAGCCGGGCTTTTTGTGGCCAGCGGCACCATGGGCAACCTGGTCGCCGTTCTCACCCATGCTACCCGTGGCGATGAAGCTATCATTGGGCAAGACGCGCACATCTTCTGTTATGAAGCAGGGGGTATCGCGGCGCTGGGCAACATCATGCCGCGCCCCTTACCCACCGACCACATCGGCCGTATGAACCTCAACCAGATTGAGGAGACGATTGCGCCGGATGATGCTCATTACGGCCGTACCCGCCTCATCCTCGTCGAGAACAGCTACGGCAGCCGCGCCGGTTATCCTTTGCCTCCCGATTATTTCGCCGGTGTGCAAGCTATTGCTACGCGCCACCAATTGCGTACCCACATGGACGGGGCGCGGCTGTTTAATGCCGCCGTCGCCCAAAACAGTGACGCCGCCGCCATCACCCAACACGTAGACAGCGTCAGCTTTTGCCTCAGCAAAGGATTGTGCGCCCCCGTTGGTTCCGTGCTGTGCGGTTCGGCCGAATTTATCCACCAGGCCCGCCGTACCCGCAAAGTGGTGGGGGGCGGGATGCGCCAGGCCGGTATTCTGGCGGCGGCGGGCATCGTGGCCCTACACGAGATGATTGAACGGCTGGCCGACGACCACCAACACGCCCGCCAACTGGCCGAAGGATTGGCCCAAATTCCCGGCATTCAGGTTGAACTGGATTTAGTCAAGACCAATATGGTCTTTTTTGCACTGGACGAAGAAGCGCCGCTCACGGCCGAACAATATATGGTGGAACTACGCCAGCGCGCCAATATCTGGCTGGGGGACAATGGCCCCCGCCACTTCCGCGCCGTAACTCATTATTGGATTGGTCCGGCGGAAATAGAGCGTTTTCTGGAAACAACCAGAGCTATTCTTTCGCGTGATGCGTGATGCGTGATGCGTGAAACCCCGGTCACGCATCACGCATCACTTATTACGCCCCAAACGGAGGCCACATGGCCAGTCTCATCGGTCAAACAATCAATAACCGCTACCGGCTGGAAGCGCTGCTGGGTGATGGCGGCATGGGCACCGTCTACCGCGCTTACGACGTGAACCTGGATCGCCCGGTGGCCGTTAAACTCATGCACGCCCATTTTGCCCGCAACGAGGAGTTCCGGCAGCGGCTCATTCAAGAAGCGCGTACTGCCGCCCAACTGGATCATCCCTCGGTGGTGCGTGTGTATGATTTTGGCGAATCGGAATCCGGGCTGTTTATTGCCATGGAGTATGTGAACGGCGGCAGCTTGCGTGATCATCTGCGCCGCTTGCAGCGCATGGGTAAATTTCTGCCCCTGGCCCAAAGTCTGCAAATTGGGGCGCATATTGCTGACGCCCTCGATTATGCCCATCAGCGGGGCATCATCCACCGGGACATTAAACCGGGCAACATTATGCTCAAGCGGCTGACGCGCCCGGATGAGCCGGGTGAACAGCCATTCCGCGCCCTGCTCACCGATTTTGGGCTGGTGAAACTGCAAGAAGGGGCCGAATTAACACAAAGCGGCACGGCGTTGGGCACACCGATTTACATGTCGCCAGAACAATGCGCGGGGGAAACGTTGGACGGCCGTTCCGACCTCTACGGCCTGGGTGTGGTGCTGTATGAACTGTTCAGCAACCGTCTCCCCTTCAACTTCCAGACGCTGGCCGAAGCGCTGGCGGCGCACCAGCGGGGGGACATGCCCCCGCCCGCCCGCGAATCCCGTCCCGATGTGCCGGCCATCATAGACAATATCCTCACCCAGGCCCTGGCTAAAAGCGCCGATGACCGCTACGAAACGGGCGCGAAAATGAACGATGCCTTGCGCAGCGCCATCATCTCTCTGGAAGGCGCGCCGACCCAGGTGATGGTGCGCAACGAAATGGACATCCTGGAGCGGGTCAGCGATCCGCCACCCGGCCATGAACTGATCATCGAAACGCCCGGCCATCCCCGCAGTATTGTGCAATTGTCTCAAGCCGTCATTACGTTGGGCCGCCAGGCGGATAATGAAATTGTGCTGCCGGCCGAGGGTGTTTCCCGCCATCATGCCCGTTTGCAAGCGACGGCGCTCGGTTGGGAAGTGGTAGACCTGGGCGGCATCAATGGCACCTACCTGAATGATCGCCGCCTGCGCCCCGACGATCCCACGCCCATTCTGCCTGGCTCGCATTTGCGCGTGGGGCCGTATGAATTGACGCTGCAAGGGCCGGAAGTGGCCTTGCATGAACCAGACCCGGCCGAAGCCCGCACCGTCATGGGCGGTACGGCCGAACAAATCACCGTGCCGCCGCAGGTAGCGGCTGCCGCCACTGTGGTTAATCCGGTGGAACCATTGGCCATATTCCTGGCGAATGATTCCATTTCGGTGGATCCCGGTCAGCAAGCAGAAATGGTGGTGGAAGTGGTGAACCGGGGGGATGTGGATGATCGCGTGAGCCTGCGTGTGCAAGGGATTCCGGCCAACTGGGTCGCCGCGCCCGGCCAGTTTGTGACCATTGCCGCCGGGGCCACTGTGTCCATCCGCATTGCCATTCGGCCGCCACGCCACCGCAGCACCCCAACCGGTCGTCAGCGTTTTCGCGTGGAGTTGGTTTCGCAGCAGCATCCAGATTTGAAGGTAGGCGTGTCTGCTTCGTTGGTGTTGGGCACGTTTGTGGCTTTTGAGGCGTCGCTGGATAAACAACAGGTGCAGATGCCGGATATTTTGACGGTGACGGTGCAAAATGTGGGTAATGCCACAGGCGAGTTTAGTGTGGTGGCGCGGGATCGGCAGGGGGGGCTACGCTTCAAGGGGGAACGTGGCCGTATCCGGCTACAAGCAGGGCAAGCAGCGCACATTGAACTGGAGGTGACAAGTGAAGAGTCAGGCCTGTTGGGCAGTAATGAACTCTATCCGTTTGAGGTAGAGATTGCGGCTGCGGGGGGAGGGCGGCAGGTGTTGACGGGGGAGGCATATGCAGGGTCTAGCATTCCACCATATCTGATTTATGCTTTGATTTTGGTAGTGACGTTTGCCTGTGCGATTGTGCTCTTTGCCCTGATTTGGAACCGGGATGTGCTGTTTGGCGGGGGACAACCGACGCTGACACCGACGGTTGATGGCACACAGTTGTTTTTTGTTACGGAAACGGCCGTGGCCCAATCTACTCAAAACGCTTTTGGTACGGCGGCGGCCCTGACCGCCACCGTTCAGGGTGATTCTGATGGCGACGGCTTGAGCGATGCGGAAGAAATACGCATTGGCACCGACCCCATGAACCCAGACTCCGATGGGGATGGCTTGCGCGACGGGGAAGAGGTACTTGTTTATGGCACTAACCCGCGCAACCGGGATACGGACGGTGATTTATTGAGTGATGGCGACGAAGTGCGCATCCACCGCACCGATCCCAAGAACCCAGACACGGATAACGGTGGGGTGCGCGATGGCGTGGAAGTGGATCGCGGTACTAATCCGCTGGACCCCGCCGACGATTTCCCGGTGACGGCTACAGCCACCGCTACGATTGGCCCGACCCCTACCTGGACGAACACGCCGCCACCTAGCGCTACGGCCACCTGGACGAATACACCGCCGCCTTCAGCGACATTTACGGCGACGCCTACGGCGTCAGCCACACCGACGGCCTCGGCGACGCCCACAGCAACGGCCACACCGACGGTTACGCTGACCCCCAGCCAGACGCCGTTGCCGAATCCGATAGTGGGTTGCCTGCCCGCGCCACCTACGATTGATGGCGTGTTTACTCCTGCGGAATGGCCGGGTGCGCCGCTGGCGCAGTTTAACCCGGTGGGCAATCCGGGGGCGCTGGTGCAGGTGTATATGGGGCGGAATGGGCCGAATGTGTATCTGGTGTTCCTGGTGAATGACCCCATAAATGATGCCAATGATGCGGTGCAGGTGTATTTTGACACGCTGGGCAATGGCGGTGACCCGGATGCGGCGGATCGGTTGTTTATTGTGCAGCGGGATGGGACAACGGCCGTGCAAGCCGGTATTGGCAGTAATTCCGATGGGCTGCACTGGAATCTGGCCTACACCAGCACCAATTGGAATGCAGTTGCTGGTGAAGCGGCGGGTGTGCAGTGGGTGGCGGAAATAGAAATTAACCAGGCAGCGGAGATGCCGTCACTGTCGCCCACCTATCGCCTGATGTTCCAAACGTTATATCCGGTGGAAACGGCCGTGTGGCCGACGGATGCCAATACGGTGAATGTGAATAGCTGGCAGCCGGTGGATGGGGCGGCGTGTCCGTAATGCGTGAGGCGTGATGCGTAATCCGTGATGCGTGATCTGTTGGGGGTGGTGAGATGATGCAGAAAGCTGATCTTTTGGAGATGCATAATCGTTGGTTCTTGCTGATACGGGGGCTGGGGGTGAACGCGGTGACGGCCGAATCGGTTTTTGGGGAGTTGATGGCGCAGTATGAGGCGGATGGCCGATCCGAAGCGGCTTCGGGCGAATCCGAAGCGGCTTCGGGCCGTGCCTACCACAACTTGACCCATGTGCAACAAGTGTTGACGTCCGCAGAAGCAGTGGCGGGGCAGGCGGTGGATTGGACCGCCGTGCAACTGGCTATCTGGTTCCACGATGTGGTGTATGTGCCCGGCGCGCCCGATAACGAAGCCCAAAGCGCCCACTTTGCCCGCCGCATTTTGCAAAGCTGGCAACTGCCCGATGAACTCATTGACGCGGTGGAGCAACTGATTCTGGCGACAGCGTTAAACGGCACGGCTCCCGCGCACCCGGATGTTCCCTTGATTCAAGACGCGGATATTGCCACTTTAGGTTGGCCGCCAGACGCTTACCGGCGTTATGCCCAGGCCATCCGCCGCGAGTTTGCCCATGTGCCGGAAGAAGCGTATCGGCACGGCCGTAGCCAGATTCTCGCCCACTTTTTGCAGAAACCCCGTCTTTACCGTACCGATTATTTTTTTGCCCGGCTAGAAGCACAGGCGCGGGCAAATTTACGGCAAGAGTTGGTGGAATTACGTGGACAAACCTGACAGGTCTGCCAGACCTGTCAGGTTTATTTTAACGGGAGCGGCGGCCAATCCAGAAAGCGCCGCCGATGACCAACCCCAACAGCGCCAGACAGCACATGCCCAGCAACAGGCCGCCCAAAAAGCTGCGCCCCCCAAAGCTATTATTGCCGCCTGTGCTGGCCGGTTGATTATCGCCAAACACAGTGGACAGGATGCCGCCGCTGCCGTCCCGTTCACAATCATATTGACCCCGGCTGTTGGACAGGTCATGGATGTTGAAGACGTTGGCGCGGTCTTCGTATTTGAAGACGGGGTCAACGGTCATTTCTTCGGGAGAGATGAGGGTGTTGAGGCGGGTGAGGTATTTGTGACGGCCGTTTAACTCTTGCAACAACGGGTCTACAAAAGCAGTCTCGCTGGTGGGGGCCGCGTATTCGGTGATGAACGCCTGCCCGTTCATCTCATTGGCCTTTTCCCCCATGAGCTGCCGGTAATTATTGCCACCAAAGGTGAAGAAGGTGATGTCGCGGTCAGCAATTTCAAAATGACCGTAATTGGCGGGCACGGCTTGCTGGTCGGCGAAGAACCAGGTGATGACAGCCATGTCCGGATTGGCGGCGACGGCCGTGAGCCGCAATGGAATCATCGGCGCTTCGGACGGGTAGGTGATGGCGATGGGCGCAATGTCTTGCACGCCAAACTCTGGGGCCAGCCGCATCGCCAGAAAGACAAACTGCTCCTGCACGTAGACATCAATCAACGGCTCCATCTCCGGCGTGACGCGGTAGCCATTGTCAACGAGCCAGTTCACCAATTCATCCGGGTTTTCCGAGCCAACGACCACAAAACCATACGGTCCCACTTCTCCTTCAGCATACACCGATACGCCACCAGCAGGCGCAGCTTCTTCGGCCATGTCTACCGACATCATCACCTGGGCGCACTCTGGGGCGGGTGGGGGGATGAAAACGGGATTGGTGGCTAATTCCAGTTCGGTGAAGGCGGTCACGGCCGTTTCCGGCACGGCAATATCCTCATTACCAATTGGCTCCGGCAGCGGCAAAATCCAGCTAAAGTCCTCATCAAACCCCGTGTACTGAATTTGCACAATCGCCGTCACCGTGCCATCGCCATTGTCGGTGAAAATAATGCGTTCGGCGTTTTGGTCTACCGGGTTATTCCGGCAAAACAATCCGCCGCAGGCATAAACCGGGCGCGCCAACAAGATGATAGCCAGGGGCGTCAGCAACAATCCCCCAAATCGAATCCACTGCTTTGTATTCATCGCTGCCTCCTTGAAAGGAAATTATGGAATTAAAAAATATGGTTGGTACAAGCAACGAGTCAACAGTTACCAACCACCACTCACTTACCCCGATATGATATGTTGCTATAGGGTGGTGTGCAATGGGGGCCTTTAAGATTCCCCTGCCCCCCACCTTATCACCTCATCACGGTATTGGCCTAACGGCCGTACCCATTCTGCGCTAAAATTACCCCCATGATGGTATTAAACATTCCTGGCGTGACGTTGGAAGAAAATACAGAGCGGCTCAAAATTGTTGTGCCGCTCAAACGGAAGTGGGTATACCTGGTTATTTACACCCTCTTGCTGGTAACCTGGGTGGCTATGGTGGTTTATGGCCTCATTTTTACCTGGCAGATGGCTTTTTCCGGGGCACGTTTTGCCTTTGCCTTTACGGCGCTGCTGCTGCTTTTCCTGTTTGTGTTGTACCGGCTGGGGCGCACCATCTGGCGGCAGTGGCAGTATTATGTGGCCGGCCGGGAGATTCTGTTTCTCTTTGAAGACCATCTGGTCATTCGCCGCCCCGTTTCCCTGTTGGGCATTACCACCGCGTATGATCGGCCGTACATACGGCCGTTCTACTACGACGAATCGCAGCGTAGCCCCGCCTTTGAATATGGCAACCTGTATGTCCTGTTTGGCATTGGCCTACCCCAACCAGAAGCCGAAGAGTTGGTGCGGTTTTTGAACGGCCGTTACTTTCCTGATGTTGACGAGGACTAGAGATTGAGAGATTGCCCAATCTCCTAATCTCTCAATCTCCTTTTTTATGCACCCCGAAGCATCATCCTCCCTCACCCCCGAACAGATACGCCGATTGGCCGCGTACCTCCCGGTGACGCTGGCCCGGCGGGTACTGGACGATGGGCTGCCCCAGCCGGGTATTCCCCGGCCATTAGCCGCTGCCGCCCTCTTTTCTGACATCTCTGGCTTTACGGCCATGTCCGAAGAACTGGCTGCCGACGGGTCGCGTGGCGCGGAGGAACTAAACCGTGTCTTGCTGATGACTTTTACGGCCATGATTGACGTGATTCACCAGATGGGCGGCGCGGTCAGCCATTTTTATGGGGACGCCATGTCCGTTTACTTCCCGGATGAAGATGGGTGGGCGGCCAATCGCGCCCTGGCCTGCGCCCAGATGATGCAACGGTTGATGCTCACCAGCTTCAGCCGCGTCGTCACCAGCCGGCCGCCGGGCAAACAACCCTTTTTTGAATTGACCATCAAAATTGGCGTGGGCTATGGCTTGTGCCAGGAGTTGGTGGTGGGCGACCCGGCGCGTAGTCTGGAATTTGTGTTGACGGGCACGGCCGTAGACGAAGCCGCCACCGCCGAAAAACAGGCTAAATCCGGGCAGGTGGTGGCCAGCCGTGCGGTACTGGTGCGGGCCGGTCTGCCCGCCATCGCCAATTTTTCGCCCCTCCAGACAGAGGATTGGACGCTACCCCCAGCCACCCCTATTTTGCGTTGGTCGCTTATTTCCCCGGATGATTACCCTCGTTTGGCGGCGGTGGCGCCCGCTTTTGTGCATCGGGCGCTGGCGCGGCGGCTGCTCACCAGCGGCGCGGACAATCTGGCCGAACACCGCCCGGTGTCCAGCCTGTTTGTGCAGTTTGATTTTGCCGGGGATGAAGACGATTCGTCGGCGATAGACACGGCCGTGAGAGGGCAGCAGTTGCAAGTCTACTACGAATGGGCGTGTGGTGTGGTGGCCCGTTTTGGGGCGGAAAACGGCCGTGTCAACCGCGTCCTGACCGGCGACAAGGGCAACCAACTCCACATCATGTTTGGCGCGCCAGTGGCTCCCGATGGGCCAGACCAGGCCATGCGCTGCGCCCTGGCTTTGCAGCGCGGCAAACCCACCTTCATCGCCCGGCAGCGCATCGGGTTGGCGGTGGGCAAAGTGTTTGCCGGGCCGGTAGGGTCGGCGGCGCGGCAGGAGTACACGGTGGTGGGGGACGTCGTGAATCTATCGGCGCGGCTGATGCAGATTTGTGGCGACGGGCAGATTTTTACGGATGGGGCCACGGCCGTGCGTCTGCGCCAATGGTTTGAATTTGAAACCCTGCCGGTGGTGCAGCTTAAGGGCAAACAGATCGCCATCACCCCCCATGTGCCCACTGGCGAACGGGCTACGGCCACGCAATTGCTGGCATTTATCAATCGCTGGGAACGGCCGTTGGTGGGGCGTGAAGCTGAATTGACGCAGATACAAACGGCCATGAACCGGGCGTTGGCCGGGCAGGGCGGTGTGGTGGCGCTGTCCGGGGCCACCGGCGTGGGCAAATCACGCCTGACGGCCGTAGCCGCCCAACAATGGCTGGATGCGGGCGGCCTGGGCTTGTTAGGGGTGGCGTATCCACACACCTCGGATACACCCTACAGCCTGTGGCGCAGTTTGTGGCAAGCATTTTTAGGGTTGACGCCGGGCATGGACACGGCCGGGCAAATTGCCACCGTCATCGAGCGCACCCAGGCGTTATGGCCGGATGTGGGCGATGACGTGGGGTTGTGGGGTGAGGCGTTGGGGCTGCCCATGCCGCCGTCACCGGCATTGGCGGCGCTGACGGCCGAGGCGCGGCAGGCGCGGCTGTTTGCCCTGGTGCGGCGCTGCTTCCGGGCGCAGGCGCAGCAGCGCCCTTTGCTGTTGGTGCTGGAAGGGCTGCATTGGGCCGACCAGGCCAGCCTGGCGCTGCTGGATGACCTGACCACTCACGTGGAAAACGCCCCCATTTTCCTGATAATTACCTTCCGCGCCGATGCCAATTTGACGCTGGTGACGCTGTCACGGCCGTGCTGTACCCCGGTGGCGCTGTCAGAATTGATGCCGCTGCCGGCGCGGCAGATGTTGGCGCAGTTGGTGGGGGTGACAGAACTACCGGCGGCAGTGGAACAACATTTGGGGCTAAGGGATCGGGACGGCCGTGACAGTCCGGTGAATCCCCTCTTTTTGGAAGAAGCGGTGCGTATGTTGCAGGGCATTGGCGTCTTGCGGCAAAACGGCCGTGTGCAGGTGAATGAGGCGCTGCTGGCCCAGGTACAGGTGCCCGATACCATTCATGGCCTGCTGCTGGCGCGGCTAGACCGGCTGCCGGTGGCGGAGCGGGACTTGCTGCAAGTGGCGTCGGTGATTGGCCGCCAGTTTGCCGCCGAGCCGCTGACGATGCTGTCGGCGGAGCCATCGCCGCAGGTGGTGGTGAAGATGTTGGCGAATCTATCGGCGGCGGAGATGACACGGCTGGTGGAGGCCGACCCGGCCTGGATTTACCTGTTCCAACACGCCATGACGCATGAGGTGGCGTATGAAAGCCTGCCTTTTGGCCGCCGCCAGATGTTGCACGCCCTGATTGCCGACTGGTTGATTGAGGCCCACGCCGACAATTTGCCGCCCCTCTACCCGGCGCTGGCCTACCATTACGGCCGTGCGGCCAACGATGAGAAGGGGCTGGAGTATGCCATGAAAGCGGCCCACGCCGCCCGCGACATTTTTGCCAACCAGGAGGCCGTAGACCTGTATACCCAGGCGGCACAGCATTTGCAGGCATTGGGTGAAGAGGGGTGGTGGCGTACGGCCGTGGACCTCTACCTCTCGCGCAGCAATGCCCTGATCCGTCTGGGGAATCTGGATTTTGCTTTTACGGATGCGGCACACGCCTTGAAAATTGCTGAAGAGCATCAAATCATCAATGCGGTAGCCCAGTCATGTAATTTGATGGCGCAAATTCGTTATCGGCAGGGAGATTACGAAGCTGTGCTCAAGTTGACCAATCGGGTCATCACTCTCTCATCGGCAGATTTACTGGCCGATTTGTTGGCCAGCGCCTACACCTGGGCCGGTTGGGCTGCCAGTTCCCAGATGCATTATGAACTGGCGCTTTCTTATCTGAACCATGCCGAACAGATTTGTGTGGCTGAAAGTGATAATTTCCGATTGGCGCTGGTGATGGAAGCATTGAGCTATACCTATTATTTACGCAAAGAGATGGAATTGTCATTGGCGGCGATGCAGCGGAGTGTGGCTCTTTCGCGGCAGTTTAGCACACCAATTAACCTGGGTATTGCTTTGAATAACATTGGTTTTGTCCAGTATATGCTGGGGCGTTATAGTGAGGCCGTACAAACATTTGACGAAGCGGTAATCATCGGCCGTGAAAGTGGACGAAATTTGTTGGTACCGGCTCTCTCAAATCGGGCTGCTGCACTCTGTGGCATGGGCAATTTTTCAGCCGCGCTGCTGGATTTTCAGGAAGCCGATGAGTTGCTGAGAAGCATGAATTATCCCAGCTTATGGGTGGAAACTCGTTTATTCTGGGGTTTTGAATACTATTGTGCGCTCGAAGATTGGGAACAGGCACATTACCAGTTTGAGCAAGCGAGTGAGCTGATCGATTTGCAACCTGAGGGGTTTAACGAAGAAAGAGTGCGCCTGTTGTTAGGTTTGGGATTGGTTGACCTGAAGCGTGGATTTTTACCAGAGGCACAAGCCAGGCTTAGTGAAGCAGATTCGCTCATAAACGAGAAAGGTTTTGTCTGGTGGCGTCCGGTAGCTGATTATTTTTTAGGTTTGTTGTGGCTGCAAAAACAAGAACCGGAAACGGCAAAAAGATATTTTGATCAGGGACAAGAGGCCACTGAGCAGGCAGGTTGCCCTGACTATAAACCTCTTATACTGCTTCAATTGGCTTTGCTTGAAAAGAGTGAAAAGCAGGTGGATTACCTTGAACAATGTGTTGCGGCAGCCAATAAGCGGTCTCGTTATCTTGATCGTATCCGGTGTCTAAAAGAGGCTGGAAATCATCTGATGCGTTATCCGTCGCTCTACGAGTCAGGACAAAAATGTCTGGATCTGGCTCACAAACTTGAAGCAATATACCAGCCACCAGGCAAACAAGGAGAAAAATAAAAACTCAGGCGGACAGCCTGAGTTTAGCAATGATTTGTGGTTTGAATGAACAAAAAGCGAGATTGGTGGGGTCAGCCCATTCCCGGCACGAAGCCTTTGGTAGTGCGGTCGCCCAGGCTCCCGGCGAAGTTGTCGAAGGTGGCGTCGGTGAGGTTGGCGAGGAGCTGGCGCTCTTCGCCGGTGACGTCATATCCTTTCAGGGCTTCGTCGGGATTGTTTAATAAGAGCTGACGATAGGTGGCGTCCTTGACGGCGCGGTCTACAACTTGTTCTAATGCTTCAGACATAACATCCTCCTACAAAAAATTATGAATTATGAGGGATGAATTATGAAGATCATCCTTCGTGGGGAGCGGCGCTCTCAGGTGAGCGGGCGCTCATGTAAAAACTCTTAAGAATGAGTTTGGGGAGGCTGGTACTGCTTGCCTGCCACAAGTATGGGAGCTTCACTCTGGTTTGTCAACACGCTGGTTATACGCGGCGGCACGGCCGTGAGTTGCAGAGTCAGGCTGATTGTGTAAACGACCGTCGCCCTCTATTTTCACACCATTGATGGGTATTTGACCCTCGTGGAGTTGTTGGGCAAACAAGGGAATAAACAGCTTCATGTTGCTCTCGTAAGCTGCTGGCCAAAGAGTTTTGAGCCTTTCGCTGGCTTCTTCGTTGATATAAACTTGGCCTGATTTTTCGATCAACACCATAGCCACATCACCTCTATTTTCCGTCACCGCAAAGATGTAATCATCTTTGTCGTGAGCCATCGAGGCTCTCAGGTCATCCAGATGGTCTGCTAACTCGTACTCATAAAGTGCATACGCCATCCCACCGTCATGAATCAATGCTCGTTTCAACAGCCTTTCAATCTTTTTTACAGCCACAACATCCTCCAGGTCATTACTGATGCTCAATGATAACTGCTATAAGACTATCGGTACTATAACCTGACCGGCTTAGTCAGCGCCAACATTCTGTCTCGTATGCCTACGATACGGCCGTTTCGCTCCATTTCATTGTACCATTCCCAAATGGTCACGGCCGTGTCCGCAACCTGCACTGTCAGCGTAGCCCGGCTCTCGTCTGGCAGCGGCGTCCGGTCTGGTGTTATCTGCTGCCACGCTTCCAGTTCAACCAGCAGGCGCGCCAGGGCGCGGATGTCGCTGGCGGCGATTGGGCCGTGTGTCACCGTCGGCTCTGGCGTGCCCCGTTCCCGGCGGTGGTGTTCGTACTGCCCATCACCCGATACGCGCAGCCAGTCGCCACCCCACAGCCCGTGAACGTCGTCATACTGCACAGAGAAGTCGGGGTACGGCCGTTGGTCCAGGGCAATCTCCTGCAAAACCTTCTCCAGGCTGTTCGGATTCATTCGCGCTGCTCCATACGCCCAACTGATTGGTGCGCAAGATGTTATGGAATGTTCCTTGATGTTTTTTTCAGAATCGCAGGCACGGCCATCCTCCATCCACGTTGTTTAGGTTCGCCAGGCCAACGTCGCCTGATTAAGTGTATCAATCTCCACCGGCGTCAAGCAAAATGAGAGCGCCCCGGCATTGTCGAAGGCCTGCTTGCCATTTTTCGCACCTGGAATGGGGAGGACATTCTCGTTTTCAATCAGCCACCGTAGCGCAACCTGGGCCGGGCTTTTAGCGTAGCGCTCGCCAATCTCACGCAGCAGAGACACGACTGGGGTTGCTGCCTCCAGGCCTTGTCCGCGAAAGGTTCCCATAAACCGCCGCAACCCCGTGGGCCTGGCTCCCGTGGCATACTTGCCGGTAAGTGCGCCGCTGGCCAGTGGCTGGTAGGCAATCAGTGTAACTCCCAACTCGTGGCAGGCATCAAGAACGCCGTTCACCTCTGGTTGCCGGTGTAAAAGCGAATACTCAACCTGATTAGAGGCGAGCGCAATGCCGCGCCTGGCGAGCGCGGCGTGTGCGATCCGCATTTGCTCCGCCGAATAGTTACTCACACCAACTGCCTTGACCTTGCCCGCCTCCACGGCATCAGCCATCAGATCCATCAGTTTTGGGATGGAGACCCGATTGGAGGGGAAGTGATGTTGGTATAAGTCTACCGAACTCCTTCCCAAACGTGCCAGACTGGCATCAAGCGCTTGTGGCATGTCTTCCGTTTTGGAAAAAAGACTGGGTGGGAACTTGGTAGCAATTAAAACCTCTTTGCCGCGACTCAACTCTCCCAAACGCCGTTCTGAGGCGCCTCCGCTATACATTGCCGCCGTGTCGAATAATGTTACCCCGGCGGTCAGACTCACTTCCAGGGCTTGTTTTTCCTCGTCAATCCCGTGCGCCCCGCCGTAGGCCAACTTGGCCGGACTCCACCGAGCCAGCCCCGTCGGATCGCCCCAAGTCATCGCGCCGATTCCCAGGCGAGGCACTTGCAGTCCACTTCGGCCTAAGGATGTTATAGATTCCATGATTACTCCTTTACTTCACAACCTTGATGTTGAACAGCCCCGTTCCCAAGGCTCCCCACAGCCGCAGCCAAATGGGCAAATACATCTCTGTGCCGCGTGCGGTTGTGATGTCGCCCAAATCTATGATTTGCCGCCATCCAAACCAGGAGGTTAGTAAATGAACAACTTGCGCTTTCGCATCGGCATCATTACCACTGACAAAAAGGTGGTGGTCACCATCGGCCAGTTGTTGAGGATTTACCATCAAACTCGCCGTCACTGTATTGAGGGTTTTGACAACCTTGACTTGAGGGTAGGTGTGTTGAATTTGTTCGCCCAATGAATCGGTGTTGGATACAAACAAGGTTGGCGGCATTCCCTGTGAGAAATCTAGCGGGTTTGCAATATCTATGAGGATTTTGCCGTTCAGATTGGCTTCTTTTGCCAGGGCCAGGGCTTCGAGTGAGCCGCCGCCGTTGGTGGCATTAAACAAAATCTCACCGTGGGCCGCCGCTTCGGCCAGTGAGCCAACCCGAACATTACCACCTATCTTGCCCGGCCAATCCTGTAGTTTGGCTGGGTCGCGTGTGCCTACCATTACATCGTGACCGAGTTCGGCCACTTTGCCCGCTATGGTCTGGCCTACTATACCGGAACCGAATACGCCAATTTTCATGATTTTCTCCTAAGTTCTTGAATTTATCTGCAACTTGCAGTACGATACAGACTTGTATCGTTGGGCTAATATTACAATACAGACCTGTATCGTGTCAAGAGGAGAATACCAGTGAAAATTGAAGCCTCCCCCAAAGACAAACTCTTCCAGACCGCCGCGCGACTTTTCTATCAGCACGGCTACCGGGCCATTGGCGTGGATACCATCGCTTCAGAATCAGGTATTGGTAAGATGACTCTGTACCGTCACTATCCGTCTAAAGATGATTTGATTGTGGCCTATTTACGGGATAGCAATGAAGTCTTTTGGAATAATTTTGAGCAAATCACAAAAAATGCACCGACTCCGCGCGAGAAGTTGCTGGCCTTTTTTGGGGCGTTGCAAGATTACGTGGTCACTCCCGCCTGTTATGGTTGTCCATTCCTTAATGTAGCCACCGAATACCCGGAGACCGACTATGCTGGTCATCAAGTGGCGATTGAACACAAACAAACCGTTCGTGCGCGATTCGATCAATTGGCCAGGGAAGCTGGCGCCCGCCAGCCACAGGCGCTGGCTAATGCCCTATTTTTGTTAATGGATGGCGCTTATATGGCTGCACGGATGTTTGGCAGCTCACTGAGCAACCCGGCCGTCAATGTGGCGGATGCCGCCCGGTGTTTGATTGATGCACAGTGTGAAGTGTAAAGAGTATTCGTTTTGGTGGATGATTTACTACCCCATGATTTTCACGCTCTTAAGCTACTGAAGACTCATCCCGGCTACTAATCGGCTAATTGTTTTGCCAGAAGCGGATACTCCTGCCCACCTCTACCACCTCTGACTGTTCGCTTCTGTCAGGGGCCTGGTAGATGACGGTCAGTGAGGCCGGGCCGGAAAAGTGAGTGACGATCAGGCTGGTGTGGGTTGTGCACACGGTAATCGTGTGTCCGCCGAAGCTCAGTCTTTCCAACTCAGCCATCTCCCACCCGGTAGGTAGTTGTGGAGCCAGCCTGACTGCGTGTTGATCGGCGCGTACCTGCACCCCCATCAAATCCTCCACCACGCCGCGCAAGAAAGTCGCTGCCGACCACAGCTGCAGAAAGCTCAGTCCCTCCGGGATCAGTTCGTGATACAGGCCAATGCTGCCATGATCGAGTGTGGTAGACAACTGCCGCAGCATCTGGAAACCGAGTGCTGCCCGCCCGTACCGGTACGCAGCACGGCTGAGGGTGGCGGTCGGCAGTGTCCACACCCGCTCGTCCTCGCCAACCGTGTGCTTAAGCCCCCACTGATTCATATATTTCGCTTGCAGGGTCGTGAAGGTGATCGCTGCGTACTCCGTAGAAGCCAGCCCGACCTCCAGCGGTACAACAACTGCCCAGTGAGGCACGGCTCGCCGGGAGTTATCCGATTCATTTAGTGACATGGCATAGGTGCCTGCCGCAGGTTCCCACCACGTGGCGTCGAATCTGGCCGCCACCTCGTTACTGCGGGCGCGAACGCGGGCCGCCGTCGCGGTCTCACCCATCACCTCGGCCATTTGCGCCAAAGCACGCAACGCTGCCCACGTGTACGCCGCGCTATCCAGTTTCTTTGCGCCCATGTCTTCTTTCTCGACCAATCCGGCGCCAATGGGGTAACCGTCCCCATCAGGGTCAAGCATGCCCAGCGTGTAATCCAGCAGGCCATGTACGGCGGCCGGGTAGACTACCTCGAGAAACGCCCGGTCGCCAGTCCAGCGATAAGCATCCCATAAGGCCATCACCCAGAGCGGGGTTTCGGCTGTATTACTCTGCCCCACGATCGCGCCGGAGGGTGAACGCTGGTGGGGCACACTGCCCTGCGCATCGAACTTCGTCCCGATCAGAAGATGATTTGTGCCTGTTGACCTGAACCCGGCTGCCAGAATGCCCGGTATGTCGTATGCCCCGTCGGCGCTGAACCAGAAGGGGAAGGTCTGCAACCCGGCGTAGAAAAAGCGCCCCAGCGCCCTAGATTCAGCCTCCAGCAGTTGCACATTAGCACGCGCGATGTCAAAGGCGGTGTTAAAATGCGCATCTGGACTGCGAAAGTGCGGGCCGCCAGCCAGCAGAGCGGCGTACAGAGACTGCTTCTCGGCCAACAGAGACTTCCGCAGCGGCAGCCAATCCTCCAGATTTTTCAGGGCAACGGCCGTCCCCGCCTCCATCTCCACAACTATCCCAATTGTCCACTCATGCTCCGCCCCCGGCTCAAGCCGGTTGGCATATTTTAGCACGCCGATCGGGCGCTCATCCTGACCGATAATGATCTGAACCGCCACCGGTCGTACCCTTCCCCCGACCGCCACCGCCCACTTGTCAGGCAACTGCTGTGCGTGAGCAACCAATTTCTCCCCTTCCATCTGAACTGTCTCGCCCTGGTTCGGCTGGTCAGCCAGGGTGGTGAATTGTGCGTCGCGCAAGTCAAAGTAGGCGAAGAATGTTACATGGACGTCAGCAGGCAGGTTCCCGTCATTGCGTAATGTGAGAGTGGTGAAGAGTGCCGGGCGGTCCTGTGGTACGAAATCGGTCCGAGTGGCGGTGAACACTCCCCGATGGTACTCAAACTGGACATCGGCAAAGGTCTGGCTAAAGCGCTCGGCGTCAACCAGCGGCCAAAGGACGCCGCCGCTCTCGACGACAAAGGTGTATCCGTTCAGAGCCTTTACCGGTTGTGCCCACACACCTTGTAGGTGGTTCGCCAGCGGATCGCCTGCTTGCGGCTTGCCAAAGGTGTGCAGGTCATAAGGGTTGCTGCGCGGGCGAAAGCCGCCATCAATGTCGCCGATGACATAGAGCTGTCGCCCGGTGGTCGTGAACATCGTGTCGGGCGCAGATGGGCGCTCCTGCCGGATATCACCCCAGCGGAGTTGTTGGATCATTATGAGGCAAGCCTGTTGATTTCGTGGGTCTCTTCGCCATGTTTATTGCTGACCAAACGTCTTGTTCAGCGGGCGCATTGCTGGGTAATAGGAATGTTTCCACAACTTTGTTGGTACCAGCCCGTTCAAGCGCTTCCATTATCGAATGAGAACACAGGTCCTGTCCACTCGTCTGTGTCCATTGGCACTTCTACAAATTGATCTTGCGTGTATCGAGAGAGGACTTTGCGCCAAAAGAGTTGGGCGTCTAGCGCCAGCGGTTGACTGGCGGCTGCCTGTACCTGGCGCACCAGCGCCGCTACCTGTTCTTGCTGCACGGCCGTCAACTGCAACCGTTCCAGGACGATGCGTGCCTGTTCCGAGTGGTTGAGCGAGGTTTGTAGTTGGGCGGCGCTGCGTAAGACGGCCGTGACCGGGTTGTTCAATTCGTGGGCAATACCGGCGGTGAGCATGCCTAACTGCGCCATCTTCTCGTTAGGGCGCACATGAGCCTCGATGGCCCGCCCGCGGCCGGTGAGGGTATGCAGCATGATTTTGGCGACGGTAGGACTGCGATTGAGCAGTTCGTGAACCTGATTATGCGTCAGGGAAAGCAGACAGGTGTCGTCACGCGCCCGCACCGTTGCCAGGCGCGTAAACTCTTCCAACAGGGCCATTTCGCCAATGACCGTGCCCGGTTCATCCTTGAGGTCAATAAACACTTCACGGCCGTCCACGTTTTTGACAATTTCCACTTCGCCCTGGTACAGAATATAGGCTGTGTCTGCCAGGCTGCCTTCATAAAACAATACCTGTCCCGGCGACAGGCGCACTTCGCCGGTCATCTGGCAAAGATGGGTCAGGTCTTCATCCGGTAAATCGGCAAAGAGGGGAACCTTGCGTAAGAAATCCTCGTACATGTTGCTCCTGAGGCGCGTCAGTAATCGGGTGATGGTGTGGATATTGTAGAGGGAGGTGAACGGCCGTGTCAATTTTCCGCCGTACGCTTGATGAATGTCACTTGCCCGCCCCCGGTAACAATCTAAAATAGGCGCATGATCCAAATCTCTGGGTTGGTAAAAAATTATGGCGTCACACCGGTCTTGCGCGGCGTGCAACTGCATGTGGCGCCGGGCGAGTTTGTGACGCTGGTGGGGCCAAATGGCGCGGGTAAATCTACGCTTATGCGCATTGTGGCGACCTTATTAAAACCGACGGTGGGGGAGGTGAAGATTGGCGGGTGGGCGCTGCCGCAGCATGGCGACCGGGTACGGCGGTATATCGGGCTGGTTTCGCATCAGACGTTATTGTATGGTGACTTGACGGCCGTGGAAAATCTGCACTTTTTTGCCCGACTGTATGGCGTGCCAGAGGCCGAAGCGCGTATCAGCCGCGTCCTGAAGCAGGTGGGGCTGGCGGCGCGGCAGCGCGACCCGGTGCGCACTTTTTCGCGGGGGATGATGCAGCGCCTGACCATTGCCAGAGCCACGCTGCATGAACCGGAGGTGCTGCTGCTGGATGAACCGTACACGGGGCTAGACCAGGATGCGGCGCAGTTGTTGGATGAGTTGCTGCTGCGGGAGAAGGGCCACGGCCGTACCATTCTCCTCATCACCCATGACCTGGTACACGGCCTGGATTTGTGCGACCGTATTGCCATCCTCAACCGGGGCAAAATTGTGGCTAACCTCCACAATGATGAGGTAACGCCGGCCGAGTTTTTAGAGCTGTATGCCGCGCACACAGGGCGGAAAGAGGTGGCAAGTGGCAAGTAGCAGGTGGCAGGTAACATTAGACCTGACAGGTTTCAGAAAACCTGTCAGGTCTGCCTCACCTGAGCTTGTCGAAGGGGGGCAGGTGGCAAGTGGCTGAGCAAAGTCAGGAGATACCCACCACGCGCCCGCAAGTAACTACGTCCTCATTTTGGACGGGCGTATGGGCCGTTGTCTGGAAAGATTTGCGCATCGAGCAGCATACCCGCCAGACCTTAAGCGTCATGCTCATGTTTTCGCTCGTTGTTGTGGTCATGTTCAATTTTGCCCTGAGTACCGACCTGGACGCCGCCCGCGAAGTGTCTACCGGCCTGTTGTGGGCCACCATCATCCTGGCGGGCACGTTGGGGCTGAACCGCTCCTTAGCCATTGAGCGGGAGAACCAGACCATTGATGCCCTCTTGATTGCCCCGATTGACCGGCGCGGCATTTACCTGGCAAAAGTGATCAGCGTTACTATTTTTACGCTGCTGCTGGAAGTGGCCCTGGTGTTTATTTTTACCATCTTCTTTAATAAACCGTTCTGGCAACCGGCGGCTTTGCTGGTGCTGTTTTTAGGCACCATCGGTTATGTGGCTGCCGGGGTATTGATTACTTCGATGACCATCCAGACCCGTTCGCGGGAAGTGTTGCTGCCCATTTTGCTGCTGCCCATTGTGCTGCCGTTGATCTTGCCGGCGGCCATCGCTACGGCCGAAATTGTCTCCTTGCAGCCGCAAATGGATACTGTCAACAGTAGCATTTCTCTCATTGCGGCGTATGATCTGGCCATCCTGGCTGTGGGGTTTTTTACTTATCCGATTTTGGTGGAGTCGTGAGGTTGAAGACCCTAAGGGTTGCAGAAAACCCTTAGGGTCTGGAAAAGGAGTGAGGCTTATGAATATGACGCGCTTGAACCGGACTGTGACCATTTTGAATGTGCTGGCTTTTTTGTCGCTGTTGGTGAGCATCGGCTTTGTCTTTTTGTATGCCCCGATAGAACGTTCAATGGGTAATGTGCAGCGCATTTTTTATTTTCATGTGGGCGCGGCCTGGGTGGGGTCCATCGCCTTTTTTGTGGCGTTGGTAGCTGGTATTTTATATTTATGGAAACCGCAGCGCCGCTGGGACACCATTGCCCTTTCATCTGTGGAAGTGGGGCTGGTCTTTCTGACGGTCACGACGGCAGCAGGGTCAGTCTGGGGCAAACCGGCCTGGAATACCTGGTGGGAGTGGAGTCCACGCCTGACGCTGATCACCATTGCCTGGCTGGTGTATGCCGCCTACTTCATGCTGCGCGGGGCGATTGAGGACGAGGAGAAGCGGGGACGGTTTGCGGCCGTGTACGTGATTGTGTCGTTTGTCTCCATTATTCTGGCGTATGTCAGCATCCGCATCTGGCGCGATATTCATCCGGTGGTGTTTGGCGGCACGTTGGAATCGGCGCAAGGGGCATCGGAGGGGCTGCAAGATATTGCGCCGGGCCTGGCTTCGATGCGCATGGGCATTACGCTGACGGTGAATGTGGTCTCGTTTTCGCTCATTTATCTGGCCTGGCTGATGAACCGTATTCGGCTGCAAATGTTGAAGGATCAGGTCACGACGCTAAAAATGCGGGTGGCGGCCCGTTTGCAAGGAGGATGAGGATGATGGCTGTATGGATGTTCGTTTTGCCCTGGCTGCAAATCAGTAACCCCAACCGGTTTAATGATTATTTGTTGTTGGGGTATGGGGTGATGGGTTTGATTTCGTTAGGCTATATTGTGACGCTGGCGGTGCGGCAGCGGAATTTGCAGAAAGATTTGCAGTTGATGGCGCAGTTGTTGCAGGAAGATGAGGAAGCGTAATAGCCGTGAATTACACGAATGACACGAATTTTTGTGGGCTGTTTTGTAAGATGGTGTGTGGGCGGCGTGTCTAACAGGTAGATTTTTGTTTGATGGAGATGCATTTCTATGCAGAAGACGACAACTTTACCGGGGCGGTGGCAGGCGCTGTCGAGTGGGCAGAAATTGATCATTGGGTTGGTCACGGCCGTCATCATCCTGCTCATCTTTGGCGCTTTTAACCAGAGCAACGACCCCAACCGTATTCAATTTGGCCTGCAAACCCAACCATATTTCGTGTTGGCCGTGTTGGCCTTTGGCGGGGGGCTGCTCAGTTTTTTGTCGCCCTGTACGCTGCCGGTGTTGACTGCCTATTTTGCCTTTGCCTTTCAGAGCGGCCGTTCCCAGATTGCCGCCAACACCCTGGCTTTCATCCTGGGGCTGACTACCACGTTTACCCTTTTCGGCGCGGTCGGTTTTGCCCTGGGGCGCGTGTTGGGGCAAAATCAGGCTATCTTAATGATTGTGGGCGGTTCGGTGATTATGGTGATGGGGGTGTTGAGTCTGCTGGGCAAGGGGTTTACCGGCGTGGATACGAGCGGCGGTGGCGGTGCGGAACCACGCAGCGCCACGTTGGCCGGTTCTTACGTCTTTGGGTTGACCTTTGCCATTGGCTGGACGGCCTGCATTGGCCCGATTTTGGGGGCGGTGACGACGCTGGCTTATTACACGGATACGGTGTGGCGGGGCATGTCGCTCTTGTTCATTTACACCTTGGGCCTGGGGCTGCCCTTGTTGATTGTTTCCACCTTTTTTGGGCGCATCAGCCGCCAGAGTACGTTTTGGAAGGTGCTGCGTGGCAAAGGGTGGGAATGGGATACGCATACTTTTGTCATCGCCCTGATTTGGGCGCTGGCGATCTGGCGCATCCTGGTGGCGGTGGTGGAGTATGTGTTCCGCTCTTACCCGGTTTTGGCCGGGCAGCAGATGACGCTGGTTTATGAACTGGGGCTGCTGCTGTTGGCGGTGGCGGGCGCGGCGTTGTGGACGTTTACCAGCACGGGTAAGCAGCGGACAACGGTGCATTTGCACAGCACGCAACTGATTAGCGGCGCGCTCTTTATCCTCATTGCTTTATTGATGCTCAATGGCTCGTTGACGCTCATTAACGGGTTGTTGGTGGATTCGTGGGTGGCGGAAAAGCTCATCGAATTTGAAGAACTTGTGGTGAACTTCTTTACGCCGTAGGAAAAGAGTCACCATGTCTATGCCCCAGCAACAGGAGCCGGAAAAGCCTCACGGCCGTACCCATCGTCCTCTCTTCCTCATTGCCGGGTTTTTCTTCCTGGGGCTGGCGTTGGCCTTGTTTATTTTTGGCAATGGCTGGGGGGCTACGGCCGTGCCTCAAACCTCATCCATCCTGGAACAAGTGCCCTCAGATGCCGGCTCCGGCGCGGGTCTGGCCCAACTGCCCAGTGACCGCCTGACCACAGGCGACGTGGCGTATGATTTTTCCCTGGTAGATTTGGCGGGAAATGAGGTGAGATTGGCGGACTTTCACGGCCGTCCCGTCATCCTCAACTTTTGGGCCACCTGGTGCGCGCCTTGCCGCCTGGAAATGCCCGAACTGCAAGCCGCCTACAGCCAATACCAGGATGACGGTCTGGTTATCCTGGCGCTCAACCAGGAAGAGTCCCCCCAACTCGTGCGCAAATTTTTTGTGGATGAAATGGGGTTGACCTTTACGCCTCTCTTAGATAGCGAGGGGTTGGTGGCCGATCTGTATGGTGTGAACCGCCTCTTTCCTTCCAGTTTTTTCATCAATGGCGAGGGCGAAATTACGGCCATCCATCGCGGCATGTTAGTCGCTTCCCAAATTGATGCGTATCTGGCCGAAACGATAGGCAGCGCGCAATGAAGGATGATGAGCTGTGTTTGCTGCCGGTGCAGCAGGCCGTAACCCCTCCCCCCTCTCTCCATGCTCCCCCTAACAGGTAAAGTCACCGGCCTGATGCGGCCCGCGCTGTCGCCGACGCGGAACATGCTAAGCCCAACATGCACCGCGCGGAGGCCAGCGCGGAACGTGCGCTGGCTCTGCACACCGGGTTACGCCCGGTTCACCGCCTGTTGGTGTGTGGTCGGGTACGGCCGTGCCCCCTTCGCCGAAACAAAAATCCCGTTCATATAAAGCAGGGCGCACCCCGTATAATCAGTTGCAACAATCGTGGGCCGACAACAGCCCACACGCAACGCAGCGAAGTGATAGTTGAAAATGGTTTGTAGTAGGCGATTCATCGCCTTCTACGAACTTCTTTACGAAGGAGGCTTTTCACATGCCAGACCTCACAACCAGGCGAATCGCCATCATTGGCGCCGGCATTTCCGGCATCGCCACCGCCCACATCTTGCAGAAAAATGGTTTCCAGGCCGTGGTGTTTGAGAAATCGGCGAAACTGGGCGGCGTATGGGCCACCGCCTATCCGGGCATCCACCTGCAAAACATCTACACCCAATACCATTTGTCCGACTTCCCCTGGCCGTTCCAGCCCGACTTTCACCCCACAGGTGAACAAATCCTGCGTTATCTCCAGCAAGCGGTGCAGCACTTTCAACTGGACGTCCGCCGGCAACACCAGGTATTGGGGATGGAAGAACAGGCGCATGGCTGGTTGGTGCGTTACCAAAATGAGAACGGTGAACAGGCGGAACCATTTGATTTTGTCATTGCCGCTACCGGGCAATACACCGACGGCCGTAACACTCCCCATTTTCCCGGACAGGAGCAGTTCAACGGCCGTATCCTCAACGAACGCGAGGTGCCTTCCCTCGATATGTTCGCCGGGAAACGGGTAGCCGTTGTCGGTTTTGGCAAGAGCGGGCTGGATATGGCCGTCCTGGCCGCCGAACAGGGCGCACAGGTACACCACATCTTCCGCGCCCCTGCCTGGCTAATCCCCGAAAAGATTCTGGGCGTCCATTTCACCCACGCCCTGTTCCCCCGTTTCAATAGCATCATGATGACGAGTTGGGCGCAGCCAACGGCCGTTGAACGCTTCTTGCACAACCGCATGAGCTTTGTCGTTTCCGGATTTTGGGACATGATCACGGCCGTCGTCCTCTTCCAACTCAAACGGCACGGCAAAGGCCAAGACCAGGCCGCCAAAGAGCGCCTAAACACCCTCATCCCCACCCACAAACTCCTGCTCGACCTTCGTTCATCCGGCGCATTAGGGCCAGAAAACTATTATCCACTCGTCGTAGCCGGGCAGATTCAGCCCCATCACTCAGAAGTCGCCGGTTTCTCCGCCGATGCCATCCTGCTCAACAACGGCCAACAAATACCCTGCGACCTCGTCGTCATGTCCCTGGGATTCCTCACCCCCACATTCCCCTTCCTCCCCGAAAAATACCGCTGCCTCATGGAAGCCGAAACCGACGGCGTCCAGCTTTACCGCCATCTTCTGCACCCCCGCATCCCCCATTTTGCCGTTTCCGGCTTCAATCATGGATTCCTGCACGTCCCCACCGTAGAAGTAGGTACCCAATGGCTTTGTGCCCACCTGCGGCAAGAAATCGAACTGCCCCCACCCGAAGAAATGGAGCGCAGCATTGAGGTCGTCCGCAACTGGAAGCGCGAAAACATCCGGTTTGAATACGCCCGCTCCTGCGCCGTCAGCACCCGCTTTCAACAATACATAGACGTCCTGCTCAAAGAGATAGACGTATCCCCCTATCGCAAAATGCCCAACATCTTCGCCGAGGTTTTTGACCGGTACGAAGCCACCGATTATCAGGGCATCTACGAAGAGTACGAACGCCGCAAGGCCAAACGGAATGAACCACTCCGCGCCCTCCCCCTGGATACCTGATACGCCTGCTACAACTGGCGAAAATAGAACGCGGATTTTCAGGATATTTAGGATTTTCGCGGATTTTTTCTGGAAAACCCCCAAAATCCGCGTTTATCCGCGTTCTATTTTTCAGAGCAAACGGTACATCTTCCCTCTCTTTGCTCTCTTTATTCTGCTTGTGGGCTGCTCTGAGGCGACGCCTACGGCGGCACCAACCCACACACCACCTACGCCTACCACTACCCTGCCTCCTACCGCGCTACCCACGCACACGGCAGCACCCACCGCAACGCCTACGCTGGTGGAGACAGCGGTTTTGCCAGAGGAGGGGACTACGGCCGTTTTACAAGCCGGGCAATGGTCGGCGATGGTGTACCATGCGGGGTTAGGGCAGATCGTGCTGGTCAACGGTGGGCCGGAGCGCGGAAAACCGGCCGATGAGCCATTGGAATTGTGGGGATGGGACGGGGCGGTGTGGACTTTGCTGGATAACAGCGGCCCGGTCTGGCGCAATTGGGCGGGGGTAGCGTATGACTCCCGGCATGATGTGTTGGTGGTGCATGGGGGACTTCAGCCAGAACAGCTTTTTGATGAGACGTGGGAGTGGGATGGGCAGACGTGGGTGATGCACGACGGCCGTGCCCCCGACGGGCGCGAAGGGGCCGGGATGGTATACGATTCTGCGCGGGGCAAGGTGGTACTATATGGCGGCGCAGTGGCGGGGCCAGAGATTGTCGGCGATACCTGGGAGTGGGATGGGCAAACATGGACGCAAGTGGCTTCGTCCGGGCCGCCCGCGCGTTTCCCGGCAGGCACGGGGTATGATCCCGTCCGCCAGCAGGTAGTCGTTTACGGCGGGCACGATGTCCGTACCAGTGAGGAGATACCTTTTTTCGGCGATTTTTGGGCCTGGGATGGGGTGGAATGGCGGGAAATCTCGTTGACAGAGCCAAACCCCGGCATCCGCGTGGCAACGAGTTTTGTGTTTGATCCGGCGTCGGCACAACTGTTCATGTTTGGCGGCGCGGATTTAGAGGCGTTCCGTACCGATTTATGGGGCTGGGATGGGGCGCAATGGACGTTGCTTTCGGAGGATACCGGGATGCCCCCGCGCAGTGGGTTCAACATCGTGGCCTATGACGCAGCGCGGGAAGTGTATGTGCTGTTTGGCGGGGTAGACCGTCCGGGTGGGGTGGTGGTGGACGAAACCTGGGAATGGGATGGAGAGTTTTGGGTGTGTGCGGCCGGCTGCGATGAATAAAAAGGGAAAAATTAACTGTGCGCCATTTACTGATTGCTCTATACTTCCCCACATGGATGTACCCCCACCTGACAATTCACAAAACATAACCTTCCACGCCGACAGGTTTACCCGCTGGTTTAGCCGTCATTGGCTGGCGGTGTTTAATACCGTCGTCGCCATCTACGTCTTCCTGCCCATCCTGGCCCCCATATTGATGAACGCCGGGCTGACCGGGCCGGCGCGGGTCATTTACACCGTCTATAGTCCCATGTGTCACCAGATGGCCTCGCGCAGCTTCTTCCTCTTTGGTGAACAGCCCGTCTACCCGCGGGAGCTGGCAGGCACCAATTACCAGCCACTAGAAGCATACACCGACAACATCGAGGAATTTGAAGGGGCCAGCCCCGATAATTGGGCCAACTTTTTCCTGGCAGCCCGCCGCTTTGTGGGCAATGAACAGTTGGGCTACAAGATGGCACTCTGTGAACGAGACATTGCCATTTATGGTTTTGTGTTGATTGGCGGATTACTATATGGCTTATTGCGCAAACGGGTGGCGATACGGCCGTTGCCCGTCCTCGTCTTCATCATTGTGGGCATGGGGCCAATCGCCCTTGATGGCTTCAGCCAGCTATTTGGCTACTACGCCATCCCCCTCAGCGGCGGTGAACCATCCTCTTTTCAACAACTATTGGGCACAATCTTCCCTCTGCGCGAAAGCCCACCCTGGCTCCGTTTTGCCACTGGCGCCCTCTTTGGCCTCATGCTGGCCTGGCTCATCTTCCCTCATGTAGACGGCGGGATGCAGGTATCTGAACAAGAAGCGGCAATGAGGCTTGAACAGCGCGGTGGGTAGGGGCCTCGCCCCTACGCATACAATTTACGATTTAAATTTCCCCAAAATCAAGACAGAATTATGCCCGCCAAAACCGAACGAATTGGTCATGGCTACCTCCACCTGCGCCTGACGTGGCTCATTGGGCACATAATCCAGGTCACACGCTGGGTCAGGCGTTTCATAGTTAATTGTCGGCGGGATGACCCCCGTTTCCATCGCTTTCAGGCAAAAGACTGCTTCCAGCGCGCCGGTAGCGCCCAACAAATGGCCGGTCATAGATTTGGTAGAACTCATGGGAATCTGGTAAGCGCGGTCACCTAGCGTCCCCTTGACCGCTAATGTTTCCACTTTGTCATTCAGCGGCGTGCTGGTGCCGTGCGCGTTGATATAGTCAATGTCAACGGCCGTTACCCCCGCCTCACTCAGCGCCAACTCCATCGCCTTCATTGCCCCCGCCCCATCTTCCGCCGGGGCCGACACATGGTAAGCGTCAGAAGTCATGCCATAGCCCAAAATTTCGCCCAGGATATCCGCCCCCCGCGTCTGGGCATGGGCCAGCGACTCCAAAACCAGGATAGCCGCCCCTTCACCGGGCACAAAACCATCACGATGCAGGTCAAACGGCCGTGACGCCCGTTCCGGCTCATCATTCCGATTAGACAGCGCCGTCATCGCCGCAAAACCGGCAATGGTGATGGGAATAATGGCCGCCTCCGTCGCCCCCGCCAGCATCACATCTTGCAGCCCCCACTGAATCATCCGGTACGCCTGCCCAATAGAATCATTACCCGTCGCACAGGCCGTTGCCAGGGTGAAATTTGGCCCGCGCAGACCATAAGTAATGGAAATAGCCGCCCCTGGTGTATCCGGCAGCATAATGGGAATGAGAAACGGGCTGACGCGGTTTGGCCCCTTTGTCTCCATCACCTGCCAGGAGTCAAAAACCGGCTCCAGCGCACTCATGCCACTGCCCACCAACACGCCCACGCGCTCCCGGTCTTCCTGGCCAAAGTCAAGTCCGGCGGCAGCAATGGCCTGCCCGGCCGCCGCCATGGCAAACTGCGTCTGGCGAGACATGCGCCGGGCATCTTTACGACCAAATAAGGCTTCGGCGTCAAACCCCTTTACTTCACCGGCCATCTGGCAGCGGTAGGGTTCGGGATCAAAGGCAGTAATGCGATGAATGCCGTTCTGCCCACCGGCAATACCTTGCCAGGTGCTTTCCAAATCATTTCCCAGCGGGCTGATAATCCCAATGCCGGTGATGACGACTCGATGTTTATTCATATCGCTAATCTCCAATCTCAAAGGTGTGGTGCTTGTGACGGCCGTGCCGGGACACACAACCGCACCCATTTTACACCCAACTTAAACCCAACCCAAATGGGCAAGATACGCTAAAGACCCGAAGGGTTTCAGAAAACCCTTCGGGTCAATCCAGATTTCATATTGCATAGTGCCACGAGAACGGCTAACATGTGTGACCATGCGCGAGAGATTGTTCCGGCAACGGCCGTTGCTCACCTTTCCCCAGATTTTGATCCTGGTCGTCATTTTAGTGGCGCTATTTGCGGCCCTCAACTTAAATCGGCGGGCGGAGGCCGGGCGACAAGTAGGGGCTGGTGAAACTGTCTTGCAGGCCGAGTTTGACCTGGAAGTGACCCGCCAGGTAGAGCTGCAAGCCACACTTGAATATGTGCAAAGTGAAGAATATGTGGCCGCCTATGCCCGTGACGAAGGCGGCTATCTGCTACCCGGCGAAAAACGGGTGGTGCCCCTGACCCTGGAAGTGACGCCCCAGCCAACCCCTATGCCGCCGCCCACACCCGACCCGGTGAACCAGGCCCGGCCGTGGCAGGCCTGGTGGCGCTTGTTAACCGACGCCCCCCAGCCCGCTCCCTGACCAACTCCCTGACAAGTAACATTTATGGACATCTGGCAGTATTACATCATCACGCTGATTGTGTTGGTGGTAACGGCCGTGTGGTTGAAACGCCAGGGGCGAGAGCGCAGCCGTTTTGCCCGCGCGCTTTATATTTTGATAAGTTTACAAGTGGTTGGATTAGTCACCTCTTATCTGCCAGTGCTGGAATTGCCGGGCATGTGGCTGGCCCTGGCGCTGCAAATTATGGCCTGGGCGATGCTGCTATGGGGCTTAGGGCTGGATTGGCGGTTTGCCCTGGGATTATTGATAATGGCCCTGATTGCCCTGATTTCCCCCTTATTCCCCATCCAAGAACTACTCACCTGGGGATTTGTCATGGCTATCCCTTTTGCCGCCCTTGCCGATTTGCGCCAACGCGCCAGTTTCCCCATTTTTGCTACCACTCCCATGTCACAAGCACTGCGACCAGTCACCTCGGATAGCCATATTACCGCCGAGATGGTGTTGTCTGACCAGCCCATTTTGGAATGTCTGGTGGATGGGGTGCTGATTTGTGGCCCCAGTGGGCTGATTTATTCAGTCAATCAGGCGGCAACCGTTATCCTGGGTATGGTTGAAAATGCGTTGGTGGGGCGACCAATTACTACGATATTGGCTCATTTTCCGGCGCTGGATGCTGTGGTGCAGGGGACGAAGGAGCGGCGATTTGATATTAACGGCCGTATCGTCGAAGGTCAGATGAACATCATCTATGACCAGGATGGCGTGGCGGAAGGCACAGTGGTCATCCTGCGTGACATTACCCAGACATACCAGGCCGAACAGGCGCGTGATGCTTTTCTAACCACTGTTTCCCATGAGTTACGCACCCCTCTGACGGCGATTAAAGGGTATGCTGAGTTATTACAGACTGGCGCCGGTGGCGAGTTGAATGAGACACAGCGATTGTTTTTGCAACCCATCCAACGCAATGTTGCCCGGATGGTACAGTTGATTAACAGTTTGCTTTTTGCGGCCTCAGTAAAGGGGGGACATATGGAGACCAGGACGGGTCAGGCCAATATACCCCAAATTGTGCAGCAAGTTGCCAGGGAAATGACCGCCACAGCGGCAAAAACCAGGCAGGTGATCCGGTATGATCTTGATAGCCGCTTACATTGGGTAGAAGCAGATCCGATTCATGTAATGATGATCGTGGAAGAGTTAGTGGCGAACGGCATTAAATACGGCCGTAACGGAGGCGAAGTGCGGGTGACGGCCGTGTTGGAATCAGACGAGTTCGCGGTGGTAAGTGTAGCTGATCAGGGCATTGGCATTTCGCCGGAAGACCAAAGGCATATCTTTGAAGACTTTTTTCACCCGGAATGGCGGGAAGAGCAGGTACGCACTGAGGGCATTGGCATGGGCCTGTCGGTTGTGCATTCATTAGTCGAGGCGTATAACGGCCGTATCTGGTTTGAGACGGTTCCCCATCATGGCACCACATTTACCTTTATTCTACCGGTGCGTCAGTCCAGGCAATCGGAGGCACAACCTTACGCGCCTTCTGATTCTATGACCCCCAAATAGTTCGCTGGTACTATCTACTCCTGGTGACATAACTCTCAATACTTGCTATTCAACTTTACATATGATAACATAGCGGCGTTGGTAGTTTACATATTATGGGCGACATAATGTTGTGACAGGTGTAACGGCCGTATTGGGGTCACACAGCCATGTTTGCCAGATAAATTTTACCCAACACATACACACCAGAAGGGATAAGAGTATGAGCCGTCGAACAATCGCCATACTAATACTGATAATAGGGCTGGGATTGCTCACTCTCGTTGGCGTCTTTTTGATTTTAGGGCAAAACCAGCCGTCTGCCACTCCCCCGCCAGAAGAAGTGACCCCCGGTGAAGAAGGCGCCCCCCCGCCCGATAGCGGCGCAGGCACTCTGCCGCCAGAGGCGGCAGGCACCCCCATGCCCACAGATACCATTGGCGTTGTTGTTTCTTTGCAAACTGTGCCCCGTGGGCACGTGATGACTGAGGACATCTTAGCCATTGATAGACGCCCGAGTAATAGTGTGGACAGCAACGTTATTACAGATACAAAAGATGTGGTGGGTATGTTTGCCCGTACGGATATTTATCAAGGGCAAACATTAACCAGAGACAAGCTGGCGAATAACATCCGGGAAATTGTGAATACGGAATATGGTCCCTCCTCTTTAATACCTCCCGGTTTTGTGGCCCAAGCTGTACCGCTTTCCACCTTCCGGCTTGATCCGCGCGGTGGTATTGCCAGCGTAGGTTATGGCGTCAGCGAAGGGGATTATGTGGATATTCTGCTCCTCTTTGATATGCGTACACTTGACGAAGAGTTTCAAACGCTCCTGCCAAATGACCTGGCGCTTTTCATCACCGTTGAAGTTGAAGAAACAGAAGAACAGCGGTTCCTGGAAATAGATCCCTATGGATTCTTTGAAGAACTGCCTACTGGTGATACGGTGCATGTACGACCGCGTGAATTTCAACGGCCGTACATCGTTGGGTTGGTTATTCAAAATGCAAAAGTAATTCAGGTGGGTCAATATACCTTGCCGCTACCGGCAGCGGCCCAAATTGCCACTGCGACGGCGACACCTTTGCCGGAAGGCGCCCCCACACCTCTGCCCGAAGCAGGCGCCGTTCCCACTGAAACCCCTCTGCCACCGGAAGTATTGGTTATTGCCCTGCAACCCCAACAGCAACTATTGCTGCGTTATGCTTTGGAAGTTGGCGCGGATGTGGACTTTGCCCTTCGTGGCATTAATGATGGCCAACTTTACCCTGTGGAGAATGTTGATCTCAACTTCCTCTTAGAACGCTTCAATATCGAAATCCCGCCCGACTTTGGTTACACACTAGACACGCAGTATTACAACGTAACCCCCACCCCGACCAGTGATGGTACATTTTCAGGGGATGACGGTAGCTAAGGCCGATTTATTACGCCCATAGGTACACAATTATGCGACCTAGAACTTTCATACTCCTTCTTCTTGTGGTTGTTGTATTTGCCTGTGTTGCCCTACTTGTTGTTGCCCTTGTCACCAATACCGGTAATACGCTTCTTGGTGGCATTTTCCCAGGACAGGGACAGGGGTCAGAAACCCCTGTGGCACAGGTAACATCTTTACCCACTCCCACGGCTACACCGGCTTTACAGCCGGTTGTCGTGGCCAAAGTGCCCTTACCTGTGGGCGAAATTCTTTCCTCGCAAGTGCTGGAGATAGAATTTCGCCCCATCACCAATGTGGCGCTTGTGGGTGGATATACGTTCACCAGTACTGAACAGGTGGAAGGTCGTATCTTGAGGGCTGATGTGGCCCGCGGGCAAGAAATCTTGCAGCCCATGCTGGCCCTCAATTCTACGGATATTGCCGCATTTGGTTCGGACCTGTCGCTTTATGTGCCTTCTAACCAGGTGGCCGTGGCTTTTCCCATAGACCAGTTTTCGGGCGCTGCTCTGGCTATGCGCCCCGGTGACCTTGTTGATGTCCTCATGACCTTGCGCTCCGTGCCGGTAGATCCAGATTTTCAAACGGGACTTCTGAATTATCTGGAATTGGTAGATGTAGATGCATTGCTTGAGGGTGATGATTTCCTGTTTCCCAAGATTCTATACGGCCGTCTGGAATTTATTGACGCCATCAACCAGGTAGGTGTTATTATACCCAATGAGTTTGATGATCCGACAGTAAATCCTGATTGGCTGCCAGGAAATCCGGTGCCCAAGCGGGTGACACAATTGACCATCCAGCAAGCTAATGTACTTTATGTAGGTCAGTGGATTGATCCGCGCCGCCTGGAACGAGAACAAGAAGCAGCCCAGTTAGCTGCGGAGGCTACCGCCCAGGCTGTTAATGCTGGCGGTGAACCTGCGGCCATTATAACCCCAACTCCTATTCCTTCCCGATTGGAAGAAACGCCAGGTATGGTTATATTGAGCATGTCTGTTCAAGATGCCCTGGTGCTGAAATATGCACGAGAGCGCAATGTGGATATTGCCCTGGTCTTGCGTTCGCCGGGTGATCAAACCGTTTTTGTCACGACCAGCGTTAGCCTCTTGCAGATGGTGGATCAGGGTATCATTGGGCTGCCGGAACCCCGTCCGGAAATTGACCTGTTTGATCCGGTTCTTGAGCCAACACGCGCACTGCCGGATAGCGGTACCGGCGGCGGCGAGTAAGGCGTTTCCTGGTAATGAAGTAGATAAAGGTCTCTGGCCACAGGGCTGGGGACTTTTTGTTTCTCGGTGAAGAGGGGGATTCAATGATAGATTTGCCGCAACAGTACGATCCCACCAAATATGAACGGCCGTCCGTCACCGTTGATGTTGTCGTTTTTTCATTGGTAGCAGACGACTTGAAGGTATTGCTGGTTAAACGAAAATCCGCCCCGTTTCCGGAAACATGGGCGATTCCCGGTGCGTTTGTGCGTCTCAATGAGTCGTTAGGTGAAGCCGCCACACGCGCCTTAGTTGAAGAGACTGGTGTTGAGGATGTCTATACCGAGCAGCTGTACACGTTTGGCGAGCCGAAGCGTGATCCACGTATGCGCGTGATTACCGTTGCTTACTTTGCCCTGGTTCCCCATGATGCTGTCCGCCATGCGCCTGGCCGGGAAACATCAGAAACCGCCTGGTTTTCTATGTTTGACTTGCCACCACTGGCCTTTGATCACCACGAGATTTTGGAATATGCCCTGACCCGGTTGCGCTATAAATTGGAGTATACGGCCGTTGGCTTCCAATTGCTGCCTGACATTTTTACACTCACCGAACTGCAAAAAGCGTACGAAATCATCTTGCAGGAAAAATTGGATAAGCGCAACTTTCGCCGCAAGATATTGTCGGCCGCTATATTAGAAGAAACGGGACAGAAACGACAAGAGGGGGAAGGCCGCCCGGCTATGCTGTACAAATACCGCGAAGATGCCGTGGCCGAAGTAAAAACGCGACGTTTATTCCCTTGAATCTGGCTTATTTAGGCCACGGGCAGCCGGAGCACGCTCAGACATCTTCATTTGTTACCCACAACAGCTTGGTCAACTCCACCCCTATCACGACATCTTCCCGTTCCACGTGCAGGCGCATGGGGCCATTAAACGGGGCACGCCCCACTATCTCATAGGTGGCGCCTGGTACTAATCCTAATGTGGCAAAGTATTGCAGCCGCTCCGCATCATGCGTGCGCACCCGGCTCACCTGGCCTTTGCTACCCACGCCCAGATTCATAATGCAACTGTCCACAATGGGCGGCAGTTGGCCTTCGGCGTCAGGAATAGGCTCACCATGTGGGCAGCGCCTGGGGTGGTTGGTCATGGCCGCCATGCGTTGGGTGATAATATCGTTTAGCCCCTTACCCAGATCATCGGCCAATTCATGGGTTTCGTCCCAGCTAAATCCCATGATATTAACCAGGAATACTTCCAGAATGCGATGCCGACGAATCTCTTTTAATGCTTCCAGGCGGCCCAGCTCCGTCAGTTCAAAGCCCTGGTAAGGAATATGCTTGACATAACCAGCATTGCGCAGCCGTTTTAACATGCGCGGTACGGCTGGGGCGGAGACGTTTAATCGTTCGGCCAGGCTGGTAGTGCTGACAGTAGTTGTTTCTTCTTCCAGGCGATAAATTTCGGCCAGGTATTCGCGCATCGCGGCGCTGGGTTGCATGACGATTACTCCCGGATTTTTATTATATTTTTGATAATATCCTATTTTGCCGGGGTGTGCTACCGGTAATCGTAATCGGTTATCCGTAATCCAACATCGGGTCACGGTTTACGATTCACGGATAACGGCTCACGCTAACGCTGCCTCTAGCGTCTCAATCTCCTGTTCCACCAGCCCAATCAGTTCTGTGAGCATAGGGGTATCAAACCGGAACTCGGCGCCAGCAGCGGCGAATAAGGCTGGTAGGGTCTGTGTACCGCCTAATGAAAGGGCATGGCGATAGGCTGCCAGCGCGGCGTTATGGTCTTGACGGCCGTTGCGCCATACCTGCATCGCCCCCACCGAAGCCATGCCATATTCAATGTAATAAAACGGTGAACCAAAAATATGGGGTTTACGGTGCCAACCACTCTTGCGCACCTCCTCATACCCCGTCCAATCCATATCCGGGATAAACCGCTGCCACTGGGCATCCCAGGCGGCATCACAATTTGCCGGGTCTAATGCTTCCTCTGCGTGCGTGTAAACCCAATGTTGGAACGAATCCACCACTGCCATGTAAGGCAAAAAAGTGATGATATTTTCTAAGTGTTCCAGGCGGGCGCGGGCCGCTTCTGTTTTGGTGTAGAAGCCGCCATTTGCTTGGGTAAGATTGGGAGCGGCTAATAACTCCATAGACATGGAAGCAACTTCGCAAAATTCCATGGGCGCGTCTAGCTGCCAGACCAGCGGGAGTTCGGCTGTTTCAAAGGTGTGAAAGGCATGTCCGGCCTCATGCAGCAGCGTTTGTACGTCATCGTGCATCCCGGTACCGTTCATAAAGATAAACGGCCGTCGCCGCACTGCCAGTGTACTGCAATATCCGCCCAGCGCCTTACCCGGTCGCGTATCCAAATCCAGCAGCCCTTCTTCAGCCATCGTCGCAAAATACCGTCCCAATTCGGCGTCCAGCCGGTTGAGCATATTCAGCCCTCCCTGAATGAGTTCATCCTCATTTTTATAGGGATGGAGAGAAGCGCCAGCAAACGTATCTGCCAATAAATTGCGTTCGGGAATCCAATCCCACGGCCGTATGCTTTCATACCCCAATCGTTCGCGTCGTTTGGCCAGGATTCGCCGTGTGGCCGGTACGGCCACCGCTTCAATGGCGGTATGAAAAGTGGCACAATCTTCCGGCGTATAGTCGAATCGCCCCTTTTCCCGGAAAGCATAAGCTCGGTAATCGGGCAACCCGGCGTTGGCTGCTATTTGCTGGCGCAACTTGAGCATATGGCCATACATGTCATTGAGCGCCTCCCGCTGTCCCAGCCACAACGCCGAGATAACATCCCACACCTGCTGCCGCACAGCCCGATCTTTGTTTTTTAGAAAGACGGCTAACTGGCTTAAATTTTTATCTTCGCCATCCCAATTGGCCTGCATTGCCCCCGTGATTTTGTCATATTCATTATCCAGCGTACTCACCTCTGTTTGCAGGGGGATATTCTCTTCGCGGTACAAATCGGCTTCATTGCGCAAATTACGCAACACCAATTCCATGCCCGGTATACCTAAATCAGACACTTCCAGAGCCAGCAGTCGTTCCTTTAACGCCTGATCCGCCATTTGGGCCGGTGGCATCACGTGGTTGATGAGATCGAGGAACGTTTGCTCTTTTTGCGTGTCGGTCGTATCCAACGATTTCTCAATGTAAACCCAGGCGGCCGTTTCCCACACCAAACGACTGAGATCAGACCAATATGTCAGCCACTCATGAACATTATCTTGGGTGAGAGGATATTCTTGCAGCGCCGCAAAGTAAGGGTGAAATGATTCCCAACTGTGGGGGTCAATATTTTTTATGGAATGAGGAAGTGTGGGTAAGGTCACGGGATTGCTCCTTGATAAATGCTAAAGATACAAAAAAGCCCTTGCACCAGGGCAAAGGCTTGATGTTAGAAGGCGACGACCGGATTCGAACCGGTGATGAAGGTTTTGCAGACCTCTGCCTTACCACTTGGCCACGTCGCCGTAAATGCAACCGGCAGGCTAGGCGCCTGCCGGGTGAAGTAAGAGCGGGCGACGAGATTCGAACTCGTGGCCTTCTCCTTGGCAAGGAGACGTTCTACCACTGAACTACGCCCGCCTATCATGGGTAAAAGTAACCCAAATGCCAGGACCCAGACTCGAACTGGGGACACCTGCATTTTCAGTGCAGTGCTCTACCAACTGAGCTATCCCGGCCAGCCCAGGTTGTTAATGACGACGGAGATTCTATCCAAACGGGTAGGGGCTGTCAAGTTTTGTTGAAGTTGCTAGAAGGGGATAAACTAGCCGGCGGGAGTGGTTGTGTCCCGGTGGGCGCCCCAGTCTTCAAAACTGGTGGCCGGTTGCGCTGAGCAAGCGGCGGTGGGTTCGACTCCCATCCATTCCCGTAATCCGTGAACCGTAAACAGTAATCCGTGAACCGTAAATCGTGACCCCTAAGCCGATGTTGTCTTTAGATGAGCAAAATGTGTGGCGGGAGCGCTATAGGCAGCGACGGCCAGAGTGGCGACCGGCGACGGAGTTGTATGCGGCGCTCGTACGGGAGCAGTTACGGCCGTTCACTCTCTTGCTTGATCTTGGTTGTGGGCGCGGCGGGCTGGTGGAGCAGTTGGATCATCCGCTGTCGCAAATGGTGGGGGTGGACCCGGACTGGCTTTCTTTATATGAACATCGCCTGAATTTGCCGCGTGTGGCGGCCCAGAGTGAACGGCTGCCGTTTCACAATGGCTCGTTTGACCTGGTGTTTGCCAGTTGGGTGTTGGAGCATCTGGCGGAACCGGTGCGGGTATTCACGGCCGTGTCCCGCATCCTCAAACCCGGTGGCGCATTTGTCTTTATTACACCCAACGGCCGTCACCCCCTAACCGCCTTCAATCGTGCCCTGGGGCGGGCCGGTCGGATGCAGGGGCGGCTGGTGGATTGGCTGTACGGCCGTGCCCCTGATGACACCTTTCCCACCTTTTACCGCGCCAATGCGCCTGCCCAAATTGGTGAATTATGTCAACAAAGCAACCTGGCGCTGGAAACATTACACCTGATTCCTGACCCCACCTATCTCGCCTTTAACTCTGCCATGTTCCGGCTAATGTGTTGGCTGGAAGGGCGGCTGCCTGCTTCCCGGAAATTGCATCTGGTGGGTTTGGCGCGGCGGGGTGATGAGGTGAGGGAGTGAGGGAGTGAGAAAGGGTCGGCTTATCTCGTTTGTGGGCTACAATTGAGCCTATGCAGAACATCTCACTATTCAAACGACTTTACTATGCTTATCTGGGCTGGGCGTTTGCCATGACCTACCGCACCACGCGGCGGCAATTTTTGGGATATGCCATTAGCAGTTGGCTGAAATTTGTCGCCGTGATGCTGTTTCTGGGGGCATTGGTACTGCGATGGGGACAACTCGCTATTACTTTGGCGTTGTTATTGGTGATTTGGGTTTACTTCTCTTATTGGCGGGCAGCCCGGCAAGGGTATAACCGGTTTGTAGTTGATACGACGGCTGTGCCTCCCGCTGATACCCCTTCTTTGCCACCAGGTCAACGTGTGTCCCTTTATGCCACTGGTGTCTTTGCTGTGGTAGACCGGGAACAATCGGTGCTGCTGCGTCCGGCCGAATACTGGCTCTCCAGTAATGGCGAACATGGCGTGATTGTGAACGAATATGACAAAAAGTACCTGTATCAGTTTTTCCGGGCGGAGACATTACAGGCGGTGCGGGCGGGCTGGATGATTTTTGGCCGACGGCCGTTGCGCGCCCTGGCTATTACTTTCCTGCCCACCTGGGGGCCAGACCATGCCGACGATGTCGTTACTTATGTGGTGGGCGGCGGCGTCAAAGAAAACAACAAGGGCAAAGGGCGCACGATTTACTTTGCTTTTGAGGATACGGCCGTAGAAGACCAGGTGTGGCAGACGTTGAAGAATGTGTCAGGGGATCAGGTGTCAGGTGTCAAGTAGCTTTCCATGATCCTTGACACCTGACACTTGACACTTTTATGGCGTTGGCGTGGCCTCTGGCAAGGTGGTGGGAGCGGGCGTCAGGTTCGTGAGGACCGTACTCAGCCCACTGATAAACTCATTTAGCGTATCGGAGGCGTTACCGGCGCTGGCAATGCGGGTTTCCAGGTAGACGGCCGTCACCCGCAGTGTCGCCATATCCGCTTCCGCCGTCGCCATCGTCTCGTTCATCCGGTTGGTGGCCTCGTCCATGGCATAGATGGCTGTGGCCTGCTCGGCGGCCAACGCCTCGCGGGTGGCAATTTCCGCATCCAACTGCATCCGCAGGGCTACATTGGCGTCATTGTAGGTGAGCAGGCCATTATTTAGCCAGGCCAGCAGCGCCAGAGTCAACGCCGCCCCCACTATAGCCCCCAAAGCCGCCCCAAAAATGATGGAAAAACAGCCGCGCCGTATGGCGCGTTCTTCCAACGCCGGGTCACGCGCTGGCGTGGTTGGGGCCGCCGCTGCCGGGCGGGATGGTGATGGTGACCGCGTGGTAGTGGAAGCAGGCGGCGCGGCTGCGGGCGCCGGGGTGGCTGAGGCGCTGGCATTTTCTGTGGATGGGGTGGGGGTAACGGCCGTTTTTGTTTCTGTTTCTTCTGTCATAGAAATATCACCTTGTTGGATTTTAGCCGGAAATGGGGCTTGACGCCCATTTTTCTCTGTGCTACCCTCCTGCTACGTTGGCAATCAGGCACGGTTGCAAACAAGGTTTATTATCATGAAACAGTTATTAGCTGACCACAAATCTCTTGTTTTATCTGGCCTCTTATTACCCGGCACAGATAACGGCTGCTGGCGCAGCTGCTGGAGCAATCCACCCCGGTCGGCTTAACTCATTCATTGTTAGTTCGTTCAATAAGCCACAGGCGCTCCGGCCCTGTGGCTTTTTTTGTTATATTGGCAAGAAGACCCTATGGGTTTTTGGAATTAGGGTCTATCACAGACAATGTGTGAACAAATCGTTTTCTATGTTGATTATTTCGTCTTACGCCGCCCGGCGCTGGCGGCTGTGGTTCACGGCCGTCCGGTGTCGGGCCGTCTCGCAGTGCCTGGCACGGGGGGCACGCTCTACAAATGCCCGAAACTTTCTGCCCTGTGCCTGGCACTCCTGCTTTCCTGATGATAGACAAAAATTAACGCAGAGCCGCTGAGACGCAGAGAAAAAACCTTCGCGCCCTTTGCGTCCTTAGCGGATCAAAAAGACGAGGAACCTGACATGAACAAAAAATACGACTTTCACACCATTGAAAACAAATGGCGCGCCTATTGGCAGGCCATTGATCTATATAAAACGGGCGAAGACCCCCAAAAACCCAATTACACCATCTTGGATTATTTCCCCTATCCCTCTGGCGAAGGGCTGTCGGTAGGCCACTGCCGCAATTACGTGCCCTCCTGCATTGCTGCCCGCTACAAGCGCATGACCGGCTACAATGTGCTGCACCCCATGGGCTGGGATGCCTTTGGTCTGCCCGCGGAAAACTACGCCATCGCCCACCACATCCACCCCCGCGAAAGCACCCGCCAGTTTGCTGCCAATTACAAACGGCAAATGCAACTGGTGGAATGTTCCTATGACTGGTCGCGGGAGATTAACTCCACCGACCCGGACTATTATCGCTGGACGCAGTATTTCTTCCTGCTGCTGTTCAATCGTGGGCTGGCTTACCAGGCGATCAGCAGCCAATGGTGGTGCGACCAATGCCAGACGATTCTGGCGAATGAACAGGTGGAACACGGCCGTTGCTGGCGCTGCGACTCCCCCGTGAGTAAACGCGACCTGATGCAATGGCATTTCAAAATCACCGCCTACGCCGACCGGCTGATTGCCGACCTGGACATGGTCAATTGGCCGGAGCGCATCAAAACGATGCAGCGCAACTGGATCGGCCGTTCCGAAGGTACAGAGGTGGTATTTACCGTGCAGACATCCGATGTCTCCAAGACATCGGATGTCTACGAGATTACCACCTTCACCACCCGGCCCGATACCCTGTTTGGCGTTACCTTCCTGGCGCTGGCTCCAGAGCATCCGCTGGTGGAGCAAATTGTCACCGAGGCGCAGCAAACGGCCACTTCGACTGCGCTCAGCGCAAGCGCGACCGCCTACACCCAATCCACCCGCCGCCTGAGCGAGATCGAGCGCCAATCCACCGAACGCGCCAAAACCGGCGTCTTCACCGGCCTGTATGCCCGCCACCCCTTCACCCATGCGCCCATCCCCCTTTGGGTGGCCGATTACGTGCTGCCTGGGTATGGTAGCGGCGCGGTTATGGGCGTGCCGGCGCACGATGAGCGCGACTTCGCCTTTGCCCAAACGCATAACTTGCGCATAGTAAATGTGGTTAGCCCAGATGGAACGGGGCCGGATGAGGCAGTGTGTTTCACGGGCTACGGCCGTCTCATCAACTCTGGCCCTTACACCGGCATGGATTCGACCGCAGCGATAACGGCCATCACTGCCGACCTGGCCGCACAGGGGAAGGGGCAGCCACAGGTAACGTACCGGCTGCGTGATTGGCTAATTTCCCGGCAGCGGTATTGGGGTGCGCCCATCCCCATCATCCACTGTCAGGCGTGTGGGCCGGTAGCTGTGCCCGAAGCCGACCTGCCCGTGCGGCTGCCAGAGATGGACGATTTTGCCCCGGCGGGTGACGGCCGTTCCCCCCTGGCGCGTGTAGCGGATTGGGTGAACACGACCTGCCCACAGTGTGGTGGCGCGGCGCAGCGCGAAACGGACACGATGGACGGCTTTGCCTGCTCCTCGTGGTACTTTCTGCGTTTTGCCAGCCCGCATGAAGCGGCCCGGCCGTTTGACCCGGAGGCGGTAGCCCGCTGGCTGCCCGTAGATACCTACATCGGCGGCGCGGAACATGCCGTTATGCACCTGCTGTATGCCCGCTTCTGGACAAAGGTGATGGCTGACGCCGGTCTGATTGATTTTGTGGAGCCGTTTAGCGAACTGAAAAACCAGGGGATACTGCACTCGGCGGTGGATGGACAGAGGATGTCCAAATCAAAGGGCAACGTGGTCACGCCAGACGAGGTAATCGCCCGGCATGGCACGGACGCGCTGCGGCTGTATGTGGTTTTCCTGGGGCCGTTTGACGCGGATGTGGTCTGGGATGATGTGGGCATTCGCGGTATGACGCGCTTTCTGGAGCGTTTGTGGCGGTTGGTAAACTCTGGTTTTGACGCAAAGGCGCAAAGGGGCAAAGAGGGCAAAGAGAGTGAAGAGTTTGAGCGGGAGCGGCATCGGGTGATTAAACGGGTAACGACCGATATGGAAGGGTATCGCTTTAACACGGCCGTCGCCGCCCTGATGGAATACCTGAATTACCTGCACGATCACCGGGATGTGCCCGCCGACCAGTGGCAGGCCGCAATGGAAAGTTTTGCCATTCTGCTGGCCCCCTTTGCCCCTTTCATCACCGAAGAGGTATGGCAAACGGTCTGGGGGCACAAAGACTCTATTCATCGGCAAAACTGGCCTACCTATGACGAGGCGCTGACCACGCCCGTGACCGTGCGCCTGGCGGTGCAAATCAACGGCAAAGTACGCGACCACGTTACCATTCCCGCCGACATGGCCGAGGCGGAGATACGGCAACTGGCCGTAGCCCAGGTACAGCGGTATGTAGACGGCCGTACTCCCCACAACATCATCCTCGTGCCGGGGCGGCTGGTGAATATCGTGGTATAATGGCCGTGATCCGTGAGCCGTGAGGCGTAATCCGTAATCCGTAATCCGTGACCCGTATGCCGACGCCCCATCACGGATTACGGTTTAGGGAACACGGATTACGGTTTTGCCCCATTTCCAGACAAAGCGGTACACTTCCCCCTACAAACAAGGAGGATGTTATGAAGGGATGGAAATGGTGGCAAAAGGGATTGGTGGGGCTGGTGGTGGTGCTGGCGGTGGCGGCGGCGTACATTTTTTGGCCGCCGGGAGTGTGGCCGTTTGTGATCAACCTGGACGACATCGCCCCGCCGCCGGGTACGTACAATACCACCATCTTGCGCGATGAATGGGGTGTGCCCCACATCTTCGGCCAGACGGACGCGGATGCCGCCTACGGGCTGGCCTATGCCCACGCCGAAGATGATTTTGTCACCATCCAGGATACACTGCTGGCGGCGAACCAGTTGGCGGGGCGAGTTCACGGCCGTGACGCCGCCCCCATTGACTACTTTGTCCACCTGCTGCGCCTCTGGGACACCATAGACGCCCATTATGCCGACATGGCCCCAGAAGACCGCGCCATCTTGCAGGCATACGCCGATGGCATTAACCATTATGCCTCCTTGCACGAGGAAGAAGTGCTGACGGCCGACCTGTTCCCTCTGACCGGCGAAGATATAGCGGCGGCCAATATGCTGGTGGTGCCCGTGTTTTTTGGGTTGGACACGGCCGTAGGCGACCTGTTTGCCGGGCCGCCAGAAGATGCCCAAAGTGGGTCGTCCAGTTGTCTGCTGCCACCCGTTTGTGTAGATACGGCCTACGGCTCCAACGTTTTTGCCGTCAGCCCGCCCCGTTCGGCCAATGGTGAAACGCTCCTGGCCATCAACTCCCATCAACCCTGGAGTGGCCCGGCTGCCTGGTACGAGGCCCATCTGCACAGCGAAGAAGGGCTGAACGTGATCGGCGGCCTATTTCCCGGTTCGCCGCTGGTCATTTTGGGGCACAACGAGCATCTCGGCTGGTCATTTACCGTCAACCACCCGGATTTGGTGGACACCTACCGGCTGGAAATCAACCCGGACAATCCTGACCAGTACCGTTTTGATGGCGAATGGCTGGATTTGGACGTGCGCCAGGTGACGCTGTGGGTGCAAATTGTCGGGCGGCTGGTCATCCCGGTGCGGCAGGAGACGTTATGGTCGGTGTATGGGCCAACGGTGCGCCAGGATCACGGCACCTATGCTTTGCGTTACGCCAGCATGGGTGATGTGAACCTGCTCACCCAGTTCCGGCGCATGAACAAGGCGACCACGTTCGCCGAATGGCAGACCGCCATGCGCGAAGGGTCGCTGCCCATGTTCAATACCGGCTATGCTGACGAGACGGGCAATATCTATTACGTCTACAACGCGAAGTTGCCATTACGAACGGAAGGGTATGACTGGCAGGGCATTTTGCCCGGTAATACGTCGGAAACATTGTGGACGGATTATTTGCCCTTTGACGAACTGCCGCAGGTGTTGAATCCGGCGTCCGGTTTTGTACAAAACGCCAACAGCACCCCTTTCCAGACAACCATTGGCCCGGAAAATCCAGCAGCGGGTGATTATTCGCCAGTGTTTGGCATTGAAAGTTTTATGACCAACCGGGCGCGGCAACTGCTAGATTTATTTGCGGCTGACCAGGCGATTACGCCGGAAGAATTTAACACCATCAAGTACAACATGGGCTACCACCCGGATTCAGACGTGGCGCAGGTGGCGGCGCTGCTGGCGGCCAATCCCCCAGCCGGTGATGAGCATGTGGCGCAGGCGGCCGCCTTGTTAGCGGATTGGGATTTGCAGGCGACGCCGGAGAGTGAAGCCACGGCCGTCATCGTGATGACCTTCTACTATCTCAACCAATCCGACGCGGTGGATTTGAATCCGTCACGGCTGGTGGATACGGAGATTCCGTTGGCTGAGGCGCAGGCGGCGTTTGGGCAGGCGGTAGATTGGCTGGTGGAACATTTTGGCCGGGTGGCTGTGCCCTGGCAGGAGGTGAATCGGCTGGTCAGAGGGAATGTAGACGTGGGCATGGGCGGCGGCCCGGATATTATTCATGCGGTGTATGGGCAGTTACAGGAGGACGGCCGTTTACACGGTTTTGTCGGCGATTCCTATGTGATGCTGGTGCAGTGGGATGGGGACGGCCGTCTCACCTCCCAGAGCATTCACCAGTTTGGCAGCGCCACCTCTCACCCCGAATCACCCCATTACGCTGACCAGGCCCCCCTCTTTGCCAACCGCCAACTCAAACCGGTCTGGCTGACCGAAGCCGACATCCGGGCGCACCTGGAACGCGAATACCACCCTGGTGAATGATTGTACCTGAGTTAATTTGTAACGGCCCCGCAGTCATTCCTAGTTAATGAGTAAAATTGAGTCCCCTGAAAAAACCACGAAGGACGCGAAGCGCACGAAGTTTTTTCTCTGGCAACTCTGCCTCTCTACGTTAGCTTTTTCAGGAAACTCAAAATTGCTCGCCTGGTTAATTGTACTGCCGCTAACGGCCTTAGTGGCAGTGATTTTTGTGTCGTCATCGAACGCAAGATTTAATAGCCTTCGTAGCCAGGAATGCGTTTACGGCCGTAACCACCGGTATAAGACGCAATGTCCGCCACCAGCATCAGGCCAATCCACAGCCAATCCCAACTAACCACACCGCCGGGCGCAACGATAACATACATCAACGTCGTCCAGGGGAGGAACACAATGCCCAGTATCGGCCACATCCACCAGAGGCTGCCGGTCCAGTTATTAAAGGCAAGCTGCCAGCGCCCCGGTTGGAAAATCCACCAAAAGCCGCCAAAAATGCGTGGTCCCAATAAAGCGAGTGTTAAAAATGCACAACACATAGCTGATTCTCCTTACTTGCGTATGAGGTGAAGACGCCAGCCCGTCTTCACCTCAAAGGGTAATTGAAGGCTGGATCAGAACAGGTCACATTACATACCGAGCAGTTTTGCTTTCTGGATGGCGAACTCATCTTCGGTAATAAGCCCTTGCGCCTTGAGTGCGCCCAGGCGTTCCAACTGCGTGATCACATCATCTTGCTGGGCCTGTACGGGTGGTTCGTAGTATTCCTGCGGCGGTGGAGCGTACTGCTGGGGCGGCGGGGCCTGATTCTGCACAGCTTGTGAGTAGGCAGCGACATTCTTGTCTGCCTGTCGGCGATTAACAGCGTTACGGGTGGCGGTGGCGGTGCCGACGACCGCCGCTGTCCGGGCCATCCCTCTAACTAATCCTGGCATGATCGTCTCCTTTTATATAGTTGTAGGGAGCGAGGCAAAGGCCTCGTCCACAATAGGGGCAGGTACACGGAAGTTCAGGGCCATTTCGACCCCACTGTCCGCCATCGCGTTCACCAGGGCCACGGCCCAGGTATGCTCGATGGCCAGGGCAATGACGGCCGAATCAGGCACCATGCCTTCGTACAGCGTATCGGCGTCGTCGGAGTCAAAAAGGCCACGTGTCCCGGTTTCAATAAAGCCGACTTTGGCTTTCTGATCCGGCGACAAATCTTCGAGATCGACCCGCCAACACTGCCCATCTTCTTGCTTAAACAACACCATGGCGTCTAACACCCGGATCGTGCCGGTAGCCGCCTGCCGTTCCAGTTCTGTCAGGATGCTGCCGTCGAAACGCGGCTCGCCAAGCGCCAGAACAACTACATCAACTGGTCCATGTTTTATCATTTTCTATTTTCTCCTATGCGTGATGAGCGATTGTTTGTTTCTGAGTTTCGCTCGATCACAGCTATGGTCTAACGGCCGTTACCATTGGTCTTCACATCGTTCTTTTTTATGCTTTTGTCCTTGTTAAGCCTCCTTTCGGGCAGAATGACCGGGTTGCAGGCACGGCCGTTTACCGGCCACTTTTGATCTAAATCAAACCGGAATCCTGCGCTAGACAAATACAAACCTCAGCCTAGCAGTAATCCCTCTGCCGCATTGGACGGTTCGAGGTCAGGTAGTTTAACCATACGGAACGAATTGAGTAATCCGAGTAGGGCAGCCAGCAGAGGAACCATCAGCGCGACTTGTAAGGCAATATGCCTTGCGTCTGTGTTGAGGCGAATAATCTCCGCTTGAACATCGGTTGGCTGGCCAGCTAACTGCTGCTCAAGCTGTGTATTGCTCATAATTTCGGCATCTTCTTCCAATGCCTGTGCCACTTGCTCCTGCTGCTCAGGGGTCAGCACCAGGCTTTCCTGGGCCATGTTCGTAAAGGAGTAGGCCAGGGTTGCCAGCATGATAGCACCGGCAAATGCCAGCCCAAAAGAAAGACCGAACGATCCCGATGCCGAATTGACGCCCGCGGCTTCACTGACACGTTCTTCGGATATTGGCGATAATGTGTAGTTATTGAGTTGGGAAACCAGCAAGCCCAAACCAGACCCTGTGATCATCAATGGTATCAAAAAGCTTAAGCCAGAATCAGCTCGTGGAATCAGTGGAATCAGAAATAATACGCCGACAAACAGCGTGCCAAATCCAACCTGGATGATACGGCTTGGACGCTGCTTCCCCGCTCTGCGTCCGGCCAGAATGGCTACAGCGAAGATGCTGAGGGACATAGGGGCAATGGCAAAACCCGTTTCCATGGCGGTATATTCAAACACCATTTGGAAGTAGATGGGCAAGGCGATCATCATGCCACCTAGAGAAATATTCTGTAACATTTGTTCAGTAATACCCAGTCGGAAATATTTGGATTTGAACAGATCGGGATCAATCAAAGCGGGCTTACCCTGCTTTTTGCGCCGTACCAGCCAATTGGCAAACATGAACATGGCGACCAGGCCCACTGCCATTAACACCCCGACCGCTTCACCTCCCTCCTGCCAAACGAGAATGCTTAACACGATACCACCCATACCCAAAACAGAAAGAATTGCGCCGACCATGTCCACTTCTCTGGGGCCTGTGTAGGGCACATCTTTTATCAATTTGATATTGACGAGGACGATGGCAATAATGACGAACTCGAGAAAGAAGCCAACGCGCCAGGACAGGTAAGTGGTGATGAAGCCACCTAGCAGTGGTCCGACGGCGGCGGCGATCCCGGTGGCCGCGCCGACCAACGCATAGGCTTTTACCTGGGCCGCACCCTCGAAATTGCCATGGATGAGCGATTGCATGGCGGGTAGTAACAGCGATGCGCCTAAGCCGCCGATAATGGCCCAAAAAATAATAACGGCCGTTAAACTTTGTGCTAACGTCATGGCGATGGCCCCGATGGCATATCCGAGAAGACCTAAAATGTAAGCACGTTTACGGCCGTAAAGATCGCCAATCTTGCTGCCAATCAAAATGAATGCGGCCGATACCAGCGCTTCCAGCGCAATGGCTGATTGCACGCCGCTTACGGTTGCCCCCAGATCTGTGACAATCGCCGAAATCGAAACATTCATCATGGAGGTATCTATAACAAGAACAAACATCGCCATCGCCAACAGGATTGCCAGTCTGGAATTGTTGTTTGCCTTCGTTGAGACGTTAGCCTCGGTTTCTTCAGACATATTTTTCTCCAACAAACTTTGTCATCTTCAGTGGTTTTGTGATTTTACCAGGTGGAGTCTGTTATTCGGTTAGTTGGGCTTGAATACGGCCCTCCTTTGGATAGTAAGCGCCTGTTGATTTCTTGTTTTCATCCACAAACGCTCTTCACTTGTTATGGTTATCGTTTACATCATTCTTCGTCTGCTCTGTATGACTTGGGATTGATCATGGATTTGCCTCGTTCCCACCAATTGCCAAGCAACTGTCTGGCTTTCTGTTTTTCGGCTTCGTCTGCTTCTGAGGCGCTGCCGGTTGACGGCCGTACCAACATCACCATGCCCCGTGTCCCCTCAAAACTTTCTAGCAGAGCCAGGATGAGCAGGGTCAGTGGTACCGCCAGAATGGCGCCAATGCCGCCCAGCAGCCAGCCCCAAATAAACAGCGACAGAAAAACGATGACTGGTGAGATGTGCAAATTGTCGCCCATCATCTTGGGTTGGATAAAGTTTTGCACCGACCCATTAATGAGTACAAAACCAGCAAACACAATCAGCGCGGTGGTTACGCCATGTTCTGCCCAGGCCAAGATGGTGGGTGGAATGAGGGCCAGCCAGAAGCCAATGGTAGGAATATAGCCCAATAACCAGGCCAAAACGCCCCATAAGATGGCGAAGTCTACCCCCATAATGAGCAAAAAAATGGCGTCGCCCAAACCAACCAGCATATTAATGACAGTTGTCACCGTGAGATATTGGCGCACGTCGCGGGTGAAATCATTCACGCGGTTAACCACAGGTTCGGCCGTAGCCAACACCACCTCTTTTTGTGGTCTTCCGGTGATGGCCGCGCTGATCATAAAAATAAAGATGAGCAGGGTCATAAAGACCTGGACGACAATGCCGCCGATAGCCCCAATAACTGCCGTCATTACGCTGCTAACCTGCTGCGAATCAACGGGCGCGGAGGTCGTGGTTGTCTCTTCAAACCAGGCGGCAAATTCAGCAGAACGAGCGGCTATATCGTCAGCATAAGTTGGAATCTTCACCGACAGCCGATGAAGACCACCAACAAACAACAAGATCACCGTCAGCATAACACCCACTACCGCCAGGATTGTTAGCAAAAGCGCCAACCGACCAGACATCCCGCGCTGCCGCAGCCTGTTAGGCATAGGCAGCACGGCAATGGTGATAATCACCGCCAGCAGAATGGGGTTGATGATCACGGCCGTAGCCTTGATGCCAAACATAATAATAAACAGGCAGGCACCGGCTAACAGCAGATTCATGGGCCGTATCATGGGTTCGCTCATAGGTATTCCTGTGATGAGTTGGTACTCTCCTCTGAAAATGTAGGGTGATTTTGTAAATCGTCCTGGCGATTTACAAAATCACCGTAGACCAAACTCGTGATTCGTTTTGATCTACTGATTATGAATGAGCAGGCGGGACCACTGTTGATGCGCTGCTGTTCGCCGGTTCATGGCTGCTGCCCCTGCTCCGGCGTAGAATGAACTTCATCACCTCATACACCAGCGTCAGCGCAATGGCGAAGCCAATGCACAACAGCCATTGGTCGAGGTTCAGCGGGATTAACCCCAAGACGCGCTGTATAACGCCGACCTCAGTTGCCAACCAGGTTAGCAGCAGCGCCATCCCATACAGCATCAACTGCCGCCGATCAGATACGGTACTCATCTGGAACACCGTTTCTGTCTCCGAACGGGAGTTGATGCCAATGGTGATATTGAACAGGGAGAAGACAACAAACCCGATGGTAGCGGCCAGGGCGAAGTTGGTCTGTTCGTGCGCCTGCTCCAGGTACAGGGTGCCAAAAGCAACCAGCAGGCCGATGATGATCAGGCGCATCCATTGGGCGCGTGATAGTACCGGCTGGCTGAGGGGGCGAGGTTTACGGTCCATCAGGCCGGGCAGCGGCTTATCAAAACCCAGGGCAAGGGCGATGGGTACCTGCACCAGGAAGTTGATGTACAACACCACCAACGTCTGGAACGGAACACCACCCAGAATGAAGAAGAAGGCTGCACCTAGATAACAGGCGATAAAAGCGACCAGTGCCGTAATCTGGAAGCGAATGTATTTGGCCAGATTGTCGTAGATGGCACGGCCGTATTCCACCGCCTTCACAATCGTAGCAAAGTTATCGTCCGTCAGGATCATCACCGCCGCCCCCTTGCTCACTTCCGTGCCCGTGATACCCATGGCCACGCCGATGTCTGCCTTCTTCAACGCGGGCGCATCGTTCACGCCGTCGCCGGTCATGGCCACGATGTTTTGCTTCTCTTGCAAGAGCGTCACCAGCCGAATCTTGTCCTCTGGCGCAACCCGCGCCACGACGCCGATTTCATCCAATTGCTGCTTCAACTGATCATCGGGAATGGCCGCAAATTCCGCGCCGGTCAGCGCCCGGCCTTCAATGCCCAACTCGTGGCCGATGGCCGCGGCCGTCACGGCATGGTCGCCGGTGATCATGCGTACCTGAATGCCGGCGCTATGGCACTTGGCGATGGCGTCGCGGGCTTCAGCACGCGGCGGATCCACGATGCCCACCATGGCCATTAGCGTCAGGTCATTGACCAGGTCAATCAATTTGGCTTTGGGATCAAAGGTGGCGGGGTCGAAGTCACGGCGGGCTACCACCATGACGCGCTCGCCAGCAGCGGCCATGCGGTCATTCTCTTTGAGCGCCAACCCCCGGTTCTCGTCGGTGATGGATACGGCCGTTGACCCATCGGGCATCCAGAAATAGCCGCCCCGGTTGATCAACACGTCGGGCGCCCCCTTCACAAAACAGCGCACCACCGGTTTGCCCTGTTCGTCGGTCATGTTGTGGAAGGTGGCCATGAATTTATAGTCGGAATCGAAAGGTAGTTCAGCTACGCGGGGGTACATTTCGCGGGCGCTGTCTACGTGAATACCGCCCTTCTCCGCCAGGACAATTAGCGCGCCTTCGGTGGGGTCGCCAATCAGCGCTTCGCCATCCAGGCGGGCATCGGCGCACAGAGCCATGGGCAGCATGATTTGATCCAGGTCAATTTTGGCGCCGCCGGCGCTCTTGATCTGCCCTTCGGTGCTGTAGGCCGCGCCTCCTTTTTGCCAGGGCTGTCCGGCCGTCAGACCGCGAGTCAGTTGCAATTCACCCACTGTGCCGTAACCTTCGCCGGTGACGCGGTAGCGGTTTTGGCCGGGGATGGAAAATTCAACGGCCGTCATCTTATTCAGCGTCAGCGTGCCGGTCTTGTCCGAGCAGATGGCGGAGACGGAACCCAGCGTCTCCACCGAGGGCAGCCGTTTGACGATAGCCCCCTGCTCAGCCAGAACGCGGGTGCCCATGGAGTAGAGCGTGGTGATGACGGCAGGCATACCGGTGGGAATAGCCGAGATAGCCAGGGCGATGCCGGCCAGGAAGATGACATCAAATTCCTGCCCCTGTTGCAAGCCCAAAATGACCATCAGGATGAAAGCGATGCCAGCGATAGCGGCGATGACGACCACCAGCCGGTCGAGCTGCTTCTGCAAAGGGGTTTTTTCGGCTTCGGTTTTGTTCAATAATTCGGCAATATGCCCCATCTCCGTACCCATGCCGGTGGTGGTGACGATCATTTCGCCACGACCACGGGTGACGGAGGTGTTCATGAAGGCCATATTGTGGCGGTCGCCCAAAGGCACTTCGGCTTTGTCAATCGTCTCCACATCTTTGGACGAAGCCACACTTTCACCCGTCAGCGCCGCCTCTTCAATCTCCACCGTGGCGGTAACGAATAAACGGCCGTCGGCCGGTACCCGATTGCCCGCCTCCATCAGCACGATGTCCCCCGGCACCAGCTCTTCCGCGTCAATTTCGATGGCTTGGCCATCGCGGCGCACACGAGCAATGCTCTTCATCATCTGCTCCAGCGCCGCCAGACTGGCTTCCGCTTTGGATTCCTGGCTAAGGCCCAGGACGGCGTTAAAGACCGTTAGGGCCAGCAAGACCAGGGTGGTGCCCCACTCCGCGACGACAAGCTGGTTAACGATGGCCGCGCCTACCAGCAAAATTTGCATAAAGTCCTGGTACTGGCGCAGGAAGGCTTGCCAACCTGGCTCCTTTTTCTTGGCAGCCAGTTTATTTGGGCCATATTGCTGTAAGCGCTGCTGCACCTCGGCTGCGCTCAGCCCTTTTGCCGGGTCTACTTTCAGTTGTTGGGCCACTGCCTCCGGCGTCAGACTATACCACTTAGGCTGACTATCAGTTGATGCTGTCATAATTATTTTCTCCTCTAAAAATTGTGAAAGTGCTACGAAATTTATGCGGCGCACCGTTATCCGATCACAGACAACATGGCAGCCAGCAGGAATCCCATCACCGTAAAAAGCCCTACCAGTTTGCCGCCGTGTTCAAATGCTTCCGGCATCATGGCATCGGCCAGCATGGTGAGCATAGCCCCGGCGGCAAAAGCCTGGGCATACAGTCCATCCAGTTCCGGTCTCCGGTGGATAAGCAGATAGCCCACGCCGGCCGAAGCGGCCGAAATCAGGACGAGCAGTGACCACATCCAGAAAACACGCTGGCGGGTGTAGCCGGCTGCTTCCAGATTGAGGGTGCCGGCGACGCCTTCGGGCAGGTTGGAGATGAATACGGCCGTGATAAACGCCACATTCACCGCCCCACCCAGCGCCAGCCCAATGCCTAAAATGAGCGATTCCGGCACGTTATCCAGCAGCGTACCGATAAAAATGGCCGCGCCTGATCCCGTTTGTTCGCCGGTAATATCCTTCCGGTCCGCGCCGCCTCGGTGGTCTACCAACCAATCGCCCACGAAAAAAGCGAATGCGCCCAGCGTAAAAGCCAGCGCCATTCCCCGGCCTACCAGCACCGACTCCGGCACCAGTTCGTAGGCAATGGCGCTGAGCAACGCCCCGGCGCCAATACCCATGATCATGCCAATCGTGCGGTTGGAAAGACCCCGATTCGCCAGCAGATACCCCACCAGCAAAGAAGCCGCCGCTAATCCGCCCCACCAGATCGCTGCAAACATAAGCGACTCAATCTGGTAATCGGTAATCGGACTACCGACAACCGATTACCGTTTACCGATAACCGATTACCTCTCTCAATACACAGAGGGCACATACCGAAACGGATGGTCTGGTTCAACGTAGTCGCCTTTGGCCTGGCGTTTGGGGAACTTCACCGGTTCGCGCGGCACTTCTTCATACGGCACCACACTGAGCAGGTGCGAAATGCAGTTCAGGCGCGCCCGGCGCTTGTTGTTGCCATCTACCACATACCAGGGACAGTCATCCGTATCGGTAGCCGCAAACATGGCGTCACGCGCCCGGGAGTAGTCATACCAATGGCTGTAACTTTTCAAGTCCATGGGGGTGAGCTTCCAGATTTTGCGCATATCTTCATCACGCGCTTTTAGCCGTAGGGACTGGTTTTCCATACTCACTTCCAGCCAATACTTAATCAGGATGGTCCCGGAATTGATGATGGCCCGTTCAACCGGGGCGGCATATTTCAGGAAATAGTCTACTTGTTCCGGCGTGGCAAAACCCATTACCCGCTCCACACCTGCCCGGTTGTACCAACTGCGGTCAAAGATCACCACCTCACCGGCAGCGGGCAAATGAGGCATGTAGCGTTGGAAATACATCTGCGACTTTTCCCGCTCTGTCGGCGCGGGAAGCGCCACCACCTTAAAGACGCGCGGGCTGGTGCGTTCGGTGATGCGTTTAATGACGCCCCCCTTCCCGGCCGTATCACGCCCTTCAAACAGGATGCAGATTTTGGCCCCGCTGATTTTTACCCATTCCTGCATTTTGACCAGCTCGGCCTGGAGTTTCTCCATTTCCTTTTCGAACTCCTTGCGGCTCATAGTAGACGACGTTTCGCCGGTTGGGGTGGAAACCTGGGCCAACACCGTTTCCTTATCCTGCTTTGCCCTCTCTTTTTTGCCCTTTTTGCCCTTTTTGTCTTTGCCCTTTTCTTTAGCCATTTCTTCCTCCCATACTCGTTCCCACGCTCTGCGTGGAACGCCTGACACCTTATTCCACGCGGAGCGTGGAATAAGGTTGGATAAATTATGCGTACTCGACCGGATCACGCAGCACAGGGCAGGTCATACAATGGCCGCCGCCGCGCCCGCGCCCCAGTTCCGAACCAGGAATCGTCAGCACCGTAATGCCCGCTTTGCGCAGCCGGGCATTGGTCCACTCATTGCGGTCATAGGCCACTACCACGCCGGGTTGCAGCGCCACGACATTATTACCGTCGTCCCACTGCTCCCGTTCCTGCTCAAACGCATCGCCACCCGTAGGCACCACCCGCAGTTTTTTCAGCCCTAACGCTTCTTGCACCACCACCAACCACCCTTTTTCTTCAACGGTTACATCCATTGTCCCCTCTTTGTTACCGGGCCGATAGCTGATGGGTTGGATGCTGTTGACGGCCGGTTCGTAGATGGTCACCAGGTCACGGTCGCAGAAGGTGAAGATAGTGTCCAGGTGCATACTGGCCCGGTCACGTGGCATCTTGGCGGCAATGACGCGGGTAGCCGCGCCATGTTTGAACAACACCTGCGCCACTTGCCCCACCGCCTGATACGTTGTCCGCTCGCCCATGCCCACCAGCACCACGCCATTGCCCACCGGCATCACGTCGCCGCCTTCAATGGTGGCGTTGCCGTGATCCTCGTCCGGGTCGCCCCACCAGATTTTGAAGTCCCCGCCTTTGAATTCCGGGTGATATTTGTAAATGGCGGTCAGGTGCAGCGTCTCCTTGCGGCGGGCGGGCCAAAACATGGGGTTTACCGTAACGCCGCCGTAAATCCAGCAAGAACTGTCGCGGGTAAACAGCTGGTTGGGCAGTGGGGCGACCACAAATTCGTCACCACTCCATGCTTTTTGGGCAAAAGCGCCTAATTCACCGGGCAGTTCGGCAATGGTCACGCCGCCAATCAGATGTGCCACCAGTTTGACGGGTTCCAGGCTGTCCAGCCACGCCCGCAGTTCCGGCACCACGCCCACGCCCACTTCATTCGCCGTTATTTTGCGGTCGAGGATGTAGGCTTTGCCTTCCGGGTCGGCCACCACACCCTCCAACAATTCATGCACACGCATCACTTTGACGCCGGCTTCTTCGCGCATCAAGTCCACAAAGGCGTCGTGGTCTTGGCGGGCTTTGCGCGTCCAGATGACGTCGTCAAACAGCAGTTCCTGGCAGTTGCTGGGCGTCAGCCGACGCATCTCCAGCCCTGGCCGATGTACAATCACTTTTCTTAACTTACCTACTTCTGAATGAACTCCAAATTCGCTCATGGTTTTGTTCTCCTTGTTTGTAGTAGGCGATTTATCGCCGTTTGAAGGCGATGAATCGCCTACTACGAACGGTTTGTTATTTGATAATATTGGTACCCGCCGTACCCTCTACAATTTGCTCAATATCTTGTAAAGCGCCAATGGCAGCACGTTTGCCGGTGTTTTCGACGAATTGAATGGCGGCGCTGACCTTTGGCCCCATGGAACCGGCGGCGAAGTTTTGGGCTTTCAGTTCGACGGCCGTCACTTGCGCCAGTTTTCGTTGCGTCGGCTGGCCCCAATCCAGGTAGACGCCATCCACGTCGGTAGCCATCACAAACAAGTCAGCGTCCAGTTCCCGCGCCAGCAGTTCACTGACCAGGTCTTTGTCAATGACCGCTTCCACGCCCACCAGCGTGCGCGTTTCGTCGGGCAAATACATAGTGGGAATGCCGCCACCGCCGCCGCAGATGACGACCGTATGGTGTTCCAGCAGCCATTTGATCGGCCGCATTTCAAAAATGCGTTTGGGCAGCGGTGAAGGCACCACCCGCCGCCATTTATGGCCATCTTGCTTGAACACCCATCCTTTTTCGGCCACCAGTTTGTCGGCCTCATCTTTTTCGTACACGGGGCCGACGAATTTGGTGGGGTTCTGGAATGCCGGGTCATTGGGGTCTACTTCTACCATGCTCAAAATGGTGGCAAAGGGCACTTCAAAGGGCAGCAGATTGCCCAATTCCTGTTCGATCATGTAACCAATCATGCCTTCGGTTTGCGCGCCGAGTACGTCCAGGGGGTAGGCTTCGACGTCTTTGTAGGCGGCGGCCTGCAAAGCCAGCAGACCCACCTGCGGCCCATTGCCATGTGACAAGACCAGTTGATGTTTTTCGGCGACGGGGGCGAGGGCTTGCGCCGCCACTTTGATGTTGGCGCGCTGCACATCGGCCGTCATTGGCTCGCCCCGTTTTAACAAGGCATTGCCACCTAAAGCGACTACAATTCTCATATCAATCTCCTTTATTCAGACCTGACAGGTTTTTAAAACCTGTCAGGTTTTGAGGGATTAGACCATTTCTTTTGTGCCCCACACCTGCATGAGTTGGGCATAAAACGTGACCATACGGGCCATGCCCGCAATGGGGATACGTTCGTCAATACCATGTTCCAGTCCCCGAAAACTTTCATCCATTACCAGGGAGGTAAATCGGTAAATGTGGTCACATACGGGTACAAAATGCTGGCAATCGGTACCGCCTAACATCACAAACGGGGCCACCGGCGGGTTGTCGAATACCTGCCGGATGACCATACTCAGGCTGGCGTAAGCTGGCCCTTTGTGGGGCGAGATGGGCAGGGCTTCGTTGAATTTGCCTTCGACCGGCGTGATGTGTACGCGATCATCATTGATCACTTTTTTGGCGTGCCAGAGGACATCGGCGATGGTGTCGCCGGGCAGGAGGCGGAAGTTGGCGATGGCTGAGGCTTCGGGCGGGACAGTGTTGTCCTCGACGCCGCCGCGAATAATAGTGAGGGCGGTGGTGGTACGCATACTGGCATTCATTTCCGGGTTCCGCACCAGCCAACGGCGCAGGAAGATGCCAAAGAGCCAGATGTTGGCGAAGGCCAGTTGCAAATAAAACGGGGCCGCGCGACCAATGCCATGATACAACGGCCGTAACCGGCGCATTCGCGTAGGCATGGGGTGGCTCTCCAGCCGGGACAGGGCACGGGCCAGAATACCAATCGCCGTTTGCGGCGGCGGTGTGGAAGAGTGCCCTGGCTGGCCGCGCACGGTAAACTCCACCGTGAGGTAGCCCTTTTCACTGACGCCGATCAGCGCCACCGCGCCGCGCACCCCGGCAGCCAGTCCGTCGCTGATGCCGCCGCCTTCATCCACAATGCCCGCCAGCCACACACCCCGCTCCTTGAGCCGTTCACCCATGATTTTGGCTCCATGTGTCCCGCCGGTTTCTTCATCGTGCCCCAACCCAAAGAGGATGGTGCGCTCCGGGCGATACCCCTGCCGCAGCAGGGTCTCGGCCGCTTCCATGATGCTGATGAGCTGGTTTTTAATGTCCAATGTGCCCCGCCCCCAGATGAAACCGTCGGCGATTTCACCGGCGAAGGGGGGATGTGTCCACCCTTCCGGGTCGGCCGAGACTACATCCTGGTGGGCCATGAGCATGACCGGTTCCAGTTCTGGCTGACGGCCGTGCCAGGTATACAGCAGGCTGTAGCCATTGATGACCTCACGCTGCAACTGTTGGTGAACGAGGGGGTACGTTTCGGCCAACATCTGGTGTAACTGCCGAAAGGCTTCCGGGTCGGGTGTGCCGGTGTCATCCAGGGGGGCGGTCTGGCAGCGCACGGCCGTGGCCAGATGTGCCGCTACTTCATCCGCATTGACCGGGACACCTTCGATCGGCTCAACCCCACCTTGTGCCCGCTGAAACAGAATCGTGCGCACCACCACGTAAATGGTGGTGAGCAGCAGGATTCCCAGAATGAGGTAGAGCAGATTCGTAACCATTATCTCCACTTATGGCGATCATCCCGGCATTTGTGCCAGTGTCATGGCCAGGGCAACGCCAAAACCCAAGACCAGGAAAAGCCCCGTTTCTCGGCCGCCATGTTCGAACGATTCAGGAATCATTGAGTCCGTGAGCATCACGAACAAAGCACCGGCCGCAAAGGCATCCACGGCCGCTCCGGTAGCGCCGGGCAGAAATTGAGCCAGGCCATAACCCAGAGCGGCCGCCAAAATACTCAGGCCGCAGACCGCCAGCCACAACCGCGTGATCTTGCTGCGTGCCCAACCACTGCTGAGCATACCCGTCGTACCCCCTAAACCCTGGGGGATATTGCTGATGGCGACGGCAAAAATAAAGGCCAGCGATACTTGGGGTGAATGGACAAGTGAGAGGCCAAGCACCAGCGATTCCGGTACGCCGTCGAGCAGTGAACCGAGGAGAATGCCTGTGCCTGACCCACCTGCCTGACCGCCGTCAATATCCAGGCGTTTCTCACCGCCCATCCCGTCAACCCATTTGTCGGCGAAATAAAACGTGAATGCGCCGGCGGCCATCCCCAGTCCCACAAGGATTTCCGTTTGCGCTTCGGCCACTGCACCCAGAACAAGCTGGTAAGCGGCCGCACTGATGATCGCACCCGCGCCAAAAGCCATAATCAGGCCCGTCCAACGTGGGCTGACCAGATTGCGGTAAGCCAGCACCATGCCAATCAGCAAAGTTCCGGTCGCCAATGTACTCCAAAAAATGGCAGCGAGCATTCGTTTCCTTTTTACTTACTCAGGTCAACCAGCGGAGGCTGGTCGAATTATACGAAATAGCTTCCTGTTGTGGGATTAGCCAGCACCAGACATCCGATTTCTTCAAGAAATTGGATGTCTATGTACTCAATTCCCGCTTGCTAATAGTTCGCCAGACCGCCTCTACTACCCAGGCCAGGATAATGGTGGCGGCCAGGATGGCGAAAGTTTGCGGCGACGTGATCAGGGTGTACCAGGCAAACAGGAGGATGGCCAGAGAGGTGGTGAGCAGAGCCAGCCAGAGAATGGCTCTGGATGCCTGGGTTTCTTTTGTCATGCGTAAATGGGCGATGGTGATTAAGGCGAAGATGACCAGGGCCACCGCGCTGCCGATGGAGGCAATGGCCGTGACATCAAACAGATTCGCCATGATGATGATGAGGATGGCCGAGATCACCAATCCCTGTGTGCCACCCTGGCCACGACGACGTTTTTTGCCAAACACGGGCGGCAGATGGCCGTCTTTGGCCATAGTAAAGGTAGCCCCGATCGCGGCATAAAGTTGGGAGTTAATCGCTCCGGTGGTGGCGAACACGGCGGCAATGGAGATCATGGTGTACCCAAACTGGCCGAAAATGGGTAAAGCGGCCACTGCCAGCGCGGTATCGGCATTGGCGATCACTTCTTCTACCGTGAGGGTGCCAAAAACGCCAATGGCCAGGGCCACATAGAGCAACATGGTGAAACTGAGGGAGATGTACATGGCACGGGGCAGGTTTTTGCGGGGATTTTGCAGATCACCGCCGGTGAAGGCAATAACGCCAAAGCCCAGGTAGGCAAAGAAGGTCAGGGCCACGCTGGCCAGGATGTAGCTCATCGGGGGATAGGAAGCTGGAGCCAACAAGGTTGTATCCAATTGCAGCAGCATGGCGATGGCAAAACTGCTCAAGACGATGAGGACGATGGTGACAACGGCCGTTTGCGCCTTACTCGCCGTCTCTGCCCCAATAGAATTAACGGCCGTCAGTAAAATGACAATGGCCGTCGCAAAAATGTTGACCCAATATTGAGGCGCGTCTGCACCCAACAGCAGCGACGTGGCATAATTGCCAAAGGAGACGGCCACCATTGCCGTGACGATGATAACCGAGAAGTAGCCCAACATGACGATGCCGCCGGTGAACAGGCCGCTGCCATAACCGCGCACGATCCAATCAATCAGCCCGCCGGCCGAAGGATAACGTGCCCCTAATTTGGAGAAGGAGTACCCTTGCAACAAGGCGATGATGCCCCCCACCAGGAAGGAGACCCATACGGCTGCGCCCGCAATGGCCCCGGCCTCGCCGAACAGGGCAAAGATGCCCGCGCCCACCATCGAGCCAATGCCGATAAATACCGCCCCGCGCAGGGTAATGATGCCTTCGTTTGTACTGCTTTCTGGCTCTGGCGTGTTCTCTGTCATCGTATCAATCCTGAAATATTTGTAGGTGCTGTTACTTATTCAACGGCCGTCAAAACCCCTTCTCTTTAGCCGCTTTTTTCGCTTCGTCTTGCACGGCCGTTTCCAACAGTTCCGCTTCCAATAACCCGACGGCAGCTAATGTTTCGATGGCTTCGGCTACGGCCGTTTCCTCAATCAACTCCGCCATTGCCAACGTCCGCACCACATCGGCGGCAACGGCCGTTTTAATCGCCTCTGCCTGCTGTAATGTTGCCAGCGTGTCCAGAATCGCCGCACTTTGCACAATTTGGGCGCGTTCAATCGTCGCGGCCGCTTCGGCAATGGCGTTCAATTCTTCCCCAATCATCACCAGCGATTCCGGCGTCACAAAACCCTGCGCCAGCGGCACGCCCCCGGCGCGGCGAATAGCCGCCGCCAGGGAGATGGCCCAGGTATGCTCAAACATCAACACGCCAAACGCCTTGCCCGGCGGCAAATTTTCCACTGTCTGCCGCAACCCCTGGTAATCTAGCCCCAACGAGGCAGCGGCGGCGGCCATTGTGCGATCCACAGCCGCAGCGACCACATCCCCGGTGGTCACGCCGTCAATGCCCAGCAGCTTGCTCACGACACGGCCGTACGCCACCGACTCCTCATTCGTCAAATCCTGCGTCTCCATCGCCGCAATCTCGCCCGCCGGGGTCTTCATCGCCACAAACGCATCAATCAGGCGAATCAGTCCCCGACCACGCAGCCGCAGTAGTTCGGCCAAAATCTCGCCGCGAAACTGGTCTGTGCGGTCAAAACCAAACACAATCACTTGAACAGGGCCTATTTCCATTTTCCCTCTCGTATCGCTCACATTTATCCGTAACTCGTAACTCGTAACCCGTTATCCGTAAACCGAAGCCCGATTACCGATTACGAATCACGAATTACGGCTCACGGATTACCTCAATCCCCCAATGTCGCCACCATAATCGCCTTAATGGTGTGCATCCGGTTTTCGGCCTGGGCAAAGACGATGGAGTGTTCGGATTCAAACACCTCTTCCGTCACTTCCAGCCCATCCAGGCCACTTTTCTGGTAGATGTCTTCGCCCACTTTCGTCTCCCGATTGTGGAAGGCGGGTAAGCAGTGCATGAACTTCACATGGGGGTTGCCTGTCTTTTTCATTGCCTCCATGTTCACCTGATATGGCTTCAGCAGCCCAATCCGCTCGTCCCACACCTCTTTTGGTTCACCCATGGAGACCCACACATCGGTATAGAGGAAATCGGCGCCCTTCACACCTTCATCCACACTTTCCGTCAACGTCAGGCGCGCCCCGGTTTGGGCAGCAACCTCACGGCAGCTTTGCACCAGTTGCTCTTCCGGCCACAAATGTTTAGGCGCACACAGGCGCACATCCATGCCCAGTTTGCAGCCCATCACCATCAGCGAATTGCCCATGTTGTTGCGGGCATCGCCCAGGTAGCAGTAGGCGATTTCGTTCAGATGTTTGTCGGTATACTCCGTCATCGTCAGTACGTCGCACAGCGTTTGTGTGGGGTGGAACTCGTCCGTCAGCCCATTCCACACCGGCACGCCGGCATACTGGCCCAACACTTCCACCAACTCCTGGCCGAAGCCGCGATACTCAATGCCGTCATACATCCGCCCCAAGACGCGGGCGGTATCTTTCATGGATTCTTTGTGCCCGATCTGGGAACCAGACGGTCCCAGGTAGGTGACATGCGCCCCCTGGTCATAGGCCGCCACTTCAAAGGCGCAGCGGGTGCGGGTGGAGGTCTTCTCAAAGATCAGGGCGATATTTTTGCCCTTGAGACGCGGCTGTTCATAGCCGCCATACTTGGCCGCTTTGAGGTCGGCCGACAGTTTGAGCAGGAATCTGAGTTCTTCGGGGGTAAAATCCAACTCTTTCAGAAAATTACGGTTGCGCATATTAAAAGCCATTTTTGCATCTCCTTTTTTAGTAAAGCGATTTGCCAAATCGCTTTACCACTAGAATATTTGACCGGGAAAGAATACACCGATGCTCAAGATGAGGGTATAAATCAGAAACAGGACAACCAGTAGCGGCAGGGCAAAACGCAGCCATTTATCATAACGCACCCGGCCCAAGGCCAGACCACCCATGACCACAGCAAACGTGGGGTTGACGATATTGAGTAGCCCGCTGGCCGACTGGTAAGCGGTGACAATCAGACTGCGGTCTACGCTGGCAATGTCGGCTAGCGGCGACATGATGGGCATGGTGACGGTCGCCAGACCGGAGGAAGAGGGAATAAGAAAACCGAGCGGCAGATACAGCAGCGACATCAGGTTGATGAAGGCCACGCCGCCCAAACCGGCAACGGCGCTTTCGGCCCAATAGAGGATGGTATCTATGATCAGGCCGTTGTTCATAATGACGCTAATGCCCCGCGCCAGAGCAATCACCAGGGCCACGCCAAGCATATCCCGCGCCCCGGTGATGAAGGTTTCGGAAATGCCCGCCTCGCCCAGACCGCCGATGATGCCGATCAGGATGGCAAAACCGAGGAACAGGGCGACAAATTCGCCAAACCACCAGTTCCACTGGGGCAGCCCAATGCCCAGGTCTTCCCAGGGGATGACGCTGAAAATCATAATGAGAAAGGCCAGACCAAACAAACCCAGGATGAGTTTGCGTTTGCCGGTGAATTCGGGCATGGCGTCGGCGCTGCTGCGGAGGAAGCGTTTTTCGTTCTCTTGTTTTAGCTCGTACACCAGGGATTTAGTGGGGTCTTTTTTGACTTTTTCGGCATAGCGAGAGACAAAGATGATACCCACGGCCGTGCCCACCACCAACATAATCACCCGCGACACCAACCCATCCGCAATGGAAATTCCGGCAAAACCAGAGGCCACGCCGGTGGCAAACGGGTTCACCGTGGAAGCCAGCACGCCAATGCCCGCACCAATCATAATCACCGCCACGCCCGTCAGGGCATCATACCCGGCGGCGATCATCACGGCGATGATCAGGCCATAGAAAGCCAGCGATTCCTCCGCCATGCCATAACTGGTGCCGCCCAGGGCAAAAACGCACATCAACACGGCAATCATCCACTTTTCCCGCCCCTTGAGGGTTTCGGTAATCTTGCCGATACCGGCGTCAATTGCCCCGGTGGCCATCGTCATGCTCAAAAAGCCGCCGATCACCAGGACAAACAAGGCCACATCAATCGCCCCATACAATTCACCCGCGTTGTAGACACTAACAGAGCCGTCTTCGGCTTCCAGCCCGTACATGCCGTTGACCGGGGCCATCAGGCCATCCCGAATGATGCGCTGTGGATTGGCTTCCACCTGGTGGTAGCTGCCGGGAATGGGTTCCCCCGCTTCGTTTTTGTCATACTGCCCGGCGGGAATAAGCCAGGTGGCGATGACAACCAGGATGAGCAGGATGAACAAGACGGTATAAGCGGTGGGAAAGGTGAATTTTCTTTTTTCTTCTGTATTGGTCATGGTACTATCCTCCTTCTCGCTATTCAGACCTGACAAGTTTTTGAAAACCTGTCAGGTCTTTTATTCTGTGTCCAGACATTCCACCGATAAGAGCGGAAGGCCCAGGTTATAGACGCTGTTCAAGACGCCCAACAGGGCTGCCTGATCTACCAGACGACCGGTTAATGTGGTTACCGGCGTACCTTCCTCTGCCCCGGTAACAGAAATCGTCATGCCACTCATTTGCTCCGACCAGCTTTCATCCAGGACTCCTTGCAGGCGCAGGCAATAGGTGGCGGGGGTGTGTAACCGCAGAAACTGTTCGTGCTGGTGTATCATATGTTCCTCAAAATTCTCCCCCGGCAGTAGTGTGAGGTAAGCAGTAATCCGTAATACGTGATGTGTGACGTCCTCTCCGGTCACGCATCACGCATCACGGTCTTGTCAGCCCTTGAATTTACAAGAAGCCAACCCTGTATAAAGCATACTGGTTCGTAAGCAGATAGCCGACCGCCCAAAAGTTGTAAAAAAGTGCTATCTTTAAGATAATCACTTATTGATCGAAAGGAAGGTCATTTTGCGGAGAAAGAGTGGCGTAACAGCGCCCTTGGTGCGCACCAAATTTTATCAACCACCTGTGCCCGAAAATCTGACACCGCGCCCCCGGCTGATTGAGCGGCTCAACCAGGCGGGTACAAGGCCGTTAACCTTGATCAGCGCCCCGGCTGGTTTTGGCAAATCTACGCTGCTAAGCGCCTGGTTGCAGCAGTGGTCGCAACCCACCGCCTGGTTGTCCCTGGACAAAAGCGACAATGACTTGCACCACTTCCTGGCGTATGTGCTGGCGGCCATTCGCAGTGTGGCTCCGGAAATGGGCACCGCCACCCAGGCGCTGCTGGATGGGCTGGTGCTGCCGCCCACGGCCGTCCTCGTGGCCAACTTGATTAACGACCTGGATACCATCACCCAGGATTTTGTGCTGGTGCTGGACGATTATTACTATATTTCCAATCGAGACATTCACAATATAATGGCCGCCCTGCTGCAACATCCGCCCCGGCTCATGCACCTGGTCATTGCCACCCGCCACGATCCGTTGCTGCCGCGCGCCTCCTTGTTGGCGCAGGGCAAAATGGTGGAGATACGCGCCCCGGAACTGGCCCTGACGCTGGCGGAAACGGCCGTTTACCTGCAACAAACTCTACCCACCCCGCCCGACCCGGCCATCGTGTCGGTGTTGCACATCAAAACGGAAGGGTGGATTACCGGCCTGCGCCTGACGGTGCTTTCTTTGCCCTTTCAGGCGGATGTGGACACCCTGGCGGCCCATTTCCAGGCCAATAACCGGATGACGATGGATTATCTGGTGGCCGAGGCCCTGGCCCAACAACCACCTGAATTTCAAACGGCGCTGCTGCAAACATCCGTTTTAGACCGTTTTAGCCGGGAGTTGTGTACGGCCGTGTGTTGGCCCACAGGTATATCAGGCGCAGCCGATAGTGGTGAAAGGGGGCAGAAATTTATCGCCTGGCTGGAAGAGATGAACCTCTTTCTTGTTCCCCTGGACGAGGAGCAGGAGTGGTTTCGTTTTCACCACCTGTTTAAGGATTTGCTGCTCCACCAGTTGCGCCAGCGTTACAGCCCGGAGCAGATGAACGTTCTGCATGGCCGTGCCAGCCGCTGGTTTGCTCAACACAACCTGCCGATTGAAGCCATCCAACACGCCCTGGCCGCCCACGATACCGGGCTGGCTGTGGAAATTGTGGCCGAACACCGCCAGCACCAGATGAACCGGGAACAATGGCCGCTGTTGAACCAATGGCTGCGCCTGTTTCCGCCGGAGTTAGTAGACGGGGAGCCGGAACTACTGCTGCTGCGCGCCTGGATTTTATACAGCCAGTGGCGTTATGCTGATTTGCCGCCCATTTTGGAGCGGCTGGAAAGTTTGTTGGCCCATGCGCCAGAAGCAACGGCCGTCCGCCTCAGCGGTGAAGTGGCCGCGCTGCGCAGCCAGCAGTTTTTTTGGACGCATCAAGCAGCGCAGGGCGTGGAGGGCAGCCAGCGTGCCCTGGCGCAGCTACCGGCTGACCACAGCTATGTGCGGGGGGTGGCCTGGGTTTTTCTGGCCGGTAACCGGTATTTAGTGGGCGACATAGCCACAGCCATTACCCAGACGCAGCAGGCGTTGGCGGCCGAGCAGGGATTACATGAGTCTTTGGCCGCGCGGCTGCTAACCGCTCTGGCCTTCTTGCATCTGGCGGCGGCAAACATGCCTGACCTGACGGCGACGGCTAACCGCCTGCTCTGGCTGGCCGAAGATAGGGGCCTGGTGGAAAGTATCGGTTCGGCCCGTTATTTTCTGGGCGCTGCCGCCTATTGCCAGGATCATCTGGCGGCGGCGGAAAGTCATTTTCTGGAAGCTGTCCGTCGCCGGTATGTGGTGCATGGTCATGCCTATGCCCAGAGTGGTTTTGGGCTGGCGTTGACTTACCAGGCGCAGGGGCATCTGGCTGAAGCCGCAGCGATGGCTGCCGAAGTAACCACCTTTTGGGCGGAGATGAAAAACACGAGCCAGCATGTGAAGGCGCAAACCTTTCAGGCACATCTGGCGTTGATGGCAGGGGACACGGCCGTTGCCCTTTCCTGGCTCGATCGGGTCACGCCGCCGCCCCAATTAACGCCTATGCTTGAGTTTTACACACCGGAAATGACCTGGGGCCGGGCGCTGCTGATGCAGGGCAAATGGGCCGAAGCGGAAGCGTATCTGGGCCGCCTCCAACCATTCCTGGAATCCACCCACAACACCCGGTTCCTGGTGGAAACACTGGCGCAGCGCGCCTGGCTGTTTCAGGGGCAGGGCAAACAGGACACGGCCGTAGCTACCCTGAAGCAGGCCCTCACCCTGGCTGCCCCGTCACACCTGGTTCGCCCCCTGGCCGATTATGCAGATCCGTTGCATCCCCTGTGGGATCAATTGGCCCGCCAGCGGTTCATGCCAGATTATCTGGCGCGGATTCAAGTAGTTTCCGGTTTCCCGGCGCAACCGGCCCCTGTGGGCATCGCCCTGCCTGCCAATGGTAACTCGCCGCTGGTCGAGCCATTGACCAACCGGGAAATGGATGTGCTGCTGCTCATGGAAAAGAGGCTGACTAACAAGGAGATCGCCCAGGAGTTGTGCATCTCTGTGGTGACGGTGAAGCGGCACACCTATAACCTGTATCAAAAGTTGGGGGTTCACGGCCGTCGCCAGGCCGTGAACGAAGCGCGGAAGTTAGGGGTAATCGTGTGATGCGTGATGCGTGAAACGTGACCGGAATGACCTCACGCATCACGCATCACGTTTCACGCATCACATTTCATTATTCATACGCCAATGCCCGCACAATATCCAGCTTCGCCGCCTGGCGCGCCGGAATGAGCGCGCCCAGGATGCCAAACCCCAGCCCTACCGCAATCGCCAGCAAAATACCGGCATAGGAGAAGGAGAAGGGCAGGATCAGCCCGACCATACTCATCGCGCCGACCATGATGTAGCTCAGCCACAGGCCGGTCAGCAGGCCAAACAGAGTACCCGTGGCCGCCAGCAGCAGGCTCTCGGCGGTGATCATGCGCCGTATCTGGCGGCGCGTGGCCCCCACCGCCCGCAGCGTGCCAATCTCGCGGGTGCGCTCCAACACGTTGATCGCCAGCGTGTTAATCAGGGCAATCAGCGACGGTATCGCCAGGATAATGAGCAAGACATACATGCCGTTAAAGGCCGCCAATGTCCGTTCCATCTGCGTCTGCCACTCCGCCAATGAGTAGAAGGTAAAGGCCGGATATCCAGTGGCAATCTGCTGCAAACCAGCCGCGACCTGGGCGGCGTCAGCATTGGCGGCGCGGTCAACCATCACCAGCATATCCGTCGTCTCGTTAAAGTCCTGGGCCAGGTTGGCCTGGGAAATGTAGCCGGTGGCCAGTTTGAAGTTCAGGAAATCGCCGCCAACGGCCACGACCTGGTATGTTTGGGCGCCGTTGGGTGTTTGCAGGGTGAGTTCATCGCCTACTGCCACCCCGTTTTGGGCGGAGAAAATGCCGTTGACGATGATGGCCCGGCCGTTGCCCAATGCCTCATACACCGTGTTCTCATCCCCTTTGGAAAAGATCAGCCCGGCAATCTGCGGGTACGTCACCGGATCAATACCAATCACCTGCAAATCGGTGCCGTCAATCTGGCTGGTAGCCAGGCGTAGCGAGGTCACTCGTTCCACACCGGGCAGGGCCTCAATGTCGGTCGCCATCTGCTCATTCGCGCCAATGTTACCGCCGCCCAACACCAGCGAAGGGGGCATAAACAGGTAATCGCTGCCCAACGTCGTATTCACCCACTCCATCAAGCCACCTTGCATCGAGACAACCAGGCTGCCCATGGCCACCAGCAGCGACAGGCCAATGGTAATGGTGGAGGCGGTAATGGCCGCCCGGCCTGGCTGCCGGGTCAGGTTGCCCTGGGCAATTTGCCCCTCGCGGGCAAAAATGATGGTCAGCAGGCGGCCAAAGATGCGCGCCAGCGGGTAGATGAGCGCGGGCAGCACCAGCGCCAGCCCGACAATCAAGAGCAAGATACCCAGGGCCGCCAGCCCTACCGTTCCCGGCAGCAGGGTCAGGAAGGCGGCCACGATCAAGACCGCGCCCACCATCGCCCCACGACCGGCGCGGCGGCGTTCCACTTCGGCCAATGACGGGCGTAACGCTTCCAACGGGGAGACGCGCATCGCCGCCAGCGCCGGGAATAACCCGGCCAACAGCGTAATGCCCACGCCCAGGCCAATGGCCAGCACAAAGACCCAGGGTTCCAGGGTGGGGCTGCCGACGCTGGTGCGCATGAAGTCCTCCAAGATGGATTGCATCCCTGTCAGCAGTCCGGTAGCCATGAGATAACCGAGCAGGATGCCAATGGCTGTGCCAATCACTCCCAAAATCAGCGCCTCCGCCAGGATCATACCCAGGATGGTTTTGCGCGAAGCGCCAATGGCGCGCAACATGCCGATGTCGCGGCGGCGCTCCACCACCACCGTGCGAAAGGTGATAAAGATGATGAAGCCACCCAGGGCAATGGCGATAACGCCAAACATGTTGTAGATGTAATTGGCCGCTTCCATGGCGGCGGCGAATTCAGAGCCGGTGGTGGTACCGCCCACTTTGTAGCCGCTGCCTAGCGCAGCCAGCACGGCGGCGCGCACGGCATCAGCATTGCTGTTGGCCGCAAAACGAGCCTCGATGGTGTTGATTTGCCCCGGAAAATTGAAGACCGTTTGCGCCGTCGTCAGGGGGATGAACACCTCTTCGCTGCCTTGCAACGGCCGTCCTGTGGTAATGCCCACAATCTCGAAATCCATCACGCCGGTCGCCGCCGGCAGTGTGAGGCGGTCGCCCACGCCCAGGCCGGTGTTTTGGGCCAGACTGTTGGCAATGAGGATGGCGTTTTGATCGGCGGGGGTCAGCAGACGGCCGTCGGCCAGCGACATTTGCTCGACATCGGTGACGGTGGCCGGGTCTACGCCGCGCACAATCAAGAGGGTGACGGCCGTGCCGTCCTTATTGACAAGGGCCTGTGAGGTGGGCAGGGCCATCGGCCGTACCAATTGGGCCGATACGGCGGCCACGCCGGGAATCTGGCGCACTTGGTCGGCCACGGCCGTGGCAAACGGGCCGCGCGTCTCGCTGGAAACGGTCAGGTCTACTTCATCCGCCATCGCCGACAGATTGCCCTGTATGGCCTGACTGATGGCGGGCAAGATGGCATTGAAGCCAACAATAATCATCACCCCAAACACGATGGCTATCAGGGTGAGCGTGGTCCGTAATTTCCGCCCGCGCAAATAGCGTAGGGCCAGTTTAATGTGAAACATTTTGATTTACCTCTGTTTGGTTGCGGGTGAGCCACCAGCAACCAGCAACCAGCTACGCCATCACCGCCATTTTATCGCGCACGACACTTTCTTCATAGTGCCCATCATCAGACAGGCGGGTGTCATCCACAATGGTGCCGTCCTTGAGGAAGATGATGCGGTTGGCGTGGGCGGCGATGCGTGGGTCATGCGTCACCATCAACACGGTGCGCTGCCATTCATGGCTGATCTGCCGCAGCAAGGCGGCAATCTCATCGGCGGCGCGGGAATCGAGGTTGCCGGTGGGTTCGTCGGCCAGGAGCAGGGCTGGTTCGGCCACCAGGGCGCGGGCAATGGCCACCCGCTGCTGCTGCCCGCCGGACAATTCGTCGGGGCGGTGGTTTAGGCGGTCGGCCAGGCCCAGGCGCGCCAACCACTCTTCGGCGCGCTTATGGGCGTCGGCCTGTTTCATGCCGTCCAGGATGAGGGGGAGGGCGGTATTTTCGACGGCCGTCAGCACCGGGATCAGGTTAAAAAACTGAAAGACAAACCCAATCTGGCGGCGGCGCAAGGTGGTCAGGTCATCATCTTTTAGGCCAGACAACGGCTGGTTGTCCAGCAGCACCTGACCCGATGTGGGCTGATCCAGCCCACCGACCAGGTGCAGCAGGGTGGATTTGCCACAGCCGCTCGGCCCCATCACGGCTACAAATTCGCCGGGTTGGATGTTCATGTTGATCTGATTCAGGGCGGTCACGGCCGTAGCCCCCTGCCCATACACCTTGGTTAACTGTTCCGTTTTGACAATGCTCATTTCATATCTCCAAATGGGGCAGCGAATGGCTGCCACTCCAATAAACGTAATCGGTAATCCGTATTCCGTAATTCGATTACGGCTCACGGATTACGGATAACGGCTTACGGCTCACGGCTTACGGTTTACAGATTACCGCCTGCCGGTGGCCGACCGCGCGGCTTTTCCGCCGGTTCCGGAATAGGCTGGCGGCTAATCTCGTCCAGCCGTGCTTCCATCATTTCCAACCAGCGCAAATCTGCTTCCAGGTGCATGATCGCCTGATCCAGCAGCAGGATGTAGGCCAGTTGTGAAGCCGGGTTTACCTGGCTGCGTTGCGCGGTCAGCGCGTGCAGCTCCCGATACAGCCCGGCGCGCTGCGTGTAAATGAGACGGCGGGGATTGCCATCCTCCACCACCAGGCTGAGCATGAACTTGAGAAAAAATTCATCCCGCCGCCGGTCACTCAGTGATGGCTCGTTGAACCACTGCCGCAGTTCGGCCAGCCCGGCATCCGTGACCATGTAAATGCGCTTTTCCGGGCCGCCATCCTGGGCGACGCCATCTTCCACCACCAGCCCGCTCTGTTCCAGCCGATTGAGGGTGGAGTAAACCTGCGCCGGTTTGATGTCCCAATTCTGCTCGCCGCCGACCATGGCTTCAAAAGCGTCGTGCAGTTCATACCCATGCCGGGGGCGGTGGGCCAGCAATCCTAAAATGGCGTTACGTACAGACATAAATTTAATTAGTAAACAAGTTAATAGTTTAGAATAAGGGAAATTATTAACCAAGTTTCTAGTTTTGTCAATAGGTTTTCGGGCGATGTGGATAGTTGCCAAGAGTCTCAACAAGTGGCCTACATTGACGTTCTGGGTACAATTTGGTGACAGAAGGGGGAATTCCGGGTAATCGTTGAATTGTTTAGAAGATAAGCTGAGGAGGTACAGCCGATTGAAGTAACAAAAAACCAAAATTGAGGATCCAAAAGTATGTGTTGGCATGAACAAGTATTCCCCACTGCCACGTTTTTATGAATTTAAGTGTAAGGAGCAAATCAAGTGAAAAAAACCAAATCTATTCTTATGAGTGGGCTTCTGGCTATAGGACTCTTATTTGCCTTGATGATGGCCATAGGCGGTTCGGTAAGTGCGCGGACCGATAAGAGCGGCACGCCAGACCAGCCGGCAAATCAGGTTCTGTCTAACTTTGATAGTCGTGGTACATTCCACAACCTGACTGGGCCAACGGACGGTGATCCCCTGAGCATAGCTCTCAATTTTATTCAGGCTCATAGTCAAGAGCTGGGCGTTACGGCCGTTGATGTGGCCGATCTGGTGGTGACGGATCAATATACCAGCCGGCATACTGGTGTAACGCATATTTATTTGCAGCAGCAATATGAAGGGATAGGGGTGTTTAACGGCCGTATCAACATCAACATCGCCCCCGACGGTAGTGTGATCAATGTAGGTAATCGGTTGACGGCCAATCTGGCCCAGTCGGTTAACAGCACAATTCCGGCACTTACGGCGGAAACGGCCGTGCAAGCCGCTGCTCGCCAACTCGATCTTACTCTCACCGCAGATCTGGTTGTTGAACAGGCGATTGGTGGTGCATCTCAAGCCATCCTCTTCAGTGATGGTGGCATCTCGCAAAATGCCATTCCCGTTCACCTGGTCTATGAATCTACCGACAGCGGTGCGGTGCGGCTGGCCTGGAATGTTGAAATCTACGAATTAAGCAGCCTACACTGGTGGGCCGTTCGCATTGATGCTGTCACCGGTGAGATGATTTCGCAGACAGATTACGTAAACAGTGAAAGTTGGGGCGAGGCACATGAAGAAGATGTTGTCCTGAATCCTGACGACTACCGTGTCTTTGCCCATCCCCTGGAAAGCCCCTATGACGGCCCCCGTACATTAGCATCAAACCCGGCGGATCCCACCGCATCTCCCTTTGGCTGGCACGACACGAACGGAGCATCAGGGGCCGAGTTTACGATTACGCAGGGCAACAATGTACATGCTGATACCGATCTCGATGCCAATAATGTTCCTGATGGCAATGCGCCTGATGGCGGTGGCGGCCTGATCTTTGACTTTGCTTTTGATCCCACCCAACAGCCCGCCGACTATATCCCCTTTGCCGTCACCAATCTGTTTTACTGGAACAACATTATTCACGATGTGATGTACCTCTATGGTTTTGACGAAATATCCGGCAACTTCCAGGAAAACAACTATGGTAATGGGGGAGTAGGCAGCGACTACGTTCATGCTGACGCCCAAGATGGCAGTGGCACCAACAATGCCAACTTCGCTACCCCACCTGATGGGTCAAATCCGCGCATGCAGATGTTCATCTGGACCAACCCTTTTGCCCAGTTAGTGACAGTCAATGCGCCGATTACCATGACCGGCTCTTACACGGCCAACCCTTCCATCAATGGGGGTTCAGGTGCGGGGATAACGGCCGATCTCGAACTGGTAGATGATGGTGTAGCTCCCGCAGATGATGGCTGCCAGACCATTGTTAACGATTTGACCGGCAAGATCGCCTTAATGGTTTGGAGCCAGGGCATTTGCAACTCCAGCGTATTCGTGGGAAATGCGGCGGCTGCGGGTGCAGTAGCCGCCATCATCATAGACGTGACACCTATACCGCTGACCAACTTTGGCGGTAATGCCGCCATTCCTTCAGTAGCCATAGGCTCAGATGATGGGCAACTATTCCTTAATGCCATTATCACCGGTGGGCTGACCATCAATGTGACCTTGGAAGATAACCCTGCCGGCCAGATCAATCGTGATAGTGACCTGGATAATGGCATCATCGCTCACGAATATGGCCACGGTATTAGCAATCGGCTCACAGGCGGCCCCGGCACAACCGGTTGTCTGAACAATGCGGAACAGATGGGTGAAGGTTGGAGCGACTTGATGACGCTCATTCTTCATGCCGATGCGGCCGATACACCCACGACCAATCGTGGTGTGGGCACCTATGCCCTGTTTGACGCTCCCGATGGTGTTGGCATCCGTCTCTTCCCTTACAACACCGACATGAATGTCAATCCACAGACATACGATAGTATCATCACCAATGGCACATCACCGCATAGCCTGGGTGAAGTATGGGCGGCAATGTATTGGGAAGTGTATTGGAACCTGGTGAATAAACATGGGTTCAACCCGGATATTTATCAGGATTGGACGACGGGTGGTAATAACCTGGCTTTGCAACTGTTAATGGATGGTATGAAGTTGCAGCCCTGTTCACCGGGTATGGTAGACGGCCGTGACGCTATCCTGGCTGCTGACATGGCCCTGACCAGCGGCGACAACCAATGCGAAATCTGGGAAGGTTTTGCCAAACGCGGTTTGGGCTTTAGCGCCAATCAAGGCAGTCCCTTCAGCCGCACCGATGGTACTGAAGCCTTTGATCTACCCCTGGCATGTATTGACGCGATGCCCTCCATTGTTGTCGAACCGGCCAGTATCAGTGGTACACAATATCCGGATAGCCAGGTGACGCACACCCTGACTATCAGTAATGTGGGTCTCACTGATCTGACATGGGAGATTGTGGAACAAGCGCCCGCGCCTCTGAATGGCGGTAATTGGTTCGACAATTTCGACAGCTATGCCACCGGCAGCCAGATGCACGGGCAGGGTGGCTGGAAGGGCTGGGATAACAGCCCGGCAGCTGGCGCATTGACCAGCGATGCCCAGTCATTCAGCGCGCCTAATTCGGTAGAAATTGTGGGTGTTTCTGACCTGGTGCATGAGTACAGTGGCTATACCAGTGGTCAATGGACGTATACGGCCTGGCAATATATCCCTGATGGCTTCTCCGGCAATCAGATGTTTATCTTGCTCAATACGTACAATGATGGTGGCCCCTATAACTGGTCTACCCAGGTGCGCTTTGATAGCGTCGCCAACCAGGCTATATCTGACTTTGACGGCGGCGCCCTGCCCTTGATTACCGGGGAATGGGTGGAACTGCGGGTAGAAATTGACCTGGATGCTGATTTGCAGACCTTCTATTACGACGGGCAAATGCTCTACCAGAAAAGCTGGGTAGATGGTGTTACTGGCGGCGGAACTGCGAACATTGCTGCGGTAGACCTTTGGGGCAATAGTAGCACGGCCGTCTACTATGACAACATCTCCCTGCATCCGCCGGGACAAAATTGTCCGCCAGCGAATGATATTCCCTGGGTTACTGTTTCCCCCATTACGGGTACGGTTGCGGCCGGCGCGGCCGATCAGGTGGGGGTAACAATGGATTCCACGGGGCTGGCAACGGGTGTATATACCAGTACGTTGTGTGTGGCCAGCAACGATCCGGTGACGCCATTGGTAGAAGTGCCGCTGACGCTGACGGTCGAAGAGGCGCCTGTGTATGGGGTGGAAATAACGGCCGTAGACGACACACTCACCGGTACAGCCGGGGCCATTGTCACCTATACCGTCCACCTTACCAACACCGGGAATATGACAGATACCTTCGCGATTACAACCACAGGCAACATTTGGATGACCCACCTGTCTGCTACCAGCGTTACATTGGGCGCTGGCGCAACAGACGAGGTGATGGTGGTGGTACACATCCCGGTGGATGCAGCCAACAACGACACAGATACTGTCACCGTGACGGCTACTTCTGACGGGGATGGCTCAACCGGCAGCGTGGCGCTGACGACAACGGCCGTTGTTGAAGGCACACCTGAGACCTTTATCTACTTACCCATTATCCTCAAGCCGTAAACAAACGGTGAGATAGGTAAAAGTCTGCGGATATAACAAAAAACCTCCTGGAAGTGACAGCTAAAAGCTGGTCTCCAGGAGGTTTTTTTCGTGCTTTCCAGCCTCTATCCTTGAAGGTCGGCCAGCCAATGTTTGAACTGGCGGTAGACGGAGGCCGCGCCGATCAGTTCCGGTTCGGTGATGGGCAGGGTTTTGGGGTGGAGGATGAACGGCCGTGTCTGATACCCGCCCATGCCGCCATGACAACCGATCAGCTCTTCAAACGCGGCTACCTCATTCGTTTCCACGTTGTAGAAGCTGTTGATATACAAATCCGGCGCGTCGCGGAACTGGTTGTATCGTTTCAGGTGGCGGGCGGCGTTGGGACCAAAACCGGTTAACGGATTGTCACCTTCGACGCGATCATCGTTCAGGTAGTAACGGCCGTTTTTGCCAATCACCACTCCCTCATGTTCCGACGATTGCACCATCACCCAGCCAATGCCTTCATGCTGCACCAGATTATCGAGCAGGCCAGGGAAAAGTGTATCCATTTCTTCAAGCGTTACGCGGGTATCACGCCTTGTGCCATAGACCAGGCCCAAATTGCCGGAAGCAAGCACAATAATGTTTGCTTCCGGTTTCAGGTCGTCGGCCAGTTCTTCTTCGCCAACCTGCACCTCGCCGTCCTGCACATTTTTCCCCGCCACACGTTTGATCCACCTGCCTGACTTTTTGTCATTTTGCAGCACATCGTTCACCACCACGTTCACATGGCCCCAGGATTCGTTCGTTTCCATGAAACCCTGTACCAGGAATTGCCGGGCATGTTGCTGCACCAACTGTTGTAAATCCAGGCCATACCGTTGTTTGAAGGTCGGCCCGCCGCTCTGCCCATGATCAGAGAGCACAACCAGGTGGTACGGCCGTGCCGCATCCGCTGCCACACTCTCCAGCCGGGCAAACTGCTCATCCAGCTTGCGCAAAATGTCCAGCGCATCCAATGATTCTACCCCGGAATGGTGGGCCACTTCGTCATAACCCACAAAGGTGGCATAGGCAGACTTGACGCCGCCAAACATATCGCCAATGAGCGTGTACACATTCAACTCGCGCATGATAATAGCGGTAAAAACACGCAGCAGCGGATATTTGCCACCGCGATGATGTTTCTCCATGATAGGTACTACGTTTTTTTTGCGCGCCTGGCGGAACTGCCACTTTTCCAGAATGATGTCCCAACCCATCAGCAAAATAGTGCGGGTAATGTTATAGGGATTGGCAAAGTAGGCGTAATAATCGGTCATGTGCAGCCGGGAGAAATCTTTCATGACGCTGGCTGTGACGCTAACGATGGGTGCATCGCCAGAGACCAGATTGCCCCGGCTGGCGCCATGTGCCACCAGCAGCCCATTGCCATCGGAGTGTTCTCTTTCCAGCCGGGCCACTTCGTCCGGGTTGCTGGAAGCGACAATCGTTTTGCGTTGGCGGTCATACCAGCGGAAGGCAGGGATGTCTTTGTTGGAGCCGTGCAGAATGCCTAACTGGCTGGCTGAAGTCTGTGACGACAGGTCGGTTTCCCATTCCACCAGTTCATATTCGCCAGAATCAAGCCACCGTTTCATGTTGGGTGCATAGCCGGCGGCCATGGCTTTTTCCAACACCGGTCGGGCCAGGCCGTCAATTTCCAAAAAGATGATGCCGGGCACGTCGGTTTCTTCTGGTTTGGCAATGCGTTTGGCGTGCCGTTTGACCACGTTGCGGTAGTAGGAGTTGTCGTCGTCAATGGTGAGCAGGGAACTGGCAATGGCGTTCACGGCCGTCAGCCCCAACGCCACCCAAATCGCCGTGCCTACACTGGCTACCTCAAAACTGGCAGAAAGCTCACCGGCCAGATAAATGATGATGCCGTTCAGAACGAGGGCCGCAAGGCCCAGCGTCAGCACGGCAAAGGGCAAGATGATATAACTGAGTATTGGCCATAGCAGCGCATTGAGCAGACCGATGAGCGCCGCCGCAATGACGGCCGCGCCAAAACCATTGAGTTGAAATCCATCTAGTATGAGGGACATCAAAAATAGCGCCAGGGATTCGATGGCCCAGATGACTAAAATACGCCACACGGGCTTTCTGCTCTTAGGGCGGGGTTTCGTTTTCATTCTCCATTCTCCTCTAACAATTAACTACCGATTACCGATTACGGATCACCGATTACGGGCTACCATTACTCTACCATCTGCGCTTGAATACGGCCGTCCCGCACGGCCGTGACCAGCGCGTCATAATCTCGTTGATTTTGGTCTGCATACGCCACCGAAAAATCAGCTATTGCCTCGGCAAAAGCGCCGCTTTTACCCATATAACTGCTTAAAACCACTGCGTCGCCGGAGCGGGCGTGTGCCCGCGCCAGCGCCGCGCCACACAGGCGGGCATAATTGTGCAGGTTAAACGGTTTCATAATTTCTATCACCGGCTTGATTTTGGCGTCGCGCAGTTGGCGTAGATAAAAGGGAGATTCTCGGAGTCTTTTGCCGGTTGTCCAGCCCAGGAACATATCACTGGCTGCCTGCATCAGCCGCTGCCCGGCTACCACCCGCTGCCCGGGGTGCGCATACGGGCTGGGGCCGGCATACGGTTCCAAGACGGACTGCTTTGCCTCCTTGAACTGTAAAAAGAGCGCATCACTGCCTGACATGAGCAGTACAATGCCGCAAAACGTGCCCACGCTGCCCACACCTACCGCCTTGAAGGCGGCATCATCTAGCTGGTAACGATCCAGCAGTATATGTAGTTCGGGCGATAAAGAAGCTTTGTAGGTTTCGTAAGCACTTTCCAGACCAGCCCGAAACTCTGCATCACGCATATCGCCATAGTGGTAGATGAGCGGTGGCTGGTCAATAATGCGCGCTGGATAACCGCCCTCATGCGCCAGTTTGGCAAATTCCTTCTCGCGCGCGCTTTGATCCATCGCTGCCGCCAACTTTTTGCGATAAAATCGCGCGTTTTCCCTGTCGGGACTGGTGTCCAGTACCTTGTCCAGATCGATGGCTTCATACCAGGCGGTCAGCGTCGGCATTTCGCTAATTTCGGCTATGCGTTCCCGGTATGTTTCGGCGGCCAGCCGGGCTGCTCCCCGACAATCGCTGGCCTTAAAGCCGTTGGCGCGCCCGGCAATGACAAAACTGGCCGCCAACCGTTTCACATCCCATTCCCAGGGGGCAACCGAGGTTTCATCAAAGTCGTTGATGTCGAAGAGGATGTTGCGTTCCGGGGTGGCAAAGCCGCCAAAGTTCAGCAGGTGACAGTCGCCACATGCCTGCACGTTGATGCCGCTGTTGGGGGTTTGGGCCAGGTCATAGGCCATGATGGCCGCCGCGCCCCGGTAAAAGGCGAAGGGGCTGGCCAGCATACGGCCGTAGCGGATGGGTACCAACTCTGGCACCCGTCCCTCGCTGTTGGCGATGAGCAGGTCAATGGGGTCAGCCCGGTCTGGCGGTGGTGTCCAGGCCGCGTGCGCATTACGCGGTGTTTGCTGCCGCGCCTGTTTGCCCAACGACCGGCGCTCGGCCAGGCTCAGGGTGTGGGTTTGCGGAATGGTGGCTACAGGCGCGGCCTGAGGCTGCTTCGGGTTCGCCGTTGCCTGTTTTTTGCTTTCTTTCTTACTCATGTTTCCTCTCCATTACTTTTGTAGCCGGTTTATGAAGGGTAGCAAATGACGCGACAACCTATAAATAACCCGTTCCCTCGGGCACAACTCGTCACTTTAGCCAAGATTATAGCTGCACGTCTGTGGCAAGGGTATTTTCAATCGGTCAGTAACTTTTGCAGAAGCGAACAGTGCCGGTTCACTCGCTGTTTGTCCCATTCGATTAAGCTGCCGGCCTGACATTCAGCTTCAATCAATTGCACATGGAGCCGCAGCGCGGCCCGGTACTCTGGATCGGTGCATTTGTGCATAATCGTTTCCAGTGCGGCCAACATGCCCAGCAGCACATCGGCGTGTTCACGACTGACGCGGCGGATCATGTTCAAAGCGGTGTCCAATAGTTCTGTAAACGTGAGGGAATCTACCACCAGGCGCAAGCGGCTTTCCTCGTCATAGATGAAAGTGAAGTGTTCAGCTTTCCGGTGTTGCTCCGCATACAACGCCAGCCCTGCTCCCAGATGATCCAGGCAGGTCATGGCCGTAAACGGGTCGTTGATAGCCGGCGACATGGCCCGTACGGCCACTTCTACCAGTTGATTAACAGCATACTCAATGTCTTGGGTGGGGGTGCGCAGGTTGCCCAGTTCATAACTGCGGTGAATAGTGGCGGCCACAAAACCATTCACACGCTGTGGCGGCCAGGCCAGGGCAATCAACTCATCATGCTGAATGAAGTCGCCGGGTTTACGTACCAGGCGAATGACCAGATTATGGCGGACGGCCAGCGGGAGGAGTAGCTCAGGGTCTATGGCCTGGACGTACCCGCGTTTTTGGCCCAGAATAGGCGCTCCATCTTGCTCGATTTGGGCGCTTAAGGTGGCGTAATCGGCCATGTCCCCACTGGTGGCGATTTGTTCCGCCGCCGATATGGATTGGCGGATGACGTCGTGTAATTCTGAACTGGCGGCAGCTACCATATTCGGCGCTTGCAGGGAAGTGGCGATGTTTTGAATAAGGACGAGCAGACTGGCGAAGGTGATCAGACTCAACAGCAGACCCACGGCCGTTGCCCATTGTGGCTCCTCAACAAAACGACCGGGCGGGAGGGATAGGCCCACCGTCAGGCAGTAGATAAATGTGCCCACAAACAGCCCCAAGATGTATTGCGTGGTGCGATTACGCAGGTATAGGCGCAGCAGGCGTGAGCCAAATTGCGTGGCCGCTAAGGACAGGGGAACGGTGATCATCGTAAAAACCACTCCGGTTGTTGCCAGAATGGTTGCTGCCAGCCCTAACAAGATGATGCGCGCTTCGCTGGCGTTGCCGGAAAAGATGAGTTGACTGATGGATAACTTGATATTGGCAGTTTGAACGTCAAGCCATAAGATGAATTGACCCAAAAAGAAAGCGAGAACGGCCGTGATCAACGGCACAAACCAATAGCTGGCCCGCAACTGATCCCACCGCCGTCGCAATACAACGCCTCTGAATGTTCTGGTTTGCATGAGTTTCGCTAAATTGAGAATGATCAGTCAGTTAGCAGGTTTATAGTCTTATAAAAAATGCCAGGCACTTTGGCAGTGCCTGGCATTTAAGCATCGGGCATTTGGCATTAACTGCTGCTGCCCATACCAGGCATCTTGTTGCGATTGCCGTACCCACCGCCGCCATAGGCCATCACATCTATGAGCACAGCCAGGCCGACCCAAACCCAATCGAACCCGATCATCCCACCAGGGGCGACACTTACATACATCAAGGTGGCCCAGGGCAGGAAAATCAGCCCCATGATCGGCCAGAGAGCGGACTCAAAAGCTCCCGCCACACCTACCCATCGTGCCGGGGAGGCCAGCCACCAAAAAATCCCACCAACACGCGGCCCCAAGAACACCAAAACTGTAAATAAACAACACATAGCTTTATCTCCTGTCAAACGGGCCTCTCCGATTTTCTAAATCCGAAGAGACGTATAGACGGCCGTACGGCCGTTAATAAACAACCCTGCCTGATACATTGTCTTTCATGCTTTCCATAGGTTTCTGAATATATCTGGACATGACTAATCTCGCCAATTTTTCGGGTTACAAAACAGGGGAAACAAGACCCCGAGGACATGTTAGAAAATTGAAGGCTCTACAGAACGGAGGAAGAATAGTAGAGGCAGCGCCATTCCAGAAAAGGGAGCACGATAAGGCAGATTCCAGATGTGCAGCATCAGGTAGTCGGCAATGGCCCACAGCCCAAAACAGCCCACAGCGCAGAGGATAATGGTGATAGCAATCGCCAGGATGAGGCAACTGTTGGCGAGGGTGTAGTGAGTGGGGGGGTGAGTGAGAGGTTGACCAGGTGAGGGGGTGAGGGGGTGAGCAGGTGAGGGCGGCGCGGACGCCGGCGGCGCGGACGCCGGCGTGATTTCGCCGTGACCCAGGCAGCCGTAGGCGGCGCATTTATTGCCGTTGGCAATCCAGCAGCGGTCGTGGTGGCGGCTGCCATCTTCGGGGCAGATGATGACCACATCACCGGGCGTCAACGGGTCTTTGCACAGGGCACATTCCTCGCCCAAAAAGGGGGATTGTTTGTCAACGGTTACGGGGGGGAGCATGATGGGGAGATGAGGTGAGCAGGTAAAGGGGTGAGAGGGGGATTACCTGCCACCTACCACTTGCTACCCGATCTTGATCTGGTCAAGGAGCCACTGCCAGAGGCGTTGGAGCAGGCTGGGGCGGCGGAGTTGTTCCACCTGGCGGCGTTGTTGTTCTTTGAGTTGTTTGGTGGTAGGGGTGATGGGGGGACGGCCGTTCAGCGGTGGCTTGGGTATATCTTTATATTCCACCTTCAACACCGGGCGCATTTGGGTGCCGTAGATGCGGTATTCCGTATGGGCGCAGCCCAATACGGCACACTTGCCGCCGCCCTGCTCCCAGCACGTTTTATGGTACAGCGTACCACATTGACGGCAAACAACCGGCCGCAACGCCCGATCCATGATGTTATTTTCCACCGGGTTGGCGCAAATGGGACAATGCAAACTCAGCTGGTTCGCTTCGTTGATGTCGGTATCCGTAATGGTGATGGGTGGTAATTCTTGTTCGGCCATCTTCAAAGAAGTAATTGGGTAACTTGGTAATTGCGTAATTGTGGGCATTATACAACAATCGCCCACTCTTTAATTAACCAATTACGGAATTACTCAATTACCACGACTCTGCTGCCCAGGTCGGCCAGGGGAAATCTACCGGCTTCACTTCGGTAAGCTGGCGATTCCAGCAGAAAAAGCCGCTGATGTGGGCGCGGGGGTCGAGGACAAACGCGACATGCCAGATTTGGGTAAAGAAATTCTGGTGAATAAATAAATCCATACCGGACAGGAAGATGCCAAAGCCCGGATGGGTATGATACCAGCCCACCATCACGGCCGTGTCGTCAGGATATCGTTCGCGCAATACATCATTCATATAGCGCCAGCTTTCCGGCGTGTAGGTGACGCTGGCGCCGTGCATGACGGTGTATTTGGCGATGATGGTGTCGTGGATGTGGACCAGGTAACGGCCGTCTGGCTGTTTTTCCGGGCGCGGGCCAACCAGTACGCCGGCCACCTCCCGGTTCAGGCTGCTGAGGGCGTGTGCCTGGGAAGCGCGCAGAGCCGGTTCTTCAATGAAAATATCTACGGCCGCCCAGGTGGGGTCGCCAATGGGGCGGCGTTTCCCGGCAATGCGCACACGGGCGCGGCTGGGGGCAATGGCCGGTGTTTCAGACACGGCCGTTGGCGTTTCTGTCTCTTCATGTACCGACTCCGTCTCGGCTACAATGATCTGTGGTTCGCCGACCTCCTCCGTAACCACCGGGGGTGGTTCCGGTGGGGTGGTGGGGGCGGGTATGGCCGGCCCTGAGCTTGCCGCAACAGCTTCGTCTACCGCCTCCGCAACGGCTGGCATTTCCACGCGAGAAACATCGGCCGTTGACGCCGGTTCCGGCAAAGAGACAACGACCGTTTTCAGCCATTCTAAATCGGGGGCAATCGGATCACCGTCGGCATCGTGAATGGTAATGTCAAGCTGAATGTTTTCATCACTGGCGATTTCCACCAGTTTGATCTCCTGGTACGTTTCCCAGACCTCCGCTTCAAGCTGGCTGGCGAAGGCTTGCAGGTCGGCCAGGGTACAATCTTGCAGGGGTTTGGCACGGCCGTCTGCCGGGATCATGTCCTGCGGTAGCAGCGTGACATTGGCGCTGAACTGCTCACCCAAACCGGGCAGCGTCAGGCTGATAATGGCCACAAAGGGGGGTGTTGTTTCTTCGGTCATTGGGGTTCTAGCTTGAGATATTGAGATATTGTGATATTGGGATATTGAGCCACCTTAATGTCCTACTATCACAATATCCCAATAACAGATAACCTATGGAATGAGTTGCATTTGTATCACACAATCAGGGCTGTTTGGCAGGCGGATGGCGTTGCGGTCTACGGCCGTCAGCCGCACATCATACAGACCTGGCAGCCGGTCGCCCGTATTCCAGACGCCGATCATATCTAGTTCGGCCGGGCGGCGGCGATCATCCACCTTTTGCCATTCTTGCTGCCCACTCAGGCGCACGTCAATCTGGTAGCGGAAAGCATCCGGGTATACGGCCGTGCCAATCAGTTCCACCTGGCTGCCCACCCGCGCGGCGCTGCCCTGCATGGGGGCAATCAGGCGCAGACGGGGGTCGGGGCAGGCGGCGGCATTGGGATAGGTACTGCTGTTAGCCATGTTCAAGATCACCGTTTGCATCTGGCTGGTCTGGCGGTTCAGCGGCACAATCCAGAACAGCAGCATGAACAGCGCCAACGCCAGGGCCACGCTGCCCACAATCAGCCCTAAATGGCGTGAAGAAGGGGAAAACGTCATCCTCTGGCTGTGGCCGCCATAAGCAGCCTCAGCCAGCCGCGCCGACTGCCCCGCCGGGTCATACATGCCGCTCGCCAGGTCGGATTCGGGCAGGTTATAAACGGATGTGCGCACCACTTTCCAGGGCACGGCCGTTGCCGGCTGCACATCCGTCAATTCGTAATAACCGTTAATGGGGGCCAGTTCCCCTTTTTGCCAGCCGAAGTAAACGGCTTCTTGCCGCACCGGGTCCACCACCAGCCCCACATGCCAGGGCAGCGTAAACGCCGCCGAATGGACAACCACATCATCGCTGGAGTAAAAGACGCCCAGCCCCGGATGGGTGTGGAACCAGCCGACAATGTCCAGGTGCGGATAGTGGGCCGCGCGGTCGAGGTGAACCTGACGCCAGGCGTCGGCGTTGAAGGTAAAATGCACCGGGCCGCGGTCACTGCTGTGGACGGGCAGGGTGGCTTTGATCTCCACGCTCAACGTTTCACCATCGCGGTAGGCGTGGCCCAACAGTACACCGCCCAGTTCAGAGCGCAGATTGCTTTCACTGTGGTCGGCAATTTGGACCAGGGCGTGTTGACTGTTTACCACCACCACCTGCCCGGCAGACGGCCGTTGCCCGTGCAAAATACACGCCTCCACCGGCAGGGGAGACGGCCGTTTAGGTAAATTCAGCACTTCTTCGGGCGTCGGGTTGGCCGGGGGTGGGCTGGGAACAGTTGACGACTGGGGCTCAGAGTATGTTGATGCCGATGTCATCTGCTTCCTCCGCCCCCAGGACAATCAGGTCTGCCAGCGACTGACCTTTCAGGTCACGGCCGTCAACGGGGAAGATGCTTTTGTTCCGCAGCGCCCAGGCAGCCGCCTTCGAGTTCATGGGGTCTTTGGGGTCATAATTCTTATACTGAATCATCTCCCCCAACGTCAGCAACAACTCATCCAATGTTTTGGCGGGCCACCAGGCGCCAATACACACTGCGCCGGTAACGTGAATGTTGGGATGAAAAATCGGCGTCAGCCACTTTAACTGCGGCTGTTTGAGCGGGTACTCGGCATGGAGGTAAACGCTTACCTCATGATTCTCCCGGAGGACGGGTTTGCCGACGGTGTCAATCTTTTCCACTCCTTTGCAAGTAAAGCGGATCAGGTACCGTTCGGCGGGTTCACCTTCCGTGGTCAGAATATGTATAAATTCGCTGCGATTCACCAGGTCGCGCACCCGTTGATATTCGTTGCGCAGCCTGGTCTCGCGGATGTCAAAGGCCATGTTTTCCTCAGTCAGAAACCGGGTTTTTCACAAAAACCCGGTTTCTCTCTAGCCGGCAGTCACTTCTGGGAACAGACTCAAGATGTCGTCATCTTGCACGCCCGCATCCTTCAAGGATTCGTCATCGGCCAGCCGTTTGCCGGACGAACGATGATCCAGCCGGTAGGTGATGGGGTTGGCACCCTGGTTGGTGGGCAGCCCCATTTTGCTAACCAGCGCCGGGATCAGACGGCGCATAGGCACGTCGGCGGGTAATTCTACCGGGGTCTTCTTGGAGCCGGTGGGGTCATAGATAATCACTTTGATGCTAGTAGCCATTTGTTTAAGCCTCCATTTGTTTTCTTAACTAGCGGGTAACGCTATTTTATACGATAAAGCGGATTTTGGGTTGCGGTAGGAGAGGTAATCAGGTAATTGGGCAATTACCTGATTACCCAATTACCCAATTACTCAAACACCAAAAAACTCTCTTTATCTCCGGTCAACTCATAATACACCCGCTGGCTGCCATTGCGGGCGCGGATGATGCCAAGCGGGGGAATGTCAATTTCGGCCAGGGTACGGCCGAGGAAATCCTCGTCACCACTGATGCGGTGGGTGAGGTTCATTTCGCGGCGACCGCCGCAGGTGGGGCAGACGGCTTCGTTTTCATACAGGCGGGCCATTTTTTTGAAGATGGGTTCGGTCTGGTCGCAGCGGAAGCAGGTCATGGTTGTCACCAGTTCGCCGTCGAATTCGAGTACGGCCGTGTCCCCCAACTCCTGGCGCGCTATGTCCAATAATGCCGTCAGCGTCGTCCCTGCCGTGGTCGCCTCCGGCAGTTCGATAATTGGTTCCAGCATCGAATGGCTCATGCACATCTCCTTCACCGGATACTCGGTGATGTAGATGTCATTCGTCAGGCCGTTGATCATAATGGCCTTGCCCGGCTGCACTTCCATGCTGTGAATAAGTTTGAGTGCCTCCTGGGTCTGGAAGGCGGCTACAATCGAGGCGCTGGTGGGCGTAGTGGGCACTTTACCCTGCAAAATGTTCTCCCGCGCCAGCAGGGGGCAGGAGTAACGCAGATTGATGATCTGGTAATCCAGGTCGGTGAGCGTACATTCGTAACACGCTCCCTGACCCGGCCAGAAAACGCGGGCGATGCCCATCAGTTCTTGAATCGCGCCATCTACCCAGGGGCGGTTGACGGCCCAACTGGCGCGGTTGATGGAAAGGCGGGCTTCGCGGTTATCCAGGCAGCCGATGATGGCGTCTACGTGGCGATAGACGCCCAGCCCCATCTCAAAGTTGATGTTGCCATGCCATGTTTTAACGCTTACGTCGGGGTTGAGTTCTTTGACACGCTCGGCGGCGGCGTCTACTTTGCGCCGTCCCCGGTCACCTTCGCGGAAGAGGACGGAGCGGCTGAGGTTGCTGTCTTCGATGGTGTCGAAGTCGGCGATGAGCAGGTTGCCAATGCCCATGAGGGCCAGATTTTTGAGGACTTCGTTACCTAATGCCCCCGCGCCGACGACGAGGACGGTGGCATTACGCACGATTTCTTGCTGCCACCAGCTAATGTAGCCAAAGGTGTGGTAGCGGTCGGCATCGGGATCGGTAATGACAATGAGGGGGGCGGTTATCTCGTTTGTCTCATCTTGCATAGTTCACTTGCTTAACAAGACCTGACAGGTTTCTAAAAACCTGTCAGGTCTAAATAGAGGTATCAAGGCCAATGTACGCGGGCAACGGCCGTAAAGTTGCACCCTTGATTCTACCAGCTTTCCTGCTAAAAAGGTGGTGGGTTCGTAATAGGCGATTTATCGCCTATTAGCAGCGGAGAAGGCGATGAATCGCCTACTACAAACGAGGACAAATGCAGGTTTCTTCAAAAGTCACGGCCGTCTACAAACAAACCCCCGTACTCGATTATCTGGCGGGGCGGTTTACCTACCGGTCGCGGGCGGAGTGGGCAGCGTTGGTGGCGGACGGCCGTGTCTCTTGCAACGGCCGTGTCTGCACCCCGGACACCATCGTCACCCAGGGCGATGTGGTGGCCTGTGACCTCCCCGATACAGAACTGCCGGAGAAGTTTGATTTCAACTACCAGATTATTTATGAAGATGAGTGGCTCCTGGGCATTAACAAACCGGGCCACCTGCTGGTGCATGACAAGCGCCAGTTTGCTCAGGCCAACCTCATCTACCACCTGCGGGTGCGGCACGAGCCGCCGTACCCGGAAGCGCGGCTGGCGAACCGGCTGGACAAGGACACGTCTGGTGTGATCCTGGTGGCGCGAGACAGCCAGACATTGCGGCAGATGCAGCAGCTATTTGCCGGGCAGCAGGTGAAAAAGGAGTATCTGGCGGTAGTACGCGGCCTGCCTTCACCGCCATCAGGGGTCATTGATTTGCCCATAGACAGAGTGGACAGCCTGCCAGGGGTATATCGGTTTGGCGTGGTAGAAGGGGGCAAAACGGCCGTGACCCATTACGAAACGGTGCAAACCTTTGGCGACCAATACGCCCTGCTGCGCCTCTTTCCGCAAACGGGGCGTACCCACCAACTGCGCGTCCATTTGCAAGCTATCGGCCATACCATTGTGGGCGATGTGCTGTACACGCTGCCGGATGCCGAGTACCTGGCCTGGTTTGAAACGCGCGTCCCGCTGCCCAACGAACCGATTACCCGGCAGGCCCTCCACTGTGCGCGGGTGGAATTTGTGCATCCGGGGACGGCACGGCCGTGTGTCATTGAAGCACCGCTGCCGCCAGATATGACGGCGCTGTTAAAAGAGCTGGCAGAGATTGGGGATTAGTCACCACCAGACATCCGATTTTTTCAAAGATCGGATGTCTAACCCACGCTGCTACGCAGCGCATTGATCTCATCCCGCAGCATCAATGCCGCTGCCCGTGCTTTGTCGGCGAAGTCGGGGCCAGCGCCGGCGTAGAGGATGCCCCGGCTGGAGCTGATGACGGGGCCGGCGATGGGGTCAGGGCCGTGGGTGACGGCCGTCGCTAAATCCCCTCCCTGCGCCCCAATGCCGGGAATCAAAAAGTTGGCTTCCGGGGCAAGCTGCCGGGCAATGGCTAACTCTTCCGGGTAGGTAGCGCCGACCACATACCCTTTGTGCCCGGCGGTGGGCCACTGCTGGCTCTGGCGCAGCACAGTGGCTGCCATCCCTTCACCCTGCCGCAAGTCGCCCTGAAAATCGGTGGCGCTGCGGTTGGAGGTACGCGACAGGATGTAGACGGCTTTGTCCGAGCGGCTGCCAATCATGGACAGCACCGTTTCCGCGCCCAGATAGGGATTCACCGTCACCGCGTCCACGCCCCATTCGTCAAACAGCCCCGCGGCCCAGGCCGCCTGAGTGTGGCCCATGTCCCCCGTTTTGCAATCTATGATGATGGGGATGTGGCGGGGAATGTAGGCGATGGTGCGTTCCAGGGCAATGATGCCCGCCGCGCCCCATTGCAGGTAAAAGCCGAAGTTGGGTTTGTAGGCGCATACCAGGTCGGTGGTGGCGTCTATGATGGCCTTGTTAAAGGGCAGCACCGGCTCGTCCCATTTCAGCCAGTCCACGCGCAGCTTTTGGGGGTCAGGGTCTAGCCCCACGCAAAGCCAGGAATTGTTTTGGTCTTGGATGGATTTGAGTTTTTCTAAGTAGGTCATAGGGCCGATTGTACTGGATTGGGCAGGATGGGGCACGTGGTAGCAAGCTGGTTCGTAGTAACCGCTTGAGCGGGCAGACCGGCTGAAGCCGTTACTACGAACCGGAGGTGTCACGGCCGTCAGGCTGCATCCTCATCTACCGGCTCGGCCGTCAGGCGGCCACCGCGCACCGTAGCGCCGATGACGATACCGGCGGCAATTAGCACCATGTTTTTGATGATGTATTGGCCTTCCAGTGTGGGGGCGATAGGGATGACCGTGAAGCACAGTTCGGGGTAGAGAAAGAGAGGGGTGACGGTGCCAATCATCTGCAACCAGAGCAGCGCCAGGGTGACGCGCAGGAAGTAGCCGGTGATGAGGCCCAGGCCGATCAGACATTCCCAGATGGCGAGGATGATCACGGCCGTGTCCGGGCTAAGCACGCCAAACGACAACGCCGACATCGTGTCCCCGGCTAACGATTGCGCCGGGCTGAGGCCGGGGAAAAACTTGAGGAAGCCAAACCAGAAAAAGACCACCCCCAGGCTAAAACGCAGCAGGCGAATGCCGTTCCTGGCCATCCATTTGGTGAGCGTCGCGTCAATCTGGTCATATCTGTTTTTAAGTGAAGCCATACCATCACCTGAGAAAGTTAAGATAGTTGTTGTCACCACACGGGTAATTGCCGCGATTGTAACAACTTCTTGTTTGCCAGGTCAACGCCGATTGGCTCTCAGGTTTCGCAGCCAATACCGTCGTTATCGCGGTCAAAGCCGTGTGGGTCTGGTTCCAGGACGGTGAAGTTTCGGTGGGGAAGTTGCCCACAATCCAGGTCTGGCGGCGGTGGGGGATGCAGACAGCGGGATAGGAGGGATCACAGGAACGCCCCTCACAACATGCTAAAATTTCTTTGCCGTGACGAGATGCGCCGATAAATGGAACGTAACCTGGCCCTCCACGGTAGCATAGGAGCTGAGAGCAAGTTCCGCTTCTTGCAAGATGCGGCCAATCTGATCCTCTGCCAGGCTAACTCCCATCACCGGCAACCAGCCTCTCAGGTCGGCTTCGACCATAGTCTGAATGCCGGGAAACTTCGCCGCGCCGTGATGGGTGGTGATTTCGGCTGAGGTCACGCCGGCTTCTGCAAACAACGTTGCCAGAACCTCCCAACTACCAAGTACGAATGGTGCACGCAGGGCGTCGGCCGCCTGCTGACCGGCGGTTTGTTCTAACAGCACCACTTCAGAGGCATAAGCAGGGATACTATCCAGAGAATCCCAGACCGCGATGACCAAACGTCCTCCGGGAGCCAAGACTCGCATCATCTCGCGCAGAGCTTGATGTTTGTCTGTGAAAAACATGAGGCCAAACTGACTCACCACCGCGTCGAAAGATTGATCAGGAAACGGGAGTGACTCGGCGACTCCCTCTCGCCATTCTACGGCCGGTGCGAGCTGCTTAGCAACAGTGAGCATTCCTGGGCTGGGGTCTATTCCCGCGACACGGCCGTTAGAGCCTGTTCGCAAGGCAACTTCACGCGCCAGAATCCCCGTACCGCAGGCCACATCCAGCACTCGTTGACCAGGCTGGATTTGCGCGGCGTCCGCGACTTTTGTAGCCCATTGGCCGAAGAGCGCGGGCACGAATAACCCTTCGTATGCGTTGGCCGCATCGATCTGTGCTTGTAGTGTTGGTTCGCTCAAGTCGTGTTCTCCTTTCCGCACCGTCTAATACATGTTAGACCGATTACGGTTACTCTTATATCGTTCATCATGTACCTGTATCTTTTGCCTGAAGAGAGTAGGATAGATAATCCCTGAAGGTCTAGTTCATAAATTGAACTTGTGGATACCTGGTGTTAGGATATAAGGTAGAACAGGAGATGGTTGATGCTCAAATATGGTCAATATTGTCCGGTAGCTAAAGCAGCCGAAATTTTGGGGGATAGGTGGACGCTGTTGATTGTACGTGACTTGTTATGCGGCTGCTGCCACTTTAACGACCTGGAACGTGGGTTGCCCGGCATTTCGCGTGCTCTGCTGGCCGATAGGCTGCGCCGGTTACAGCAGGCAGGAATTGTCGAGAAGCTGAAAAAGAAAAACGGCCGTTATTATACCGAATACCGGCTTACCCAAGCCGGGCAACAACTTCAGGCGGTCATCGAAGCCTTGCTGGTATGGGGGGCCCGCTGGGGGTTCAGCGAACCAGAGCCTGACGACCTGGATCCTGTTTTGTTATTGTGGTGGATGCGCGGCCGGGTCTGTGTTGATCAGCTTCCAGATCAACGAGTCGTTGTCCAGTTTGATTTCAAGGGAACCGGGGGTAAGCTCTTATGGCTTATTTTGACCAAAGAAGATGTGTCTATCTGCCTGACACATCCGGGCTTCGAGACTGACGTGCTGGTAACGGCCGAGCTGACCATATTCTATCAGGTGTGGTTGGGGCGCATCCGTTTTTCCGATGCTCTAAAGGCAGGGCGGATTGAAATAGATGCTATTCCGGCATTCACGCGGGCCTTTCCCGGCTGGTTTACCTATAGCCCCAGTGTCCCTGCCGTCCATGCGGCGATGGCTGAAATATCGGCCGCCTTTTCAGCGGCGGCGGGAGATTCATCCTGAATGCGGCAGTTATACCCAACCAGTGCAAAATAAGTGGGGGCAACATCAATTAGATGAACTGGTGAAAGAGGTGGCTCAAGAACCCGGTAGAATTGTGTGTTACCTGGATAAGTTAGGCTTCAGGTGGGATGATCATTACCAGCGTTACGGCCGTTTACTTTCAACTTTAACCAACCTATCCCGTCGTTATCGCGATCAAAGCCGTGTGGGTCTGGTTCCAGGACGGTAAAGTTTCGGTGGGAAATTTGCCCACAATCCAGGTCGGGTGGTGATGGCGGGATGCAAACGGTGGGATTAGGAGGGATCACAGTTGGACGCGGACGGCGGTGAGGGTTGGGGCGTCTGGCTGGCCGGGGGTAGGGTTGCCACTGCCTGACCCCACAAGCCTGAACCGGCATCGCGGGCTTCTTGCTGTAGCTGGACAAATAGTTCCTGGTGTCTGACATCGGGCGGGAAGGTGGCGACGAGAGCATAGCTTTGTTTGACCAGTTCGGCATTGATGAATGTGCCGTCTGACAGATAGAGGTAACGCAGTAAACGGCCGTATCTGTCGGTTTCGGACACATCTTTGACCAGGGTAACGATTTGGCCTTCGACAAGTTGGCGGTTGGCTTCGGTGGCTTCGTCAAAGTAGGGATCACCCCTTTCTGGTGTGTCCATACCGATGTAACGGACGCGGTAGGTCTGGCCGTTGATGTCCACTTCGATGGTGTCGCCGTCTATGATGCGGGTGACGGCGGCAAAGTCGCCGGTGGCTGATTCCCCGGTGGCTGAATCGCCGGCCACTTCCGCACCACTGACCAGGATGGTTTGTCCTGTTTCTGGTTCACTTGTGAGGGTTGGAGATGGTCTGGCGGTGTTGGTGGGGCGGGGTGTACTGGTTGGTTCCGGTGAATGGGTTGGGATTGACGGGATATTAGTGGGAGGTGGCGGGGTATTGCCTGGCTCTGGTGCGGATTCGCTTGCTGATTCACGCTGAACGCTTTCAGATACCGTTTCGACTTCTATGATTTCACTGGTGACTTGTGCGACGGCTTGGTTTTCGTCTGAGGGCAAAAGAGCGATCAAGCCGACGCAGCCGCAGCACATCACACAAAATGTGGTCAGTACGGCCGTCAGCCCTAACGCTGTCTTTTGTACTGTGGATAAGTTGCGGGTGCGATCTATCATGATTTTTCTCCCATTCAGTCAGGTGGTGAAGGCTGACTGATGGGCATGGAAAAACCATAGAACGCCGGGCTTTCAACTTTCGTGACGGTGGTGGTGAGGGTACGGCCGTGCAAAAGTACATCTATACCCGCACCGACTTTTACCGCGATTTTACCAATCAGCCAGAGGTGAAAAGTTTCCTGGTGAATGAGTTGTTTCGCTATGATTATGATGGGTGATGGGCTGGGGGTGAGCCAAATCAGTGAACAAGCCAGGGTAACGCTGATGATTGACTGATTCAATCCCCCAATAAAGATTCCTATCCTTGACAAACTAATTATATTAGTTTATAAACTATATGCATTAGTAAATCAAGGAGAACACAAACGATGAAAGTAACACAACACGGCCGTAACCTGTGGCAGTTGACCCGAATGGGCATGTTTAACTGTTACCTGGTAGGTGAGGCGGGCGGCCTGACGTTGATTGACACAGGTTTGCGCGGCAGCGGCAAGGGGATTGTGCAGGCGGCGCAAACCATCGGCCAACCCATTACACGGGTGACGCTGACCCATGCGCATGGCGACCACGCCGGTTCGCTGGATGAGGTGAGCGGGTTACTACCTGGAGTAGAGGTCGCTTTGGCGGGGCGCACGGCCGTGTTCCTGCAAGGACAGCGCGACTTACAACCCGGTGAGCCGCCAGCCAAACTGCGTGGTAGCTTTGTGCACCGCGCCACCCAGGCCACCCGGATGTTGCAAGCAGGCGATATGGTCGGTTCCCTGCGTGTGGTGGCTGCGCCGGGACACACGCCGGATCAGATTGCCTTTTATGATGAACGGGACGGCACGTTGATGGCCGGAGATGCCTTTCAGACGCAGGGCGGCACGGCCGTGGCCGGGATTATGCGCTGGTCGTTTCCCTTTCCGGCGATGGCTACCTGGCATTTACCAACGGCATTGGACACGGCCGTGGCCTTACGCACCCTGAACCCGACCCGGCTGGCGGTGGGGCACGGCCCCGTGTTGGAAAACCCCCTGGCAATGATGGACGCCGCTATTCGGGTGGCGGAGGCAAAGATGCATGGGCAAGCGCAGGTGGCTTAACCGGGAACTGGTCATTAACCAGGCAGTGCAGATGGCAGATGAGGCCGGCAGTGTCACGGCCGTTTCCCTCACTGCCCTGGCCGATTCACTCGATATTCGGGTCCCTTCGCTCTACAACCATGTGGCCAGCCTGGAAGATTTGCAGCGGGGCATGACCGTAGCCGGGGTGCGGCGGCTGTTGGCGGAATTACGAGGGGCGACGGCAGGGTTGGTGGCACGGCCGTCGCTGGAAGCCATGGCCCACGCCTACCGCCAATTTGCCCTGGCCCACCCCGGTATCTACCCGTTGACCATCCGCGCCCCCGAACCGGACGACGCCGAACTGGGGGCATTGGCGCAGGAATTGGTACAAATGCTGCTGCTGGTCTGGGCCACGGTCGGGCTGACAGGGGATGACGCCCTGCACGCCATTCGCGGTTTCCGGGCGGTGCTGCATGGCTTCACCTCGCTGGAAACGGCCGAGGGGTTCCGCATGTCACTGGCGCAGAACGAAAGTTTTCGGCGGCTGGTGGCAGCTTATCTCGATGGTGTCACACATGAGTAGTGCCCGGCACGGGGCGGAACAGCTATGGATGACCAGCTCCTCGTGCCCCGTGTCGGGCACTCCATACAAAGGTATCAGATGGCTTCATTGCGCATAATCAATATGACAGTACGGTTTGTGTTAGAACTCTGTATGCTGGCGGCGCTGGCTTATGGGGGTTTTCAACTGGTTGGTGGTTGGCTGATTCGGGTGGCCGTGGGTATTGGCGCACCGCTGCTGGCCGCGACGGTGTGGGGGTTGTTGATTGCCCCCAAAGCGAAACGACGGCTGGCGGAACCCTGGCGTTTTTTGGTGGAATTGGTGCTGTTTGGGTTGGCAGCGGCGGCGTTGGTGGGGGTGGCACGGCCGTCTCTGGCAATCGCCCTTCTGGTTGTCTATCTGCTCAACCGGCTGCTGGTCGTCCTCTGGGGCGAACAAATCGTCTAATCGGTTCACCGCTCGCCGCTCGCCGCTCACCGCTCGCCATATTACTCCCACGTTATCGCATTACTCTCCTCGCGGCAGGCGCACGCTTCTTTGCTAACGGCGCCGCGAATCAAAAAACCATCATACTCGCGGCCGACACCCTGGGAAACCCAGCCGCCCATATTAAAAGGAATGCCCCCGCGGGCGGGGTCGCCATCAGCGGAGACCCAACGGCCGTTGTACGTCCGGGCAATATGCACATGGGTGCCATCCGAAAAGCCCCCTTCGCAGGACGGGTGCCCCAGCCGGTCGCCCGTTTGCACCGGCGACCCAACGGGAATGCGGTCGCGGTCGGCCACGTGCATGTAGGTGATGGCCCAGCCCGTCCCGGCAAATTTGTCTCCGTCCAGGTCAATAACCACTGTGCCAAAGCCGCTGCGGGTAACAATACCGTCGCTCATAGCTGTCACCCAGGCGTCGGAATCAAAACAACCCAACACGTCAGCTTCCGGGGCAAAATCCAGTGCGGCCCAGGCAGAACCGGTGTTCCAGCCGCCGTGTGGCCCGCCGGTGAAGTACCACGTCTCACCGTTGGCCCAGGGCAACTGCAAGGCCGGTTGCAGCAGCGTGGCCGGCCAGACCGGTTCCACCGCCAGAGCAAAAGGGTTGCCAAACAGACGTTCATAGGTGGCATAGAAGCCATCTGGCCCTACATCGTGCAGCCAGTTTTCATAAGTGATGGTGTCCGCGCCACCCAACACGCGCTGCACGCCGGCAGTGGCGTCGTTGATGTCGGCGGCGAAGGTGATGCGGGTGTTGTCGGGCAGGGTAAAGGTGCGCAGGTTGCCTTCGGCACGGCCGTAATATCCCCAGTTCAGCTCATTAGCCGCCCAACTCAACTGCCGGTACAGTCCTTCATGAGCGGCGCCGCTCTTGCCAAACGGATATTGCTGTTGTGATTCGGGCAGCGTTGGTTGGGTTAACCAGCCTCCCCGGAATTCCAGCAACGCCAGCAGCAGGCGCGGATTTACGCTGTGGCGATGGGCCACCAGTTCTACAATTTCGGGGCCTTCCAGTCGTTTGCCTTCCACCTCTTCACTGTAGCGCAGCAGATAGCCATTGTACGGCGCGGCTGCCTGCCGCACATAAAACCCTTTGGCCGCCGGGCCAAACAGCAGTTCGCTGTCCGGAATGATCTTGAGGGATGGCCCTACCTGGCTTTCCTGGCCGGGAATGTGAATTTGCTGGCCCACCTGCAAAACGTCGGTGACTTGCATTTCATTGAGCGCCAGAATTTCCTCCAGCGCCACACCATAAAGCTGAGAAATGTAGCCTAACGTTTCGCCAGGGTTAATGGTGTGCGCCTGTTGGCCGCCCATGTTGTGTGGATCGTAACGGGGCGGGTCTGGGGTGGGTGTATGGGCCGCCACTGCGGGTGCAGCGGACAAGGGGGCCATGGGAGTGGCTGGTTCCGGCGGAGCCACGCCAATCTGGTCGAAGGTAACGGCGGCGAGGGTGGAGGGCACGGCCGTCATACCCCCCGTGGACAAAATGGTTACTTCCGGGTCGGGCCGTTCGCAGGCGGTCAGAAAAAAAATGAAGAACGTAAAACGTAATACGTAGGCCGTAATCCGTGAGCGCTTCATGGGCGGCGATTGTAACCTGTCTGTGCCATTTTCACGAATGGGGGGTGCGGGCTACAATTGCCGCCATTATGCAGGCAGATTATGTGCAACGATTGCGGATGACCTTTGGCAAAGATGGCCCGGCGCGCTACATCAGTCATTTAGACCTGGCGCGGACGCTGGAACGGGCGCTGAACCGGGCCGGTTTGCCGGTGGCCTATACACATGGGTTTAACCGCCGCCCCCGGCTGCAAATGGCGACGGCGCTGCCATTGGGGTATACCAGTGAATATGAACTGGCGGATGTATTGATGGTGGAACGGGTGGAACCAGAGGTGGCGCGGCAGCAATTGATGGCCCGCATGGCCTCCGGCATTGAAGTTTACCAGATGGCTGATGTGCCGCTGCCAGCGCCTTCGTTGCAGGCCAGTACGGTGGAATCTACCTATGTGGCTACCCCGCTAGACCCGGTTGACCGGCAGGAATTGGCGGCGCAGATTGAGACGCTGCTGGCGGCTACCCAACTGCTGCGGGAACGGGAGCATAAGGGGAAGATGAAGGTGTATGATTTACGGCCGTTAATCCTCGATCTTTCTCTGACGGACACGCTCCCGATGCCACCCGCAATTCAGATGCGCCTGTTGCTGCAACCGTCGCTCACCGGCCGACCGGATGAGGTATTGCTGGCGCTGGGTATTGACCCGCTGGCGGCGCGTATTCACCGCACCCGCATTGTGCTGCAAGATGAGTAGGCGGGTGGCAAGTGGCAGGTGGCTGGTGGCAGGTGTGGCCTGCCTTGTCTGGTTGATGGGCTGTATGCTCATCACCTCATCACCTCAATCCCTCCTCACCCCGTCACCTCCTCACCCTGTCACCTTGTCACCCGTTCACCCCGGCGTCTCCGCCGCCATCACCCCCTCCCCTCCCCCCGACACCGGCTGGCAAACCCTGCACCCTGGCCTGGAGCAGCGGATAATACGGTTGTTGGCGGCGGACGGCCGTGTGCGTGAAGAACTCGCTATCTTCCGCATTGACCCGGCACTGTATGAATTCCGGGTGGCCTATCGTCCTGGGGCGCCACAAACGTTGGCGCAGTGGCGGGTGGAAACGGGGGCGCTGCTGGTGGTGAACGGCGGTTTTTTCACTGAGGAGTTTGTGGCCACGGGGCTGACGGTGGTGGAGGGGCAGGTCAACGGCCGTAGTTATGGTGATTTTGCCGGGATGTTTGCCGTGACGGATGGTGGGCCAGAGGTGCGCTGGTTGGGGGCACGGCCGTACAACCCCGACGAACCACTCCTTTACGCCTTGCAAGCCTTCCCCCTGTTGGTAAAACCGGGTGGGCAAATTGGCTATGCCGAAGAGGATGGGCAAGCAAACCGGCGGACGGTGGTGGGGCAGGATGGCGACGGCCGTGTCCTTTTCATCCTGGCTCCCTGGGGCAGTTTTACGTTGCACCAATTAAGCGTCTGGCTGGCCGAGTCTGACTTGAGCCTTGATGTGGCCTTGAACCTGGATGGCGGTACCTCCACCGGACTGCATCTGGCCCAGCCGGAAGTTGTCATTCCTGCTTTTACTCGTTTACCCGTTGTGATTACTGTTTTCCCCAAAAACCCCTGATCGTTTGTCGAACGGGAGAGGAGTTGCTTGATGCTCAACGAGGTGCATTTTAGTCGGTTGAAGTGGATTTACCACACAAATCCGTGCAATCAGCATTACACCAGTGAAATAACTATTGAGGAAGGGAGGGCAGAATTAGCTCCCCACATCCACCTCAATTTCCGAAATGACGCCGTCAGGTTTACGCTGGTAGGGATAACCCAGTTTGTCCAGCACCCGCCAGATAGCGTCGTTATCATTCAGCGCGTTGCCGACTAATTGGCGAATACCGGCGGCGCGGGCTTCCTCTACAGCCAACCCCAACAGCCAGGTGCCAATGCCCTGTCCCTGCATATCGTCACGCACGGACATGGCCATTTCGGCTGTTTCTTCGTCTAACCGCACGTAGCGGGCGGCGCCTACGGGCACATCGGGCAGGAACGGCCGTTGCCAAAACGCCATAAACCCCCCTTGCTGCTCATCTTCCATTTGGGCAATCTTTTCTGCTTCCTCCCATATCTGTTTTGGGTTGGGGTTTTCTAGGGATTGTTGGAAGCGGTTGTAGCGGCTTTCCGGCGACATGTGCTCAAAGATGTCTACCAGGTAAGGCGCATCGTAGGGGGTTAACGGCCGTGCTGTTATGCGTTTTCCCGATTTTGTTTCCATTTGTATTAGTTTACGTTCCATGATCATATTCTTCTACCACCTTTATGACGCAATGCGTCACAAAGGGCAGGATACCATAGGCCAACCGGGAGATCAATCCCTTTCCTACAGAACATTAACCATCTTACCTGGGCAATTTGTCCTTATCCGTTTTCCGTGACCCGTAATCCGTGAGCAGTGAGCAGTAAGCAGTGAGCAGGGGTTGGACCACCTCAAACTTCGGATTACGGATTACGAATCACGGATTACGGATCATTGCTGCAACCGGCTATTTACCTTTGCGTATAAACCTGTGTGATGCAGCCCCATAGGTTGCATGATGGTGTACAATAGCGCCATCCACATCAGAAATCATCTCGTATGGCAGTATGCAATACGCAATACGGAATACGCAATACACAATCAGGAGAACCCATGTCCAAAAAAGCAGACAAATATACAGAACTTCGGTCGCAACTGGAAACCCTCCCCCATATCAGCCCGGCGCAGGTGGAACAGTGGGTGCAGTTGCAACAAACCATTGACCAGACCCGCGATTACCTCATTCGCGCCGTACCCCAGGCCCAACAAAGCATAGACGAAGCCCAGAAAATCCTGGCGCAGCGTACCTATACGCTGGTCTTTTTTGGCGGTACCGGTGTGGGCAAAAGTACGCTCATCAACGCGCTGTTGGGGCGGAATTTGCTGCCGAGTGGGGCAGTCACGGCCGTGACCGGCACCATCGTCTACATCGAACAGGCCAAAGAAGGTGAGGCCGAATCCCTGGTACTCAACTATTGGAGCAAGGACGAATTTGCCGGGCGGGTACGCCGCCTCTGCCAGTTGGCCGAACTACCCGCCTTCGACATCACCAATGACGGCGAACGTGACCAGGCGCGTAATGACATCAAGGATATTATCACCGCCAGCGAAGGTCAGGCCAAAACGGAGCGTGACGAATACCTGGAAATCATACTTGACTGTATGCACTCCTATGAAAACAACAAAGAGCTTTTCAAAGCCGGGACGCCACCGCCACAAAGCCTCATCCTCGACGACGAACATTCCCTCAAACACCTGCGCGAAGACGGCTTCAAAGGTACCGAACAGCGCCAGATTCGCCTGATCAAAGCCGCCACCTTCAAAATCCATCCCCGCGCCGGGCAGGAAAACCTGCTGATGAACGGCTACCTGCGCATTGTGGACGTGCCCGGTCTGGGCGCAGGCATGAAACTACATGAAGCCATTACCCTGGAAGAGATGAAACGCGAAGACGCCATGGTGGTGCTGGTTACAGACGCCGGCCGCCAGCGTGTGGATGAGATGAAATCCCTTTCGGCCGTGAACTGGATTAAGGAAAACCGCCTCTTTGGGTTGAGTGGTGGCGATCTGGACGAAGCCGCTTCCAAAATTTTCCTGGCGGTGAACGGGGCCAACATACGGCAGGCGTTTGACCGGCTCAACTCCGGCTTGCCCCAGGCGGAACTGGAAGTGAAAGAAGTGACGCGCTACATCGCTCCCAACTATTGGGAACGGTACCGCGACCGGGGGAATAACCGCCCTTACTTCCTGGTGATGGCCCCGCCCGCCCTCTATGTGCAAGACCCGGACAATGCGCCGGAAGAGTTTGCCAGCGAAACAGAACGCATCCTCAAGGTGTTCCGTGACCAGCTAGGCCAGGTGGATGCCAAAGACCCGCTGGCTCCGGACACGGCCGAAGCCCTGCTCAACCTCAGCGAAGTCCCCTTACTGCGCGACAGCCTGATTGAGTTCATCAAAACCGAGCGCGTGCGCAGTCAACTGCGGGAAGCGGCGACCCGCATCCGCAATTCGCTGCAATCGCTGCGTTTCTATTATGAAAAACAACTGGCGCATCGCGGTGTGCAGCCGCCGTTTGCCACCAGTTGGGAACAGTTGCAAGAGCGGCGTTTTGAGAATGTGCTGGCGCGCCAGCAAAAAGAGCTGCCGCGTGCCTTCCACAATGCCCTGCTGGAACTCAGTTCACGCAGCAACAGCGACGAACGTTTCCGCAATCTGCTGCGCCCCACGCTGAACGGTATCAAGGGTATGGTGCAAGATTCGGTGCAGCGCGAAGTGGAGACGCTGCTGGAAAGTTATGGCACTGAGTATTGGGATGACCGCGATGTGACCTATGACAACCTGATCTGGGGTACCAGCGGCATTGAAATTCCCATCAAACGTATCCTCTTCCAGGTGGAACTGGCGATGCAGGATTCGGTGTCTAAATTTATGCCGGAGGCGGCCGACCTGATTTCGGCGGAGTTGCAGCGCACGTTGGAGGCACACGAGATTTACAGCCGGTTGGAGCGGGCCAGCTACGGCCGTGCCTACTCTTACACCCTGCCCGGCGTCAGCAGCGATGATCCATTGGATTTGGCAGCGGCTTACAACCAGTTGATCGGCCGGGTGACCCAGAGTTTCCGCCACGTCTGCCAGCAGGCCACCATGTATGAATTGATGAAGCCGGAGCGTTCGGTGCATCACCGGCTGGATGAGGGCGAAAGAGAACTGGCGCTGAATACCAATGAACGACTGCTGGACGTGGCTCTGTACGGCGTTGAGCAGGTGCGGCAGGAGATAGCGGTTGCTGCGCCCGCGCCAGTGGCCAATAACAATCCGGCGGCAACGGCCGTAGCCACGCAACCGGAAGATGAATTTGCCATCACCATCCTGGACGAACCGGCCGGCCAACCCGCGCCCGACTTCGATATTAGCTTCCTGGGCGAAGGCAAAAGCGCCCCGGCGGCGGCGACGGCCGATCTGGAAGCCAGCTATGCTGACCGGTTGGACAATGTGGCCGTCAAGGTTAACCGCATCTTTGGCGACATCATCACCGACCTGTTCAGCGATGATGAACTGTTGCCCCGCCTGCGCCGCCTCTTCTGGCTGGAAGCAACCAAGGCGGAGCGCGACTTTAATACGCACATCGTCAAGCCGATGTTGAAAAACCACGACCGCAGTCTGCAAGACCCAGAAATGCGCACGGCCATGGAGATTGACCTGGAAAATGTCTCCGACATGGAAGAATTGATGCGTACCTGGGAAGGGCTGCACCGGCTGGAAACAGGTGTTGTGATATAGAAGAGTTCGCATCCTCAGATGCGCACTCCTCCTAACTGTGAGGCTCCTATGGCATATGTAGCTATTGCGGCGGCAGCGGCCGTCGCCAATGCCACCAAAGCCACCGGGACAATTGTCCACATTGAACCGGATGATTGGTTGAATCTGGTGGACAACATGGCAGAACCATTGGTTGTCATGGGTATAGGTGGCGTCTTAAGCAAACATTATCAATATCTGGTGAGCTATAAAGGGTTAGCCTTTTATACAAAATCACCTGACAAGCTGCCCTTACCATCACAAGCAGAGCTGATTGCCGCCAAAAAAATCTGGATACCTGATATGTAAACAAGAAGATTGGTTCAATCTCAAAGATTGAACCAATCTTTTGGAGAAGAGTATGGGGGAACAGGCAACGATCCTCATTTCTAATTATCTTGATGACGCCCATCTGGGGGTGTTTGCGCAGCGGTTGGCCGAGTGGCTGGTGGCTGACTTGAACCGCAGCGACGAGAGTGTGCCCGCGTTTACCGAGTCGCGGGCAAAGGCGCTGCTGCGGGCCAGCGGATTTGTGGATGACCCCACGTTGAACGATTTTGGGCGATTGGTGGAGGGGGCAACGGCCGTGCGCATTGCCCTTTATGATCTCCTGGACGGTACTGGTCTGGCCGAAAACAACGAAGTCCGTGCCCTGGCTGCCGCCAGCAACGCCGTCCCACTGTTTGAATCCTTGGACCAGGCTCAGGACAGGTCTCCCAATCCTTCGACAGGCTCAGGACAGGCCTCCCAATCTCCAATCTCCTGGCTTTCTCTGGCCATCGCCGTGCACGCCTGGAAAAGCGAATACCCGCTCTACCAGCTTGACCCGGCTACCCCGCCCGGTGAACACAGCCCGGCGGGCCAACTGCTGCGGCGGGCGGCTAATTTCATTCGCCAGCAGGTGCAGCGCAGTGCTACCGAGCGGGATAAGTTGGCGCGCAAACTGGCGTATGCACCAGGTGACACACTGCCGCCAGCCCCTTCACTGGAGCAACTACCGTCGCAGCCGGAGATTGCGCCCGTGCCGCCTTATTTCCGCTCGCCGGTGCCGGTGCGTTACCCGGAATTTGCCCGCGAGACGCTGCGCGTGGAGCCAGAACCACCAATCGAGCCACTGCCGCCCACGCCGGCCCCGGCCATCACCATTTCTGAAAGGGAGGTGACACCGCCGTCAACTCCACGACCGATTACCATGCCGCCGATCCAGATTACGGAAGATCAGATACCGCGCGTGGTGTCCACCAGCCGACGGCCGTCGGCGCCGTCGTCAGGGTCGAGTGGGAATTTGAACACGGCCGTGCAGCAGCGATTTGGCAGCAAAGAGCCGATGCGCTCCGTCAAACTGCGTATTGTGGTGCAGGAGTACCAGGATGGGCCGGGCTTGTATGGCTTGCAGGTGAAGGTGAGCTGCCAGGGGGTTAAGGCGTTTGTGGCCGGGACGACGAATCGGGACGGCGTGTTCCTGTGTGAACTGCCGGTGCGGGTACGCTCCGGGCTGACGTATGATGTAGACGTGACCTGGCCGCGTGACTTTGGCAGTGAAACGGAGCGCAAATCAATCACACTCAATGTGGATCGCACGGAGTTTACGCTGCCGTTTTATCATCGTCTGGCGAGTTAGCGATTCTACCCTGGGAGCGGCAGATAAATCTGTACACTTCGACGACGGACGGCTGCCGTCCGCGCTCAGTGCAGGCTTTGCTCTTTGCAGGCGCGATTTTAATCGCTGGCTCTCGTTTTATGGCTTTTTGGCACAATTCCTCTCTCTGCGGTATGCTAGGGACATCATGTTATTCTTATCCGGCTTCACGGGACAGTTCGTCCGCACATCATCTTTAGGCTGCTTCACGCTGAGGTCAGTTCCACGCGCCTCGGATTAGAATTTTATGTAAACTGATTTACCTTTTTAGGAAGAAATTGTAAGAAAAGCCGAGGCCACCCCTCGGCTTTTTTGATCCACAGATTACATAGATGGCACAGATTTTTTTATCTGTGAAATCTGTGGATGGGAGATAGTGATGGCTGAAATAATATTGAATGTAGACAACGTGTCGGTGAATCTGGCGGGACGGGTTATTTTCCAGGGGATTAGCTGGGAAGTGCAGGCCGGGCAGCGCATTGGGCTGGTGGGGCCAAACGGCGTGGGCAAATCCACGCTGATGAAGCTCATCGCCGGGGAACTGCCGCTGGCGGATGGTTCTATTTTTCGTATACCCGGTTTGACCTGGGGCCGGCTAGAGCAGGAACCAACGTTAGCCGACGGCCGTACCACCCTACAAGAAGCGCTCACGGCCGTACCCACGCTGACGGTGGTGGAAGAAAAGCTGGCCCAGTGGGAAACACAAATGGCCGACCCGGCTGTTTACAATGACCCGGACAGGTTGGAAAAGGTGATGGCGCAGCACGGCCGTGCCCTGGATGAATATGAACGGTTGGATGGCCCGCGTTACGAAAGCCGCGTCAAAGAAGCGTTGCAGCGGGTGGGGCTGGATCAGGCGCATTGGCACACGCCTACCCACCTGCTCAGCGGTGGGCAGAAAAAGCTGGTGCAGTTAGCCAAACTGATGGCGCAGCAGCCGTCCCTCTTGCTGCTGGACGAACCGGACAACCATCTGGACGTGCCCGCCAAAGAGCATCTGGAAAAAGTCCTGAACCAGTATACCGGCTGTGTAATCATTATTTCCCACGACCGCTATTTGCTGGATGAAGTGGCCACACATATTGCCGAATTGGAGAACGGCCGTCTGACCCTCTACCCCGGCAACTACACCGCCTACACTACCGAGCGCGAACTGCGCCGTCTGCGCCAGCAGCAGATGTACCAGGCGCAGCAAAAGGAAATCACCCGTATTGAAGCAGCTATCGCCCGCTTTGAATTGTGGGCTTCCATTGTGGTAGATGAACGGCATATCCGCCAGGCGCGCAGCCGCCAAAAGATGCTCGACCGCATGGACAAGGTGGAAAAAGTGACGGACGCGCGGCGGATGACGCTGAATCTGACCGGCTGGCGTGGCAGCAACAAGGTGTTGGAACTGGAAAACGTGGGCATGACATTGCCAGACGGCCGTCGTCTCTGGCGCAGTCTCAATCTCACGCTATGGCACGGCGAACGGGTGGGGCTGGTTGGCCCTAACGGCGCGGGCAAATCTATGCTGCTGCGGCAACTGCTCGACCCGGAGAGTGTGCCTCAGGGCGTGATCAAAATTGGCCCCAGCAATAAAATTGGCTACTATGCCCAGGAGCAAGAAACGCTCAATTACGACAACACGCTGCTCACCGAAATCCGCCATACCGCGCCACTGAGCGAAGGAGATGCGGTCGCCTTTTTGCACAAATTCCTGTTCACCTATAATCAGATTCGCGGCCCCATTCGTGACCTGAGTGGGGGCGAACGCAGCCGTCTGCAACTGGCAAAACTGGTGCTGACCCGGCCTAATTTGCTGCTGTTGGACGAGCCAACGAACAATCTGGACATTGCCTCCATAGAAGTGCTGGAACAAACGCTGGACGAATTCGTCGGTGCGGTGCTGGTTATCTCCCACGACCGTTACTTCCTGGACAAGGTAGTTGACCGCGTGGTGGCGCTGGAAGACGGCCGTCTCACCGAATACATGGGTGGTTACACAGATTACGCAGCCGCGACTTGTAATCCGTAAACCGTCATCCGATGACGGGTCACGGTTTACGGATGACGGTTTACGGCTCACGGGGTAGGACGGCCGTACTGAGCAGGAGTTCCCATTTATTTTGCGGCCCATTTCGGCCACAATGGAATCAGATGGAAAGGGCGATAAATCGCCCACTACAAACGTATTTTTATGGGAGTTTTGCAATCATGAACAATCAATCGGTGATGAGCCAGGCAAGAATGGGGAGTTTGATCGGGGCGATAGCTGGCAGCATGGTTGGTGGCCTGTTAGGTGGATGGCCGCTGGCTTATGTCGGTTTTATCGCTGGTTGTGTATTAGGCTGCATTGGTGGGGCGCTGCACTGTGCCGAAAATGGCTGGCAACTACGCTCCATCCTGTTTGTTTTTGGCGGGGCGCTGCTGGGCCTGCTGATTGGCCCGCTGCTGGCCCTGCCGGTGGGACAGCTATTTGGCGCCGGCAATTTGCTGGCGCTGGTGATTACGGCGGCTATTGGGTTGGCCGGTGGGGCCATGGCGGGGGTGGCGCTGAGTATGCGCCTGGCGCGGGCTACTGCCGCGATTTAGTCCCCACTATTTTCGACAAACGTTACGGCCGTACCCTGGTGTGCTATTGTGCTGCCAGGGGACGGCCTTTGCGTTAATGTTACACGACCGTCAGGTACAAAAAGTGATTTACATGTACAATACGCGGCATGAGCCAAAAACAGAATCGTCTATTGCGTTGGGGGAAATTCCTATTAGCAGCAAGTCTTACGTTTAGCTTACTGGTCAGCCTGTTGCTTGTTACCCGTGGGCTTAGCGCCCGTGACGCCCACCATGCGCCGGCTGCTGGCAGCCGGGTAGCGCGCTCCGGCACTTACTTCATTGATTGCCCACCAGACAGCAACCAGGGGCGACGCCTGGTCACGCCACTCCCGGATTCACGTTATCTCTACAGCGAGACCTATGGCTGGTTCGATTCCTCACACTTTGCGACGGGCCATCCGGCCGAGTTAATTGCCGATGTCAGGCTGGTTGCCCAAAACGGCGGTGGCATCATCTCTATCGCGCAGCCGCTACGTGATGGCCTGACGGGTTACACAGCACATTATCTGGTGTCAGGTGATGCGCGGTCGGTAGATGCCGTAGGTGTGGCCCTGGGCATTTATCTAGATTGGAGCATCCGCTTTGAAGCCTGGCAAGGGCAGGCGCCGCGTAGTCTGGTCGGCCCATTTACTCCCTTTTCCATCGAAGACCTGCCCACCCAGTATGTGGGGTTTGTGGAGGCGACCACAGAGTTAAGCTTAGAAGCGCTGTTTGCCTGTTATATGGGGGAGGTGGTGGCCGCCGAGAGTCCACCGCATTTGCGGCAGGCTGACACACTGCCGGATGAGATAATTACATTACCGCGGGTGATACGGCTGGTTAACAAGGGATTTGAACCGCTCGTTTTAACAGAGGAGGGGTGGCAAACTGTCCCTTGGCCGGTACCATTGCGTCTGGCGCCCATTCCCAGTTCCAGTCACCTCTGGCTTTTTGAAAGTGAGGAGACATGGTATTTAGGGGAGGAGTAGGGATTGGAGATTGGCCTAGTCTCCAGTCGCCAAGACATGGCACCCCACCTTTGCCGGATGGTCTTGCACCAACGCCTGCCCCGGCACCTGGCGCACGGCCAATAAAACGGCCACATCCCCGCCGGCCGAGATCAGCATCAGCGCGCCCCACGCTGCCAACCACCAGATACCGGCTGCCAGACTAACCAGCGCCGGTATAACCCCCAACACTAACCCTGGCAAAGCGACCCCCACCCTATAACTTCTGGCGCTCATCACGGCGTGGCAGTGGGCATAAGGGGCCAGCCCCTTCCAATTAAAGCCGTAACGAATGCTGTCGGCAGGCGCCTGGCCTACCAGCCGGAAACCAACAGCGTGCAGCCATTCATGCACAAAAATACCGGCGAAAAAGAGAACGACGGCCGTGACAAAACCACGCCCTCCCAAATTGAATATCGCCGCCAGGAGGCTCTCGCCCCATAACCAGCGGTAGGGCACAAAAATCAGCAGCCCCACCACCGGCAGCAACAGCAGGGCGATGACATTGGCGCGTTGGAAGGACAACGTGGCGTCATAACCGCCAGGGGTAGATAAGTCTGGTTTGTTTTCGGGCGTCATAGGGCTAGTATAATACGGCCGTATGGTCACTACCACCGTTCACGCCATTCTCCACAAACAAATGGACAGCACGCTCGGCCACCTGATTTATGTGGTGCGTGATGGGCCGCTGGCTTTCTACGTCGGCCAATCCCGGCGGGACGTGGTCGCCCGCTTCTGGGAACATGTGCAAAAACCGTCCCGCCTGGGCGAACTGATTGAACTGAACCGGCCCCAATCGAGAGATTGGGCCGTAGATTTTTACACATTGGCCGACTGCCGCCCCTTTGTGGCCCAAAAGAGCCTCTTTGCCATGCAAGCCTGGGAACAGTTTGACATGGATATGGCCGAACAAAGTCTGATTGCGGCCCTGCACCCCGTCCTGAATCGAGATTTTAATCCCCAACCCACCGCACTGCCGTCCCATTACCAGGGACACCATCTCACCGGTCAACCGCCGTCCGCACCTGGCCCAGGCGAGCGTATCTGGCTCAACCGGATGAGTCTGGCGGGCTGGGTGTATGCCACCGATAGCCACGGCCGTACCACCTGGCAGCACCCTGACGGCCGTACCCTCACCGACCAACAAATAACCCCCTACCGTCAGCAGAACCGTATTCCGTGAGCCGTGAGCCGTGAGCCGTTATCCGTAAACCGTGAGCCGTTATCCGTAACCCGACTTCGGATTACGAACTACAGATTACGGATTACGAACTACGGATTCCGCCCCATCTCCACCAGCCCCCGCTGCGCCGCCAGGGCTACCGCTTCCGTACGGTTGCCTGCGCCCAGTTTGCTGAGGATGGCGCTGACGTGAAACTTCACCGTGCGTTCGCTGATGACCAGTTTGGCGGCAATCTCCTTATTTTGCAGACCAGCCGCCATCGCTTGCAGCACTTCCAGTTCGCGGGCAGTTAATGCTTCTTGCGGCGGTTCCGGCTCTTGGGTGACGCGCCGTAGCAGTTTAGAGGCCACAATCGGTTGCAGCAGGGAACCACCACTGTGCACGACGCGCACGGCATGGAACAATTCCTGGCGGGGCGCGCCCTTGAGCAGATACCCCTGTGCCCCGGCTTGCACGGCCGTGACAATGCGCTCGTCACTGTCAAACGCCGTAAACACAATCACCCGCGCCTGGGCGTTTTGCGCCCTGAGTTGGCGCAGCGTCTCCACACCATCCATGCCCGGCATTTCCAGGTCAAGCAAGATAACGTCCGGGTGTAAATCGTGCGCTTTTTGCAGGGCGTCACGGCCGTCGCCCGCTTCGCCCACCACCACAAAATCGGCCTGTGTGCCCAAAATAGCTACCAACCCTTCCCGCACCACCGGGTGGTCATCCACAATCAAAATGCAAATTTGTTCGGTCATTGTCTGTTTCCAAGACCTGACAGGTTTTCAAAACCTGTCAGGTCTGTGCAGGTAGAGACACCTCAATGTGCGTGCCCTCACCCGGCGCGCTTTGCAGATGAAAACGGCCGTTTAGCAGCCGTACCCGTTCATTCATGCCGATCAGTCCAAAGCGGTCGGGCGGCACGGCCGTGGGGTCAAAGCCCACACCATCATCGGCCACCACCAGCTTCACGGCATCGGGCATGAACAGTAATTTTACCACCGCCCGGTGCGCCTGCGCATGGCGGCTGACGTTTTGCAGCGCCTCTTGCGCCAGCCGGTAAAGGCCCGTTTCCAGGCGACGGGGCAACGGCCGTGCCCCACCCTGCACCAGCAAATCCACGGGCACGGCCGTTTGTTCGGCCAGCGCCGCCAATGCTTCCACCAACGATTGCTCTTCCAACGGCGCGGCCCGTAAATCCATTACCGAGCGGCGCGCTTCTTCCAGGTTGGCGCGGGTGAGGGCCAGGGCGTGCTGCACCACCTGGCGCACTTTGGCCGGTTCCATCCCCGCTTCTAACAGGGCATCGGCCGATTCCAGTTGCAGGGAAACGGCCGTTAGACCCTGCGCCAGGGTGTCGTGAATTTCCCGCGCCAGCCGGTTGCGCTCTTCCAGCGCCCCCAGCGCCGCCTGCTGCCCAAACAGCCGCGCCCGCTCCACGGCAATGCCCAGCATATCGCCCACCGTGTACAAAAGCTGCAAATCCTCGGCCGACAACTGCCGCCAGTTGCGGCTGGCCACGTTTAACACACCCATCTGACGGCCGTGGGCATACAGCGGGATGCTGGCGTGGTAACGCAGCCCATCCGCGCCATCAATTAACCCTTGCAGGCGGCTGCATGTGACCACGTTCACATTGGCCGCCCCCGCCAGGTCTCCGGCGCGGTAGGTGTCCAGGCAGTAGCAACTGCCGGCCATTTTGTCCGGACGCTGGGCCAGGGCGGGTGGCAAATTTTGCGCCGCCGCCAGGTAGGATTCGCCATTTTCGCGCAGCAGCCAGACCCAACCGGTGTGCAGGTCGAGCAGTTCGGCCACCTGCGCCAGGGTCGTTTGCACCGCTTCGTCCAGGTCTACGGAGCGGTTGAGCGCCTGGGCGATACTGTTCAAAATCGCCAGTTCGGCATTACGCCGCTTGAGTTTTTCCGCGTTTGTTTCACTCATCAGCAAAATGTATGTTTACCCGGAAAAAATAACGCAGAGGCGCGGGGGCGCAGAGGTACGTGGTTGGTTGATTGAAAAAACTTTGCGTTCTTCGCGCCCTTTGCGGTTTTTTCAGGATATACCCGATTGTTGCATGGCAAATTGAAAAGCCTGCTGCACCACCTGTTCATCCATACCAAAGTGCCGGGCCACGGCCGTGGCCGCCTCGCCATCCAGATCATAAACCGTATCCGTGCCCCAGCCAAAACGGTGCAATTGCCAGGGCGTTTCGCGCATGTTGAAGCGCCAGGGCTGGTTGTGGATGATTTTGTTGATGATGACGGCATCCAGGAACAGGCCGTTTTCGCCATAATCGGCGCTGGTGTGGGCGCGGTAGTCGGCCTCGGCGACCGGCTCGTCAACCAGGGTGAAGGCGTTGTGGCGGGGGTGGGGGTGTTGTTCAATTTCGTAGCGGTTGGGGGCAGACGGCCGTACCGTATAAGCCAAAAACGGCGTGGCCCGGTGCATCACCCCGCGCGGGCTGATGGGCAGGGCGGCATACAGGGGAAAACCGGCATCCACCAGCCACTTTTGCCCAGCCAGCAGAATGACGACGGCCGTGTGGCAGCCCACCGTCTCGCCCATATTATTCACCGTCAGATACCCCTCGAACCCCAATGCGTGCAGCAGGGCAAAAAAGGCGTAGTTGCTCTCAAAGCAGGTGCCGCCCCCGCCATAGGTCAGATTTTCCTGCCAGAATTGTTCCGGCCAACGGGGGCAGTGGGCTGTTTCCGCCACCTGCGCCCGGCGGGTGATGCGGAAGGCACTCTCCCAGGGTACGGTGCGGCAGTAGGCGGCAATGAGTTGGTCAAGGAAGGTGAGGGTGAGAGTGGTCGGTAGGCCCCCTGCGCCCGTCGAAGGGGTATTAACGCCCAAATGGGCCAGAATCTGCTGCACTAAATCGGGTGTCAGAGTTGCCAAGGCCATCATCTTGCTCTCCGACCAAAAGGGTAACACGATTCTGGAATCTGGCGAGGGGGACGGGTAAAAAGAGGGGGGAAATTTTCCAGCAAGGGAAATTATTTTTCTTGGAAGGAAAAATATTTTTCCTGGGAAGAAACTTTTTTTCTTGGAAGGAAACTTCAAGACACTTTTTTGCTTACCACCGTCTTGCCAGGGCGAGCACAGATAAACGACGAATCTTGAAGAAAATAATGGGTCGCAAACTTCACCCACGGGAACCTTCGTTTCAATGCCCATCTCCTCCAAATTTCAAACACCCCCACCTTGAACGGTCAGGTCTATAAACAAACCCTGCAAATATCGAGTAAATCAACCGCGTCCTTTCCGTTTGGTGCCCGCTTCATCTACCGGCAAGCGAACCCACTTTCTTTGCGGGCAAGACTACCTTGGATACCACCAAGTTATGAGGCAAGTGTGCCTCGACCTCGCCAGTCAGAGCGATAGCATTGTTATGCCAACACTCACGGTAGTTTAGGGTGAGGAAGGATGGTAAAGCCCATCATCACGATAGCCGCTGTAAAATTCCCGCGTTAGTATTTCGGGTTCATAGTAATCAAATAATGAATCGATTTCATCGGCTTGGATGATTGCTCGAACATTCTGAATCAAGGCATCTTGTTTGTCTTCTTCTACAACGATTTCGCGCTTGTGTTCACCTAGAATTAGCAAGTAGTTTTTCCTTATCCGCAATATAGGTCTAGGGTTCCTACCAAGTGCGGTCTCGATTTCTAGCAAATGAATCTCTTTTACTAATTCGGGTTGGTCTTTAATTACTTTCAGCCATGTTTCTGTAGCCATTAAGCTAATAACATTGGAAAGGCTAACCGCACTTCCCACTACTTGCGCCCACATATCATCAGTTACAACGGGCAAGAATCGAATCGAACGCAAGATGATAGACTTCATATACTCTTTCATCTGATCTGCTTCATCACCATAATGCACGAGAAGGAGCTTGATTTGATCAGCATAACCGCGAATTGCTAGGTTTTCGATGACGTTGCGAGGATTACGAATTAGCCAAGGGGTTTCGAGTAATATATCAAGAATTACTTGGACAGCATTGGCACTTTGAAACTCGATTTGTAATAGTTTATTGATGCAAAATCGTAGAGTTCTTGTCCACTGTTTTTCGCTTTTTACGTTACCATTTTCGATGGCCTCAGCTAATCTTTGTTTACTTTCTGTGAGGAGTTCTTGCAACAAATCAAAAAGCTCTTTCTTCTTATAAACCCATAAAATGTTTGTCTCGTCAAATGCCTCCTTCCAACCGTACACTTGATCCTGTTTTGCGTTGTTAGGAAAAGATGGAACTTGAAATGGTGCTTGCCAAGTGAAATCCTTTTCGCACAACCTGTGATTAAATAGGTATTTATAAATTCTTCGACTGAGGGTAGTAGGATCAATTAGAATGCCTATAGCCTTTAAGCAAAAACTATAAAGCTCGATTCGATACCACCATTCAGCTTGGGATTCATTGTAAGCTTTACGGAAAACCTGCCTATGTTCGTCATCTAGTATCCACAAACAATTTATCCAATTTTGAAATTGGCTTTGCAAATTGTCGAGGGTTTCATCCTTTTCTGTTGTGCTGATAAATTCAGCAGCATCGGTGAAACGCTCGGTCTTTTTTGGGTCAAGGTTAAGTTCTAGGCCAATCTCGACAAGTTTGGTGTTTAGTTCAGTTAATACGTCTTCGACATCTTCTGGATTGGGAACAACAATAATCATATCATCCACATACCTAAAAAACTCTACATTCCATTCATTTCCTGGCCCAAACCGAGCGTCCAAGTCAACCAAGTAAAGATTTGCAAAAAACCCCGAAGCTATGTTCCCTTGTACAATTCCTTTACCAGCTTCATGATCGTCAATATCTCTGGCAAACAAAATTTTAAGCAACCACTCAACACGCTGACTTCGACTCAGTTGTTCGTTTGAAAGTTGCACTAAACTATCCCGTATAATTCGAGTATAAAAAGACTTGATGTCTGTTTGGATAATCACGCACCCTTCGTTATTTTGTGCGGCAAATCGAGCATCGTTTATGTATCTGCCATAGGCATCAAACCAATTCTCATACAAATATTCAGTACTATGATCACCGTATGTGCGCGAGAATTTATAAGCATAACTCCGACTTGCTATTCCTGAAACCCTTTGGCCTAGTTTTTGAATGAGCGCAGTAGATAGGATTTCCTCTTCGATCCTTGATAAACCTAATGGCCGCAACTTTGTATCACTCTTGGGAAATTTGAAATGGAGCCTGTCATCTGTATGTACAACATCCTGTGCGTATGCGATCAATTGTTGCTTCAATCGAGCTATATTTGCATCAAGTCGTGACTCAAAAAGACGAATTTCCACTTCATCGACCAATGTTTGTTCAAGCAAATGGTGTCGAGCGCGTGCCCATGCTACCTGAAGATTTTGACTACTTTGAATGTCCCGCCAATCTTCATCAGCTAATGACACATTGGAAACAGAACTAACTTCAGCACAAAAGCTAAATTCCCATGAAGCATTTGGTCTATGTTCTTTCCAGTAACAAGTTTCAGGAATCAAATACTTCACAGAAAATTCTCCACCTGTTTCTCTTGTCACAATGTGGTTGTTGCCTTCAAACTCTATATCTATGGCTGAGGCTAATTCAACTACACGCTGCTCGAATCCATCGGTTCCAACTGTAATTATGTGGAGATTGTCTATAGCTGCATTTTCAAGAATTTGTTTATAAGCAGTAGCTTCCTCTTTCCCAAACATCTCTTGGGATTCGCTCAATTCCTGAGAAGGAATGCCTAAGTTTTCAAGTTTCTGACGCTTGGACTTAGTTTCAATATAGCGGGTGCTAAATGGTGATATAACATTTGCTTGAAACAAGAAAGCGTGTGCTAAAAAAGGCACTGCCCACCGTTCTTTCTGTCGATTTAATTCTTCTCTTAACTCATTTACTGCACGTAAATCGCTTTCAGTGATTAATTTACATGTAATATCAAAATCATGTTCTTTGACTTTGGATTTCAATCGCTCAAGTTGTTGATAATAAATTGCAATTGCATACTCATTTGGATCAATTCCCATAAAATGAACGCAAACATGATGGTCTATTCGACCATCTTCTCTTAGCTTCAATAAACAGTCGACAAAAGCGACAGATGCGGCTCCTGCACCACATCCAATATCAATCACTGTTATCTGAGAATTATGTTTCAACCATTGAGCTATTGAGTCGTAACCAATGACTCTTTCTAGAGTACATGCTACTTTTGTTGAATGCCCAGGAAACCAAACATAGTATTGTAAAGCGGCACTTTCAAAAGTTGCTTGTGTTAGCTGCTTTTTGACTTTATTGAGTGCCCTATTGGTTCGGTAGTGTGGTATATCGTCCCTGTTTGACAACCATTCCTGAACCTCTATGTAGTTTGTGTGAATAATCGGATGAAATTCAAACATTTAACGACACCTATGACACAAAAGACAATGTCTGAACGGTGGCGACCCAATAACTATTATGCCGATTCGTTGTGAAATGAATCAGTATAGTTCAACAATTCTATAGTGCGGAAATACTATATGCTTCGTTTGTGGTGATCGTTCCTCGCTTCACGGCATTTGCCCAACTTGTTTGTATTAGCAACTGACAAAAAGGATACCGGAGAAGTGGGTCATTGTCCATTGTTATCTGGTCAGCCCCATCCTGGCGGTAGGGACTGGTGTGTATCAGGTGAAAGTAGGAGGGGGTGGAATCTTTAACTTTGCCAACAAAATCATCCGATGATTACCACCTATCCTGCCAATCGAGCCTTAAAAGCAGTGAACACTCCTTTGTCCTGGCGGAGGTCATATACCGCAAAAACAACCCGGTCAAAGCAGTTACTGAAATCAGGGCTTATCAACCAATTCCCAAAAATATCGGCCACCAGAGGGGGGTCATTCCGAAAGACTCCACAGCCCCACGCGCCCAATAAGACGGAACGGTGCCCATTTTCACGGGCCACGGCCAAAACCATGCCCGCTCGCCGGCGCAAGGTTTGGGCGATCAAAGGCTGCGCCTCTGGCTCACGGCGCAGCACTTCGCCGGCATTGGGCGCCGGCGCCGTAATCACCGACGCCAAAAATATCTCCGGCAGCAGATTGCTGCTGTGGGTGCGGAAGAAGGGCACGTCCGGCGAGTAGATGATGTGGTCGGTGTACAACAAAGAACTCTGTTTCCGGTTGGCCTCGTAATAACCCGGTTGCGTCAGCAAACAAGGATACAAACCGGAGCAGCGGGCCAAATCTTCCTCTTGCGCTTTGGCTCCGGTGATGAACCCACCGCCGGGATTACGGGCGGAGGCATAGTTTAACAACACCAGCTCTTTACACCCTTCGCTGTGCGTTAAACGGTGGGCCGCCACCTGCGTTGTTTCGCCGGTAACCTCCATAACCAGACCTGTAGCCGACGCCTGCTCCGCTCTCTGGCAGCCAGCCTGGTTAACCAACAGCGTGTGTAATTCCTCCGGTGTGTATAGACGGGTTCCGGCAACGGCCGTTTGCTGTTCAGGCAAGAACTGTACCGTGTCGCCAGAGTCCGTGACGTATCTACCGTTCTCCAAAATAGCAAGTGTTTCTGTGGCGACAGTTTTCAGAGACATTGTTCCCCTATTTGATCATCTTTATGGTAGGTTGTCAGTTCATGGCATTTGCCCAACTTGTTTGCCGGGGCAACTGGCAAAAAGGATACCGGAGAAGGGGGTCATTGTCCATAAATAAATCTGGAGAGGGGGAGCGGATTTTTTGTTGAAGGTGGTGACGGCCGGATGCGTGGGGTTAAAAAACATATGCGCGGCAGCGGATAAGCACGAATAAGCGGATAAACCAACCCGCCTATCCGCTTATCAGTAACTTGGACAAACAAATAGTTGACTTCTGCGCCGGTTTGACTAAAGTGTGGTTAAATGATCACCTGGAGTGACGAGAGAATGGAATTAGCAGACTTGCCAACGACCTATCAAATAAATGTTGAGAAAGCGGTACACATCCTGCGGGAAGCGGGCTGCACCCAAATTTACCTTTTTGGCTCTCTGGCAACAGGAGATATACATGCCCAATCAGACATTGATCTGGCGGTACGCGGCTGCCCCAAAAAGGATTTTTTCCGCGTGTATGGGCGGTTGTTTAGAGAATTAGATTACTCTGTTGATCTGGTTGACCTGGATACGCCGGAAGATATGTTCGTTCGCTTTTTGCTTGATGAAGAGGAATTAGTGCAAATTGTCTGATAAAACAGTCAAGAAGATTCTTTTTGAGATCACGCAGATAGACCAGCTTCTTGTGGCCTACGCGGATTTGCTAGAGACGATCCAGACCGAAGCGCCTGATATAGTGCAAACAACGGCCGTTGCTTCCCTACTCCATTCCTTCTATAACGGAATTGAGAACATATTCAAAGTGATAGCCAGCGAAATAGACCACGCCACACCTGAAGGCCACGCCTGGCATCAGCAACTCATTGAGCAAATGACCACGAAAAGTGAGCAGCGACCGGCCGTCATATCGGCAGAAACGGCAAATGTGCTTTCAGAGTATTTGTCTTTCCGGCACTTTTATCGCCATTCCTACTCTTTCTTTTTGGAGTGGGCACGAATGGAAAACCTGGTATTGCCTCTTGGCGGGGTCTGGGGAGCGGTAAAAAACGAACTCCAGTCATTTATAAAAGGGCTTTAATCACCCCAAACTAAACGGCCGTCGCCTCACTCGTCTCGCCTACTGCCGTCACTCCATCCCCCTCTTCCGTCACCTGCAACCGGTAACTTCCATAACCAGACCTGTGGCTGAAGTCTGCTCCGCTCTCTGGCAACCGGTTGGTTAGCCAACAGCGCGTGTAATTCCGCAGGTGTGTATAGACGGGTTCCGGCAACGGCCGTTTGCTGTTCAGGCAAGAACTGTACCGTGTCGCCAGCGTCCGAGACGTATCTACCGTTCTCCAAAAAGGCAACTGTTTCTGTGGCGACAGTTTTCAGAGACATTGTTTTCCTGCGCAAATAGCCACGAATGATACAAACCTCACGCATTCATGTTCATTCGTGAAATTGGTGGCCCATCATAATTCAATTGAAATCGGCAGATTCATGTTCCCTCGTGAAACAATAGAAGCATTTACAAATAGCGTCCCGTTCATCTCCTTCTGTCCATAACTGGCATGATTATGACCAAAACAATGGAGTTGTGGCCGTATAGTTTCGACTCTTTTTCTCAAATGAGGACACCCCAAATGTAGTGCGGAGTAACGGGGACTATCCAGAATTTGCCAGGGCGGTGTATGGGTAATCAAGATGTCTGTGTCAGATGGGATTTGCTCCCATATTATTTTTAATTTGTCATTCGCCTGATAGAATGCCCATCCATACAAGTCAGGCGTCCAGGGAGTGCCATAGAACTTGATGCCCTTATAGTTAAATGTTTCATCCTGGAGATAGACCGCATTTTGAAATACGGGAATTCTCCGTTCTACTCGATGTTGGATGGGGCGGTCATGATTGCCACCGATGCACAAGATTGCTGAAAATCGTTGTTTAGAAAACCAGTTGTCAATGGCGTCAAGCTCATAGTCAAAGGCATCAAAACCCAAACAAACGTCCCCGCAATGAATGAGAATATCCCCTTCCATGTTGCCTAACTCTTCATGACGGCCGTGTGTATCACTAATAATGACTATCTTCATATACCAATTGTATCGCTTCGAGATAATGTTTTGATGCCCTGATTCGGCGTGGTCTTCCATTGGTGGCTGTGGCCGGCGTCCTCGCCGCGCCACACCTGTTTTGCGCAATGTGAATGTTGGAATTATACGGCCGTCGCCTCACTTGTCTCGCCTACGGCCGTGACCCCTTCTCAGGTAGCCGACAAAGATTTCCAGCACGTTACCGCCGCCGCACGCTGGCTCCAGGAAGCGGGAATCAATGCGTTCCGTCTCTTCCTTCACCAGGTCTAACATGGCCTCGACCATCCACGCCGGGGTGAAGACCTCCCCGTGGTCGGCGATGCGTTGTTTGGACTTGATGTGGTTTTGAGGTTGATTCATTTCGGCCAATATGTCCTTGAACTCATTGCGGGCTAACGGCGAGCGTTACCCGCTTGGGGTGGGAGCGTGGACTCACCCTCGAAACGGGCTTCCGCGCAAGCCAGAAACATGCTGAAAAACGCGGCGCGTACCCCAAGTCGGGTGCACACTGTGTTGGGCGCATTTGCTCGAGGTACATGCGCCAGGTCTGGACGTGCTGGTCGGGGTCGAAAGCGGCGCCGAAGATCCCAGCAGTAGGCGCGTTCTCTGGATTCGCTGCCGCTGCTGCTCAGACCGCTCGAACTTCGGCGAGCCGCTTGACTGCGTGCTCGTCGTCCCAGCAGACGGCGGCTTCCCATGCGGCCCACGCTTGCGCGGCGATGTCGTGCGCCTCGTCGTCGAGACCGGCAGCGTTGTGGGGCATCACCAGGTCGAGGTCGGGGACGTCGACGTGCGCCTCGTCCCAGTCGATCAGCGCGACCCGATCTCTGGTAATGCGAATGTTGCGCGGGTTGGGGTCGCCGTGGACGACGCAGGTCTGACGTCCGCTGAGCCGCGCCCACGCTGCTCGGCATCGAGCAACGCCCTCAGGCGGCATCGCGCCGAGGTCGATCTTCGTCCCGGTCTCGGTGTGCAGAAGGTCGGTCGACGATCGCCAGCCCGGGCGCTGCGGCCACCCCGGCGTCAACCGATGCAGCTGGCGGAGCGTGTCGGCCACACGACGCCAGTCGGACTCCGTTTCGGGCGGTCCGCCCTCGACGTAGGTCATCAGCACCACACCGTCGGCGAACAGCCGGCCGGCCATCGTCGGGATCGGCACCGGCACGGTCAGACCCTCACGGTCGAGGCGTTTGAGGAGTTCGGTCTCCCACGCGAGATCAGCGTCGCTCCTGACACCAAGACGACCGACTGCGAGGTGCCCGTTGACGCGCACGGTCCACACGTCGTTGGCCACTCCGCCAGCGAGCGGTTCGATGCGAACGACGTCGTCACCCCACTGCTCTAGTGCCTCCCATCCCATTGAACACATCCTCCTTCACGCATCGCAAGATCACGCCCTATCGACACAAACGAAATGCTTTCTATTCGTCGGCCCAACGGTTGAGCTAAGCCGCCCCGGAGGCCGAAGGCCGGAGGGGTCGGCTTGAGCGATCTGTTAGACGCCCTCAAACGGCAACTCGCCACCGCGCGTACGCACCCCTATCAGGTCTGTACCTGTCCCATCTGCTCATCGAGACGTCTGCTGCCCAAGCTCTTGGGCCAGCCCGATGAGAATTCCTTCGGGGCCTCGGATGTAGCAGAGCCGATACATGTCTTCGTACTGAACCACTTCGCCGACGAGTTCCGCGCCGCGTTTGCCGAGCCGGGCCAGCGTATCGTCTACATCCTCCACGGTGAACATGACACGCAGGTAACCGAGAGCGTTCACCGGGGCGCTGCGGTGATCGGCGACCACAGGCGGCGCGAGGAATCGGGACATCTCGAGCCGGCTGTGACCGTCGGGAGTGACCATCATGGCGATCTCGACGCGCTGGGAACCCAGTCCGGTAACGCGCCCTGCCCATTCTCCTTCGACCGTGGCTCGCCCTTCGAGCTTCAGGCCAAGTTCGGTGAAGAACTCAATGGCGGCGTCAATGTCTTCTACCACGATGCCGACGTTGTCCATACGCTTGACCGTCATGATGTCTCCTTGGCGTCTAACAATTATTATGCCGATTCGTTGTGTAATGAATCAGCATAAATCAACAACCCCACGGTGTGAGAAAACAATATGCTTTGTTTGTGAGGGTGGTTCTTTGTTTCATGGTATTTGCCCAACTTGTTTGCCTCGGCAACTGGCAAAAAGAATACCGGAGAAGGGGAGCATTGTCCATAAAAAAGTTTGGAGAGGGGGCGCGGATTTTTTGTTGGGCGGTAACGGCCGTTCGCTTCACCCGCGCCATGTCGGCTGCGCCGCAGGCACCATAACCGTGTCCGTGTGGGCAGGATCAGGTGGTTTATAGGTGATTTCACCTATAGCTGAACAGGTAGTATGGCGCTTTCTGCGGCCGGGCCTGCCGTGCTACCCTGTAAGGGCGCAAACGAGAACAGGCATCACCTGTTGTCTGAGTAGTGAGGAGATTAATCATGGGTATATTCCTGGCGCGACGCAATTTACTTCATGAAAAAGGCAAACTGGCCCTGAGTGTCGCCGGTGTGGCCGCGGCACTGGCGCTGATTTTGCTCCTGCTCGGTTTCCGCGAGGGGTTGTATGTTACCCTGACCGCCTTTGTAGACAACATGGGCGCAGACTTGATTGTGGCTCAAAGCGGAACCCAGGGTATGTTTACCTCCGATTCCGTCGTTCCCCTGTGGCTGCACGACCAGGCGGTCACGGCCGTTAATGCTACCGGGGCAGGGCACATCATCATAGCCGGGATCATCTTGACCCGGAATCAGACCAAGACGCCGGTACTGCTGGTGGGTTACGACCCGGCCACCACTTTCGGCACACCCTGGAACATCGGCCAGGGACGGGGTCTGGACGGTGGCGCCGCCAGTACGGCGAACAACGAGATATTGTTGGATACCTGGCTGGCGCAGCGCAATGGTATCGCCGTGGGTGATACGCTGGACGTGTTGGGGCAAACATTCACTGTGGTGGGGCTGACGCGGGAAACTGCGTCCTGGATGAGTCCCTATGTCTTTATCTCGCTGGATGCGGCTGCCTCTATCCTGGGCCTGAACAACATGGTCAGCTACCACCTGCTGCGCCTGCCGGCGGGCGTCAACCCCACAGTAGCAGTGGCAACTATTGAGCGTGAAGTGCCGGGCATCGCAGCCCTGACGCCGACCGACATGGCCGCCGCCGACCAACGGGTTCTGGCCACGGTGATGGCTACGCCGCTCAACGTGATGATTTTTATTGGCACGGTCATTGGCGTAGCGGTGATGGGACTGACGGCGTACACGGCCGTAACTGACCAGATGCGCGAGTATGGCGTGTTAAAAGCGGTGGGGGCCAGCGGTGGCCGGCTGGCCTGGCTGGTAACCGTTGAGACACTCTGCCGCGCTGTTGCCGGCTTTGTCTGCGGCGTGGGGCTGGGGTACGTTACCGCCGCCCTTATTATGACGATCTGGCCACAATTTAACATTGTCATCCGGCCAGGGACGATAGTTCAGGCCGGCGTTTTAACTATGGTCATGACCGCTCTGGCCGCGCTGTTGCCCATTCGCCGCCTGAGCCAGATTGATCCGTTGCTGGTTTTTAAGCAGTAACAGGTTATCGGTATTCAGTAACCGGTCATCAGTGACGATTACTGGCACGGAGGCTTACCATGCTCAAACTCGCCTGGTGCAACCTGATGCACGAACGAACCCGGCTGGCCATCAGCGTCGGCGGCGTGGCCCTGGCCGTTTTGCTCATCCTGGTGATGGCCGGCGTCTTTGCCGGCTCGGAAGAACACGCTGTGGCCTACATCAAGAACCAGCCGGCTTCTCTGTGGTTGATGCAGAAAGGAGTCGAGAATCTGCATATGTCCTCCTCCATTCTGCCGCCGGAAACAGTAACCCAGGCTCGCTCGGTAGCGGGGGTAGCCGAGGTGGTTGGTCTCTTATACGTCGGCGGCAGCCTGGACGTGGGTGAAACGCAGGTGTCCAGCTACATCTTTGCCGTGGATGGATCGGCGCCCTTTGGCGGCCCATGGCAACTCGTTGCGGGCACGGCCGTCCTGGGGCTGGACGAGGTGGTGCTGGATCGTGATCTGGCTGCTCGTTATGGCCTGGAACTGGGGGATACGGTCAATCTCATGGGGTATGACTTGACCATCGCCGGATTAAGCCAGGGAACTTTCGGCATCGCCACCAGCATTACCTTTGTGAACAAGCAGGCACTGGCGGCGTTGATGGGCGTCTCGCCGGAGTCAGCCAGCTACGTGCTGGTGCAAACAGAGCCGGGCGCAGACGTAGACCAGGTGGCTGCCGGTGTGCGCACGGCCGTGCCTGACGCCAACCTGCTCACCCAGGCCGAGTTCATTGCCAGCGACAAGGCAATGATCCGGCAGATGGGCACAGACATTATTCGCGCCATGAGTGGTGTGGCATACGTGGTGGGGTTACTGGTTATTGGCCTGACGGTTTATACGGCAACGGTGGAACGGGCACATGAGTATGGCGTGCTGAAAGCTGTTGGCGCCAACACCGGCGACCTGTTGCGGGTGGTGTTTGCTCAGGCCACCCTCAGCACCGCGCTGGGGTTTGTGGCCGGCGTTGGCCTCTCTTATGGGGTGGCGGTGCTGGTCGGCCGTCTTCTCCCGGAGATGCTCATTCTGATTGAACCGGCCTTGTGGCTGCGACAAATACCGGTACTGGCGGTTATCACCGCTCTGGCAGCATTGTTACCACTTGGTCGCATCAGCCGCCTGGACCCGATGGTTGTTTTTCGAGCATAGTGGCGTTGTAGAGCGCAAAGTGGAGAGAATCATGAACCATGTGTTGGAACTGCAAAATGTGAGCAAAATTTATGGTAGCGGCCACACGGCCGTGACTGCCAGTAACCAGGTTAACTTGCAGGTGAAGCCGGGTGAAATCATCCTTATCATGGGGCCGTCTGGCAGTGGCAAGACAACTTTGTTAAGCATGGCCGGCCTGCTGCTGCATCCCACTGAAGGCAAAGTGTTTGTCAACGGTCAGAACGTTACCAGCCTGAACCAGCGGCAAATGGCGGCCTTGCGGCTGCGCTTGCTGGGTTTCGTCTTCCAGGCGTACAACCTGCTGGAGGCGCTGACCGCCCGCGAAAACGTGGAAGTGGTGCTGAAACTGGCCGGGGTAAGTGGTAAGCGCGCCGGGGAACGCGCTATTGAGTTATTAACCATGCTGGGCCTGGAGGGCCGCCTGGATCACAAACCGGCCGACCTCTCCGGCGGCGAGAAACAGCGCGTGGCCATCGCTCGTGCCCTGGCTAACGATCCACCCCTCATCCTGGCCGACGAGCCAACCGGCAACCTGGACAGTAAGACCGGCCAGGAGGTGATGGAGTTGTTGTGCTGTGGCCTGGGGCGTGACCAGGCCAGCCCGGAGCGCAGCCGGAGGGGACGGGCTATTGTCATCGTTACCCACGACCACCGCCTGCGGCAGATTGCCGACCGGGTGCTTTGGCTGGAAGATGGGCGGTTAAGTGATCGGGAGATGGAGCCTGAAAAACATGCCGTGCAGACACTCTATCAGTAGTTAAAAGCGAGATAGAGAGGCAAGGGCATAACAAGAGTGGTCACTCCCCGTGCCTTAGGGCGATGCGTGGTTATCTCCGGTTCTTGTGTGTAATCATTCATCGCTAAGCGCTCTCAACAACTCAACCGGTCGCATTCAGAAGGCGACGACACGCTTCCGCACAGTTGCGGCACGCTTCGGCGCACACACGGCAATGCTCGTGCATGCCGGCGTGTCGTTCACACTCAGCGCCACACACCTCACAGGCGGTGAGGCAAGCCTGGAGCTGATCCCGCCACAAGCGCTTCTCAACGGCCGTTTGCCGTGATACCAGCCGCCCGGTCGCTTCGCAGACGTCGGCGCAATCCAGGTTGAGGCGGATACAACGGACCAGATCCTGAACCATAGGCTCGCTCAGGCAGGCGTCGGCACAGGCCGTACATGTTTGGGCACAATCAAAACAAGCTTCGATGCAGGCGGCAAGCGCCTCCATGTCCACCTGGCTCTCAACAGGGTGTGTTCTTAACATATCTTGCACGTGACTCATGATTTTGTCTCCTTTTTAGTAATCACATCTGCTGTGACCCGGTAATGGCTCTTTGGCCCGCTTGGGACCACAGCTTATACGAACACAATTTTATTGACTTTAAAATATGTACCACGGGCTGTACAGGGCCAAATGGCCTATAGGGGGATATAAAATAGGATACATTATCACCAAAAGCAATTGACAAACGCGCACTGTTTTGCTAACATCTGGTAAAGTGGTCTTACCACCTTACTATATTACCAATTGGCTTTGAAGAATGACTAATTTATCAACAGATTTTGGCACCGTTGAGCGGGCCGCCTTACCAGAGCAAATTACTGAACGCATCTTGCATATGATCAAGGAGCGGCAATTACGGCCGGGCGACAAACTACCGGCCGAACGGGAATTGGCAGCGATGATGAACGTCGGCCGGCCGGCCTTGCGTGAAGCGCTGCGTGCCCTGGCCATGATGAACGTCATCGAGATTCGCCAGGGAGCAGGGGCTTATGTCACCGAGCTAGAGACGGCCCAACTCGTGCAGCACCTTGACTTTGTCTTCTCCCTCAACGATGCCGCCATTCTTGACCTGTTCGATGCCCGCAAAATCGTCGAAGTAGGCATTATCGAGTTGGCTGCGCAACGCATTACCGACGACGAGATCGTTGAGTTGGAAGCGTGCCTGGAAGAATCTATCCAAAGTATGCACGACGCGGAACTGTTCCTCCTCGCTGATCTAGAACTCCATACCCAGATTACCAGAGCCGCCCGCAACCCTATCTTAAACCGCCTGATGGAATCAATTCACCAATTGGGTCTGGTAAGCCGCCGACGCACAGGACATCTTCCCGGTGTTACCGAGCAAAGCACGGCCGATCACCAACGTATCGTGGCCGCCCTTGCCAGCCGCGACCCGGTCGCCGCCCGCGCCGCCATGCTCGCCCACCTGGAAAATGTCGAAGAAAAACTAAAACGGCTGGCGGAAATGAATGAGAGTGAGCCGTAAACAGTAAACAGTGAGCAGTGGGAGCCTGGCTGCTTACTGCTTACTCCTTACGAAGGAGGTTTGATGGGCCATTGCCCAGGACAATGAATAAAAAGACCAAGAACACCTATTGTTTATTGTTATGTTAACTGCTCACTGCTAGACAGGAGGAAAATCAAATGACCCACAACCGGAATAGAATTACATTGCTGGTGTTTCTATTGACACTTGTCTTTTTATATGCCTGCACACCGGAGACAGAGACAGTTGAGGTAACGCGGGTTGTTACCGAAACACAAATCGTGACCGAACAAGTAGAAGTGACTCGCGTCGTTGAGGTTGCCGGGGAGGAGCAAATCGTGACCGAACAAGTGGAAGTGACCCGCGTGGTTGAAGTGCCTGTTGAGGTGCCGGCCGAAGAGGGCCGACCATTTGAAGGCATCGAAGTTGACATCCTCACCTTTGTTGGCCCCCAGGTAGCCGAACCCTTGCAGCGACGCGCTCCAGACTTTAATGCGTTGACCGGAGCTACGGTCAATGTCGTCACCGTACCCAACAGCGATCTGTATCAAAGAGCCTTGACCGATCTGGCGACCGGAACCAACAGCTTCGATGGTTTCCTCTTTGCCCCGCAGTGGATTGTGGACTTTGCCCCGGCCGGTTACCTGGCAGACCTGACGGATTGGGCCAACGCCGATGAGGAGTTGAACTGGCAGGACGTGGCTCCCTTCTTCCGGGATTTTAACTCCTATCAGGGGCGGGTTTACAGCATTCCCCTTGATGGCGACTTCCATATGATGTACTACCGAACCGACTTATTTGAAGAAGCTGGCCTGGAGCCTCCCAAGACCTGGGACGATTACCTGGCCGCCGCCGCGACCTTCGACGGTCAGGACTTGAATGGCGATGGCACACCTGATTATGGTTCCTGCATCAGCAAGGCACGCGCCCAGCAGGCATACTGGTGGATTTTCACCATCGCTTCCCCCTATCTGCAAAGCCAGGGGTCGTCTCAAGGTGTCTTTTTCGATCTGGAAACCTTTGATCCATTGGTTAACAATGCGGCCTTCAAGCGCGCCCTGGAAATCTACCGGGACTCTACCGAATTTGGTCCACCTGATGAGGTAAACTTAGGATTGGGCGACATTCGCGGCCTGTTCCTCTCTGGCCGCTGCGCCCTCTCCCTGGACTGGGGTGACATTGGCACACTGGCCCTCGATCCGGCAAACTCCTCGGTCAAAGGCATCACCGGCTCCAGTATTACCCCTGGCTCCCGTCAGGTACTTGACCGTGAGACCGGCGAACTGGTAGATTGCAATGAGGAAACCTGTCCCTATGCTATTGATGGCGTCAACTACGCTCCTTATGCCTCTTTTGGGGGTTGGGCCGGTGCGGTCAACGCCGGTGCTGATCCGGCCGTTCAAGAGGCCACCTATGCCTTCTTCTCCTACATGGCCGCACCCGATCAGGCCAACGAAGATGTGACGATTGGGGCCACTGGTTACAACCCGTACAGAATCTCCCAATTCCTGAATCGTGGGCCTTGGGTCGAAGCCGGCTTTAGCCCGGAGGAGGCCGCCAATTACCTGGGGGCCATTGAAGACAGCCTCAACAGTCCGAACATGGTTTTGGATTTGCGGATTCCTGGCAACCAGCAATATCAGCAGGAAGAGCTCGATCGCATCCTATCTCAATACCTGGCGGGCGAACTGGACACCGACCAGGCAGCCCAGGCTGTTTTCGATGCCTGGCAAGCCATTAGCGAAGAGCAGGGGCGGGAGACGCAACACGCTGCTTACCTGGCGACGATTGGTGCTTCGCAGTAGACTGGCTCAAGGGTTCGTAGTAACGGTTTTAGCTGGCCTGCCCGCTGAAGCGGTTACTACGAACCCTTAAAATGATAAAGATGGAAGTCGAGCAGAAACGCACTACCTGGCTAATGGCTAAAGCACGTAACAAAGTTCTAAAAAAACGGCATTTAAGCCAGACTGATTGGCGGGCCAGCTTTGCCTTCATCATGCCCACAGTGCTGGCTTTGCTCTTTTTGTCCATCTTCCCTTTACTGTTTTCTCTGTATCTCTCTTTAAGCCGCTTCAAATTTGCGCGGGGTGGTTTTGAGCTTGAATTTGTCGGCCTGGAAAACTACAAGGCCTTGCTGTTTGGCAATGAACAGAGCCGCTTTCTTGGGGTCCTGGCCCCCATGACGGCCGTACATTGGGTGATTTTGACGGCCGTCATGATTGCCTTTCTACTCTTTTTCATGCGTTATCTGCGTGCCGGCACTCTTTCCTTTAGCGGCATTGTTGGGCGACTCCTCTTCATTGCTGGCTCTACGGCTCTGGCATGGCTTCTCCTGCGCACCCTGACACCTGACGGCCGTCTCGGCAGCCTCGGCGTTACCTTGCTCTTCGTCTTCGTCGGCATCACCCTGCAATACAGCCTGGGTTTGGTGCTGGCGCTGCTAACCGTTCAAGACCTCAAAGGTCGCCGCTTCTTCCGCGTGGTCTTTCTCTTACCCATGATGATCACCCCCGTGGGCGTGGCCTACATGTTCCGCATGATTACCGATACGGGCAAAGGGCCGCTGGTACCGATCTGGCTGGCCATGGGTCTGGCCGACTTTTCCTGGGTCACCAGCCCGTGGGGGGCGCGGCTGGCAATTATCCTGGCCGATACCTGGCAGTGGACGCCGTTCATGTTCATCGTTTTGCTGGCCGCCCTGGAGAGCCAGCCAGTTGACGTCGTGGAAGCGGCTACGGTAGATGGGGCCACTCCCTGGCAAATTTTCCGCCATATTACCTGGCCGGCCATCCTGCCCATCAGTCTGGCCGTCTTGCTCATTCGGATGATTGAAGCCTTCAAAATCATTGACCTGCCCAACATCATGACTAATGGCGGCCCCGGCACGGCCACCGAGTCGCTGACCCTGCATGCCTTTATCTCCTGGCGCACCTTTGACCTGGGCAATTCGGCCGCACTGGCCTACTTGCTTTTATTTGTCGTGACTTTTTTTGCCGTTGCTTTTGTTCACCTGATCCGCCAGCGAGTCGTCACAAGGTTATGAGCCATAAATTCCTTCCATTCTTGGGGAATAAAGGAAGTGAACTGACCTGATGAACCAATTTTTCCGCCGCCGCTCAACGTTTAAGCCTTCACTGGCCGGCGCGCTTGCCTCTTACCTTGTTCTGGGCGGCTGGACGCTGGTGGTACTTTTCCCCCTCTACTGGCTCTTTGTCACCTCCTTAAAAAGTCCGATCCAGGTTCATCAAGGCCCCTTCTACGTACCCTTTCTGGACTTTAAGCCAACCAGCGAACCCTGGTATTACATTCTGCTAGGCGACCTGAGTCACGATACGATCCGTACCTACGCCAACACCCTCATGGTTGCCCCAATGAGCGCGCTCCTGGCACTCATTCTTGGCTCAGCCAGCGCCTATGCTCTGGCCCGCTTCAAGTATCGGCCGCGCGTGGGGGGCATTGCCACTTTTATCGGCTGCCTGGCGCTGGCTACCGTCACCATCTACCTGGGCGTACCCTGGCAAATTGCCCTCCTGGCTGCTTTCGCCCTATTTATTGTTCTACTGACCACCATCGGCCGTCGTTTTCGTCGCGCGTTGGGTAACGAAGATATTGCCTTCTGGATGATCTCGCAGCGCATCCTGCCGCCCATTGCCGTCATTATCCCTATCTACGTTCTCTTTCTCCAGTTGAACTTACTCGATACCCGCACTGCCCTGATTATCACCTACGTCACCGTCAATCTGCCCATTGTGGTCTGGCTCATGCGCGATTACTTTCTGACAATTCCCCTGGAACTGGAAGAGTGTGCGGCCATTGATGGCGCCTCGCGTTATCGTATCTTTACTAATATCGTTTTACCACTCTCGGTCCCTGGCCTGGTTGCTACCTTTCTCTTTGTCCTTGTCTTCACCTGGAACGAGTATCTGCTCGCCCTCTTCCTTTCCAGCGCCAAGGCCCAAACCCTGCCCTACGTCATCGCTGCCCAAAACGCCGTGCGCGGGCCACAGTGGTGGTATATGTCTGTGTTGATTTTGATCATGATCATTCCGGTTATCATCGTGGCCGTCTTACTGGAACGCTATATTTCTCGTGGCTTGTTGATTGGGGCTATCAAGTAGTTAGGAAGAACTTATGCCAGAGCATTTTTTTATTACCGGTGGTATGGGCTGCATTGGGGCCTGGGTTATTCGTAACCTGGTGCAGGATGGCGTGCCGGTGACCGTCTTTGACCTGAGCAACGACCGCCGCCGGCTGGAACTTATCATGTCCCCGGCCGAAATTGCCCTGGCAGCTTTTGTCTATGGGGACATTACAGACACGGCCGTTGTCTCTCAGGCCATCGCCGATTCTGGGGCCACCCATATCATTCACCTGGCGGCGCTGCAAGTCCCTTTTTGCCGGGCGAATCCACCATGGGGAGCGGCCGTCAACGTGGTTGGCACGGTCAACGTCTTTGAGGCCGCCAAAAAGGCTGGTATTGGCCAGGTTGTTTATGCCAGCAGTGTGGCTGTTTACGGCCGTGCAGAAGAATACAATACCCGCCTCCTGCCGCCCAACGCCCCGTTGCACCCCCACAACCATTATGGCATCTACAAGCAGGCCAATGAAGGCTCAGCCCGCATCTACTGGCAGGATGAAGGCATTGCCAGCATTGGCTTACGGCCGTACACCATCTACGGCCCTGGCCGTGACCAGGGGATGACTTCCGCTCCCACCCAGGCCATGCTGGCCGCCGCCAGGGGTGAAAGTTATCACATCCCCTTTGGCGGCCGGAATGGCTTTCAATACGCCGACGACGTGGCTAAAATTTTCATCCAGGCGGCACACACCTCTTTCGAGGGAGCTGAAGTATTTAATCTCAAAGGGGCCGTCGCCCACATCGCTGACGTAGTCGCCGCCATTGAAGCGGCCGAACCCGGTGCCCGCGGCCGGATCAGCTATGAGGAGCACCCCCTGGCCCTGCCCGAAGGTACGGAAGATGCTCCCCTGCGCGCTCTCTTCGGTGATGATATTGTCAATACCCCTCTGGCCGAGGGCGTAGCCCAGACGATTGCCCATTTTCGGTACGCTCTGGCGGACGGCCGTCTGGCAAAGGAGGGAGTCAACGCATGAAGTGGGTTCGATTTAGCCAGCCCGGCTACCGAAAGGGGCAGTCTGCTTTTGGCCTTCTCGACGGCGAGAACATCCGGCCGACTGACCATAGCTGGCAAGATGTATTGGCAGGAAAGCCTCTGGCGGCAAACAGCGGCTCAATCCCGCTGGCCGAAGTCACGCTCCTGGCTCCCACCGGCCACCCCGGTAAAATCGTTTGTGTTGGACTCAACTACCGCGATCACTGCCGCGAAACCAATACCCCCGTCCCCGAACGGCCGTTACTCTTTGCCAAGTTCACCACGGCCATCACCCATCCCGGCAGCGACATCATCTGGTCTGCCAGCCTCACCAACGAGGTAGACTTTGAAGCTGAACTGGCCGTCATCATCGGCCATCGCTGCCGCCAGGTGAGTGAAGCCGATGCCCTGACGTATGTGGCCGGTTACGCGGCCGCCAACGACGTGAGTGCGCGTGACATTCAGATGGGCGACGGCCAATGGGTGCGCGGCAAGAGCCTGGATACCTTTTGCCCGCTCGGCCCTGTGTTGGTGACGGCCGACGAGATTCCTGATCCCCAGGCGTTAGCGATTCGCAGCCTGCTCAACGGCCAGGTGATGCAAGATAGCCATACCAGCGAAATGATCTTCTCCGTCGCCAACTTGATCGCCTTTTGTTCACAAGCCTTCACCCTCGAACCCGGCGACCTTATCCTCACCGGCACGCCGCACGGCGTTGGCCTTGGTCGTGACCCCAGAGTCTACATGCAGGACGGCGATATCATTGTGGTAGAGATTGAAAGGATCGGCCGGTTGGAAAACAGATGTAGAATAATTAGAGATTAGGAGATTGGGAGATTAAGAGATTGGGTAATCTCATAATCTCCCAATCTCTCCAAATGACTATGACTATTACCATTACCCACTTAACCGCCCGCGACATCCGCTTTCCGACTTCCCAGGCCCTTGATGGCTCGGATGCGATGAATCCAGACCCGGACTACTCGGCCGCCTACGTCGTCTTACACACGGACAGCGGCCTGGAGGGGCATGGGCTGACCTTTACGATTGGCCGGGGCAATGAACTTTGCGTCGCTGCCTGCCAGGCACTGGCGCCGCTGGTTGTCGGTAAGACGCTGGAATCGTTTACGGCCGATATGGGGGCGTTCTGGCGGATGATTACCGGTGATAGCCAGTTGCGCTGGGTTGGGCCGGAAAAGGGGGTCATTCATCTGGCAACGGCGGCCGTTGTCAATGCTGTTTGGGACCTGTATGCCAAAGCGGAAGGGAAACCCCTCTGGCGGCTGGTGGCCAATATGTCTCCCGAACAGTTCGTGCGCTGCCTTGATTTCCGCTATATCAGCGACGCCATTACCCCGGCCGAAGCTCTGGCCATGTTGCAGGCCAACGAAGCGAGCAAAGCCGAGCGTGTCGCTTACCTGGAAGCTGAAGGCTACCCGGCGTATACCACCTCGGCTGGCTGGCTTGGTTATGCCGACGAAAAAATTGTCGCCCTGTGCCGCGAGGGCGTGGCCGAGGGCTGGAACCATTTCAAAATCAAGGTCGGCCGGGACCTGGCTGATGACGTGCGCCGCGCTCACCTGATTCGCCGCGAAATCGGCGACGCGCGTAAGTTGATGATGGATGCCAACCAGGTCTGGGAGGTAGACCAGGCGATTGAATGGATGAGTCACCTGGCCGCCTTTAATCCCTGGTGGATCGAGGAACCAACCAGCCCGGATGACGTATTAGGCCACGCCCGCATTGCCCGTGCCGTAGCCCCCATTGGCGTGGCCACCGGTGAACATTGCCAGAACCGCGTTCTTTTTAAGCAGTTGTTGCAGGCGGAGGCTATTCGCTTTTGCCAGATTGATAGCTGCCGTTTAGGGGGCGTCAACGAGGTTTTGGCCGTCATGCTGATGGCAGCTAAGTTTGGCATCCCGGTCTGTCCCCATGCCGGTGGCGTTGGTCTGTGTGAATATGTCCAACACCTGGCCATGATTGACTATATTTGCATCAGCGCCTCGCTCGCAGATCGCATCGTCGAGTATGTAGACCATCTGCACGAACATTTTGTAGACCCGGTGGTGATCAGGAACGGCCGTTACCTGCCACCCACTGCCCCCGGCTACAGCATCACCATGCACCCGGAAAGCCTGGCTCACTATGAATTTCCTGACGGCCCCGCCTGGCGTTAAGGCCCTCCATGTTAATAGGCATCTCCCCCCTCTTCAGTCCGGAACTACTGGCCACCCTCTACCGGATGGGTCATGGTGACGAAATTGTGTTGGCCGATGCCCGCAAATATGCCAACATCATTCTCAAGAAAGGGGTCACCCCAGTTGCCGAGATGGGGAGATTAGGAGATTGAGAGATTGCTGGCAAAGCCAATCGCTTAATCTCTCAGTCTCCCAATCACCCATAAAATGCAATCTTATGATAGAACGACTTTTAGATAGCCACATTCATTTCTGGCAACCAGCCCGCCTGCGTTATGAGTGGCTGGCAAGTGTGCCGGCGATCAATCGGCCGTATGAACCGGCTGACCTGGCGCGGGCGGCCGAGGGGCTGCCACTTGTTGGTCTGGTCTTCGTTCAGGCAGATTGTGTGGCGGCCGATGGCCTGCGCGAAGTCACCTGGGTCTCCGAACTGGCGCAGGCGGAACCGCGTATTCAGGGTATTGTCGCCTTTGCCCCGCTGGAGCAGGGCGAGGGGGCCGCAGCTTACCTGACCCAACTGCGCCAATATCCCCTGGTCAAAGGCGTGCGGCGTCTGCTTCAGGATGAACCGGCCGCTTTTGCTGCCGAACCCGATTTTGTGCGCGGCGTACAACTATTGGCTGATTTTGACCTGTCCTTCGACCTCTGCATCCGTCACCATCAACTAGAGGCGACGATTGCCCTGGTCAAACAATGCCCCCAGGTGCGCTTTGTCCTGGATCACCTGGGCAAACCAGACATCAAAGCGCACCTGATGGAACCCTGGGCGACGCAACTGACCCAGTTAGCCGCATGTCACAACGTCTCCTGCAAATTATCCGGTCTGGTGACAGAAGCGGATTGGCAGAACTGGACGCCGGCCGATTTACAACCCTATATGGAACACGCCCTGACTGTCTTTGGCCCCGAGCGGTTGATGTTTGGCGGCGACTGGCCCGTTTGCGAACTGGCAACCGATTACGCGCAGTGGGTAAGGACGGCCGTGGCCGCCCTCAGCCACTTGAACGAAGCCGAAACGGATCGTATCTTTTACGGAAACGCCAGGACTTTTTACCGGCTTTAACGTGCTACGTGATGCGTGAGATTCTGATCACGCATCACGTAGCACGCATCACGATTATGCTCTACCAACCACTTGGCAAAACCGGCCTCACCGTCTCCAAACTGGGTTTTGGCTGCGCGCCCCTGGGGAATCAATACGGCGACATTGATGACCGGGAGGCGATTCGGGCCGTGCAGACGGCCGTAGACAACGGCATTACTTTTTTTGATACCTCGCCTTATTACGGCCGTACCCTATCCGAAACGCGCCTGGGCAAAGCACTGGCCAGCCGCCGCCATCAAATTGTGCTGGCGACGAAGGGTGGCCGGATTGACCGGGCTGAGTTTGACTTTTCCTACCAGGGAATTCTGCGCATGTGTGAAGCCAGCCTGAAACGGCTGCAAACGGAGTGGATTGATGTTTACCAGTTGCACGACATTGAATTTGGCGACATGGTCCAGGTGGTCAACGAGGCCATCCCGGCGCTGCACAAGCTCAAAGCCGACGGTAAAGTACGCTTTATTGGCGTGACCGGCTTCCCCTTGCCGCTACTGCGCGAAATGGTGGAGACGCAATCGTTAGACGTAACCTTGTCTTACAGCCATTACAACCTGCTCAATCAAACCTTGAATGATCTCCTGGCGCCGGCCGTCAAAGCGAAAGGCATGGGGTTAGTCAATGCTTCTGTTACCAACATGGGGTTGCTCACCGACCAAGGGCCGCAGCCCTGGCATCCAGCTTCGGCGCGCGTCAAGACCCTGGCAGCGAAAGCGGCCGCTTATTGCCACCAGCAAGGTACGCCGATTGCCCAACTGGCGATCCAATTTGCGCTGCAAAACCCACAGGTGGATGTCACCCTGCTTGGCACGCGCACCGAGGCCGAACTTCAGCAAAGCCTGTTGCTCCTTGAGCAAAAACCGGATGCTGCCTTAGTAACGGCCGTCCTGGCTATTTTAGAACCCGTTGCCAACGCCACCTGGCCTTCTGGGCGGACGGAACATTTTGAGCCAGGGGCGGTAACAGATTCGTAGTAGCCTCATTATGCAGCATGACCCTATAATTCGTTCCATCAGGTGATGCTATCAGAAATGATGGATAAATCGGGTCCCCATCCACATGCAAACAGGAAATAATCAAGGATTTATTGAAGGAATCGGCGTCCAGGAGTAGGAAGTGGCAGAGGAAGAGCTGATATTGGCCATTGACCTGGGGACTTCCGGGCCAAAGGTGGCCCTGGTTACACCTCGGGGCAATGTTTTGGATTGCGAAATCGGCTATACGGCGACACATATTCTGCCCGGTGGTGGAGCTGAACAGGACCCGGACGAATGGTGGACGGCCGTACAAACGACCACCCGGCAGCTTTTAGCCAGACATCCAGAGGCAGTCGCGCGCATTAAGGGGATCGGCTGTACCAGCCAATGGTCGGGCACGGTGGCGGTGGATCGGCACGGCCGTCACCTGATGAACGCCATCATCTGGATGGACTCACGTGGCGCGCCCTATGTACAGGCCATAACCAACGGACTGCTCAAAATTGAAGGCTATGGCCTGCGCCGTCTGTTTACCTGGCTGCGGCTCACCGGCGGCATACCCGTCCGTTCCGGCAAAGATTCCATCGCCCACATTCTGTTCATCAAACACCAATACCCGGAGATATACCGGCAAACCCACAAATTCCTGGAACCCAAAGATTATCTCAATCTGCGGCTGACCGGTTTATTTGCCTCTTCGCCTGACACTATCACCCTGCACTGGCTGACCGATAACCGGGATATTGATCATATTCGCTACGACGACACCCTGATCCGGTACGCCACCATTGACCGCGAGAAATTGCCGGAACTGAAACAGGCAGTGGATATTTGTGGCCCACTGCAACCGGAGGCGGCCCAGGCGTTGAGGCTGCCGCCCCATGTCCCGGTGATCATGGGCACGCCGGATATTCAATCAGCCGCCATCGGCTCTGGCGCGGTGCGGGACTACGAACCCCACCTTTACATTGGCACCTCTTCCTGGCTGACCTGCCATGTGCCCTTCAAAAAAACCGATCTGTTTCACAACATGGCTTCCCTGCCATCTGCCATTCCAGGGAAATATTTCATCGCCAATGAGCAAGAAACGGCCGGGGCCTGCCTGGCCTATTTGCGTGATAGCATTCTGAACGCCGATGATGCCCTGGCCTGTGACCCTCAGGTTGCCAATATGTACGCCGTGTTTGATCAGATGGTGGCGCAAATCCCGGCGGGCAGTGACAAGGTGATTTTCACACCCTGGCTGCATGGTGAACGCACCCCGGTGGAAGATCATCTGTTGCGGGGTGGTTTCTACAATTTGTCATTACGCACCACCCGCGCCCACCTGATTCGGGCTGTCTTTGAGGGGGTGGCTTATAATTCACGCTGGCTGCTGCGCTACGTGGAGAAGTTTGCCAAACGGCCGTTAAACGACATCCACATGATCGGCGGCGGCGCCAATTCGGCCGTCTGGTGCCAGATTCACGCCGATGTGCTGAACCGCACCATTAAACAGGTGCAGGCGCCAATTGAAGCCAATGTGCGCGGTGTGGGTTTGTTAACGGCCGTTGCTCTGGGCTACACCACCTTTGCTGCCATCAACAACCAGATGCCCATTGCCCACGTCTATGAACCGAATCCAGCTCATCGCCAGATTTATGATGAACTGTTTGCCGCGTTTGAAACCATCTACCAACAAAACAAGAAACTGTATGCACGATTAAACCGAGGCTGAAAATGAAGTGGAGAAAATTTTTACGCACAGGGCAAAATCGCCTGCTGGCCCGACTGGAGCCAACATTGAAGAAGATTCCCGCAGTCAATCGGCGTATCGAAACCCAGTATGAGACGTTGATGGCTGACCTGGAACCCACCTTGAAACCATACCGGGATACATTCGCCACTTATGATCGGTTGCCGGTAGACGGCCGATCCCATGACGACATCTTAAGCGAAATACAGGCGCTCAAAAAGCTAGAAGAAGCCCGCTGGCGTGACGGTTTTGTCTCTGGCGCGGTTTATCATGGTCAGGATGAACATATCCATTTCCTCAATCAGGTTTATGCGCTCCATTCGCAGAGCAATCCGCTGCATGCCGACCTGTGGCCCAGTCTGGCTAAGTTTGAGGCCGAGATTGTAGCCATGACGGCGCACATGTTAGGCGCAGGCCAGACGCGGCCCGGCCACGGGGTTGACGAAGAAATTTGTGGCACCGTCTCTTCCGGGGGCACAGAAAGCATCTTGCTGGCGATGAAAACGTACCGGGATTGGGCCAGGGACAAAAAAGGCATCACCCGGCCAGAAATGATTGTACCGGTGACGGCCCATGCCGCCTTCGACAAGGCCGCACAATACTTCAACATCAAGCTGGTGCGCATTCCCGTAGACCATAATTACCGCGCTGACTGGACGGCCGTGCGCGAGGCCATCACCAGGAACAGCATTGTCATCGTTGGCTCTGCCCCTTCCTTTCCGCATGGGGCGATTGATCCCATTGAAGAGATGTCCACCCTGGCCTTGAAGTATGGCGTCGGCTTTCATACGGACGCCTGCCTGGGTGGCTTTGTGCTACCCTGGGCCAAGAAATTGGGCTATGCGGTACCCCCTTTTGATTTTCGTCTGCCAGGCGTCACCTCTATGTCGGCTGATACGCACAAATATGGTTACGCCGCCAAAGGCACTTCTGTCGTGTTGTATCGTGGCGCTGAACTGCGCCGGTATCAATACTTTACGGCCACCGATTGGCCTGGCGGTCTTTACTTTTCACCAACGTTCGCCGGGAGTAGGCCGGGGGCGCTGAGTGCGGCTTGTTGGGCCGCGATGGTTTCTTTAGGAGAGGAAGGGTATCTGGAGGCGACCCGGCGGGTCCTGGAAACGGCCGTCACCATTCGCGAAGGAATTGCGGCCATGCCAGAGCTACGGCTGTTGGGGCATTCCCTCTTTGTCCATGCCTTTACGTCAGACGAGTTGGACATTTACCGCGTGCTGGATCACATGACCCGGCAGCAGTGGAGCTTGAATGGGTTACACCATCCCCCCTGTATTCATCTATGTGTGACCCTGCGCCATACGCAACCAGGTGTGGCCGAGCGGTTTCTGACGGATTTGCAGACGGCCGTAGACGCCGTTAAATCCCAGCCACAGGCCGAAGGTGGGATGGCCCCTGTGTACGGCCTGGCTGCTACCCTTCCCCTACGCGGCGTGGTCGGTGAACTGCTCAAACGCTACCTGGACACTTTATACAAAGTGTAACCCGTGCCAAAAACTTCGGCATCACACGGCCGTCGCCTCACTCGCCTCGCCTACGGCCGTCACCCCTTCCCCCTCATCCGTCACCTGCACATGGTCAGGCAGTAGGTCTTCAGCGTGGCGCACCACCGGGACTGTATAGGCGATGATGGCCACCAGCAAAATCATTATCCCCGTGAAAAACATGATCAGGCTCATGCCCGAACCGGCGGTGTTGCCCACCAGCCCGCCAAAGGTTTGCGCCAGCACCCCCTCCGACTGCATCGCCGGTTCCATCAGATTATCGGCCAGCGGCCCGGCAATCAGCAGCGCCAGCGGCGAAGAGACCCAGGCAATCAGACGGCGAATGGAAAAGACGCGTCCCTGCACATCTGGCTCCACCTTTGCCTGCCAGATGGCCTGGTTAGAGCCATTGATAATCGGCCCCACAAACGCCATGGCAAAACCGGCCACCATCCACACCGGCAGCGCCTGCCCCGCCCCAAACACGCTTTGAAACAGACCGACCACTGCCCAACCAAAAATCACGCCGTATACCAGCCGTTTGGGGCCGCCCCAGGTGGTCATCACCAGCCCACCAACCACGCCGCCCACCGCCGCCGTGGACTGCACCGAGCCGAAGATGAGTTCATTGCTGTTGGTGCGCGACAGCACCACAGGGGCCAGCAAAGCAAAACCGAGTGCGTTGAAAAAGTTAGCGGAGAAAAAGACGAGCTGCAAGCCCAGCAGCGACGGCCGTCGCCAGATATACCGGAAGCCAAACACCGATTCCGACAACAAAGACCCCTGGCTCTCTTTGCCCGTCGTCGTCTGTTTAGGTTGGGGAATGTTCACCAGCAGCAGCGCGCCAATGGCAAACACAAAGGAGAAAATGTCAAGGGCAAAAATCGTGCCCAGGCTGGTCAGGCTGAGTACGGCCCCGGCCAATACCGGCGCCAGAATGCCCGACCCGGACTCCGCCAGGCCAATCATGGCATTGGCACGGGCAAACTGATCTTTGGGCAGCATGGTGCTGATGGCCGCCGAATAAGCCGGCCATTGGAACGTCTGGAACGTGCCCATGATGGCCGCGCCAATATACAGATGCCAGATTTGCATCATCTCGTTGTAATACAGCAGCATGAGGGCAATCGTCACCAGGCCGGACGCCAGGTCGCTGAGCATCATCATCATCTTGCGATTGCTGCGGTCTACAATGGCCCCGGCCACCGGGCTGAAAAAGAGCAGCGGCGCTAAGAAGAAGAAGCCAATCAGCGCCAGGTCGGTGGCCCGGCCTGTCTCCTGGAAGGCCCAGATGGTCAGGGCAAAGTTGGTCATGCTGGTGCCCAACAGGGAAATCAGTTGGCCAACCCAGACGATGGAAAAGCCGGACATACCGGAGCGGACATTTTTGGATGGGGGAGGGGGAGTTGGGGTCATTATTACCTGGGTAGAGATGTGAAACGTGATGCGTGACCAGAGAAAATTCACGCCTCACGCATCACGCATTCGATTCTAAAGGGCCAACCTTCTCTGCCAGCCGATCCTTCATCACCTGCATAGCGGCCGGTGGGCCGGAGAAATCATACCAGACTTCGCCGCCTGGCTGGAAACGCAGCGTGAATGTAGCCGCCGGCAGGTATTTTTGAGACAGGGAGATATATTCTAACAGGTGCGACCCTCTTTCGCTGGTATAGGCGAGTTTCATGTGGATGGTTTCCGGGGAGAACGTGGCGTCGGTTACGGCCGTCACTACCTCATCCTGCCACGTCGCCAACTGTAACAATTCGGAATCATCGTGCCCGCCAATTTGGTGCAAAAAGGGGAAATCTTCCGGTTCAATGTGCAGGCGTGCCAACGGCCGTAAGGGGACTTCGCTCACCCATTCGTTGGATAGGCCACCTGCGGCCGTCAGGGGCATCCGCCGGAACGTGTCACGCGGCAAAAAATAGAGGGTGCCGGTACGCCAGGGTTCTTTATCCAGCCACTCGTGGTTAATGGAAAAGTCGTAGACGCGCAATTCTTCCCCCTGGCCGTTGCGGAAGGTGCTGAAGCCGTTGCGAATGGAGCCGGTGATGCGGGGGCGATCCACCACCGCGAAAAAGAGCGGCCACAAAGCATCGTGTGTGCCATAAATGCCCTGCACGTTGCCCCGCCCGCTTTTATCATTCAGTTCCATCGAGGTGCGGCGGGTGAGAAATTCATCAATATCCGGCTCGCCAGAGCCGTGAAAGATGACCACTTCCTGGGCGGCGACATATTGCAGAAATTCATGTTTGGGATACGGAAGCTGGTACTCCAGAAGACGGCCGCCTCCCACCCCCACTATCTCCGCCAACAACGCTGAAAATGCCGCTTGTTTCGCTCCGTCCAACGTCCACTGCGGCGCGAGCAAACCCTGACCTGTGGGATAAGCTGATGCCGGTGGTGGCCCATCCAGGCGCGTCAGTTCATACGCACCACCCACCAAAACGGCCGTCACTTGTCCGGCGTCATTGGTCTGGAAAACGGCCGTAGCCCCATCCGCCGGCCCTCCGTGCATCTGAAATGTATGCGCCGCCAACGGACACAACACCACCTCAAAACCAGGCGGCACACCGGGTAATGTGGCTACCAATTCCTCACCCCTGGTTTTTACTTCCAATACTTTTTCCATCAGGCAATAATAGCCTTGATACAGTTGCCAGGACATCATAGGGGTTACGCCTTTTGCATCGTCTGAGTGTGTGTTGTTCAATCAGGCTGCACGGCCGTTTTCAGGGGTACGGCCGTATCCAATTCCATCACAACAGGGGGTTCGGTGGGGGTACGGGCCTCTTCCATACGCAGCAGCGGCCGGTTGACAAACCCCGTCAACGCCACCACCAGCGTCAGCACACCGCCCATCATAAACCAGGTGCGCACACCAAAGGCATCGGCAAACGGCCCGGCCACAATCAAACTCAGCGGCGACATAGCCATAGCCGCGCTGCTGAGCAAGGTAAACACCCGACCCTGCATGGCCGGGTCTACCACTGCCTGCAAAATAGCCATCAACGGCCCATTCGTCAGGGAAATCATACTACCGGCCAGCAATGCGCTCCCCACCGCCAGCCAGAACATAGAAGCCGGGGCCAGCCCCAACAAGAAAGTGCCCACGCCCAGGCCCACCAACCCTGCCAGCGAGGTATAAATACGCTTCTGAAAACCACCCCACACCCCCAGCAAAATACCACCGGCCACAATGCCCACGCCAAAAGCCGCTTCCAGAATACCCAGGTGAATGGCCTCCCCCTGGAAATGTTCGGTAATCAACAAAGGTTGCAAAGCGGCCAAAGGCGTCAGCAGAAAGTTAATAAGCATCGCCATGCCGATCAACATCAATAGGGCGGGCCAGGAGAGCACATAGCGAAAACCCAGGCGCAGGTCGTCCCCAAAAGAGGTTTTTCCGGCGGCGGATTCAGGTTGATCCATCTTCTTAGGCTGTGGCACGGCAATGAACAACAGGGGCACAATGGCAAACAGCGCGGTCACCACATCAATTGCCAACAACGTCGGCATGGTCAACACGCTCACCAGCAGCGCCCCCAGCGGCGCAGCCACAATGCTCATACCACCCTGCAACATCTGGTTCAGACCTTGAATGCGGGTCAACTGCTCCTCAGGCACCATCAGCGGCGTGCTGGCCTGCATCGCCGGCCAATGGAACGCGCCACCCAACGCCCGCACAAATAACAGGGCAAAAACGTGCCACACTTCTACCACGCCTGACCAGAAAAGATAGGCCAATACCAGCGACGCCAGCGCCACCAGGCTATCGGCCACAAACATCACCCAACGGCGCGGCCAGCGGTCTACCAACACCCCGGCAAATGGCCCTAACAATACCTGTGGCAGCAGCCCCACCAGCGAAGCCGCCGCCAGAATTGTGGCCGAGCCGGTAGCCTTCGTCAGCCACCAGATCAGGGCAAACTGCACCATCTGGCTGCCAAACAAAGAAACGGCCTGTCCACCCCACAAAGTGAAAAACGGCCGTAACGACTTTTGACTATTTTTATCGGTAATCTGATCCATGGGGGAATTCATCTGTTTACTCCATTTTACATAGGCCCGCCTATGTTTGATGGCCGGCTAATGCCCAGATGATAATGGCTGACATTTAACTTGTCAACACTTTTTGTTAATTTTCTTTAGATCAAAATCAATTTTATTGATTCATGCCTTGATTTTCTTGATGATTTGAGCTGTCGCCGATGTTATTTCAAGCCATGGGGCGCAAAGGGTTCGTTCAGAGAGTTTCTAAAAAGTCCTTTTTTATGTCATGCCCGCGTAGGCGGGCATCCATTGTCCTGGTGTATGGATTCCCGCTTTCGCGGGAATGACAGACAAGCAGACCTAAAGGCTGCGGGCTTCCGGCTTTAGATTATGGGGTTGGTGGCTGCAAGAAAGAGAGGCAAGGGTTGGCGTCGTAGCCCAGCGTCACGCGGTAGTTGGTCTGGCTGGTGTTGGTGGATACTGTAATGTCATCTGGTTGGCGGTGAAAGAGCCAACTGAGCAGTTCGGCGTCCGCCCCTTTGAGGTTGGGGCCAAAGTATTCGATGGTGGTGCGCGCGGGGGTATCGGTAACGGCCGTGTACTGCGGCGTAAACCCATACCAGGTCAGATTCTCCGCCATCTGCCGGTAAAGGATGTAATCGGCGGTAACCACTTCGACGGTGAGCGACGGCCGTGCCGCCCGGTTCAAAGCTGGTGGTTCCATCAACCGTCGTAGGGTGGGTTCCGCCTCCGTCCATTGCAGCAACTGCACCGAACCGCCGGCGGGGTCTCGCCAGGACTTAAAAGCGGCATGCGGCAGCGTCAGGTGGCGTACGCCGTTGGCTTCCACTGCCGGGGCCAGCGCCGCCAATTCCACCATCACCGGCAGGGGAATGTCCGTTTCCACATGTTGCCGGTAGGCGCTCCACAGGTCAGGCAGTTGCGGCAGCATCTCCAGTGCCAACCCCTGGCGGAAAATGGCTTGCAACACCCGCTGCTGGCGCAGACCGCGCTCAAAATCACTGGTGGTGCGCCGCGAGCGGGCGTACCAGAGTGCCAGGTCGCCATCCATCGGCTGTAAACCTACCTCCAGAGTGAACAGTTCCCAATTTTCCTCCACGTTCGGGTCAAGTTCTGGCGAGATCAGCCGCCAGTCGGTCAGCGGGCAGTTGACCACCATCTCAATACCGCCCACGATGTCTACGGCCGTCTTAAACCCATCAAAGCCAATCCGCGCATAATAATCCACCGGGATGCCCAGGTTGTAGGCGATGGTGTCTTTAATCAGCCCACCGCCCGCGCCGGGGTAATCGCTGCCATGTCCGTGTGGCAGTGCCAGGTTGATGCGCGTCATGCGCCAGCCGGGGATGACCACGTACAGGTCACGCGGCAGGCTAAGCATGGTCGCCGTCTTGTTCTCCCGGTCAATGGAGACCAGGATGAGGCTGTCGGTACGGCCGCCCTGTGGCGTTTCGACGTCATTGCCCAACAGGATGATGTTGGTGATGTGGTCAGGTTTGGGGAAGAGGGGGGCAGGGGGGGGCACGGCCGTGCCTGGTGGATGCGTGGTGGCGTCAATGGTGGCGTAGGGGGTGGCGGCGGGGGAGGGGGTGGGTGAAGGGGTGATAGAGGGAACGGGTGACAAGGTGACGCCGATTGCAGCAATCGGGCCGTGAGTGGATGAAGGGGTGAGAGAGGCGGTGGGTGACAAGGTGACAAGGTGAGGGGGTGACGGGGTGAGGGCGGCGAGGATGCCGGGGTCAGCAGGTGAAGGGATGGCAGTGGGTGACAGGGTGACAGAGGCAGTGGGAGAGGCAACGGCCGTGTCGGCAGCGATTGGTGTAGGCGGTAGCGTTGGTGTGTGGGGGACGGCCGTAACAGGGGTGGCCTGTTGGCAGCCAACCAGCAGTACCCATGCCAGGATATAGAAAAAATACCGCGCCAGAGAAAATGTGTAACCCTTGTTCTCTGCCTTCTCCGCACCTCTGCGCCTACTTCGACTTCGCTCAGTACAGGTCTGCGTTAATCTTTCTCTCAATACTTGTTTGCTCGCCACCCAACTCATCAACTATCATTCCTTCGCATCTTACGCCTTTGCGTCTTATGCACCTTTGCATCTTTGCGTTATATCAAACAGGTGAATTATGCTGCAAAAAGAGACGGACGTCATTATTGTAGGGTCGGGGCCGGGCGGGGCGACGGTGGCGCGGGAGTTAGCGCGGTCGAACGCCGGACTGGGGATCACGCTGCTGGAACACGGCCGTGACTGGCGCACCAATCCCCTCTACGGCACCTATCCCGGTGGCATGATGTATACCGACAAAGCCTCCTTCCTGACCACGCAAGAAGGGTTGAGTATCGTCCGTCCGCTCCTGGTAGGCGGAGCCACGAGTATGTATTGTGGGTGTGCGGCACGGCCGTTGCCCTGGTGGCAGTCGCGCTACGGCATTGACCTGGACACCACCGCCGAACAGACCATGTCCGAACTGCACATTGCGCCCCTGCCGCCCGCTTTGCGCGGCGTGGCCTCTACCTGCCTGGCCGCCGCTGCCGCCGACCTGGGGCTGGATTGGCAGCCGCAAGACAAGTTCATGCAGCCAGAACGGGCAGGCGCATTTGCCTGCGGTGCGACTTGCATGTTGGGCTGCCGCTGCGGGGCCAAGTGGAACGCGGCCGAATACGTAGACGAGGCGGTGCAAAACGGCCTGGATTTGTGGACGGGGGCCAAGGTGGAGCGGGTGTTGGTGAGCAACGGCCGTGCGGTCGGCGTATGGGGCAAATGGCGCGGTAAAGCCTTTGCCATTTACGCGCCGGTTGTCGTATTGGCAGCGGGGGGCATTGGCACGCCCCTCATTTTGCAGCGCACCGGGTTGGACTCTGCCGGGCAGGGCATGACGATGGACACCACCGTGATGGTCTATGGTCTGGCCCCTTTCAAAGGCATTGGCAATGAACCGCCCATGACCTGGAGCTATGCCGATGATGACCTGGGTGTACTGTATTCCACGCTCATTGACCCCTGGCTCAATTACCCCATTGCCATGCTGCGCAAAGGGCCGGCCTACCCGCTCACCTGGCATCGCTGGGGGCGCACATTGGGGGTGATGATCAAACTCAAGGATGAGATCAGTGGTTATGTGCGGGCACAAAAACGGGGATTTACAGTCAGTAAAGGATTAACCGACCATGACCGGCAGCGGTTGGCCGCCGCCGAAGCGGTCGCCGGGCGCATCTTGCGGCAGGCAGGTTGCGACCCGGACACCATCTTCACCACCCCGCTGCGCGGCACTCATCCCTCCGGCACGGTGCGCATCGGGGAGATGCTCACGGCCGATCTGGAGACAGAAATTCGCAATCTCTATGTTTGTGACGCCAGCGTCTTCCCCGAAGCCCTGGCTCGTCCTACCGTTTTAACTATCATCGCTCTGGGTAAACGACTGGCTGCGCATTTGCGGGAGAAGTCGTCAAAGATTTCGCCGCATTGGTCAAGTACAGCGTTAACAAAATGATATGAACTTTAGACTGTCATTCCGAACGGAGTCTGCGGAGCGAGGAATCCCTCTCTTGTAAAAGTGGGCAGGGTTCCTCCTCGAAGACTAGCCTGCCCTGAGGTATCGAAGGGGCGGAATGACAGGTAAAGTATGAAAGTTAAGAAGGTTTATTTAACGGCGTATAAAGAGGCATCTGCGTAACCTTTGATAGTCTGGTGATGGATGGACGTACTCTTCAAGATCGGTTAGACCAGTGGCCGCGGCTGCATTACGGCCGTACCCCCACCCCGCTCGAACCTCTACCCAACCTCACCCGGCAGTTGGGCGGCCCACAATTGTGGATTAAACGGGACGACGGTTATGGCCCCGGCATGGGCGGCAATAAGGGGCGCAAGCTGGAATTCTTGATGGCCGAGGCGCTGCGCCAGGGCAAACGAAAGGTGGTCACCTTTGGCGGGTTGCAATCCAACCATGCGCGTATGACGGCCGCGGCCTGTGCCCCGTTGGGATTGGAAGCGCACCTCTTTTTCTTTGCCAGACGGCCGTCTACCCTGCCCGGTAATCTGCTGCTGGATACCCTCTTTAACGCTCGCCTCCACTTCATCCCCTTTGGCGGCGGCGGTGACGCCAGCCTGACGCTGGAGCAGACCAACCGGCTGGTACGCTGGCTGTCGTGGGCGCTGGTGGGGCGCAGTTATTTCATGCCGGTAGGTGGGCATACCGTCATCGGCTGCCTGGGGTATGTGGCAGCGGCGGTGGAATTGGCCGAACAGGTAACGGCGCTAGGGTTAGCGGCGGACAAAGTGGTGGTGGTCACGGCCGTCGGCACCGGCGGCACCCTCGCCGGACTGATGGCCGGATTACGCTTGATTGGTTCTCCTATCCAACTATTGGGCCTTGACATTGGCAAACTGTGGAAAACGTTCCCTGCCAGCATTGCCCGGTTGGCGGGCGACCTGTGCGCCGTTTTAGGCGAGCCCCATACCTTCCTGCCCGCCAACGTCCCCATGATCGCCGAAACGTATGCCGGGCCGGGTTACAGTGTGATGACGCAGAATACGGCCGTTGCCATTCATACCCTGGCCCAAAGTGAAGGCATCATCCTCGACCCCGTCTACACCGGCAAAGCATTCGCCGGCCTGCTCGATCTCCTCGCCAACGGCCGTTTCTCCCCCGACACCCACCTCATCTTCCTGCACACCGGCGGCCTGCCCGGCCTGTGGGCGTATGGTGAGCAGGTGAAGGGGTGATGGGGTGACTTGTTCACCTGCTCACCCCCACACCTGCTCACCTGCTGTACGCGCTGACTTTGCACTGCACTAATTGTGGTGCTGTTTTGCACTGGTCTTAGGTTGTAATAATTGGGGAGTAATGCTGTTATTTGACATTGAAATTATTAGAGGGCAAATCCAAACAATACAGCAGGAATTATAACTGTTATTCATAACCATAGCAAAATGACTTTGGCAAATGGGCAGGGCAATCGCATATTAACCCGACAGCACCTTGAGAAGATAATCGTCATTCCAAGCAGCCCGGAGCCGTTTGGCTTGGATACCTCCTTTAGCCTTCTTTTCTTGCTTGAGCAAATTGAGTGCCATGTGCCGCAAGATAGCCAGGTTGTGGGGTGCATTTCCTTGACGCACCCGACAATCATCCTCGTGGAAAGTGACATCTAAGCCCCAATGAAGCTTGTTTTCAATCCCCCAGTGGCTACGTTTAGCTGCCAAGATTTTCTGGGCATCATTGGTCAAACTAGAAATAAAGTAACTCGTTTCTTGGCTGACCTGACCATTGAGATGCCGTTCGCTGTGAATCATCACCATCGTTTGTAACTTGGCCCAATCACCATAGTTGCGCAGGAAGGCAAGGCTCTCTTCACCGGAAATAACCCAGCATTGTCGCTTTTCAATACGACCATGACTGCCATTGACCGTTTGATGACCGGTATGGGTCACTGTGGCAAACTGGCTTTGTTGCGACAAATTAAAGAATAAGACGATGTCCTCATACAAGTGCCCTTGATTCTCCTTGGCCGCCAGCAAATAGTCGCCGCCCTGGTCAATGATTTGAGCCGCAATTTTCGTTTGACATCCCATAGCATCAACAGTCACAATACAGCCGGTGATATCGAGAAGGGTCAGTAAGGCGGGAATCGCCGTGATTTCATTGGATTTATCGTTCACCTTGACCTGCCCCAGCACCAACTCGTTGGCCGTTGCCCAGGCACTGACCATATGGATCGCTGCTTTGCCTAGTGTTGTATCATAGGAATGACGCAGTTTCTTGCCGTCTATGGCGACGACCTGCCCTTGGGTTACCTGGAAAACGGCCTGCACCCAGGAGACGAAGCACGTTTGGAATTGCTCTGGGTCGAGACACGCAAATACCCGGCCAAAGGTATCGTGAGAGGGGATACCGTTTTCCAAGTTTATGAAGCGACGCAGCCAACTCTGTTTGCTTTTACCAAACGATTCAATATCAGTCCAAGTCTCAGCGCCAGCTATGATAGCGCAAAGAGCGATGGTGATAATGTTGGGGTTTGAGGCGCAACTGTCGGAAAATTTACGGTCTCATTGACATAATAAATTAGATAACAGTGGCTGGTTCGCCCAGGGTGCATGCAGAGCATCTTGTCCAGAGTTGGTGACATCCTTCACTCCAAATCTCCCCACGTCCGTCATATAATATAGCGATAGATGAGCGGTGCCTCCTTCAGGGTAGCTATGGTTGGTCGACAGGAGACAGAAGGCAATGGCTAGTTCAGACGTAACAAAGTCGGTCACTATTCGGGTGCTGATCGTAGACGATCATGCTGTGGTCCGGCAGGGTCTGCGCAGCTTTTTGGAGTTGCAAGACGATCCCTCTGCGCTGCCCATTGAGGTCGTAGGAGAAGCAATTAATGGTGCCGAAGCCGTGGAACTGGCCAGCCGTTACCAGCCCGACGTCATCCTACTCGATTTGGTAATGCCGGTCATGGACGGGATCACCGCCACCTCTAATATCGTCAAGCGTTGCCCCCATTCGCGCATCATCATCTTGACCAGTTTTGGCGAGGAAGACAAAGTGTTCCCGGCCATTCGCGCCGGCGCTCATGGTTACCTGCTTAAGGACATCAGCCCTGTTGACCTTGTCCAAGCTATCCGTGCCGCTCATCTCGGACAAACCCAGTTGCATCCCGACATTGCCCAGAAACTGATGACGGCCGTTGCCGAGGCGGGAAGCTTGCCATCTAGTCGACGTCATGAGCCAGCCGTTGACGCCTTAACCGAGCGTGAGTGCGAGGTGCTGGGCTTGTTAGCAGGCGGCCTAAGCAATCGTGAGATTGCCGGCGAGTTGGTCATTGGTGAAACGACGGTCAAAAGCCACGTGAGCAGCATCCTCGACAAGCTGCACCTGGAAGACCGCACCCAGGCCGCCATCTATGCCTTGCGCCACGGCCTGGCCTCCGACGAGCCGTGATCCGCATGATTGGCGTCTACCTGCTCTTCGCTGCCGTGGTGATGCGCACCCTGGTGGTCTTTGCCGGTGATCGGCAGTTGGCCCTGGTGATGGGTCTGCTGGCTGGCTTCGGGCTGCTGCTCTTCGCCGGTCCCTGGTTCATCCGGCATAGAACGGCCGTCTCATCACCAACCCGGTCGTCATGGGAGCAGACCATCCTGCCGCTTATCTACTTACTCCTGCAATCTGGCCTGGTGACTGCCCTGCTCTTCATCCCGGCCACTGAAGACTTCTTTGGCAACCTGTTCATTCTCCTCAGCCTGGATGCCGTTCTCTATCTTGGCCGGCGAAAGGGGTTTCTAGCGATTGTTGGGTTTTCATTGGTAACGGCCGTTGCCCTGGCCAGTTCAGCGCAAGGTCCACTGTTTGGCATTGCTATGGCTTGCCTCTATGGCGGCGTTGGCTTTTTGTTTGGCGGTTATGCCCACCGGGCACAAGAAGCGGAAACAGCCCGCCGCCAGAATGAACGCCTCATGGCCGAACTTCAGGCGGCCCATCGGCGGCTTCAAGGCTACGTCACTCAAACGGAAGAGATCGCCACCGAACAAGAGCGCGGCCGGCTGGCCCGCGAACTGCACGATTCGGTGACCCAGTCCGTCTTTAGCATGAACCTGACCGTTCAGGGCGCTGGCCTGCTGCTGGCCAGGGACCCAGATCGGGTGACGGAACAGCTTGCACGATTAGAAGCGCTGGCGGCCAGCGCCATGCATGAAATCCAGGCCCTGGTTTCACAGCTTCGGCCCAACCTTGATACTGTCGAAGGTCTGCCGGGCGCTTTGTGCCGCCTGGCCGCTGAGCGGCTGGCGCGGGACGGGCTGCGAGTGTCTGTCGAGGTGAATGGAGAGAGAGATCTGCCTGCGCCGGTAGTCATTGGCCTGTACGCCATCGTTCAGGAGGCGCTCAGTAATGTGGCCCGACACGCCGCAACGGGCACAGCCGTCGTCCGCCTGAGCCTGGCCGACAGCCGCGCCTGTCTGGAAATTCAGGACGAGGGTCCTGGTTTTGACCTGGAAGCGGCCCTGGCGGAGTCGGGCCATCTTGGTTTAATCGGGATGGCCGATAGGGCGCGGGAGATGGGTTGGCATTTGCTCATTGACTCTGGTCACGGCCGGGGCACACGTATCCGGGTGGAAGATCGGGTACGGGAGGGAGTGGAGTGAACGAATTGCCCCAGCCTGGCCGCCACTCCCGCCCCACGGGCACGCGGATCTCCCCCTGTATTGGCTTCATCCTGCTTGGTGTGGTTGCCCTCCGATCGTTCATTTTTTATCGAGAGCAGCCAGCGCTGACGGCCGTCGTCCTGCTCTTGACCGCATTTGCCCTGCTCTACCTTCTGGAGCCGGTGTTTTCAGCGCGCTTTGGTCTGTTTCCGCTTTTGTATTTTTCCTTGCAAACGGCCGTTTTGCTAACCTTGTCTGGTCAAAAGCCTTTTCTGGACATCATTCAGGCCCTCTACATATTGCTTGGCCTGCAAGCCCTGCACACCTTCCCTATCCGGTTAGCTATGGGCTGGTCCGCTCTGTTTGCGCTCTGCCTCAACGTGACCCTCATTCTGGCCGCCGGCTGGCTCAACGGTATGGCCTTCAGCCTGCTGGTGATGGCCGCGTGCGCCTTTTTATTCTCCTACGATCGGCTGTCGGCCCGCATGCAGCGTGACCAGGATGAAAGCCAGCGTTTACTGGCCGAGCTGCAGCAGGCTCACCAAAAGTTGCAAGAACACGCCGGCCAGGCCGAAGCGCTGGCGGCTGCCCGCGAACGCAGCCGGCTGGCCCGTGAACTGCATGATTCGGTCAGCCAGACGATCTTTGCCATTACCCTGACCAGCCAGGCCGCCCGTCTCCTCCTGGTGCGCGAGCCGGCTCGCGTCCTTGAACAGCTCAACCATCTGCAGGAAATGACCGCCGCCGCCCTCGGCCAGTTGCGCTCTCTCATCGCCCAGTTACGGCCTCCTTCCGCCGGCTGAGGCAGAAATCCTCCTCACGTATAATTCAGAACCCTCCCCCGGCTGATGTGGGCTGCCTGGGAAACCGCCATACTTATCTTAGAGACAATTCACTGAAGATTGGACCATTTTCTATGCTGATTAGCGCCCACTGTATGATCAAAAATGGTCCCAACTTAAGCTGAAGGCCGTCTTCCAGGCGGCTCATGATGTGGAGGCAAGCACTTGAGTAAATTGCGGGTTCTCATCGCCGATGACCGGCAGCAGGTGCGGCAAGAACTGCGCGCCATTCTCCCCCTGGCCGGTGACATCGAGGTCGTGGGCGAAGCGGCCGATGGGCTGGAAGCCGTGCAACTGGCGACAGCGCTCCAACCCCAGGCCGCTCTGCTCGACCTGCAGATGCCGGTCATGGATGGCTGCCAGGCGGCGGCACAGATCAAGGCCAGTTGCCCTGCCTGCCGCATCGTCGCCCTGACCATCCACGGTGATGAAACCACCGGCCGACGGGCGGCCGAAGCTGGATTTGATGCATTCATCGTCAAAGGTGCGCCCATCTCGGCGCTCATCGAGGCCCTAGGTCAAAATGAGGAGGATTCCCATGCAAGGGACAATTAAAGTAAAGAAAACGAAGAAGGTTGACGCCAGGTTGATCACCGGCGTCCTGGCCCTCGGCATTGTGGCGGTGCTGGTGGCCTTTGTTGTTATTCCCAGGCTGGGCGGAACGGCCAGGCCCCCCGCACCGGATTACTGGCCTACAGAGGGTTGGCAGAGCAGCACGCCCGAGGCGCAAGGCATGGATTCAGCGCTGCTCGCTGATGCCCTGCTGGCCTGGCGCCAGCAGAACGTCCAGATTCACAGCCTGCAAGTCGTCCGAAACGGATACATGGTCGCCGACGCCACCTTTTATCCCTATGACGGCCAGACGATTCACGACGTCGCCTCAGTCACTAAAAGCGTGATGACCACCCTGATTGGTATCGCTGCTGACCAGGGCAAGCTAGACCTGGACGACAAGATGGTCTCGTTCTTTCCCGACCGGGCCATCGCCAACCTCGATGCCCGCAAAGAAGCGATCACCGTGCGCCACCTGGTCAGCATGACTTCCGGCTTGCAGTGCATCCGCGACGGCATGGAGGGGGACACCACCCTCAAGATGCTGAACAGTCCCGACCGCGTCCAGTTTGCCCTCGACCTGCCTGTCGCCTACGAGCCGGGCAGCCAGTTCGTCTATTGCAGCGCGGCTATTAGTCTCCTCTCACCCATCTTGCAGCAGGCGACCGGGATGACCACGCTGGATTTTGCCCGGCAGTATCTCTTTGAGCCGCTGGGCATTCACGACGTACTCTGGGAAACCGACCCCCAAGGCTATTACGTCGGCCATGGCGACCTATCGCTGCACCCGCATGACATGGCCAAGCTGGGCCTACTTTTTTTGCAGGAGGGCCGGTGGGAGGACAGGCAGATCATCTCCCGCCGCTGGGTACAGGAGGCCAGAACGGCCCAGTCGGAGACGCCCAATGAAGAAAACCCATACGGCTATGGCTGGTGGCTGACCCCCGATCTTGACGGTGTCTACCAGGCTGAAGGCCGTAACGGGCAGTACATTTACATCCTTCCTGGCTGGAACATGGTCCTCACCGCCACCGGCGGCGGCTTTGAGATGGGGCAAATCGGCGAGTCACTCCTGAAGATTATCGGCGCAATGCAAGAAACCCTACCGGATAATCCCGCAGGCGTCGCCCACTTGGAAGAGGCTGCCGCCGCCATTGCCCGTCCGCCGGCGGCCAGCCCCGTGGCTCCCCTGCCCGACGTCGCCCGGACCCTTTCCGGCCAAACCTACGTTTTCGACTCCAATTTAATCGGGCTGGAAAGCGTCGTCTTTGAGTTCGATGACCCGGCTGAGGCAACCGGCCAGGTAAAGGCCGCCGGCAACCCTACAATCCCCTTGTCCATCGGGCTGGATGGTGTCTACCGCTTTCGGTTCGACGAAGTTGGTCGTCTCGTAGCTGCACGCGGTTCCTGGACGGATCCGCAGACCTTTGTCCTGGAGTACAACAGCGTTACCGCTAACGACCAGCTCGGGCTGCTATTTCACTTCCAGGACGATGGGGTAGAGGTTACCGTCAGTGATGCGTACTCTGGGACCGGTCCGAAGTTTGAGGGCGCGCTGCAAGAGCCATAAGGCTGGGCACTGTACACTCCAGCCCATAGCTTACCAATTGACTGGTCCAGCTTCCGAAGTTGGACCAGTTTTTGTCCCATTTGGTGGTATTGGTGGCGAATTCCGTTGCCTGGCTTTCGAATCCCATTTGTTGAAAACGTTGGGTCTAATATGGCTATGACCATCACTCAGCACAAGTTTCGCCAGGATACAGAAAAGAACGGATAATAGTTCCATATTCTTTCGGTTTTCCTTATTTATAATGTAGGTATGCCTGAGACACTGCTGCGCACGAAGCTGTTTGTTCCACCGTTGCGGCCGAACCTGGTACCCCGGCCGCGTCTAATCAGCCGCCTCAACCAGGGTCTACAACCAGGTCACAAACTCACTCTTGTATCTGCCCCGGCCGGCTTTGGCAAAACCACCCTGCTCAGTCATTGGGTGAACCAAAGCCGGACTCCTAGCTGCTGGTACTCCCTTGATGAAAAAGACAACGACTTTGGGCGGTTCATGTCTTATATTGTTGCCAGTCTCCAATCCATCGATATTGAAGTCGATGACCGGATACTGACACTGTTACAATCCCAACAAACCAGCAAGATCGAAGCACTACTAATCCCCATTATTAATTGTGTATCCGAGCATGATGGTCTATTTGCCATGATCTTGGATGACTACTACTTGATCCAGGAGAAGGAAATCCACGATGCACTTACCTTCTTACTCGATCATCTACCGCCTAACATGCATCTGGTCATAGCCACACGGGCCGATCCCCCGCTGCCTTTAAGCAGCATGCGGGCCAGGGGGCATTTGATGGAAATCAGATCAGAGAATCTTCGATTCTCGCTCGCAGAAAGTAACCTCTTCTTGAAACAAGAGCTAGCATATGAACTGCCCCAGACGCTTATTCAAAATCTGGTTGACAAGACAGATGGGTGGATTTCTGCTCTACAGATGGCGACCTTATCCCTCCAGTTCAATGATAATCCTGGTGAATTCATCCAGAAATTCTCTGGAAGTCACCAGTATGTTTTCGATTACTTGACGGAAGAAGTTTTGAGCCACCAGTCAGAAGCTATTAGGCTTTTCCTGCTAAGGACTTCAATTTTGGGCCGGCTTTCGGGGGCACTCTGCGATGCAATTACTGGAATGGAGGCAGGTCAACAGACCCTCGAAAGACTCCAGGAGTCGAACACGTTTATCGTTCCACTTGACGAGGAACGTAATTGGTTTCGATATCATCGACTCTTTGCAGATATGCTCTTTCAGCGTCTGCAACAACTAGAACCAGGCGGTATTAAGGCGTTGCATCAGCGAGCCAGCTCCTGGTTTGAGGCGCAAGGCCTCTGGCCCGAAGCAATTGAACACGCTCTGATGGGGGAGGCATTCGATAGAGCGGCCGAATTCATAGAGCGAGGCGCAGAAAGAACGCTTCTACAGGGTGAGATCCGCACCTTCTTGAAATGGGTTGACCAGTTGCCGTCTGCGATCGTCCGGAAACGGCCGTTGCTTTACCTCCATTATCTTCATGCGTTGATTCTAAGTGGTACTCCCATTGTCAACGTTCTCAAACACGGTGAAGGGGTGGTTGAGCATATTGGCATTCAGGCGCTCACGAGTTCTTACCAGGGCGATTATGAAGGGAGCTTGAAATACACAAAGCAGGCACTCCACGAACTGCCAGAAGACAGTTTTTTCCTAAAATCTGCTATCGTATCGGCGTCTGCGGCCGTTCTTCTAATGGCCGGTGATGTAAAACAAGCAATCCAAGGCTTCCAGAGCGCAATCGAATACGCAAGAGCGGGGAACAACCTCTTGACGGAGGTCATAGGGACCACCCGCATCGCCCAACTGCTGGCATTAGCCGGCGACATATCGAAGGCCCAGGCGATGTGTCAACGAGCTTGCGAGCTTGCCACGGATTCGAGGGGACAGTATCTACCCCTGGCGAGTTTTCCACTTTTCTGCCAGGCTTATCTTTCCCGCGAATTACACAATCTGGAGGAGGCCGAAGACACCGTTTACCAGGCCATTGAGCTTTCTGATAAGCACGGGGGATTTTGGGCTATCGACTGCTACATCACCTACGCGTTTATCCTCCAAGATCAGCAAAAAGATGACGAGGCTCGCAAAGCAATGGAAACTGCCCGAAATCTGGCCAGAGAGACCTCGGCTAATCCATTTGATGATCTCTATTCCGCGGCATATGAGGCACAACTCTGTGTCGCTCAAGGCCAGCTCACGGCTGCGAATCAATGGGCCAAACACCGTAACTTGTTTTTGGAAGCTGGGGAGGTCTCGGCGCCCGTTAAGCCTCAATTCTTCCACTTCCATGAACTTGAGTCGGTTACCCTGGCCCGATTGTACATCGCGGAAAGAAAACCAGACAAGGCACTCAAAGTCTTGAAGACTCTTGAAGATGACATGGCCAGGTTGTCCAGGGTGAGCAGCCTTATAGAGAACTATGTTCTCCAAACATTGGCAAATGATCAGATGAATGATCGGCAATTGGCTCTCAATAATCTGCAGAAAGCGCTCCGGCTGGCAGGACCAGAGGGAGCTGTCAGGGTATTTCATAACGAACGGCCGGCAATCGATCCCTTGTTGAACGAGCTCGCCTTGCATGATGCAGAATCCGCCCTCGCCAGAATGTTGATTTCGTCTGAGTCCTTCGCAGCATGGAAGGCATCGCCTAAGAAGCTAGAATTCGGTGAGAGTCTCAATGAAAGAGAAATGGAGATCCTCCGCATGCTAGAATCGGATCTCCCAATTCCGGAAATCGCCGCCAACATGACCATTGCGGTCAGCACCCTTCGAACCCATATCCGCAACATTTACCAGAAACTAGATACTCACAGTCGTTTCGAGACTGTTTCTAAGGCCAGAGAACTAAACCTCCTTTAGCACCAAGCCCCCTCCCTAAAATCCCCACGTACTCGTGGGGACATTTGTTTCTACCAAATCAGATACCTAAGTTGACGATGACACATACCTAAATCATTTACTATGCTGTGTTCAAGACGCATCCTGGAGCAAGCGCATGAACGAGGAAGCAATGACCCCAAACATCTACAGAATCGAGGTCGAGGGACACCTTCATGAGAAATGGGCCGCATGGCTTAGTGAAACGATCATTCGCATGGACAATCTCGCCGATAACAATGGGGTGACTGTGATAGTCGTTAGCGTTCCGGATCAGGCGGGGTTACGCGGTCTATTGAACAAGTTGTGGGATCTGAACCTGCGCTTATTGGCAGTGACCAACCTTGCTGGCGACGAAAATATCTGGGGCACGCGTTCGCCATCCGCTACAACGCCAGGCAGCAGCTAAGAAGTGCCCTCTGCTTTCAATGGAGGATATTGAGATGGAAGAAAAAGTAGCAATCAGAACCGTCGGATTAAGAAAATCTTATGGACCGGTACCAGCACTGCGGGGGGTGGATCTCACAGTGTCCAGAGGGGAAACCTTTGGCTTTCTCGGGCCAAACGGCGCCGGCAAGACGACTACCATTCGCTGTCTGCTAGATCTGATCCGGCCTGATGCGGGCACCATTCGTGTCCTGGGGCTCGATCCTCAGGTGGATCCTGTCGCAGTCCGAAGCCGCACCAGCTATCTGCCCGGTGAACTCAACCTGGAGCAAAACCTATCAGCCGAATCGTTATTGCACTATCTGGTCGAGCTTCAGGGCGACAGCGTAGAGTGGTCGTTCGTGCAACAGTTGGCAGAACGGCTGGAGCTGAATCTCGAACGGCCGATCAAGAACCTATCAAAGGGCAACAAACAGAAGGTGGGCATCATCCAGGCCTTGATGGTCCGCCCCACCTTGCTGCTGCTAGACGAACCAACGGCCGGACTCGACCCGTTGATGCAGCAGGAAGTATATCACCTGCTGCGCGAGGCTCGTGAAGAGGGAGCGACGGTCTTCTTCTCCTCACACATTATCGGCGAAGTAGAGGCACTGGCCGACCGGGTTGCAATTTTGCGTGATGGTGTGATTGTAGAGGAAGCGACGCCAGAGCAACTCACACAATTAGCCGTGCGCCGGGTTCACGTTCACTTCTGCCAACCGGTTGACGTGCAAGGATTGGGACAGGTGCCGGGCGTTTTGGTGGCCAGCCACAACGGCGAACAGGCCACGTTGCAAGTAGAAGGAGAAATGGATGCCCTGGTCAAGGCGCTGGCGGCTTATCCGATCAGCGAGCTGACGACAGAAAGCATCTCTCTTGAACAAATCTTCCTGGCATACTATGGGGCCGGTAAGCCGGCTCAGGAGGTTAACCAAAATGTTCGCTGAATTTAAGCACACACTGCGCCGCTTGCGCGGCCAGATCATCGGTTGGAGCCTGGGGTTGGGGTTGTATTCATTATTCATGGCCCTGTTCTGGGACACCGTTCTTGAGATGGAAGGGCTGCAAGAGATGATCGAGAACTATCCTCCGGAAATGGCCGCCTTCTTTGGCGGTATGACCGCCATTACAACACCGGCTGGCTATATGAATACCTACTACTTCAGTATGATGCCCGTCATCGCCGGCGTCTTCGCGGTCATTACCGGCGCTGGGCTGCTGGCGGCCGACGAAGAAAAAGGGATCCTCGACCTGGTGCTCACCTACCCCATCAGCCGTACACATATGTTTTGGGCACGTTTGCTAGCACTGAGTTTAGGACTGGACATCGTCATGGCCGCCGGCTGGATCGGCTGGTACCTGCCTTCGTTGGGTACCAGTATGGACGTCAGCGCTGGCGCCTTTCTGCTGCCTTTCCTCTCTCTCTTCGCTGTGCTCCTGCTCTTTGCCGCCCTGGCGCTTCTCTTTAGCATGATACTACCCGCGACGCGGCTGGCAGCCACCGTGGCCGGCGTGCTCCTGGTAGGCAATTATCTACTGATCGGGATAGCCAATCTCAACGAGGGCTTGCAGACGGTCGCACAGGTCACCCCTCTCCACTATTACCAGGGCGGGTTTGCCGTAGGCGGGATTGAATGGCCGTGGGTGGCTGGCCTGTTGGTGGGAGCCTTCCTTTTGGCCGGCGGCGGCTGGCTGCTCTTTCTGCGGCGCGACATTCGCGTTGGCGGGGAGCGTAGCTGGCGCCTGCGATTGCCTTTCGTGGGTGCGCGCATGGGCTAGCCACGCCACCGGGGCAGGGCGCCTCGTCGGCGCTCTGTCCCATCCTGGTTTTCTACTTTTGTCTGATGACAATCCAAACCGTACTGTGGCAAGATGAAACTGAAGCAGACTGAGGAAAAGGCCAAAAGGTAGCGAAGCTGTCACCAGGGGCAAGATCGTTCCAGGGATTCACTCATAGGCATTGATGGACATTTGCTCCATCCGCTGGGCCAGATCATCAACTGTTAGGCGCAAATAAACCCTGGTGGTCTCCAGGCTTTCATGGCCCAGTATGCGTGCCAGACCGATTAAGTCACCCGGATGCTGCTCAAGGTAGCGATGAGCGAAGGAATGCCTGAGTGGGTAGTATGAATTTTCGTGCGCTGATATACGCTAAGGAACCTGGATCGGCTACTTCACCAAGTCTCGATTCAACACATATTCACCGTAAAGCAACACGTTGTCCCAACCAATAGGGCTGATGTGTTCCAATAACGACAGGTCAATACCAGCACTTTCGGGATCACATTCCAGAATCACCCGGTTAATTTCCTTCGCTTGCCAATAGATGATGCAAGCCATAATGAGCGTCAAGCAACTGCTCGTGTTTTTCTGCTCCTCTAACTCTTGAGTGGTTAGTTTGCCTTGCTTGCCATAGGCCACTTGTCTGGCCAGGGCGTTCATCTCTTCCCCTTTCAGCAAACCGCGCCGAACTCGCTGCCTCTGCAACGGATCGGACATGAATTGAAGGATATACTCCGTTTTGAAGACACGCCCCAGTTCTCGGTTGGCGCGATAGAAATGGTTCTTGCCACTGTAACCAGCCAGTCGCTTCAGGGCTGTTGAGGCGGTTGTGTGGCCATTTTCAAGGGAAGCATAAAACTGTCCCATCCTATCCCACTGGTCACAAATCCAATCCAGGTGGATAGTGCGGTCCCAACGGGAAACTAAGGATTCCAAAGGGCCATAATCCCTATCTTTGTCAATACGATAGATGCGTTGTTTCTTCAACCCCCGAATGCGTGGCGCAAAGCGTCGGCCTAACAAGGCGAAAGCAGCGAAGTTAATTTCGGTGTATCCATGGGTATCGGTGTAATGCTCTTCTAAAGCCAGGTCGCTTTCGTTGTAGAGTAAACCATCAAGCACATAAGCCGCATCCCGGTCAGTACATTCGATAGCCGTACTTGTTTTGTAACGGAGTTTGCTCACAGACAGGTGGAATGGGAATCGGTGTTGCCAGAAGGGGATACGGACAATACCAACTTCCTAAGAACGACTCTATTTTTATGGCCGCTTTTGATAGAGCAGCGAGGCACAAATAAGTTGTTACTTTGGCGCTCGCTAGAAACAGGCAAAAAGAAACTGCAATGACAGATCATTTAAGTGCAATGGGCTTGGTTCAGAGTCTAGAGTTTGCCATATGTTGCCGCTTATTCAATAGTTCCCCAATATATGGGGGTTTAATACAACACCATTCCATTTTTGGATTTGAAGCACTCTCAGCACCAGCCAACCAAGAACCCCGGCTTCGGTTTAATACAACACCATTCCATTTTTGGATTTGAAGCCGCCGCACCGTCATCCACGCAATCGCCCACCACTTTGGTTAATGTAATGCCATTCCATTTTTGGATTAACAAAAACGGCCAGGTACATGATTCTAGACCGCCTTTACCTTCAGAACCTTTACTTTGCAGTTGTGGTGCTATTTTGCACTGGCCCTAAAATTATATTTCTGACTGCCCTAAAAGGGTTTTTTAGGTCAGGGCAATGCAAAGTTAGCATCAATGCAATGCAAACTTTACATGAGTGCAATGCAAAGACGCGCTCAGTGCATTGCAAAGTCAGCGGAAACATCATCTTCAATACGCTCCCAACTCCACCAACCGTTCGTCGCTGATGCCGAAGTGGTGGGCGATTTCGTGGATAACGGTGCGGCGCACCTGTTCGCGGATGGCATCGGGCCGGCCGCCCGCCGCCTGCTCAATTGGCCCTTGAAAAATGGTGATCACATCCGGGGCGACCAGCATATATCCCGATGTGCGCCGCGTGAGCGGCACACCTTCATACAGCCCCAGCAGCGACTGGTCCGGCCCCATGCCCATGCGCCGCAAAGTGGCCGCCGACGGCCACTGCTCCACCAGGATTTCGATGTTGTGCATCTGTTCCAGGAAATAGGGTGGCAGGCTGTCCATCGCTTCCGCCACCAACTGTTCAAACTGTTCATCTGTTAATTGCATACAACCCATTGTAAAGCAGTGCCAGACACCGGGCAAAACAAAATGGTCAATTTGGACTTTATACTCTACCCCTACCATCCCCACCTAAACACCTGAACACCTAAATCGCCGCCAGACAGCCGGCGCCAATGCGGCGCAGGCGGGCAGTGGGGGCGTCCAGCAGCAGCGCACCCGCTTCTTGCAGGCAGAGCAGTTTATCGGTGTGGCGCGCACGGCCGTACATGGCCGTCACACACCCCTCCAGACAGTCCCATCGCCGCGCATCATCTGGGGGCGTTAGCTGCCCCAACCGCAGCAGCAGCAAGGGCAGATCATCCGGGCAGCCCCCTTCTGACACGGCCGTCACCCCCGCCCGGTACACCTCCACCGCTCCCGCCACATCGCCCGCCGCTGCCAGCGCCATACCCCGCCAATACGCCAATGCCGGCTGCATCCAGACCAGATCATGGCTGGTTGTTTCCTCATCCGCTGCCACCAACAACGGCATAACCTGTTCCTGTTGGCCGCTGTGGTGCGCCACCTGCGCCAGCCCCAACCGCAGCCTGATAGATTCCGGCACGGCCGTGCCCCCCGTCTTTTGCAGCGCCCCCAATTGTGCCCGTGCCCTGTCCAGCCAGCCCAACGCCGCCGCCCAATCCGCCAGCCCGCTGTAATACGCGCCGCCCCACAGCAGCGACAGCCGCAGTTGCGCCAGATCATCATCCATCACCGCCAGCAGATCACCCGCCGCCTGCAAATCGGTCTGCGCTTCCGGGAAACGACCGTCATACAACAACCCCGCCGCGTGCATCAGCAGCAGATGAACCAGCAGACGTGGCGAAGCGGCCAGCGCCAGTTCCGCCCCTTCCGCCGCCATTTGCACCGCTTCCGCCGCTCGCCCCTGCCGCAGCCGCACCTGGGCCAACGCCAGCAGCGCCGTGGCCGTAGGGATAGGCAGAGCCAATTGTTGGGCCACATCCACCGCGTGTTGGCATAACTCGGCGGCGCGGGGCAGCGCCCCTTGCTGGCTGCGCACCAGCCCCAACGCCGCCAACAATTCCGGCAATGGCGAATCCGCCGCCACTTCCGGCTGTGCCGCCGCTTCCGGCTGTGCCGCCGCTTCCGGCCGCGCCGCCGGATTATGCTTCAAAATGAGGCGGGCGTTATGCAATTGGGTCTCGGCGGCAGCCCATTGCTGCTGGGCTGCGGCGGCCTGCCCGGCCAACAGGTGGGCGCGGGCCTTGATCACCGGCGGGCCATTTGCCTGGGCGATGACCTGCGCGGCCAACGCCGCCGCCTCCGGGTAACGCGCCTGCGCCAACCCAATTTCCGCCAGCAGGTTCAATAATTCCGGCCGTGTGGCCAGAGAGCCGGTGATGCTCAACGCGGCGGCGGTGGCTTTGGCCGCCTCCTCCAGTTCACCCAACCGCAGGTGCGCTTCGGCCTGGGCGGTGAGAATGGTTACGGCCGTTTCCACCCGGCCCGCCATGCCCAACGCCTGCATATGGTTAATTGCCTGCCGGTAAAAACCGGCGGCGGCGCGATTGGCATAGAGGGCGGCGGCGTTTTGGGCGGCGGCCAGGGCATAATGCAGCCCCTTTTCATGGGCTGCGGCCTGCCCGTAATGGTGCGCCAGCAGGGGGTAGATGGTGTGGCCGGCGCCATCTGGCATGGTGGTTGCCAGACGTTCGGCGATGGCCAGATGTAACGCCTGGCGGCGGGCATAGGGCAGGTTGCGGTAAATTACTTCCGGCAGCAGTGTGTGTGGGAACATAAAAACGGGATACTCCCCACCCATCACCGTTTGCACCAGGTCAGCCGCCATCAGTTCAGGCAAAAGCTCAAGCACATCGGGTTGTGACAGGCCAGGGCTGACGGCCGTCAGCAATTCCAACGAAAATTCATGCCCGATGACGGCGGCTATTTGCAGCAGGTTGTAGGCGCCCGCCGACAGCGTATCTAACCGTGTTTGCAGCAGCGCGGTGATGGTGTTGGGGATGGGCAATTCGGCCAGCCGCGCCTCGTCCACCTGCACACGGCCGTCATCATTGAACTGCAACACATCGGCCGCCAGGATCAGCTTGAGCGATTCTTCCAGGAAGAGCGGGTCTACCCGGTCGGTGTCACGGCCGTTTTGGTCCAGCAAACCGAGCCGCATTTCCAGCAGCAAGGGCAGGTCGCTGTGACCCAGGCGACGTTGTACCACCGCTCGCGCCTGCACAGCCGACCAATCGGCCAGGGTGATGTGGCCGGTGGTGGGGTGGTGCAGCGCCGGAAAGTGAAACGGTGGGGTGGGCCGGTATGTCACCACCAGCAGCAGCGGCAGATCGGCGGCCTGGGCGGCGATGGCGGCGGCCAGTTCCCGGCTGGCTTCATCCGCCCACTGCACATCTTCCAGCAAGATGAGTAATGGTTGCTGCCGGGCAGATTGCGCCAGGCAGCGTTGGACGAGGGCAAAGAGCCACAACTGCCGCACACCGGGGGCCACGGCCGTGTCGTCTGCCGTTTCCCGCGAGGCCACCGGCAAACCCAATGCCGCCAGCCAGAGCGGGCTTTCGTCTGCCCAGCCCGGCAGCCGGGTGCGGATTTCGCTCCTGACCTGAGCGGCCTGGGCGGGCAGGGGCATGTCGGGCGTCAGGCTGAAAAAGTCGCGCCAGATCGTCTGCCAGGGGGCAAACGGGACGTCGGCCAGGTGGGGCTGGCAAATGCCGGAGAGGCCATGCCCACCGGCTTCCAGCCAGCGTCGGGCCGCGTCGGCCAGCAGCGGACGGATGCCGCCGCCGTGTGGCCCGGAGAGCGCCAGCAGCCCGCCATGACCACGCAGAGCGGCATCAATTCGCTGCCGCAGTGCGGCCAATTCCGCCTCACGGCCGGGTGGCGGCTTTTGCCAGCGGGCAAAGCGGGCGGCAAAGTGGGTGGGCGTGGCCTGTTCTTGGGCCACCTGGTAGGTGGAAATGGAGTCAGATTGCCCTTTGAGGGAGGTGGCGGTATGGGGGGTAAATTGGAACTGCTCCCAGACGCGGTTGGCGGTGCTTTCGTCTACCAGCACACCGCCGGGTGGGCAATGCAGAGTGAGGTGGGCGGAGAGGTTGACGACGCGACCGACGGCCGTGTATTCGCGCCGGTTTTGGGAGCCAACGGCCGTGGCAAAGGCCGGCCCAGCCGCCAGCCCCATGCGTTGGCCGGTGATGAAGGCGGGTTTTTCACGTTGCAGAGCCAGGGCGCAGCGGATGGCCTGTTCGGGGGCGTCGGGGGCGGTGGGCGCGCCAAAGAGGATGTGCAACAGGCAGCCTTTGTCGCCGGTGAGCAGACGGTTGACACGGCCGTTGCGCGGCCCAAAACGGGCCACCACTTGCCGCGCCCATTCATAATAATGTTGCAATTTTTCACCCACATCGTCGGCGTCAAAGGCAATGCCCTCAAACTGGACAAAGAGCGAAGTAACGCCGCGATGCTCGGCAATAAAGCGGGTGGTCTGGTGCTGCAACCGTTCCACCAGGGGGGCGGGGATGAAGGCCGGGGCCATTTGCAACAGGCGCTGCACGGCGGCGGCGTTGTAGGCGTGCCAGTGGATGGTTTCGCGGGCGTGGGGCACGGGGGCGGTTTCATTGACGGGCCGGAAGGGGGCGGTAACGGGCAAACCAGCCTGAGACAGCGCCGCCTGGCTGGCGACTACCTGCCCGGTGGTGGCCTGGCGTTGGGCCGTGGCGGCTTCGTCTACGGCCGTGCCACCCAACACAAATTCCAGGCTTTCCGGCCATTGACCGACGATCGTTTGCAGGCAACGGCCGTAACCCACGCCAATTTTGATGTTGAGGGTAAATGGCTCCGTCTCCTGGCCGGGTTGTTGCGCGGTAATTTGGGCCAGACTGGTGCGCATGAGTTGTTGCATGAAGGTAGCACAGGCCAGAGCGCGGGCAGCGGCACAGCCGTCGTCGTCGGTAAAATAGACGAGCATGGCATCGCCATGAAAGTGGGCGACGGCGCCACCGGCATCGTGGATGGCATTGATGAGGCCGGTGAAGGTCATCAGCAGGGCACGGTTTAGCTCTTCCGCGCCGCGTGGCCCGGCCTGGGCCAGGCTTTCGGTCATGCCGGTGAAGCCGGACAGGTCAGAGAAGAGGGTGGCGGCATTCAGCCAGACGGCCGTGCCGGGTGGGGGCAGTTCCTCTTCCAAAATCTGGCGGGTGAGGGTGATGGGCAGGTAGGCAGCCAGCCGCCGCGCCTGGGCGTGCATGGCCGGGGTGCTTTCATTGTCCCGATGCGGGTTTAGCCAATCTGTGCTGTTCATTACTGCCCGTACTGCTCCCCGAACAAAGAGGTAATTGCGTAATTGGGTAATTACGCAATCACGCAATCACTTATTCTTTCCCCAAAAGCCGCGCCAAAAATTTGCCCACTGTGCCCTGGGGCCGGTCGCCGTGGACACGGCCGTTTTGCCCATTCACGACCACATCATACACCGTGCCTTCCACCTGATAGTGCGCCACCCACAGGGGCAGCAAAATGTGTTTATACGATTCGATGATCAGCCCGCTGGAATTGAGGCGGAGATCACGGATGATTTCGCCCTGGGTAAAACGGTAGGCGTTTTGCCGGATGTCTTTCAATGCTTTTTTGCGGGCGATGAGCGAAGCGTCGGCCAGAGGGAGTTGGTAGCGTTCGGCCGGCCAGTCGGCCAGATAGCGAGCATCATAGGCTACCAGTCCGGCCAGATCGAATTCGGCGAATCCTTTGGTGAGCGTTTCTGGCGTTTTGCGGGTGGCGGAAACCAGCAGGTCATCATAAAAAGGGAGGTGATTGCCGTTCACGGCTACCCAGTCATCGCCGCGTTTGACCAGGCCGCTCCACTTGACTTCGCCGCCCACATCAAATGTCCACACGGGCAGGTAAATGCCGATGATGTGGGAAAGGCGCGGCCGTTCGATGGTGTGTTGTTGGAACCAGCGGCGGAGGGCGGTTTTGGCGTCGTCAAGGGAGCGGGCAAAGGGGATGAGGGCGTGAGGCGGGATGATTTCGCGGGATTCGGTGGTGGCGGTGACGTAGACGGCGTCGCAGTAAGGGCAGGTGAGGGAGATGGTTTGGGGGGCCAGCACAAATTCGACGGCGCAGCTATGGCAGAGGAAGGCGCGCATCTGGATGGGCTGTACATGCCCTTTGGCAGTGGCCATGGCGGCGGTAAATTCTTGTTCAAACGTGCCCTGACCAAAACGGCTGTCAGTTTGTGGTCGGCCCGAAGCCGCTTCGGGTTTGCCGTCCCCACCCACTTCTTGCCGGTACATACAAAATTCACACACCAGCGCCCGGCCGTCGGGGGTGTAGTTCATATGCCCGGCGCAGCGGGGGCAGGTGAACTGTTCGGCTTGTGTTTCTACCGGCTCGTCGCTGACTTCGCGGGCCAGTTGGTCAGGATTGATGATCTCATGGGGATTGATACGGCCGTCTAACACGGCCAATCCGCGCCGCGCCGTGCCATGCGTGGGGTCAAGCACCAACACCTGTTCCAGGCAGAGTCGTTTTTCGGCCGGGTCATCGAGTGTCTGGCTGAGCCAGAGCCACGCTCTGGCTTTGTCGGCATCTTCGGCGTTGGTGCGCAGCACACGCCCCAGGTAGTGGTAGGCTTCGTCCAGGTCGCCTTCTTTGGCGGCGGCGATGCCCTGCGAGAGTAACAGGCGTACCCCGGCACGGCCGTAGTTGTCGGGTTGTTCGCTGTTAATGTGATAAGCGGCCAACTCCTGCAAATCCTGTACCGAACGGCGGGGGGGTGTCAGGGGAAGGCGATGGCCGCAGCGTTCACATTCACGGGCACGGCCGTCGCCGGAAAAATAGAGCTGTCCTTTACCGCACTGGGGGCAAATGTTGGTCATATAGTAACCGTTCAGACCTGACAGGTTCAAAAACCTGTCAGGTCTCTAGAGTCATCTTGCCTATTCAAACTGCTCATATGGCAAACCAACGTAATTTTCGGCAAATACCGTCTGCCCGGCCACAGAGCCGGTCAGGTAATCCAGTTCCGCCACCTGCAAACGCTGGTTCAGCAGATCATCACCAAAGCGGTGCATGAGGCTGGTGAACCACCAGGAAAAACGGATCGCTTTCCAGACGCGGCGCAGGGCGGCGTCGGAATAGCGGTCGAGCAAATCCGCGCGTTTTTCCTGGTAATGGGCGATAAGGGCCCGCGAGAGGTAATAGATGTCGGAGGCGGCCAGATTTAGCCCCTTCGCCCCGGTGGGCGGGACGATGTGGGCGGCGTCCCCGGCCAGGAAGAGGTTGCCAAACCGCATCGGCTCGGCCACAAAACTGCGCAGCGGGGCGATGCTCATTTCCAGGCGGGGGCCGGTAGTCACTTGTTCGGCTACCTCTTCGGGCAGCCGCCGCCGCAACTCATCCCAAAAAGCGTTATCCGTCCAGTTGGCTACGTCATCATCCAGTGAACATTGCACGTAGTAGCGGCTGCGAGTGTGGGAACGCATACTGCACAGGGCAAAACCACGTTCGTGGTTGGCATAAATCAACTCGTCATTCACCGGGGGCACATCAGATAAAATGCCCAACCAGCCAAAGGGGTAGATTTTCTCAAAGAGGGTGATTTTATCGGCCGGCACGCTCTGACGGGCGACGCCGTGATAACCGTCACACCCGGCCACAAAGTCGCAGACGATTTCCTGGCGCTGCCCGTTTTGCTCGTAGATGATGCGCGGTTGGGTAGTATGATACTCTGCAACGGCGATAGCGGGCGCTTCATAATGGATGATGCCGCCCGCAGCCAGATGGGCCTCCACCAGGTCACGGGTGAGTTCCGTCTGGCCGTAGATGATGACCGATTGGCCGTCGGTGTGATGGGCCATGTTTATGCGGGTGAGACGGCCGTTAAACGCCAGATTCACCCCGCCATGCACCAGCCCTTCCCGATCCATGCGCGCCCCCACCTGTGCCTGGCGCAGCAGGTTCGCCATCCCCTGTTCCAGCACTCCGGCCCGGATACGGCCGAGAACGTACTCCTTACTCTGCCGCTCGATAATGATGCTTTCAATGCCCTGTAAATGCAGCAGCCTTGCCAGCAATAAACCGGACGGCCCTGCGCCAATGATGCCAACTTGTGTTCTCATGCTCGTTCTCTTTTGGTGAATGGTAGCAACTAATCCCGCAGCTTAAACCGCTGGATTTTGCCGGTGGCGGTTTTGGGCAGTTCGTCTACAAATTCTACCCAACGCGGCCGTTTGTAGTCAGCCATGCGTTCCCGCGCAAATTGGATCAGTTCCTTTTCCAACGTGGCCGATGGAGCGTAGCCTGGTTTCAGCACCACATACGCTTTGGGTTTATACAGCCCGGCTTCATCTGCTTTGGCGACGACGGCACATTCCTGCACGGCCGTGTGCCCAATCAGCGCACTCTCCACCTCCATCGGCGACACCCAGATGCCGCCCGCCTTGATCATGTCGTCGGATCGGCCGGCGTGCCAGTAATAGCCATCCTCATCCACATAATACTTGTCCCCCGTAAACAGCCATTCCCCCTGAAACGTCTGGCGGCTCTTGTGATATTGGTGCAGGTAATAGGAAGTCGTCGTCTCCCCGCGCACCAGCAAATTGCCAATTTCGCCCTGGCTCACTTCCTGCCCGTTTTCGCCGATGATTTTCAGGTCGAACCCCTTCACCGGCTTGCCACTGCTGCCGGGGCGCATATCGCCGGGCCGGTTGGAGATAAAGATGTGGTAGATTTCCGTGCAGCCGATGCCGTCCACAATTTCCAGCCCGGTGCGCGCCTGCCACTGCTGCCAGATGGGGGCGGGCAGCGCTTCCCCCGCGGACACACACAACCGCAGCGAGGACAAATCATACTTCTCCACCAGATCGGGAATCGCCAACGCCATCGCATAGCCAGTAGGGGCGTTATAAAAAATGGTCGGTTGGAAGCGGGCAATCAGGTCTAACACGTGGTCAATCAGGCGTGGCGGGCCAGGATAGAGGATGATGCTCGCGCCCACATACCAGGGAAAGAGCAAATTCCCGCCGGTGCCAAAGGTGAAAAAGAGCTTGGCCACAGCGAAGGTGCGGTCACTTTCGCACAGCCCCAGGACGTTGACGCCCCACAACTGCGCCGTCAGCGGCAAATCTTTGTGGGCATGGGGGATACCTTTGGGTTCGCCAGTGGTGCCGCTGGAATAGTTGAGCGTTGCCAGGTCTTCACGGTGTGTATGCACCCGTTCACAGGTGGTGGATTCACCGGCAATCCAATCGGCATAGCGGCGTTCCCCAGCGTAGCGGCGTTCCCCCTCGGCCGCGCCAATGACAATGACGTGCCGCAGGTAGGGTTGCCCGGCGCGGATTTCGGCGATTTTTGGCAGCAGTTCCTCGTGGACGATGAGGACGTGGGCATGGCTGTCGCGTAGGATGTAGTCGTATTCGCCGGGCGTGAGCAGGGTATTTAGCCCCAGCGAAACGGCCCCAATTTTGAGTGTACCAAAGAAGCACGTCACCCATTCCGGCATGTCGTAGGTGAGCAGCCCCACTACATCGCCAATGCGTACATCCAGCTTTTGCAGGGCGTTGGCGACCTGGTTGGCCTCCTGACTGACCTCGCGGAAGGTCAGGTTACGGGAGGGACTGAACAGGGCTGTTTTGTCTGCTCGCTCGACCAGATTATGCTCTAAGATTTCCACGGCGTTGTAATAAAGCGGTAAATCGTCGGCTCTCATGGGAATCTCCTCATTCTCGTTCGTAGTAGGCGATTTATCGCCCTCTAAAAAGGCGATAAATCGCCTACTACGAACTCGGCTTGTGGGATGGTGGTTTCAACAATCGCCGGTTTTCCAGCCACTCGGCGCGGGCTTTTTCGGCTTCGCGGTAGGCCTGCCGTTGGCCGCTGCGGTATTGGTCCGGCCAATGTTGGGGCCGGTAGTTGTAGTGGGCGGCGGCTTGCAGGGTGAAGTAGGGATTGGACAGATGGGGCCGGGCCAGGGCGACCAGGTCGGCGCGGCCTTGCAGCAGGATGGTGTTTACCTGGTCGGGTGTGGTAATGGCGCCCACGGCCATGGTGGCGATGCCTACCTCGTGGCGTATCTGGTCGGCGAAGGGGGTTTGATACATACGGCCGTAAACCGGCTGCTGCTCTGGTACCGTCTGCCCACTCGATACATCCATCAGGTCTACCCCAGCTTCTTTGAAAAGCCAGGCCAGCTTCGTCAATTCCTCTTCCGTCAGGCCGCCAGGCGTCCAGTCAGAGGCAGAGATGCGCACCGACATCGGTTTGTGGGCGGGCCAGACGGCGCGACAGGCGGCAAACAGTTCCAACGGAAAACGCAGCCGGTTCGCAATCGGGCCGCCGTACTCGTCCGCGCGCTGGTTGGTCAGCGGCGAAATGAAGCTGGCGAGCAGGTAGCCGTGCGCCATGTGGATTTCGAGCATATCAAAGCCCGCTTCTTCGGCGTAGCGGGTGGAACGGACAAAGTCGGCGATGATACACGCCATGTCGGTGCGGCTGAGTTCACGTGGGGTCTGGCTTTCGCCAGGGTAGTAAGGCAGCGGTGAAGCGGAAACGAGCGGCCAGTTATCCTCCGGGTTGGGCAGCGGTTTGTCCGCCTCTTGCCAGAGAACCTGGGCGGAGCCTTTGCGCCCGGCGTGCCCCAGCTGCATACAAATTTTGGCCCGGCTGTGGGCATGGACAAAATCCACAATGCGTTTGAATTGGAAACATTGCTCATCGTTCCACAAGCCGGTGCAGCCGGGGGTAATGCGGGCGTCGGGGGCGGGGCAGGTCATTTCCACAAAGAGTAAGCCCGCGCCGCCAATGGCGCGGCTGCCCAGATGGACAAAATGCCAGTCGTTGGGGATGCCGTCTACGGCCGTGTACTGGGCCATCGGCGACACCACCACCCGGTTCTGCACCACCATCTCCCGCAAGCGGAACGGCGTAAACATGGGTGGTGTGCCCTCGGCCACGTCAAACCCCTGGCGGCGCACTTGGTTAACAAACCAGCGTTGCACCGGGCGCACAAACGCCTCGTCCCGCACCAGGAGTTCTTCATACGTCATACTCTTGGCGCGGGACATAACGCCAAAGGCGAATTGGGGTGGGTCGAGAGGCCAGTGCCGTTCCAGCGCCTCAAACCAGCGCAGGGAAACATCGGCCGTGTGCTGCGTTTTGCCCACCTCTTCGCGGCGGTCGGTGTCGTAACGGCGCAGCGCCTCGGCCACTGTGCCGGTCTGTCGCAGACATTCCAGCAGGGAGATGGCGTCTTCCATGGCCAGCTTGGTGCCGGAGCCTATAGAGTAGTGGGCGGTGGCTTTGGCGTCGCCCAGCAGCACCACGTTGCCCATCACCCAGGTCTGGTTGGTGATGGTGGGGAACTGCCGCCACAGGGAGCGGTTGTTTAGCAACGCATGGCCGTCTAATTCGGCGGCGAAGATATCGGCCAGGATGGGGATGTGTTCGCCCGCTTCGGCATTGCGTTTGTCGAACCGGTAGCCAAAGTAGGTACGGGGCGGCATTTCGATGACCCAGGTGGACATGCCCGGCTGGTATTGATAACAGTGGGCGACGAGGGGGCCGTGTGGGGTCTCGCGGAAGAAGTATTCAAAAGCATCCAGTTCGCGGGTGGAGCCTAGCCAGCAGAAGTAGTCTTGGCGTAGCTCTACGGCCGTGCCAAAATGCCCCTTGTGCGCCTCCCGAATTCGGCTGTTGATGCCGTCGGCAGCCACAATCAGGTCACTGCTGGCAAATGGCTCTTGGGCCAACATCTCCGGTTCAAATTCATATTGGAAACACAGTGCCACGCCCAATGCGCGGCACCGTTCTTGCAGTAGCCGCAGCAGCGATTGGCGCGAGCAACCGGCAAAGCCGTTCCCGGCGCAGCGGAACGTCTGCCCTTTGAAATGGATTTCCACGTCATCCCAATAGGCAAAGTTGCGGCGGATAGCTTCGTAAGAGGGTGCGTCGTACTCTTTGAAGATGCCCAACGTCTCATCGGAGAAGACAACGCCAAAACCAAAGGTGTCATCAGGCCGGTTGCGTTCGTAGACGGTGATGTCATCCTGAGGCCATTGTTTTTTGAGGAGCACGGCCGTGTACAAGCCACCCGGCCCGCCACCAATGATGCTGATTTTCATAGTTCCATCTCTTTTGCTAAAATGGCGTCTATTCAAGACGAGCGTCATCAAAATGCAATCCATTTACCCCGGCAACAATTCTACCAGATGAGGACAGGATGACATACGATTTTCTTTACGACGTACATGAAGGGGTGGCCACCATCACCTTTAACCGGGCAGAGGTGCTAAACGCGTTGACCTTTGACATTTACGCCCAGTTCCGGGATTTGCTGGAGGCGCTGCGCACCGACGATGCGGTGAAGGTGGTCGTTCTCACCGGGGCGGGTCGCGCTTTTTGCTCCGGTGGGGATGTGCATGAGATCATCGGTGAACTGTTGGCGCGGGACGTGAAGGCCCATCTCGACTTTACGCGCATGACCGGGGCGGTGGTCTTTAACATGCGCAGCCTGGACAAGCCCATCATCGCCGCCTTAAATGGCACAACGGCGGGCGCAGGTGCAGTCATCGCCCTGGCCTCCGATTTGCGCATTGCCTCGGAAACCGCCAGCTTCCGCTTCCTCTTTACCGGCGTGGGGCTGACGGGTGCGGACATGGGTGCGGCCTACCTGCTGCCGCGCATGGTGGGTATGGGCCGGGCCATGGAGATATTGCTGTTTGGGGATAAGGTCACGGCCGTAGACGCCGAACGCATCGGCCTGGTCAACAAAGTCACCACCCCTGAAGCATTACTCCCTACCGCTCAAGAATGGGCGGCCCGTCTCGCCAATGGCCCCACCACTGCCCTGGGCCTGACCAAACGAATGCTCAACAACGAATGGCATATGGATCTGGCTTCGGCCATCGAAGCCGAAGCCCAGGCGCAAGCCCTGATGCTCATGGGCGAAGACCACCGCATTTTTTATGAGGCGTTTAAGGAAAAGGCTGTGCCGAAGTTTGTGGGAAGATAGTGGGTAGTGAGCGGTAAGCAGTGGGCAGTGGGCAGTGAGCAGTGAGCGGGTTGACCAGGAGGTGAGAGAATGGGTAAGTTAGCATATGCAGGGAATTTTCGAGATTTGATCGTTTATACTAAATCGAGGGAATTGACCAGGGAGATTTTTGAAATGAGCAAGAAGTTTCCTCGTGAAGAAATGTACGCTTTGACCGACCAGATTCGCCGATCATCTCGTTCGATAGGGGCGCAATTGCTGAAGCCTGGGCCAAACGGCAATATGAAAACCATTTCCTCAGTAAGTTGACCGATGCTGATGGTGAGCAAAGAGAAACACAACATTGGCTGGAAGTTGCTCTTGATTGTGAATACATTACCCAAACGCAAGCCAATCATTTGCTCCAAAAGTGCGAAGAAATCGGACGGATGCTGGGCGGCATGATGGATAAATCCCACTTATTCTGCCATACTCCACCCAAAACTATCCGCGAACAAAACCCCGAATACTTCACCGACAACTAACACCCATCCACTGCTCACTGCTAACTGCCTACTGCTCACTTTTCACTATGACCAAACACCTCATCAACCCCCCACACCTCCCCCCGCCGCGCGGTTTTAACCATGGCATTTTGTGCAGCGGCGGGGCTGTGTTGTTTTTGGCCGGGCAGGACGCGACGGGGGCGGACGGCCGTGTCGTTTCCCCTGGTGATGTGGTGGCGCAATATGAACAGGTGTTGCAGAACCTGCAAGCGGTGGTCGCCGCAGCGGGCGGGCAGATGACGGACATTGTCAAGCTCAATATCTTTGTCAAAGACCGGGACGATTACGTGAGCAAGCTGCGGGAACTCGGCCATATCCACAAACGCTACTTCGGCGACTACTACCCGACCATGGCCCTCTTTGAAGTCACCGCTTTCTTCCAACCCGACGCCCTGATCGAATGTGAAGGGTTTGCTTACCTGGACAGCAGCCTTTGAATTGTTTTCCAGCAGCAGATGTGATATGTTGCTTTTAGAGGTGACAACATGAACCAACATATCATACATATTTCAGATAATGTTTATCAAATGCTCGCCAGACGAGCCGCTCAAGAAAATAAACCATTAGAGCAGGTGGCCGAACGTCTCCTGGTTCAAGAACTCTCTGTGGATGTACCGGAACTCACGTCTACGCCGGAAGATGTGGTCGAGGCTCTAGCGGCCGTTCACCGTCTCTCTACTTTGTTTGCCGATGTAGACGCAAGCCTGCTTGAGCGAGTACTCGATGATCCCATGATAGAACTGGCAAATGTTGATTTAGCCATTTACATTCCATGACAAAAACACTCAACCAAATTCCAGCCAACGTTCACGTTATGCTGGATGCCAATATCGTTATCTATGGTTTGTTACCACAAGTTCGCCAACACGAAACTTGTAGAAAACTGTTAGAGCGTGGAGCGGCGAGTGAACTACAACTCCATCTCACGGTCAATACGGCCGCTGACATCATCCATCGAGCTATGGTTTTAGAAGCGCTGGCGCAAGGAGTGTTTCAAAAATCGGCTGATGCGGTCACTCACCTCAAGAAAAATCCTCAAGCCGTACAAAACCTCACCCGATACAAAACCATTTTGCGTGACCTCAAGCAGGCGCGTATCCATATCCTGTCACTTTCTCACCATGATCTACATAATAGCCGACAGTTCCGGGACGATTATGGTCTGATGACCAACGACTCCATCATTGTCGCCGTGATGAAGCGAGAAAAGATCCAATACCTTGCCACCAATGATACCGATTTTGAACAAGTACCTGGAATCGCGGTGCGAACTCCTGAGTAATCTCTACAGTCATTTCGCAATGATGGCGCTGGTTGCCGTCACCGCCTTCTTCCAACCCGACGCCCTGATCGAATGTGAAGGCTTTGCTTATCTGAATGGAGTACGCCTGTGACTGACCGGAATTCAGTTTATCGAGGCAAGCAAATCCTCGAAGAGTTGTCTCTCATTATTCAGAAACTAACCGACTCCGAAGTAGCTGAGCTGCTTGGTACAGGTTTATTGGATAATCTATTGAAGGCAATATTAGATCCTTCAGAAAGGAGCAACTACCCCAATCTAAATGAATTCCTTCTTGCTAATAAAACGAGGGCCACCCTCCTTGCAGTAATGCGTTACGCCCTTACACACAACTATTCATTTAGAGGACAGAGTAAAGATGGGAAATATGCTTTCATTTCACCTAGTCACGTTCAGTGGTTTGATGATGGCGTCATGTTCATGCAAGGAGAAGAACCATTTGAAGGATTAATAGGGTTATATCGTCAAGACAAGAGGCTTAGCTATGCAGTTCTGTCACGAGACGCTCATGCTGGCGAAACCATTGGTCCCGACCATTTCGAGTTTATTGATGAAACAGAATTCCGTGAACGCTGGAAAGAATTCTCAAAGACCAAAATATCGAAGCTAGATGAGCCGATTCAAAGACTTGAAGCATTGCTCAACAACCGCGACAACGATGAGTCTCACTATCAAGAATTGCTAACTGAATATCCTTGGATACTTGGAGCAGAATACGAGGATATTCAACGACATACAAAGCTTGATGACAAGAACATTCCAGATTTTACAGGTGGCAGAGTCCGTGACGGCTGTAGAGACCTCATCGAAATAAAACCTCCCTTCACCAAAGTGTCCCGTGGCAATGGGGATTTGAACAATGCCTTCAATGATGCATGGAACCAAGCTGAAAGATATCTTGATTTTGCAAAATCAGAAAGGGGTTATTTGCAAAGGAAAGGCTTTCGATTTGATAATCCGAAGTGCTACTTGATTCTGGGATTCGATCTTACAGATGATGAATTAAAGCAAGTGAGGATAAAGGAAAGGAATAATCCTGCAATTCATTTACTAACCTACAATGATCTTTTGGCTTTCACAAAAGCAACTGTCACGCTCATCCGAAGTCTCAAAGCTCAAGAAACCGAGGTTGAGAATACAGAGTCTGCATCTTCAGATGCGGAACGGGCCGGCATGTGAGCGTGCCCGGCTCCTATACATTGGTGAATTGTTATGAACTTTGAACTCACTCTCACCCAACAAGAAATCCAGCAAACCACCCGGCGGTTTGCCCAGGAGGAGGTTGCGCCGCTGGCGCGGGAGACGGATGAAAGCGGCGAATTTCCCATCCACCTGGTGAAACGCATGGGGGAGTTGGGGTTCCTGGCAGCAACCATTGACCCGACGTATGGCGGCAGCGGCATGCACTATTTGAGTTACACCCTCATCTCCGAAGAGTTGGGCCGGGTGGATTCCTCTGTGCGGGGTTTTCTGGCGGTGCATGGCAGCCTGGTTTCGCTGTGCATCAATGATTGGGGCACGGAAGAACAAAAACAACATTATCTACCCAAACTCGCAACCGGCGACTGGATCGGCTGTTACTGCCTGACGGAACCTAACGCCGGTTCCGACGCCGCCAGCATGGAAAGCACCGCCCGCGAAGAGGATGAAGCCTACGTCATCAACGGCGAGAAAATCTGGATTACCAACGGCGGTATTGCCGACGTGGCCCTGGTTTTTGCCAGCCGGGATCGGGAGAAGCGGCACAAGGGCATTTGCGCCTTCATTGTGCCTACCAATACCCCCGGTTTCCACCGGGAGCCAATGCCGGGCAAAGAGTTAGGCCACCGCTCTTCCAGCCACAGCCACATCACCTTTAACGAGATGCGTGTGCCCAAAGAGGCGCTGCTGGGGCAGCCGGGTGAGGGGTTTAAGGTGGCGATGAGTGCGTTGGATCACGGCCGTCTCGGAGTCGCAGCCGGCGCGGTCGGTATTGCCCAGGCTTGCCTGGATGCTTCCGTTGATTTTGCCCGCCGCCGCCGCCAGTTCGGCCAGCGCATTGGCGATTTCCAGATGGTGCAGGCGACGATTGCCGACATGACGGCCGACGTAGAAGCGGCGCGCCTGCTGGTGTATAAAGCGGCCTGGATGAAGGAAAATGGGCTGCCCACCACGCGACACACGGCCGTGGCCAAACTATTTGCCACCGAAGCCGCCGCCCGCGCCGCCAATGAAGCCGTTCTGCTGCATGGCGGGCGCGGTTACAGCAATGAATATCCGGTAGAGCGTTTCTACCGCGACATCAAAGGTTTACAAATTTACGAAGGCACCTCTTACATTCAGCGCATTGTGATTGCGCGGGATGTGATCGGACGAGAAGAGAAGTAAGCAGTTAGCAGTGAGCAATGAGCAGTCGAGCCACTGCTAACCGCTCACTGCTAACTGCTCACTAAAAAAGGAAAAAGAATGGACTTCACCCTGACCCCTGAACACAAAATGATTGAACAGACGGTGTACGATTTTGCCCGGCGCGAGATTATGCCCATTATCCGCGAGCATGACCGCCATCACACCTTTCCCCACGAGCTATTGCCCAAGATGGCCGCACTGGGTTTTCTGGGCATTTGCCTGCCGGTGCGGTATGGCGGCGCGGGTATGGATTATCTCTCGTTGGGCATCGTCTCCGAAGGCTTGGAATTTGGCGACTCTTCTGTGCGGGAAACGATAGCCGTGCATCTGGGATTACATGCGCTGCCCGTCTTCCAATGGGGTACGGCCGAGCAAAAACGAGACTTTTTGCCGCCACTGGCGACGGGTGAAAAGATGGCCTGTTTTGGCCTGACGGAGCCAGGCGCCGGCTCAGACGTGGCCGGCATGGGCAGCCGGGCGCGTAAAGATGGCGGCGATTACCTGCTCTCCGGCGAAAAGATGTGGATCACCCTGGCGGATGTGGCCGACCGTTTCCTGGTTTTTGCCAAAACCGACCCGGACAAAGGGGTCAACGGTATTACCGCCTTTATTTTGGAGCGGGGTTGGAAGGGGCTGACGACGGGCACGATTGAAGGCAAGATGGGCGTCCATGCCAGCAACACCGGCTGGATCAACATGGATGAGGTGCGTGTGCCCGCCAGCCATCGCCTGGGTGAAGAGGGCGAGGGGTTTAAGATTGCCATGAGTGCGTTGGATAATGCCCGGTATGGGGTAGCGGCGGGCGCGGTGGGCATTATCAAAGCGTGTCTGGAAGAGTCCATCCGTTATGCTAAAGAGCGCCGGACGTTTGGCAAACCGATTGCCGAATACCAACTCATCCAGCAAATGTTAGCGCACATGCAGCAAAGCATTGACATTGGGCAACTGCTGGTGTGGAAGGCGAGTTGGCTGAAAAACCAGGGCATCCGCAACACGCGTGAGACGAGCATGGCCAAGTGGTACTGCACAGATGCAGCCAACCGCGCTGCCAATGACGCGGTGCAAATTCATGGGGCGTATGGCTATTCGGATGAGTACAACGTGGAGCGCCATTTGCGCAACACCAAAAGCGCGGTCATTTACGAAGGTACGTCACAAATTCATACGCTGATGCAGGCCAGTTATGTTCTCAACGAACGGCAAGACCGGCCCATGCGCTGCGAGTTACCGGCATATGATCCGGCAGCGTGGGAATCGGAGGTGTAATCATGCTTAACTTTGCCACTATCCATGGGGTGACGCTGCATTACCGGACGGACGGCCGTGCCCAAAACCCGGCCCTGCTTTTCCTCAATTCACTAGGCAGTGACCTGCGCATTTGGGATGGCGTCGTGCCGCATCTGGCCGACCGCTTCTTCGTCATTCGTACCGACAAGCGGGGGCATGGGCTGTCTGATTGCCCGCCCGGCCCTTATACCATCGGCCAGATGGCGGATGATGTCATTGGGCTGCTGGATGCGTTGGGCGTGGCTACGGCTGTGCCCATTGGCATTTCTATCGGTGGCCTGATTACCCTGGAACTGGCGTCTCGTTACCCGGCGCGCTTTCCCAGGCTGGTATTGTGTGACACGGGGGCGGTAATTGGCACGGCCGTAATGTGGAATGAGCGTATTGCCGGCCTGAAAGCAGATGGGTTCGCCCGTCTGGGCGCGGCTATTGTGGCTCGCTGGCTGTCCCCCTCCTTTGCCACCGCCCAACCCGCCGCTTATCAGGGGTACACCAACATGCTCACCCGCACGCCACTGCCCGGCTACATTGCCGCCTGCGAAGCGATTCGGGACGCCGACCTGCGCCAGGCGGCGTCCACCATCACCGCCCCCGCCCTGGTGCTGTGTGGCGCAGAGGACATGGCGACGCCGCCGGATTTGGGGCAGGAATTGGCGGGGCTGTTGGGGCACGGCCGTTTCCACCTCATCCCCCATGCCGCCCACCTGCCTTGCATTGAACAGCCGGAGGTGACGGCAGCGTTGATCAATGAGTTTTTGACGATGTAATTAGGTAATTGGGTAATTGGCGGCTAATTACTCAATTACCTAATGACCTTCTTCCCTATGACAAACGAAAAATACACACAAGGCATGGAAATCCGGCGGGCGGTATTGGGCGACGCGCATGTAGACCGGGCGGAAGCGAATAAGAATGATTTTGACGCTGATTTTCAGCAGTTCATCACCGAAACGGCGTGGGGCACGGTCTGGGCGCGACCTGGTCTGGAACGCAAAACGCGCCATCTGTTGACCATTGCTATGCTGGCGGTGTTGGGGCGGGAAGCGGAACTGGCTATGCACATTCGTGCCAGCCGCCATACAGGGGTCACGCCGGAGGAATTGAAAGAGTTGTTCTTACAGGTTGCCATTTATGCGGGTGTACCGGCGGCGAATGCGGCCGTGGCCATCGCTAAAAAAATCCTGGCCGAGGAGTAAAGCCCCGGTTATGGCCTTTTCCCCCACTGATTCACAGCTGTATGCGCCGCTATTTGGCGACGCGGAAATGGCGGCTTTGTTTAGCGACGAAGCGTTTTTGGGCCAGATGTTGGTAGTCGAAGCGACGCTGGCCGTGGTCGAAGGGCGATTGGGCATTATCCCCCCGGCAGCGGCGGCGCAAATTGCAGCGGCGGCGGCCGAACTGACAGTAGATATGGCCCAGATGCAGGTGGGTATGGAAAAAGCGGGTGTGCCGGTCATTGAACTGGTGCGGCAGTTGCGGGCGCAGGTGGGCCACCCGGCAGCCGATTATGTGCATTGGGGGGCGACGACGCAGGATGTAATGGACACGGCCGTGATCCTGCAAAGCCGTGCCGCTCTCAGTTTGCTGCAATCCCGGTTGGAATTGCTTATCACGGCATTGGCAAAACTGGCGGATCACCATCGCCATACCCTCATGGCCGGGCGCACTCACAGCCAACACGCCTTGCCCATCCCCTTTGGCCTGAAGGTGGCGGGTTGGTTGGCCCCCTTGCTGCGCCACCGGCAGCGGCTGGCAGAATTGGAACCCCGTTTGTTGTGTGTGCAGTTGGGTGGGGCGGTGGGCACGTTGGCGGCGTTAGGGGAGAGGGGTACGGCCGTGCAAGCTGCCCTGGCTCAGGAACTTAACTTGAATGTGCCGCCCATATCCTGGCACACCCAACGGGATAACCTGGCTGAACTGGCCGGGTGGCTCTCTTTACTCACCGGCAGCCTGGCTAAAATGGCCCAGGACATCATCTTGCTGGCCCAGAGCGAAGTGGGTGAACTGCGCGAAAGCGACGATAGTTCCCGTGGTGGTTCCAGCACCATGCCCCAAAAAAGCAACCCCATTATCAGTGAAACGATCATCGCCGCTGCTCGAACTAATGCGGCGTTGTTGACGGCCGTGCACCAGGCGCAAATTCAGGAACATGAACGAGGCACACACGGCTGGCAAATGGAGTGGCTCACCCTACCACAAATGTTTGCCCTCAGCGGCGCGGCACTGCAAAAATCCCTCTTTCTCAGCCAACATCTGGTGGTAAATGAGGCACAAATGCAAACCAATGTGACTGCTTCAAATGGCCTGATGCTGGCCGAGGCGCTCACCTTTGCCCTGGCGCCAACCATAGGTCGGGGGGAAGCCAAAAGGCTGGTGGAAGCCGCCTGTCAGGAAGCCATTGCCCAACAGCGTCATTTGGTGGATGTGGTACAAACGAAAACGAACGCCCCCCTGGACTGGGGGGCGCTAAAAGACGAAAACGCCTATTTTGGGGCGGCTGATCAGTTTATTGATTGGGTGCTGGCAGAATTGCCGACCTGACTATCTTTAAGCCTCTTCGCTAAACAGTTCGGCACGGGCAATGGCATCACCCGCCAGTTGAGACACCAGATTCATAATCATCATATCTGTGTCGTTAAATTCCTGGCGGTTACGTTTGTTTAGCACCTGAATAACCCCCTTCAGGTCAGCATCATGGATAATGGGTGCGGCCAAAACCGAACGTGTTTTGAAGTTAAAAGCCAGGTCTACACGCGGTGAAAAACGCTGGTCAAGCTGGGCATTGGCAATAATAATGGGCTGGCGGGATTGGGCCACATAACCGGCGATACCTTCTCCGGCGGGAATACGATGCCCGGTTAACTGGTCACGGACTGCCCCGCGGACCACCACAAATACAAGTTCGTTGGTTTCCGGGTCTTGCAGCAGCAGCGAGCCGTCTTCGGCGCCGATGCTTTCCAGGGCTGCTTGCAAAATTCTATCGAGAAGCTGCATAACATCGGTGCGGGCATTGATGTGCATGGAGATCTCTTGCAACCCCGCCAAATTGCGTAGAACCAGACGCAGTCGCAAGACTTCACTTTGTAAATGCTCGTTCTCTTCAACTAAACGGCTGTTCTCTTGTTGCAGAAAATGCATTGTGCCGCGAACTTCATTCACTAATGTCATATGTACCTCCGCGAGAATTGTAATTTTGGGGGCGCTTCTGGTTTAGGATTGAGCAAGTTGGTTTGAGAAGCAATTGGTATGTACGCCCCGTCGTACTGCGGCAAAGTTGGGGGCAGTATAACATGAAGGGATTGTATAGTAAATAAGTCCTATATGACCAAAATCTGGTTTCAGGATGATGGGGGGAGTGGGCAGCTAATCGTTACATCGCGGTAGAGGAGGAACCAGTTGGCAAAGGTGGTGTATCGGTCGCGGGGGGTGGATAGGTAGCCAATGTCCGCCTCGTTGACACTGCGGCTGAGAGCGTAGGTGCTGGTGTGTTGAAACAGGGTAAGGGCGGGCAGACTGCTATCGAACAGACGGAGAAAGGCATCGTAATACGGCCGTCGCTCTGTTTCATTCCATAACTGCCGGGCATTTTCTAGCGCTTCGCTCGCACGTCGGTTATTCCACTGGGCAAAATTCTGGCCGCGTACCATCGCTTCCTGGCTCCAGAAATCGTAAAGATCGGGGTCTGCTGTGGGTGTAATATCTACCAACGCCACGTCAAACTGTCCGGTTGCCAGTGCGTCACGTAGGTTGGTGGTGGTGGAGATGGTGGTGCTGACGTTCACGGCCGTCCACTGTTCCTGAACGGCCGTTGCTAAGGAGCGATACGGTTCTGTGTCCAGCGTCAGCAGGCGAATAGTGAGGGGCGTTTCGCCATTCTGGCGGATGGTTTGCCCTTCGGGCAGCGTCCAGCCGGCAGCGTCCAGGCGGGCAGTCGCCGTGAGAGGATCATAACTATAGGCGGTTAGCTGTGCGGGATTATAGGCCCAGGATGATGGCAAATAAGGCCCTTCAAAGAGAATGCCTTGCCCGGATAATACCTGGTCTACCAGCGCCTGTCTGTCAAGGGCATAGGCCAGCGCCTGGCGTACTTCGGGGCTGGTGGTGGCATCACCGACCTGGTTAAACAGGAGTTCGGTGTAGCGGGGGGTAACGGCCGTAAACAACCGCACATCAGGCAGCACCGCCGTTTCTGGCAGCATGGTGGGTGTGACGTGGCTGACAGCCGTCACTTCCCCATTTGTCAGGGCCGTTAACAGGCTGGTTTCATCCGGGAAAAAGCGAAACTCTACTATGGGTATAGAAGTGCCCTCGCGCCAATTCGTGGGGTTTGGCGTGAGTTGCAGGCGATTGCTACTCCATGTTTGATCAGGCTGTACCTGCCAGGGGCCGGTGCCAATGGGTGATTGGTTGAAAGGGTGCGCGGCCAGTTCCGCGGCGGGCACATCAGCCAAAATGTGGGCGGGCAGCAGACCGCGTGTGGTTGCCTCTAAAAATGGGGCGTATGGTTCCGCCAGTACAAACTCAACGGTCTGCTCATCAATCTGGTTGATGGTGACGGATTGCCACAGTGCCCTGAGGGCGGGCGAACCGGGAAACGCTTCTTGCTGGAGTAGGCTGTAGGTAAAGAGAACGTCGGCAGCGGTGATGGCCGTGCCGTCATGCCAAAACGCATCATCGCGCAACGTGAATTGCAGGGTACGGCCGTCTTCGCTCACCGTCCAACTTTCGGCCAGGGCGGGTTGGATACGGCCGTCTGCTCCCACCTGTGTCAGCCCGTCAAATAACAGGCTGACCAATTCCCGATCAACCGGGTTCGGATCGCTGAGTAAAGGGTTCAGGTATTGCGGCGCACCCAGAACACCTTCAATAAATACGCCCCCGCTGGCCGGCACACGAGTCGTACACAAAGCCGCAGTTTGTACCTGAAAAGAGAGGATAGAAAGTACCAGCAGCAGCCCCAATACCGCCAGGAGAATCTGCCAACGCAGATGTAGTTTCATATGACCGATCCGCAAAGAACACGAAGAAGGTTTGCGGTTGTAAGCCGTTATCCGTTATCCGTAAACCGTGAGCCGACTTCAGGCTTCCGATTGCCGATTACCGATTACGGATTACCCCCAGGCTAAAAACGCCAGGACCGTATTTACGAAAAAAAGCACGGCACAGATAATGGTAATCCGATGTATGGTGGCTTCAATGCCCCGGCGAGTACGAAAACTGCCGCCGCTGTCGCTACTGCCCCCCAAAAAGCCACCCAAGTTAGAGCCTTTTGATTGGATTAAAACCAAGACGGTCATGACCACCGCCAGAATAATCTCAATGATGCCCAGATAGGGCGCTAATCCAGAAAGAGTCATCGTTTACAACCTCATCATTATAAGACCCTAAGGGTTTGCAAAACCCTTAGGGTCTTTTATCTAACTTAACAAACAAGCCAGCATTATAACAGCGGCATTATATGGCGTCGAATGAGAAAAAGATGACCCATTTGGAAATATACGGTAGCGTGGTTATAATTCGCCGCTGGCTTGACTGTGCGACGTTATTCGGCACGACGATAGTCAGGCTAAAACTGAAAACCAAACTGGAGGAAACTATGTCTTTAGAACCTACTGGGAAAGCCGAAGTTTTACAATCATTTGCTCAACACGAAGGTGACACCGGGTCTCCTGAGGTGCAAATCGCCTTATTTAGCGCCCGCATTGAGCAGTTGCAAACCCATTTACGCGAACATCGGCATGATGAAAGCTCACGGCGTGGTTTGTTGCGGCTGGTGGGTAAACGGCGACGGATGTTGGCCTATTTGCGCAAGAACCACCCCGATCGTTACCGCGAGGTGATTGATCGCCTGGGCTTGCGCCGGTAAAGGCCGGTAAAGTTGGTATTTTCAAGGGGCGAGATGATAATCGCCCCTTGTTTTTTATTAGTTTAGTTGGCATGGGCGAACGGTTTAGGAATTGGGTATTGTCGCATACCGGTGTGGTATGAGCCAGTCCCCAGTCCCTAAAACCCCATTTGCCAACATCATAACAATTGTCTAACTGAGATGTTCCTGCTGCCTGATAGGTAATTTCAGGCGTTTTGGCGTTTTACCTGGCAGCTTGGTCAGGCTCGTGTGACAGAAAATTCAAAAGGAATTTGAAAAAAATGAAAACAGAAACTGTTTTTACAGCTCGTATTGGCAATGAAGAGCTGACAGTGGCTACGGGTTTGTTGGCCGAACAAGCTGGCGGAGCTGTGACGCTGCGTGCGGGGGATTCCGTATTGTTGGCTACGGCCACGATGTCTAAGTTGGTGCGGGAAGGGTTGGACTTTTTCCCGCTGAGTGTGGATTTTGAAGAGAAGATGTATGCCGCCGGCCGGATTCCGGGTAGTTTTTTCCGGCGGGAAGGTAGACCAACCACTGAGGCGGTTCTCATTTCCCGGTTGACGGATCGGCCGTTACGGCCGTTGTTCCCCGATGGAATGCGCAATGAAGTGCAGGTCATCACCACCACCCTCTCCTCAGACAATGAGCATTACCTGGACATCATGTCCATCAACGCCGCCAGCGCCGCTCTGCACATCTCGGATGTCCCCTGGGAAGGGCCGATTGCCGGTGTGCGGGTGGGGTATGTGAACGGCGAACTGATGGCTAACCCCACCATTCAAGAAATGGCGGGCAGCACATTAGATTTGCGCATGGCTGCCTCACGCGATGCCATCATCATGGTGGAAGCGGGCGCTAACGAGGTGCCAGAATCGTTGTTGCTGGAGGCATTGGCGTTTGGGCATCAGGCCGTGCAGCCTTTCATCCAGATGCAAGAGGAAATGCGGGCCGCGGTTGGCAAAGAGAAATCAGCGGTGGTGATTCGTGCGGTGGATATGGAGTTGCAAGAAGCGGTAAAGAGCAAAGTGGGCGGCCGTGTAGCCGACATCATGGTGCAAACCGACCGCCATGAACGCAATGACGAGATGGGCGACCTGCGTGATGAAATTGTCAATGACTTCATGGAGGCGGACCCGGAAGTGAATCCGGTGCAGGTGCGGGAAGTGATTACGGACATTCAGAAGAAAGTAGTACGCAACCGGATTTTGTATGAGGGGGTTAGACCAGACGGCCGTGACCTGACCACCGTCCGCCCCCTATTCGCCAAAGTGGGCCTCAGCCCGCGTGCCCACGGCTCTGGCCTCTTCCAGCGCGGCGAAACCCAGGTATTGAGCATTGTCGCTCTGGGCACCCCGCGTGACGCCCAAAAGCTGGACGGCCTGACCCCCGAAGAAACCCGCCGTTATATGCACCATTACAATTTCCCGCCTTTCTCCACTGGCGAGACCTGGCCCTTGCGCGGTCCCAAACGGCGCGAGATTGGGCATGGCGCCCTGGCCGAAGCCGCCCTGCGCCCCATGATTCCCCCGGAAGATGAATTCCCCTACACCATTCGTGTGGTGTCCGAGGTGTTGTCTTCTAACGGCAGCACCAGCCAGGCCAGCGTGTGTGCCTCCAGCCTGGCGCTTATGGATTGTGGTGTGCCCATCAAACGGCCGGTGGCCGGTGTGGCCATGGGCCTCATCAGCGATGGTGAAAAACATGCCGTCCTCACCGACATTCAAGGCATGGAAGACCATTTGGGCGATATGGACTTTAAGGTCGCCGGTACTAGCGAAGGTATTACCGCCTTGCAAATGGACATCAAAATCTCCGGCCTGACGATGGATATTATGACGCAGGCATTGGAACAGGCGCGGGTGGGGCGGCTGCAAATTCTGGATCATATGCTGCAAACCATTGCTGTCCCGCGTGAAGAACTCAGCCCCTTCGCGCCGCGTATGCTTACCGTCAAAATTGACCCCGACAAAATTGGCGCAGTCATCGGTAAGGGTGGCGCTAATATTCGTGGCCTGGAAGAAGATTTTGCCGTCTCCATTGATATTCAAGAAGACGGTACGATCTTTGTCGCCGGGGTGGATGGTGAACTGGCAGAGCAGGCGGTCAAACGCATTGCCGCCATGACCCACGAACCGGAATTGGGCGAAATAGTCAGCGGTAAAGTAGTGCGCATCACTGATTTTGGTGCGTTTGTGGAGTTTTTGCCGGGCACGGATGGCATGGTACACATCTCGCAGCTTTCCTCAGAGCATTTGCGCCGGGTAGAAGATGCGGTGCAAATGGGGGATGAGGTGATGGTGATGATCATTGACCGCAGCCCGGAAGGTAAATATCGTCTGTCCCGTAAAGCGGTGCTGGAAGGATGGTCGTTAGACCAGGCGCGGGCAGAAGACCGACCCAAACCGTCTGGCGACCGTCGTGGCGGCGACCGGGGCGGTGATCGTCGCGGTGGAGATCGTGGCGGTGATCGGCGTGGTGGTGACCGGGGGGGGCCGCGGCGTCGCTAGAATAAGGCATACAAGCATCCGATTTCTTGTAGAAATTTGATGCCTGTGTTGTAAATCAATCAAATCTAACATAGCCCGGCTTTCTACAAGCGCCGGGCTTTTTTTGTTAGTGATGAAACATCATAACCAATGTTTTCGCTTCAAATAACGTAACAGCATCAAGGTGAGCATAACGCCAAGGATATTGACCGATAGAAAAAGTATGGAATGAAATTGTTGTGGGAGCAGGTCTACATTGATGCCAAAGACGGTAGCCAGCAAGGTGAGGGGGGCGGTGAGGATAGTGATAAGCGTCAGGACGCGCACCACGCCATCAATACGATGGGAAGCCAGCGTATCCAGCGTGTCAGACAACCCGTTGATCACATCCATATGTTCATCCAGCATTGCCTTTAACTGGGCCAGGTGATCACCCAGGTTGCTCCAGTAAAGGGTGAGGTCATCATGGATGAAAGACCAGTTGCCCTGTTCCAGGGTGTGAATGATATCGTATTGCGGCCGTAAAATGTGGCGCAGGGCAATGACATCACGGCGGACGATGGCGACATCTTGTAGAATGTGTTCGGTGTCTGCCTGGAAGAGATGATCTTCGATGTGGCGGATATTTTGGTTGACTTTGTGCAAGATGGGGAAACAGTAATCAATCAGATCATGCAAAATTTCATAGAGTAACGGGCTGGCACCACAGTCCATCAGTTTTTCTCGCATGGTTTCGTCTGCCTGGGCGCGGGCAAATAGTTCGCTGAGGGGTTTGAGGTTCCCGCTGTGGGAGGTGACAAGAATACCGCGGCTGATAAGAAGATCCACTTCGCTGGGGCGGGATATTTGTTCCTGAGCATCCCACCGGGGCAGTTGTATCACGATGAACAGGTAGTCATCGTAATGGTCTATTTTGGGGAATTCCACATCGTTCATAAAGTCGCGTAAGTTCAGGGGATGGATATGGGGATAGGTGGCCTGTAGCTGGTCCATATCGAATTGGGTAGGTCGGACGATGTTTATCCAGGTGACACGGCCGTGTTGCAAAATTGTGGTACTCATGGGCACATTGTAAAGTGGGGTGGTACGGCCGTCTACAGGAAAGTAGTTTACATTGCCAGACCAGGGATCTCGCCGACTGAGTGGGCAAAACGGACGGCGTTGCGGATGGCTTCGGTGGTGGCGTGTACGGCCGTGTTTGCCACCAGATCAAAATCTGCTTCCACTTGCCCCGTGGCCAGCGCAAAGGCTGTATCCCCGTCGTGTGTCGTATGCACCGGCCGAATAGCAATCGCCAGGCCATCATGTGTGCGCTGCGCCAGCCGGTTGGCCTCCACCTTTGTCAGCGTGGCATTGGTCCAGACGACAACCAGAGTGGTATTGGTGAGGGCTGGGAGTGACGGCCGTGCCGCAAACCGCCGGTATGGATTTTCCGCTACTTGCCAGCCGCCATCCGGTTGGCGCGCTCCGGCGAGAACGGAACCATCATCATTCACCACATCACCTATGGCATTCACTACTGCTGCTGCGCCCACGATCAGCCCTTCCAACTCCACACTTGCCAGCCCAAAACCCCCCTTCATAAATCCTTCTCGACCACCCCATTTACCCACTGTAACGCCGGTCCCCACACCCACATTACCCTGGGAAAATTCCGACTCACTGGCATTCATACAGGCCTGGTAGCCCATCTCCGCGTCCGGCATCCGCTGGCCCTGGCTGAAAAAGAGGTCATACACCACGGCGGCCGGAACGATAGGTATGTGGCGGATGGGTGTCCAATGGCCGATGCCTCGTTCCCCCAGATAACGCATGACGCCATCGGCCGCCGCCAATCCGAAAGCGCTGCCGCCGGTCAGCAACACAGCATGGACTGTTTGGATCGGTTTGTCCAATTCCAACAACGTCAGTTCCCGACTGCCTGGAGCGGGGCCTCGCGCATCCACGCCACCGACCGTCTCTGGTGGGCAGAGAAACACGGTGCAACCGGTGTGGTAGTGCTCATCAGCGGCATGACCGATTTTGAGGCTGGCGAGATGGACGGCGCTAACAGTCATAGGCGGTCTTTTTGGGGTTGCAACTTGTTTATTTCCATCGGGTGAGAATCGTTTCCCGCTGGAAGGATTTAACGGTGAGAAAACCCAAGACTATATCCAGCACCAGCACAATGAGACCGATCAGGTAAATGGTCTCCTGGCTAACTACGACCCAGCCGACAGATTGGCCCACGAGCAGCAGGACAATAGGCAGTACTACCAGGCCGGAAAGCTGCTCGGCGACACGGGGGTCAGTGACACGGGCGGAGACCATGATGGCGATACTGACGGCCGTCAGTGTCATCAGTGGCCCCACGACAAAAATCGCCAGCACCCACACAGGCGCAAACACATAAGCCAGTGCCAGTTCCGTACCTAGCATAATGACAGCGCCTATGGCGTAAATCATATACGCCATCCAGGTAGCCAGAATGGCTGGCACAATAGCCGCAGTGGCTTTGCCGGTGAGCAGTTCGATGTCGGTGATGGGGGTGGCTAACAGTGGCTCCAGGCTGCGGGTCGCCTTTTCACCGACGATGCTGTAGGCGGCGATGGTCACGGGAATCATGACCGGGAGGATCATAAACAGCAGGGTGTAGAGGCTGAGGGTGTAAACCATGACACATTCGTTTTCGGAGAGACCAACGCACAGGTCGCCGAAAATTTCCATCTCTTCAGGGGAGACATTGGTGTTGGTGCTGGCGGGAAAGCGGCTCATGCCCCAGATGGTGGCCAGGGGCAGGATGGTGAGCATGAGCGGCAGGAAGATGACGGAAAATAGAACCAGCCGGTTTTTGAATACTTCGGCCCATTCTTTGCCAATGATGGTGCGGATTTTTTTCATGGTTTTTCAGAAGTTCAACTTTTTGAGAAAAGTTGAACTTCTTAAATCAGGTTTCGTTTACCAGACGCAAATAAATATCTTCCAGCGAATGACGCAGCTCCCCGACAAATTGGATGTTGGCGCCGGCGTTGACGAGCAGGCGGATAAGTTCGGGGTTGCGGGTTTCGGGGTCGTCCAGAGCAATGATGAGTTTGTTGTCTACTGCATCCAGCCGGTTGACATAAGGTAGGTTTTGTAGGGTGGGTTGGTAGGCTGCGCTTGCCTCTGCCAGATGAAACACGACCTGACGGCCGTACATCTGCTGGCGTAATCCCTGTGGCGTGTCAATCACCCGCAGCCGTTGGTTGAAAACGGCGACGCGGTCACAAAGGCGGTCGGCTTCGTCCAGGTTGTGCGTGGTCAGGAAGATGGTGCGCCCCTGTGCCTTCACGTCCAGGATAAACTCACGCACCAGTTTGGCCGCTTCCGGGTCTAATCCGGCGGTGGGTTCATCCAGAAAGAGGATTTTTGGTTCGTGCAGCAAGGCGCGGGCGATAGCCAATTTCTGTTTCATGCCTTTGCTGAACGTGCCGGCAGCGTCTTGACGGCGCTCCCAGAGTCCCAGCAGCCGTAGATATTTTTCAACCTGGCCCGGCACATCGGCCACTTCGTACAATTCGGCGTAGATGGTCAGGTTTTTGTAGGCGGAGAGGCGATCATACATGCCGGGCGTTTCGGTGAGCAGACCCACATGGCGGCGAATGGATTGGCTCTCTTGGCCTACCTCATAACCCATGACGGTGGCCCGTCCCTGGGTGGGGGCGATGAGGCAGGTGAGCATACGCACGGTGGTGGTTTTGCCCGCACCGTTGGGACCGAGAAAACCAAAGACTTCGCCTTCGCCGATATGCAGAGTGAGCCGGTCTACGGCCGTGTGCCCGTCAAAATTTTTGGTGAGGTTTTCGGTGTCTATCATTTTTGTGATGCGTGATGCGTGATGCGTGACGACCATTCACGGTTCACGCATTACGCATCACAATTTGCGAGATTCTACCCCTCTCCCGCCCGCGCTGCCAGCCAGCCGGGAAGTTGGTTGATGTGCGCCAGTTCGGTGTAGCCGCTGCGGTCGGCGTGGGGCACAACTTCATGTGCCCAGGTGGTGGCGTGGGGAATATGCACGGCCGTGCCGCCAATCTCTACCACCGGTAGAATGTCGGAGCGCACGGAGTTGCCTACCATGAGGAAGCGGCTGGGGGCGATGCCGTATTTGTGCAGTAGCGCGTCATATGTCTCAGCCTCTTTTTCGCTGACGACCTCAATGGTGTGGAAGCGGTCGGCGATGCCAGAACGGGCGATTTTGGATTCCTGCTCAAACAAGTCGCCCTTGGTGATGATCATCAGCCGATAATGGGGCTGCAATTCGTCCAGCACGGCCGTGACTCCGTCAAACACCTGTACCGGATGCTCACGCATCTCCTTGCTGAACTGGAGGATGGCCTGGATCGTCTCGCCGGAGACACGGCCGTTGGTCAGATGTACGGCCGTTTCCACCATCGAAAGGGCAAAGGATTTGATGCCGTAGCCGTAGTAGTGCAGGTTGGCAATTTCTGTTTGGTCGAGCGTGTCGCCAATATGATCGGGGTCGGCATACGGCCGTAACATCTCGATGAACTGCTCCCGCTTCATAATGTAGAGATGTTCATTCGGCCACAATGTGTCATCGGCATCAAAAGCAATTACGTCAAACATATCCATCTCCTATCAGGACAATTGACGTAATTTTGCCTCAATTCCAACGGTCTTACCACCTGGCACTATTTGTCAAGGTGGGGTGGGCCGTGCTGCACCCGTTCAAACACCACGTCCAGATTGGGCGCCGTCCACATAGATTCAATCCACCAGGTGACGCCAGCATCGGCATACGGCCGTACCATCTCCCCCCACTTTTTCTTCTTCTTGAGCGGCGTCTCTCCTTCCTTGATGACGTCAAATGGGGAAGTAAGTGTGCGGTTGGCTTCCACATACGCTTTCATTTCGCCGATTTGGTCGGGGGTGGGCTGGGTGTAACGGCCGTCTGGTTCCTTGATGATGGGCAGCAGCCCATCACACTTCAACACCCGCGCCATAGATTTGGGTTGCGGCCATGCCCCGACCACCCAGATGGGGATACGCGGCTGCTGCATCGGCGGCGCGGGCGGCATAAAGGTTGTTTCGGTGACGTGGTAATGTTTGCCGTCGTAATTGAACGGCTGCCCCTGCCACAGCCCGGTGATGATGTCAATGCTTTCGTCCAGCAGTTCGGCGCGCGTTTTGCGGTCGGTCACTTCGCCAAAGTTGGCAAAGCCTGTTTCCGGTGCGCCCAGACCGACGGAGAGGATGACACGGCCGTGTGACAACTGATCCAATGTTGCTGTTTCGCCCGCCACTTTCCACGGCCGTCGCCGGGAGAGCGGTGTCAGTAACGTACCCAATCGAATTCGCTCTGTGCGCATGGCAATGGCCGCCAGTGTCACCCAGGGGTCATTCCCCCACACCGGCTCCCAGACGAAAAAACCATCCCAACCGGCTGCTTCCGCTGCCTCGGCAAACCGCAGCGCATCATGTACATTTCCACTGGGCATCACAAATCCAAATTTCATGGTGATCTCCTTTCTTGAAGAAGTGAATAGTGAGAAGTGAGCAGTGAACAGTAAGCAGTAGGCTCAAAACTGCTTACTGCTTACTGTTTACTGATTTAACCTGACATCCTCTGTCATGTTTGTAGTAGGCGATTTATCGCCTTCAAGGGAGATAAATCGCCTACTACGAACGTATGTATATGATTCTCTTACGGCCGTCCAACACAGTTCTAACGTGCAGGCATACAATAGGGGCATGTTCAAAGTGCCAGGCACAGGGCAAAACTGCCTGGATAGACCAACTCTTTATGTCTTGTGCCTGGCACTACTGACGAAAGCAATAATCAAAAATATAACCGAAGAGGTGAAAATATGAGCAAAATTATCGGCATAGATTTAGGTACAACCAATTCTGTTGTGACCGTTATGGAAGGGGGCGACGCCGTGGTGATCCCCTCCGCTGAAGGAGGCAATACCACACCGTCTATCGTTGCCTTTAGCAAAAAGGGTGAACGGCTGGTGGGCATGACTGCCAAACGCCAGGCCGTCGTCAACCCGGAAAACACCATCTACTCCATCAAACGGCTGATGGGACGGCGTGTTGATGACGCCGAAACAGTCAAAACCAAAGGGATGGTGCCCTATGAAATTGTGGCCGGGCCACAGCAAGACGCTCGCGTCAATGTGCCCATAACCGGGCAAACCTATTCTCCGCAGGAAATTTCGGCATTCATCCTGCAAAAATTGAAGCGAGACGCCGAGTCATACCTGGGTGAAAACGTGACCAAAGCGGTCATCACTGTACCTGCTTACTTTAATGACAGCCAGCGCCAGGCTACCAAAGACGCCGGCAAAATCGCCGGTTTGGAAGTGCTGCGTATTATCAATGAACCAACAGCCGCCGCGTTAGCGTATGGCCTGGACAAAAAGTCCGACGAGAAAATCCTGGTCTTTGACCTGGGTGGTGGTACGTTTGATGTCTCCGTGCTGGAAGTGGGCGAAGGTGTGGTGGAAGTGATGTCTACACACGGCGATACCCACCTGGGCGGTGATGACTGGGACGAGCGCATTGTGCAGTGGATGATTGAAGAGTTCAAAAAAGACCAGGGCATTGACTTGAGCAAAGACCGGCAGGCGCTGCAACGTCTGCGTGAAGCGGCCGAAAAAGCCAAAATCGAACTGTCGGCCACGATGCAGTCGGAACTGAACCTGCCTTTTGTAACGGCCGATGCCAGCGGGCCTAAACATCTGCAAATGACGCTGACGCGGGCCAAATTTGAGCAGTTGACCGAAGATTTGGTGGCGCGGTTGAAAGGGCCGTTTGAATTGGCCCTCAAAGATGCCAATTTAACCGCGCAAACCATTGATGAGGTTGTGTTGGTAGGTGGCAGCACCCGGATGCCTATGGTGCAAAATTTGGTGGAAAGTCTGACCAATAAAGCGCCTAACAAGAGCGTGAACCCGGACGAAGTCGTGGCGATTGGCGCCGGTTTGCAGGGTGGCGTTCTCACCGGTGATGTGAAGGATTTGCTGCTGCTGGACGTAACGCCCCTGAGCCTGGGTCTGGAGACGCTGGGCAGCGTGATGACCACGCTGATCCCGCGCAATACGACCATCCCCACGCGCAAAACTGAGGTGTTTAGCACGGCCGAGGATAACCAGACGGCCGTAGACATTCACGTCTTGCAAGGTGAACGGCCAATGGCCGGCGACAACAAAACACTGGGCATGTTCCGCCTGGATGGACTGCCACCCGCGCCGCGTGGCCTGCCGCAAATTGAAGTGACCTTTGACATTGACGCCAACGGCATTTTGCACGTGACGGCCAAAGACAAGGCCACCGGACGCGAGCAGAAGATTCAGATCACCGCTTCTACCAATTTGAGCGATGCGGAAATTAACAACATGGTGAACACGGCCAAACAGCACGAAGCCGACGACCGGCGCAAGCGGGAACTGATTGAAGCCCGCAACCAGGCCGACCAGATGATTTACAGCATCGAAAAGAGCCTGAGTGAGATGAACGGCCGTGTGCCCGAAAGCGACAAATCGCAAATCCATACCCTCATCAGCCAACTCAAGGAAGCGGTGCAGGGTGAAGATACGGCCCACATCCGCTCGCTGACGGAGCAGTTGCAGCAGGCCAGCTACGCCCTGAGCCAGCAGATGTACCAGAGCGCACCGCAAGGTGGCCCGCAGGGCGACCCGCAGCCAGGTAACTCTACTGACGAAGGTGTGGTAGAAGGCGAGTTTCAAGAGATGTAATGTTTGAGCCGTGCCAGGCACACCCTTCGTTGCCTGGGACTGCTAACACCTATCCGGGTGTGCCTGGCACGCCTGTGTAACAGAGGGCGGGCGAATGTCCGCCCTTTGTTTTTGGGAGAACGATTTTAGGAGAACGATTTGATGTATCGAGACTTTGACGAATGGGGACGGCCGTCGCCCGGCCATACCATCAACATCCCCCGCCGTACCGGTGGGCATGGCGCGCCGCCCATTGATCTGCGTGAGGCGTACCGGCTGGCACGGCAAGAGTTACAAAAGGCGCAGGCCGAGGCCGTCGCCTGGCGGGAAGAAGCGTACAAATGGCAGACGGCCGTGCAGCAGCGTGACACCGACATACAGAAGTTAAAGGCGGAACTGGCCGCCGCACGGCAAAGGATTGCCTCAGAGGAGGCGAGACAGGCGGAAGCGGATCCCTGGCAAGAAAAGTACACGCGCCTATATGCCGAGATGGAAAACAACAAGAAGCGGCTGGCGCAGCGGTATGCACAGGAGGCCGACCAGGCAGTTGAAAAGATATTGCGCGATATGTTGTCGGTGGCGGATAATCTGGAACGGGCGCTGGCCCATGCGGCGGGCACACCGGCGGAGGCGGGCCTTGCCCTGACGTTGAAGGCGTTCACGGCCGTGATGCAGCAGCATGGCGTCCAGCAATTGGCGGCGATAGGACGGCCGTTTGACCCCACCTGGCATGAAGCAGTGGGCACGGTGGCGACGATAGACTATGATCCGGGGGTGGTCACGGCCGTTGTGGAGCATGGCTACCTGGTTGGGGACAAATTATTGCGCCCGGCGCGGGTATTTGTGGCCACCGCCATGACCTGAAAGAAGTTCAACTTTTTAGAAAAGTTGAACTTCTGAAAACTGCAAACTGTAATCAGGGGGCATTTGTCTATGGAATATAAAGATTATTACAAGACGTTGGGCGTGGGCAAAACGGCCGACGAAAAAGAACTGAAAAAGGCATACCGCAAACTGGCGCGGCAGTATCATCCTGACGTGAATCCGGACGACGCCAGCGCCGAAAGCCGCTTCAAGGAGATCAACGAAGCGTATGAAGTGCTGTCTGACCCGGAAAAGCGCAAGATGTATGATCAGTTTGGGTCGCAGTGGCAGCAGTACCAACGCACCGGGGGCGACGCCAACGATTTCTGGCGGCAGTGGCAGGCACAGCAGGGCAGCCCGCGCGGCCAAACGCGCACTGTCAGCCAGGAAGAGTTTGATCAGATGTTTGGCGGCAGTGGCGGCTTTTCCGACTTTTTTGAATCGCTGTTTGGCGGTATGGGGCGGCGGCAGACGGGTAGTTTTGACTTTGGCAACTTCTCGTCAGGCCAGCGAGGGCAGCCACGCGTCCGGCGCGGACAAGATGTGGAACACACGGTGCAGGTGACATTGGAGGAGGCGTTTCAGGGGACGACGCGACAGTTACAATGGGAAGACGGCCGTACCCTCAGCGCCAAAATTCCACGTGGCGTCAAGAGCGGCTCGCGCATCCGGCTCAGTGGGCAGGGCGGCAGCGGCACGGGTGGCAGTAAGGCCGGCGATCTGTACTTGATCGTGGAAGTCCTACCCCATACCACCTTTGAGCGGGACGAGGATGATTTGCGGGTGAAGGTGGCGGTGGATTTGTATACGGCCGTGCTCGGCGGCAGCATCGAAGTCTCCACTCTGGATCGCACTGTCAACCTGACCATTCCCGAAGGCACGGCCAACGGCAAAACGTTCCGCCTGCGTGGGCTGGGCATGCCCAAACTGAAAAACCCGGACGAACGCGGCGACCTCTACGCCACGCTGGAAGTTCACCTGCCAGAACGGCTAACCGACGAAGAAAAAGAAATATTCAAGCAGTTGCGGGTATTACGCCAGGAGAGGTGAGATTTGCCAGTGTGTTATGATGAACTGGCTATGACAGGCGAGAAATGAGGTAAGGGCTCACCGGTGATGAGGGCATAAAGAACGTCCGGGTCAATATCCGCTTCATTGGGCCAGCAAATGGTGCCAACATCGGGATTGACATACACCTGATCGAAATATGTTTTATTCTTTAGAGGGGCAAACACACCAGTAAACTCCACAATGTCGGCCACATTGACAATGCCGTTTGTCCCGTCTTCAAAAAGCAATTCAAGTTCATAATCGGCAAGTGGTGTTACCCGTACAATATCAATTAACATCGTCTTACTCCAATGGGTCTATCTGCAACAGAACCTCTTGTCGCCTGGCCCGCCCCCAGTTTTGTCTTAACTCATCCTGGTGTAACGTAGCCCACTCGACAACCATGCCGGTTCTCTGGGTGGTAGCTTCCCTGCAAATAGGGACACTGTTTCAATATTCACCAGAGCCTTATAGCTGCCATACCGCACATGAAAATGTGGCGGTGGATGCTCACTATAGTTCATGGTGATAATGATACCAAAAAAGCGGCGATTTCAGGCATGATGGGCAATAACAGAAGTGGGATAAAGTGGGTCACGGCCGTATACGCACTTCTTACACCTGTTTTATCCCTTTCTGACACAACTCCCGCACACTGGCAGCATCTCAATAAATCAAAGATTACGCAGATGGCGCAGATTTTTCTTGCTTCTTCTATCTTTCTTTACCACTTTGCCCTTTGCGCCTTTGCGTTGAAATTTTTTAGGAGGACGTACCGATGCGATTAGATAAATTTACCCAAAAGAGCCAGGAGGCCATTCTGGAAGCGCAGAATATGGCCCAGGCTTATAACCATCCGGCGGTGGAACCGGAACATTTACTCAAGACCCTGATTGAACAAGAAGGGGGTGTGGTGCCATCGCTGTTGAAGCGGATTGGCACAGATATGCACCTGCTGCAAACCAGTGTGGAGCAGGCGTTGGGGCGCATGTCGCGCGCTACCGGCAGCAGCGTGCAGGTGGGCATGAGCCGGGAACTGAGCAACATTTTGGAAGAAGCACAGTCTATTGCCGACAGCATGAAGGATGATTATGTGTCCACCGAGCATTTGCTGATGGCTATGGCCCAACCCAAAGGCGGGCGGGTGCGGGACTTGCTGGCGCGGCATGGGGTGGATTACAACGCGGTGATGCAGGCGTTGGCGCAGGTAAGAGGGTCGCAGCGGGTCACCAGCCAAAACCCGGAGGCGCAATATGAGGCGTTGGCGAAATACGGCCGTGACCTGACCACCGAAGCGCGCAAAGGCAAGCTCGACCCCGTCATCGGCCGTGACGAAGAAATCCGCCGCGTCATCCAGATTCTCAGCCGCCGCACCAAGAACAACCCGGTGCTGATTGGCGAGCCGGGTGTGGGCAAGACGGCCATCGCCGAAGGGCTGGCGCAGCGCATTGTGCGCGGTGATGTGCCGTTGGGCTTGAAAGAGAAACGCATCGTCGCCCTGGATTTGGGGGCGCTGGTCGCCGGGGCCAAATATCGTGGCGAATTTGAAGAGCGGTTGAAAGCGGTGTTGAAGGAAATCCAGGAGGCGGAAGGGCAGATCATCCTGTTTATTGACGAGATGCACACGCTGGTGGGGGCGGGTGCGGCCGAGGGCAGCATGGACGCCAGCAATATGCTCAAGCCGATGCTGGCGCGGGGTGAATTACACGCCATTGGCGCGACGACGCTGGACGAATACCGCAAACATATTGAGAAGGACGCGGCGTTGGAACGGCGCTTCCAGCCGGTGTTTGTGGGGGAACCGAGCGTGGAGGATACCATCTCCATTTTGCGCGGCTTGAAGGAGCGGTATGAGGTGCATCATGGGGTGCGCATTACCGACAGCGCCGTCATTGCGGCGGCTACGTTGAGCCAGCGGTATATCGCTGACCGCTTCTTGCCGGACAAGGCCATTGACCTGATTGACGAAGCCGCCAGCCGCCTGCGCATGGAGATTGACAGCAAACCGGCGGAGCTGGACGCCGTTGACCGTGACATTATGCAGTTGGAGATTGAGCGCGAGGCGTTGAAGAAGGAAAAGGACAAGACGAGCAAGGAACGGCTGACGAAGCTGGAAGAGGAGCTGGCAAACCTGAAAGAGCAGAGTACACAAATTACCACCCGCTGGCAGTCGGAGAAGGCGGCCATTGAGAAAATCCAGTCCATCAAGGAAGAGATGGACAGGGTGCAGGTGGAGATGGAGCAGGCGCAGCGGGAGATGGATTATCAGAAGGCGGCGGAGTTGCAGTACGGCCGTCTGCACCAACTAACCCAATCCCTAAACCAGGCACAAGCCCAATTGCAAGCCTTACAGCAAGGCGGCGCGCTGCTCAAGGAAGAGGTGGGCGCGGAAGAGATTGCCGCTATTGTGGGCCGCTGGACGGGCATCCCGGTGAGCAAGCTGCTGGAAGGGGAAGTGGAAAAGTTGATCCGTATGGAGGAGCGGCTGCATGACCGGGTGGTGGGGCAGGATGAGGCGATCAGCGCGGTGGCGGCAGCGGTGCGGCGCAGCCGTTCCGGGCTGCAAGACCCGAATAAACCGATTGGCAGCTTCATTTTCCTGGGGCCGACGGGCGTGGGCAAGACGGAACTGGCGCGGGCGCTGGCCGAATTTCTGTTTGACGACGAACAGAACATGGTGCGCATTGATATGAGCGAATACCAGGAGCGGCACACGGTGGCCCGGCTGTTGGGCGCGCCGCCGGGTTATGTGGGCTATGACGAAGGTGGCCAGTTGACGGAAGCGGTGCGGCGACGGCCGTACAGCGTTGTCCTTTTTGATGAAATTGAAAAGGCGCACCCAGAGGTGTTTAACGTCTTTTTGCAGGTGTTGGATGACGGCCGTCTGACCGATGGGCAGGGGCGCACGGTGGACTTCAAAAACACGGTCATCATCATGACCAGCAATATCGGTAGCCAGTACATCATGGATGTGGCCGACGATGCGGTGATGCGCGAGCGGGTGATGGCGGCGATGCGCCAGCACTTCCGGCCGGAATTTTTGAACCGGGTGGACGAGATTGTCATCTTCCACCGGCTGCAAAAGGAGCAGTTGCGGGAGATCGCCCTGATTCAACTGAACCATGTGCGCGACCTGCTGGACAAACGCCACATCTCCATTGCCTTGACGACGGCAGCGACCGACCTGCTGTTGGAAGAAGGGTATGATCCGGTGTATGGGGCACGGCCGTTGAAGCGGGTGCTGCAAAAACGGGTGGTAGACCCGCTGGCGCTGCAACTGATTCAGGGGCAGGTGCGGGATGGCGACCACGTGCTGGTGGATGCGGCCGGCGGGGAGTTGACGTTTAGCGTGGTGGAAAGCGGGTAAGGTGGTGTAAGATTGAGGAAGTATGGCCGTTGAACAGGCAGGTGATGGGGTTTGACGGCCGCGTCCCCTTCATAACAATGGCGGGCAAAATGCGGGTTGTAGTAAATTAGCTACTAATCAACGGTTTTAAGTGGTAGGATTATAATGATTATTTGTATCTAAGTTGTACGATTGGATGTAAAATCGGGATTTTGATTTGCATACTTGACTATGATTAGAACTGTTGCCGAACTTCTTGAAGCTTTCCGTTTGAAGGAAGTTGAGATTCTGGATAATCAGAATCTTAAACACGCTCCTACTATTGGAAGTATGTATGAAGGTTTAACACAAGTAATATTACGAAAGGCATTGCCAGATAACTCAGAACTTAGTGTTGTCTCTGGATTTATTGAAAATAAAGATGGTGAACTCTCTCGCCAGATAGATTGTATGTTGGTTTCCGGGAAGGCACACAGATTCCTTATACAGAGGATTTCAAATATCCCTTAGCTCAAGTTATTGCAATACTTGAAGTAAAAAAGAATCTATACACAGATACACTTGACAGCGCATATCAAAACTTGATAAGTGCAAAAAAACTCTCGCTAAAAGGCCTTAAAGATACAGAGACGTCAAGAAAGCAATTTAGAGACGCCTATTCTAGCCTTGTCGGAGAAGATCCATTCTCTTACGAGAACCTTGATGAAATTCCTGTTTGGAAAAAGCAAATTCGTTCAGCCCTTTATGAAGAAAGTCTGATACCTATAAGAATAGTCGTCGGCTATCATGGTTTTGCAAGTGAAAATAGCCTTCGGGAAGCTTTTGTTAAATAACTCAAGTTGCTACCTTAAAGGGCATGGTTGATGCTTAAGCCCAAAACAAAC
>JAHDWK010000011.1 GCA_023382655.1 Anaerolineae bacterium | reverse complement strand
ACCTTTAGTAGAATTTTCCACTTTCAACTGGTACTAATTTTGGTCCCTTTACACACTGTTTGCACGTCTCAATCGAAACTTCGGCGAAACGGCCGTTTGTCTCATCAATCCCCACGTTGTATGAGTCAAAATTGGTGTAGTGGAATGGCGGTTCCATACAAATGCACCGGCTCACGAATTTCTCCACACAGACCTGCTGACCCCATATGTTAGCCAGGTTGTTGGCCTAAACCACGATTTCTGAATCATACTTCTGCAAAACTTCACTGTGCTGGGCATAGGGCGTTGTATGTAGTTCCGCAATCATTTGGCTTAATCGGGGGGTAAGAATCAGCAGATACCGTGTCGGCCCGTGTGCTTCAAAGTATGTATGTGGTACACCCGCAGGGATAAATACAGTTGAGCCTTTAATCGCCGTTACCTCACCATCGGTAAACCGGAATGTGAGTGTGCCTTCCAGGATGTGCCAGGCCTCATCATCCGAGTGATGAACGTGAAGATAATCAGGCCCTCCTCCAGACCATTCATGAATCTCAAAGGAGTTGCCAGACGCCACAATCCTATCTGCTCCGTTTACGACTATTACATCTTTCATGATCAGACTCCTTGTTCTAAACGGGCTGGTAAGGCAGCCCATATTATGCTTAAGCGGTGCTGCCCAAACGGCCGTTATACACCAGTGCCCCACTCTCCCTGAACTGTTCAAAAACGGCCACCGCTTCAGCCGCCAATACGCCATCAATAACTTCGATGCCCCGTTTTTCCAGTTCCGTTTGCCAGTGGGGGTGGATGGGGCCTTCGTCGAAGCCGGTGATGGTTTCCAGTTCCGGACCGCTGCCGGCAATGGCTAACGAACGCACCCCTGACCAGACCACCGCGCCATAACACATGGCACACGGCCGCCAGTTGACCACCAACTGATAGGCGGGCATCCCCGGCCCACCCAGGTCAAATGTGCCTAACTTCTGCTGCGCCAGAGAAAGTGTGACCACTTCAGCATGGGCGGAGGAACAGTGCTGCGGCACGACGCGGTTAACGCCAATGACCACCAGCCGCCCGCTGTCCCGTTCAAACAAACCGGCAGCAAATGGCCCGCCCGTGTTGCGTTCCATGTTGAGGCGGGAGAAGCGGATCACGGCCGTCATCCGCTCTGCCAGCGTGGGCAAATGTGTGGGTAATTTTGCCAGTTCCGCTTCGGCCCAGTCGGGCAAGGAAATAGTGAATTGCATGAGGTTTGTCCTCCTTGTGGGTATGGTTACGACTGTATTGTAACCCCCAAAGCAGTGCCAGGCACAGGGCAAAACCACCGGGTCAGACCAACGCCTTATGCCCTGTGTCTGGCACTGAGGACGCGCAAAACTTCCAACGTGGTGTGAACATCTTGCCAGTCGCCCTCATCGCCGGGCCAACGGCCGTCCGGCTGCTGTAATTTATCCAGGCGGTCGGCGGCGGCGTGGATGAGGGGGTGGTCGGCTTCGGCCCCGGCGGCCAGGAGCGTGGTCGCCATCCAGGCCAGATTCCCGGCGGAAAGCTGGTCTAGCTGCTCGTGCAAAGCGTGGCAGGCGGATTCATATACGGCCGTATTTCCCATTTGCAGCCACAGCCCCGCCGCCAGCCAATGGGTATGCATGAAGGAAGGGAAACGGCCGTCGGCGTCAAGATGCCGTTTCAAAAAATCGGCGGCATCCAGCGCCGGTTCCGGCTCGTCCCCCCATAACGCCAGCCAGAAGCCGCAGTTCGCCGTCAGGTACAGGGTGGCGGCTAAATCGCCCGGTTTGGCCCAGGGTGGGGCGCTGGCGGTGATGGCCGGGTCTTCGCTGAAACGGCCGTCGGCCTGCTGCCGCGCCGCCAGATGCACCAGCGCCCGCTGCACAAAGGGGGCATGAGCCGGTATGCCCACCTGTTCCGCCTGCGCCAGCCGGTAACAGGTGGCGTCCAGCGAACTGTAATCCGCCGCCCAAAAGGGAGCAAAACCGCCATCCTCGCGCTGGTTGGCCGCCAATTCGGCCACAACTTCCGGCGGGGCCGGCCATCGCTGCTGCCAAAACGCGAGACGGGCCAGGTCTACGGCCGTGCCGTTGGTCTGTACAAATTGAATTGCTTGTGGTAGGTCTGCCATAGTGGTTTCCTTAAATTTCGCCGGTGAACAAAAATAGCGTTTCCCCGCCGGGCGCTTTGAGGATGCCGCCGGGAATGGTCAATCCCTGCGCTTCTAGTTGCTCAATGCGCTGCGGCATATCCACGGCAAAGTAGGTGGGGCAGGGGCCTTGAAACTGGTCGGTCTGGTGCAGTCCTAACAGCATCAGGCCATCGCTGAAGATGCCATAGGGATAAGGTTCGCTGCCGGTGTACAGGGATGTAAAACCAAGCTGCTGCCAGAATTGGGCCGCTTTTTGAAAATCGGCCACGCCCAGCGCAAATTCGCCGAACTTACCGCAGTGACTTAAGGGTTGGCCGGCGGGCACGGGCATGTCCGTCGGGTCATTGTTGATGAGGCCGACCATCAGACCGTCCGCATCTGTGAAGATTGCCATGTGGAGACGGCCGTCAAACTCCTCCTTCAACAAAAATTCCGCCCCTATCCCCTCCAGTTGTTTCACCTTTTCGGCCACGTTGGTAGAAAAATAGTTCAGGCCAATATACTGGTTGCCGTCCTGGTTGAGCAAAAACAGGTTTTGGCCGTCGCTGTACTGTTTCCAGGGCCAGGGCAACTCATCTTCGGCCAACTTTTCAAAACCCAACGTTTCATAAAAAGCGGCCGAGGCTGCCAGATCAGGCACACCAATCGCAATTTGCACAAGGTCTCCAAGTTTCATGGGGAATCCTTTTAGAGATTGGAGATGGGGAATGAGAAGGAGGGGTCTCCAATATCTGGTAAGTTTGGCGAGATAAGGCTGAATTTTAGCACATGCGTTCTGTGACGACAACGGGCGAATGAGTAGGGCCAGGCACAGGGCATAATAACATGAGTTGACCAGGTTAGTTTGCCCTGTGCCTGGCAGTTCTTTGAGCAGCAATGCGTTCCACCAGCCAGTCGGTGCCGCGGGGGAAGAGGCGGTTGCCGTGTGTAAAAAGCCAGTCTGTCCAGGTGATGTAGACCTCGATTTTGCCGGTGGCAATGGCTTTGACAATGGCGTGAGCCACCCGGTCTGCGGAAACGCGGGCCAGACGGGTGGGATTGGCGCCCTTTTCCCCTAACAAAGCATTGCCAAATTCGCTTTGGGTACGGCCAGGGTAGACGACCGTGACACGAATGTGATACGGCCGTAACTCCATCCGCAGTGCCCGACTGATGAAATTGACGGCCGTTTTGCTGGCGCAGTAGAGTCCCATGTGGGGCAACGGCCGTTGGCTGATGATGGAGGAGATGTTGATGATATGGCCGCCACCCTGCTGTTTCATGGTGGGTATGGCGGCCTGGGTGAAATGGAGCAGCCCCATGACGTTGGTGTCCCACAGGCGGCGCATATCGGTGGCGGGCATATCGGTCAGGTGGCTGCGGTGGCCCAGCCCGGCATTGTTGATCAGCACGTCCAGGCGGCCAAAGGTGGTGAGCGTTTGGGCAACGGCCATTTGCGCAAACGCTTCGTCCCCCACATCCCCGGCCAATGCCAGGCGTTGGCCGGGATACGCTGCCAGTTCGTCCACCAGCATGTCCAGCCGCTCCTGCCGCCGGGCGATGAGGACAACGTTTGCCTCAGATTGGGCCAGGGCCACGGCCGTGGCCCGCCCAATCCCGGCGGATGCGCCGGTGATGAGGATGACTTTGTCGGTGAGGGTTGGGTTCATAGGAGGTAATTAGGTAATTGCGTAACTGGGTAATTGGTGGTCTGGAATTTGCCCAATTACCCAGTTACCCAATTACTCTGTTACCACAGATAAATCGGATTACTATAAATCCACCCCCGCTCTTTGCCCTGGAAGGGGATGGTACATTCCACGCGGTAGGCGCCGGGTTCGGTGGCAGTGTAAGAGAGATTAGTTTCGTTTTCAATGCTTTTCACCGGTTCGCCGTGCCGGATGAGGCGGATGTTGGCGCGGGTGGGCAGACTGGCTTGCAGCGTGGCCCCGGCGTCCATCTGGATACGTTGGCCCATGTGCCCTTTGTTACGGCCGTGCCCGGTAAAACGGAACCCTTTGGTGGGATGGGGCAAATCGTAGGCCACCCAACTATGTCCCTTGCCAATGGCGCGCAGGATCAGTTGTTTGTCTCGCGCTACATCTCCGCAGAGGGGTTCTGGCAGCAGCAAGTGGGTATTGACCGCGTGAAAGAGGTATTCATAGGGGTAGATCAGGCGATGTAGGGGGCCGAGGTTAAATGGTGTGCCGTGGGCGTCGCTGTTGCCGACAACGGGCACTTCTTTGCCCTGAGCCAATAACTCATCCCACAGGGCCAGCGTCTCTGGTTCGGGGAAGGCGATGTATTTTTCGGGGTTGAGGGCGACGCGCACGGCCGTGACCTTATCCAATACCCCATTTTGCACCGGCAGCTTGTTTAGCTCTTCGGACAGGCGGCAGACAAAGCTGGACATGTAGTTCCACAATTCCAGACCGGTATACCCTTCAATGTCCCAATCGCGCCAGCCGAGATTGGGGTAGGGGAAGAGGCGGCAATCTTTTTCGTGGGGATGGGCCAGAAAGGTGTGTGCGCCACAGGCGTTGGCGGCGTTGAGCAGTTCTTGGGGGTTGGGCGCACAGGGGGAAAGCTCTCGTTCTGCGCCGTAAACCAACAGATGGCTGGCTTGCGGCTCTCGCCGGACATGATGCACTTCTTCACCGGCGAGGAGGAGGACACGGCCGTGTTCATTTTCATAATACCCTTCCACCCCGTCCACCCAGACGTTATGGTCGGTGACAATGATAAAGTCCAGCCCGGCGGCGATGGCGTCCTGCGCAATCTCCGCGTGCCACTTCTCCCCATCGGAATAGGGCGTGTGCATGTGCATATTCCCTTTTACTTCTACCAGGTCATCCATCCTGCACCTTCTGTTTAGTATGATGAGCGACGGAATGGTATCGTGTTCAGCCTGATTTTCAAGGTTAATGAGAAAGTGGGGACAGCAGTAAGCAAATTCTGAAACATAGAACATCTGGATGCACGACACGGCCGTTCGCTGTTCTCTGGCACGGCCGTGTATAATAACTTCTGTGTTCTTGGGTTTCAGAGGATGATCACTTCCCAACAACCCGGCATCCGTCGGCAGAAGCAAACATCCCATCCTGTGGAGCATAGACCTGTTGATCTATTTAAGGAGAGAAAGCATGAACAGAAATCGCACATTTCCCGTTTTATTATTTGTTTTGATGGCCACCTTGTTGCTGCTGGTGATACCCGCAGCCCAGGCCAAAAATTCCCAAAATGGGGGGCCAACGACGGTGCGTTTTGCCACCTTCAACGCCTCACTCAATCGTGCTAACAGCGGCCAACTCATTACTGATTTGTCTACGCCAAACAATGTCCAGGCGCAGACGGTGGCGGAGATTATCCAGCGCACGCGACCAGAAGTTTTGCTCATTAACGAATTCGATTATGACGCCAACGGTGAAGCGGCCAGCCTTTTCCAAAGTAACTACCTATCCATCTCCCAAAATGGCGCGGACCCCATTGTTTATCCCTATTTTTTCCAGGCGCCTTCCAACACGGGGATTCCCTCCGGGCGGGATTTGAATAAAAACGGGGTCATTGGTGGCCCCGACGACGCCTTCGGTTTTGGCTTCTTCCCCGGTCAGTTTGGCATGGTCGTTTACTCTCAATATCCCATTGATTATGACAGTGCGCGCACGTTCCAACTGTTTTTGTGGAAGGATATGCCGGAGGCGATGCTGCCCATCAACCCGGCCACGAATGAATCCTGGTACGACGAAGGCGACCTGGATGTTTTCCGCCTTTCCTCCAAGAGCCATTGGGATGTCCCGGTTAAGATCGGCCCTAAAACAATCCACTTTTTGGTCAGCCACCCCACACCGCCGGTGTTTGATGGGCTAGAAGACCGCAATGGCACCCGTAACAACGACGAAATTCGCTTTTGGGCGGATTACATCAGCCCGGCGCGCAGTGGTTATATTTACGACGACAACGGCGTGACGGGCGGGCTGCGGCCAGGCGCCATGTTTGTGATTGCCGGCGACCAGAATTCCGATCCCTATGATGGGGATAGTGTGCCCGGCTCAATTCAACAGTTGCTTGACCACCCGCTCATCAACACCAGCGTTACGCCGGATAGTGCGGGCGCTGTTGAACAATCCATCCTGCAAGGGGGGGCCAACAACACCCACCTGAGCGACCCGGCTTTTGACACGGCCGATTTTGCCGACAACACGCCGGGCAATTTGCGGGCTGACTATGTGCTGCCGCGCAAGCAGTTGCGTATTGGCGATGCGGGCGTTTTCTGGCCGCTGAGTGATGATCCTTTGTTTCCTCTGGTAGGTACATTCCCTTTTCCCAGTTCGGATCACCGCCTGGTTTGGGTGGATCTGGAATTCCCGTGGCGTAAATGAGGATGAGCCTGAGCCGGTGGGGAACGAAACATTTTTCCCGACCGGTTGATTAGATGGTATTGACTGGAAGAGACGGCCGTTAACCGGTAACGGCCGTCTTTTTCAAAAATAGCCACGAATGACACCAAAGATTTTTGACCTGAATAGCTATGAAACGATGGATTGTAGGGATTGTTTTGTCGGGTATTCTGACAGCGGTGGTGGTGTGGTTGTGGTTGAGCTATGGCCCTGGGCAACGAGTGTATGCGGTGGACAGGCCCTTCACCGGCAGTCCGACGGATTGCACCGGTGAAGTACGGCTGGCGGTGGTGGGGGATTTTGGCGATGCCGGCCGGCCGGCCGCGGAGGTAGCTGACCTGGTGCATGGCTGGCCGGTGGACGCGGTGCTGACGGTGGGCGATAACAACTACCTGAACGGCCGAGCCAGCACCATTGATAAAAACATCGGCCAGTATTACCAGCAGTACATTTACCCCTATGTGGGCGCGTATGGTCCCGGCGCGGCCGATGAAAACCGCTTCTTCCCGACCCTGGGCAACCATGATTGGAACACGGGGCATGTGCAGGCCCATCTGGACTACTTCACTCTGCCGGGCAATGAGCGGTATTACGACGTGGTGTTGGGGCCGGTGCATTTGTTTGTGGTGGACAGCAATGAGCTAGAGCCGGATGGCTATACGGCCGATTCGGTGCAGGCAGCGTGGCTGCAAACACAAATGGCGGCTTCCACTGCTCCCTGGAAAGTGGTGACGCTGCACCACGCGCCTTACTCTTCCGGGGCTAAACATGGCAGTGACCCGACGCGGCAGTGGCCGTTTGCCGCATGGGGGGCTACGGCCGTACTCGCCGGGCATGAACACCTTTATGAACGAATTGTGGCGGATGATATGGTTTACATTGTGAATGGGCTGGGGGGGCGGTGGCGGATTTATCCGTTTGCGGCTACGGCCGTGGCCGGTAGCGCCGTTCGCTACAACCAGGATTACGGCGCATTGCTGCTCACGGCCGATGAAACCTGTCTTAACTTCACCTTTTTCAATCGGGCGGGTGAATTGATTGATAGTTACACAGTGCAGTAAGGCGATTTGGAAAATCGCCCTACTGTATGTGGGCAAACGAAAGGCGTATGGTAAAATGGACATGCTTCATTATGTAAGGTAACAAATCTGTCTCAGGGCGACTCAACATGACAGAGGGAACACAACAACGGCATAAAGTGCTGGCTGTGGTCAACCGCAAGGGCGGCGTGGCCAAGACTACCACCGCCATCAACCTGGCGCATGGCCTGTCACGCAAACTGATGCGCCGCGTCTCCCCGGAAGATGTGGAGCGTGTAGCCGACCCCAGCAACATTTTTCATTACCATGACCGCATCTATTATCTGCTGGGTCATGTGCTGCTCATTGATTTTGATCCCCAGGGGCACTGTGCGCGCGGGCTGGGGATTGACCCTGGTCGGGCCGATATTGGCGAGGTGCTGCTGGAACAGCAGCATTTGACGGAAGCAGTCATTTCTGCCGACCGCTCCAGCGATGGCTATCCGCGCCCCAATCTCTGGCTGTTACCTTCCTCCGATAATCTGGAAAGCGCCAAGGATATTTTGCGGCTGCAAACGATGTCGTTAACCACCAAGCGGAATTATGGCCTGTTGCGCATATTGTCTGACCGGTTGGGTCTGGCCATTGAACGTTTCACGTTTATCATCATGGATTGTCCCCCGGCGTTGGATGCCTTTACGCAAGCGGTATATCAGTTTGCAGAGGGGGCCATTGTGCCCGTGAAACCAGATTATTTCAGTATGGCGGGCACAGGGCAGCACATCACCAACATTTTTGAGGCGCAGGTACGTGGCATTGATATTAAAATCCATACCATTGTGCCCACGTTTAATGTGGAGCGGCAGGTATTGGATAAACAAATGGTGGAAGAACTGCGGCAGAAGTATGGCAATATTGTCAGTGCGCCGATTCCGCGCAGCCAGCAGGTGGCGGAAGCGCCGTCGGTGCAGCAAACGATTTTTGAATTTGACCCGCGTTATTTGAATGCGGCGACAGTGGCGTATCAGGAATTGGTAGACAGGGTGTATTATGGCTAGAAAAGGTAAGACGGACAGTGCTGAGGGGCTGGATCCCTTGGCGGCTGTGGAAACGTTTAATGCGAAGACAGATTTGGCGCGGGAAACGGCCGTCACTCCGGATACGGCCGTCAGTACCCCCATCTCGCCGCTGGGGCCGCCTAAAGCAGTGACGCCCACGGCCGTGGCCCCCTTTAGCAGCCAAATTCAGTTAGCCGAACAGCAAGTGCAGGCATTAAAACAAGAGATGGAAGCACGGGAAGCGACCATACGGGAACAGGAACGGCGGCTGTATGTGCTGGAAACGGCCGTGGCCCAGGCCCAACAAACCATCCAGGAACTTCAGAAAGAGCGCGAAATACGGCTGGCCTTAGAGCGGGAATTGGCCGGGCTGGAAGTGGAAGTGCGCCAGGCGCAGCACGCCACAACCACCTTGGAACAAGAGCGCACCTTGCGCCTGGAACTGGAACGCAAAATTGCCACGCTGGAAGTACGCGCCGAACGCGCCGACCAGGTGGCCGAACAATTGGTGGTAGAGCGCGATGCCCGCATCCGTCTGGAGCGGGAAAAAGCAACATTGGAAGTGCAGGTACAAAGCCTGCACAAACTGGATACCTTGCTGACGGAAGAACGCCAGGCGCGCATGAACGCCCAATCCCGTGCCGCTTCTGCAGAAGCACAGTTAGCCCGCCTGCAAGGGGAACTGTCGCAAAATGAAGGCAGCAACAGCTCCTTCTTCGGCCGCCGGCGCGGAAAGTAATCGGTTATTAGCGCCCTCTCCCCTTCATAATTCCTAATTCATAATCCATAATTTCTAATCCTATCCACCCCTGACCAGAATACTACCCCTTGTTCACAGCATCACGCGCCAAAATGCGCTACTATAACGCCATGCGCTTCCGCAAGAACCTCGACCTACGCAAAAGTTTACAGGGACGTCTGATCGCTCATTTTTTCCTTGTTTCGCTGGTTACGGTACTGCTGATCGTGCTGGCAGCTAATTATTGGGCGCGGCGTGCATTGGAAGAGTCTATTTATGCCCGGCTGGAAGCGGTGACGATGGTGAAGGAAGAGTCGTTGGCGCGGTGGCAGGCGGAACGGAAGGCGGACGTACTCTTGTTAACCCGTGCGCCTGATGTGCGGGCGTTGAGCACCGTATTACTGGACCCGGTGGGGGATCAAAAGAGTGAAACCTATCAGGAAGCGTATGCCGATCTGGATCAGATTTTGCAGGATGTGATGCGGCGACGGGTTGATCTGGACGAGATATTTTTGATGTCGCCAGATGACGGCCGTATTCTCTACTCCACCAATACCAGCCGCCTGGGGGAACGGGTGACCGCCACTTATTTTCAGGCCGGACTGCAAAACGTCCATCTGCAAAGCATAGATAATGACCCGCAAGCGCCGCAGATGTATCTGGTTATCGCTACACCTCTGCGCGCGGTTAACGGTGAAGTGAAGGGGGTGCTGGCGGCTAAAGTTGACCCCACGCATATGGAGCAGATTGTGTTAGACCAGACAGGATTGGGTGCGGAAAGCATCACCTATCTGGTGAATAGTGACCATCATCTGGTGCAAGTCATTGACCCCTATCTCCATCGTGCCCTGCAACAACAGAGAGTCACGTCAGCCGGTATTGAAGCGGTGTTGGCCGGGCAGAACGGCCGTGACCAATACACCAATTACCAAAACATCCCCGTTTTGGGAGCTTACCGCTGGTTGGACGAGATGGGCTTTGGGCTGGTGGCAGAATTGCCTGTAGCCGAAGCCTATGCGCCTGTGCAGCAACTAACGACCACCATTTTTGTGACAGGGCTGCTGGGTATTGTCCTCATGGCTTTGGTCATGATTCCTTTTGCCCGCACCATCAGCCGGCCAATTGTAGAGTTGACGGACACGGCCGTGCGTGTGACCGAAGGCGATCTGATGGCCACGGCTTCCGTACAAACACAGGACGAAATCGGCGTATTGGCCCGCACCTTCAACCAGATGACGGAGCAACTCCGCCGCTTATACATCAGCCTGGAAGCGCAAGTGAATACCCGCACTGCGGAATTGGCCGAACGGGTGCAGCAGTTGAACCTGATTAACCAGGTGGGCCGTAGCGCCATTTCCCATCTGGAACTGGAAGCGCTGTTGGCCGATGTGGTCAAACTGATTCGCCAGAGTTTTGATTTTTATGCAGTGGGTATTTTGTTGGTAGACCGGCAACGGGGGGAAGTGTATCTCTCGGCAGCCGATACGGTGGAAGCGACGCCGGTCATTCCCGGCGCGTTTGCCATCAAAATTGAAAGCCCTAGCATTATTACCCAGGTCGTAAAAACGGGACGGCCGTTGGTCGCCAATGATGTGAGCCAAAGCAGTTACTATCTGCCCGATGACCGGCTGCCGCGCGTCAGGTCAGAAATTGGCCTGCCGCTCAAGATAGGGGAAGATGTGATTGGCGTGCTGGAAATACAGCATTCCGAACTATATGCCTTTAGCCCGGAAGATGTGCAGGTGCTGCAAACATTGTCTGACCAGATTGCCGCTACCATTCGCAACGCCCAGCTATTCCAGGCGGCTGAGGGCGCCCGGCTGGAAGCAGAAGAGGCCAATTTCCTCAAGTCACAATTTCTGGCGAATATGTCCCACGAACTGCGCACGCCGCTCAATGCCATCATTAACTTCGCCTATCTGATGTCGTTGGGGGTAGATGGCCCGTTGACGGCCGAGCAGCAAGATATGCTCAACCGGATCGGCGATTCCGGCCGTCATTTGTTGGGGTTGATTAACGATATTCTTGACCTGGCAAAGATCGAGTCTGGCCGTATTGACCTGTTTTTGGAGAAGGTGTATTTGCCGGAGGTGATTCACGGGGTCATGTCTACGGCCGTGGGCCTCACGCGCGGCAAATCCATCTCCCTACACGTGGCCGTGCCGGACGATCTGCCGCTGGTGCAGGCCGACCGCAACCGGGTGCGCCAGGTGTTGCTCAATCTGGTGTCCAACGCCGCCAAATTCACCGAGGGAGGCGATATTACTGTGCGCGCTTTTAGCGAGGGAGAGCTGTGGGTGACGGTCAGCGTGACGGATACCGGTATTGGTATTCGGCCGGAAGACATTCCCCGTGCTTTTAGCGAATTTGTGCAGTTGGATGGGCATATGGCGCGGCGCACCGGGGGCACCGGCCTGGGGTTGCCCATTGCCAAAAAGTTTATTGAAATGCACGGCGGCCAGATTTGGGTGGAGTCAGAATCGGACACAGGCTCTACCTTCTATTTCACGCTGCCCCAAGTTGAAACAGGGCCAACGCCGCCCGAAACACAACACATCACCAAAGAAATCCCCCCACTCGTCTGGCGCTAAAGACGGTGAACTTTTCCTTCATTTCCTGGCGCTGTGGGTCAATAAAACCAAAACGGCCGTCCTGACCGGCGTGATGCAACGACAAAACTACGCCCACGTATTTCTGTTTCGTTGATCAAATCCAGATTTAACGGAATGAGGAGGATTTCAATGAACGGGAAGTTTCATTTTCTGGGCTTTGTGGCAATTTTCTTGTTTGCAGTTTTGATGGGGTGCGCTGACGATAATGCCCGGCGCGTTTTGTTTGTGGGCAACAGTTACACCGATTACAACGATCTACCCAAGATGTTCAGTCAATTGGCGGATGCTGGCGGCCACAGCGTGCGTGCCGAAAAATTCACACAGGCTGGCTGGCGGTTGGCCGACCATGTGGCGGCAACCGAATTGCTGGACAGAATTGAGCAGGGAGAATGGGATATGGTTATTTTGCAGGAGCAAAGCATCTTACCGGCAACTGTGCAGCGAGGAGCAGACATGTACCCGGCGGCGCGGGCGTTGCATCAACACATTACAGTCAGTGGTGGGCAAACGGTCTTTTTTCTGACATGGGCGCGGCAGGAGGGCACGGCCGTGCAGGAAATTGGCTTCAATGCCTTCAATGACATGCAGACCCAATTGACGGCCGGTTATGGGCAAATTGCGCAAGAGTTGGGTGTGCCCGTCGCCCCGGTGGGCGCAGCCTGGCAAAAGACTCTGGCCGCCTGGCCGCAAGCGCCGCTCTATTCAGCCGATGGCAGCCACCCAGCCAAACACGGCACCTATCTGGCCGCGGCCGTATTTTACGCCTTACTGTTTCAGGAAACGCCGGAAGGATTGCACTACACGGCCGGATTACCCCAAGAGGATGCGGCCTTTTTGCAACGGATGGCCGCTGAAACAGTATTAACGCCGGTGCCGTAAACGGCCGCTAAACAGGCGGACGGCCGTCACGATCGCGTCAATGTTTTCTCAATACGCCGATCTGGCAACAGCCATATGACAGCTACCAATACGTACAGCCCACCGGCCAGCCACGCACTCACAAAAGCCAATGGCACGGCCGCGACGTAGATCACTATGGAGATTTTGCCTTTTACATCTCGCCCTAAAGCAATTGCCAGAACAGAGTTTTGGTCGTGCAGCACTAAAAGGGCGCGGGTAAGGATGTAGTAGGCAATAGCCGCCAGGAGAAGAACGATGCCATATAAAGCTACAGGCCAGGCGGCAAAATCACTCTCACCCATCCAGGCCGTTACGAAGGGGATGAGCGACAGCCAGAACAGCAAATGCAAGTTGGCCCACAGGACACGGCCGTCTACCCGCTCCACCACCTGAAAGAGATGATGATGGTTGTTCCAGTAGATGCCCAGGAAGATAAAACTCAACCCGTAGCTCAAAAAGGAGGGCGTTAACGGCCGTAACGCAGCCAACGTTGGCTCTTCCGGCGGCCGTAACTCCAACACCATAATGGTGATAATAATCGCTAATACCCCATCACTAAACGCTAACAACCGTTCTTTGCTCATACTCTTGTTCGTTAATCGTCGGCCTCACGGCCGTCGGGGTGACACGCTAGGCAGTTGCTCAAATCCGTAATGCCCTCATCCTCATGCTCTTCCACGAACTCACCGCCGCTGTGGCAGTTGGCGCAGGTAAAGCTGCCGTAGTCGTTGTTCGTGTGGCAGGCCGTACACTGCCCATTGGCATCGCCATGATTCAGCGGAAATGAATGGTCAAATGTGGCATTGCGGAAATTGGTGGTATCCGTGTGGCAGTTGCGGCACGCCCCAGGGAAATGGTTGGGCGGCGGCGTGTGGCAGCCGCTGCAATCCTGGTCGCCAATAAAGCTGTGGTCAAAGAACGCATTGCGGAAATTGGTGGTGTCCGTGTGGCAGTTGCGGCATGACCCCTGGTAATGGTTGGGCGGTGGCGTGTGACACGCACTACAATCCTGGTCGCCAATAAAGCTGTGGTCAAAAAAGGCATTGCGGAAATTGGTGGTGTCCGTGTGGCAGTTGCGGCATGACCCCTGGTAATGGTTCGGCGGTGGCGTGTGACACGCACTGCAATCCTGGTCGCCAATAAAACTGTGGTCAAAAAAGGCATTGCGGAAATTGGTCGTGTCCGTGTGGCAGTTGCGGCACGTGCCCTGGTAATGGTTGGGGGGCGGTGTGTGGCAACTGACGCAGTCTTGAGTGCCAATGGTGCTGTGATCAAAAATCGCATTCTGGAAATTGGTGGTGTCGAAGTGACAACTGCTACATGCGCCCGCGAAGTGGTTGGGTGGCGGCGTATGGCACACACCACAATCCTGCCCCGCGACCACGCTGTGATCAAAGTTCACGTTGGCAAAATTGGTGGTGTCCAGGTGGCAGGTAGCGCAGGGGGCGGGGTAATGGTCGGGCGGCGGCGTATGGCAGTCGGCGCAGTCCTGGCTGCCAATCTGGCTGTGGTCAAACGAGGCGTTTTGGAAATTGGCGGTGTCCAAATGACAACTACTGCACACCCCCTGGTAGTGGTCAGGCGGCGGTGTGTGACAGGCGGCGCAATCCTGGTCGCCAATCTGGCTATGGTCAAACAGCACGTTTAGGAAATCGGTGGTGTCCACATGGCAAGCCGCACAGGGGGCGGCGTAATGGTCAGGTGGCGGGGTATGGCAGTCGGCGCAGTCCCGTGCGCCGATGGTGGCGTGGTCAAAGGTGGCGTCTTGCCAGTTGGTGGGGGTGTGGCAGGTGGCACATTCGGTTCCGTTTTCGCCATTGTGGGCATCATCGGCGGCGTGGCAGGCGGTGCAGGTGGGGTCGGTGTCCTGGTAACGGCCGTCGGCATGACACGCCGCGCAATCATTCAACGCATGGCCGCCGGTCAGCGGGAAGTAGCTGTGCCCCACCACCGTACCCGCACCCGGTGGGAAGATGACCGGCTGCCCGGTGATACCCCCCTCCGGGGTGTTAACAGCCCGCAATAAGGCAGCAATCTGGTCAGTATCGGCCGTCTGCCCGATCTCAGCTATTTGCCGCGACAAACTTAGCGCCCACAAAATGGTGACGCCGAAGATGATAAAACCGCTGATGAAGAAGAGGATGCGTCTCATAATTTTCGTAACCCGTGAGCCGTAATCCGTGAACCGTGAACCGTATCGGACTACGGATAACGGATAACGGATAACGACAACCTCATAATTTCCCGGTGCAGCGTCTCCCGGTCGCTTTGCAGATAGGACAACAGGGGCGTGGCGTCCACCTGGTTTTCGATGAGGGCGCGCAGGGGGTCGGCCAGGGTTTGTTCGCCCATGATGAGCGCACCGACGATGGTACGGCCGTGACCATTCCCACCGCCTAATGCCAACCGCAATGTATGAGAGCCACTTTTAGCCCAGGCGCTCTGGTAATTGCGGGGAAAGGTAAACCAGGCTTCGGATGATCCCCGCGACAGATGTTGAATCTCGGCAAAATCATCTTTTGCCTGCCGGTCAGGGCTGATCTGCCCAATGATAGTGATGTGCAGGCCAAAGAGCAGGCAAACATTGAAGGGGCTGCCTTTCTGGTAGGGCGTGGGTTGCTCTACCATGTTCAGGGCGGCGGCCCGACCTGTGGCGATGGCGCTGGGCCACAGTACATCCAGCAGATGTTTGTCGCTCCAACGGTCATACACCTGGGCGCAGTCGCCGGCAGCGTAAACAGTGGGGATATTGCTCTGCAAAAATTCGTTCACCAGGATGGCGCGGTCGGTCTGGATGGGCGTATCTTTCACCAGTTCTAGCTGTGGTTTAACGCCAATCGCCACGCCAAACAGGTTACAGTTGAACTCCTCGCCATTTTGCAAGCGCACAGCGCGGACTTTGTGCCGCCAGTTGCCCAGGATTTCGGTGGCTTCGGTGTTGGTGTGGATGTGAACGCCGTGATGGTGCATTTTTTCGGCCAGCAAGCGGGATTCGGCTTCGTTGAAGACCTGGCTCCAGAGGCGGTCGCGGCGCAAGAAGTAGTGCGTGTCTACGCCGCGTTGGGCCAGCCCTTCCACCATTTCCAGGGCGGTGATGCCCCCGCCAATCACAACGCCGCGTTTGCCGCGCCGCGCTTTTTTGAGCAGTTCTTTGGTGCCTTCCAGGGTGTCCAGATAGACCACACCGTCGAGGTCGCTGCCGGGGTAAGGTGGCGGAACGGCACGAGCGCCGGTAGCGATGAGCAGTTTGTGGTAGGGGAGGACACGGCCGTCCGCCAGCGTCACGATGCGATTATGCACATCGAGGGATTGGGCACGGCCGTGAACCAGTTCCAGCCGCAAATCAGCATACCATTCACGGGTGCGGGCGATGACCTGCTGCGGTGGGATTTCGCCGCTGATGACGTAAGCCAGGCCAGGGCGCGAATACATGAGCGAAGGCTCGGCCGAGAGAATCGTAATCTGGCCGCGTGGGTCGTGCTGCCGGATGGTTTCGGCGGCGGTGATGCCCGCCGCGCCGTTGCCGATGATGAGGTAGTTCATAGTTCGTAATCCGTGAACCGTAATCCGTGAACCGTAACCCGCTGTCGGATTACGGATTACGACTTACGATTTACGGACAGTCTCCCAGCGCAGGGTACCGCGGGGGCACGCCTGGATGCAGTTGCCACAGGTGATACAGGTGGGATCGTCAACGGTTAAACCCTGCCGGGCGTAGTCACGCACGGGGATGCCCACCGGACAGTTGTAGCCGCATAGACCACATTGGATGCAGCGGGTAGCGTCGGCGGCTACCAGCCCCAGGTGGATGGGGGCGTCGGGTGGTTGGTCTTTTGGCTTACGTTTGAACATGGTCTTGTTATTTTTGCGGATGTCTGGTCAAGCTAGTCCTCTTCTCCGGTAGGGTGACATTCGATGCAGTTGGTGAGTTCGGCCGGGGTGATGCCTTCTTCCTGGTGTTCTTCGATCATTTCCGTCGGTTCGTGGCAGTTGTCGCAGGTGTAGGCGGTGAAGGTGGCGGTGTGGCAGGTGGCGCAGGGGATTTGCCCCTCGTCGCCGTGATCGAGCGGGAAGGTATGGTCGGTGAGCAAAGCGGGCTGCCAGCCTTCCGGCGTGTGGCAGCGGGCGCAGTCGGTACCGAGCAGCCCTTTGTGCAGGTCGGGTTCGGCGTGGCAGCCGACGCAAGTGGCCGATGTGCCCGCGTACTGCTCGTTTTGGTGGCAATCGGTACATTCCAGGGTGGCGTGTTGACCGTGCAGGGGGAATAGGGCGGCATGGTGTTCGGTGCTGAACTGGTCGAAGGCGGCGGCGTAAAGGTCGAAGTCGTGCCCCTGGTGTTCGCTGTGGCAGGCGGCGCAATCGGGGGTGGCCAGACGGCCGTGTAACCCCGTCCCACTTTCTCGCTGTTGGGCGATGTTGATATGGCAGGTTTCGCAGCGCCCGGCCGTGACCCCCACAAACGGATCATGGCATTGGGTGCAGTCGTCGCCGAAGACGGCATGATTGGCGAAGCCGCCGCTTTGCTGCGGGCTGCTGGCGCTGGTGGAGAGGTCGCCAGGGCTAAAGAGGCGACCCCCTGTTTGCCAGAGCAGGAGCGCCAGGAGCAGGATGAGAACGGCCGTCATGAGCAGGGCAATGGGCGAAAACAAAGGGTGCTGGCGCTGGACCAATCGTTGTTGTCTCATTTGAATAACCCGGCGCGGAAGTAGAAGGCGGCGAGGATATGAATGGCGACGGCCGTGAACAGCGCCAGCCCGATGGGAATATGGACGGTATGCCAGAATTGGAACAGCCAACGGGTCTGCCCCAGGCGGGCGGCCTGCCGATCCAGCCGGTCTTGTTGCTGGCGGATTTGCGCCAGTTGTCGTTGTTGTCCGGCCGTTTCCTTTTCCAGGGTGTGCAGGGCGTGTTGCAGGGCACGGCCGTAGCGCCAGCGCCCCCACCACGAGCTTTGGGAATACTCTGCTTGTAGTTGGCGGGTGATGGCCCGTACCTGCGCCGGTTTGTTTGTTTCCAGTTCGATGATGGTTTCCTGAACGGTGGCTGCTTCGGCCTCTAGCTGCTGGTAGCTGAACTGGCTGCTGCGGATGCCCGATTGCAGCGCGGTGTACAGGTAACGGCCGATGAAACCACTGACGACGACGACGGCCGTGAGTAGCGCCGTCAACCCGGCCAATCCCCGAAATTGCCGACCGGTGTGCATGAGTACCAGGAACGGCCCCACCAGCCCGGTGACAATGTGAAACGACAGCCACCAGCGCACCGGGCCGTACCGGTTGAGCAAGCGGGTACGTTTGCGCAGGCTGTAGAGCGTTTCCGTCATCACCATCAGCAGCGTGCCGATGATGCCCAGCCAATGCCCAAACGGATGCCCCCCGGCCGGCTCAGCCAGGATGTCATAAGCTACATAGACCCCACTGAGGATGATGATGACAAAAAAGGCGACTTCTAATTCTCGATGTTGCTGCATAGTTTATAAGCGGTTTTCCGTGAAGGATGTAAAGTTCACGCAGGTTTTGACGCCGATTGTTTAGTAAAGCGCCTCTACCTTTGTGGGAGTCTTTTAAGTAAGTCGTATTGTATAAGAAAAGGTTACGATATTCGTCATTAGTTGGTGAGCATATAGTAATGTTACAAGAAGTCCAGATGGTTAAATCCTGCTTAAATTGGGGTGTGGGTGAGATTTATCCGGCGATTTGATGCGGAATGTCACTATTGGGGTAACGACCGTTAGTGGACACTGACCCTCATGTGGCCGGTGAAGGTGAGTTGAAGAGGCAGAGGCACAAAAGCGATAATATTTTGTGCCTCTGCGCTTTTATATTCGCTCTGATAGTTAGCGATAATATTTTGTGCCTCTGCGCTTTTATATTCGCTCTGATAGTTTAGGAAACGGCCATAATACCTGCCCACTTATAGCAGCCCTCACTGTTCTACGAACTTGCCCTTTGTTCCCTCAGTGTGCAATTGATTCGTAACCTTTTGTTATCGTCCAGCGACTTAATGGACGATGGATACGCAAATGGATACGCAAACTCTTGTTTCTCGGCAAAATTCAGGTTGGTTCACCGGCTTGAAGGTATGGCTGTGTGTGATGGATTGGAAAGCCACTTCGGTCAGACTCAGTGCAGGCGTTGCTGCCTTCGTTCTCCCCTTTTTGCTCTATGCAAGCACGCTGGCGCCGACCATCTATAACCTGGACAGTGCAGAATTGACAACGGCCGTTGCCAGCAACGGCATCATCCGCGCCACCGGTTATCCATTGTACCTGGTATTGGGCAAGGTGTGGTCATGGCTGCCGGTGGGGGATGTGGGCTACCGGATGAATCTCTTCTCGGCGTTTTGTGGCGCACTGACCATTTTGCTGGCCGACTGCATTTTACGGCGGTTGCCGGTAAGTGGTTGGGCGCGGCTGGGGGCGTTGGGGCTGCTGGCAACCGCGCCCTTCTTTTGGGCGCTCTCTCTGATTGCCGAGGTGTACACATTGCACACGGCGTTGATGGCCGGGGTGATTTTGGCGTTGTTGTATTGGGCTGAACGGCCGTCTGCCTTCCGTCTGGCGCTGCCCATCCTTCTGATGGCGTTGAGTATGGGCAACCATGCAGCGACGGTGTTGTTGATTCCCGGCTGCCTCTGGTATGTGCTGGTCAGCCATCCCCGGCAACTTGCCCGGCCAAAGGTGTGGGTGGCGGCGGTGACGGCCGTGTTGTTGGGCGCGTCCGTCTTTCTGGTGCTGCCGCTGCGGTATGGGGCACAACCGGCGTTTAACTATGCAGGTATGTTTGATGCCGCAGGCGTTTTCCACCCGGTCAATTTGCAGACGTGGAGCGGTTTCTGGTGGTTGATCAGCGGGCAGAGTTTTGCCGGGCAGATGTTTGGGTATACGGGCACGGCCGTGTGGTCAGAAGTGCAGGCTTATCTGGGGCAACTATGGGTGGCCTTTCTGGTGGTGGGTATTGGGCCGGGGCTGTTGGGGCTGGTCGTTCTCTGGCGGCGTAACTGGCGGCTGAGTGGCATGTTGACCCTCATGTTCCTGGCAAATGCCATTTTCTACATCAATTACCGCGTGGTGGACAAGACCACTATGTTCCTGCCCACGTATGTGGTCTGGGCGATCTGGTTGGGGGTGGGGTATGAGGTGATGTTGAGAGAGATTGGTGATTGGCGATTAGAGATTAAAGCAATCGCCAAACGCCAATCGCCCATTTCTATTCTGCGCATAGCCATTATGGGTTCTGTGTTATTGGCGCTGCTACTCAACTGGGGGCGGGTGGACCGTTCGGATGATTGGAGTACGCGGGTGCAGAGCGAGAAAATTCTGGGGCTGGTTAAACCCAATGCCTTGATTTTTGGCTGGTGGGAGACGGTGCCAGCGATTCAGTATTTGCAGTTGGTGGAGGGACAGCGGACGGATGTGACGACCGTGAACCGTTTCCTCATTAGCGGCGCCGATATGAACGAGCTGATCCTGACTGAACTGGGGCAGCGCCCCATCTACATCAACAATCCGTCTGTGGAACTGTTGGAGCATGTCACCGTCAGACCGGTTGGCCCACTTTATTTGTTAGAACCGCGCCTCCCACCTGAAAAAACCGAAAGGAGGTGATGGGTTTGGTTTTGAGATAGAGAGTTGTCCGTAGTAGCCGCTTGAGCGGCGTGAGCAGGCGATGAATCGCCTACTACAAACTTTTTTAGGAGAATGCATATGCAAAAATTTTCACGTGATCAATGGATAAGAGTGGTACTGACGGCCGTGATTCTGCTTTCCGGTCTAGCGATGGTGCCGTTCATTGACCTGCCCGCGCAGGCGGCCATTACCTGGCAGTCGTTGGCCGGAGTCTATGAACCCGTACTGGAAGTCAATGAGCCGTTGGGACGGCCCGGCAGCGTCTTTGCCTTTACCGGCAGCAATTACCCGCCTAATACAGTGGCGACGGCCTATGTGGACGGGCAATCACTGGGGCAGGTGATGATTGACGGCAATGGCGTAGGCACGTTTATGGTGAATTCGGCCGGTGCGTCCATTGGCCAGTATAACGTTACGCTGGAGGTAGACATCAATGCTTCGGCGACGACGGGCATCGAATTAGAGGATACTGGACTGTTGGTAACGCCGCCGCCTGACTTTCCAGGGCCGACGTTTAATCTGGTGAATGTGTTGTATCTGCCGCTGGTGACAAAGCCGTAGGTGTGGTCGAGATTGGAGATTAACGATGGGCAATCGTTAATCTCCAATCTCAGGTGTGAGAACATGGCTATTGTAATGAGAAAGAGTGCGGAAGAGCAATTGGCAATGGTTAGTACGGCCGTACCAGAGACGCCAGCAAGCCGCTGGACGGCCATGCGGGCGGCGCGCTGGGTGTGGCTGCCGGTATTGTTGTTTACGGCGACGCGCCTGGGCATCTTATTGGTGGCTTATCTCTCCGTGGGGCTGGTGGCCGATGCGCCCGGTACACCGCCGTACCATTTGCGGGGGCTGGATAACCGGCTGCTGGATGTGTTGGGTAGCCGCTGGGACACCGGTTTTTACGTCAGCATTGCCGAAGAGGGCTATTTTTATGAAGGCGTCCCGTTGCCGTCGGTGGCTTTTTTCCCACTCTACCCGTTACTCATGCGGGCGGTAGCCTCTGTGGTAGGGGATGCGCTGGTGGCGGGCATTCTCATCAGCAATGCTGCCCTGTTGCTGGCGAGCATCGTTTTTTATCGGCTGGTGGCGGAAAGTTGGGATGAGGCGGTGGCGGATCGGGCAATCTGGTACTGGCTCATTTTCCCGGCGGCGTTTTTTGGCACGGCCGTTTACTCCGAATCGCTCTTTCTCTTGTGCACGATTGGCTCGTTGTACTTTGCCCGGCGCGGGTATTGGGAAGTGGCGGCGCTGTTGGGCATCGGCGCGGCGCTGACGCGGCTGGTAGGGATTATTCTGGTTCCGGTATTGCTTTTGGAGTGGTGGGCGCAGTGGCGGCCGCAGGAGCGGGCGAAAGAGGAGGGGGTACGGCCGTCGCCCTTTGCTCTGTTAGCCCCATTGGTGATCCCGTTGGGGACGTTGGCTTATATGGCTTATTTGTGGCGGGCCTTTGGTGATCCGCTGGCCTTTGTGCATGGGGCAGCCGCCTGGGCGCGCCAGCCGCAATCGCCATGGGTGACGGTGGCCGGATTATTTGAAACACCGGTGGGTGGCTGGTGGGCGGCGCTGTTGGCGGGAAACATTCACCTGGATAATTGGATTGATTTTCTGGCGGTTTTGCTTTTTACCGGGCTGGGTCTGGTTTTGCTTTATTGGCGGCGTTGGCCGGAAGCGGCGTTTGTGTTGTTGGGCGTGAGCATCGCCTTTAGTTCTGGCCTGTTGATGAGCCAGCGCCGCTATATGTGGGCGCTCTTCCCGGCGTTTATTGTGTTGGCGAAGTGGGGGGGAAGACCCTGGGTGGATCGATTGGTCACGGCCGTGTCGCTCATGTTGCTTGGTCTTTTCACTGCCCTATTTGCCAATGGCTATTGGGTTGGTTAAGCTAAGGGAGTGACATCCTTACGTATAACATATCGTATCGGCTATCCTACGTTGGAGATGCACTCCTGTGCAAGATGAATTAAAGTTACTGGCGCGCGCCCGCGCCCTGGAAGAGGACGCCCTGGCAGAGATTCACCAGGCATTTTACCGACCCATTTACCGGTATATTGCCTTTCGCGTGAGCGACCCACCCCTGGCGGAAGACCTGACAAGCGAGGTTTTCACCCGATTGCTGAGCGCGTTGCGTGATAAATCTGCGCCGCAAAACACATTGCGTGGCTGGTTATATGGCGTAGCCTCGCGGGTGGTGAGTGATCACTTTCGGCAGACGGGGCGAGCGCCACAGGTGGAGTTGACGGAGATGGTAGCGGCGCAGACAGGTATGCCTGAGGAGGAATTGGATAAGAGATTATTGGGAGAACGACTGCGGACGGCTATGCAGGGGCTGACGGAAGATCAGCAGCGGGTTTTGGCGCTCCGTTTTGGTTTTGGGATGCGCACGCGGGAAGTGGCCGAGACGATCAACAAGAGTGAAGGCGCGGTCAAACAGTTGCAACTGCGGGCGCTGACGCTCTTGTCACAGCAGCTATCTGGCGGGGAGATAACATGAACGACGAGGTATTGGAAGCATTATTGATGTATTGTCTGGACGAATTAGAAGCAGGTGTACCCCCTGAAGAGATTCTGGCGCGGTATCCAGAGCAGGCGGAGGTGATACGGCCGTTGCTGGAAACGGCTGCCCAACTGGCCCTGCTGGCCCCAGAACCAGCGGTGCAGGCGCAAACCACATCGCAAGCAGTTTTTCTGGCACATGCCAAAGCGATCAAAAAGACCAGCCAACAACCGCGCCTGGGAGCAACTGGCTGGAGACGATTGGTATTTTCTCTGGGAGCACTTGTGTTACTGTTTGTCGCATTTCTGGCGGCCTCAGAGCAAACGGCTGCGGCTCTGCCCGGTTCTGCTTTTTATCCCGTAAAACGCGCCGCCGAGGATTTACAGCTGAGTCTGACGAATGATCAGCGAATACAAGAGGAACTGCGTGCCCGGTTTGCCGCGACGCGGGTGGAAGAGATCAAGACCCTGCTCACCGTTGGCCGGGAAGCGCAGGTGGAGTGCCAGGGTTTTATTGACGCCATGGGGCCGGAAACCTGGGTGTTGTGTGGACTGACGGCCGTTGTCAATGAACAGACGATCATTGAAGGCAATCCCTTTGTGGGGGCGGCGGTATGGGTGACGGGGATGACGGGTGACGGCCGTTTTACGGCCACACGCATTGTGGTGCTGCCGGAAAGTGGCGATCCACCAACGCCCACACCATCACCGACTGTAACGGTGACCGCGACAGACACACTCACGCCAACCGAGACACCTTCGGCCACACACACGGCCACCGCGACACGAACGCCCCGGCCAACTCAGACGGCCACCCCTGTACCCACGACGCCAGCGCCAGCGCCCACATTTACGGCCGTGCCCACGGAAATACCGTCCTCTACGCCGACGTTTACGCCCACTGTACCACCACCGACACCAACGGAAACGGCCGTGCCGGATGATAACGACAACGATAATGACAACGATAATGACAATGATAACGACAACGACAACGATAATGACAATGACAACGATAACGATAATGACAACAGCGGTTCAGGAAGCAACAGTGGGTCTGGGGGCGGGAATTAGCAACTGTACCAGATAAAGGGTTGGAAATAGCGGGTGCACACCTGACGAATTTTGGGGCGATACGGCCGTTTTTTATTTCTTGCTTCCCTTATAGTTGACCATTACAATACCTTTACTTAACCACAGGCCATAGGGCCAAAACCCACAAACCTATAGGAGGAAGACATGAACAGAAGAGAATTTTTAGGACTCGCTTCAAAGAGCGCAGCCGGTGCTGCTACCATGGGGCTGGTTAGCTGTGGTGCTGAGGATGAAACAGCCAACACCCCCACCAGCGTTGCCGCCACCACTGCCCCCTCCGTAGCCGAGGAATCCACCCTCACCGAAGCTGCCCAAACCGATGCCGCCCTGCCCAACATCGAATGGCAAATGGCTACAAGTTGGCCTGTGGCTCTCGATACCATTTTTGGAGGCGCCGAGATTTTTGCCCAGCGAGTGTCCGCTATGACCGGTGGCAAGTTTGTGATCACCCCACGCGCGGCTGGTGAACTGGCCCCTGGTCTGGAAGTGTTGAATGTGGTGGAACAGGGTGCGGTACCGTCCGGCCACACTGCCTCCTACTATTATATAGGTAAAAGCCCTGTCACCGCTTTTGGCACCGCCTTGCCCTTCGGCCTGACTGCCCGTCAGCAAAACGCCTGGCTTTTTGAAGGTGGCGGTCTGGACTTGTTGCAACAATACTATCGTGACCGCTTTAATGTTATTCAATTCCCGGCGGGAAATACGGGCGCGCAAATGGGCGGTTGGTTTAATAAAGAAATTGAAACCGTAGCGGATTTGCAAGGCCTGAAGATGCGTATTCCCGGTTTGGGTGGGCAGGTTATGGACAAACTGGGCGTTACTGTCCAGGTTATTGCCGGTGGTGAAATTTTCCAGGCTTTGCAAACAGGCGCCATTGATGCCGCCGAATGGGTTGGCCCCTATGACGACGAAAAATTAGGTTTACAGGACGCCTCGCAATTCTACTACTCTCCTGGCTGGTGGGAGCCAGGTCCCACACTCGAAGTGCAAATTGGCGTCGCCGAATGGGACAATCTGCCTGAAATTTACCAGGAAATTGTGCGCACGGCCGCCCACCAGGCCAACACCATCATGCTCGCCCGTTATGACGCCCGCAACAAAGAAGCCCTGGAACGTTTGATTCAAGGTGGCACGCAGTTGCGCAGTTTTAGCCCGGAAATTCTACAAGCAGCGGAAGAAGCCTCATTTGCCCTTTATGACGAATTTTCCCAGGCAGACGCTGATTTCAAATCCATCTTTGAGCAATGGAAAGTATTCCGGGATGATATTCAGATCTGGCATGCTGTAAACGAAACGGATTACATGAAGTACATTGAGGCCCAGATCGAGTAGTAAAACAGGGTTCTTTGGAATTAACGAAAAGGTGGGGCAAAGTTGCGGCCCCACTTTTTTTGTGGTTTTTTTGACAGCGTTTGTGCCATTCGTTACAATCGGCACGATGATGCCCCGGCAACGGGGCATTTTCACATCAAAAAACGCAGGTGGGCAACTCTTACTGACTTGACAAATAAATTAAGTCAATCACAAAGGTAATGGTCGGCCAATAGCAAGCTATTGCCTGGTATTCCACCTGCACAACCCCTGAGGTAGAGGAAACTTTTTTGGAGGCTCAATACATGATGGAAGCATTATTTTCGACAACTGCCCAAGGCGTCACGCAGGAACCGCTGCCCCTGATCTGGTGGCTTGGCCCCGTTGGGGCCATTGTGGCCCTCTTTTTTGCCGGGTATTTTTACAAACAGGTGATGAAGGAAAGTGAAGGTACCGACAAAATGATTGAAATTGCCCAGGCGGTACGTGAAGGGGCAATGGCCTATCTTTCAAGCCAGTACAAGGTTGTGGGTCTCGTTTTTGTGGGGTTACTGATCATTTTTAGCCTGATGGCGTTTTTGGAGCTACAAAACCCCATTGTGCCAGTTGCCTTTATTACCGGCGGGTTCTTTTCGGCCTTGTGTGGTTTCTTTGGCATGAAAACGGCCACTAATGCATCGGCACGCACAGCCCACGCCGCCAGCAAAAGTTTGGATGCTGGCTTAAAGGTTGCGCTGCGTGCCGGGGCTGTGATGGGATTGGTAGTGGTTGGTTTTGCATTGCTTGATATTTCTGCCTGGTTTTTGATTTTGTACTACGTACTGCCAGATATATTGCCTAATGGTGGTTTTATTATGATCACCGGGAACCCGCTACCCATTATAACGGCGACGATGTTAAGCTTTGGCATGGGCGCTTCGACGTATGCGCTGTTTGCTCGTGTTGGTGGCGGCATTTATACCAAAGCGGCCGATGTAGGGGCGGACTTGGTGGGTAAGGTGGAAGCAGGTATTCCCGAAGATGATCCGCGTAATCCGGCGACCATTGCCGATAATGTGGGGGACAATGTGGGTGATGTGGCCGGTATGGGTGCTGACCTGTATGAATCCTATGCCGGTTCGATTCTGGCTACTTCGGCGTTGGGGGTAGCGGCCGTGTCTTCCGCAGGGGCGGCTTTTGCTCTGGACGCGGGCATGTCGGTGATGCAGTTGCAACTGCGTTATGTGACGGCGCCCATGGCTTTGGCCGCGGTAGGCGTGTTCCTTTCTATTATGGCCATTTACCTGGTGCGCACGGAGGAAGGAGCTGACCAGGGCCAGTTGATTCGCGCGTTGTCTCGCGGCTTATACGTTAGTTCTGTAGGCATTGCCTTGCTGGCCATTCCTATCCTGTATATTCTGGATATTCCCAATATGTGGCAGGTTTTCACCTCTATTATGGTGGGGTTGATTGTAGGTGTAATTATCGGTAAGGCTACTGAATATTACACTTCCCATGCGAATAAACCGACGCGGGGGATTGCGGATCAGGCCAATACCAGTACGGCTACATTGATGATTGAAGGTCTGGCGGTAGGCATGGAGTCTACCGGTATACCGGTGGTAGCAATTGTGGTTGGTATTGCCGTTAGCTTTTATACCATGGGAGGCCTGACGAACATTTCGATGGGGCTATATGGGGTGGGTATTGCGGCCGTAGCTATGTTGTCTACACTGGGCTTTACATTGGCGACGGATGCGTATGGGCCGATTGCGGACAATGCCGGGGGGAATGCGGAGATGGCCGGTTTGGGCGCGGCCGTGCGCCAACGCACCGATCAGCTAGATGCCGTAGGTAATACCACAGCCGCCATTGGTAAAGGTTTTGCCATTGGTTCGGCCGCCTTAACGGCGATGGCGCTGTTGGCGGCTTATCTGGAAGAGGTGCGCCTCTCTTTGGTGCTGCATGGTGATGCGGCGCTGGCGTTAAATGGTGTGAATATTGCCGACTGGACGATGCAGGATTTTATGACCTATTACAATGTGACCATATTAAATCCCGCCGTTTTAATTGGGGTGTTGACAGGCGCGGCGGCTGCTTTTTACTTTTCTTCCATGACCATGCGTGCGGTTGGCCGCGCTGCCGGTGGCATGGTAGAAGAAGTGCGCCGCCAGTTCCGCGAAAAGCCAGGTATTCTGGAAGGGACCGATCGGCCGGATTATGCCCGTTGTGTGGAAATTAGCACGCGCGCGGCGCAGAAAGAGATGATTGCACCCTCGCTGCTGGCGCTTGCGATACCAGTATTGATCGGGGTGATTTTTGGTGTGGCCGGTGTGTTGGGTCTGCTGACCGGTACACTGGCGGCCGGGTTTGCCCTGGCGATTATGATGGCGAATTCCGGTGGCGCCTGGGATAATGCCAAAAAGTATGTGGAAGAAGGGCATTTTGGCGGTAAAGGTTCGCCAGCGCACAAAGCGGCTGTCGTCGGTGATACGGTGGGTGATCCATTTAAGGATACGTCTGGACCTTCACTTAACATCTTAATTAAGCTGATGGCGATGGCTTCGGTGGTATTTGCCGGGCTGGTAACATTCCTGGAAAATGGTCAGGGATTGGTCGCCGTGTTGTTTGGTGGATGATGATCGGTAATTGGTAACCCGTCATCGGTAGTCGGTAAGATGTCTGGCAGGGGTGTGGTTAGAAAAACCACACCCCTGTCTTGTTTCAGGAGTATAATATGGGGCAGAGGTTATGTGATGAGTACAGTTATTGTTTTTTCACCGGCGACCGGCCATACTAAACGGGATCATCCAGAGGGTAGCCATCGGCTAGCGGGGTTGTTGCCTTTTTTAGAGGAACAAGGCGTTTTGGCAGATTTACGGCCGTTAGAACCCCGTCCGGCCACGCTTACTGATTTACGTCGGGTGCATTCAGATGGTTTGATTGAACATGTGCGCCGGGTGGCCGAGCGAGGTGGTGGGCTGTTGGATCATGGGGATACTTATGCCACGGCCGCTTCCTATGATCTGGCGCGGCTGGCGGTGGGGGGGTGTTTGACGGCCGTTGACGCCATCATGACCGGGCAGGCAACCAATGGTTTTGCCCTGGTACGGCCACCGGGACACCACGCCGAACATAGCAGTATCAGTGGGTTCTGTCTGCTTAACAATGTGGCGGCGGCGGCGCGGTATGCTCAGGAGACATATGGCATACAGCGGGTGCTGATCGTAGATTTTGATGTGCATCATGGAAATGGCACACAGGACATCTTTTTTCAGGATGAGAGTGTGTTATTTGTGTCTACCCATCTTTTTATGCCCCGCATGTTTTATCCAGGGACAGGTGGGGTGAGCGAGATTGGTATTGGCGTCGGGCGCGGCTTTACGCTGAATGTACCGCTGCTGCCTTATGTGGGGGATGAGGGGTACGGCCGTCTCTTCCAGGAAGTCGTCTGGCCCAGGGTCAAGGCATTTGCGCCCCAACTCATTCTGGTTTCGGCCGGATTTGACGCTCACTGGCAAGACCCGCTGGCAATGGCCGGCCTGAGTTTGCGCGGTTATGCCCAGATGGTACGAACATTGGTGGAAATGGCGAATGGGTTGTGTCACGGCCGTATCCTGTTTGTGCTGGAAGGTGGGTACCAGGTAGACGCGCTTTCCTATGGCATTCTCAACACATTTTACGCCTTATTGGGGCGGGATTTGTGGCAAGACCCGTTGGGTACAATGCCCCAACCAGAAACTGATGTGACCGATCTACTGGTGACCCTCCGGGAACGTCACTTGATTTATTGAGAGAAACTTTGCATAATAATTTCGTCAACTTTACCATAACGAAGTGAGAACCAAGACCCTAAGGGTTTTCTGAAACCCTTAGGGTCTTAGAAAGTTATATGCCAACAATTACCCTCCAGGAATATCACGAACGGATAGAAAAACTGATTGATGAGAGTATGCTGACCGACGCAGTTTCTCATTGTCGGCACATCTTAGATTCCCATCCCAGCCATATCCACACCTACCGGCTGCTGGCGAAGGCTCTGCTTGAGCAGCATGATTATGATGGGGCGTCTGACCTGTTTCAGCGGGTTTTGAGCGCGGACCCTAATGATTTTGTGGCGCATGTGGGGCTGTCTATTGTCCGCGCTGAAGAATCACAGGTGGAGGATGCGTTGTGGCATTTGCAGCGGGCGTTTGAGATTGAGCCGTACAATGCGGCTATTCAAGAAGAACTGCGGCGCCACTATGCCCAGTTTTCCGATATGGCCATAGACCGCATTCCGCTGAGTTCCGGCGCGTTAGCCCGGCTGTACATTAAGGGCGAGTTGTATCAGCAGGCGGTACAGGAATTGCGCCATGCCGTCCAAAATAGCCAGGATCGGGTTGACCTGGAAGTGCTGCTGGCGGAGGCGTTGTGGCGCAATGAACAGCGGGTAGATGCGGAAGAAATGTGTTTGAATGTGCTGCAAAAGTTGCCAAACTGCATCGCCGTAAATGCTATTTTGTCGGAAATCTGGCTGCAAACGGGGCGGATTGGGGAGTCACAAAAGTATTTACGCCGGTTGTTAAACTTAACCAGTATGGATAAAGAGAGCCTGAACCTGGACACGGCCGTAGGTCGAGCTTTCCGGGCTGATGGCGCGCCCCCTTTACCGGAAAAAGTAGAAATTGAGTTCAAGGGTGATGGTGTAGCGGTGATGCCGACGGCCACAACGGCGGGCAAAGGGCCTTCCGCTGATTGGATGAATGACGTTACCTTTGATTCGGATATGGGTGAAAAGTTTGACTATCAGCAGGCCGGGGTGGTGGGTGAATCACCCAGCGGGATGCACAATTATGATTGGATGGCCGATGTCAATGATGATCTTGCCTCGGAAGAGAGTTTGCCGGTAGAGTCTGAATGGTTTGTAGATGAAACATTGCAAGCTAAACCGGCGCCGGAGGATGATTGGCTGGCAGGAATAGACACGGCCGTTGCCGCCGATGATTTTGACTTACTTTTCGCTGATGATGATTCCGCTACGTTGGAATCAGCCGATGCCGCCGAGTTAGAACCAGAAGATTGGTTCCTGGCCCAGTCCGAATCTGAACTGCAACTGGAAGAAACCTTTGCCTCGGAGCAATTAGCGCCTGCCTGGCTCGTCTCCCTGGTAGATGAACCGGACATTCCGGATGTGGGCGCAGACATGGCCGAAGCCGATATGGGTTCAGACTGGTTTGCCGAAAGTCGCAAAGAGGAATCATTGCCCACAGCCGAGACCAGTATGCCCGATTGGCTCAGCAATCTGGTGGATGATGGGGCGCCCCCGGCTGCGTCTGATTTTGCTGCGGTAGAGTTGGCGGCGGACGATGATCAGAATGAATGGGTGATTGACGAACATGCTGAGGATCACTGGGATGAGGCTGATTATACGGAAGAGGAAATGCCCGATTGGTTGCAAGGTGCAGCCACATTGGATGCACCGGAAACGCCGGCGGCAGAAGTTGTGGCGGATGATATGTTCGCTGCGGACGAGGAACCACAACCGACCGCTGCCGCCGATATGCCCGATTGGCTGTTGAAACAAACAGGCGAGTTAGAGCCTGATATAACCTCGGCGACTGATGGTGATGAGTTTGATGATTGGTTGGCCGCGGACGCGGCAGTGGCGGCCGAAGCGCCTGAGCCAAAAGAGGAATCTCTGTTTACCGGCTGGTTGTCTGACGAGCCGGAAGAAGCGCCAACGGCCGTGAAAGGCGCGGCTGCTTTAGGGCTAACGGCTATGTTTGCCTCGTTGGATGATGAGTTGCCCGCAGCAAAAGAGCCAGCGGCGGCCGAGATGGATGAATGGGATGATTTATTTGCCGGGGCGGGCGAGAGGGCGGGCACGGCCATGCCCCCTACTCCGGCGGAAACGGATGAGGATGACTGGTTGTCGGCATTAGCACCGGCGGCGGCGGCAGACGGAGGGGAGGACACGGCCGTTTCGTTGGATGATTTGCGCGGTTTATTCGCGGATGATACGGTCCAAGATACTTCTGAAATTAGCCTGGACAGTGATTGGTTGTCTCCGGCAGAAGATGTATGGGCTGACGATCTGGTGGCTGATGATCTGGCCGATTTAACGCCGGAGTCAACCGATGTAGCCGCAGAATTTGCCCAAACCTTCGGCGGACAGGCTTACCTGGACGACGATCTGGCTGAAGCAGAAGAAGAGGAAGTCCCAGACTGGCTGTTAGGGAATGATCAGACCAGATTGGGTAAAGCGGAGGAGATGGCAATGGGTATGATGGGTGATGAGGATGAAGCAGCTTTGCCTGAACGGCCGCAGGCGGAAGATGACTTTGCCAGCTTAAGTGGTGATTGGCTTTCAGAGTTAACCGCTGGCGGCGCGGAAGAAGAATTCTTTGACGAGGAAGCGTTGGATGTGACGCCAGAGGCGGAGGGAGTGCCAGATTGGCTGGCTGGCTTTGAGATAGAGGCATCCGAGGCGGAGGAAGACGCGGAAGAATCATGGGCGGCCGCCGCGGCGCCGTCTGATGAGCCAATGGGGGCGGATGAGGCCTTGCCTGACTGGTTATCTGGTCTGACAGACGTGACTGTTACCGAAGAACCTCCCCATGCCCCGGCAATGGCCGCCTTTACCGCCGGAGAAGAAGAGGATGAACTGTTTGATGTATTAGCCGATATGTCGGCAGGTGAATCACCGCTGGCGGATTGGTTGGCGGATGACGATTTTGCCCCATTTGAGGAGGCGCTGGCGGATGAAACGGTGTCTGACACGGCCGTGCCCTCTGGTGGTCTCACTTCCTGGCTCAAGTCAATGCCGGCGGATGAGCCGGCCCCAAGCAGCGAGCCGGAAGTTACGGCCCGCGCTGATATACCAGAAATCCCCTCTGAAGAACTCTTTGCCACCGATCAGGAGAATTTGCCAGACTGGCTGTCTCCGGCCACAGGTGACCTCATCGTAACCGCCGAGGACGAGTCCAATTTGCCGGATTGGCTGCTGGACGCCGCCGCTGATGTGCCCGCCCAGTTAGATTCTGAAGATTTGTTTGCCACCGACGAGGCTGACTTGTTGCCGGGGTATGACGAGGAACCGCTAGAAGAGGCAGTTGATGAAGGTCTGACGGCCGTTGGCCTGACGGCGCTTTTTTCCAGTATTCACGATGAACCGGCTACCCTGGCCGATCTGGGTGCAGACACCGAGATGGATTGGCTGGCGGATATGGGTGAGGCGGAAGAAGAAGACCTTTCCACCCTTCATATGGCCGATGAGATGGAACTGGATTGGCTGGCAGAAGAGGGTGACGTGGACGAAATGGAGACGGCCGTTGCGCCTGCTCCTGAATCTGAGCTAATGGACGTGGGGCCAGATGCCTCCGCGGACGGGCTGGATGATGCCATTTCCTGGCTGGAAGAACTGGCTTCCCAACAAGAAACGCCGGTAGAAGAATTGCCTACGGTAGCGGAGACCTTGTTGGCCGAAGAGCTAACAGTGGTAGAACTGGACACCCTGGCTCACCAGGAAATGGGGGATGAAGAGTTTGACCTGGGCTTCGACGATGAGGCGCTGGACGAAGCCTGGGCGGAAGCGTTTCCGGTAGATGTAATGGCCGTGTCTGACGAATCCGACATGCCGGCCGCAGAGGAGGAAACGGGGGGTGAAAGTTGGCTGGATGTGTTACTGGCTGACGAAGAAGCCGAGGCAGCCAGCCTGTTAGCGCCGCCCGAAGACGACGAGGAAGCGGCCATGGCCTGGTTAGAAGGGCTGGCCGCCAACCAGGGCGCGCCGCTGGAAGAATTGCCCACTTTGCAAGGCCGCAGCCAGCGAGACCTGGATGGTCTGGTGGACGAAGCCCAGGCTGACCTGGATGACGCGCTGGCCTGGATGGACAATCTGGCGGAAGAGCCGGAAACGAAAGAGGAGTGGCCGGAATTGGATGAGGAACTGCTGGCGACAATGATGGCCGGTACGGCCGTTACCCCCACCCCCAAAAGCACCTCACCAGAAGCAGACGATGAACTGGCTGCTGCGCTCAATTTCCTGGACGAGCAGGTTAAAGCCGAAGGGATTACTCCGGCCGTTTCAGGGGGCACGGCCGTTGTGCCCGATGTGGAGTTAATAGCCGCGCTTGATTGGTTGGAAGAGACGGTCGAGGTGGAGCCAGCATCAGACATGGCCGATGAACTGGCCTTTAGCGATGAATGGGAAGTGGCCGAGGCGGTGACTGATACGGCAGCGGTGGCCGAGGATGCAGAAATTGACCTGATGACAGAGTTGGCTGTTGTGGAAAAGCCGGCCGAAGCTGAACTGACAGAACTCTGGGAAGATGAATCCTGGGACTGGGAACAGCCGGAATCCATCACCGATTTGTTGACCGTCGCCGCCAAACCACCAACTTCCGTGCCGTCTGAGGGGGCAGAGGAAGACCTGGCTTTGCTCGATATGCCTGATGATCCTGACGCCGCGATGGAATGGTTGGCGCGTATTGCCACTGCTGATGGTGACGAAGCAGAAATACCGACGCCTTCATTGGCTATGACCGCCTGGGATGAGCCGGTTGAGGATGAGGAGATGGAAGAGGTGTGGGCTGAGCCGGTTGGCGCGGCGCTGTCTACGGCCGTGACTGAAGCCACCACCACCGATGAAACGGATATGCTGCTCATAGCTGATGATCTGGACATCAGCGATATGCCTGATGATCCCGATGAGGCGATGAACTGGCTGCTTAATATGGCCCAGGGAGATGAAACCATTGACTTCGATATGCAACCACCACCCATCACGCCCAGCGAAGATGCCAAATTCGCCATTGATTATGGCGAACCGGCTCAAGCTATTTCCATTGAGCCGGAGATGGAGATAGTTGAGGAGATGGACACGGCCGTCATAGATGAGATTGAGATGGCCGACGACACCTTTGCCCTGGCTGACGAGGTGGAAGATGAGGCTGGCTGGTTGGAGGATATGCTAGGTGAAGATTTTGAGATTGACTTTGAGATGCAGCCACCCCCGATCACACCCAGCGAAGACGCCAAATTCGCCATTGATTATGGCGAACCGGCCATAGCCATTTCCCCGGAACCAGAGCTAGAAATGGTGGAGGAAGTGAGTACGGCCGTCATGAATGAGAGTGAGACGGCCGACGAGACTCTGACCCTGGCTGCCGAGGCGGAAGATGAAGCTGGCTGGCTGGAGGATATGCTAGGTGAAGATTTTGAGATTGACTTTGAGATGCAGCCACCACCGATCACGCCCAGCGAAGATGCCAAATTCGCCATTGATTATGGTGAACCGTCGCCCCCGGTCATTGAAGAACCAGCCGCAATGGCGTCGTCCCTGGACGGGTTGGCTGAAGAAGATGTCATCGCCGCCATGCCGGAAGACCCCGACGAAGCCATGGCCTGGCTGCAAAAAATTGCCGATGAACAAACCGACTCGTTAGAACCGACCATGGCCCCAGATGACGCCCTGCTGCCTGCCTGGTTAACCGGTGATGACACGGAGGTGGCTGAGTTTGATGCGTTACCCGCTGCTGAAGCAGAATTAGACCTCATGGCCGACCTGGGGGCAGATATGGGGGATGATTTATCCGATTCCCTGCCCGATTGGCTGGCTGCGGATAGTGGCCGCTCATCCAGCACGGGGCAGACAGGTTGGCTGACGGCCGTAGAAGACCTGGACGTCATTAGCTGGCTGGCTGCCGAAGATGAGGCCACAATGGTTGATTTTGATGAGGTGGCGATGGCCGATGTGGGTGAGTTACGGCCGTCTGGTAAACCCACCACCGGTCGCCTGCCATCATTGACTGCTGCCGAGCCTGACCTGCCCGCCGAGTCATCTGAAGTGCCGCGGTTGACGACAGACGAACTTAATGCGAGTCAGCTTGCCGATGTACGACAGGTGCTGGCCGAAAAGCGGTATGAAGAAGCTGTAACCCATTACCAACAACTGATCGCTTCCGGCACGGCGACCTTAGGGTTGATTACCGAATTAGAATCTCTGGCGGATGAATATCCCACACAGCCTGCCTTCCGCCGTCTCTTGGGTGACGCCTACATGCGCAACGGCCAATTGCAGAAAGCACTGAACACCTACCGCGTTGCCCTTGACCATTTGTAAAAAATAGGCACAATCATGGAAAAAACCGGGTTTTGCACAAAGCCCGGTTTTTTGCTGAATATCAACTTTGTGGAGTGTAAATGATGGAAAGAACATTAATTTTGGTAAAACCCGATGGCGTACAGCGCGGGTTGATTGGCGAAATTATCGGCCGGTTTGAACGGCGTGGTCTGAAACTGGTGGGTATGAAGTTTATCCAGATGACCCCAGAACTGGCCGGGGAACATTATGGGGTGCATCGGGAACGGCCGTTTTACAAGAGCCTGGTTGAATACATCACCTCTGGCCCGGTGGTGGCTATGGTTTGGGAGGGTAACAATGCTGTGGCTGCTGCCCGCGCTACTATGGGCGCCACCAAACCGGTGGAGGCCGCCCCCGGCACTATTCGCGGCGACCTGGGCATGGAGATCGGCCGCAACCTGGTACACGGCTCCGACAGCCCGGAAAACGGCGTCAATGAGGTCAACCTCTTCTTCCGTTCGGAGGAACTCGTCACCTGGAGCCGGGCCACCGATAGCTGGATTATCGAGTAACAGAACAAAAAAGCCTGCGCAACCGCAGGCTTTTTTATTGCATTTGCAGCAAGACGCGGGCCTCGTCCCATAGCCCTTCCAGGTCATAGTATTCGCGCTGTTCGGGCATAAAGACGTGTACAATCACGTCGCCAAAGTCCACCAGCACCCACCCGGTTTCTGGTTGCCCTTCCATCGTCACGGGATAGATACGGCCGTTATGTTTGGCGTCGTAGGCAATGCTTTGGGCAATTGCCTTGATCTGCCGATCATTGTCTCCACTGCAAATGAGAAAGTAGTCAGCAAAAATGCTTTGCTCCCGCAAATCAAGCAGAGTAATGTCTGCTCCCTTTTTCTCCACAATTGAATCCACTAAAATATGTGCTAATTCTAAACTATCCAGAATTTTGTACCTCCATTTTGGTTGGAATATGGCAGATTCTAACATGGACGGCTCAGGCGTGACAAGCCATTTGCACAAGCCTGGGGCTGATCCTAAACTTCCGCCAATAACACGAACAGTAATACTGATTGTGGCCGGTTTCTGACCGTGCCACCTTTAGGAGACCATATGGATCGGACACGCATTATTTTCGTGGTGGTTGTGGCGGTGGCCCTGTGTATTGTGGGCGTTATGGTAGGTGTGCAGGTAATTGGCAACCTGGTGGAAAATGCTACCATTTCGCAAACCAATGCGGAAACTGGCGAACCGCCAGTGGAAGTACCTGCCGGCGGGATATTGGTGACGGTGGAATCTTCCAACACCAAAGAAGCCTGGATGAAACAGATGGAGGCTGAGTTTAATGCGGCCGGGATGAAGACGAGCAACGGCCGTCCCATCGTTGTGGAGGTCACGCATGGCACGTCCGGCGGGGCGATGGATGCCATTTTGGGCGGCGTCATGCAACCGGTCGCCTGGAGTCCGGGCGACCAATCCTGGGTGGAACAGGCCAATGCGACCTGGCAGCAGAGGTTCAACAGACCGTTAGCCGGCGAAGCCTGTCCGCCGACGGTGTACGCGCCGTTGGGTTTTGCCATGTGGCAACCAATGGCCGAAACGCTAGGCTGGCCGAATGAACCGATTGGCTGGGATACCATTGTAGCCCTGGCTGAAGACCCGAACGGCTGGGCCAGTTACGGCCGTCCCGAATGGGGACAGTTCCGCTTTGGGCATACCCATCCCGCCTATGCCAACTCCGGCTTGCTTTCCATGGCCAGCTTTGTCTATGGCGTTGCCGGTAAGACGGACACCCTGACGGCTGCCGATGTATATGCGCCAGAAGTGGAAGAAGCGATGCGGGCCTTGGAGCAGGTAACGAGCAAGTACGGCCGTCAGGCCCCCGCCATTCTCGATGCGATGGCCCGGCAAGGGCCTGGCTACCTGCACGCCGCCGCTGTGCCCGAAGCCGAAGTGGTACGTTTCAACATCGAACGTGGCGACGAACTCGCTTTCCCGCTGGCCTTCATCTTCCCCGCCGGTGGCACGATTTGGGCTGACCAGCCCTACTGCGTGTTGGACAACGCCGATTGGGTGGACGATGAGGAAGCCGAAGCCGCCACGATTTTCCGTGACTATATCCTGGCGCGCGAGCAGCAGGAGAAGGCGATTGATAATTTTCTACGGCCGCTAGACCCCAACATCCCCCTCCGCGATCCCTTGACGATGGCCAATGGCACTGACCCCAATGTTACGCCACAAACGATTGCCTCACTGCCCAGCCCTAACGCCGAAGTGAGCAATGCCGTCATTGACCTGTTCAACATTACCAAACGCAAAGCCACCATGCTGCTGCTCCTGGACGTGTCCGGCAGTATGCAAGGTGACCGTATCAACACCGCCCGCGCGGCTACCGTCGAATTTCTCAACCGCCTGGACGCCAATGACAAAGTGGGGTTGATTGTCTTTAGCAACGATGTCACTGCGCTGGCCGAGCCGGCGCGGGTGGGAGATGTAGTGGAAGGATTATCGCAGCGTGTCAGCGGCCTGATTGCTGACGGCAATACCGCGCTTTATGAAGCCGTTTGTGATGCGGCCGACCAGATGGCCGCCTTGCGTGAAGCCGACGAAGCGGCTGACGAATCGCGCCTGTACGGCATCATTTTACTATCCGACGGTGAAGACACGGTCGGGGAGACAACCGAGAACCAGATGTTTGCCACCTGTCTACCGGCCAACGCCGAAGCGGATGGCTTTCGCATTTACCCCATCGCCTTTGGTGATGCCGCCGATGCGTCTGTGCTGGAACGGATGGCGAATGTGACGGGGGGACGCATGTTCACGGCCGATCCCGCTTCCATCAGCAACGTCTACCTCTCCATTTCCGCCGAACAATAGCGCCTCAGAAACCCGGCTTTTTCAAAAACCGGGTTTCTAATTTTGCCCCTTGCAATTCTCTCTCATTTTAGCTAAACTGATATTTAGATGTATCTAAAATTTTTGGAGGTACGTATGTATAACCCATTGATTGCTCTCCTCATTGGTACGGCCGTAACCGCCGTTCTGCTGCTGTTGTTCTGGCCGGAGCGCGGGTGGTATTGGCGCTGGCAGCAAACACGGGGCCTGACGCAACGAGTTCTCACCGAAGATGCACTCAAGTTTATTCACAAACAAGAGATGCGTGGCGAGAAACCCACCCTGGCGGCCATTGCCGGTACATTACACATTAACCAAAATGACACGGCCGTGCTGCTGACCCATATGCAAAACGAACAACTCCTGACCCTTCAGGAAGGGCAAATTCAACTGACCCCACCGGGCCGGGAAGCGGCGCTGCACATCATTCGCGCCCACCGGCTGTGGGAACGCCACCTGGCCGAAGAAACCGGGTATGGTGAGGTGGAATGGCACGGCCGTGCCGAACAAATTGAACACCGGCTATCTCCCGAAGAAGTGGAGGCATTGGCGGAACGGTTAGGTCACCCCACCCACGACCCACATGGCGACCCCATCCCTACTGCCAGCGGTGAGATCGTAACGCATGGAGGTTTGGCCTTAACCCAACTGCCACTGGACACACCGGCCCGCATTGTTCACCTGGAGGATGAGCCGGAACTGGTGTATGCCCAACTGGCGGCTGAAGGAGTGCATCCGGGCATGATGGTGCGCGTGGTAGAAACCTCGCCAGAGCGCATTCGCTTTTGGGCCAATGGGAATGAACACTGGCTGGCCCCCATCATTGCGGCTAATGTGTCGGTGGTGGAAACGGAAACGGCCGTAGCCCCCGAACCTACCCCTGCTGGCGAACCGCTGACCGCCCTAAAACCGGGCGAGACCGGCGAAGTTGTCGCCATCTCGGCGACCTGTCGCGGTGCGGAACGCCGCCGTTTCATGGACTTGGGCATCCTGCGCGGCGCCAAAATCACTGTTGGCTTTCGCAGTCCCAGCGGCGACCCGGTCGCCTACCAGATTCGCGGCGCGACCATTGCTTTGCGGCGGGAACAGGCGGCGTTTATATCCGTGAAACGTGATGCGTGATGCGTGAATATCTGGTCACGCATCACGCATCACGAATTAAAGAGGAAGCATGCAAACACAAACGCAACACACCCCCGACGGCTGCGCTACCTGCCCCATTCACAATGCCGGTAATTTGAAAAAACTGGGCATTGATATGACCGAATGGGATTATGTGGTGGCGTTAGCCGGGAACCCAAATACCGGTAAAAGTACCGTTTTTAATGCCCTCACCGGGCTGCGCCAGCACACCGGCAATTGGCCCGGCAAAACTGTGACGCGCGCCGAAGGCGGTTTTAGTTACGGCGATGCTCGCTACAAGCTGGTGGATTTACCCGGCACTTATTCGCTGCTCTCCACCAGTCTGGACGAAGAAGTGGCGCGGGATTTCATTTTGTTCGGCCAGCCGGACGTGACCATTATTGTGCTGGACGCCACCCGGCTGGAGCGCAACTTGAATCTGGCGCTGCAAGTGCTGGAAATTACCGACCGGGCCGTGGCCTGCCTGAACCTGATGGATGAGGCCAAACGGCATGGCCTGGTGGTGGATGACCGGCGGCTGGCGCGGGATTTGGGCATACCGGTGGTGCCTACGGCGGCGCGTTACGGCCGTGGCCTGCCCGAACTACTGCAAGCCGTCCATGAAGTGGCTACCGGCCAGACCGTGTGCAAACCATACCGCATCAAGAACGAATCTTCGACCATTCAGAAGGCGATCAACCAGTTGGTGCGGCAGTTACAGGCTGCTTTTCCGGGACTGCCCAATGCCCGTTGGGTGGCCTTGCGCCTGCTCGATGGTGACCAAAGCATCGTCCGCGCAGTGCGTAATGGCGAATTGGGTCACCTGAATGCACCCATCCCCGCCCAAAACAACCGTATCGAATTGGAGGTAATCGCATGACAACCTATCCTCTGAATGGAAAAGGTACTTTGGCCCGGCAGCCCGCCCCTGATCCCCAAGAGTCAGTCATCCAAATGGCGGAGTCATTGCGCTGGCAAATTGGGCAGGAGTTCCACGAACGGTTGATGGAAGACATTTACACCAATGCGGCCCAATTGGCCGACCGTGCCGTGACCCGACCAGACGAAAAACCGCGCTTTGACCTGGATCGCACGATTGATCGCATTGTCACCAGCCGCGTCTGGGGCTTTCCAATGATGATTGCCATGTTGGCGGTCGTTTTCTGGCTGACTATTATCGGCGCGAATTATCCGTCGCAATTCCTGGCGTCCATTCTGATTGACACGATGGTGCCCCTGTTGCACCAGGTGGCGGCGGCCATGGGGCTGCCCTGGTGGCTGAGTGGGCTGCTGATTGATGGCATGTACCTGGCGACGGCCTGGGTGGTGAGCGTGATGCTGCCGCCGATGGCGATTTTCTTCCCGCTGTTTACGCTGCTGGAGGATTTTGGCTACCTGCCACGGGTGGCGTTTAACCTGGATAATGTGTTTAAGAAGTCGGGGGCGCATGGCAAACAGTCGTTGAGCATGATGATGGGCTTTGGCTGCAATGCGGCGGGCGTGATTGCTACGCGGGTGATTGACAGCCCCCGCGAACGGCTGATTGCCATCATCACCAATAATTTTGCGCTATGCAACGGCCGTTGGCCCACCCAAATCCTCATTGCCAGCCTGTTTGTGGGCGCGTTGGTGCCCGTTTACATCTCCGGGCTGGTTTCGGCGCTGGCGGTGGTGGGCATTGCGGTGCTGGGCGTGCTGCTGACCTTTGCCGTCTCCTGGAGCCTGTCGCGCACAGTGCTGCGCGGTGAGCTTTCTACCTTTAGCCTGGAACTGCCGCCGTACCGCCCACCGCGGGTGCTGCAAACAGTGTATACCTCGCTTATTGACCGCACCTTATATGTGTTGTGGCGGGCAGTGGTGTTTGCCTTACCCGCCGGGGCCGTTATCTGGTTGATTGGCAACATTACTGTCGGCGGCGTGAGCATTGCCGAATATCTGGTCAACTTCTTGAACCCGATGGGCATTTTGATTGGTTTGAATGGCGTCATATTGCTGGCATATGTGGTGGCCATTCCGGCCAATGAAATTGTGATCCCCACGATTTTGATGTTGACGGTGATGATGTTGGGCGGTGGTGACGTGGGCGCGGGAGCGGGGGTGATGTTTGAACTGGATGAGCCGCTGGCGGTTAAAGGGCTGTTGACGGCAGGTGGCTGGACGCTGCTCACGGCCGTGAACCTGATGCTCTTTTCGCTCATTCATAACCCATGTAGCACCACCATTTACACCATCTACAAGGAGACGGGCAGTAAAAAATGGACGGTCGTGTCTGCGTTGCTTCCCCTGGCCTTAGGCTTTACCGTCACCTTCTTCGTCGCCCAAATCTGGCGGCTGGCAGCCATGTGGCTGGGCAGCTAAGCAAAACCTGGCAGGTCTCCAAGACCTGTCAGGTTTATAATTCGTCCCATGGCTTTTTACAGGCGGCAGTGGGCCGAGATTTTTGTGCTGGCGTTGGCAATTTTGCTCACGGCCGTTGTTTTTGCTCGTGTCATCTCCTTCTTTTTACCCCAGGCTTTTACCGATTGGAAAATGGTGTTTTACATTGCCGGGCAACGGCCGTTGCAAATTTACGATGCTGGCGAGTGGCCACATGCTTATAACAATGCACCCTGGTTGGCCTGGTTGCTTGTGCCATTTTCCACGTTTTCTGTGGCCGGGGGGCTGGCGTTGTGGTTAACCCTCTCTATTTTAGTAACCATTTGGGGATTGAAACGGGATGGCGCTGACTTATTTACCATGCTGCTGGTTTTGTGTTCGCCGGGCTTTTTCCGGCTGGTGGTGCATGGGCAAATAGACGCCTTTATTTATGTTGGATTCGTGTTGCTGCAAGAACAGTCACTGCGTCGCCAGCAGCTTGGTCTATTGCTGATGGCGATGAAACCACAGGTGTTAGGTTTGGGGGCGTTGGTGCATCTGGTACACAGCCCACAGCGGTGGTGGGTCATTGCGCCAACGGCCGTATTAACCCTCATCACCTTTATTTTTTATGGGTTTTGGCCCATTCATATTTTGCAAAACAGCCAATGGGTGCTGGACGCCTTTTTCAACATCAGCCCCTGGCCGTATGGCATTCCGGTTGGCTTGGTTTTGTTGGGGATTGGATTATGGGGGAAAAATGACAAACTTGGGGCTTTGTCAACCTTTTTCCTGACGCCTTATGTGGCTACGCACTCGTTGTTTGCGTACACGGCCGTGCTCATGCCCATGCTCCACAAAAAGTGGCAAATCATCCTCTTTATTCTGCTGTGGGCCATGACATTGACAATCAGTTAAGTGTCACAGACTTTCTGTCTATAAAACAAAAGCCCCATACTAGAAAATATGGGACTCTTCTGGATGGATATGATAGTGGGTCATACAGGATTCGAACCTGTGACCAATGGATTAAAAGAAACCTGGTATGTGCTAAACGTGGTCTTGCCAACAGGTGAATTTAAGGAGTAGTTTAAAGACTTTAAAGGATATTTGAAGGCCGAAATGTGCATTGTGTCCATTGAATTTCAGGCTATACGCTACCCTTACGCTACCCGCCTAACCTTTAAAGATTCCATCCATCTTATCCGCCGCTTCTTTTTGGATACTGGGCATGACATGGCTGTACGTGTCCAGGGTTAGGGTAATAGAGGAGTGACCTAACATTTCTTGTACTATTTTTGGATGAACGTTTTCCTTCAAAAGCAAAGTGGCTGCCGTATGACGCAAATCATGGAATCGAATGTGAGGCAAACCTGCTTTCTCCAACGCCCCGTAAAAGTGGCGGCTCAAATTTCTTTGTGAAATAGGATTTCCTGTGGAGGTGGTAAACACCAACCCCGCATTTCGTTTCGTTAGTTCCTGGTATTCCAGTAAGGATTGGGCCACATAACCAGGCATTGCAACGGTTCGCCGCGAACGTTCGGTTTTGGGTGCACCTGAATGGATGGTGCCGTTGATTTCATAAATGATATTACTGATACTTACCGTGCTTCTTTTGAAATCAATATCTTCCCACCGCAGGCCAAGAATTTCTGACTTCCGCAAGCCCATAAGGATAGCAACTGTGTAAATTGTGCGCCACCTTACATCTTCGACAGATTCAATAAGTGCTTTGGCTTGATTAGCGGACAAGGTGGCAAATTCCTTCTTGTTTGGCTTTGGAGGCGTCACCATACTGGCTGGATTATAAGGAATCACACGCCATTTGACGGCCTGATTCAAAGCGCGGTGGATGATGGAATGCATATATTGGACAGTGCGTTTTGATAATCCTTCATTGAGCTTAGTTGAGTACAGATTTTGCAGGTGTTCTGGCTGTAAAGAAGATAATTTTATGTACCCAATTTCGGGAATTATGTGCCCATTAACCCAATGATGATATGACTTGAGCGTCCCTGGTCTGAGAGTATGCGCTGCAACTTCATCCATATAACGGGTGAGAAACGCACCAAATGTGACTTTGTCATCTTTGAAAGAGAGGCCAGAATTCATACTCTTGCGCTGCTCGAAGAGCCAATCCTGAACTTCCTTTTGAGTTTTTGCTCGCTTTTTGCGCCTCTTGCCGTTGGGAAGGGTTATTTCTGCACACCAGCGTTCTTTGGTGCTATCGAAAAAAATGCTGCCTTCACCTTTTGCGCGTTTTCTTGTCATTTCTGACTCTCGCTTTTTTATTTTAGGCTGGGGAAGATTGCAGAGGATGATGAGAAGCCTTTTCTAAACACTTGTTCTAGGAATTATACCACAAGCAAACGTGTGAGCGGAATGGATAAGGACGATATTTTCCTACTGTAAGGTTATATTTATCATTCGTTTAGTTGTCAGATAAAGGGCATCAATGCAGGCAACATTGCACCGATTACCCTGGCAAAGTTTAGACCTGGAATCCTTTGATACTTGCGTGTTAAGCTGGACTAAAAGCCATCTATGGGGGAACGGCAATCACCGGCTAGTAGATACGAAACCACCTTGTCACCTGGCAGGGCCGTGTACAGCTTGGCGTGGAATAGAAGGATGTTACCAATTATCCAGGCTCGACTGGAAAAGGCAGAAAGTGCTGTTCGAGCACACTTGTTACTTAACGGAAATGACTGCCTTCGTATCGGTGCATACGAAATTTCATTGAATGAGGACGAGGAGATAATCGTGAATCGAGTAGAGACAGATGATTGGCAGCAACTTCCTCTGGCTGAATCGAGATTACCTGATCTAATCAAGGAAACAGGGAGCACTCTCCCTTCTGCAAAAGACTCTCTCAAAGAGGAGATAGAATGACAAAAACGCCAAACTCCCCATTCACCTCTATGTGGGCTTTATTGGTTCGAGTATGGACTTTATTTTGTTCAGCATGTTAATCTTTTTAGAAACACCTATGAGCGAACGAGACCGATACATTTCAGAAAAGGGGAGCCAACCAGAAAAAGAGACGATACCCAAAGTTTTGTTTAATTTGGGGCGCATCACCATTACGCCAGGAGCCGCCCAGTCACTGCAAGTTGCCGAGCACCACCCTGTTCAATTTCTAGCCCGACACGTTACCGGCGATTGGGGAGATTTACCCGAAGAAGACATTGAGCAAAACAAATTCGCAATTGACAGAGGGTTGAGAGTATTTTCTGCCTACAAATTGCATACAAATAGCACGATTTACGTGATAACTGAGTGGGATAGAAGTGTCACTACGTTATTGCTTCCAGAGGAGTATTGAATCCCTACACTTTCTTACTCTTTTCAAGCTGAATGATGGTAAGGAGACTCGCTGGATTGACAATGTAGATGCCTTTGTATTTTTTAAGTTCAAGCAAGTGGGAATCACCAGTGACGATGAATTGTGCTTTGCCGAAATAGGCACACTCAATATATCGGTTATCACTTTCGTCGCTCTTGACGACGTTAATGGTAGAAGGCGGGTTCACTCGGATGGTCTGTTTGGCAAGAAGCCTGGCAAATCGTTTCCCTTCTTTGTTTACGCGGGCATACTTTTTGAGTTTGCGGTAACTCGTCACCCGTGCAATTTCATCAATAATTGCAGGTGAGGTTACTACCTCAACTTTGCCCTTTTTCCAGAGTTTAAGTATTGCGGCTGACTTGCCAGTGGGGGAGATAAGGGCGCTCACAAAAACATTTGCATCAGGCACTATCCTCATAGTTGTTGTTTGCCACGCAGCCCTTGTTGCGCTTCCAATACATCGTACATCACCTCATCGGGGTCAGCATTTTGATTGACTGCCTGGACTCGCTCGATGAGACCAAATAACTCCTCACGTTCTCTTTGATATTGCTCTAAGACGCGCACTGGTACAACAGCAGCCACCGGTTTTCCATTTCGGCTGATGACAAATGCCTCACCACCATATTGAACGCTTTCCACGATGTTCCCGAATTTTTGACGAGCTTTAGCGATTCCTATCTGCTTATCTGACGCAACTTGTACAACTTGCATAGTATGTACATATTAAGATAGCTGTGCATTTATGTCAAGTAACAATCCATGTGGTAGGATTGAAATACTCAATTCATGCCATGACAAAAGAGGGGGAAAATCACCAGCTATCACTCGATTATTTACTCCGGCGCAGGCAACCCGAATTACAGCCCGCCGCAAATGCAGAACACCAGGCCAGTAAAGAGGCCATGCTTAATTTGTTGGGAGAACTGGCCCCAACCGTAAGAACCGTTTTTGAGCGTATGGAGATTGCTGAGGAGGAGATATTGAAGGCACAAGAAAGCTATCCTCACAAAGCAGATGAAATTTGGAATAGCTTTAAGTATTTACGGCCGTCACCAATATTAGAACCTAACACCTCCCATTTATACCGTGCCCATGTCAAAGAAATTGTCACCAGAATTGCCCAGGCTAATGGAGACTTGCGAAAGAAAGACTTGGAAGCAGCCACGGATGCTGAACTTTGTTGTATGTTTTGCGCCGTCAGCCAAGCACTTCCACTTCAATTGGATGCAGTAGCGGCATATCAACAGGTTTTCAAGCGGGTATTTCCTGATGTCAGTTTTTTGGATGAGTTTGCGAATTCAGAAAGCTATCCCGGACGGGCGGAAGAGATTATCGCTGAGTTGCGAAGAAAATATAGGCAGAAACGCGAATGATTAGAATTATCGGCAGAAGTTTCTGCAAGTAAAACCCCTCTTTCTAATGTTAATATCTTCTACTTTCCATTATACTATCCATCAGCGTAAATCACTTCAAGCCAGTATACTCCACCCAATCCATTGAAGGTTTACACATGTTCGTCAAAGTAATTTGAGTACACACAGAAAACGCTCACTCGTTTGTGCTATCAAAAATACCGGAGGTGACGAAATGTCTGACAATAACAAAAAATTCTTTTTGCTCTTAGCCTTGCTCATCATTATCACTTTGTTCCTAACAGCTTATTCTTTATCAGCAAGCCCTTTGCTGAAAAAGACCTACGGTGCAGTTAGAACAGAATTCTTATATTCGGAATACACTAATGCTAATAGAACAATTCGCTTCAATGATTTCGAACAAACAAGTGATGAGGGGTACATAGTTGGGGATGAGATTGGACCAAACGCTGTTGATAGAGCAGATCCATTTGTCATGAAACTTGACCAAAACAGTGATGTGATCGCTAATCAAACCGCTGCACAAAGCAACCAATTTTATAGAGAACTTAGCCTCCCTTCTGGCTATATTCGTGTAATGGACGCAAAACAGACTAGCGATGGAGGATTTTTCATTATTGGTGAAGTTGGGCCAAATGGGGTTGGTGGGAGCGATGCTTGGATTGCAAAACTTGATGCAGATGGTAATCTTGAGATGCAAACAAAATACTATGATTACAACTCGACTTATCCAACAAGTTTTAAAAGCATCGTTCCTGTATCAACCACACCTAACGATGACAATTATACCTTTATTGCAAAGACAACCTCCATTGACGAAAGTGAGATAGAGACTCTCATAGTCCAGTTAACTCAAACAGGTCAATACATTACCAAGAAATACTTTGGAAGTGATGAGATAGAATTCACCCGTGCGATTTATGGTGTTGATGATCACATGATAGCTACCAACCGTGCTAATTCTCAGTGGGTAGGACTCGTTAAAGTTAACCAGAATGGTGAAATTGAATGGAAAAGTAGTGTGCAATATTCGAGGTCGCTTGACGATGTCATCTATGACAACGGGTACTATTACGCTGTTGGATATGTGTATGAGTTTGTACCATTTTATACAAATGAGCATAGAGCTTGGATAGGTAAGTTTGATTTAGGTGGGAATCTGGTCGAAAAGAGGGCATTCATGGGGCCAGATACGTATGACGCATATATCTTTGATAACATTCAGAAAGTACCAGGAGATGGGTTCATTGTCTCAGGTTACTACGGTTACACAAATTCGAGTGGTCCGTTTTTCGTGGCACCGTGGATTGTTAAACTCTCTGAAAACTTAACTGTTGAGTGGCAATTGATATCCCCTGACATATATAGACACAAAATCAATTCAATTAGAGTGTCTGAAGATGGAACTTATTTTATTGCCAGTGGCTCACGAGATGATTTTGTTAGCAATAATGCTTGGATTGCGAAATTCAATATGCAGGGGCAGATGGCTTGGCAAATAGAATATGGTTCTTCTGATGTTGAAGATAGGGCAACACAAGCAATTCCCACTACAGATGGTGGTGTTTTTGTTGTTGGGTATACTGGAGGGCCAAATTCCGGTGATTCGAAATCATTCATTCTCAAACTCGACAGTGCTGGTAACATACTTGACTGTGACAGTGTCCGTTCCTCAGATGTCACATATAACAATATCGGGGAAACATCCGCACATGAAGATGATGCCTCATTCTACCCTGGTACAGGTGTTGTGGGACAACATGCAATGGGACACGATGCCACTAATATGGATGTGATCGCTTTCTGCGCTTTACCCTCGGATGATCATATGATCTCCGGCCAAGTGACAGATGGGCACGGACATCCCCTTTCAGATGTGTTTGTAGGATTATTAGTAGATGGACAAGGCACCTATACTAGAACCACGACGAGTAACTCTGAGGGTATTTATGAGTTCGATGATGTGTTACCTGCAAGCACTTATAGGGTACGAGTAATATTGCAGGATGGTTCTAATAGGAAACAAATACAGTATGGGAATGACGGTTTGTTAGTTAGTGCCGAAACGGAACCTTTCTCTGTAATAGGCACTCCATCAACTGTAAAAGATATTGACTTTTCAGATAATAGTCTCATATCAGCCCCTATCCCGAATGAAAATTTAGATGATCTTGCGATAATGTATTATCACGCAAATCAGGTGGAGCATTTTGCAATCAACGAACTGAATCTATCGAATTTTCAAGCTGTGAACATTATTTGGGGATACGTTCTCACCACAACTGGGGCAGGATATGATCCTGTTTCTCAATCTATTGAAGTAGGGGCCGATATTAGTGGTTATCAACCCGACCTCAATAAATGTAGCCGGCCAATGAACAGAGAGTGGCATGAGAGTTTTCACCATTTGATGAATGTTTCCATTGGAATACCTCCTCTAGCTGGAATTGAGGAAAACCATGGTGGATATAATAACTCTACAACAGATGATTCGTGGACTGAAGGTTGGGCAGAATTTTGGCCTGCTGTCCTATCTGACGTTCTAGGAGAACGGAGTCCTTACGTTTACGTGCTAAATTGTTTCCCTATCTCACTTGAACTTAACTGGCAAGTTTGGGACGAATTTCCAGAAAACAACCCTAGTAATCGTGAGGAGTTCGCAGTTGCGAGTTTATTGTGGGATCTTTATGATCCTAAAGAGTCTGATGATGTTGATAGCGTCGATCTTGATTTGGATAGCATCTGGAGTGTTATTGGCCAGACTACGTCAAATAATAGTTTGAATGATATGCGCGACGTCTACGTGGCTTTAAAAGAAGCAACCCTAACAAACGAGGATGGCACATTACTCACAGACGCTAATATTGATGCATTATTCGCTGTACATGGTTTTTTTGCTGATACTGGAAATCATCTATGGAATCCCGGTGAAGAACCAGGCTGGGGTGGAAGGCCGAATCGTAGGAACACACCCATAGTGGAAAACGCTTACATCAAAGTTAATGTAGAAAATGAAAATGGAATTCCTGTAGAAGGAGCTGAGTTAAGTGTTGATCTTGTTTTTGAAAATGACCATTATGACTATTCATACAAAGTTGAATTAGGCCAAGCTACCGAAAATATGGTGTATTTAGAACTCCCACCTATCCGAACTTTTACCACTGCTAACATCACTGCAATTCATATGGGTGGTCGAAGTGAGACTTACAGTATAGAGAATCTAACTTATTGGGATGAGGTCGCAAATTCTACAAATGGCTACGCTGAAGAGATAACCTTTGTCATCCATTATGAAACCTATTTACCAATTGTCTCTAGGTAATAATAGTGGTGGAGTAGCTAGACTGAACATTTGGTTGAGAGGGTGTTGCGTACACCTGTCTTCTTCGGTATTAGCGGGGGGTCTTACTCACTATAGCTGAGACCATATCTTGTAACGGGTGATTAGATACACTATGCTACTATCAATAGCATTCATAATGAATCTAAAATCACTATTAACAATATTCTTCGCCATTTCAATTCCTATAGTGATCATATCTAGCTACTTGAAAGGAACGGAGCAGGTTGTTAGGTGTAAACGCACTGGTGGGATATGGATAACAAATCCTAAAATCTCAAAAAGTGGCAAGCCTGAATGTAGTTCTCCCACTTCTGATGCAGGGAAAGTATGTTCTGATTCTTCAGAATGCCAGAGCTATTGTTCAGCAACAGTAGGTGGAGAATTGAGTCAGAAATCGGGAACCCAAGCGGTTGGTCGATGTTATGAATGGACACATGCAAACTGCATGAGAGAAGTAAATAACGGAATCTTACAGAAACAATGGTGTTTGGATCCTAACATCTACTGACTTCTTGCTACTTTCTCTAGTGCACAATCGACGTTTAGACAAGATTCATGGACTTGCGAACTTCGTCAAACCACCAACACCCCCCTTACCAGCCTGCGCACTTGCGCCTGTTTTCTTTTAAGAGTGGGTGGCCTCTTGTGGTTTGACGCAGTGATACTCTGCATGATAGAGTGAAGTATGGGGGGGAGAGAAGGGAGTATTTCATCTTTCGTGGGCCGTTTGTTTCTAGTCGCTGGCGCGTGGTGTATCGAGAAGTTGAAATGAGAGATGTTGAGGGACGGCCGTTGGTTTGGATATTGAAGGCTGTACCTGACGCTTACGAACGCGGTGGGGATGCTCAGGAACACGCAGACCAACTGAACGCCGCCCAAGAGCAAACAGATAATCCCAATCCTATATGAAGCAGCCGCTAACCAGGCAATTTCAGGAAGCCCTAGATTCCTATAAAGAGGGCTATATGGCGGTGCAGAAATTGGCTCATGGGAGCAGGGTTGAGTACGAAACTGACGTCGTACAGTTCCTGGTAGAACTTCAGGGCCAGGGAATAGCAGAACCGCCCAAAATCACACTCAGCCACTTGGCCGATTATCTGGCTTATTTGGAAGGATTGGAACTAGCTGAGGCAACACTCCGCAAAAAGACCATTGTCTTAAAGACCTTTTTTTCATGGCTGCATGTCAGGCATTTCATTGCCATCGACCCGGCAGCCCCGATTATTCCACGACTAAGCGATGACAAAAAGCCACGTGTCCTTTCGGCAGAAGAGTGCCAAAGATTAGTGGCAAACGTTCAAAGCCCGCGGGATGCAGCCATTATCCAAGTGCTTCTCCACGCCGGCATTACACTTTCAGAGATAAGACAACTGGCGCTTTCGGACGTTTCCGATCTGAATGTATTCATGCGGGTAACACCTGGCGTATTTGGGAAATCACATATTTCACGAGGAGCCACCGGTTCTCTTCATATTCGGGGAAAGGGAAGTAAAGAACGAACAATTCCTCTTGACCGAGAGGCTTGTGAAGTGCTTGTTGCCTATTTGGAAAAGCGGCCAGATAGTCTTGACAGCACCCTCTTTTTATCCAGCCGCAGAAAGGCGCTTTCCGACCGGCAATATCAATACATCGTGGAGAATTATCTTAGCGCGGTCAACATACCCAATGCTGGCATACATACACTTCGTCATACATATGCGGTAAATCAACTAAAGAAGGGGGTATCTTCCCAGGCGTTGAAAGAGCTACTTGGGCTTAAGCAGTCCAGGTCAATTGACCCATATCTTGAACTTGTCCAAATTGGTGTTCAGAGATTGCCAAACCATTCATTTGCTGGATGAACAAAAATGTTTGCCGGAGAATGGGTGTCGTTCGTTAGCTACAACAGCTACAAGTTATAGAGATTCATTCCTGACAGCCTATGAGGAGAGGGGCACATATTCAGTAAAATCCAGCTCCTCTTTCCTTTAGTGAAGCATATTGTTGGTTGCCAATGATAATATGGTCGAGTACTGATATTCCCAACAATTCACCAGCCTGAACTATTTTGCGCGTCACGCTAATATCTTCTGGCGAAGGAGAGGAATCTCCAGATGGATGATTGTGAGAGAGAATTATGGCGGCTGCATTTTCTTTGATTGCTGGCCGAAAGATCTCACCAACTCTTATTGAAGTTGTATTCAGGCTACCAATATAAATCGTGGGTATGCTCAACACCCGATTGCGGGTGTCAAGCAGAATAGTTCTAATTTGTTCTTGGGGTAAATGGCTCATCTCTGGCATCAGGATATTAGCTGCCTGATTTGGTGATGTAATCGGTAACCTTTCCTCCGGCGCTGTGGTCAGCAATCGGCGACCTAATTCCAGCGCTGCTTTGATTTCAATGGCCTTTACCTGTCCAATCCCTCTCACGGCCGTCAGTTCTGTTACCGATGCCTGTGCAATCCCTGGCAAACCCCTAAATTGATTCAACAGACGTTGTGCCAGGTGCAGCGCATTTTCTTGTCCATTGCCAGTGCGCAGAGTGATAGCCAATAGCTCCGCTTGAGAAAGTGACCGTTCCCCAACAGTAAGTAATCGCTCTCGCGGTCGAGAACTATCTGGCAGTGAGTGTAAATGGTTGAGACGTTCGGCAGGCACTCTTTAGCATACCATCCGTCGAAGGACAAGCAATGACAACAAAAACCGCATTTTGCCAAACTTGATTTTTTCTCTGGTATTGATTCACCCAACCCGAACTGATACAGTTTGTAAAAGCCCTCTTGTAAAATGCCAAACGAAAATGACAAAGATAATTCCCCAAGCATTGGTCGTATGGTGACGCTTCTATTTGGTGTGCCCTGGCTTGAGATTACGGCCGAGGTGTGGAAGATAGGCAAAAAGTTCTGGCGAGGCTGGGCAAACGAAGGGATGTATGAAGTCCTTGAGTACAATGTGACATATGAACTCAAGGACACAAAAGGGGAATTAGCCCACATCAGCAAGCAGGAGAAAGTGCGTTATCTGCAAAATAACATCATCAGCTATCAAGATCAGGCTTGGGGCGAGGGTGAAATCCTACTCAATTACCAGTGCTCCCCAGGCGTCAAGGCCGATGAATACCAACTTGGTCACAAGAGGCTCATTCTTATTTCACTTCGAGACAAGAAACAAAAGGGGGATATGGATGAATTCAACATCGAGTGGGATTCGCGTGATGCTTTTTTGCGCTCTAGTGAAGACTGTGAAGTGGAAATTAGTCACCGCACAAAGAAATTGCTAATTCAAGTGATATTTCCCAAGAGTAGGCCACCCCTGAAAGCCTCAGTTGTGGAGAGCACGAGCCGAAAGACTCATATTTTGGAACAAGCCGCCATCAGAAAACTTCCTGACGGCCGTTGGCGCATTGAGTGGCAAAAAGACCATCCCCGACTGTATGAACGCTACATTGTCAAATGGGACTGGTAAAGAAAAAGGCGACAGGCCCGCGGTGCCCATCGCCTTTGTTCTACTTACGTACCAGTTCCTACGCCTTTCACGATATTTTCTCCTTGTTCTGTCAGTAGACGGCCGTCACGGACGGATACACTATTTGGGGGCGATGAAGCTGCGGCGAACTGATGTTCCGCTATATATTACGAACTTTTAGATTTTTGTCAAACTCTAGCGTTTGGGTTTATTGGGAGAATCATGGCGTGGTCGGCCTGGCTCTTTTCTGCCCTCAGAGAGAAATTTATCTACTGATGTCAGTGAGACGAATAAATCACGGCCGCCGGGTTTAATAGCGTCAATTCGATTCTCGCTAACCAGTCCTCGAAGGCGCTCAATCGAGAGTTTTGCAACCTGAGCAGCATCTTTGATAGAAATGTAGACTTCATCTTTTTCACCAATGATTATTACCGCAGGTTTGCATCCTTTGAGGCGTGGGTCAGCAATTAGGGACTGATAAAATACAGCTATATTGCCCACGGCATTCTAAAATAAACTTTTCTTCTGCTATTTGTTAAGAACTCCCATTATGAAAAAGAGAGGAAAGTCCCCCTCTTGTGCCTGTTTTGTAATGTAACGCATGAATCAGAAAGATGTTGACCCGCTTGTCGTGGATTGAATGTACGTAGTCACGATGTCCTTTGAGATTTTTACTATCATCTCACTCAGACTTTTCTTCATTTCATCACTTAAACTGATAATGAAGTTGTCTTGTAGTGTAGAGACAACCGAACCAGGTTCTTGAGCTAAAACGGCCGTTGCGAAAAATCGGTAAATAGGATCAGCAAAAGAGTACTTTCCCGATGCAGAGTCGTACCTTAAAAGCTTCCCCTTCTTTTCAGTTTGCAGCTGGTGTAAATATGAGGTTAAGTTACTGGGTGGATAGCCCGGTTCTTTTTTGCGAATCTCTGCTAGTATTTCAGAATGTCTTGCCCCACTAATGTCGGCCTTAATTAATGCCTGTAATATCAGCTTGCCATTTTCGTACTGTCTTTTCCGCTGCCGAAGAGCTTTGTCGAAAGCACTCTTAACAGTATCTGATGCTTCTTCTATATATGCCTCCAGAGCTTGTTGTAGCTCTTTGTCACTAATCATAACTCTTTCTGGAAGAGTCTCTGTAATGCCAGCAGCAAAGCAAATGTTAAAACATAATTGATGACACACCGCAGCTAGACCGTTGGAATAGTTAACAATTGATTTCTTAACAGAAGGACGAAGGGAAAAGTTCAATAGTTGCTGCCCTTTGTCAACAATCTCGGTTAATTCTACAGCGTTCATTAAGGGCACCTGGATTTCTGCTACTCGGTTTCGCATTTCTGCATCATATTCAATGACTTCGCGTGCTGTGTTTACGGCTCCAATCGCAATGATTTTAAGTGAAGCATAAATGTCCGACATATCCATGAAGAGTTTCATAGACTGGGCTAATTTTGTTTTTTCTGACCGGGCAATCTTATGAAAATCTTCTAACACCCAGCAGCATTTTGCCTCCCCAAGAAGCCGCGCAAGCGTTTGAACTGTTAATTGAGGAGGGATGATTCTTTGCATCTTTGTTTCACTTGAATCTGAATATTCACCACCTATCTGAGCCTTTATCAGGGCGTATTCTGACGAAATGGCTGATGAGATTTTTGTATTATTACTTTTAACCTGTTCTATATTATAAAAAGGATTGAGTTGATCAAAGCCGTTGAGCATAATCTGCTCAAACGACATGGTATTAGTACATCTAGTAACTATGTGGTCTTCGTAAAACTGGTGTAGCTTATTGACCAGGAGGGTGGTTTTACCGCACCCTGAATGACCATAAACTACGATCTGTTTGCCAGGAGTTACCAATGCTTTTACCAATTTTTCATTTACATTTTTGCGTTCAACAAAATTTGCTCTGGCTGGCTGAGTAGGGGTAAAAACTTCTTGAAGTGCATATCTTTCGTTAATCATTGACCCTCCTATTCAGTTACAAAAGATTTGTTAGTAAGCCACTCTTGTACAATCTGTCTACATCTGTAGGTAACGTACTCAGCAAATCTCTCATATCTAGCCATGCTTCATCAAATCGTACTATAGTTTCTTCTGGATTTGGTGAAGCATAAAATCCACTTTTGACAATGGTATATCCATCATCACTCATTCCATATGACGCACTAAATTTTTCCGCATTACGTTTTAAGAGATCTTCTCGGAAATTTAATAGTTCGGATTTTGTTGCTTCACTTTCTTGCAATGGCGGAAGGTAGGCGGCAAAACCGAAAATCAGATCTGGTGCCTCCTCGACAAAGTGTAAACTTGCATCCAGACCATTGAGTTTGTCAGAAAATAGAATGGTATTCTCATCCAGCCACTGAGGTTCACGATCATATTGTTGTTTCAAATGTTGAGATATATTCGATAGATGAGGGGACACATGACCTCCTATATGGATTTAATAAGGCGATTTCTTAACTATCGTTACGCCTTAGTGAGTTTTGGCGGACGCCTCTCATGCTGCTTAAACTTGCTCAGCAGACTTATAGTTTTTGGGTTTCTTCTTTCTGGCAAGCTTTTTCTGATAGTGACTTGCGAACCTGTCAGAACGGGTGAGCTTTTTTCCAATGATAGGTTGTTTAGTATTGCTCTTTCTCTCTCTTTCTTGTTTCTGTCTGCCTGTTCCCTAACTTCTGGTATTTTTTTATCAAGAGAATCTATCATAGTATTGACCCGCGCAATATAAACTGGTGACTTCAACTGCCCCTTGTAAACAACCAGATCCTTCTTGGTTCTTTCAAGTTCGACTAATACAAATTCAGGCATACCGGCACCAACTGAAAGCGAAAAAACACGTTCCATTAAGCGTTCTACGATTTTTTCGTAGTCGTTAACTGTCATATGTTTCTCCTATTTGTGCCACACTGTTACATAACGTCGATTTATTTGATAAACTTTGTGGCTTGCCCTAACTTGCCAAACTCGGATTCTCTATGGCAACAAGTCTAAAAAAGCTGTGTGATGATGAGGGTGACTAAAGTTTACACTATTATGCGAATTAAGGTCAATAGAAGCATGATATCTATTAGTGGAAATAAAACCACATTGATTATTTTATACGTCTCCTAGATAAGTAGTGACAGAAAAATAGCTCTTTCGTCGTACAATGTTCATTTTGCGACTCTGTTTTGAACCTAACTGATATATTGAAGAAGTGCTTCCTGCCTACTTGTCATATTATAGGCTGACAAAACGGCCGTTTCTCACCCTAAATTATCACTCCAACTTTTCCTCTACAATCCGCGCCCCAATTTGTCGAATTGTCTCCTTAATCTTTTGCTCCAACGTCGCCTGCGAAATCCCCTCCGCACTGTTCACCTCAATCGTCAACGTAAATTGCAATGGTTCATCCGTTGCCGCGCTGAGGGGTAGGAAAATGCCCCGATTCACATCAGCAATACGATTGGCCGGAATGCCAGAGATGACCAGGCGCACTTTCTGGTAGCTGTCCGGTTTGGTGGCTTGCTCCGTTTCACCCTGTCGCTCATCTGGTATCAGGGGATCAACCCTCACCTCCCAATCAACACCTGGCTCCCGTACAATCTGACCGGCCGCCTCTTCCCGTTCTCTCCGCTCCGCTTCCTCACGCTGCTGCTTTTCCAGCCGCAGCTTTTCACACAAATTTCGGTCTACCAGGTACACCCCTGGCTCAAAAGCAACCGCTCCCAACATCACAGGTTCTTGAAACCGCAGCAAATCCACCAAAATCTCCCCATCCTGCGCCGTCGCCAGGCCAAATGCCCCATCCTGAACACCCAACTGAATTGCCCGTGCCACTACATCCTGGCTGGCCGGGGCCGGAAACTGCGGATTCTTGTAAAACTGATCCAGAATCACTGGTAGGGCTACCTTTTCATTGCCCGCCATCACCCGGTTCACGATCATCCGGTAGTGCAGATTCTCAATAATGGCTTCATTATTCGCCAGTTCCCGCCAATACCAGTTGCCCAACGATTCATTGCCTGCCACCGGCTGGCCCAAATCAAAGTTGCGCTCCCCCACTTGCAACGTGTGATACATGCGGCGCACATTGAACGAAAAATCCTTTTCAATTTTCAGTAGGCGATTTTGAATCTCTTGCCGTTTGGTTGCCAGCGGTGAGTTCAAGTCTTGTTCCACTTCCCCCTTAATCTCTTGCAGCGCCAGAAATGTCTTTACCTCTTCACGCAGCCGAGAAAACTCGGCCACATCAGCCAGGGCAAAAAAGAGCGTATTCTTATACTCGCGGAAGGACTGCCCCTTGCGCTCAATCCAGGTAGTAATCTCATCGCCCCGGTCTTCGGGGCGCAAAATGACCAGCTTCAGATCACGGTTGTCGGGAATGCCGTCGCCATTGGTAGGCCAGATATAGGTGCGGAAACGGCCGCCCGCTTCGCGTTTGACAATTGCTTCCAACTCCTCCTCATACGCTTCGTTATACAACTCCCGTTTGTCCAGAATCATCCGGTTCAGATTGGGGATTTTGGAGAAGTAATAGGTCTCGCCGCGACTGTTCAAATACCATAGCAGGTTGGCCTGCTTTTGCAGAATCTCCGTCACCATCGAGGCCAGCGTATCACTGCGCATCACCGCCAGCTTGATGTAGGGCAGGTTGATGCCCTTTTCGCTATCGTCGGCGCTAAAGGAGTGGAAGAACACGGCCGTCGCTATCCGCTGTGATAAATGTTTCCAGGAACGGTTCGCCTTATCCAACATCTGTGACTTGGCCTCACTGCCGGCCACATCCGAAGCAATGACCCCCTCATACTCTACCCCCACATGTTTCAAAAACTCCTGCCGGATGCCCGGATGATCCAGATTCAAATCCCCCGGCATAATCATGTCAATATTTACTTCGCGCTGGTACAAATCCTCAATCACATTGGCCAACAGCCGCAGCACCCCGCGTGTACGCTGAAATGAAGGGAAGGTACTCCACTTCTCATACAAAATATCAATCACGTCAGGATGGAACGGGTAGGCATCCTCCATCTTTTGCCGGTACTCTGCATCCCGCGCTCTGGCGGGTACGTCATCCCGATTTTGCTGGTAACTCTGGAAGTATTGGTGCACCACCTCCCGCATCGCCGTCTGTTTCAGCGTCTCCACCTCAAACAGGCGGCGGCGAATGACGGCATACACCTCCTGCCCACGCACCGGGGTTTCAATGCTTTCCACCCGGCCAAAAATTTTGCCCAGACGCGCCAGCGACTCCTCTTGCCGGTCGCCATAATCCTCCAGCTTGCTTAAAGGCAGCGTCACGATCAGCATCCCGTTGGGCAGTGAGGCCACCGTATCCGTTAACTCTTGGAAGAAAGAGAAGGTTTGCGTTCCCAGCGAGACGCCTATTTCATCCCGCTTATCCAGAGCACGGTTGACGTAATGCAAAATCTCATCAAAGAGCAAGACAAAGGGCTGCTGCGCTTCCAGGAATTGGCGCAGCTTCTCTTTACCGGGGGAAATGCGCTCTTCATCATTGGCACGGAATTCCTCATAACCGGCCGCGCCTGCCAGTTGATAGGCCATCTCGCCCCAAAAGGTAAGCCGGGTCAGCCCCTCGCTGTGGCGGCCTTCCACCGGGTTCATATGGGTACCGGCGATGACGCACAGTTTGGGTGAGAGCAGCGACAGGCCGCCGGGTAATAGCTCTTTGATCCGCTCGCCATGTTTCAAGTAATGGTACAGCGTCACCAGCGAATGGGTTTTACCACCGCCAAAGGGTGTCTGTATCTGAATGACAGAAGCACCCTGGCCGTTTGCCAGCTTATTATGAACCCGGTTCAGCAAGCCGGTGAGACCGGCCGTTAAATAGGTTTTCTTGAAGAAGGAGTAAGGGTCTTGGTAGTCGGTGGGCGCATTACCGGTGTAAACGTCGCCTAAATCCGCGGCAAAGACGGCTTCGTCAAAATTGCCTCTGCGGATGTCTTCATGAGGTTGGACGAGGTCAAACCAATTACGCATAAGGCTTATATCCTTTCGTCGAGACTTGGGTAGGTCTGGTTCTGCTTCTGTTTCGGATGCAGCGGGTATGGGCGTGGGTGGTACATTTAACAGATGGGCGGGCAAGGTCACGGCCGTCAACGAACTGGGCGGCTCATACGGGCAGATCAGTTCCGGTTGTCCCTGGTTGGACAGCCGATTGTAAATGTAAATCAGGCGTGTATCCCGATCAAAAGTGAGGTAAGGCAGCAGCGGCGTAAAGCTGTTTTGTTGGGGGTCATGCAGGTATACCAGCCTGGGCGTCACTTGCATGGGCGCGCGCAAATTCAAAGGCCCCAACGTCGTACCGCTGTTCAGGTTCATCCCCAAAAACAAAAAATCAGGGTCTTGCCACTCCACCCGGTCAATATAAACCAGGTGGCGCTCCTTCAAAAGTGTACAGCTATCCAGCCAGGCGTTCAGCCCGCCTTCCAGATGGGGCAAAAGGCGATTCGCTTCCGACTCTGCCAAAGAGCCATGCCCAATCTTGATGTTGCGAAAATTAACCAATGTATCCAGAAAGCTGGTGAGCGTAACCTCTTTGAAGGGAGAACTATCAGACGATTTGCGGATAGCCTGTGTCGCTTCGTAAACAGCATCTCCTTCTTCATATTTGTAGCTGAAGGGTGGCGTGAAGAAATGACGATCAATAGGACGCAGAGCCTTCGTCACTGTTTTCAGCAGATCCAGCCAGGTGCCGAGGGTAGGGCGGCCGATTTCCTGCCGCAGCCGCTCCACTTTTTCGGTTGTTAAACCATGATGTATATAACTGGCCAGCCCCACCAGCGCCAGATAGCGAATCGTTTCCTCATAGAACTCAATCAGCTTGCGCACGCGCAGGCGCGGCTCCGTTTCCAGGCGCACCGCTTCATACACCTTCGCCAACGGCAGCGGGTACACCAGTCGGATGCTTTCTTCGATGCTCATCTAGCCACTCTCCACTCCCCCTTCACAAACCTATCTCACTCCGCAAACAGCTTGCCCTGCACCAGCTTTGGTTTGGCCGCTTCCGCCGCCACCTCGGCGCTGGCCTGCATATACCCCTCTTTACCGATAAGCAGCCCTTCTAATAGCTGCTTTTCCTTAGTGCCGTCCAGCAGACATTCAGCAATGGCCTGGCCGAATTGCCAGAAAGCCCCGTTTTGGCCGTAGCCCGTGTGACCCAACAGCGTTGCCAGCCCGGCTTTGTCCCCTTTTTCCCACAACTGGCAGGCGCGGTGCAGCCCGTCTACCATGTTACGCACCTCTTTGACCGGGCCGCGTTTTTTGGGATCCAGCAGTTCAATGTCCGCGCCGCTTTTTTTGACGAAGCCCTCCTTACCCCACAACTGTTCCAGGTCTACCCCTTCGGCGCTGGCGATTTTGCGGGCATCGTCATAGGGGACTTTGTTGTTGAGAAATGTCCAGCGATAGGTAAGGTAAAACTGCGCTTCTTTGTCAATGCTGCCCCGGCTGCCATTTTTCAAGAGCCGGTTGACCAGGAAGTTGGTGGCGATCTGGCGAATGAAGCCCAGCAATTCACTTGTGCCCACCCGTTCGCCGCCATATGTTTCCACCCGCTCGTAGCGCGAATACTCCTCCATGCCAGGGCCGATGGCGGAGATGAAGAAGTCGCCACCGGCAATGCCTTCGCGCCAGAATTGGGCCAGCTTTTCTTCTACACGAGCCTGGATGGTGGGCTGGAGTTCGTTCCAGAAGCCAAGAGACTGTCGTTCCATTTTGCGGCAAACCATATAAATTGAAGAAGCCAAAAATGCTGATTGACGTGATTGCACTTTGTTTACCATCTCTGTTTCAATTGGCCATGAACCAACAACTACAAACCTTGATTCAATCAATGCATTTAGCATTGTTTCCCACCCCTCGGTAGTTTTGTGAGCGTACACGATGATGGCAATACCAGCAGGTTTTAGAATGCGGTGCATTTCACTGAAAGCAAGCAAAAGCTGGTTTTCAAAAAAACAATTGGCTTGTTCAAGTGAAGAGTGACGAGAGGTAAGCATTACAGCTTCCTCAGTTTTAGGTGATAAGGGGGTTGCTAAAAGTTGAGGGTGTATATCGCTAAGCAGACGTTTAAGCCAAACATAAAAGTAATCTGAAAGGTCTGCATATGGATAATTGTCATAATAAGGCGGATCGGTAAAGACTGCGTCAAACGAGGAATCATCGTAAGGTAATAGCGTTGCTGAACCTTGATGAATATTTGCCTGCAAAAGTGGAGTCCAACTATGGGTATTGATGTTCCGTATAACCCAATCATATTGTGATTCCCAACCACCTCCAGAACCATTAAACGGGTTTATTTCAATAAAATCCCAAACCATCGGTATTTTTTTATCAGAACTTAGCGCAGCAACTGCGGTCTCTCTACTATTATCCCAACGTGAGAACATAGTCATCCTATCCAGTAATCGGTCAAAGATAATCGCAATATAGCTAGTAACAACTCCTGCTAAATCATCCGTGTTAATCTGAAAAGTGTAAAAAAAGCCTTGGCTACTCTCGAATGACATAAGCAACCTCTCGTTTAGACTTCTTATTTTTCCCGTCAGGATAACAAGTGCAAGTTGCTGTCTAGCATTAGTCAGGTCTCTGAAATGCTTAAAATGATACCTTGTTAAACTGGATAAACCTCGTGCATTAGGTGATGGTCTTCTAGGATCGATTTTTTCATCGGGCAGCGGGCTTTCAAGATAAGGCCATTCAACAAGTTTTGTTTCTAGAAATCTTGCAGCAGCTTGAAAATTCTCTGTATCTTGCTTGGTGGCAAGCCTGTACTTCTTTCCTATCTCTTCTGAGTGACGAAGAACAACAACAATCATTCGCTCACCCATCTTTCCTTGGTTTGACAGAGAACGTATTTGTTCGTTTTTTGTAACTTGCCCACATGATGGGCAACGGGCATTGCCATTGGATACTGTGCCTTGTTTTGGATCGAAACCAGACGCCATAGCTTCCGTCAAGTCAGCATCATTTAATATTTCAAAGGAAATAGTTTCGGAAGTAGGTTCTATTGGCCGATAAGCCACTTGACTACCCTTCTTTTTGAGCCAAAATTGACCAGTTAGTGGTATTTCAGTTGTACAAGTGGGATTTTGACATGGTATTGTTCGTGCCCATAAATAGCCCACAGGTATCCAGTCATCGAAGTCTGGTGGATAAAATTGCCCAATCTCAGCTTGTGCTTCCTCCAAAATAATGTTAGCCCACCGCTCTACCAAATAAGCCAGCAGGTTCACCTCTTCCTCTTTGTCATCCTTCAGCCAGCTTTGTTGGTTGCCTTTATCTCCCGTTGGCTCATCGGTTGTTACCCCTAGCGCCTGCTCAAGCTTTTGCTTCGAAACCATCACGCCAAACTTCTGCGGCCATTCCAGTGTCGCCTTCTCAATAAACACCGCCACCGGGTTGTAATCATTGGCATACGTTTCGCACCCCAACCGCAGCGCCTCCAACGGTATACTGCCACCCCCGGCAAACGGGTCCAGCACCTTTGGCGCATACCCATACTGCTCCCGAATCAACCGTCGTGCCTTCTCAATCGCTTCATTGTTGCCATCCTTCACCGCTTCCCAGGGGGTTATTTCTTTAATCAGTTCCAGCAGTTCCTCCCGTTTCTCCGGCTGTTCTGGCCCCGGGTCATCAATCAACGCCGCAAACGCCGTGGCTCGGCTGGCCGCCAACGGCCGTCGTGCCCACCAGATATGCAGCGTAGACGGGTGCCCATGCCGGATATTCTTCTCCCGCGCCGACGCCTCCGAAATCTCCGCCAGCGGCAAATCATACTCAATCAATCGCTTTTTCACTATTACTCTCCCGGTGTTTTGAAACGAGTCTATTCATTTATCATCTCATACTGACCGGTATCATTGTTGAGGTGATAATTAAGCGTATAGCCAGCCCCGGAGTTACGAGCCTCCCATTCCCGCAAACCTCCATATGCCCCAATGACTTGATCGAACCTTCGATGAACACCTTCCCAAGCAACAGGACTTACAATCAATTTACAGTGTCTTCCTGAAGGCTCATATTCTTCTACATACTGGGGGAATTTCTTCGCAAACTCGTGAATAGCGACGTAACGATCCGTAGGATCAAGTGGACCTTGATACGTGAGGTATATAGGGTAGTGAGGATCTTTGTGGGACAAAACGTCTGTAATTGTGCTGAATCGGGCTGCTTTCATTAGCGCATCGCTTTGGCTCTTCTGCCACTCAAATGAAAGCTCAATGGGATCAGTTTGAGTGGCATCGCTAGTCCGCACCTCATGGGTCAGCCAATTTCCTACTAGCCCCCCTTCTTTAAGAATCTCATAGGCAACAAAATCATCACTGATAAAGGCTGTACTTAAGTCAATATAATCATAACATTCGCGTACTAATGCGGACGATGGATTAGCGAAGCCAGCACCAATTACTATCTTACCCCTCCGGCGTAAAGAAGCTACGACAGGTACGAAGTCGGCATCACCGGAAAGCAGAAAAGCGACATCCCAGGTGTCCATCGTGTCGAAGAGATGGGTGGTCAACGACGCATCAATACCTTTCTCGGATTCCCACTCAGCTATGCCAGCATGACCACAATTTTCACATTTAAAACTGGCAGGTTCTCTCTGCCGACCTGGAATGTTTACGTCACGTGCGGTAACACCTCTAAGCGAGTTTATTCGCGAGATGAAGTTATTTAAATACTCGCCCTGAATTCGATTTGAACTAGGCCCAAAGCGTTGGCCAGAGTAGAACAGCCAAACAGGTGAAAACTCTCTTGTTAATGTCTGTGAAAGAAGATCAAAATCAAACCAATAAAGAAAATAGTCACGAAGAGATCGCTCTTCTCCAACTCTTGAATTCAACAAACCATTGTAGAAGTTCGGCAGATCAACAAACAAGGCTTGGTCTAACATTTCTTATGTCTCCGTTATCGCGTTGATGAAAACTAAAACTCAACCTTCCAGTTGGATAACTAATGTGAGTGAACCATGTAAAGGTTCTGGAAGATTAGCGGCATGCAATTTGCACTTTAATTCCCATGTATGACTAACAACGCTATCTGCGACAAAAAACTCAAGAGGATCGAGATCTACTTCAATGAAGTTATGCAGAATCTTATCAATCTCATAGGTTATTTTTGTGCTGTTATCTGGCTCGATAAATGGCCCTCGTATACTGCGAGAACCCTCAGACTTGATGGCTGGTGCATAATGTTCCATTCCATGTGGCCATGCGGAAAGCCCCATTGAATTGAAGAGATTAGCAAATGATTCGAAGAGTTCTGGACGTTTAGGCTTTTTAGGAGGTACCTTTAGATGCTCTAAATCGAACAACTCCTCCTCGGCTGGAAAATGGAATCCATCAGGAAAACTGAATTCCACTACTATATCCTCAGCTGGTACTCTACCACTGTTTTGAATTGCGAACTGTAAAGAACGCAGGCGAGCTAGAATTACTTTATGATTATGAAGCTTCATTAGATAGTCACGATATTGATCTAAATATTCCCGACATTCTTTTTCATATTGTTCCGGTTCTTTTTTAGATCGTAAGGTAGACAGCCTTATAGCGTCACTAATGGATTGCATTGTCTCGCCTAAATCACCACTTGTCTTAGAACCTATCCGAAAAATGAATTGACCTGCCAAAAAGATACACCTCGCGGAAAATTGTCTTTGCGAAAAAACCTATTCCAACGAGGTGTATCATGAATAAAGACAAGCATAACACAAAGCCAAATAATGTTGATTATTTCTGTGTCCCGCGCCCGCTGTGGCGTCGAATCAAGAAACATCTGCCTAAGTCTCCCAGAAAGCCGGGACCAGGACGGCCACGCGCCGACAATCGTGCCGTCATCAACGGTATCTGGTATGTCTTGTGGACAGGCTGCCAGTGGAAGGCAGTTCACCGTGATTGGTTTGGCGTCTCCAGTAGCGTCTTGCACGAGCGTTTCCAAAGGTGGCAGCAACAAGGTATCTGGGCCAAAATCTTTCAAACGATGGTTCGCTTCTATGCCCGCAAACGCTGTATTCGTTGGCAGTGGCAGTCCATCGACAGCAAATCGGTTCCATCGCCTCTGGGTGGAGAGGCAACCGGACGCAATCCCACCGACCGAGGCAAGCGTGGAGTCAAGATTCACATCCTGGTTGATGAGCGCGGTGCGCCGTTGGCGATCCATATCACTGGCGCCAACCAGCACGACAAGTGGTCGGTTGAAGACCTCATTTTCTCGATCGTTGTCACTCGCCCCAGTGTTGAACAGCATTTGTGCCTGGATAAAGCGTATGATTCTGCCGACATCCATGGGTTGCTTACAGACGCCAACTATCATAAGCACATCGCTCATCGCCGCCGGCGCGGCGAACCACTGCCGGAACCTGTTCCGGCAGACCAAAAGCATCCAGCACGCCGTTGGGTCGTCGAGCGGACGCTCGGTTGGCTGGCAAAACGGCGAAGTATTCGCACGCGATGGTGCAAAAAAGCTGAAAATTGGCTGGCCTTTGTTCAATTTGCTTGCGCTCATATCTTGTGTGATTTAGCAATTTTCGGATAGGTTCTTAGTAAGTTCTTTGGGTCTTATGGCTTGTTTTAGAAGTTCTTCTTCACTTTGTAGCAAAGCGTCAAAATCCATCTGATCTGGTTGAGGTAAGACAGATACGACAAGATTCTTTGTAAACCCCTCGTTGCTTCGGAAAAATAATTCCAGCTTGGGAATGCGATTCTCCAATTCGGCAATTCTTTCAAGAAGGCTTTCTACCTTCTTACCGTATTCTTCTTCGATCCCAAGAACATTCAGTTGTTGCTCACGATAAAGCAGAAAGTTTGCGATGATAAATACAACTCCAAACAGAGCTAGGTATATCCAGAATGGAATATCAGTTCCTAATATAAGCAGGCCAACTATCTCCAAAATCAAGGTGACCGCAACATACCACTGCTTTATCAAGCCTTTCAGGTAGGCAATAAATAATTTACGATTATTCATTAAAAAGAATCAAACCCTTATTCTTGTATCTGGTTTATCTTTTCTTTCCAGTTCGATTCAGGAATTATATATCCTGTAGCAAAAATATCTTCTTCCATCTGAAAATGCCCTGCCGGATTTTGGATGCGCTGTAACTGCGGCTCGTTTGTACCCGCATACGTTACCACATACAACCAATAGCTCTCCTCATAACGCCGTGCCTTCTTCCACTCATTGGATGACAGGCGAATCGCTCCCGACTGCACCCGCGCCTTCACCTCAATATAGCGAATATCGGCAAAAGCCCCATCCGCGCCATACAGAGTGGAGCGCAAATCAAAACCATGATTCTCCCCAGAAACGTCTTCCGCCAACCAGCCATTGGCCGTTTCATAGGCCATTGCCATCCGCATCCCTACCAGTTCAATCTCCTGTTTGCGCTCGGCATCCACGCCGCTGTCCGCCATATAATCCGTCTCCTCCCGTTCTTTCACTTCCGGCTCCGCCTGTGGGGAAATCTGGTACACCACCGGTTCCGTCTTCGCCCCCTCCCCCACCAGCGGCATCACCAACGCCGCCCCCAAGATCCGGGGATCGCCCACCGTCAAATTGCGCTCCAACAGAATTTCCTGTTCCAGCCCTTCGCGCTTGCGCCGTAACTCTTCCAGGTTGCGCTGTTCGTTCAGCAAAGGCAGGTCCACATTCTCCCCGGCCATCTGCCGCATCTCGTAATCCAGAATCTTCTGGTTGGATTCCTGCATGAGATAATCCAGCGAGCGCAGCCCATACTTTTCCTTGACGCGGGTCTCATGGCCGCGCCGTTCGGCAATCTCCGCCTGAAAGGGAAACAACACTTCGGTGACAATATGGTCTTCAATAGCGTCACGCTGCCGCAACAACCTTTCCAACTGCTCTTTAGCAGGGTAACTTTCCAATTTATCCCAAGTCAGCGGATCAATGTCCCACAAGACGGCCGCGTTAATCGTCTGTATCTCCCCTTGCAACGGCTGATAAAGGCAAAAGACGCGCTTACCGGCGGCCGTGCCACTGCCGTCCGTCACTTCCCCCTCCACAAACCACAACACCCCCTGCCGCTGCCCCTCTGGGTCGCCAAACAGGGCAAAGGCATCCCGCTGCCCAAACCGGCTCAGGATTTCCTCATTAACCGCTTCCAGCAGCGGGTGGCCCGGAGCCACAAACTCCGCTCGGGCTTCATCACGCGCCACGGCCTTATCAAACGTCACCTGCCGGTAATGACGGTGCAACGTACCATAAGCTGTCTTAAACCGATAATCATCATTCCAGCGGCGCAGTTCATACGGCACATTTTGGATGGCATAAAAACCATCCTCCGTCTGGCGGGTGTCCATCGTACCACCCAGACGCGGATACGCCCGCAAGAAATAATCCTGCACATACTCCGGCACCAGCCGATTCTCCTCGGCGGTCAGCTTCTCCTGCCGCAGGCCGCTGTAATCAATATGGCGCGTCGCCAGGCTGGTCATAAAAGCCCGTTCCAACGTCTGCTGCGCTTCAGTCACATTGACGGCGTCAATCGTCTGCTCAATCTCCTCCATACGCCGTTGGCTAAAGATGGCCTCCTTCAACAGTTCATCCAGCCGCGAACCGGGAATCATATCGCCGATAATGTCAAACACCCGATCCGAACCGAGCGCATTTTTCATCGTCTCCAGCTTCTCGAAAATCCGATCCAGAATCTGGCCTTCACGAGTGTCTTGGGTAATCATGTTGTAGATGTGGACTTCATACTGCTGCCCATACCGGTGAATACGCCCCATGCGCTGCTCTAACCGGTTGGGGTTCCAGGGGATGTCATAATTAATCATCCAGGAGCAAAATTGCAGGTTAATGCCTTCCCCGGCTGCTTCTGTCGCCACCATGATCTGGGCATTTTCCTTAAACTCATGTTCGGCCGCAATGCGGTCATCCATATTCATCTGCCCATGAATAGTGATGACTTTATAATTCCAGGCTTGCAGCTTTTCCACCAGGTAATTGACCGTATCCCGAAATTCGGTGAAGATGAGCAGCTTACGTTCACCCAAATTACTCAACACAGAATCACGCAATTTAACCAGCTTGCTTTCAATCTCCTGACGACGTACTGCTTCGGCCTGGTCAATGAGGCGTTCCAACTGCTCAATTTCCGCCTGCACATCTTCGATATTGGCCGCCAGCGTCAGATTCTCCAGCCGCTCCTCCCAGGCCATGCGCTCGTCTTCGGACATCTCTGCAAAATCATCCTCTGTCAATCCCCGCGCCCGGACGTAATCCTCATCCTGGCGAATCCGGTCAGGCAAAGTCAGCAGCGTTTCTAACCGCTCTTTACGCCGTCCCAATGAACGGTAAATGGCGTGGGTGCTGGAGGTGAGGCGGCGCTGCAAAATCATCAAAGCAAAGGTGATGCTGCGATTCTCTTTGGCCCGGTCAAAGTAGTTCTGCACGTAGCGGGTGACGTTGTTGTAAAGCTCTTGTTCAGCCGGTGTCAGGCGAAACCTGACGGTATGCACATGGCGCGGCGGGAAGATGGCCGAGCCATCAAAACGCTTCATGTCCTCTTTCAACCGCCGCACAAAGACGGGGTTGTCTTTGTTTTCCACCGATTCGCGCAGCAGTTCCGTCTGGGCAAAAAAGCCGGGACGCAGCAGGTCAAGAAACAGGCGGAAGTTTTCTTCATCGCCTCGGTGAGGCGTAGCCGTCAAAAAGAGTAGATGATGGCTGTTACGGGACAGGGTCTCCCCCACCTGATACCGCTTTGTCTTGTCCACCTTGACCCGTTCGCGGCTCTGGTAAGCATAGGCGCTCATCTTGTGTGCTTCATCTACGATAACCAGATCCCACTGGATGCCACGCAAAGTGTTGCGCACGTTATCCTGCTTCACAAAATCAATCGAGGTGATGCAGTGGTCGCGCTCTTCCCAGGCATTTTCGCCCCAGGTGGAATCCAGGCGGGCGCGGTCAATAATGGCAAAGGGGGTCTGGAAGCGTTCTTTCATCTCCCGCTGCCACTGGTATTTGAGGTGGCCGGGGGCGACAATGAGGATGCGCTGCGCCAGGCGGCGGTATTGCAGTTCCTTGATAATCAGCCCGGCCATGATGGTTTTGCCCGCGCCGGGGTCATCGGCAATGAGAAAGCGGATGCGCGGCGATGGGAGGACGTAATGGTAGACGGCTTCAATCTGATGCGGCAGCGGGTCTACTTGCGAAATGCTGACGGCCAATTGGGGGTCAAACTGGTAAGCCAGGCGCAGCCGGTGGGCTTCGATGTAGAGGAAAAAATCGGCCGAATCCGCATAACGCGCCAGCCTGTTTTGCTGGACAATCTGAATCAGGGCCAGTTGTTCCGGGGTGAGGTTGCGGGAGATGAACTGATTGCTGCCGTCTTGCAAGACGACTTCCAGGCGAGCGTAGCCGGTACGCTGGCTAAAGCCTTTCACTTCGGCAATGCCAGGCAGGAAAGGAGCGGTAATGAGTTGGCCTATTTGAAAGTTCATTGGTTGCTATCTGTTTTGTATAGCTTGTATCTGGCCCAAACTTTCCTTGTTTTTCTTGTTGTCAGGGCACTACAAGAATAAGCAATCTGCAATATTGCGCATGACGAAGTATGAACATTTTAATAGGCAATGGAGCGAAAGGCAAAAGGATTGGCCGATTTGAATCCTCATTCCCCTTTTAACTACAGTGTATTTAAGTGGTCAGTCTTTGTCAGTCGAATACAAAAGAGATATACCAAGTTGGGCACGTCAGGAACGCGAAGCCGATCCAAAAGCAACCCGATATTATCTTCCAGGTAGCTGCCCAATTCTCTGGAAGTTTTAGTCGCGGGACATCAGTAGTGCCCACATTCCGCACCTTAAAATGATGCTTTTGGATAATTAAATTTTGAGGGCATTTTTCGCCCCAAAAGCCGAATTTTGCGACTTGCTAGCGATGTTTTGAGGTTGCTTCGACAAATTTTCATGATTGCAAACCAATTCGACTCAGTTTCCGATAAGATTCACGTAAATTTACATTCACAAAGCCATGATTTTGGCGTTTTTCAGCAGATTTTCGGCCTGAATATGGGCGAAATCAATAATTATTCAAAACCGCAAAAACAAGTGCGGAATGTGGGTTCTAACTCACGAACGCTTACGACGATTCACATCTGTTCACCGTGCCACACCATTTAGGAGTATAATATAGCTTTCTTGGTAACTCTCATTTACCTTCAACTCATGTTAACTATTTAGGACACCAATTAACCTGTTTGCGGCATCAATTAACGGTAGTCCTTCAGCCGACGACAGAACGCCTGCATTCATCAGGCCATTCACTTGGTTTATAAAGGCTTGCAGCCGATTAATCGCAACGTTTGTCTGCCCTTGATTCAATTTATCTATTACATCCTCAAGTCTGTTTAGGAGAGCGTTGCCTTGACCTTGATTCAACACTCCAGCATTAACTAACTCTTGTACGTTATCAATGCTGGATTCAACTGCCTGCTGCACCGTGAGTACCTCAACCGCCACAGCATAGTCGGTGAAATCCCCGTCTTTATCCTTAATGCGGCCCCTGGCAGTGAAAGCGCCGTCATCAGGGTATTCACAAACATAGGAAACCGTCGCTACATCACTTGCCTCAAGTGTGCCGTCATTGCTGCAATCATAGGAGTAAAAGAAACCCGAATTACTATCGTCAATACTTGGGTCATATGGCTCACTAAATGATACAGTGGCACTTTCACCTTCAACTAGGGTTGATTCTGAGATTTCAAAATCTGCAATTGGTGCCACATTAAGAATGCTAATTGTGGTTTGACTCGTGTCTGTTAGTCCGCCGATGTCTGTCACAAGGACTGTAACTACATGTTCGCTTGGCCCATCTAGTTGAGCGGCCGAAAAGATAACTGTTTGACCAGATGATTCAAACTCACCATCATTATCGAGATCCCATGTATAAGTTAGAAGGGTTTCCTCTGGATCAATTGCAACTGCATTAACGCTAATTTCACTTCCTTCTGCCAGTGAATAGGTCTCGAGTGGATTTAGCGATGGAGGCTGATTAGGTGATGTCGGCTTGAATATTGCTGAGTAATCTCCCCAAAAATTGTCCGTAAAAATAACTACTATTTCTCCAAGGTTGTTCATTGAAACATGCCATGCTCCATTATAAGTGTTCCTGGGCTGCAACAATGTATCAAGGTCAGTCATACCAAGGTCTGAACTCCAGAAGAAAGCGTGTCTATAACCCGAGGTGCCCACAGGAGGTGTATACAAACCTGCTATTTGACCCATTTCATTTATTGATGCGTTAGAGGGATCAAATATGCCAAGGTCGATCATGCCTTGTTCTTGCGTCCATAAGAAAAGATGATGTTCCCCCGCTACAGGTGTACTGCTATTTCCCACAACCTGTCCAACATTATTAATATCAAACGCATATGCAAATGATCCACCCAATGTTCCCATATCGATGGATCCCTGTTCTGAGTTCCACAAGTATGAACGGTCTCCATTAGGTGTCGATTTTATATATACAACCTGACCAAGATCATTGATGCTTAATTTTGTAGGCCGAACGTCGCCCACACCTAAATCGACCAATCCTGTATCAACCGACCATAAAAAGGCATGGTAGTGATTTCGGTCTCCAGGTGACAAATTACTATAACCCACAACCTGTCCAAGGTTGTTGAAATCAGTAGCTATAGTTTCATCGCCACCAAGCGTACCTAAGTCAACCATACCTAAGTCTGAACTCCAAAAAAAAGAGTGGCTTGCAAGAGGGTAAGTTAAACTTGTTAAACCGCTTCCAATTACTTGTCCAAGTTCGTTTATCCTACTGGCATGAGCGCTATAGCCTAAGTTACCAAGATTTACTTCTCCCACTTCTGGAGACCACAAGAAGGCATTATTATTTTCACCAATACCAACAAATTCGCCAAGGTTATTAATATCCCTTGGGAACCCATAAAAATCTCCAGGGAGATAATTAACACCTTGTTCTTCTGTCCAAATAAAAGTGTCTTGATCGCCATTTAAACCATCGCTAATCCCTACGGATTGTCCGGAATCATTTATGTCAATAAGATAAATAGCATATCCTCCATCGTCAAAGGGATTGGATAAAGGGTTATACAATTCTGTTACTGAAAAATAGGTTTGGGATTCAACTGGTTTCAAACTTCCGATCAGCAACAATACCTGAGTTGCCAAAATAAGGAATATTATTGTAGCTTTATTCATTGTTTTCTCTCCACCAAACAGGATAACTATCCCATTGTGACGTAATATATGGTCTAAACAATAATGAATAGCGAGGCACCATTTTGAATTGAAATACGGGCCATCTATAACGCAGTGGCTTTAATCCAGATCATTTTATGGAAGTAAATAAGCCATCACTTATAGGCACATCTTAAATGACCGACACTTTTGTAGTTTGTTAACTTAACATATTATAATCCCTGGTCCGCCTGCAATCAATAACCAACAATCCCAATTGACTATTCAAAACAACAGGTGCCTGTAGACTGGCATCTTGGGCTAGAGAGGCACATAGTTTGAATGACATTACTGGTCTGGGTTTACATTTAGAGGCATCCCACAACCAGTTCTTGGCTATTACAAAATATCGTGGCTTTCTTTCTTATTTTCTGAACGGGAACGGCGATGACTAATTCGCCTAGGACAATCCCAATAAGATGACTTGATATGCTTAATTCCGCGCATGTTTAACCAAAAGACTTGTGTTTCAGTTCTCTTTTCAGGTGGAATATGGGTAATTGCCCTTTGTCTATCTATATTCCAAGAAAAATGGTGATCAGAATACCTAACACAAAAAAGAGTGTACCTACACTAAAGTTGATAAGAAGATCGGGTAAGTAGGATCGTTTCTTGAGAATGGAAACTTCCCTTGTTAGCAATTGACGTACAGCATTAGCCTCGTCTGCACTTAGGTTGGCAAGAGATTTGTTAGACTCATACTCTTTTTGCAATTCTCCAATGACAATGCGAAGATTTTCCGCCTCTTTGCGTCTCTTTTCTACTTCAGCATGAATATGACTCATAACAATTCCGACTTGCTGAGAGGCACTTGTGAGTTGCTCCACGGCCTCCTCAAGCTGGGCTTCCAAGGAGTCAGTCGGTATTGATTTTCCAGTAAGAATTCGCTCAATCTGACTGAGCAACTCAGTATAATGAGAAGAACTCTCTGCATACTTTGCTATTTGTGACAATATGTTTGCTATGATGCTGAGAAGTAGTACACCTAGAAGCGGTTCCATAAATTCATCTCCTAATCAAACTTGCAAGATAAATGCCGATAATAAAGTTAACTATTTTTTACTATATGAACCAAGGATTTTACTGACCGTAAAAAACCACATGAACCAGTAGTCTCTTTCAGATTTTTAGCTTTTTTATGCCAAGGATCAACAATACTCAGGTTTTTGTTGATTACCAACTGAAAAGACTTTATACTTTGCCAGACCAACACAAGTAAACAGGTGCTAGTCAACCATTCTCGAATCATGACACCTTATGTTTTTCTATAATAAATTATTATTGTCTGTGTAATCCTCTCATACTAGCACCGATTATTTACGGTTATTTAATTTTTAGGAAAGGTCATTGACCTAATTCCTATACACTTTTCTCAATGGGGTTAATATGGAAAGTGTCGAAAATATACTAGAACAACAACGCAAAAACCTTCTCGATACCTCACGTCGAAACCCTCTGTTAAACTACAGTTTAACCAATAAATCGATTGAAATCACAACTGAATGGCCTGAAGACATTTTCCTTCAATTAGTAAGTCGGGGGAAATCAATGGTTTTTCTCCCCAACACTGAAGGTAAAGCCGAAAAAGAGCCTGAATCATTCCAGCGCTACGCTAGAGACCCCTCCGATGAAGATGAGTTTGACCCAGATCCGTTAGCAAGTGACCATGGGTTTCATCTCGATGAATTCAGAGTTAACGTCTTTTACGCGGATTTTGAGGCCGACATTGATGAACAAGAAGAACCTACTTCACGCTTAACTGCTCTGAAAGACAGAGTGTCAGAAAATTACAGACGTTTAACCAATCTTAGTAAACTTTCAACAAATCATGCATCAGATGATCTGATGAGACGCTTGAAAAGCATATACAACGATATGCGAAGATTTAATAAAGAATTAGGAGTTAATCCCTACTACATAACTCTTGGAATGTTGGAATGGAGCGATCCAAAACGAAGTCAAGAATTGAACTTAGCTCCTATCCTACTTATCCCAGTAGAGATTGTACAAAAGAATCGGTTTTCAAATTTTGAAGTTCAATACACTGACGAAGAGGTTGAATTCAATGACACCCTCCGCGAAAAGTTACGAGAGGATTTTGACATTAGTCTCCCTTCACAAACTAACATTAGCCCATCTGACATCCAAGATTTTTTTGCACTTATTGAAGAGATAATAAAGGATTACAACTGGAAAGTTATCAGAAACAAAGTAACCCTAACAGTCTTTGCATCTAGTAAATATTTAATGCACAAAGACCTTAAGCCTGATAGCTGGCCTGCGGAGTCCTCACCTGAAACAAATCCTACACTTAGCAAATTAGTGCATGGCGGTTTTCAAAAAACCTGGCAATTCCCATTTCAACACACTCATTTAGTTGATTCGCTTATATCTCCTATGGAGAATTATCAAATCTATGATGCAGATAGTTCTCAACTGATGGCAATATATCATATTAAGAATGGGCACGACCTAATCATTCAAGGACCTCCCGGTACAGGAAAATCTCAAACGATTACCAACATTATTGCTCAATCATTAGGCGATGATAAAACTGTCCTCTTCGTTGCTCAGAAAGAGACAGCGCTTAATGTTGTTAAAAGGAGATTAGACGATGCTGGCTTAGGTCATTTGTGTTTAGAATTACACGGACATAGGACAAAGCGAGGAACCATCCTCAACGAAATCCAGCAAACTCTTGATCTTTCTTACAGCATCTCAACCCAACAAGCTCTGGGGGATATTCCAGGACTAATTGCAATACGTAACAAACTCAATAATTATGCTGAGGGTATGAATACTCCTATTGATGGGGAGACCTTAACCCCTTATCAATGTTTTGAAGAACTGCTTCGCTTAAAAGGTACTCTGGATAAGGCCGATCCACCAAGATTACCAGATAGAGATCTTTTCAAACACCATAGATCACTACAATATCACCAGTGGTTGCCAAAAATTGAAAACTTACAGATGCTTTTAAGCGAAATAGGCATACCAAAGGATAATGCGTTCCGTTTTTGTCAGTGCAATGATGATACATTTATTGCACCAGAGGAGATAAAACAAATTATTCGACAAACTCAAAATGCGCTAGAGCATTTGCAGGAAGCCGCAGTCAAACTAGCCGCTCATCTAGGGGCTCCTTCTCCTACAACTAAAAGACAGGTGCAACATTTGGTTCATTTATCAGAACACATTTTTCAAGCACCACTTTTAGCAGGTCTAGCTATTAGATCAAGTAAGTGGCAAATAAATAGAAAAGAAATCTTAGGTACAGTTTCTGCGCTTAGAAAGTCTGATGAATTGCAGCGGCAATACAATAGTATTTTGATGCCTGAGGCATGGTCTAGAAATATTGGAGGTTTATATGAGCAAATCCGCAATAGTAGCAATCCCTTTCAACGGTTTTTAAATTTACCGGCCAGAATCCCAGATGAGTTAGCCCAATTGTGTCGTACTGAACCACCCAATAATGTTAAGGACCAGCTTTCCTTACTAAACGCAATTAGGGATTTTCAAAGTCACCAGAAGATGGCTAGAGAACACGAACACTTATTTAAAGAATTATTAGGTGAGCAAACATGGCGTGAAGCGCATAATGACTGGAAGTATTTGTCAATCCTAGGCAATTGGTTGAACAAGCTACACCAGACAATTCAAACAACATATCTTTCATTTTCAGTCCTGGAATATATTGAGGCTGGAATTCAGAAAGAGGAACTGCGAGACCTTTATGAGTTGGTAGAGAATAATCTTAAACAGCATGAAATTGCCGTTACTTCCCTCCTAGACCATTTACAGCTTGATGAAGAAGCCCAGTTTGGCAATAGACAAAAATTCACAATGCGAAATTTTTCCTCTCAAGATGAATTGCTTAATACCTGGCTCATTAACATCAGTCAACTAAAAGATATTAGTGATTACAACAAGCTGAAAAAAGAATTGGTCGCTGATGGACTCAAATCAGTTGTTGAACTTGGAGAGGTGTGGTCAAAGGCAAGTCTATATTTAGTAGATGTAGTGAAATATTTTTGGTACTTACATCTTATAAATAAAAGTGGGGAACGCAAACTAGAACTCGCATCTTTCAACAGAGTTATTCATGAGGCTAATGTTCAGAAGTTTTGTGATCTTGATAAAGCTTTACTTGAAGAAAACAAATCATACCTTGCGAGTAAATACAATGAGGCCGTTCAGGGGCTACTTATTGTTGAGGATAAAGGTGTCGAAAACCAACTGAAATTGATCAAAAGACAATGTATGAACGCAGGCACAAAGCTATCGATTAGAAAGATTATGGACGGCGCAGGGAAAGCACTTCAAACACTTAAACCAGTATTTATGATGAGTCCAGCCTCAGTGGCGGAGTTCCTGCCACCGTCCAAAGTCAAATTTGATGTGATCATTTTTGATGAAGCAAGTCAGATTAGGCCGGAGGATGCCATTGGTGCAATTCTCAGAGGGAATCAGACTATTGTTGTTGGCGACAGGTTTCAGTTGCCTCCCACGGACTTTTTTGCACCATCAACTGACCGTACCGATCTAGAAAACGTAACTGACGCAGAAAGTATTCTAGACTTGTTTTATATTGCAGGAGTACCACAAACAACTTTACTGTGGCATTATCGAAGCCAACATCATTCACTAATTACACCGTCTAATCAAACGTTCTACAATAATGAGTTAATTGTCTTTCCTAGTCCTCAGAACAGAAACGAGAAACTAGGTGTCCACTTTTTTCCGATCTTTGGTTCTATTTATGACCGCGGCAGAAGTCGAACAAATCCTGTAGAAGCCCGAATTGTTGCACAAGCTGTCATCCACCATGCTATAAATGATCCTGATTTATCTCTTGGTGTTGTTGCTTTACACAAAAACCAAGCTGACGCAATTGAACATGAAATAAACTTGTTGCGTGATCAGAATCCCCAGTGCGAAGATTTCTTTGAAGAAGAAAACAAGTTTCTTGTGACTAATCTTGAAAATGTGCAAGGGGATGAAAAAGAGGTCATTTTTGTTAGTATTGGATATGGCTTCTCAAAAGATGGAAGACTAACTCTCAATTTCGGTCCTATAAGTAAAGAGGGTGGTCATAGAAGATTAAATGTATTAACTACGCGAGCGAAAAAACAATGCGTAATATTTAGCAGTATAAGAGGAAGAGACATACTTGAGCGAAACCCATCAAATCTGGGTGCCCGATTTTTGGCAGAGTATCTAGAGTATGCAGAGACGGGGTTAACAATAAGCTATGAAGAAATGCATCAAGCATTACAGAAGAGCGAAACTTACGAAGAGGGGCGTGAGCGTCTTATAAAGCTGATTTCGGTATTTAATCAAAGATTCGATTTAGAAGATCTTAGAGAATTCTGTCTTTATTTAGACATTGACTATGAAAATTTGCCAGGAGATACAAAACAAAGAAAGGCGAGAGAGTTAGCCCTCTACTTTTATCGAAGGGAAAATATCAGTCGGTTAATCCAAGTCGGTAAACAACATAGACTAGATATAGATTGGGATGGGTTATATCAAGATAGGCCGATTGAAGTATCCACAGACGTCAATTTGCTAAAAGACGAGATTAATTCGCAACTTCTACGGGATAGCTTTTCTAGTAACCAAATACATGCCCCCCGGATGTCGCAAATTGAGGAAGAAATTGTGACCATTTTAGAAGCAAACGGTTATTGCGTAAAGACGTATATAGGCCCGCCGAATGCAGCTATTCCTATTGCTGTATTGGATGAAAAAGAACAGATTGCCTTGCTTGGAATTGAGCTTGATGGGCCAAATTATTATCGGTCACGAACGGCACGTGATCGTGACCGATTAAGACAACAAGAGTTGGAAAAGTTAAATTGGAAAATACACAGGATTTGGATAATCGATTGGTATTACAATAAGCAAAGAGAAATAGATCGATTGATTCAAGCCATTAACAATATCGGGTTAAATACAACATAATCAACTCTTGTGTTGAATCCACTATTATCCCTATTAAAGCCTTGTCGATTAGATGCCAATACTTTGAATCTTCTGTGAGGAATTTAACTAAATCCCTAAACGGATGTTGGTAAATGAGCCAGTTGCATTCTGAAGTTGCCTATTTTGCTGAGTTCATTAACGCTCAACCAAAGCCTGTATCAGAAGCTTTTCAGTATTGTCTGTGTCTCATGATGGTAGAAGCAGGCAAGATGAACTTGGTTGCGTCATCCCCACGGACACCACCCCACTGGGTGTCTTTACCACTGTCATGGGTGAAAGTTTTGCTGTCCATCGTCCAGCAATAACAGAAGGTGAGGAACAACAACTACTGGAGACTTTGCGCGAAATCCTGCGAGATGAGGAACTGGATTAGACCCCACCTTCACCCCCACTTGTTTGAATCCCCGTTGCCCCTTTGCTACAGTGGAATTATCCCCTTAATTCATGCCAGCCGAATACAAAAGAGAGATACCAGATTGGGCGCGTCAAGAACGTGAGGCTGATCTTGCCTGGATTCGAGCCAATTCAGGTCTTTTCTTTTTCTTGGCTACCACATCTTTTGACGAACACGGCCGTGGCGCTTTACTCGTAGATACCACCGTGCAAAAGCCAGAGCAAGGTCATCCGTCTGGTTATGTACCGCAAGAGTTGTTAGCCAAACTGCACGATAACGATATTGACCGCCTGGTGCGAGAATACGAACCTGACCAGGAATTTGTGATGGTTCTTTGGAAAACTGGTGATAGGACAAGCGCATACAGAGTACGGCCGTTAAAACGGTTGAACTAAAGGTTATGTTTCCAAAAAGTTGCCTTTTATGAATTATGTTAGAGAGGGAGCCACACAAAGAAAAAATCGGTAAAGGAGAGTTGTACTTCCTTCGTCACCCAGAGACGGAGGGAATTATCGCCGGTTATGGCTTAACGGTGCAAGACGGCCGTAAAGACTTGCTTGTTGGCCTGGTTATGGTTGACCGACCAAAGCCTGTTGACCCGAAGTGGCTTGAAGAAATAGAAATCACTTTCGGAGATTACCAATTGGCAGTCATGACAGCCAGCGGTGAACGAGGAATCTTTTGCCAGATACAGGTCGAGCCGGATAGCCTCCCCTATGTTAGTCAATTCCCCATTGGTGAAAAGACGGCTGCCATCGAAGCGTCGCTGAAGCCCCTTTTTGAAGAACCACCAAAACCTGTACTAAACTTGCGTTGGAATGCCGAAACAAAGCTCTGGCACAGCCACTTCCCTACTCTGGCCGACCTGCCGACGGAAATCCGTGAAGTTTTTGAACAATTTGGAGAAGGCTGTCTAGCCGCAGAAACCAACGTAGGTGTTGTACACATCTGTCACACATCAGATGCAGATATTCAAGGATTTGCTGGGAAACCAGTCTGGTACCAATGGCAGCTTATTGAGATGCCAACTGCCCCCTTGATCCGGTTGGAAATTGCCATTTTTGACCAGCCTAATAATCCCTTCCGGTTTGAATCATTTTTGAACGTGGTCGAAGAAGACCAAGCCAGGATTCTCAGCCAGTTGGCTTACCAGGACAAACTTCACCTTGCGTTCTATGGAGATGACCTCCAATATCGCTTTACCAAGTCGGTTGTCCATGATGAGCAACAATGGCAGCAGCTTGATGAACTGGTAGAGCAGGCTGCTCGTTACTGGGCGGCCCTACCTCCATCCCAACGAGACTTCGATAGAGCCAAGTCCGAATTCATTAGACGGTCACAATAATTCCACATGATAAAATGAAACTTCATGTCAGAGCGGGAGGGCTTTCACTATGAATTAGCCGTGTCTAGTGCCATCACGATGCACAACATCATGGAGCTAGAGTATCAGCAAGGGCGTCGGGATATCGATGCTTCATTTCGCCGGTTAAAAGACTTATCCGCCTACTCGCTCACCCACGCGGAAATCCTGTATCAGCGTGAGGGGCCAGAACTACTGGCGTTAGGAATGCTTTTTGGCATGACGGACATCCCTACCCTAAAAGCCAATCAGGAACGCATACAAGCCCTTTCACCAGAAGCCTTTGAATATGCAGGCCGTCCAGAAATAATTGAACGGGAAGTAGCACGAAGAAAGACTCCCAGACCTTCTGAAAGAGAAAATAAGCCCATCTCCCCTCTTCAACAACGACTTCTCTGAAACCAACGCCACTCCCTTCTTACAATTGATTTGAGAAGACGAGAGAGGTGTTTTTACCAACTCTATCATTTATTGGCATGGGAGAGAAAAATTTGTATCCTTGTGCTATGTCTCTTTTCAATGATCCGGCATCCACTATTCGAGAAAAAGCCAGACTATTGTGGGAGCAGTACGGCCGTTCCTTCCTCCAAATCCACCCAATTAACGGTTGGGATCAAAACCGCTGGCAAAAAGCAGCGGTGAACGATCTGACCTACCAGTATAACCGAGTCAGTCAGCTGCATATTTTGGGACGAGGCCCGGGAGAAACGCTGGCAAAGTTATACACACAAGTCTACCTGATGGAAGAGCATGTCGCTTTTGAACGATACGGTAATGATAAAATGCGAGCCGGAACATGGATGGGCCGTGTTACCACCCATAAAGGTGAAAGGCTCGATGGATTGGCGCTAGCATCCACCCAGAGCCGACTTTATATTTTAGGCCAACCTGGAGCAGGCAAAACCACCTTCCTCAAACGTATCGCCCTGGAAGCCATGGCCGACAATATCCCACAATGGCCTGTTTTTGTGCCCTTGGTGGAAGTGGCGCAGTCAACCCAGACAGTTCATGGCTTTTTAACTGCGCAATTCGCTGTTGCTGGATTTATCAACGAACAGGAGCTTACTCAGTATTTACTGCAAGAATACTGTCTCCTACTTTTACTGGATGGGCTGGACGAAGTGCCAGTAGAACAAAATCAGCGTCTGCAAATCATTCGAGAAATACAGCAGCTATCAGATCGGTATCCCCATATCAGGTTGCTTGTAACTTGCCGCAACGCATCAGCGAACCATCAGTTCACTGGGATGCGATATGCGGAGATGGCCGAATTCGATGAATTGCAAATGGAGACCTTCATCAATAACTGGTTTAGGCCGGGCAAAGCAGAAATAGCGGTTACCTGTTACCAGGCGTTGAAGCAATCAGATGCCTTGAGAGAGATGGCCCGCGAACCCTTGTTACTAACGTTATTGTGTTTAGCATATCACCCGGAAAAGGGGTTTCCCTCCAGAAGGGCCGGGATTTACCAGACGGCTATAGAAGGTTTGTTGCGAGATTGGGATGAGAAGCGGGGTGTGACGCGAGAAACAATTGCCGGTTTACAACCCAATCAAATACAGGAACTGCTTGCATATTTGGCATACCAAACATTTTCAGACGGCCACCAATTATTGGCTGGGCAAAGGCTAATCCGCAACATCGAGAGTTACTGCCAGCGCAAATTTAACCAGCGGGTAGATGGTCACCAATGGCTGAAACAGGTGGAAGCAAATACTGGCTTATTGGTTGAATACTTACACGGCGTGTACGCCTTTGCCCATTTAACATTTCACGAATACCTGGCAGCATGGTGGATTATTGAAAAAGAATCCTGGGACGTATTCCAACCTCATCTGGCAAACCCCCGCTGGAGTGAAGTGTTGTTATTGATGGCAGAATTGCCACTAGATGCCACCCTCTATCTGACACTGTTTCTGGATGCCATGCAGCAGATGGTCGCTGCCGATAAAACGATAACCGCCCTCCTGCAATGGGGTGCGATCAAAAGTGCAGAAAGTGGGGAGTCACCCCCGGCTTTCCGCGCTTTTTATATTAATCTCTACCTCGACCTCGCCCTCAAATTCGACCTCGATGGCGCTCTCAACTTCGACCGCACCCTTGAACTCTCTGCCAACCACGCCTTCAACCTCGCTTTTGACCTCCACCCCTCCCTCGATCCCGACCTCGCTATTGACCTCAAACTCCGCGCCTTTCTCGCCCACAATCCCTTATTCGACCCCTCATACGTCCCCGCATTCAACCCTCCCCGCCAAGTCTCCCGTGTCGCTCCCACCTTCACCATCACACAAGGTCTCACCAACGTCCTCGCACAGGGCCTCACGGGCACTCTCGCACAAGTCTTCACCCTTTCCCTCGACCTCGCCCTCGCCTCCGCCTTCGCCATCGATTTTTTGTTGAGTATGGTCCTGCGTGTTGCCCAAATCCTAGCAGTACGAGGGGCAAAAGTAATGGATGAAAATGTAGCAGCGGAATTAAGGAAAACGGCTGCCCAACTTGATCAATTTTGCCATAGTTCCAACATGCCTGATTTGCAGGTTGCCTTAGCCACTCTACCCCTCCCCACTGCCAACGCCAACAACACCGAATTGGAAATATTTGCCACCCGCCTGCAAGAAATTGCCCGCACCTACCGTGACCTGGGGCATGAGTGGAATCTATCACACCTACAGGTGAGTTTGCTGAAACGATATTTGGAGGCCGATCGGCTTTTTGTGGAATGTCTGAACCGTGCCAACGTCCCTGACCGTGCCGCCATCGAAAACCAGATTTTGCTGCCACCGGACATGTAATAGGCGACTCTCCGATCTTCCTATTTGTGTATTGACACGTCTACTGCGAATGTGGTTAAAATGAATTCAAGGTCCCAGCCCGACCCCAAACATGACCCTTAATAGCAAACATAACAACAAAAAAGAGTTACGGATTAAGTTCCAAACACCCCCGGCCCTGAAACGGGATTTGCTACTGCTTGCCCAAGAAAGAAATATAACCCTTTCTGCTTTGCTGCGACTCATCACAACGGAATATGTAAAACGCAACAAAACGCCATGATCATTTCTATCGCCAACCAAAAAGGAGGGGTTGCCAAAAGCACCACAGCTATCAACCTGGCTGCCGGCCTGGCGTTGGCAGGTTACAAAGTTCTACTCTTAGATGCTGACCCTCAGGCAAACACCACACGGGTATTCATTCATCCTGAAATCGAGATTGCTCTTGAAAAGTCACTTCACAGCGTCCTGATTCAGTTTTCGCCAATAGCCTCCATTATCCAACCCACTCGATTTGATAACCTGCACCTTGTCCCCTCTCATATTCGGCTTTCCAGCGCCGATTTAGAACTGGCAAATGTCATTGACAATCGCAGTGAACGGCTGAAACGAGCACTTAAACGCACCAAAGAAGACTATGACTACATTATCATAGACAATCCCCCATCACTTGGCCTCTTGACCATCAACTCGTTTGTCGCCAGTGACAAGCTGATTATCCCCGTCTCTACTGGTTTTTTTGCTCTTACTGGTTTAGTTCAATTGCAGGAAACGATTGATATGGTGAGGCAGACGCAGCTTAACCCTCAACTGGACATACTGGGGGTTCTTTGTACGTTTGGTGATCACACCAACGTTGCCAAAGATGTTGAAAAGCAACTACGGGGCTATTTCGGGGATTCAGTATTTGAAACAGTCATTCCCCGAAACATCAGCTTGGAAGAAGCCCATTCAAATCACACCCATGTTTTTGACCACGCACCCAACAGTTCTGGCGCTCGCGCCTACAAGTCATTGGTCAAAGAAATTATCAAGCGATGAAAAAATCAGGTCTAGCCGATAGCCCTTTTTTCCAACCGCAGCCAAAATCACCTGCGGTTTCCTCTCATGTAACCCCTTTAACCGTTGTCCGAAAAATGAAAGGGTCAGACAAGGCCAAAAAGGTCAGACAAAACTCAAAGGCAATCACGATACCAAGCAACCACGGTGTCATGCCACCACGCAACCATGCCACCATGCCACCACGGTATCATGATACCATCGTGGAAACGATTCGGAAGGCGGTCAAAGAGCTAGGGAAAGAGGCAGCTACTCACCGGTTTACAGTGGATGAAAAGAAAACACTTGTAGATATTGTCTACTCTTACAAACGGCAAGGAGTAAAAACCAGTGAGAATGAAATCACGCGCATTGCCGTAAATTTCATAGTCAACGATTACAGAGAAAACGGCCAAAATAGTGTGCTAGAGAAGGCTTTACGCGCCTTAAATGAATGATACCGTGACACCATGCCACCACGGTATCATGGTAGCAACCATGCCATCATGGTGCATTTTTCACCTTGACTTCGGCTCTTTCTGTGTGCCATTAATTACTAAGTCTCAAGAGGTTATCAGGAGACATCAACGCCAGTAAGGACTGCCGCAGGCAGTTCAAGCATAAGCGAACGGTGGTCGCCGTAAGTTACCGCTATTTGCCCGAAAGGGATTTGAGTATTACTTGCGGAAAGGCTAGTACCGTGACGCTGTCCCGGAGAGAAATCCGATATTGGACAGCGCCGTCTAAATTAATCCTATATCGTACAGGATAAATCAAAGGAATAATGCTTTTCCAGAGATTTATCTCTACGAAATTTGCGTTAGCAAATTTAAATTAGGGTTTGAAGGGGTGTTTGTCAAGAGGGAAACCAAAGAGCTTCAGCGTGATCAATAATTTTCCCCGTTTCTTATTTTTACTCAACAGGAGACCGTAGTTCTCACCATCCCATTTAGAGCTATACACCCACTTTTTTTGTTCACCCCCGCACTGTCAAAATATCCCAAGCACACCGCCTGTTTTCCTCTCTTCCCACAGCGATGCTGTGGTCATCGCTTCCTGACCGCCCCCTCTCATCCTTCGAGGCAGCGGTCAGGAAGACGTAAAACGGCGGTGTGGGTTTAAAAAATATGAACATGTGCGGGGATGAAGAAGAGAAGAGAAGAAAAACCAGACAAGAAAAAAGAGGGGAAGACAAATACTACAAAGGAAGAAATAAGATGAATTTGATAACATTTGAGGTAATGTGAAAACAACAATTTATCAAGCGCCGAATAAAAAGAAGAAACAAGTGCAATTAACACCACGGGATCGGAAGGTCTTTTATTGGATAGGGGAGCAATATGCTGTTCGCAGGGATCATTTACAAGTTCTTTTGAGCCGAGAATCAGAGTGGAAATTCCAAATCAAAGGTGAGTTGGTAAGTGATAAAGCGGTCAAGAATGTGCTTTCCCGCTGGCGGTGCGCCGGATGGGTTGAAGTGCAAAAAATCTTCTCCGCTGAACCGCAATGGATATGGCTGACCAGGAAGGGAATTGCCTGTGCAAATGTACCCTATCCATATCGAAGTCCTGGTTTATCGAAGTTCAATCACTACTGGCATGTTAATACTGTGCGTCTTTACCTTGAAAAAAATAAACGTGAAATGATTCACTGGATGAGTGAAAGAGCCATCAATGAGCGTCAAAAAGACCATCGGCGAGGACACATGGCCGACGGAGAGGCACACTACAAAAACACCTGTATAGGGATTGAAGTAGAACTTACCCAAAAATCAAAAAAACGCCTAGCTCGAATTCTGAGAACCCTCAAACGCGAATATGATGTCGTTTGGTATTTTGTTGCTGATGAGAGTTACACAGCTTTGATGACTGCCTTGAAGCAAATAGATAGACAAGGCCAGGTGTTTGTTGTTTATCGATTGCCCGATCTTCTAAACTAAAACGTGCGCACACTGCCGACCCTGCAACAAAGGCCACACGGTAGCCTGTACTGGCTTGTGGTTGCTTTTGCCATTTTCGCTTTCTATGTTTTCATTTTTGGTCCAATAACCACCCTATTAGCGATTTGGTTTGAGCGACGAAAGTCACGCATAACTACCCTTCAACCTTTCTATCTACTATCGCTCCTTCTGTTTTTGGCACCCCTTGGGATTTTCACCCCTTTTGACTTCATGAGAGTTGATTTCCGATGGGTATACACGACAATCCTGATACCCTATGCATCTTTGCTTTTGGAAGGCGCATATCGCATTTCATTGCTTCTAAAACCGCGTTCTCTTCAAGAACAACTTGAAGAGATTGAACTTCATCAGGCAACAGAAGACGCGCGGTTATCTTCCCAGGCTTCAAAGCAGAAGTCTATCCCGGCCGCACGGGGACATCTTCGCTTAGGTGTCTTTATCAAAGGTGATCATTTCCCTTCACATTTAGGCATCAGCACGCAAAATCACTGGCTGCTAATGGATGAGGCCGTGCTTGACCAGCACATCTTGGTGCTTGGCACTACCGGCGCGGGTAAAAGCGAGGCGCTTAAGCGACTGGTAAATGAAATCTTTCTGGTCACCAATCGAAACCTTTATTTTGTTGATGGTAAAGGGGATGAAAGGCTGGCTGATGATATACGTAGCCTAGCCCACCACCACGGCCGTGGCCTGGCACCTGTTTTCAGACTTGGTTTTGACCAGCACGGCGCCGTATATGACGCTTTTCGTGGGGGTGCATCTGACATTTACAACCGTCTATGTGCCCTAGTAGGAGTTTCCGAAGCTGAAGGGGACGCAGTTTATTACGCGGACATCAATAGAGACCTGCTACAACTTATTTGTTATGCCCCCGTCGGTCCACCGCGAAGCTTTGAAGACATTCGGGTTAGGCTAAAACGAGACTGGCTTGAAGCAGCATATCAGCATGACGCAGATGAGCTTGAAACCATTGACCAGGAATTGACTGATAGAGATATACTGGGCTTATCCCGCAGAATTAGACCGTTGGCCCGCGAGTTTGGCGTTTGTATAGGTAACGATGGGTTTGCTTTGGAGCACACACAATGTGCTATTTTCTCTATGAGAACCCAGAGTGTAGGGGACACCTCTCGTCGTTTTATCAATTTTCTAGTAGAAGACCTAAAAGATTTTATTGGCAAACGTCAAAGGCAACCGGCGGTGCTTGTCATTGATGAGTTTGGTCAGTTCAGTAACGAGAGCATAACATCGCTTTTGAGCCTTGCGCGAAGTTCCCAACTCGGCATCATTTTATCCACGCAAGATATTGCCAGCCTAAGAGGCGAAGCAACAAAAAAACTCATTCTGGCTAACACGAGAACCAAATTACTGATGGCTTCTGATTTTCCAGAGGATGTAGCCTCTTTAGCGGGGACCGCATACCAGATTGAGGATAGTTTGCAGTATCAAGAGGGAGATGCAACCGGTTTGGGGAGCGCACGAGTGCAACATGCTTTTAAAATTGACATGAATGAAGTGGCAAAATTAACCCCTGGACAAGCCTACCTCATACGGCAACGATATGCTGCCAAGATACAGGTAAAAAAGATATCCACTGATTCAAATTACTAGGCAATAGATAGACAAACTGGTGAAGTTATTATGCTAGGAAAAGACAAAATGTTCTTCGTGAACAGATCAAAAGATTAGGGTGGAGATGAAAGCTGTGTAACCACAAAATTATCAATGATGATGCCTGGGTCTACTAATAGCACCACTTTACCACTAACATAGGCATCTTCTCTGACCTGCTTTCCGTTCCTCAAAGAATAAAGACCATCAAATACAGATACCTCTATATGATTACCTGGCGGTGCCGAACCTGAATTAGCGATTAGCTCGTAAATGCCATTTTTGACGAACAACCATGCAGCCCCACAATTACCCTTATCAAGTATACTTACAGCCATCATGTTATGATAATCCTGAGCACGCAATCCAATAACTATTCCCGCTGACTCAAAACCTGAACGGCACCACATCTCACTCGCATCAAAACTTACCTTGTAATTTGTCCACGACTCATCCCCGACTACGATAGTCACGTTATCAGAAAATGTCATTGCCCCATTAACCCAATCTGGTTCTCCAAATAACTCTTCCCATTGATCAGATATACCATTAGTGAAGTCATCTGCAAATAGAACGACCGGTGTTACTGTGGGAGTAGATGAACTGGTTGGAGTAGATGTAATGGTAGGAGTGTTACTGCTTGTAGGAGCGGGTGTAATGGTTGGCGTGTCTACAGGGGTAGGACTAGCTTCAGGTGTAGCCGATGAAGCTATCACGGCCATAGCAAAACTTGTCTGAGTAGCTCCCAGTGCTGACATCGTTTCTCTAAGAGGTGAGTCCTCCACGGCTGTGTTCTCTGCCGGTGGTGTGAGAGTATTTACGGCCATACTAACCGCCTGAGTTGCCACTCCAGCCACTTCTTCTTGACCATTATCTTCTCTAAACAAAAAAGGAATAGCCACAAACCATACAAACAAAACTGCTATCAACAAAACTGAGACGCCTATTATGGCACTGCGATGCCTGTCTAACCACGTCCTTTGTTGTTGTGGTTGGGTTGGTGGCGGTGCTGGAGGAGCCTCTACCATGTCTTCAAAACGGACAGGACGAGGAGATTCTAGGGGTGGGGGAGTATATACAAAATCAAAGTCGGGGGGATTGCCAGTGAGTTCTTGAAGGTGTTGCCAAAAAGTAGACTTGTCATCAATATTAATACCAGTTAGGTCTCCTTCTATCTTGATCCTTACTGCTCGTAGTGCTGGGAAGTACGCCGATTTTTCGAGACCAACCTTTCTTCTGATAACTTCTGACTTATCACCCGTAGTGCGGTAATAAAGTATCTTTCTCTGCTGAAGATTTAAACCGTTTAAAGCTACTTTAACGGTAACTTCGTCCATTTTTACCCTCCAAAGACCAGAACTTGCTACCTATTTAAACTAACACTTTCTAGCTATTTGTTGGTTCAATGTCCTTTGTATTCAAAAAGCATTGGCCGATGCAATTGTAACCGAATTTTAAAACCCAGAAAGGAGACAAACGATATGGACACTATCTTAATGGATAGACAAACAAATGAGCTTACGAAGATTTCCACAATATATGACCGGCATCCCGACATATTTTTTGAAGTTGTTCCAGACATGAAAGGCACAATTGACCGACCCGTTCATCACCTCAACGGCTGGACATACTTCCCACTGGATCAAAACATTTCTTTCGTCCCCAACTTTGCCTTTGACCGAGTGGATATGCTTCGAGACGCTGGCATCGAGATTATTCAACTGATTGTCGGCCACGAACCAGTGGAAGAAGTTGTAGTACAACCACAGCCCGCCAGAGAGCCGTTTGACTGGAGTAGAGTATGGGATTTCCTTTACACGGCTGGAATGGTCTTAGGAACGATTACAGTGGCCGTAGCAAGCATTGCATTAATGGTTGCCCTGAGTGACCCGACCCTCATTATAGTAACGAGGTCAGGCCAATGGATTCAGGTGGCAAGATGGGTAGAGTAATCACACAACTCGCCGTAGGTATAAGCAGGGTTATCTGGCTTTGGGTGCTTCTCTTCCTCAGTCTAATGGTACGGCTTATGCTTCTTTCAGTCATCGGTATCCACAGGGGTATCGTTATAGCCACTCACGAGATTGCTGCTGAGTGGTCAAGCCGCGCTGTTGAAGGTGGGATGCCAGTACAGCACGAGCCTCAATTGTATTGGATTAACCGCATCCTGGCAGTCATCTTCCTTGTTCTAGGCTGGGTGTGCCTGGCTTGGTTTACTGTATTGCTACTTTCATTGATGTTCTAAAATAGGGTGTTGGGAAGAGTGGAGGTCATGCTCTTCCCTCACCAATCTACCTCTGGAATGAGAAAGCGCACACTACAACAATTCAAAGAAATTTCAAATGTCTTCCACTGGGCGGAAAAGAGACATTACATTTGGTGGTTCACTGGAAAGGATAACGGCCGTCACAAGTTCACTGAGCACAACTTACCACTACTGGTAGAGAAGGGAATCCTCAAAGAACACGGCTGGGGCAAAAAGAAGGTTTACGCAGCTTGGGGCAGTCCTCAGCACATTGAGCATGGTTTAGCTTGTACGGAGTGCCTGATGCGATTCGTTGTCTCTGACGTTGACTGTACATTGATTGGTGAAAAACACTTCGCAGGCATCGGCTGTAAACCAGAGTGGGGCATCAAATACCCCAATGACAAACTCTTGGTAGCGGAGGTTTCCACCCTTGATAACTCTACCCGTAGTGGACTCATTTCAAGGAAAGTAGAGGCATACCGCCGGTATCTGGCAAACATTGAATCAAAGTTTGATGCAAAAGCAATTGTCCTTTTTGTAATTGATTTACCAAGAGAAAAAGTAACCAGAATGGTGGCAAACTACCTAGATGGAGACCCCATCTTCTTTGTTGATTTTGAATCCTTTAAGGAAGTTGCTTTGATGCATCAACTCACAGCACCAATCTACATCTGGGGGGACGGGAATACCTATCCGTTGAGGAATCATGATTGACCTGAAATTACTTCTTAAAATACTGTTCGGAGATCCAGTGCATCCTCCTATACCGAATATTAGAACCTCCAAAGATGATACGCTTTACTTTGACGGACTGACCAGAGGGACGGCAATTTCTGGCGATCCAGGAACGGGTAAAACTTCATGGGAGGCCGGAGAACTAAAACGCTACGCCATTACTTTTCCTGATGGACCGATTATTGTGTATGACCTTAATAGTTCGTTGACGAACGAGTTTAATACACAAATCGAACTTATGCCCGATAGTCCTGAAAAAGAAAATATCCAAAAAAGGATTGTCGTAGACATACCAGGACATGAAACTCACGTGTTACCCAAGCCCATTTTTAGCCCAGAACACGGCCTATCTGAAGAGGATTTAGTGCAGGTAGTCACCAGCATCATTGAGGAGCTAAATCCTGAAAAGATAGCTCTTACCCCGATGATGGCTCAGTCACTTGAAGTTACCGCCCCACAGTTGGCACGCCTTATCATGGCGATTAGAAATGAATACGGCGAGTCATGGCAAGTAACCGAGGGTAAAAAGCTTTTAATGGATGAAGGGATGCTGAAGAAAGCCTGTAAAGAGTACGGTCATTTTGTGCCAGAGGCTAAGTGGTATTTTGAAAACCAGCTACTTGCGAAAGGGGTAACACCGCAAGGGTACGAGGCTAGAACTTCAGCCTTGATAGGGACTTTAAGTGCTATTGAATCACGGCCATTGAGAGCCAGATATGGTCATTATCGCCCACACATCACTTACAAAGAGATTATTGATAAAGGTTTAATTTACTTTGTTAGTGGGGAGAAAATTGCCAACCAGGAGAAGGTTCAGGCATGGGTATATTGGTGTGAGTTTGCTCTACTTAGGGCTTTGATTAACTTGCGTACCCCGCACGACCCTAATGACAAGCCTGTATTAATCGTCATTGACGAGGTTTACAAACTCTTTGAGATTCGTGGGATGGCTAATGCACTTGGTCAAATATCAACATATTTCCGTTCTCGAAAACTCATGGCGGTCGTTATCATTCAGGCTTTTTGGCAATTGGATGAGCGCTTTCAGGAGCAGTATTGGAACTTTGGAAATATTATCAGCTTTGCCATGAGCAATCACAATGATGCTTACACTATTTCTCAGCAGCTTGGGCAATACAATCCTACAAGCGAAAAGTTTCGCGCAAGAAGCAACCACAGTCAGCCGGTAGCAGAAGCTGATAGAGGTCAATACCTTATGATGGCAAACTGGCTGCAAAATCTGAAAGCACGGCAAATGGTTATGAGACGTTACAGCACCGAACAGGAAAAAGATCCTTACCTTCGCTTTGTGGAAAAAACGAGGGACAAATTAACTGGAACACTCCGTGCACCTATCGCTGAGATTAAAGAAGAGATTTTTAAAAGACGTGCAATCCCTATAAGGGATGCACTCGAAGTTATCAACAAACGCACTTTACAAAAAGAGACCAAACCTCCTTCGGCTTAATCGGACTAGATCCGTTTAGGTAGGCCCAAGCCTGAAAAGAGGGGAGGTGATGCAGCTTGGACGTAACAGTTTTATTCGTTGCCTTTCTGATTGTCTATACCGTAGCCTTAACTGTTCTACTGTCAAAGACTGGACGGCCAAGGAAGAGATTTCCTTGGTGCAGACGGTGCTATGTTCAAATGTACTGGGCACCGCTTGTAGCAAGATCGGTTCCAGAAGAGGTAAAGAGCTACCTGATTCAAAGGAATCTGCCCTACAGCGTTGTAAGTAGATATGTTTGTCCTAGAGGGCATTCCCAGATGTGGCACGTACCACGATTGGGTAATGCGGAAAAAGGCATAATGATCGTGCACGATATGTAATAGCGAACGGCCAAGCTAAACACTTTCTCTCCAGGCTTGGCCGTATAACCCCCTTATGGCTCATCCAGGCTAGACCTGTTTGGGTAAGGCCGAGAGCTTAGAAGGGAGGTGATTACGGCCATGATTTTGATGACTAAAGCCCTTGAGAAGTGCTTTGCCAAAGTCGGATATCAGGAAGACGCAGAAGACCCGATTATTGTTGCAAAGTTTTTCAATCCAAGCGGTGCAGGGACATGGTACGCAACAGCTTACTATCCAACTGAAAGACTCTTCTTTGGATATGTATCCATCTTTGGAGATTGGAATGATGAGTGGGGATATTTCTCACTTGAGGAGTTGCAAACCGTCAAAGGCGCGTTTGGATTGGGGATTGAACGAGATCTTTACTGGACTGAAAAGAGAGCCAGTGAAGTGATCCCTGAAAAGGCTTAACATAATCACGGCTGGAAAACTTTCTTTCTAAGTTCTGGCCGTGTAATTCTGAATCGGTTGAGATCTGAACTCAGCACACCATGCGATGATGACCATCTGGTATTGACTAACGCATAAAGCAGTATCTCACAGTCACCGATTCAGCTTGATTATGACATGTACAATCAGAAGAAAGTGGAACGTAAAACAGCATACCAAATACCACCTCACTGGTGTTCTCAAATTTGCGAGAATTCCATGAATCAGGCTTGTATGGAAAACTGTGCCATTAAAAGAAATACCTCGGCGTTTATTTTGAAGGATGATGTCACTCTTTCCACTTTACCTCCATTTCCACAAAGAGCCTGGCAAAACGAAATGAATCCAGCCGAACGTCAAATGATAGCGGGTGTTTATATGGCTAAGGTTGTAGACCATTTACAAGGGAGAGAAAACGATGTCTGGACAAGAGCTACTAGACCTTATATTAACAATTCCCGAAACGGCCGAGTATCTAAAACTCTCCAAAAGCAAAGTATACGCGATGGCACAGAGGGGAGAGATACCGACAATCAGGATAGGGAAAAATGTCAGGATTCGGATAACGGACTTGAAGAAATGGCTGGAGGCGAATTCACAGCCGAGTAGGGTGTAATATGATTAGATACCTGGAACTAGATGATGCTGTTTTGGTGCATCTTGAAGATTGCAAACAATGGATAATTTGCGGTGATGAAATTGACGAGGCTATTAGGAGTGGGGAGTTCACCTTTGACGAAGAATCTGAAGGTTGGGGTGAATTGGAGGAATTGCCTTACATTTATTTGGAAACACTTTTGGTTTGGATGGAGAACTATTACCTGAAAAAGCTGGGAGAAGTTGCAGAAAGCTAATACCATGCTATGTTGAAGCTGTTTATGAGGTTAGTGTAGACCACTCCAACAGATTTACTTTCTGAACCAGCCTCTTTGTTTGCTCGTTCTTCTACGGTGACAGTTAGCACAACGCACCATGCACTTGCTTATTTCTCTGCCAATGGTATCTGACGAATAACCAGCACTTGCCATATCGGTAATGTTTTTTCTTTTATCGCCCTCGACGTGATCAAATTCCAAAACCACCGGGTCGGACTCTCCACAGTCCACACAGGGGTGGGTGGCTAAATAATCCCAGACGAAGCCCCTGGCATCTCGCACAGCTTGTCTTTTCCGATTGATAGTATTTTTTTTGTGTTCGTCCTTATTTCTTTCATACCAGTCATGGCGTTGTTTTTTCTGACAATCTTTACATGTGCCCCAACGCTTCCCTACTTGTTTGTCACGCCAATAGTACTCTGCTTCCTCCTTAGTGTTCCCACAAGTTGCACATTTTTTCATTTAAATCCACCTTTAAAGTAACTTTATAAGCTACCCTTCTTGCTACCCTCTCTGGTTTGAAAGCGTTAACTCCAGTAACGCAAAAGTCCCACATCGGAAGATATGGGACTTTGAGGGTGTGCAAACCCTATATATGGTGGTGGGTCATACAAGATTCGAACTTGTGACCAATGGATTAAAAGTCCACTGCTCTGCCAGCTGAGCTAATGACCCAGACCGGGCGGATTATAACCATGCCTTACCCGTGAGGCAACCGTAATCCGTGAGCCGCCGGCCACAAACCGATTACCGATAACGGATTACGGTTCACGGGTTCCAATACTTCGTAAACAGCGGCGGCTCCGGTTCGCCGGGGTAGGGGTCTTCGCCACGAATCTTTTTAAGGGTGAATACAAAAAATTCGCCAAAGATGGCAAGGGCCGCCGCCGCCAGTAAAAAGCCCAATGTCCCCATGACGGCCGCAAACACTATTAGCCCAATTAAAATCAGCCAAATGGGTATCTTCACCGATTTGGAATAGACGCGGGCGTCTACAAAGTAATAGGCAATGCCCGAAGCCACCATAAAAATGATCATCATCACAAAAGCAAACACCAGGGCAGACATGGCGAATCGGTCGGTGCCACTAATCAGGGCGATGATAAAAACAAGAATCGTGGAAACATACCCGCCTACTTGCGGGACGAAGTTGGGCACGCCGACAATAAAACCTTTGATCAGCGCATCAGAGACGCCGGTTACGGTAAACATGATAGTGGCCAGCAGCCAGTAGAAACCCACTACCAGCAGCGAACCGAAAAAGAAATTGGCAAGCAGTCTGTCGCTGCGCTGGATCAAAATGGCGTATTCGCGGCGCGAATTTTCGGGGAATAGTTTGCCAATGCCGCCAATGGTGGCGGGCATTTCCAGCAGGAAAAAGAGCAGAATGGTGACGATGATAGCAAACTGCCCCATCAAGTCAGCGGCGCTGGTGATCAGTTGACCCAACCCGTTGACAATGCCGGCCGGGCCGCCAAACAACCGTGTGATCACAAAATTGCTGGCTATTCGCTGTAATGGACTGATCAGAAAACTTAAGTCAATGGGGCCAAGATTAAGTGATTCCGGTGGGGCGGGCATGTTGGCGTTGATGAAGGTTTGCAATTGCTGCAAAGTGGTAATGGCTACGGAAATGACAGTGCCGGTCAGCGCCACAAAGGCCCAGATAGCTAATAACAAAAAGAGGAAAAAGACGAGAAAGACGGAGATGGAGTAACGGAGCTTGAGCCGCTGGTGCAAAAAGTTGATGGGGTAACGCAACACAAATGCCAGGAGCAAAATAATGAGTAGGGTCGTGATGGCCGGTTTGAAAAACACAAAAATAACGGGGACAAGCAGAATCAGTACCAATCCGGCCAACTGTTTTTGCCAGTCAGGCCAGACGGTTGATGAATTTTTTTGCGGGGGATTGGGGTTTTCTGCCATACCATTTGCCTCCTGTTTTGTCCCATGGACGAACAGGTATTGATTGTATCAAATAGTTGCCAGATCATGTACAGGGGCACGTTTTAAGCAAATAGCTGGAACTGCTGCGGATCAATTTGCTGCGCCTGGTGCATGAGGACGGCGTTGAGCAATTCAATGGCCAGGCGTGATTCCAGCGTAACGCCCGCCCGCACGCCCACACAGGGGTCGTGCCGTCCCGCTGCCAGTTCAAACTCCATCTCTTCCAGGTTCTTGCGCACCGATTGCTGCGGTTTGTGAATGGTGGAGGTAGGTTTGAACCCAACGCGGCACACCAACGGCATACCGGTGGTGACGCCGCCAATTAGCCCGCCATGACTGTTTGATTGGTAACCGGTGTGGCGAATAGGGTCGTTGTTTTCGCTGCCACGGCGGGCAATCACTTCAATACCGTCGCCAATTTCGCAGGATTGTACGGCATGCAGGCCGCCCAATACGCCCATCAGCCGCACTTTCAGGCTGTGGTAGAGCGGCTCGCCCACCAGGGCGGGCACATTCACGGCTACCACTTCCACGGCCGCACCTAACGAGTCGCCTTCGATGCGCGTTTGTTTGATCAGTTCCCCGGCAGCGCGGGCAAAGTGGGCGTCGAGGGAGTGAATTTCGGCGGCGGTCAACCGGTCTTGTAGACGGTTGATTTCTTCCAGGGGTATGGTTTGACGGCCGTGTGCCCGCAGCCACTCGCTCACATAATCCCCCAACCGGACGCTGGCCTGTAACGGCCCTACCTGGCTGATAGAAGACAAAATCACTGTGCCAAACATCTCTTGGAGGTAAATACGGGCAATGGAGCCACCGATCACATCCGAAATGGTGCTGCGATAGCTGGAACGGCCACCACCGCGCACATCCACAAACCCCTTTGATTGATGATACTTCACCAAATCGGTGTGGCCGGGGCGTACTGCCCCCGTTGGTCCCATGAATTGGGCATAATGTCCCGATTTGCTGGTCGCCGACAACACAATAGCGCTGATCGGCTCGCCGGTGGTGAACCCTTCTTCGTAGCCGGTGGTCTCGAATTCCGCATTTTTAACCGTCACGCGAATGGTTGGCCCGGCCGTGAGGGCGTCGTGGTTATCCTGGTAGAGGCCGGAGAGCAGCACGACTTTGTCTTTTTCATTGCGGGGCGTGCCGTGCCGGCTGCTGCCGGGCCGCCGCCGATCCAGATAATGCTGGATTTGCGCCCGCGACAGTTTGAGGCCGGGCGGGCAGCCAAAAACGATAGTGGTGATGGCCGGGCCGTGTGATTCACCCGCCCCGGCTACGGCAAAGAGGGGGCCGCCAAGAATTTCCATGCCTGTTCCTTGCATAACGGTAAGGTGATTTGGCAAATCGCCCTACGAAAAACAAAAAACCTCCCGGTCAGCATGTCTGACCGGGAGGTTGACTATATCAGAAAACAGAAAGGTTAGGAAACGCGAGCCAGCCCCAGGCGGGGGGAAGTTTTGACGTATAAACCGCCTACAGCCTGTTCTGGGCCACGAGCAATGACGTCTATACCTTCCACTTGACCAAAGAAGGTGGCGTTGTCTTCTCTCACGTGGTCATCGTAAAGGGCCTTCATCTGCTTCTTGTCATGGCGGATTTGCAAGTTTTCGGCCACACGCCGGGACATTTCATCCAGCACCAGATCGCGGGTCATCAGTTCCGCCCCTTCGCGCACGTCCATCAAGTCTTCGACGCCGGACATGAGGCTAGTGAAGGCCAGCTTGATTTTGGTTTCGGGCACGTCATGGTTACTCAGGCGGCGTGCCATCCAGAAGATGGAGTCTTTCCCATCATATTGATGATAGAAGGCGGTGAGGAAAACAAGCAGGCGCAGGTAAGCACAACGGTAGCTGTTCTCGAAGAACTCGGTCGCTTCCTCGTGGCTGACATCGCCACGTTCGGCAGCGGTGATGCTGACGGCCGTTAACATGGCGCTCAACATAGCCAGATGTACTCCTGTTGACAGCAACGGGTCCAGGAAACAAGCTGCATCACCGACCATGAAGTACCCAGGCCCGGCAAAGTTGGTGCTGGCGTAAGAATAATCGGTTTCCACTTTCAAGTCGCCTACGCGATGCCCTGAGGCAATCAGGCCACTGACGGTCTCATTATCCGCCAACGCTTCGGCGTAAAGCGTTTCCAGGTCTTGGCGACTGTTCTTTTCTTTGAACGAATCTTTGTGCAATACCACGCCGACACTTAACATGCCGTCATGCAAGGGGATGGCCCAAATCCAGCCGTTGGGAATGGAGACAGTGGCTATCGCTCCTTCTTTGGGATGGGGCAGTCGGCCGGCGTCTTCCCAGTAACCCCAGACAGCCACGTTTTTGAAGGCGTCATGGTATTTGCGGTTGCGCAGGTAGCGGGTTGCCATGATCCCCGCCCGCCCGGAAGCATCTACCAGATAGTCAAAATTAATATCCCAGGCTTCGCCGGATTCACCAACTTGGGCGATGGTGGCAGCATAAGGACGGCGTTGGCTGACTTCGGCGGCATCATGAAAGTGAATCTTTTGCACTTCCACGCACTGCATCACTTTTACACCCTCGCTTTCGGCGTGATCCAGCAGCAGTTTGTCAAATTCAGAACGGATAACCTGGAAGCTATATTGATGATTTCCAGTTAATTCGTTGAAGTATAAATCCCACTGATTGCTACCCCATTCGATGTGGCCGCCTGGTTTGCGCTGGAAACCATAGGCTTCTACCTTTGGACGAGCGCCAGATAGATCCAGGAAGTCCAACACAGAGGGCAGTAATGATTCACCAATGTGGTAACGGGGAAAAGCATCTCGTTCGAGTAGGGTGACATCGAACCCTTCGCGGGCGAGCATGGCGGCGGCGGTGCTGCCGCCCGGCCCACCACCGATTACCAGGATTTGTGTCTTTTGGGGATTAGTTGTTGTCATACGGTTTACCTCGTTTACGCTCCATAAAAGCTGTTCTAAATGAATGGTGGCTTTATTGCCTATCAGGTCGAGATTGTGCGGGCTGATGCTTAAAGGGAGGCTTACAAGAAAGTCTTGGTCTGAAGATAAACCGTGTGATGCGTTGTTTTATCAGCTGATTGCCTGGGCAAATTGGGCAATCGCTTGCAGATGTTTCGCAGCCGTGTCCAATCCCGCGCCCATCGTATTAAACGTCAGGTGAGTGGCTCCCGCCTCCTGCCAGGCGGCTATCGCCTTTTGCCAGCTTTCGGGTGTGCCGTCTTTGTAGGCCAGGCGGGCTTCAATGCCGATGTCGGCGCGGCGACGGCCGTGCTGCTCCAGAAACGCATCCAATTTGTCCAGTGACGGCCGTGCCTGTTCCGGTGTACGGTAGTTGGGGAACCAACCGTCCCCCAAGCGGGCCACACGTTCCAGGACGGCGTCCGCATGGCCGCCCAGCCAGATGGGGATGGGCTGCTGCACGGGCAGGGGGTTCAGGCCGACGTCATCCAGGTGATGGTAACGGCCGTTGAACCGCACCAGTGGTTGTGTCCACAGCAGTCGTAGCACTTCGATTTGCTCTTCAATGCGTTTGCCCCGGTCGTGAAAATTGTGCCCGATGCTTTCCATTTCCACCCGGTTCCAGCCGACGCCGACACCCAACCGAAAACGGCCGCCGGATAGCACATCCAGGCAGGCTGCTTGTTTGGCGACAACGGCCGTGTCCCGCTGCGGCAGGATAAGGACGCCGGTGACAAAGTGGATAGAGGTGGTAAGGGCGGCCATATAACTGTACAGCACAAAGGGGTCAAAAAAGGGATCATGGTGGGTGTATGGCCCTTGCCAGCCACCCGGTCGTTCCGGGTTCGCGCCCAGCACATGGTCATAGGCCAGGATGTGGCTGAAACCCAATGTTTCGGCTGTCTGCGCATAATCACGGATGGCAATGGGATCGGCCGGGAACTCAATCTGGGGGAAGACAACACCAATTTTCATGTTTTCTCCTGTTAGCGCAATTTGGGAAAGCGCTTTACAGGAGATTATACCGCAGGGGCACGGCCGTTGGCAGTGGGCATGGTGAAATAGAAAGTAGTCCCTTTGCGGAATTCGCTTTCAAACCAGATAGAGCCGCCTTGCAGTTCCACCAGGCTCTTAGTAATGGTCAGCCCCAGGCCGGTGCCGGGCGCTTGCCGCGTCTTTTCATCTTCAGAGCGGAAGAATTTCTGGAACATTTTGGGGAAATCATCGGGGTGAATACCGATGCCGGAATCTTTGATGGCTACTAATACGCAATCTTTTGCCAGCGCGCCACTGCTTTTGCGGGCTTCCATGATTTTGGCGTTGATAATAATTTTGCCGCCGTCGGGGGTATATTTATTGGCGTTGCTTACCAGGTTGGTCATGATTTGCGCCAGGCGGTTGCGGTCAGCCCAAACAGATGGCAGGCTGTCTGGCAAGCCTAACGTCAGCTCTTGTTCTTTGGCTTCAATGTTCGCCTGGGTGGCGTGTACCACTTCGTCAACAACTTCTTCAATGGGCACGGCCGTATACTCTAACCGCAGTTGCCCCGTTTCCAGGCGGGAAATGTCTGTCAGGTCTGATACCAGCGTCATCATGCGCTGGACATTATTTTCCACACGCAGCAAAAAATCTTTTTGCTGGTCGTTTAGCGCGCCTACCATGCCACTGGCTAACAACTGGTTGTAGCCACGAATAGAAGTCATGGGTACTTTGAGCTCATGGGAAACGGTGGAGACAAACTCACTTTTGGCCTGGTTGGCGGCGATAGCCTCATCACGGGCAACGGCTAATGCCGCCAGCGCTTCATTCAATTTCCGCTGCTCTTCTTCCAGTTCGATGGTGCGTTTTTGCACACGATATTCCAGCCCTTCATAAAGCGCCTGCAATTCTTCCACCATTTCATTGAATGATTCACCCAGGTCGCTAATTTCGTCACGAAAGATGGAGTGGGTCACCTGTACACGCTGGTCTAAATGCCCACTGCTCAATTGACGGGCAGCCAGGGACAGACGTTGCAAGGGACGGGCAAAGGCAAAAAACATGGCCAGCGCCAATGCCAGACTGATAATGATGATGACGCCGGCAAAGGCAATGAGCGCGGCTTGAATATCACGTTGCACCTGAAAAAGCTCGCTGATGGGCCGGGCAACTAACACATGCCCCTGGGTGCTGTCGCCAAGTTGCAGGGGATGGGAAAGCAGACGGTATTGGCTGTTGTTGCTGTAGAGAATGGTGTCGGAGGTGGCACGGCCGTCGGGTGAAATGAGCGTTGTCTGTAATTGCTGTTCATACCCGCTGGCCGGATCAATGGCAGAAACAATGACCGCATTATCTTGCACCACACCCACGTCAGCCCCCAGAATCTGCCCGATATTGCTGATGTAGTCATCATCCATGTAAATGGCAGCCAGTACCACTCCGGTGATACGGCCATCACTCATGCTGACAATAGGGGCAACGCCAATGATTTGGGAAGCCTGGGGCGCTATAGCAATACCGCTGGTGGTCTCACCACTTGCCAGAGCTTGCCTAATCAGGGTATTACGGATGGCTTCTGTTTGCTGGCTGGCCTGCAAACGGCGAATAACCGGTGGGCCGCCATAAATGGCGGCTGGATCACCTGGTTCAAAATCTAGAGCGTAAATGCTTAACTCCTGCAAATCAAGTTCTGCCCGCCGGATGTCCAGGGCCGCTTTGATGACGACGGCGTCTTCGGTTTCCAGTTCTGGCAGAGTGGCGACAACGCTGGCGCTGAGCAGTGCTTGTTTCTCGGAATCGGCCATGAGCGCGCCTACGGATTGGGCAACTTGTGTGAGCTGACGGTCGGCTTCGGCTTCAATGCGGCGAGTGACCAGTTGGGAGGCAAACGGCAATAACACCACCATCACCAAAATGGTGATGATGACAAACGGGAGAACTAACTTCCACCGGATGCTGAGGTGCTTCCGATTCAGGTGGTTTAACCGTTGACGCATAAATTTATTCAATCACCCATGACTTACAGTGTCCCTGGTGATCGGTGTTACGCAGTGCGCCGACGCCAAACATAGGCGGTGATGCCGATGATGCCGAGGATAATCAGTACTGTGCCGATGAGGGACAGGGTGTTTGTGCCGGTATTCCTCTCGCCCACCGGGTTGTTTTCTGTGGGAGGAGTCGGGATGGTAGTTAAGTATTGGAGCAGTTCTTCGGCAACAGCCAGTGCGGGCACTTTCTGGGGCACGGCCGTCAACCCATTTTTCAGGTAGCTGGCTGTGGCGTCGGCGTCGGGGCCGCTGAGTGAGGCGTAATACTCCCAGGGCATCAGGACGAGACGACGGCCGTCAATCCGCACTCCTGATAAAAAAGCCCGTTTGATCTCCGTTTCCGTCCAATTGCCCAGCCCGGTCTCTTCATCGGGCGTAATGTTGGCGGCGTACACAATGCCCCATGGCCCTTCAAACGGTTGGCCACCGCTTAAAAAGCGATCCATCTGTGGCTGGCCAGAGTTAGGGTCAATGGGGGTGTGGCAGTCGGTGCAGGCCATAACATGCCGCACCAGATATTCACCATAAGCTATCTGGTCACTTTCGTCTGGGGCGGTAATGGGGCCATCCGGTGCTGGCAGCGGTGGCAACCCTTCTGTGCTGGCGGTGCGGTTGGCTAGTACGTCATTTTTGATGGGGGGTATGGTGCGTAAATAGGCAATAAGCGCGGCCATGTCCGCGTCGGCCATCTGGTTATAAGCGGTGTAGGGCATGATGGGGATAAGTTGACGGCCGTCCGGTGTCACACCCGTACGCATGGCGGTTTCAATTTCTTCATCTGTCCAATCGCCAATACCGGTTTCCGGGTCAGACGTGATATTGGTGCCTACAATGATCCCTGCCGGGCCTAAATCAAAAATACGTCCACCGGCCATATACATATCTGGGTCTTTGGCACTGCGTTCAGACATGCTCAATGTTTGTAATTGGGCCGGTGTTAATTCCAGGTTGTTAAATTCCGTGCGGAAGGGAGTGTGGCAACCATCACATCCGGCTATGGTGGTCAGATATTGGCCGCGCGCCCGCAGCGCCTCTTCCTGTGACGGGGGTGTGGCTGCCAGAGGTCTGACTACAGAGAGACAACATATCAACAGAGTGGCTAAAATAAGATTCTTTTTCATGGTTGTTTTGTCACTGATGGATGAACTACCAGCGAAATTGATGAGTGATTGACGTTTACTGCTGCCAGTATAAAGGGTTCATAAATGCCCTTCAACTGGTAAATGTGCGCTATTCTGTTATGAACAAACTTAAAAGCGCCCCTGCTTTTAGCGGTTAGTCTGGTATAATGACGGCCGTTAGAGAGCTAGAGATAAGAGATTGGAGATTAGAGATTGCAACCGGTTCAATCTCCCTATCTCAAATCTTCCAATCTCCATTGTTTTTCGAGGAGATTTTACATGGGACCTTTAGGTTTACCTGAGCTGCTAATTATTTTAGCAGTGGTGTTAATTTTATTTGGCGTGGGCCGCATTAGTAAGATTGGCGGTGAATTGGGCAAAGGCATCAAGGCATTCCGCGAAGGCGTCAAAGATGGTCAGACGGAAGCGACCGAAAAGAGTGAGCCGACAGAAGGGCAGAATTCGTAACCCGTAATTCGTAACCCGTAGGTCGGACTTCGGATCACGGATTACGGTTCATGGGTTATGTCTCACAACCATGGACAATATCTTTGGCATTGGGATGCCAGAACTGATTCTCATCCTGATTATTGCCGGGGTGGTGATGGGACCGGAGCGGATTGGCAAGGTGGCGCGCTGGTTGGGCAAAACGTCGGCGCAGTTGCAGCTTATTTCCCGCAGTTTTATACGGCAGTTGAACAATGAGCTGGATGGATTGGATGACGGCCGTGCCCTACGTGATGCTATGGATGAAGTAAAGATTTTGCGCCAGGAGCTGCAATCCCTGCGTCAGGAGTTCACCTCAGTCAGCACGGCGGCCGCTCAGGAAGGGAAAATGGCCCTGGATGAGATTGAGAACTCCATCCAACCACCCTCGCTAAAGTCCATCAAGCCGGATGATAGCCAGACAGAAGGCACAAATAATGGCGCTCATGCGCCAGCAACACCGCCAATGCCCACGCTGCCTAAGCCCGTTGATGTGCCGGGAGACTCGGAATGATGGATACGGTTAATGCGCCAGAAATGGAGCCAGATGGCGCCCAGATGACCCTGTTGGGGCATCTCAATGATTTACGGGTGCGCATTACCTATGCGGCGGCGGCCTTGTTCATTGGTACACTGTTAGGTTTTGCCATCGCTCAGCCCTTGTTGGCCTATCTGATGCAGCCGTATGTGAACAGCGTGCCAGATAGCGCGGCGGCCCTGCAAACACTCCGCCCCACCGAAGGTATTGAAACCTTCTTCAAAGTGGCGTTGCTTTTTGGGGCGGTGCTGGCGATGCCCTGGATTCTTTATCAGGTGTGGCTCTTCATTTCTCCGGCGCTAACCCCTTCTGAAAAAAAATATATCTACGTTTTTATTCCTGGTTCGTTGGCGCTCTTTCTTTTAGGCATCTCGTTTTCCTGGTTTGTTCTGGTGCCGGCGGCCATTAACTTCCTGGCAAACTTTATGCAGGATGTTTTCCGCACGGAGTGGACGGGGCAAGATTACATCAGCTTTGTGGTGCGTATGGTGTTTTGGATTGGGGTGAGCTTTCAGATGCCCATCATCGTTTATGTGCTGGCGCGGGTGGGCATGGTGACGGCGCAGGCATTGCGCGAACAGTGGCGCTATGCGGTGGTTATTATTGCTGTGTTGGCGGCGATTATTACCCCTTCTATTGACCCGGTGACGATGTTGCTGACAATGGGGCCGCTGGTGGTGCTGTATGTCTTTAGTATTTTGTTAGCCAAAGTGGGGCAGCGGCAATTTGAGCGGTCTATGGCGTTGGATGCGGTGTGATCCGCGAAGAGCGCGAAGAGACGCGAAGTTTTCCCTTTGTTTCTCCATCTTTGCCTCCTTTTACCTCTTTGCCCCCTGGCGTTCAATTTCTTGTTCTTTCCCCCAATCTGAAAATTACCCCTTGACATTCACGTAACGTCATACTTTATTATCCCCACCGATTGAGTTATTCAGCTAAAAAGAGAGGATGTGATGACGATGTATACCGTCAGACAATTAGCCGTGTTAGCCGGGGTGAGCGTGCGCACCCTGCATTATTATGATGAGATTGGGCTGCTCAAACCGTCGGTGGTGGGAGAGAACAATTATCGTTATTATGATGACACGGCCGTGCTCCGCCTGCAACAAATCCTCCTTTTCCGTGAAATGGCCTTTAGTCTGCGCGAAATTCAGACAATTCTCGACCAGCCGGATTTTGACCTGGCTCAGGCGCTGCAAAGCCACAAACAGGCATTGCAACAACGGGTGGAACGGCTGCATGAACTCATTCACACCATTGACCAGACGATATTACATTTGCAAGGAGAAATTCAGATGAGTACCGAAGCCTTATTTGCCGGCTTTGATGAAGAAACGCAGGCGCGTTATGAACAGGAAGCGTATGAGCGGTATGATCCCGAAATTGTTAAAGTCTCTGTTCGCCGCTGGAAAAATTACAGCACTGCCCAGAAAGCCCAGATTGGGGCCGAAGGGGAAGCAGTGTACCGGGATTTGCTGGCGCACATGGATGAACGGCCGGATAGTACGGCCGTACAACAAATCATCACCCGCTGGCATCAGCACTTGCGCTACTTTTATGAACCCACCGTTGAGATTATGTTGGGGCTGGCCCAGGGGTACGAAGAAGACCCGGCCTTTGCCGCCTTCTACGAAAAACTACATCCCGACATGCCCCGCTTCTTGCGGCAGGCCATTGAGCATTACTGCCAGCAGTTATAACCCCTGGTAGGGGCAACCCTTGTGGTTGCCCTGAGCAACCCTTGTGGTTGCCCTCATCCTAACAAACAGAAACATCAGAAGGGACAATAATATGCAAAGCAATTGGATACCAACCAACGAGTATTACCACCGTCTTCTGGCGGAGCCAGATGCGGACAAAAGGCAGCAACTTTATTTGGAGTTGTTTGTGAACCCCTGGCAGCAGATGATGTCTATGATGGCAAACGCGGAAAGCGATTCCCTGGCCGGGGCGCGTGCCTGGGGGTGGTTATTGCCGGATCAGGTGGAGCAAACGGCCGTGCTCCTGGCAAAAATGGAGGCTGCCCATGCCTGGGAAATGGGGTGTGATGCCCTGGAAACAGCGCTGGCCCGTTTTGCACCCTACGCGGCGCAGATTCCCTTCGAGACGGTCAGCGGGTGGTTGCTGCTGGCTGACGCCGCCCGATCCAATCCATTGGAACGGGGTTACACCGGTGCTACCCACTGGATGCAGCCGCAATTTTTGGGGCAGTTCTGGGAACCAAACGAGTATAATCTGTTACGCCTGGGTGGCCTCATCGCCCACGAAATGCATCATCTGATCCGGCTACGTGCGTTTCCCTGGGATATGCAGCACACCTCCGTAGCCGACTACATCATTATTGAAGGCACGGCCGAGGCATTTGCCGCCTCCCTTTTTGGCGAGGACAAGGTGGGCTATTATGTGACTGATTTTAATGAAGCTGAGTTGGAGACGGCTCGCCGCCTGGTAGGGGAGGGGCTAAACGCCACCGGTTTCAACCTGATTCGCAGCTACATCTTTGGCGACGCCCTGGCGGAGCGCAGTGGCTTTGCACCTTTAGGTGGAATGCCTACCTATGGTGGTTATGCCATTGGTTACCGGGTGGTGCAGGCTTTTCTGGAACGCAGCGGCTGTTCCATTGAAGAAACCACGTTTTTGCCGGCGGTGGAGATAGTGCAGGGTTCTGGTTACTTTGACTGATGGTGGGAAGGTCAAACCTCACCCGGTGATTTTTAACAAGATCGTTTCGTGGGGCTGCACGCGCAGGTTTCGGGATCAGACATAACCCTCTCCTACCTGCTTAACCACCCGACAAGGCATTAGCTGCTTCAATGGCGGGTATGACCCGCTCCAGACTGATATTGATGCCCTGCCGGCCCACGCCGTAATTGTGCTGCGTGACCCTGCCACCATCAACGCACAGGCCCCTGAGGGCATCATTGGTTGCCAGGACGTTTTCTACGGCAAAGACGTACTCGTTATAGATGGTTTGCCATTCGGTGGGTATGCCGTCATAGGTGGGCGATGTCAAAACAGTATGGTAATAACCCAGATATTCAGAACATTTGCCCGGTTCACCGTTGTACAAGCGATCCAACACGCCACCCATTTGTTCAATTTGCGAACGCACAAAGTTCAAATTATCGCGCAGGGCGGAAGCGTTAAAAGGAATCGGCGCGGGACGGGATGGAGGAGGTGTAGGCAGGGGAGTGGCTGTAGCCGCTACGGGAGCCAGCCCTAGCTCAACGTCGTCCCAGTATGCTTCGTTGTGGAGTGGACGGTTGGCGCCGAGGATAACAGATACTATTCTGACATTGACAACACTTTGGGTAGCCACAGCATCAATCGAGATGTATTGCCAGGCATCTAGTGACTGTATCCATTCGGAGCAGACATCAGCGAGGGGGTCATTGTTGCCATTGGTATTGATACAGATACGGCCGTGTAAGTCGCCAGAGTTTTCTGAAATAGAGCGGTTTTCACCTGTACTGGACCACATAATCACCCAGGCCCCGGCCCGGTACGTTGTTCCTGGTACGATGTTGGAAACGATTTGCCCAGCATAGCCAAGTGCTGAATGTTGACCAGAACGAATAAATCGCGCATTACCCGAACCGCCCTGAATGGCCCGCACATTGGCCCAGCCAGCCAAAGCCAGGGTTTGCCAGCAGGTTTGGGCCGGTGGGAGCAGGAGCAGATGGCGGCGCAACGGGAGCAGAGACGGGCACGGCCGTCGTCGGTGTAGCAGTTGGCTGAACAACGGCAGCAGTGGGTTGTTGGGTTGCCGTCGCTGTTGGCTCTGGTGAAAGTGTGTTTGTAGGTTCCGGTGAAGGCGAATTTGTCGGTGTGGTGGTGGGTTCTGTTGTAGGGGTTTCTGTAGGTGTAGTTGTGTCGGTGGGTACGGCCGTGTTTGTTTGTAAACTGGCCTCTTCATCATTCTCCGGTATTGTCAAGCAATGATCCCGGCTGGCTCATGGCCGGGCATTTTACCGGGGGTGGATTATGATAGCAAGACCGATGGGGCACGGCCGTGTCCTACATATCATAACTGTCGTGGATCACAATCTCATCTTCCATGCCAGGCGCGGCCCCTGGTTCGCCCACATCCCTTGTTTCCCGCTGCCCTAGTAAATAAGCCGCCAGGACGCCCCCCACCAGCCCAAACAAATGGGATTGCCAGGAAATACCATCCCCGCGTGGCAGAATCCCCCAAATCAACCCCCCATAAATGAACAAAACCACCACCGCCACCACAATGGCCTGGCAACTTCGCTCAAAATAAGCCATCAGCAGCAAAAAACCAAAGTAGCCAAACACCAGCCCACTGGCCCCAATATGTACCGAAAAGCTCGGTCCAATGAGCCATGTCCCCAACCCACCAATAATCATTACCATGCCCGTCACAATAAAAAACTCTTTTAATCCCCGAGAGATAACAATCAGCCCACCCAAAATCAGAATAGGCATGGTGTTGGCCATCAGATGCCCAAACCCACCATGCAAAAACGGGGCATACAGGATGCCTATTAACCCATTTGCCGTGCGCGGTTTGATGCCATAACCATCCAGCGCCCCGTTAAAAATCAACCAATCCACCAGCTCCAACAACCAGATGAGAAAGATAAAACCGCCCAATGCCGCCAGCGGTGTTTTGGCTCGCTCCCAGAGGTTGGTCAGATGTCCGTTTGTTTGCATCTGCTTGCTCCTTATTTTCACAAGATGCCTACAGTACGTGGGCACGGCCGTAATGTTTTAACCGCAGTACAAAACAGCAATTAGCCTATAGCCCGATCAACAGTATAATTTCCGCCACAAGTTTCTTTAATAAGGAAGGATAAACGAAAAATGAAAGCAAAACCCGCCCGCCTGATCAGTTTATTATTACTCGTTGCTCTGTTCCTAACCGGCGCCATTGCCCTGATGCAGCCTACTGCACCGGCCCCGGAAGGCAACCTGGCCCAGCAAGCCCGGCTAGAGTTATATATCGCTAAAGAGCTACCGCTCGAACGTTATGCCGCTGAAGCTGAAGAAAACCCCGAAATGGAAGGTCTCTTTCTCAATAGCATGGCCGACTATTGGGCCATCCGTGCCTCTTATCCCACCGGCGTTTTTAACCAGCAATGGTTGGTAGATGCGGCCGAAACCGACCGCCATATTCAAGAAGCCTTACCTGCTGGGGCCCTCGCCGCCACGCGCATGGAAGGCGGCGGCAATCTAGACCCCACCCAATTCACCGCCCTCGGCCCCGCCCCATTACAAACGACGGGTTGCTCCGGCTGTTTCAGCTATGGCATCGTCGCCGGCCGTACCAACGTCGTCGTCAGTGATCCCATCTCCCCCAACATCGCCTATGTCGGTTCCGACGGTGGTGGCGTTTGGAAAACCACCAACTGCTGCGATGAAAACACCACCTGGACAGTCCTCACCGATGACCCTCTGCTTGCCAGCACTGCCATTGGTGATATGACCCTTGATCCCAACGACCACAATACCATTTATGCTGGCACTGGCGATTTGCGTTATGGCTCCTGGTCTTTTGGCAGCGCGGGCGTATTGAAAAGCAGCGATGCCGGCGCCACCTGGGAAGTGTTGGGTGAAGACGTCTTTGGCCCTGGCTATCCTCAACCCCCAAACACTTTCCCACAGTATCAGGCCATTGGCAAAGTGCGGGTTGACCCCCGCAACAGCAATAATGTAGTCGTAACCGCTAAAACCGGTGTCTTTTTCTCCTATGATGCTGGCGAAAACTGGTCCGGCCCCTGTCTCACCAACCCCCATAGCAGCCAACGGCAAGACGGCACCGGCCTCATCCTCCATGACAATGGCATCAGTACCGATGTCTATGTAGCCATTGGCACACGTGGTGCACCCACGCCTGTGCAGCCAGACCTTGACCAAAACGGCGCTAACGGCGTCTACCGCGTCACCATGCCCACTGGTGGCTGCCCGGCTGTAGGCGATTGGACATTGTTAACCAGAGGCGACAATGGTTTCCCGGCCGGAACCGGCAACGGCACACCCAATAACCCCAGCAATGTTGGCCGTATTGACCTGGCCATGGCCCCCAGCAACCCCAACTTTATCTACGCGGTTGTGGCACATACCGACTTGTCCCAGGGGTTGCTGGCTGTGTTCCGCACCCAGGACGGGGGTAATACCTGGATTCAGGGTACCAATACCGATGGTGGCAGCTCCCAAAACTGGTATGACCAGAATGTGATTGTTGATCCCACCAATCCCATGGTCATTTTTGTCCAGATGATTGACCTTTGGCGTTCCACAGATGGTGGGGCCAGTTTGTCCAATATTACCGTTGGGTATTCGGGTGGTAATGTGGTACATGTGGATCATCATGGTCTGGCCTATGTAGACAACGATCCTGACCGGTTGCTGGCGACAACAGATGGTGGCGCGTACTATACCGGCGTTGCTACTTCCCCCACCCTCAGTTTTAACAACTTTGTCCGTCTGAACCAGACGTTTAACACCATCGAGTTTTATTCTGGTGACATTACCGGCGAATTTAATACATCGGATAATCCTGGTATTAACGGTGGCGCACAAGATAATGGCTCCATGGTGAAGGTGTGGGACGTGGCTGGCGGCGAGCCGGTGGAAGCTGCTCAATGGCAGATGACTACTGGCGGTGATGGCATGTTCGCCCGCATTGAACCCAAAGCGGGGCTGAACTGGTATCAGGAAAGCCAGAATGGCGGTTTGAAACGTTCCACCAATGGACCCAATGGGCCATATTTTAATCTGGCTCGACCCTGGACCGGTGATCGGCTTAGCTTTATCATGCCATATGAACTGGACAAATATAACTGCCCTGGCGCGATATGTGACCATATGATCGTTGGGACTCATCGCGTTTGGGAATCTGTCAACGCCGGGACAACTTTTCTGGCTAACAGCCCCGACCTGACCAAAGGCACGTTGGGGGCACGGTCATTCATCCAGCAATTGAGTTATGGCGTGAATGATGGCTCTATCGCCATTGTGGGTACGCTGGATGGCAATGTGCAATATGGCTTTGAGTTGGGGCAGGGGATTGCGAACAGCGCGACCTGGGTCAATGTGACCGACGGCAACACGGTGCTGCCTAATCGCCCCATTATGGATGTGGCCACCCACCCCACCATTGCTACCACCGGTTTTGCGGCGGTGGGCGGCTTTGACGAAAACACGCCGACCACGCCGGGGCATGTATTCCAGGTGACATGTAATGCGAATTGTTCTTCCTTCACCTGGGAAAATAAAACGGGTAATTTGCCCAATATCCCGGTGAACAGCATCATTGCCAACCCGAATTTTCCTAACCAGGTGTTTGCCGGGACGGATTGGGGTCTTTATTTCACTGATGACATCAGCGAATCTTCACCAACCTGGAATCTATTCACGGCCGGGCTGCCACGGATGATGATCTGGGATATGGCGATTGATCGCGGTTTTACCACGCTGGCGTTGTTTACAAGGGCGCGGGGGGCATATGTTTGGCCGCTGCCGCGAATTGAAGCGCCGGTTATTGTTGTGAATCCTGATAATCTCAGCAGCATCCAGACGCCGGACACGGCCGTCACCCAAACCCTCACCATCAGTAATACAGGTACCTTATCGTTGACCTGGAGCCTCAGCGAAGCGACCGACGCCAACTGTGCAGTTCCCGGTGACCTGCCCTGGTTAAGCGCCGTGCCTGATGCCGGTATGACCGACCCGGATGCAGCCACGCCGGTGGATGTGATTTTTGACAGCATGGCGCTGACGGCTGGTGTGTACACAGGCACATTGTGCATTGACAGCAACGACTCAGCCACGGGATTGGTGACGTTACCCCTCATGTTGACTGTGGAAGGACTGCCGGTGTATGGCGTGGCGCTCACGACCGTAGATAACACCCTCACCGGCACGGCCGGGGCTATTGTCACCTACACCCTGCACCTCACCAATACCGGCGATACCGATGACAACTTCACGCTTAGCCTGGCAGGCAATGAATGGATGACTCATCCATCTACCACGACGGTGAGTCTGGTGGCTGGAACCGGCGATATGGTGATGGTGATGGTGCATGTGCCGCTGACGGCTACCAATAACCTCAGTGACACGGTGACGGTAACGGCCGTGTCCGACAGTGATGGTGATGTTTCGGCCAATGTGGCGTTGACGACAACGGCCGTTGTCGAGGAACCACCGCCCCCACCCGACTATTTCATCTACCTGCCCATCATCGTTAAACCAGAAGAGAGCAGCAGCGCCGCGCCCCAGCCCACCGGGAACATATTGGCGGCCACGGCCGTACTGCCCCTCTTTGGCCTCCTTTTCTGGCGGCGTAAACAATAACCCTTAGTCTCACGACCTCCCGGAGAGTGGCAACCTCCGGGAGGTTGCCTCACTGATCCCCACCCCTCGCCTGCCACCACATCGTATGTCCGTCGGTGATGACTTCAATGGTGCCCAATTCGGCAGTGTGCAGCACGGCCGTGCCTCTCTCCGCCGCTCGCGCCAACACTTCCGGGTGCGGGTGGCCGAAACGGTTATCGGCCCCGGCGGAGACAACCATGATGTGCGGCTGCACGGCTGCCAGAAATGGCTCTGTGCTGGAGGTGCGCGATCCGTGATGCCCGGCTTTGAAGACGAGGGCTTGCAGCGGAAGCCCCTTTTGTAACATCATCGCTTCACCTTTTTCCTCAACATCGCCGGTCAGCAAGAGCGAGAAGTTGCCATACATCAATCGGAAGGAGACGGAATTTTCATTCCGGTTTTCGGCGTCTAACTCTGTTCCCGGATGTACAATTTCCAGCCGCACGCCGTCGCCAATTTCGATCACTTCTCCGGCTACAGCCCGGTGCAATGGCGTTTGCTGTGCCTCGGCCACTTGCAGCAAGGCTTCATATCCGGCAGAGGCGTCGGCTTCTGCGCCATCGGTGATGAGCTGTCCGATCTGGTAACGGCCGTACAACTCTACCAGCCCAGACACATGATCGGCGTCCGGGTGGGTGGCTACCATGATGTCAATATGCCGGTCCCAAAAGGGCATTTGCTGCCCCAGGCGATCATTTAGCACCGAGGGGTCATTGCCGCCATCTACCAATAGCTGGCGACCAGAAGGCGTCTGGATGAAGATAGCATCACCCTGCCCCACATCCAGAAAGGCGACATGCAGTTTGCCATCGGGTTGGGTGGCGGCCCAACTAAAGACAAGCAGGGCGAGTACGGCCGTGCCGCCTACCATCAGTCGCATTCCCCAGGCAGGCCGTAAGTCGGCCAATAAGCGGCGACGGCGTTCTGGCTCTTGCTGCGCCAGATATGTGAGGGTGGCGATCAGGCCATAAAAGGCCAGCACCCATCCCCAACTGATGTTGACAGGTACGGCCGCATACGGCACGGCTGCAAACAGGCGCACCAACCCAATGGTATAGGTGAGTGGCAGCCAGGCTACCCAGGCAATCGGCTGTGCCAATGCGGGCGAAACCATGCCCACCAGTGTCGCCAGCCCGCCCCAGGTCATCACTGCCGGTTGGGCGGGTAAGATCAGGAAATTGGCGGGCAGGCTGATCAGCGACAGCTGCTGGAAGTACCCCACCATCAGCGGCAGGGTCAACACCTGCGCCGCCAGGGTAATGACCACTGCCTCAGACAGGATGCCCATGACCCGACGCGCCTGCTGCCGGGACATAAGGTGCTGCAACTGCCGGTCTGTCCATTTGCTGAAAGGGTCAGCGTACACCATCAGGCTCAGGGTAGCCATGAAGCTCAATTGAAAGCCCACATCCCAGAGCGTAAACGGATTGACCAGGGTCATCAGAAAACCGGCGGCAAAGAGGGAGGCAAAGGCAAAATTGGGCCGACCCAACCAGCGTTGGGTGAAGAGGTAAATGATGCCCATAATGGCTGCCCGCACCACCGAGGCGTCTGCGCCGACGAGAATGGTGTAAAGCAAAATGCCGGTGACGGCAAAAACAGCCGCCCCCCGTCGCCCTAAAAACGGCTCGCTGATGCTGACAAGAATGGCGATGAGGATGGCGATATTGAAGCCACAAATATCAAACCAAATTGAGCGTCCCATTCCAGTTGATTTGTACACTCTATCCAGAGGAAAACGAGGTGAACGATGCAGCGCATTAATCACCTCATCTCCCTCGCTTCGGCGCTGCTGGTCCTGTTTCTGGCCGGCAGCGCTTTCTTCTTGTCCTTTGAGTCCCTCAAGGGTCTGGCGGTTCAAATTGGGGTGGTAGAGCAGATCGCCTGGCTGTATCCAGCCATCATAGACGGGGCGATTATCGTCTTTAGCCTGAGTGTGCTGCGCGCCAATCTCAATCGGGAGCGAACCGTCTATCCCTGGGCGTTGGTATCCATATTTACCGTATTGAGCGTAATCTTGAATGTCATTCATGCCGAAAGAGACCTGCTGGCTCAGTTCCTGGCCGCTATTCCGCCGTTGGCTTTGTTTCTCTCTTTCGAGTTGTTGTTGGCACAGCTCAAGGAAACGGCCGTTCGAATGGAGGCACAGAATAGTCTGGATGAAATCGTTCGGGAAACCCGGAAGAAAGAATCCGAGATGGACAGACTTGTTCGGGAGCGTTCGGATAAGATTGAAAAACTGGAAGGCGAAATCGGACGATTGACCGCACAAAAGGACCAACTGAAAAACGAGATTCAGGATCACCCGAACGGCAATGGAATTCGCAATGCGTCCGAATCTGACACAATCGGACGGGCACGACAAAAGCGAACGACCAAAAAGCAAGAAGTAATGCAACAGCTGTTGAAAGTTATCCGAGCGAAACCGAACGCGACCTTGTCCGAATTGGCAGTTGAAATCGGACGGTCAAAGTCGACAGTGAGTGGTTATTTGTCCGAATTGCAGGTAGCTAAGTGGATCGAAAAGGGAGAGTTTGGCTGGAAGGAGGTGGAAGATGTGTCTGTCTAGGAAAGCAACTGTTATTTGCTGTTAAACCTCTATAATTGGTCGAATTTATGCCAGATGCGTATTCCGGTGAAAACGGTCACAAATTCCGGGCCATGCCGCTCACCTAAACCGGGCATGGCGATCAGACAAACAGGCGACGACGCTAGATAGCATTTTGCCCAAATATTAATGAGGATGGACAATTAAGACGTGAAAATGATGTTCCGATGCAGGAGGTCACAAAATTATGAAAAAAGCAATTATTTATTGTCGGTCGGCCACGGCCGATCAACAGTCAACCGTTCAACTTTCCAGACAAAAAATGGACTGTTTGGAATACGCAAGAGAGCATGATTATGAAGTAATAGAGGTAATATCTGAAGCTGGTCTTAGTGGGCTAGATCAATCCAGAGAAGGATTGCAGAAACTATTCGCTTTGTGCGACCAGCAGGAAATGAGGGCCGTAATTACCTATGACATAGAACGTTTGTCCAGAGACATGCAGCACATCAACAATTTAATGCAATCCTTTGCCGATAACCATGTCGAGCTCGTTACTTTAAAGAGTTTCTAAACGACAATTGTCAGCCAATGTTACGCTTAATTCCTTGGATTTCCTTGGATAAGGAAGCGATATTGTTCACTCCGACTGGACGTGCCAGTTGCAGCATACTCAACTTAAATCAACCCTGGGGCTGGCTTTTAGCGGCGATTGACCATTGCCTTCCTATCAAAAATTATCGAGCAATTAGGGGGCATTAGAGCGAGACGATCTGTAACTTTCAGGTCCCATTTGAGATTTGCCTTGAAGGAATTCCTAGCCGTAGGTACCTGGTTTGAAGGTGAATTTTTCCCCTCTTGTGCTCGATATCATCCTCTACACTCTTTTCCTCTCCCCATTTGAAAAAGGACCACCAATTTAGATGACAACAATGAAGCAGCAAAGCAGCAAGGGATTAAGATTTGCCATTTACACGCGATACTCATCGGAAATGCAAAATGAGTTCAGCCTGGAAGCGCAGGAAGAGCAGTGCCGTCGGGCTATTGCGCTACGGAACGGGAAGGTGATTGCTGTATTTAGTGACGGAGCGCGCAGCGGCTGGAGCCTTGAGAGAGATGGGTTTCTGAACCTCTGTCACGCTGCTGAGGCTGGTAAATTTGACGCCGTAATGTTCTGGAAATTTGACCGTCTGGCGCGCCATCATGATCAGGCTGTCATGATCAAAATGCTGCTGCGCCATGAATATGGGCTGAAACTGTTTTGTGTTGAGGGCTTCTCTGAAGATGAAGACAATTCCCCCTACACCGCTATGATGGAGCAAATGTTGGCTATCTTTTCCGCGTTCTACTCCCAGAATCTCAGCAGTGAAACAAAGCGGGGTAAATACCAGCGTGCGGCCAGCGGAGAATTCAACGGCAGTATTCCACCTTTGGGTTATGAGTTGGTTAAGATTTCGGAAGCTACACCAGAACGGCCGGCTGGTCTGTACGTCATCCCCAGAATTGCCGCCATTATCAGGCGTGCTTTCAAACGATATGCTACTGGAAAATACAGTGTCCTGGATATTGCCCGCTGGCTGAACCAGCAGCGTGAGATTCAGAAGTTGCGTCAGGGTCTGCCACCCATTGGTAAGGAAACCGTCAGAGATATACTGCAAAACCGCCTGTATACAGGCCGCGTTCCCTATGCCGAAACAGTGTACCGTGGTTCGCTGGGTGAGCGGAAACAGTCTAGCCGCAATCACAGGCAGTGGTTTGAAGGCAAGCATCAGGGATTTATTTCCGACGAACTGTTTGAGCGCTGTCAGCAGGTTCGCATCTCTTTTCCTTTAGGTCAACGATCCCCAGCCACCCTGCGCACTTATCTGTTGCGAGGTCGCGTATTTTGTTTGCGTTGTTTAACGAACAAGCCGGAAATCTTGGTGGATAAAAACTACGGGAAAATGGGTGCTGTTTGGATAACCCGAAGCAATAAAGCATTCTATCGCTGCCGTGCCAAACACCGTGGATATGAACCATGTAGGCAACGGTCGATACCAACCGAGTTGGTGAATTCTCAAGTTGTGCAAGCATTACATGGGGTTGTGCTACCGGCAGATTGGGAGAGGCGAATTGAAGAGACGGTTCGAGGGAAGGTTGAACACGCTGAAGCATTTAAACGCATAGCACAAGCGAAGGAGACGATGAAACGGGTTGACTTCAGCTGGGAGCAAGGGTTTCTGGCACCGCAAGAGTACGTGGCGAAGCGCAATCAGCTTCGAGATGAGATTAATTCGCTTATGCCTCTGGACTACGATGAGCTCGTTGCAGGGGCTGATTTGCTGGAGAATTTCGGTGTGCATTGGAAAAATTGCGCTGAGTCCGACAATCCAAAAAAAGAGCGACAAAGCCTTCTTGGGGAAATCATAGATAGGGTAATTGTTTGTGATGGCAATGTGGTTGGCATTACCTTGAAGGAGAAATTCAGCGTCATTTTGAATAATGCCCATCATTTGCAGCTTGGACTTTTGACAACTTTATTAACATAAATATGCATGATAGAGATTTGTACTCGACTGAGCGTTTCAAAGTAAGACTTTCGGGCGAATCAACTTGGCTCTTTGGGAACTTAGGGGTCGACAGGCCGTGATGTGTGACCAGAGAGACCTCGCGCATCACGTATCACGTCGGATCCCAAGAAATCCCGTAGATCCATTAACCTGAAGTTTAGGCGGTTTGAAATTTTGCTCGAACCCCAAGTTAGTTCACACTGTTGCTGTGAAACAGATTCATAGTCGAGTGGAAATTCACCAAGCGGCACAACATGTTAAAGTGATTTGTCAAAAGTCCAACCCCTTATTTTTGGCCGTGACGTGTCCCAAAAGGTCTGACGACGTATGATGACCGTTTCAGGGGCGCGCTTAACCTTGGCGTATAAACTTGACTGAACGAATTCATTAATCTGGCAGTTGCCCGGGAACCAGACACCAAAACTGAACACACTCCGTTTCATGCATGGTTCTCAAATGGGCGCGACTCTTCTATAATCTGATCAGCTGTAATCAACATGTCGTAGTAAGAGCAAACCATGACCGACGTCAGATCAACCATATAGAAAGACTCATCATTCAATCAGCTATGCCAGCAGATGGATGAATCTTTCCGCCTTGAAGAAGTGCGCACCCTTTGCCTTGACCTGAACGTCAATTTTGATGAGCTTCCCCCAGGGCAATTGCAAAGTCCGCAATTGGCTCCTGTTGCAGAGATTGAACTACAAATGGCTGATGGGTTTCACTCTGGAAGACATATTTAGGTCTGGCGCTTGATTAAGTCCTTTTACGACTTTGGGCTTGCCCTGATAGTAGCACTCCCTGGCTATATTCTCATCCTCCAAATCGGGTAAAATCTGACTAGATCAAAAAATTTACCGTGTCGCGTTTGAGTAGCCCAAACCGCGCTGTGCTTTCCGAGGAGTGCCTCATGTTACCACGAGTTAAATCTCTGATTATCGCCAGTTGTTCAGCCTTATGTCTGTTAGTCGGTCTATTGTGGGTTGCCAACATCCATGTCTTGCCCACTCATAGTTCAGCATTAAGCAATCCGGTCGTTGTTGCTGTGAATCCGCCAATTAATTACTACATGGCTCCCATAACAAGCGGTGTTTCCGTGCAATATGACCAGGCCATTGACCCTGACACGGTTACCAGCCGTACATTTGTCGTTCATGCGGGGCAAACGGGGGTGATTACAGAAGTCTATGGAACTGAAAATGACACGCTTTTCCTGACGCCGACAACGCCTTTCAAACCAGGCGAATTAATCGAAGTCAGCGTGACTACTAACACCGCCAATCTGGCTGGTGAACATCCTATTTCTTCGACAGTGTGGCAGTTCAAAACGGCCGTGACTGGCAGCGGGCGTGGTTATTACGTAGATAGCGGGCAGCGTCTTGGCAATTCCTATAACCCTGACATTGGTCTAGGAGATTTAGACAACGATGGTGACTTGGATGCTTTCGTGACGGATTGGGGCGCGCCGGCTAAAGTCTGGTTTAACGATGGCAGCGGCACGTTTAGTGACAGTGGACAATTATTAAGTCCTGGCCATGATCACGCTCTGGGCCTTGGCGATCTAGACGGGGACGGCGACCTGGATGCTTTTGTTGCCGACCACTCTGGCTCCAACGAAGTCTGGGTGAATGATGGTAGCGGCTTTTTTACCAACAGTGGTCAAGAGATGCCAGGAGAGTCAGCCCACGATTTGGCGTTAGGTGATCTGGACGGCGATGGGGACATAGATGCTTTCATCGTCAATCACATTGATCCCAGTCGAGTTTGGTTAAACAACGGCGCTGGTTACTTTACTCAAACAACCCAAGGGATTGGCCCCGGCGGGCTGGAGCGTCCCCGATACACCACTCTGGGTGATGTAGATGGTGATGGAGATCTCGATGCAATCATCGCGGCTGATTACACCCCACCCAAGCTTTGGCTCAATGACGGCACAGCATACTTCATCGAAAGCTCGCAATTGCTGGGTAGCAGCGGTGCTCTTGGTCTTGCCCTGGGGGATCTAGATAATGATGGCGATCTTGATTTGTATATAGGCTATGGTTTTGGCACAACTTCACCGGACAAGGTGTGGCTTAATGAGGGAGATGGCACCTTCGTAGATAGTGGCCAATTAATAGGCAACAGTCTATCTGCGCAACTCAGGTTAGGTGACGTGGATAGTGATGGTGACTTAGATGTTGTCACTGCGGGCATGCCGCGGGTGCATTATAATGACGGTACGGGTTTCTTCTTGGTGGAGGAGTTCGTCTTAGGTGATGAAAATGTAACCGATATTGCCCTTGGAGATTTAGACGGCGACGCCGATTTAGATGTTTTTCTAGGGTATGGCTACTCAGAACCAGATCAGATCTGGTCTAACCACATGGTCAGTGATCTCCTGCTAGAGAAACGGCAAACCGTTGCTGGTTCCCTCATCACATATACACTCATTTACACAAATAACGGACCCGACATGGCCCCATCCCTGGCCATCACAGATATCTTACCAACCGATATTGTAGATTATTCAGTTTTCAGCAGCGGGCCTGAGATCACCCCAACACCAGGAATTTCTTATAGTTGGCAAGTACACAACTTGGGGCCAGGAAGCAGCGGGATAATTACCGTTTCCGGCATCATTAGTCGCTTATCGACTTTGATCAATGGCGCCTCCATTACCCTTTTAGGAACAAATCCGGTTGACAACAATCTTGCCAACAACGAGGACACGGTCATATATAACGAACTGGTGGTAACGAATACCTACCCGGCCAAGAACGATGCCCTTGTTTCCGTCAGCGAATGGGTATCGGCTACGATGAACCAGGTCATAGAGAGTGCTACAGTGCATGCCGGCACATTCATTGTTAGAGGGCGACTGACAGGTCCTTACCCGGGCAACTATTCCACGATTGGGCCTATGGCCGTCTTCACGCCAACACGACCGTATCTTCCTGGTGAAACCCTGGCGGCTTCACTATTACCTGGCATCACGGCCCGCGATAATTTTGCAACCCTGATCCCTTACGCCTGGCAATTCCGTGCTGAGGTCACGCCTAGCACCGGGCTTTTTGTAGCCACCACCCAGTCCCTGGGTTCGGCCAACGACATTGCCTTAGGTGATCTTGACCAGGATGGTGATCTGGATGCCTATGTGGCAAAAACAGGGCCAGACCAGGTCTGGTTCAATAATGGGCGGGGGGAATTTGTGGATAGTGGCCAGTTGTTAGGTAACCTGGCAGCAACTGCCGTCGCGCTAGGTGATCTCGACAACGATGGTGATCTCGACGCCTTTCTTACGAATGCCAGTTCCAACGTGCAACCTAGCCAGGTGTGGATCAATGATGGCACTGGTCACTTTACTGATAGCGGGCAAAGTTTAGGGAATGGCTTTAGCTTTGATGTTGCCCTCGGTGACCTCGATGGAGATGGCGATTTAGATGCTTTTGTCGGTAATAACACCTGGCCGGGTGAACCGAACACCGTGTGGTGGAACAACGGATCGGCGATCTTCAGTGATAGCGGGCAGCGCTTAGGCGAGGGGCGCACCCTGGGCGTGACGCTGGGCGATCTGGATGGAGATGGCGATTTAGACGCCGTTGAAGCTAATGATGAACCGAATAATACCAATTGGAGTTGGCTCAATGATGGGACCGGACAATTCTTTCAAGGCCAGCCATTAGGCTCACGGATTAGTTTCGATGCGGCCCTCGGGGATTTGAATAGTGATGGCTACCTTGACCTGTTCTCCGCCGATCGTGGAGGCAATAGTGTCTGGCTCAACGACGGTACAGGAAATATGGTGAATACCAATCAAACACTGGGTAATCGGGTCACCGCAGGCGTTGAACTGGGGGACGTGGATGGCGATGGTGATCTCGATGCTTACGCCGCCAATACCAACAGGTTTGGGTACACGCGACCGGACCAGGTATGGCTCAATAACGGCGCCGGCACTTTCACTACAAACGGCCAAAATTTGGGAAATACCTCTGCTTCGTCCGTCGCTTTAGGCGACCTGGATCGCGATGGTGATTTGGACGCCCTTGTCGGTAATTATGAGGCAAGTACTGTCTGGTTGAATCGGAACCGGGCCGACCTGGCGATAGGGAAAGAGCAACAAACACAGGGGCAGGCTATTACCTATACACTCACATTCACCAACCTGGGTCCGAGCCTGGCGGTCAACACGATTGTGCAGGACCCCTTACCCGCTAATTTGTCGGGAATTAACGTCAACAGCAACATTCCCATCACGCCAACAGGCAGTCCACCTTTTAGCTGGCAGGTAGGGAATCTGCCGGTTGGACAGGGGGGGATTATCACCATCACGGCCGTCGTCTCTGATTTTAGTTTTGTAGAAAACACCGCCTCATTGACCAGCGATGCTCTCGATCCAGTTTTGAGCAACAACCAGGCCACAGTTCAATTTAACGTCGCCGATCTGGCGTTGACAAAGCAGCAGGTGATAAATGGACAAACTATCACCTATACGCTGACGTTTACCAATCAGGGCCCGGATTTGGCCTACAATATCTTTCTGACAGACGTCATTCCTACCGATCTGACGGAAGTTACCCTGGCTTCTAGCGGTGTGGTCATTACCGCCACAGCAAACACAACTTTTAGTTGGCAGGTGGAAAATATGCCGCTGGGCAGCCAGGGAACTATCACCATTGTGGGTACCTTGAGCGGTCAGCGCACCCTGGTGAATACGGCCGTTATTACCTCTTCCCTCCGTGATCCGGTTCCGGCCAACAATAGCAGCCAGGTCATCTTTAACGAACTAATCGTCAACGCCACACTACCGGCGGGGAATGGGCGTGTTTTTTCGCCCACTCAGCCAATCACAGCGACCTTTAGCCGAGCGATCAGCCAGACTAGCGTGACCAGCAACACTTTCCGCTTGTATGGTCAGCAGAGTGGTCTCCATATCGGTGATTTAGAGACGGACAACGATACCGTCTGGTTTACCACTTCTACTGTCTTCCAGCCAGGCGAGGTAATTGTAGCCGGGTTGAGCCATGACGTTCGCTCAGTCAATGGCTTTGATCCACTCGTCCCCTTCACCTGGCAATTTCGTGCCCCTGTTCACACTGGATCTGGCACTTTGATGAGTAATCAGGTTATCCCTGACCAGGCGGGGCTGGCCGCAAGCTTTGGCGACGTAGATAACGATGGCGACCTGGATATCTTGATGGCCAATCAGCCTGTCTGGGACGCAGGGTGTCATTGTTTTCTCCCCACCGGCGCCAATCGGTTATGGTTAAATTCTGGGTCAGCTGACTTTATTGACAGTGGCCAGTTGCTTGGGGAGGAATGGGTAGAAACGAGAGATATTAAACTGGCCGATTTTGATAATGATGGCGATTTAGATGCTCTTTTTGTTAACAGCGCCTGGTTGACACCAGGCGGGTCGGGGTGGCCCACATACAGTGAAATATGGAGTAATGACGGCTCTGGACAATTCCAACTTTTCCAATCCATCGGCCGTTATGGAGACTGGGATCAAACGGCCGCCGTCGGCGATGTTGACGGGGACAATGATGTAGACATCATAATGGGTACCGATGGGGGAAACCGCAATCAGGTCTGGCACAATGATGGCAGTGGCATGTTCACGATAGGTAGCGATTATTTGGGCACAGGCTGGATGTCTGGTATTTCCCTGACCGACATGGATAATGACGGTGATCTGGATGCCGTTACCCAGTCTGATGTCTGGTTGAATGACGGTCTGGGCGATTTCACGCAGACGTTCCAAAATCTTGGTGGTTACCTTCTATCCGTTGGCGATATCAACGATGATGGTCTCCTGGATGTGGTGACTGCCAATTGGGAAATAGTTGAAGTATGGTTCAACACCGGTTCAGGCAATATGGTCAACAGTGGCCAGTCATTGAGTAATCTAGGGACAGGTCTGGCTCTGGGCGATTTGGATGGTGATACTGACCTGGATCTCTACATTGCCCGTTTCCCCGATTGGGACGATGGATGCCAGTGCGAAGTTGGCGGGGAAGATACGGTTTGGTTAAACCAAGGTGGAGTGCAAGGTGGCACACTGGGCTTGTTTGTAGACAGCGGCCAGCGGCTGGGTAATGATCGTAGCCAACAGATTATTCTCGGTGACTTGGATGGGGACGGCGATCTGGATGCTTTTGTGACCAATGAAGAACAAACCGGACGCCTCTGGTTTAACAGCCACCCCGAACCCATCACAGGATTGAGTCTGGACAGTAACAGCCCAACTCCGTTGGGTGTAGCTACGGCCATGTCCGCCACCGTTTTGTCTGGAAATTACGTCAATTTTGTCTGGGCATTTGGCGATGGTAGCTTTGGTGAAGGGACCAGCCTTAGTCACCTTTACCCGACGACAGGGACATTTCAGGTTGTGGTGACGGCCAGCAATAGCCTCAGCCTGGTTACAGCCTCTATGGCTGTATCAGTGACACCGCCTATACCCATTACTGGGCTAAGGGCAACCAATGACAGCCCAACAGAAGTGTCTCTCTTCACCCACCTGACGGCTACAGTGGCAACGGGGACAAATGTCACTTACAACTGGGACTTAGGCGATGGTGCCCTGGGAGAAGGTCCATTTGTTGACCACATGTACACGGAAGCTGGTTATTATACGGCCGTCGTGACCGCCACCAATAACAACAGTACGCTAGTAACCACGACACCGGTTACTGTTGGCTTATTTGTAGTAGCAACTGATCCTCTAGCGAACCTCTCCGTCATCTCACGCTACGGTGAGTTGACCACCACGTTTAGCATACCCATTTTGGAAACGTCTGTCAGCACTGGCACTTATTCGATCTGGGGCAAGCAGACGGGCATTTACACCGGCGTCTATCGGTTCGATTTGGCGAACATGCAGGTGATATTTGATAGCCACATGCCTTTCAAACCAGGCGAAGAAATTGTCATCATGATAAATCGGGATATTCAATCAGCCAATGGCCGTTTGCACGCCATTCCGTTTATTTGGCAAACCCGAGCCACAGTTGGTGATAATGATGCACCTGCTCCCGGCGATTTCATTTTAGGTACGCAAATCTTTGATGCCGATCCCAGTACGGCCGTCGCCATTGGCGATCTCGATCTGGACGGAGACCTGGACATTATTGTCGGAAATAGCTATTCCTACCGGTATGACAAAGTCTACCTTAACGATGGCAACGGCGTCTTTATAGACAGTGGCCAGTTGTTGGGTACAAAAAACAATGGCGAGATAGCTCTGGGAGATTTAGATGGGGATAACGATCTAGATGCTTTTATGGCCAACGTGGAAAGTGTAGCCAGCGGAGGACGAAATGAAGTCTGGTTCAATGACGGCTCTGGCTACTTCATAGATAGCGGTCAACTGTTTGGTTATAGCAATAACTATGGGGTGGCGCTGGGGGATTTAGACGGAGATGGCGATCTCGATGCGTATGTCGCCAATGGTGGCGAAACAACAGCGCAAAACAGAGATACTGTCTGGTTTAACAACGGCGCCGGATACTTCACGGATAGCGGTCAACGACTGGGAAGTAGATTTAGTCAAGATGTTGAATTAGGAGACCTGGATCAGGATGGTGATTTAGATGCTTTTGTAGTCAATATGAGTATATTCGGCGCTCCCCATGAAGTCTGGCTAAACGATGGCCATGGATTTTTCACGAGTAGTGGACAAAACATTGGAAGTTCCAGAGGGAAAGCCATCGCCTTAGGGGATCTAGATGGAGACGGTGATCTCGATGCCTTCGTTGTCAATTCTTCAACCGGGGGTGCGCCAGACACCGTCTGGTTAAACGATGGCTCCGGCATTTTCACTACAACCGGCCAGGGTCTTGGTAATCATGATGGTTATGGTATCAGTTTAGGCGATGTGGATGGGGACGGTGATCTGGATGCGTTTGTCGCCAACTATGAACAAAGGAATAAACTCTGGCTCAATGACGGCCTGGCCACCTTTTATGACAGCGACATCTTGTTTACGAATAGGGGCAGTCAGGGGGTTGTTTTGGGGGACATAGATGGTGACCGAGATCTAGATGCGGTGGTGGCGAACTATGATTATCCAGGTGGACAGGCAGACGAAGTTTGGTTCAACGGTTTGGAAACGATTGCCGACCTGACGGCCGTCAACAGCAGTCCGACCATTCTTGGGGAGTCAACTTATTTTACTGCTGTGGTTGGTTCAGGGACAAATGTCAACTTTACGTGGGATTTTGGCGATGGTGCTACCGGGACTGGCCCGCTTGTGACCCATCAATTTCCTCAAGTTGGCAGTTACACGGCCATCGTCACTGCCACCAACAGCGTGAATAGCTTAACGGCCACCACGATGGTGACCATTACTTCCGATGTACCCATAAGCAATCTGATCGTCAGTAATAGCAGCCCGACTCTATTCGGCGAAGAGACTGTTTTCAGTGCTACCGTCCAAGGCGGAACCGGGGTAACTTTTATTTGGGATTATGGTGATGGGCTCACGGGCAGCGGTGCCTTCGTTTCTCATACGTATGCCGATACAGGTATTTATACCGCCACTGTTACCGCGACCAATAGCGCGAATACCTTGACTGCAACCACAATAGTGACCGTTACAGATATTCCCATAGGCGGTCTGATCGCCAGTAATAGCAGCCCGACTCCATTTGGTGAAGAGACCGTTTTTAGTGCCACCGTCCAAGGCGGAACCGGGGTAACTTTTCTTTGGAATTATGGTGATGGGCACACGGGCAGCGGTGCCCTCGTTTCTCATACGTATGCCGATACAGGTATTTATACCGCCACTGTTACCGCGACCAATAGCGCGAATACCTTGACTGCAACCACAATAGTGACCGTTACAGATATTCCCATAGGCGGTCTGATCGCCAGTAATAGCAGCCCGACTCCATTTGGTGAAGAGACCATTTTTAGTGCCACTGTCCAAAGTGGAACCGGGGTGAATTTTATTTGGAATTATGGTGATGGGCACACGGGCAGTGGTGCCTTCGTTTCTCATACGTATGCCGATACAGGTATTTATACCGCTACCGTCATTGCTATCAATAGCGCGAATACCCTGACTGCAACGACGATGGTGACCATTACGGATATCACCATTAGCGGTCTGATTGCCGTGAATGATAGCCCCGCCCTGCCAGGTGATTTCGTAAACTTCTCCGCCACGGTGAGTTCTGGCACACATGTCTCCTTTGTCTGGGCTTTTGGCGATGGTACCCAGGCGGAGGGAGCGACGGTTTCTCATGCCTATACTACCACAGGTATCTACACGGCTGTCGTTACGGCAAGCAATTCCCTCAACAGCCTGCAAGCCCTCACCCTGATTACTATTACTGAAACACCGGATATATCCATTTCGGGTTTGACGATTACCGGCAATCAAACGGCGCTACTCGGTCAGGTAACAACCCTTACGGCGAGCGTAGGCAGCGGGACCAACGTCTTCTATACCTGGGATTTTGGTGATGGTACAACAGGTTATGGCGAGGCAGTCTCGCACATTTACACGCAGGCAGGGATGTATACGGCCATCGTGACGGCAACAAATAGTAGCAGCAGTGCCCAAGCGCAACTGGCAGTTCGGGTGCTTGCGATGACCACAAACAGGATGATTTTCTTGCCGATGGTATTAAGGTCTGACTGAGAGAATTACGTTCGCGGGAATGGTACACAAAGGTAAGATAGGTATTGGCTTTTCCTTGAGGCGACAACTGGAGCGAGGCGGTTTCGCCCGTTCTTTTATGCGTGGAATTAGGGTGGATACGACCGTACATCTCCTCACCTCTTCACCTCATCATGGACGGGTACGGCCGTGATACGTCTGCTTTATTGTGGTCTACCCACAAATATCAAACCAAACTGAGCGTCCCATTCCAGTTGATTTGTACACTCTATCCAGAGGAAAACGAGGTGACCGATGCAGCGCATTAATCACCTTATCTCCCTCGCTTCGGCGCTGCTGGTCCTGTTTCTGGCCGGCAGCGCTTTCTTCTTGTCCTTTGAGTCCCTCAAGGGTCTGGCGGTTCAAATTGGGGTGGTAGAGCAGATCGCCTGGCTGTATCCAGCCATCGTCGCCGGAGGTGTTCATCCAGACGAAGGTGGAGACGCGCAAGTTTATGCTCAGCCGGGCGCATCAGGCGTATGTGTTCCTGGCCGATGGCGGCCGTGTCTCCGGCGAGAGCCGATTACGCGCCCGCAGCGACTTTGAGAGCAGCCTGAACAATACGAAACAGGAGTTGGACAAGGCCATCACCTGGCTGTTGGGGACGGTGCTGGCCATGGCGGCCACGTTCAGCGGCAAGCCAAGCTACTTTGATGCCGTGCGCATTATGGCCGATGCCCCGATTGACATTGGCATTGTGACGCCGGAGGAGCGGCGGGTGGCCAAGGAGATGTTTGAGGCGGGGCTGGTGAGCAAACGCACAGCCCTGACCTGGATTGGCATTAACGATGTGGAGGGGGAACTACAGCAGATGCAGTTGGAAGCGGCCGAGGGCATAACAGCTACACCAAATGGACAGAATGGGACGCGGATGAACGCGGATTTGGGGGATAAATCTACTCTTGAAGGAGGGAACAATGGAGGACAAGCGCATAAGCAACCAGCACCAACCACAGGTTGACGCCGCGGTCGCCCGGAAACTGGTGGACATGGCTGGGGCCGGGGTGGAACTGGTTGACCGGTATGCGGCCGTGCCTGTACCTGCCGCAGATAGCGAGGTGCTGCAAGCATTTGCGGCGGCGCTGCTGGCGACTTATTTGAACAGTGAGACGAGTTTGCAGAGCAAGATTCAGGCGTTTAGCCTGACGGTGCGAGCGGTGTATGGATACGGCCGTGCGTGTGCTGAAAGTGCAGAAGGTTGAATCAGGTAGGATAGTGAGGGGTGGCTGGAGGTGCGGGATGGGCACGGCCGTTTGCTGTTTAAGGTGGAGCCACACCTGCAACGGGTGATTCATATTCGCCGGAGTGGGCGAGATTATTTGGTATTATTGGAAACTGACATGTGTCACCTAGAGTGATGCTAGAAGGGCGGTTATCAGAATTACTCTAATGTCGTATGTTTACCACCTAGTGTAATGGAGGGATTATTATCTCCAGACTAAATTCTCCGTTACCATAAACGGCAATGGTGTAATATCCATTTCTCGGAATGAACACCTCTGTTCGTGCGTTCTCTTGGAGCGTCGGTGTTAGTTGACTCTTACTTGAATCCCAAACTACTAAAGTAATATCACCTGTCGCATGCACTATCATTTGTTGGTTCGCTAGGATGTATAGCTCGTAACCTTTGAAACTTCCTGGTTCCAATGTAGAAGTCAATTTGTGTGATATTGCTCCTGGCAAGAATATAACAGGCTCTCGTGTAGATGGAAATACAATCGAAAACTCTCTAGTTGGAGTTGACACTTCTACCTCTGGTGTCAATTGCAGGAGTGGAGGTTGGTCTTTGTTGCTGAAAGCTGTTTTCAGAATGTCGGTCACTTGAAATAAGCCGAATAAAACAGTTGCTACTAAGGCAATAAGAGCTATTTTGTTACCAAGGCGCTGCCCTCGATAAGTGTTTTCTTCAGTACTGCGATAACCATGGATTATAGAATCCATATACGCCAGACCATCACCTGTTAGACGATAGTACGATACGTCCTCGCTAATGTAATTTTTCGCTTTTAGATAGAGTAGAGCATCTTGAAGCTCTTTGCTACTAGGACCATTTCCTGAGCTGTTCATCTGTCTCAAGAGTTCAATGAAGTCAACCTCTCTTCTCGAAGTGGACTTTTGAGTATCGTGTAGATATCGCATTATTGAAGTACTCAAGGAGATTAATGGGCTTGACTCTGGGTTCACTGTGGGTGGCCTAACTTTTATGACCCTGCCTTTGCCACAGGATACTAATTTTTTGGAATGGTATCCTTTGACGACAGGAAGGAACCTGCTCACATTTAACTGTTCACTCTTTAATGCAGAGGCGAAAAAACTGGTAAGTGGATGTTAATTACAATCACTACCCGGCATAAAATAGCTTCCCTTATTTATTATAAGGATTGTAGACGGAGGAACAAGTAGAACGGCCGTTCTTGATGAAGATTTAAGTTACTGATGTATCGGTATGGTCGACACCTGTTTATCATGGGTCGCGATCTTCTATATGATTCCAGAAGCCACGACAATTTGACAGAAATGGAGAATTACCTGATTGGCAACGTGATTTAGACATTAAGGTATTGGTACATCCACTATTGCCTAAGAATGGGGACAGGACTGGATTATTAGCTAGCAAGTTTTATCATTTTCCCCATTAAGTCGTAATTTCCAATACTCTTGCATTTCTGGTGTCCATTCAGATTTTACTTGTTTTTGAAAGGCGTACCTTGAACGTAACCACTTTGGGTATTTGTATACATTTCCAAGTGTATCCTGGATCTCAATATGCTTTATCTGAGTGGGTTCTACAATATCCTTCATATAAAGAGATAAGGCAAAGAGAACATCTTTAGGCTCTGTCTCCGTCACTTCAATCGGTTTTCCCAGGTCAAACCCATGGGAGGTCTTATAAGGTAATCTTGTGCCGGATTTGAGTCTCAAGTCAATCCTTTCAACATAAACGGGGTGTCTCCCCTTATTTCTCAATCTTACAAAAATGGCTATTCCACCTTCACCTTTGCTTTGAAAGATTGCAGAAACTGTGAGATCACCCTGATCTCTTTTATGTGACTTTCGCCACTGTAAAAAGCCTAGAAAAATAGCAATACCCGTAACTATAAGTCCAAATATCTCAGCTGTCATAGGCTTGTTTTACTGAGCAATTTCATAAGAAATTCGTAGATGACGTCAATGAAATCAATGTTGCACTGTGTAGAAACGGCAATCTGATCAAATTGATCAATGGAAATAAGTTTTGGATTTTGCGTAGCAAAATCCCGAACGACCTTCGCGTTTTCGGACCCATCAAGTTTCCGATCGTTGTGGACAATAAAATTCCTTATCTTGCGATAGACCGTAATACGCTGCCATTCAATTGATGTGTCGGGGAAATCTATTGCATGTACCTTTTTTAGATAGGTGCGGCAAAGCTCGATGCCTTCACCACGGAGTTCTTTCATCTTTACAGGTTGAGGATTTTGGCTTTCTAAACGCCGTGAGAAGTCAAGGAGAGAGCTTTCTAAATACGAATAGATGATAATGAATAGTGAATTGTTTAAGATTGCCGGATAAACATCGGTTAGCTGCCAGTGAATATCTGAATTCCATTCATACCAAGCATCTCGTGATTCTTCAGACATTGCTGCCGCTTCGGCGTCAACCTTTGCAATAAAAACTTTTGTGCTTGAATCAAGTGACGTGGATAAATCAAGCAGGTAGTCTCTCAAATTATCCAAGTCTATCTTAATTCCGATGTGTCTCCAGTTAACCTTCATTGCTATCTGGTACTCCTTATTCGTTCGGGGGGCGGCGCGGTGGAACACCGGCCACAGCCGAGGAGGTAACTCGATTAATTGTGAAGATGTTCCCATTTATAATTATTGAGAGGGTTCCAGTTGTAACTGGGGAAATGATCCCATCTATAAATGAAAATCTTATAATTGTCGAAATATAACTCACCTCCATTTTCTGCTGATTTTCCTACGACGCCCACGTACCCAGGCACATAATCTTCTAGCTTAGCAACGGTACAAAGCTTTCCGTTGACAAATCCCCTAGCCTGATCATTTTCTATCACCACTGTTAGAACATGTGACTCCGTAAGGACAAAGCCAGGTATCGGACTAGAGGCAAAAGAATGCCAAGTGCCTTTGGCATTATTAACAAACCGACATCTGCCTTCGGGGACAATGTCAAATGCAAAAGTAACTCCTTTCCACTTGTTCCACCCAAACCCAATTCCTTGAACTTGAGCTTCATCATTGTCAAAAGGACCTACCACCTCAACTTGTAAAATAATATTCTCTATACCCGCAACTTCATTTCCGGCTTCCCCCCAAAGCGCCATAAAGTAAGTGCTGTTATCAACTAAATTGAGAAAATACTGCCCATTTTTGCACCCTACAGCGTTGCCCTGTTCATCTATGTAATTATCCCATTCGGAACAGCCAGAGGAAAAATCTGTATCAAACAAGAGGGCAAATGGCGAACTAGAAATTGATTTCACAAGAATAATAGCTGCTACCACAGGAACAAGAACAGCACCAAACAGCGCAATGAGCCGATATTTGTTTGAAAAAGAATACATTTGTCGACCTTCTTCAGGCGACTCCTTCTTCTTAAAAACAATGTGGAGGCAGAAAAATAGCACCGATAGCGCACCAATTGACAAAATTGCAGTTAGTGCCAATGATAAGTTTGCCTCAAGGAGCGTGAGAAAAACTATTATTGCAGTTATAAATGCAATAATCTTTGTCACTCTTTCGGGAATTTTTTCAATCCAGCCCATACCTTATACCACCGTTTATGATTACTGGTTTTGAGAGCTTAATCCTAATTGTTTGATTTTTGATAGTTCCTTCAATTGAGAAATAAAACTGGCAAATGGAAGTTTATACAACCACCTCCCTACCTCTACTAGCTCACCCTATTATAAGAATTGCATATAGGGACACAAGTAGAACGGCCGTTCTTGACCACACCTCTCAAATGAATTAGACCAACGCCAATCGCATATTCGAGCGCACAGACGCCTGCAAACCTTCCAAGGGAGGGTTTTAGCAGGCGTCTTTTTGCCATGGGCAGCACAAACCACAATCATTCTCAGGGAGAACAACAGATGGCAGAATCAACAGATACCCCACAAAGCGGCCAACAAGACCCAGGTGGCAGCAGTGCAGGAGCGGCAACGGCCGTACTCCAACAGCGCATCAGCGAACTGGAAGCCAAAGTAGACACGTTGGAGGGGGATAACTACAAGCTGCGGGAGGAACGGCGTGACCTGCGCGGCAAGGTGCGCGACCTGGAAGGGAAGACGCCAGAGGAAGGGGGCGTCATCCTCAGCAAAGAGCAGGCCGTGTTATGGATGGCATACCAGCAAATCGGGAAGCCCGATGACCTGAAAAGCGGCCAGGAAAAGCTGGCAGCGATGGAACGCCAGGCGGCCATTGCCAATGCGGCCCGGTATGCCGCGCCAGGGGTGCAGTATAACGACCAGGTGTTGGGCAGTTAGTACCGGAATCGGCGGCGCTGACAGTGAAAACGGTCAAGGATGCGGAGGGCCAGGAGAGCGAGGCAGCCTTAATCCAGGTAGGGGATGAGGAACGCTCACTGGCTGAGTATGCGGCCGTGCATTGGGAGGTGTTCATGCCGGCATTGGTGAATTTGGCGGGCAGCGGAAACGGCCGGGGCAGCAGCCAGCAAGCCACTACCGGCACCGCCTTCATACCGCAAAAAAGCCAGCAGCCACCGCCAAAGCCGAAGGAGGTGACACCGGAGGATATTCGCGCGCAGAAGTTGGCGACGGGGCGGTATGGGTCAATTTAGCGAGCAGTGAACAGTGAGCAGTGAACAGTTAAGGAGAAAAGATGGCACAAGTAGCACGGTCGAGTAAGGCACAGATAGATGTGGTGAGTGCGCAGCACGCGCAGCAGATTGCGGGCAGTTAGTATGCGGGGGAGGCGCTGGACGCCATTGCTCCCTGCCGCATCCACAGTGATGGGCTGGTGTATATGAGCAACGGCACGGCTGCCAACGCCGAGGCCCGCATTGATGGCTGGACGCCGCGCAGTTACCTGGCCGGGGAAGCGGTGACGCTCTTCGGCCGGGGAGTGCGGGCGAAGTACAGCGATGGCCTGCTGACGCCGGGTGCAAATTTGTACCTGGATACGGTGGACGGCCGTTTGAATGACACCGTCACCACCGGCGACGCGGTCGGCGTGGCCAAGGCGATCAATGCGGATGATATTCGGTTTACGAGGGACAGTTGAGAAGAGGTAATCGGTTATCGGTAATCAGTAATCGGTAAATCGTTCACCGATTACCGTTCACCGATTACCGATTACTGACAAGGAGGAACTATGGCTGCTGGCATGTTGACGATTGATAGCCTGCTGGCGGTGGAGAACAGGTCGGCGGCGGAGTTTGGGCTGGACACCATTGCCCAGGTGTTGCAGGCGGATCTGGATGCGCACAATGCCATCGTGAATGACATGATGGGGGAGGTGTGTGAGGTTTCGGCCGACCGGCAGCGCATTTATGGCGCGTCCCAGGAAGGGGAGACGGATGAGGTGGACGAATTCGGCCGGGCGCGGTCGCAGCAGGTGACGCCGGGTTCGCAAGTGGGCTTCCCGCTGCGCAAGTTCACCCGTGCGCTGGGCTGGACAAGCACCAGGTTCAAGGTGCATACGCCGGCGGACATGGCGCGGGCGGTGCAGGGGATTGAGAAGGCGCATCTGAAACGGCTGCAAAATGAGATCAAGACGGCCGTGTTCCGCGCCACCAATTACAGCTACAACGACCACCTGATAGACAAATTCACCCTGGCCATCAAGCGGTTGGTCAATGCCGATGGCTACTCCATCCCCGAAGGGCCAAACGCGGAGCAGTTCAACCCCAACACCCACACCCACTATGACGCCATCAACGGCATCACCAATGCGGCGCTGCTGGCGCTCATTGACGATGTGGTGGAGCATGGGCATGGGGGCATGGTGAAACTGTGCATCAACCGGGGCAATGAGACGGCCGTGCGCAACCTGGCCGACTTCCAAGCCTACCCGGATCCCCGCCTGGTGTTGGGCAGTCACATGAACCAGCACGGCACCCGCCTGGACATCTCTCGGCTGGATAACCGGGCCATTGGCACGTTGGGCGCGGCCGAGGTGTGGGTCATTGTTTTGACGACGGTGGTTCAATTGGGGTAACAACAGCATATTCGGGCGTGGCGCAGCTTGGCAGCACGCTTGGTACGGGTCGAAGAGGTCGTGGGTTCAATTCCCGCTACCCCGATAGGTGAAAGGAAACGGCCATTACCGCATGAGTAACGGCCATTTTTTATCCGCAGCAGATCAATAGCTTATCTTGTCACAGTTGCCGATCACCTATTTCAACGAGTTGAGCCATATCTTGACTTCCTCTGCGTATCTATCTCCCATCGCAGCAAAGAGCGCAAGACTTTTCTCGCCATGACGGTATGCAGCTTTTGGATTGCTCTGCGCCGCTTCAACTTTTGCCAGGCCAAACAGTGCTCTGGCAGCCAATCCCTTGTCGCCAATATGGTCTGCCACCGCCAGCGACTCTTCCAAAGCGACGCAGGCTGCATCCGGGTTCGATTGCCACAAATCACAATTGCCGCGTTTAATCAGGGTATCACTGATATACCATTGACTCTTTATCTCCCGCGCCAGCCATAAACCCTCCTCAAAATACCGGTTGGCTTGGTCAAAGGCGTCTCTTTTGCCATTGAGTTCACCTAAATCACCCAACAAGGCGCACATGTTTTTGCGATGTTCGATGGTGCGCGCGATGTTCAGACCCTCCTGAAGATATGTCTCTGCCAGGTCATAATTTCCCATCAGCAGTTCCAGTTCTCCCAGGTTGCGCAACAACCCACATATGCGTTCCTGATGGCCTATATGGCGGGCAACAACCAACCCCTCTTCCAGGTAGGCGCTGGCCTGGGCATAATCGCCCCGGTCACGGGCAACGGCGCCTAAATTGCTCAACAGGTAACAAATGTTTTCCCGGTGGTCAATCCCACGAGCCACAGCCAATCCTTCCAGATAATACGCTTCTTCCTTTTCGTAATTGCCCCGGCTGGAAGCGACCGCACCCAGGTTGAGTAAGATAGGGCTGATGTTTTCCCGGTACCCCGTTTCGCGGGCAATAACCAACCCTTCCAGCAAATAGACTTCGGCCTGGTCATAATCGCCCCGATCATACGCCAGGCCACCTAAATTCATCAACAAGGTGCTGATGCGCTGGCGCTGGTTGAGGGTACGAGCCAGCGATAAACTTTGCCGGTATAGGGCCTCTGCCTGTTCATAATTTCCACGATGATCCGCCACCACCGCCAATCCTTGCAATAAACGGCTGATGGCTTCATGGGATTCTATTGCCTGAGCCTGAGCCAGCCCTTCCTGATAGTACCCTTCCGCTTCGGCATATTGACCGGAATCCAACGCGACCTGACCCAAATCCCCCAAAATTTCTACTAGATCTGTCGAGTCAGGCAGAGAAGAAGCAGCTGCTTCTGCCAGTTGCAACCAATCGTTTGCCAGTTGGTACAGGCCTCTGGTTTCCAGGTATGGATAAAAGGCGAGCACAAGTCTGACGAGTGCCGTGGATAGCTTTTTTTCGTGAGCCAGTATCACAGCCGTGTTGATATTGCCCATCTCCTCATCCAGGGCGGAATAATTGAGGCGATTCAGCTCCAGATAGCTGGCAAAAAAGTCAACCATACGCCTGGCCGCTCCGTCTTCATCCACCAACTTTTGTCCGGCATATTCGGCGATGCTCTGGTGCAGGGTATAACGGTCAGGGCCGCCCGGTTCTAGCAGCCCGGCCGTGACAATGGGTGCCAATGTTTCTGCTGGCTGGTCGCTCACGGCCGTAGCCGCCGCCTGCGAAAATGTGTCTGGTTTGGGTGGAAAAACGGCCAGGCTGTAAAACGCTTGCCGCGCCTTTTCGTGTAGAACCGTTTCGCTGAGTGCAATAACCGCCGGTAAGGACAATGAAGCGCCTGCCGGAAAATCTGGATTCGCGCCAACCGGCGATTGTGCCTGGGCCAGACGCCAGCGTCTCTCTGTCTGCTGTAAATCCGCCATCACGTCGGCCAACGGCCGTGCCGGATTGGCGAAGGATTGTATCTGCAAATAATTGCCGATAAGCAGAAGCGCCAGGGGGAGTCCCCCGGCTGCTTTAACCAGTTGACCGGCGAGTTGGGGATCGGCGCGTGTGGCATCTGAGGCTAATTCGCCCAGCAATTGCATACCATCCACTTCGTTCAGTTCGGTTACCGGCCTTACTCTAGGGCCGGCAAATTGCACGGCTACTTCTGGCAGCCGCGTGGTGACCAGGTGGGCGCAGTGCGGCCCGCCTAGACGTAGTGCCAGGGCATCTGCCACCGACCAGGCATCATCAATCACCAGGAGCATATGCCGCAGTCCCACGGCCGTATGTACCACCTCTGCCCGCTGCGCCACTGTCTGCAAAGCGGCAATCCGCGCCGGTTCTATACCCAGCACCACCGCCCATTGGCCCAGGATGGCCAATACCTGCCCTTTTTGCCCCAAGCGCCCCCAGAGAATGCCGTCATAAAAGTGGGCCAGAATGTCCGCATCGTGCGCCAGGGCAATCGCCAATGCCGTCTTGCCCACCCCCGGTAAGCCGTTAAAAGCAAATAACGCCTGGCTGTGGCCGGCAAGCAGTTGCTCTTTTAGCTGCGCCAGTAAACTCTCGCGGCCAACCAGGTTGTGTGGTGGATGGGGTGGAGCCAGAAAGGGGGACGCAGCTGTGACCGGCTGTTTGTGATCGGTCATTGTCTCCGCTTCCCATTCGTTCAGCCGGGCAACCAGCAAATCGAGTGCTTCTGCCTGCGCATGATTGTATGTGCTGCGCGCCATGAATAAACGTGCACAGATGTCATAGGGCGGCAAACCTTCAATAAATTGGGCGTGGAGAATGCGGTAATTGCGCCAACGGCCGTCGGCGTAATCCGGTTCACCACTGGCCGGCCGCAGTGAGTCAACGGCCCGGCACATCACGTAGCGCCAGGGCACGGGCCACGGCCGTGGCCTCGCCCGCGATCTGCCGGGTTACCAGCGCCAGCCGCGCCAGGGGCAGGGCGCCCAACTTCGTCGTGTTATGCCACTACTTCAGCCCTTCGCGCGCGTCTTTGCGGTTGATGGTCACATTGTGCTGCGTTTGCCTGGTCGACACAATCCTATCCCTCCTGTTCGGCACTTTTTCGGCAAAAATGATGGCGTACTTCCTGTTATGCTGTCGGGTAACGGCCGATTTATCTACTGCCATCTGGAGTCAAGGCTTTAGCCGGTAACGACCCGGCTAAAGCCTCGACTCCCGGAAGTGACTTCAGGAGCGTGTTTCAGTTTTGGGGAGTATCTTTGGGAACGGGCCTGTCAGGTTCATTTAACCTGGCAGGCCTCCTCCAAAGTGAAACACGCCTGTCGGCTACAAATATACCAGGATTACGTGATTTTTGTCACTTGCCTGCCGGCTGGAATTGTCTTACTGTCAGTGCAGTCAAACGCCAGATTGAGACATATGCAACGACAGCCAGCATGAAAGGGTTCTCTGATATGTTCTGATCGTCAGCCAGAAAACCTTTGGAAATAGAAAAAGGATCAGAGCTTTAGGGTGATTGATCGTTTACTTCTGGGTGAACGCATACCTGCGGCAAGGAGGGTTTCTCGTGTCCAGAAACAAACTGCGCATCAGGCGGGGGTGGTATAGTCAACTTTTCGTGCTTGTCATTTTATTGAGCCTGTTCATGTTCACCATCGGCTCCAGTGCGGCCCCTGGCGACCCCACACCGATAACGCCCACACCCCCAACCGAAGCCCCCCTAGAAGAAATCCCCGCCAACGAGTTTGACCCACCTACGCCCGGCAACCTGCTGCCAGAAATGGAACGTGCCCGCGCCCAGGCAGCCATGGAAGAAGTGTTGGCTAAATTCATGGAGTATTATGGCCCACGCTACCAGCTTGCCTTAGGCGAAGTAGCCATAGAAGGCGAATGGGCCTACAGCGCCGCCCAATGGCAAAGCGAAGCTCAACTCGTAGCCGACCCGCTCCATATCCTTGCTCACCGACTCAAACGTATACACCTACGCCAACACAGAGCCCTGTAGTTACGCCAAAGTATTGGGTGTATTTGCCGGTGGTGGTACGGCCGTGAACTTACAACAACGGCTAAATATGAGTTTACTTGAGGATAAATCGAATACACATGTGAATAAAGCTGAATGCCGAAGAGGTCTGGCATAAGAAAAAAAGTTTAGGAGGAAGAAAATGCAAAAACATCAGAGGTCGAAACAATTTTTATTGTTTGGGATATTTATTGTGTTCTCTGTAATAGTACTCTATTATGTACCTAGTTTTGCCAGGACTCCACCTGACCATGGGCTTCCAAAACCTGATGACTTTCTCCTTCACCTTCCCTTTAGCCTTGGTCAAAATAGCACTCTAATCTCTCACACATATGGAAGACCTGAATTTGGTCAACACGGTAATCACACAGGCCCAGATTACTATGCCATTGACTTCAATTTAAATGGAGGTGCAATTCGCCCAGCATCACGCGGCACGGTCATAATTGCTCGCTGGTATGATGAACACCTAAATCCAGCTAATACCTCTTTGACATGCTATGGGCGTATGGTGCTAGTCAGGCATTCTGGAGATTTTGGCGATTACGTTTCTATATATACTCACTTAAATTCAATCAACGTAACAGAAGGACAGGATGTTGAATTAGGAAATATCATAGGCATTGAGGGCGACTCAGGTAGCGGCAGAACTTACCGGAGAAATAATGTGATTGAATCTTGTGGAACGTGGCCAAGGCATCTCCATTTTGCGCTTCGCCATTGCCCAAATGCCCAAGTAGGGATATTCCCAACAAATTGTCAGGCTGTCGTTCCAGAACCAATACTGGGGAGACATGTCTATGAAGGCTTGGGATGGTGGCATATAAGTCAACCTGGAACACAACTGGAAGGAGGAAATCGACCAACAAATGATCCAAATCCACCTAACATTGCCAGTTGGGGAGCAACCCCTCCACCTATCATAAACTATGGTGAGGAAATTGTGTTCAATGTTAACTATGGAGATGCTGAAGGTGATATTAGCGAGGTTCGTTTGACGGCACACTATCCAGATTGGGCGGCACAAAGCTCTTTACCGAGCTTCAATCCCGATAGCGTTTGGAGGATCATTGCCAGGTGCGACCCAAGAGAAGCAAATGCTAACTGTGGTTCAAACCATTGGCAAGTAAGCTGGAACCCTTATGAACCGGAAACAGTGAGTCCTGGCTTGACCGGAATACTGAATGTGCCCTGGCTCCCACAGGCAAAGGTAGTAAATCCCCCAGAAGAAGGATATGATGTCTGTATTAGTTTCGATGTGTTCGATAGCGCGGGAAACCCTCTCTATGGTTATCCAGGCCCTCAATGTTCAAATGTATTGCACCTCAACACTAGAGCAGATAATGAGAGCAGTTCATCAATTAATAATGAAGGGCGGGCAATACACGTTATGCCTTTGTCGGCAACTCTTCCGACACCAGATGATGCGGTTTTTGTTGCAGATGTAACTTTGCCGGATGGCACTTTCGTATCTCCATCACAGAACCTGGGCAAAATCTGGCGTATGCGTAACACTGGTAGCACTACCTGGGGCAGTGGCTACCAGTTGGTCTTCATCGGCGGGGAACAAATGGGCGCGCCAGGTGCCGTGAATGTACCTGTAACTGCACCCGACCAGGAAACAAACATCAGCATTAACCTTACGGCTCCATCAACCGGCGGCGATCATGTCGGCTATTGGCGGTTACGTAATCCCCAAGGCACGTATTTTGGACCGACAATTTGGGTGGACATCAACGTAAATTCAGGTAGTGGCTACATCACTGCGCTAACGACCGATCCCCCCTCCCCAGCAAATGCTAATCTGGTACGCATTTACGCTCGTGTAGAAAACTTCCCCAATTTCCGGGCCATGCGCCTGAAGATTGATGGCATTGTTGTTTACGAAATAGGTGCGCCGGTAATTGATTTTGACTGGCAGACCAGCGCATACACAACCGGCGAACACAGTATCGTTGTTGAAGTTGCCGACCAGACAGATACCTCCTGGAGTAACCCGGAAATCAGAGGGATGACCTATACGCTGACTGGTACTGGCGGGTCTAATAATCATGCCCCCAATCGCCCCAGCCCAATCAGTCCCTATGATTGGTATGTCAACATTGGTTCGCCGCCACAACTTTGCGGACAAGGCAGCGATCCCGATGGCGACCTGCTGCAATATCAGTTTGAGGCAGTTGCGTCTGTTGGCTCTTACAACAGCGGGTGGGTAAATAATAGTTGCCATACCTTTGGTACAGTTGAAGCCGGTACGTACGAGTGGAAAGTCCAGACCAGAGATACCAGCCAGGCCGAAAGCGAGTGGAGCGAAAGCTGGCATTTTAGTGTAGAGACAAGTGGTGTGACCATCACGGAACTCTATTTTGAATCGCTTGACCCAGACTCGGAACAGGTACGTATTCGCGCCTGTACTTCTGGTCATGCCGGTGTTGGCATTACGCTGAATGCCCGTGTCAATGACGCCAACGATGGTTCGGATAATGGGCAGTGGCACATTATCAAAGAGTTGGGCGTTCCCTGTTTTAATCCAATTGACGCACCCATTTGGAATACTTTGGAATATGGAGACGGTGATCATCGAGTGCGGATTGTGGCTACGGCCGTGAACCCCTCTGCCAGTGATATGTTGGATGGTAGTTATACACTGCCTCATCGTCGCCCGGCCGCCCCTCGTCTGGCTGCACCCATTCCTATTTCCCGAAACACCAGTGAAGCTATTTACCTTAACTCACGCACCATTACCTTCATCTGGGAACCAACCATTCGAGCAAACAGCTACACGCTTCACGTCAGCACCAACTCATCCCCGAAAGATGACCCCAATCCCATTTTGCGCCAGACGTTGGGGAGCGGTACAACGCAATATACCCATACCTTCGCCCAAGACCATGCGACACTTTACTGGCAGGTCACGGCGACCAATGATAGAGGCTCAAACCATTCTGGCGCTCAACGCTTTGGCATAGATCGGGCCATTCCCGCCTGTACCGTTGAACCACTTACACCAGTAACATATGAAACGGTTTTCCAGGTGGGCTGGAATGGCATGGATGCCCTGGCGGGTATTCGTTCGTTTGATATTCAATACTTAGACTCGGATCACGGTGGTTGGAGTGATTGGTTGACGGCCGTACCCGTCACCACGACTTATAGCCTGTTCACCGGACTACCTGGCCACGCCTACGATTTCCGCTGCCGCGCCACTGACAACTCCAATAATACCGGCAATTACCCCGGAAACGGCGATACATCCACGGTAGTTGATCCCACCTCTCGTCCACCAACGCCCTGGTGGAATAGTGCATACGACCACAAACGCAATCTCACTATTCTCAATAACATGCCCGCTGTTGAATTACCTGTTGGTTATCCAATCCATTTACACTTTGATAGCACGACAACACCCACGGCGGCTGAACTTTTTGCTGCTTCTCAATCTACACCGAAGTGCAATGATTTGCGCATCATCTACAATGACACTACACAACTCAACCGTGTTATACAAAATTGCAGCGTTTCAGCCATAGACATCTGGTTCCGCTCACAAGTCACCATTCCTGCTAGCTCGGCCAACAACGCTAGCCACCAGATGTATTACGGTAATGCCAGCCCTGACTCACCACCCGCCGATCCCAATCAGGTCTGGTATCCGTATGACGAAAGCGATACCGAGGCCCTGTACTTTTTCCAGGAAGGCAACGGTGCGACAACTAATGATTCCAGTGGTCACGGCCGTCACTGTACGATTGATCCCACTGTCCAATGGATGCCATCAAAATTTGGGCAAGGACTACGTTTTAACCGGGCTAACGCTGGCGATAGCGATTCACTAACTTGCGGCGCCGCAGTGTTAACCAACTTCACCGTTGAGTTTTGGTACAGGCCTGATCCAGATGATGGTGGTCGCATTGCTGGGCAACTGACTGGCGGTGGCGGTAATAACTGGCTGGTACAAAACTTGAACGGCCATATTCGCCTGGATGTCTGGCCCTGCCCAACCTGTGGCTCTTCAGATGTGCAGAGTAACTTCGACCTGCGAAATGCTCTTTACGTTGGCAAGTGGAATCATATTGCGGTTACCTATAACGGTAACAATGAGGTCAAATTTTACATTAACGGTGCTTTGGATTCCACAAAATACCTGCCTCAAAGCGGCATTAATACCTTTGCTATACCCCTTGAAATAGGCTCTGTGGAAGGGATTAGTCAGGTAAAGGCCAATATGGGCACATTCCGCATTACCAACGGTGTTAGAACCAGTTTCCCTTACGGGGTTTATGCAACTATCACCAATGAACCGGCGACGGCTGCCGGATTCCTAATTGAACCACCCGCCTCCGGTAATCCTGAATTGGCTATGTTAAGCCTGGTTACCTACCCAAATCCTGAAGGGGGCATCCTGGTGCAATCGGTCATTGAGAATCAAGGAGATCGGGATACAGAAAATGGTTTCTTTACCGACTTGTACCTGGATCATCTCCCGTCGGGTCCTGGCGACTATACTAATAGCATCCAGTATTGGGTCAACGATTCGATCCCCGCAGGAGAGATAGTAACTTTGACAACGGTCCTGGCAGATGATGCTATTAACGGATTACTCTATGCCCAACTAGACTCAACAGGCGTCATCAATGAGGCTAATGAAGGTAACAATATATTTAGTGATGGTCTCCCAATTTGCGTAGTAGCTCCAGATGACTACGAAACCGATGATACATGGACTTCCTCAACCTCGCTACTGCTTCATACATCGCAGACTCACAATATTCACAGGGCAGGAGACGAAGATTGGTTTGCCATTCAAGCCACAGTCGGTCAAAGTTACACCATCAAAACGGTCAATCTTGGCGTCCATGCCGACACGTACTTGTATGTCTATGGCGCCAATGGCACAACCCTGATTGTCTCCAACGATGACTACGGAGGTTCACTCGCCTCCCATGTGGAATGGACAGCCCCCACCTCGGGCACTTACTATGTCATGGTCAGGCACTGGAATCCCAACGCCAGTGGATGTGATATGCAATATACCATCTTGTTTGGCAATGCCAGGTTGTATTTGCCGCTGGTGTTACGGCCGTGACAATGAAGGACCCTTGGAGATTGTTTGTAACGCTCATAATGGTATTCAGGGAGAAAGGGTAACATGAAACGTAGGGGTTGGCTTCTCATCTCGGTAGTGCTTGTTTCACTGATATTCCTGGAGGGAATCAAGCACCAAACTCAAAGCACAGCAGCGTCATTGTTCGCTTCCTCAGATGAGAACAGCGGTTCCTTCGATGGTGATTTTACAGACATCCAGAGTACCGAGCCTTTTCGCGTGGAAGAGTGCCCAGAACTATGTGACTATCCCGATATTCATGCCGGGCGGGTGGTTTACGAAGATCATCGCGGCCCGGGAATAGAGGTTTATGGCTGGGACCTGAATTTAGATAATGAATTCCAGGTGATCCACGATACAACCCATCAACATTTTCCGGTCATATATGGGGACATCGTGGCTTACACCGACTTGCGATATTCCACACAGGGCCTTGATGGAACAGACATTTTTGCCATGAACATCGCAACTCACCAAGAATTCGAGGTGACCACAGCGCCTGGACAGCAAATCAACCTGGCCATTGGCCCCAGGTACATCGTGTGGGAAGATGATCGTGATGGCTACACCGGCGCGAACAACGGCAGCAACCGTGATATTTATGGGTATGATATGCTTACCGGTCAGGAGTTTCCTATCGCTACCGGTGCGGCTACACAATTGCATCCTGATATTCATGGCAACGTGGTCGTGTGGTCTCAAGATGGCAATATTGTTGGACGCGACCTGGCAACTGGTACCAATTTTGAGATAAGCATGGGCTGTTGTAATCGTTTGCGGCCGGCAATACACGGTGACCTGGTGATTTGGGAGTCCTGGAGTTGGGATAATGGGTGGGACATAGTTGGTTACCGATTTTCAACAGGAGAAGAGTTCCCGATTGCGGTAGCTCCGGGAGATCAGAATTATGCAGATGTATCGGCAGATTTGATCGTCTGGCAAGACATGCGTCATGGGAATTGGGACATTTACGTCCATGTTATTGAGACAGGGGAGCAGTTTCCTGTTTCGCGTAATGCCCGCAAACAAAAATGGCCGGCCGTTGATGGTAACATCGTGGTCTGGAGTGACTTTATCGAGCTTGAACCACAGATTTATGGTTTTATCTTCGATGGAACGCCCCCTCCAGGGGTTAACTTTGCTATTGAGGACAATCCAACCAACCTGATTGTTGGCGCTTTTCCTGGGGGAGTTATCCCATTGACCTGGCAAGATAACAGCGATGAGGAGACTCATTATGTGGTGGAGCGGCACACAGGAATGCTTGGTACCACCTATGAAATCCTGGCCACGCTGCCAGCCAACACAACCGCTTATACTGACACAAATACTATCTCCGACACAGTTTATTGGTACCGTGTTTATGCCCAAAACGATGCCGGTGTTTCAGCGACTACAAACGAAAGTTATAATGTGGCCCTGCCCAATGACCTGTACCCGAACGAACAAGAGCGTTATTTGCAGGTCTTAATCAATGAAGTGCGATCGGATCCGGCAGCATTTGGATACCCCACCCACCCACCTCAGCCGCCGGTTGTTTTAAACCCTGGTCTCAATTATGCTGCCAGGGCCCATGCAATTGCCTCCCGTCTACCCGGTGGCAGCGGTGGTCACGTGGATTGGGCTGATAGGGGGCCGGGTGACAGGGCAGTTGCCTCAGGTTTTGATCATCTGTTTGTATCAGAAAATATGTTTACTTTTGGGTTTCCAGATGCGGCGTCAGTTGAATCTGCAAACCTTGGTTTCCTGAACAGCCATGGACATCGGGACAACATGCTCGTCGCTGGTAACACGGAGACAGGGCTGGGATTTTACTACCATCCAGATTTTGGCGGCAGTTGGGTGGAAACTTTTGCCGGGCGTGAAGCGTTGCAAATTCCTTACCTACCGGCTGGGGCAGTGGCTCCGTTCACGGGAAACAGTAGCATTACCTTTACCTACAGCGTGAATTATCATCATCCTGATGGCCTGGCGCCTACCGAAGCGTCTGTCATCATAGACGGTGCATCACACCCCATGGGCCTGGCTACCGGTTCAGCTACTAATGGCACCTATAAGTACGTGACGATGTTGGCGCCTGGCAATCACACGTACTGTTTCTTTTTTAGCTTCCCCGGCGGGAGCGCCTATCTACCAGATAGAAATCAAACCCTTCCTACTGGTCGTCTGGTGGTAAAGGGAAATGAACTGGCTATTCAGGGAAATAATCAGGTTTTTCTGCCGCTGATTCTAAAGCCCAGTTGTGGTAGTGTGTGGCATGGGCCGGTCGTATCAAATTAACGTCTGTTCAACAACTCAACTCATTTGTCTGGTCGGCTTGTCACGCTTCAATAACTGGTGCAGCTTGGCCGCGCGCATCGTTCAGGTTGAAACGGCCGTGGGTTCATATCCCGCTGCCGCGGCAGGTGAAGAGAAACGGCCGTTACCCCATGAATAACGGCCGTTTTCTTTATTCTTCTTGTTGTGATTCAAACTCTTACCCAGATTCAGGCGTATCAAACTGAGCTGGACGCCGGGCCAGATTAAACAAATCTGCGAAACGATAGCGCAATCCTCTTTTTTCTACGACGGCTATCACGTCTGCCAGTGGCGCCATAAGATGGTGAATATCTTCATTCCACAAGGGATGGATGGGGATAACAACTTCACGCCATTCAGCTCTTTCAGCGCAAGGTAGACCTCCATATTCGGTCATATCCCAATCAAAAGCCAGACAAAAGCTCTGGATGAGATTATCGGCCATACCTTGCCAATAACCATTAAACAGGTCTGGTGCAGTTCCATCGTGAGCGAAACGTGCCATGTCCATGGCCAGTCGCCAGTCCAGCAAGCCATGATAGACCATGTTGCTGTAGTCTTTTAAGCAATCGTAGCAGGCACTATCACAATTAACCTGGTGGTGCGCCGAGGCCATCTGATAACCGTTTGACCCATTGTCAAGCATGTAATTCAACAAGTATTTAAATTCATAGGGATTCCCTAAGAAGGAGGCATAGCCGGCGCCGTTTTGCAGAGTGTCAGCCAGGAATACTTGAGCCCCGATACGGCCGTCAGTTTCACGGAAGGTGCGTAACCCCACCTGTAGTTCGTTGACATCAATATCTAGGCGTTTAGCAGAAGCACTGCGCAAAAAGAACCCAAATGAAAACCAGGCTGCCCGGCGTCCGATAGACAGCGGGTTGAATTTCAACCTTGTTTGTGTGACATTGTCGTTTAGTCCAACCAGCAAGACATCCGTGTGGGTGATGGAGGCCAGGGAACGGAGGATAGGATTGGGATCAGGCTCTGGCACGGCGGGGGCATGATCTGGGAAGGCGTTGGGAACAACATAGCCATCATCATGTGGTTGAAAGGCGAATTGTGTAGTGTTATTGTCATTGATGGCGTAGATACTTTGCGGCCGTTTGGCCCAAATACGTGCCCGACCCACAGTGTTCCAGTCGTCTATGGTCACAGCCGCAGACATGCGTGGCCGGGAGGCTCGCGGCGCCCATTCAAAACGGCCGTCGAAAGCCCGTCCACGCGCGGCATAATCTACCATAAAGCCGGTGGGTTCGCTCAATGTGAGTGACCGGTAATCCGTGGTATGCCCACAAGTAGGGCATGTTGTCTGGTTGTTGTCCGGTTCGGTATTCAATGATTGGCAATGATCACACACACCAATGGGGATCGGTTCACCAAATGGGTCGCCTGTTTCAGGCGGGCCGCCGCCTGGGGTGGGAGTGTAATTGACCAGGCCAACGGCCGTATATACGGCCTTGTCTTTCACAGTTTCTGAACCTGGGGCAAATTGGCTGATGGCAATGTCCAGATCACGGTCAACCACACCTCGCTCTGGCGGCCAGGGGAACGATTTTTTGGGCCGGTTATGGAACAAATGTCTGACCCGTGTTGGAAAACCAAACATGGGTAACCAACCAGCATTGGCCAGCCGTTCACTCAAATCTACCTGGGTCAGGTTCGGGTTTTGACATGCCTCATCCACTTTCTGAGGTAGCGTGCGTATCACCCAATCTACTAGGTTGTCACGCTCCGCCCGTGTAGTGGATGGGGTCTGACGCAGCAGTACATGGGCCACTTCACACAATTCATTGCGATGCGCTTGCAGCCAGTTGGTTACGGCCGTGTGTCGTTGAGCATCCCATCTGTCCACTCGACCAAACTGACCATGAACGTTGACGTTTTTCTCATTGTCATCAAAAGTAACAACGGCCTTAAAGGCGCGGCGCAGTGACTCGGCGCTGAGTACCCGACGCAAAATCTCAATCCGTTCCAGATCGAGATATGGCGTTGGTGGTGGATCACTGGTAATGCGATCTACGTGCTGAAAGTAAAATTCGTCATGGCTGCGCCCACGACAAACGGTCAGCGCCGTTGAGACGCCAGAACCACGTCGTCCGGCCCGACCAATGCGCTGTTGGTAGTTAAAGCGCATCGGCGGCATGTTCGCCATCATAACAGCCAACAGGGCGCCAATGTCTACCCCAGCCTCCATCGTCGTCGTGACGCTAAGTAAATCCACGTTGGTGGTTAACGGCGCTTCATTTTCAATGACAATATCCTGGAACCAACGCTGCCGTGCCTGGGCATCATCCCGATTTGTCTGACCGGTCAGTTCTTCACAATGGAGTCGGAATGGGTCGCCAGAATCGTTGCTGGCCAGATATTCGTAGTAATTGCGCTCTTGTTCCGTCAGATTGGCCAGTGGATCACCTTGATCGGGTAGATGCTGTAAGCAATCGGTGTCCGTACAGATGCCGCCTGAGTGATGCAAATGTAGGCGACGACAACTATGGCAGCGATAAAAGAGATCTTTTGGCCCTTGTAAATACAGCTTGCCCATCTTTAGCAGGTGCAATTCAGTCATCGCTCCTGAACGGGTCAAGATATCAAACATCGCCTCAGATAAAAGAGCCGCGTTTAGACCCTGTTTCTGAGCCACAGCCTGGTAGTAGCGTTTGAGATAACCGGGTGTATTACTGCTAGAGGCTCTGGATGTAGAACGATCAAAGCGGTAACGCCCACCCAGAATGCGAATGGTTGCGTCGCCTACTTCACGAATGAGGGGCAATGGCAAGTTACGACTGTACGGCGCGGCATCAAAATGAGGGTTGAACGTACAGGCGCCCAGTCCCAGGCCCTCAAATCCACCTTGCATTCCGGTCAACAACACCTCCACCAAATTATCCAGAAGTTTATCGAGAATATAGCTATGGAATTTATCTTTTTCAGGTGTCCTCTCCCCTGGTTGAAGGAGTTGCGGTGGCTGTCGCGTAAAATCGTATATTGTCGGCCAGAGCAGCCACTCTTGTGCTTCATAGTAACCGCGCAAGTCATAGTCTGGGCCGGCCGGATTAATACCCAAAGCAACCAAATTCTGCTCTACCGTGCGGCGCACATCAGGCACTAATTGTACCGGGGCATTGATGCGAGACATTGCGCGTTCTGCTGTTTCGCGCTGTTGGTCATTGGCTCGTTGTTGGGTGACACGGTCTATCGCCAGGGCTTCGTCAGGGTAAGCTGTTTCAAACTGCGTTACCAGGCGGATTTCTTCTGCTGTCAGTTGCTCGCCAGCGATCCCCTTGAGGTAAGCACGAACGTCTGCGCCTGCCTGTGCCGGGATGCGGCTGGTAATCTGTCGGATCGAATCCAGGTAATGTCCCTGTTCGATGCCGGCCGATAATTTGGCAGCATCCTGGCGGCTATCAGAGAACAAAACCAGCTTACGGAATTCGTCAGGTAATTGCCGAATTAAAGCATCAGCCAGAACCTGGTTCATTTTGGCAAAACCAGTAACCTGGTAACCAATTGGGGAATTGGTGCGTCTTGGATCTGTAATCGGTAAAGTTCGCGGGCCTTCACGATCATCCCCACAGCAGGGGCAGACGATGGGAAATGGGGGCAGCTTGCTGAGTAGTTCTTGTTGTGCCTTGTCTGCTGTGATCAGGTACACCCATCCGGTCTCTGGTTTGCTGCCAACACGTCCCAGCTGGATTTGCGCCGATTGCGGTTCCAAGATGGCTTTTTTGAACTGGAAGCGGAAGGCGCCGTTTTCACGACTCCAGGTTTCATCTACCGGTGACTTTGTAGAGGGCCAATACAGAGCGTAATTGGCATAGAATTTGTCCGTTTTGGCCCGGTCGGGGATACTCTCCAGGTCGGGGATTTCGGGATACAGACGCCAGACGGTAGGTTCATGTTCCGCGAAGTGGCGGTATCCACCCAGGAAGACTTCACCGCAGGTCTGGCAATAAAGTAATTCCAAAACACGCCCGCCGCAGTCGCAGCGGATACGTGGCTGCATATAGAGTTTGCCAACCGGACGGCCGTTTTCCCGGTAAGAAGTATCAACGGCCGTGCAGTGAGGGTCGCTGCATGCAAAGATGCCCAACACACTACGGAAGAAATTGTGGATTCGGATGGGGAGTAACGGCCGTTCCTGACCAGTTACCGGTTCCACCACTTTAGCCCTGGCAAAGGCAACCAGTAAACCACCCAGCGCCTGCCGCGCTTCTTCATCCTCTTTGCCGAAAAACGAACGCATCAAATAAGAAAAGCTGCGGGTTTTTATTTCTGCCTCATCACGACAGGCGGTGATCAAAGCAGCCTCATAACCGCCCGATTGGAGTAATTCACCCAACATGGTGGTCATATGAGTGGCCATCACAGGGATACCTAAATCATCTGCCAACTGACGCGCTGCTTGTTGCTGAGCATTGTCGTCAGTAGTCTGGCACTGTGCCCGGTAATACGCGGCAAAATGATCCGCCTGTGAGGCAAAATCGGGCTGCCGAACGGTCAGCGGCCACTGTCGCTGACCGGGAATGATCGTAAAATGCTCCGCATCTACGCCAAAAAACTCGCGGATGTATTTGAGACCGGCCGGGTTTTCCTCAAGCGAGGCGCTGGCAGCAATCAGTCGGAGTTGAGACGGCCGTTCCCACAAACCCAGGCGCATGAACAATTTCCGTAACAGGTAGGCTACCTCTGTGCCTGGTGTCCCCCGATACATATGCAGTTCGTCAACGACCAATGTGAAGATATTACATTTGTCGCTGGCTAGCCATTGTCTGGTTTGTTCAATGATCGGCTCTTCATCCTGGCGCATTAACATGATGTTCAGCATACTGTAGTTAGTGATCAGGATGTCTGGTGGGTAATCTTGCATATCCCAACGGGTGAGCATTTCAGCGCCATCAACCTGTGGGAAAAAGTACCGTTTATCAGGAGTGTTGGACACTCCATGAGCGGTAAGCGTCATTTTCTTCAGAACCTTTTGCAGTTCAGTGAGCCTATTTCTTCGATTTCCGGAGACAGGTGTTTGACCGGTGTAACGGCCGAAATAGAAGCGGTTGCCGTGGCGATTTTCGTCAAGCCAGTGGCGCGCCTCAGGACTGTCAAGCGATACGCGGAGCCGCTGCATCTGGTCCTCTACCAGAGCATTCATAGGATAAAGTATGAGCGTGCGAACGGCTGCCGGTCGTCTTTCATGTTGGCGCTGGGGTTCATAACGTGGTCCATGTTGCCACCATTGCTGGGTTGGTGACGGCCGTGCTGGTGTATCCCAGTGACGCGACTCCGCCAACAATTGCGCCACAACAGGGATGAGGAAAGCCTCCGTTTTACCCGAGCCAGTTCCAGCAGTTGTTATAAAGTGTTGTCCCTGTTGGTAGGAAGCGATAGCCCGTGCCTGGTGTGCATACAGGCGGGGAAAGGTAAACAAACCCAGTGGGGCAAATGCAGCTAATTCCTCTGGCAGGGCCAGGTCGCGCACCAGAGTGGTAAAGTCGCTATCCGCATATTGGTAGGGCGGTACAACTTCTACAACTGGTTCACGGTAGAGCTGCCCGTCCGCATCTAGAAGCGCCTGACGTTCGGCCGCAAGCACACTGTGTCTGAGTGCAAACCGGCTGTTGATGTACATGAAATAATGTTTCTTCAATTCAGTAAACAGGCTGTATGGGTCGTTCATTCAGCTTTTCCTTGATGCAGTTTGTACAGCAAATGATTAGCAACAGCGGGCGGAATTTCCTGGTAAATGTGAGTGCTGTTTTGTGGTTCAAAGCGAGGTAAATGGCCGGAACAAAGAACTGCGGCGCGCCCCAGCAAGGGGGGGAGTGTGGCGCTGGCCGGCCCGCGCAGCGTTTGGGTAGCAGCCTCGTATTGAAAAACAATCTGATTCTTGTAGTGCAGCCAGGCAAAAATGCCAATGTACGGCGGTGTCTTGCGAACCACGTCATCCATTTTAAGGCGGTACTCACGGCGATAGTGGCTAAAACGATAGAATCCCGGTTCGTCTGTGGTGGCCGTTTCTGCCCATCGCAGTCGTTGCCAGTCGTAACGCTCGGATTTGAACCCTTGAGGCATCGGTTCGGGAGGGCACAGTTCTGGGTTGTTGAGGTATGCGTGGACATCAGGCACAACTTCTGCCAATCGTGTTGCTGAATCGGGTTGGTGTTGTATACCAACTCGATGAGCTAACTGTTCGCCTACATCATTGGAAGGCGCGGTTAACAGCACTACGTCTGGGCCTTCTGCCTGGGGTAGCTGCTCATAACGGCAATCAAGATCAGCACAACTCTGTTTCAAGGCAGCCAACAATTGCGGTGAACGGCCGCCGCCCAAAACGCCGGTAATTCTATCCTCACGAGATAGCCAGGCGATGGTTGGCTCACAGACTGCCCAGCGTAAGTCCCCCTCAAAAGCAAACTCAATATGGCCCAACATGCTCAACTGGCGCGCTTTAACAGTACGGTACAGGTCATCTTCATCGTCTGCCAGATATTCCAGCGCCTGTCGAAAGTGTGACCAGTTGCCGTGCCCTAACTCGCTGAGGTAGCTCAATAGCAGATTGTTGTTCATCACCTCTTACCTTGCGCCACCTTGATGTATTGTAACCACCGGTTCTGATGATGCTGAGGCAGGCGGCGTATCAAGGTGCGTTTTCCTGCCCACTGGCGCCACTTCTCGGCCATCTCTGGTCTGCTAATTGAGTCCTTGGGTGCTTCCGGGTGTCCTAATGGACGCAGCGATAAATTGTTGCGATGAGAAACAGTTATGAGCCATTGGGGGGTAAAAGGCACTATCTGTTTATAACCCCGCAAGTAATCTTCAGCCTGCCATTGTGGCAGATAAGTGGGCAACTCTGGTTCAAACACGTCGCCAATCTGTCGGCCCAAGATTATATAACGCCGGGCGCCATAGGGCAGAATAAGTAGGTGTTGACGCACCGGTGGCGGGTCCATTGGCGAGTGCAAGATATGTGTCCCGGCTACGTAAAGCTGGCCGGTGGGAATGGTTTCCGGTGAGGGTATGAGTACGGCCGCGAGCGAAAGTGGTCGGTATTGTGTTTCATCCTGGCGCTGGAGGGGATAACCCCACAACTGCATACGCTGTGGTCCTAACAATTCACTACCGGGATAGGCAATGGCGATGGTGCGGCCCTGCGCGCCAACACGAATGACGTGTGTCCCTTCAACCAAATGGTATTCCCGAAGGTCAAGTAAAGTGCTGCCGAGAACGGCCGTGGCTACCTGTTGATCATCTAGAAAAACGGGCATCTCACTTTCCGCCGTAATGATCACCTCAGGTTCCCCGCCCTGTAACCAGACGCCTTGTTTCAGCTTCAAGCCCCCCGATAACCGAATGCCTGCTTGCGGTAGTGGAACCAGGCAGTCGAGTTCTCCCCAATCATCAAGAGATGTTCGATTGATGCGTATATTGTCAAAACAAACCCACTGAGCGTAAACAGGCTCACGGCTACCTAGAAGCCGCTCACCACCGGCGCCATATGTTGCCAGGTAAGCGGCTACAGCTTCTTGTTGTGTCTGGTGGCACAAGACCATGTGTTTTTCGCCCAGGCTTACCCGGCCACAAGCTATCCAACCACCTAAATCAGAGGTAATGTCACTTCGAAGAGGAATAATGCGTCTGGCGGGCAGCATCAGGCGGTATTGTTTGTGTTGTAAGTCGAGGTCTTCCCCGCGCAGCCATTGTTGCAGGAAATGAGCATCCAATGGTTCAAACCAGTGGGCATCGCCGGTACGGCGAAGAAAGGCACGGCCGTACCGTTCCTCAGGAAAATCATCAGGGGCTTTGGGATGTAACGCCAATTCAAAACTGCGTCCGGCACGGATGAGTTGCACTACAATCTCAGCTCTTCTTTCACCTTTAATTGTCACCAGATCACCGTCCCACGCCCGGTAATAGGCGAGCGTCATTTCGGCGATAGCGGTCACATGTTGCTGGTTACGGACCAGCATATGCTTCAACTGTTGGGAAAAGGAACAAGTGGTGAGGTTAGCCCAATGTTGCAGTTGTTGCTTGAAGTAATCTGCGGTTACATTCTCTTCGCCAGAATCCGGGCCACACCAATGGAAGAAACGGGGCAGCTCTTCGAAGTCGGTACGCCGCATCAAGGCTTGTGAAATGGGATAACCCACGTGACGGCCGTATAATCTATTATTGGCTGTAGGCAAACCAAACTTGCCCTGCAAATCATCCTTAAGCCATTGATTGAGCCGCTCCCACGCAGATTCGATTTCCTCGAAGCCGGTTGGCTGGCCGCGCCCCGACAGACGTAAGAGTTTGTTCAAGCGCACATAATAGTTTCCGCTGGTGACGTTCAATTTTTCATCGGCAGTCATGTCTACGGCCGCCAATACGCAGAAACCGAGGAAGCCAACAAAAGGAGGTGGGGTCGTGGGATCCTGCCGCAACTGATTTTCCCAGGCGCGCCACTGTAAAAATTTGAAGAAAGGTTGTGTTTTGTTTTCGCTAAACCGCGCACGAGTTATTACCGCCTGAACAAAGCACTCCCTGCCTGTTCCCTGGTTCAGACCATGTTGCAACGCAATGTCCTGCAATAGCTCATCATCCACATGAAGATAGACGGGTTTCTGCTCTTGATTGGGATTAAAGAAGGTCTCAGCTAATGCGCGATTCCAATCGTCATAGTTCATAACTTGATTTAGGGGTAGCAGTGGATGGAAAGGCTGACTAAAGGACTAAAGTGTAACAAGAAGCCTGACTCTTTGCTATTGCTCCCCGGTACTATTGGTCAGGCTAATCGTATTAATCCACCCCCTTTTGGGCCACAACTTAACCATCTCAGGTCAGTCGCATTATGCCAGGGGTAGGTGTGGGGAAGGATGTTGTCCCTTCAGTCAGACAGTTTCAGGGAATGAAGCTGCGTTAAATTCATTGATACGTCGCCAGATTGCAATGAGATTGAGCGGAAACGGTATCACTGTATAGTTTCGATACCGGACGAAATTCACCTCAAGCAATGGGGAAAACGCCTGTCTTAACAGGGCCTGCAACCTCTCAGGCCCCCTTTCACCCTGGTGGACAACTATCCGGCGGAGGGTATGACCGCGTTCCTGTTCTTCAGGACTGGGGTCTTTGACGCCGGCTACATAATGATTGGTATCCGGAGCATACCAAATGCCTTTGTATACCGGGAAGAGGTGGTCTTCGCGCACGCTTTCCAATGGCAGGCCAACCCACCCTTTTAGATACTCTCTGTATTTTTTAGCGCTGTGGATGTCCAATAAGTTAAAAAAGCCGCCATCTTCTACCACAATCGCGTCTCGTTCGTCCTTAACATGTTTGCCGTATTGAGTTTTCAAGTCAACAAAGGAGATGGTAGATTGCCTCACTTCCCGATCTAAAAATTCGGCATACGCTTGCAATTGCTGGCTGTCAAACAAAGGATTGTTGTCCAGTTGGGGCGGATAAAATTGCTTAATGGGTCTTGGTTGTTCTAACGCTTCAAGACGTTTCCGGATGACCGCATCTTCATTGAGAACACGGCCGTTTCCTTCCCAAATCTCCCACACAAAATCACGGCTGATGATAAACGGCCGTTTCAACGTATCCTCAATTGCCTTATCCCGCTGGGGGTTGAAGTAATACCGCTCAATAGAAGGAAGCAACACATCCTCCAGCAAATCCCAACCGGTGTACGCCCTAACAAAGACGGATGCTGCGTCCAGATTGTTGGCAACAGGCATAAAATGTAAATCCTGGCCGTCAAAATAGACCAGCGTTTCCTGGTAGAGAAAAATCATATCGGACATTCGTCCGATTTGTGGCAAGCGGGGCAAGACATTCTTGGGAAACATCACGACATCTTTTAGAAGGAGTTGATTACGGCAAACCTCAATTTGGGTTTTTATGGCGGCAACCGTTGGTATCCCATAATCCAAATATTCTGCTGCTGACCATCTCCGCGACTTCTGGGGTTGGGCATCTTTTTGTCGAATCTTGCTATTGCTGTTGATATTCATCGTTTGTTTGACAATGTCAGGATGCCGGTCGTAAAAGTCAGCTTTACTGTCTTGCCAAGCTTTCAAAATGCCAGTTTCAGGATCAAACTCATCGCCATCATAATCTTGAAGGCGCAGCACCCAATCGCCTGGCTGCAAATCGGCCTCGGATTTCACCACAAAAAGCGCATCATGGTCGGTCAGCGTTTCATTGGCAATAGCGCAAAAGCGAGTGGCAAAATCATCGGGTTGGCGTCTGGCGTTCAGGCGATCATCAACAATGTAGATGGGCTTTTGCTCAAGCGGCAGTTGGCGTTCTTTCATTGCGGTCGTGGACTCGGTGTGCATACGCTGCACAGAGAGTCGTTTCTGTTGGAAGGGCAATCCCAACCCATTCAGATAGGCGACAAATTGGGCAATAAACTGATTGAGCAGGTAAGACCTGGTTTGCTGTAAGGCACGCAGGCTTTTAGTGGAGTGAAAGGTGAGGCTGGCGCGATTGGTGCGGCTGCCTTCATACAATTCAAAAACACCTTCATGTAATTGTTCCGAGGTAATCTGATCCTTTTTTAGCTGTTTGAATATGGGCATATCGGGCGTAAGGTAATAACGGCCATAATATACCTGCCGCCAAGGCTGGATATTGTCAAAGTCTATAGGACGTAGCTTCCGCAATCGGGCCGCTTCATCTGAAACAATGAATTCGTCTTTGTTTTCTTGCCAATTATGCTTGACTTCAATTTCCAAACCGGTGACAAAATCTTTATCGGCTGTTGCCCACAGAAAAAACTTGGCATTACTCACAAAACGGCCGCCTACCTGAAAGAAATCGGCAACCAGCAATTTCATTATCCAGGGCAGCATTGTTTCATCTTCCAGATTGACCATCTCAGCGCGCAATGGCCGTCCTTCATACGACAAATTTATCACTTCGTTGGGATTACCATACTTGACGTACAAATGAGGGCCGTGCGTGTGCAGGTAGCAGGGATAGTCACTTTCCTGCTTATACCAGTTGTGCATCCGCGCATAGTAATTCTTGTCCGTTTTTCGATTGTAAAACGGCATCTGATAACGCACGATATGGCAACGTTGGCGCAGCCGCTCCCAATCTATCGCCCCGCGGTCAATCGTCAAAATAGTTGTGGGGACTGCTCTGGCGTTATTTGTACTCTCTTTTGTCATCGTTAGCTCCTTCTGTTTGGCGGTAAACCGCTTTGACATCATTGACCCATTCCAGAAAATCTTGCCGCCATGCCTGAGGATTGTGATGATCAATGACCCCTTGAATAATCGTATTGGCACTGTCGCGGAAACGATACGGCCGTACCGGATTCAACTGCGCGTCCCACCCTTCGTTAGGATGGTTTTCACCCGCTGCCAGGTTGATAAATACCAGCTTCACGTCTTGATTGCCCGTTTGGGCCACCAGGTATTCCCATTTCTTCTGGGCCGCCGCCAGGAAAGCGGCCGCGTTTAGTTTTTCATCGTAGGCCGGGTCGTCCGGGCCGGCGGCAAAGCGGTAAAGGGTGGTCCACTGGCTGTAATTTTTGGCGTCCAGGTAAATGGGCAAGCCTTGCAACTGCATGTCGGCGATTTCAAACAGCGCCGGCGGGCAATCGTGCTCATGAGCCAGTGGGACATGAAAATGTTGCAGTGCCCCTTTCAAAGCAGCTTCGCCCACCGCCCCAGCCAGGATGTTCTGCTGGATATAAGGCGTGAAGAAGAGGTTCTGATTGGCCGGTTCGTAGCGCAGCCGGTAGTTGTGGGTGCGGAAGTACCATTCAATTGTCGGGTTTTGCGCGTATTGGCGATAATACCGATTCAGGCTGTAGGGTTTTGCGCTTTGGGTCGGCTGGCGATGAATTTTCTGTGTTTCCCAATCAATGAGCAGCGTGTCGCCATCTTGCAGTAGCGCCGTTTCCAGGACGAAGTCGCGCCGAAAATCTACGGTAATATGCTGTGTTTGACCGCTGGGTAAATGGACAACTTCAATGGCTGACTGGAAATGGTAATCCTGTTTCAGGACGGCCTCGCGGATGCGCCACCACAGGTCCATCACCTTTTTCGCATCGGCCGGCGCATACGCGTCGCTGCGGACGCCACTGATGATTTGCAGCAGCCGGCCAGCGATCTGCCGGGCGCGATCTTCTGTGGCGGCAAAAGATTCGTATTGCAATTGGTTGACAATACTCCGGCGCAAATACGCCTTCTCAATCTCTTGGTACAGCGCCAGGATGAGCGAGGAGGTATACGCTTCCCGCGCCAAACAATTCTCGGCGATAACGCCGGGCGCAGCCAGATACCGCTCGAAAATGCCCAGGACATCTGAGCGGCCAGCGGCTAGACGAATTTCAATGGGCGGCATCGGCTGCCACTGCCGGTCAACCCGCCCTAACGCCTGGTGAAAAACCGCGATCTGGTTCAACAGATAGTCTGGAGTGGCTTTATATAGGGCGTTGACATCGGCAATGTTCAGTTCCCGCAGTGCGGTGATGAACTGGCTCTCAGATATCTGAAAGTTGTGGTACAGCTTCCACACTTGCCAGATGAACATCTTCTCTTTATCAACGCCGTCATCACTGCCGTCTGAGCCGCTGAAATAAAAGTGAGGCGCTTCCAGCAAGTGGATACCTTCTAAATCATAGCCCGGCCCATTTTCTTGATCATCGTGTCTGTACCATTTCAGATTGACGCCGTTGGAAGCGGTGGGATAGGTGGTAATCACAATTAGCGGGATGCCTGGTTCGGCCTGGCGGAAAGATTGGTCTTCCATTTCCCGGCCCTTGGCGGCGTCCAGGAAGATGACCTGGCACGGCCGTGCTTCAATTGTCACCCTGTATTCCCGTGAACGGCCGTCGCCCAGGCTATCAACAGCCAGATACGGCCGCATACTGTCATAGAATGATTTCGGCAGCCCATTACCAGGCCGGAACAATTTTTCGATGAATGTAAAGGAGTTCAGAAAAACCAGGTGGGCCTGGTTATTGCTTTCGTGGGCAATCCAGCGAATGGTTTCCAGGAAGCGGCTGACAGCCTGTTGACGAAAAGCCACGGCCATTTCTCGGGCCATTTCCTCCCCTTCCCGACTGAAAAACTGTTCCTGCGCCAGTTGATCCAGGGCATAAGAGAGGGGATGAGAATTGGGCAGTTCATCGGCCACGCTTAACTTCACCTCATAGGTGCGTTTGGCCTCTTTTTGCCGCTTCAAGTCAGCCACTAGCGCTTTGTCTTGCTCGTCAATGGGCAGATAACGGCTGTATTGTTCCAGCCAGTTCATGTCAAACGACTGCACGTACCGCTTGATGTCCCCGGTAGCAGAGAGGGCGAACAGCAGATTGGCGTTACTTAACCGCCACAGCAGATATTCCGGCGTCACCGTCAGTTTCTTCTGCTCCAGGCGGATTTCGTCTGGCGTGGTAAAGTAGGCGCCACGCACCAACCGGAAAAAGCTGTAGCCCTGGTAATAGATGCTATCGGCGATAGCCGGATCATCTCGCTCGGTGGCCAGGCGTGACGGCCGCCGGTAAAAGCCATAATCGCTGATAATTTCCTGGTACCGCCCCGGCGTGTTGTCGTTCTTCTGGTCGTAACATTGGTCAATCCAACTATGCCACTCCGGAGTCAGTTCATCGGCCCATAGCTCGGAGAAGAAATCGAGAATGGCATTGGCCGTTTGCGTAATAATGGTCATGAGCGGCCGGGCGCGCTGCGTATCTGACCCTGCCCGGCGCACCACTTCCCAAATGTGGTCCCGCTCGCGCAGGTAAAAGGGGTCGGTCATAATTTGCACCCCCGATTGGAACACCGACAGATGATTGCTGGGGAACTCCCCTTCACGCAAGGCAAAGTGGCGAATTTGGGGGAAGTTGATGCCCGCCTTTTCACAGTCAGCCTGCAACTGGTCAACAATAGACATGGCCCGCTGTTTCGCTTTGACGCGACGTTCCGGTTCACCCGGAACTGGGTCCAGGTGGCCTAACTGCCGCTGCCGGCTCATTTCTTCGTAAAAGAGGCGCACAAACTCAAAGCTGTTCTGGATTTCTGGGCTGCGGCAGAGAAAGCCAAGCATTTCTTTCTCCTGCATGTCGAATTCATCCAGAAAGATGATGTTGTCTTCCAAAGAGAGGAGACGTTCATTGGTACGGCCGTTGAAAAATCCATACAGTAACTTTTGCACCGTTACCAGCAACACAGGCCGCGCCGGGCTGTACAAAAATCCCACGTAGGGAAATAGCCGCCAGATGCCGGGATCGCTCATCAGCTGCTTGTGCGTTTCCGGGGGTAAATCTTTATGAGACAACCCTGCTTTGAAAACATTTAGCAGCCGGTCACAGCGCTCCCGAAAGGCCAACCGCTGCTGTTCGTAAGCGGCGTGGAAGCCGCTGTTTTTGAGTTGGCGCAAATTGGCCTGCTCCTGGCGCAAACTTTCTATCTGCTTTTCAACCGACGTCCGCGAGCTATCGGCCAGCTTGAAGAAGTCACAGCGTTCCAACCGGCCTAAAAAATCCCCCTTTTCCCGCCAGTCAAGGAACGCTGCCACTACCTCCTCGTTGTTTTTAAGATAAACGAAGGGAATGCCGTCCGCTTCCAGGGTCTTAGCCATTTCACCGATCAGCAGGTGGCGGTGCGAGGTATAGATGCAGCGCTTCTCTACAGGCCGCGCCCGCAGGTGGGCGATGACGGCGGGAATGGCGCTAGTTTTGCCCATGCCGGTTGGCCCGACGACGAGCTTGAGACCGCCAAAGTCGCCAGCCGACAACTGTTGGTCAATGACGCGCAGATAATATTGCTGGTAGGATGATTGGTTTGGCTCCGGTTGATCGCCACGGGCCGCGACTGGTTGGGCCGTCAGGACGGGTGTTTGCTTCATGTGTTTATTCTGTCTCCTCCCACTGCCAGAAATAATAGATGTAGAGCAGCCCCTTTTCCGACACCTCATACTCACGCCGGATGAGATGCTGGTCATACAGCCGCTTGAGGCGGTTGTTGGCGCTGTTCAGGGCCAGGGCCAGCACTTCAGCCAGTTCAGGCGCAGTGAGCGACGGCCGTTGCGCCACCATTGCCAATGTCTCGTGCAGGTTGTCTTCCAGGTGGCCGACCACTTCCCACTGCCCACCGGGGGCGATGGCCAGAAAGGCGAGCTTCAACCGCTGTAAGCGGATAGCAGCATTGATGTTGTCAATCGAGTCCTGGGTCAACCCGGCCAGCAAGAGCCGGCGACGGCCGTATTTACCATCTACTATCCCCTGCCCCAACTGGATAATTGTCTCGTCGGCAAAGGAAACGTCCATCACCTGACCAGCCGGGAATTGCAGGATAAGCGACCCTTCCTCCGGCGCAGCTTGCAGCGCCTCCCCCAATCTGGCAAAAGCCTGTTCCCCTTTATCGCGGGTAACAAAAAAGCGGGTGGGTAATTCCAGTTCGGCGGCCAATTTATCCATCTCTATGTGTGTCATCTTTTGCCTTTCATCTATTATTTGTGCCTATTCACTAAAATTAGGTGAAGCCATGCCAGAAAATATATCTCACCCAACGCAGCCTGTCAATCCCGTAATGGGGCACGAAATTCAACGACGACCTGCGTGCCGGGCATGGGGGCCAGATTGGTGAAGGGATAACGGCGATCTGGGCCGTAACTGCGGATAGCAGCCGTTTCCGACCGCAGCCAGAGGTACCCGCCCTCTTTGGCTATCGTTTCCTCAACCGTGCGCAGTCCCAACCCGCCGCGGCCGGTATAGCGGGAGGTGCTGCCTTCTAACGCGGCCTGAATATAAGCCAACGGCTCCGTCCCTAATTCCGGATGCCGGGCTACCAGGCTACCACGAATACCTTGCCCCATATCTCCGACGGCTAATATCACGTCCGCTTCGTTGCGCGACACGACCCGATACCGCTGGATGAGGACAAATCCATGCGGGTCGCCGCTGTGTTGGTAGATGTTGCTGCACAACTCGCTGATTACCTTGAGCAGGCTGCCCAGGTTAGGCAATTGCAGCCAGCGGCTAAAAATAGCCTCCGCCCGTTCCATAACCCTGATCACGTCGCTGGTATTGGTAATCGGCGTCAACTCCAGTAAATTGGCCGTTCGCGGATTGCGGTCCCAGTGTTGTTCCGGCAGACTGCCATCCAGTTGCAACCATTGGCCGGCTACTGTAAAAAGATTGACTCGTTCCAGGTAGGCCAATAGCTCATCATCAAGGTTAACAAGGCGAACAGGATGTCCAGACTGTTCAGCAATACGCCGCACCGCCAGTGCCAGGGCCACGACCCCCATCGGCTTTATAAAACCGGCATTTGCCAGATTCAGCGCATATTGGGTACGCTTGATAGCAGACAAGAGCCCATACAGATTGTCATTTGTTTGAACATCTGAACCGAATTGTTCAGGAAAAAGATGGATGTACGGTACAGCATCGGTGGCGTCGCGGGCGATGGCCTCCCGGTAGGCGGTAATGGCTTCCTCATACCACCCCTGAACACTTTTACCTGTTTCTGGCAATTTGCCGTGGGGAGACGGTGTTGTATCATCAGTATGCACGGTATGTGACTTTGCTATCTGCGTTAATCGCGCTAGTACCCTATCTAATGCACCATACCGGATTAAGGCACCTACAGGCTGTCGCCTGTCTCCCGCTCTTTCAAAATGATCTTCTAAAAAGTAATGGCCCAATTGCCACATTTGAGCCGGCGCGCCAAGTGCCTGACCAAAAGCGATAAATTGACTCTTGATGCGGTCAGGTTGATCAAAAAGATCGGCAAATGCATTCCCTATCATGTCTGGACTGGTACAGAGGGCTAAACGCTTTTCCAGTAGTTTATCCAAATGCTCTACAGTCCATTTTATTTCATACATATACCCACTCGGCAGAATAGAGCGAGCTAGTGGTAAAAACTCAGGGGGACAGAAAAACTTAAACATGAATCCATCAATGCTCAGAAGATCGGTGATACCGGCTGCGAGGGATTGGATGAAGGACCAACCCCTTTCCGGTGAAGCGGGTTGGCGTTCCAGGTTGTCAATTAACACACATATACCATCAAGTCCCCATCTTTGAGTCGTGGTGGCCATATTTTGAATCAGATCATCCAGCGATTGTTCAAGGTCTAGTTGGAAATCTGCCGTCGTCAAATCCTCTGACTGCGCCATGAGTAACTGTTGCCCGCTTCGAATCGTTAACCGGGCAATGCGCCTGATGTGGGCCTCAATAGTTGCCGCCCTCAAATTGTAATCATGCAGGATATATTCCACAGGCAGTATCAGCGGTTTTCTTTTACCCGGATACCATTGCAGTAAATCTTCGGTAAACTGGTTGAAAATACGGTGGCGCAAGCTTGTCTTGCCGCCGCCGTCTGGGGCAAAGATGAAACGGTAGCCGGGAGAGGCCGGTGTACCGATCAATCGCTCAATATCGGGTGGATCTACAAAAGCGGGCGTACCTGATAACGCAATCAGCGGATCGGTTTCGGCCTTAAAAGCATCTGGCGAAAATGGGTCAATCACAAAACCATGTGCTTGCAGCCATTCTGGGCGATTGAGTCGTTTAATAGAAGAGATATACTCAGTTACCTCGACTGATAAAGGGGTGTGTGGACGTATCTCAGTAAACTGATGGACCAACTCAGGCAATAAGCTGTGCCGCAAGCAATATTCTACCAGTTCACGTGCTTTATCACTTTTATTACTACCGGGCAGGATATCGTAGTCGATACTCAATTCAAAGCAAAGGTCGCGCAGCTCCCACTTATCTAAATATTCTAACAGTGGTCGAATTAGGTTCATCGACTCTTGGTAGTTAAACGGGGTCAAGATTGCCTCAGAAAAATCTGGGAATCGCCACTCTTGTCCATGGGCATATAGGCGACTACTTACAATGATGCGCACCTTCGGCAATGTTGCCGATATGTCCCCGACAAATCGTCTTATTTGCTCTCGTTTTCCCTCGGCTTGAGGTATTTCATCTAGTCCGTCTAAAAGCAATAAGCCACCGTTTTCAAAAAATTCTCTTTGAATCTCTGGAACAAAATCTCCGATTCCTGGTTTTGTTTTCAAAAAGGACCAAAAATCATCAGCCTTTATTTGATCGCTTGGATCAGGTATTCTACGAGCCGCAAAGTCGCGTAATGTTATTTTTACTGGTAAAAGAAGGCCATGATCCCATACATCCTTAATTTCTGCTGTATCAGAAGGTATTTGATTCAATGTAGACAGGTTAGCATCTTCCTTTTGTAAAGCCTCACCAGACATGCAAAGAGCAATATAGTTAAGCAACGAAGTCTTTCCACTCCCTGGATCGCCTAGAAGAACCAAACGGTCATACTTGTTTATAACCTCAATAGCTGATGTAGCACGATTTCCGTCTAGTTCATAAATAGATGGAAAAACATATATTGATCTGAGGTCAATTTGTTGGGCGGACTGATCAGGGATAGTTTGAAGGTCAATAGCAGTTAAGCTGAGGTCTTCCAAAGAGTTATAAAGCCAACGAAAATATTCTTTGAATTCTTCCCCGATATTTTGTTTTTTAAGGGGTTTGGGTTTATATAACCTGGTAACCACTGGGCTTTTATGAGTACGAATATCCGCCAATTCGACCTGATGTACCAATATGCCCTGTCTATTGAGAAAGTTTACTCGCAGGTTTCCTTTAACCTCCTTTGAACTTGCCTTAAGCATAAATGAGGCTGGCCCATAAGAACCGCCAAAACGGTTTAAGACGATAACTGGTTCACCCAGAGGTTCAGAAGTAAAAATGGGTTCCGAATCAATCATACAATATAGTTCGAGTTCTTCACTTTGATAAGGCCAGTTAACTTCCTCTGTCACAACTTTGACGTCAACAGTCGTCAGGTAGCTTTTTCCGACTTCTGCTTCTCGTGGATAACTGACAACTGGTTGGATCTGGATCGCTATTTTTGAAGGTGTGGCATCACTCATCATTTTTCTCCTGCATCTGAGCCACTGTCAAATGTAGTTCGGAAAGAGGATTCCCGAAATAGATGTACATGAACGTATAAATAAGCTCTGTTTGATGCCTGGTTTTTGCTTGCGGATCGGAATCAGGAACCTCTCGTTCCTGCTGCGCAGTGTAAGTCCTTAAGCGGCGTAAGGCTTCGGCCGGATTAACGTATCCCATTTCTTGCCGGACTTTCTTCAAAACAAACTCAGCCACTTCCACGGCGTAATGAGCATTAACCGGACCCAGCGTACCGATATAACCCCCGGCCACATGGCTGAGTAAGATTTCCGGCAAGCCAAATAGCCCTAAGCTGTCTCGAATTAATCGTCCAGAGTGGCAAGCGTTGACAAAGAAAACAGGACGTTGTGTCCGGCAGGGTGGCAGGTCTTCCAAGGCTAACGCCAAAATGCGGTCTGCCGGATTCTGCCAGCTACCTACAGCAATTTTGTGTTTTTTATCCTGGTAGGAAAAGATGCCGTGCGTCCCTAAATAAACCATACCCATACCACGCAGCGACTGTTTGAGTCGATGGTGTAACTGTTGCACAGTATTGTGGTAAACAGTGACAAGCTCATCCAGTACCTGCTTTTCTCTGACTGCCTGTGCGCCAGTTGAATCATAATAGGCAATGATGCCACCCACATGTTGCTGCTGTTTTGGCTGCATCCAAAGATCTTCGTAGGTAGTTGCATCTTTGATGTAAAACCAGCGAACAATTGACCATAGCTCGCCCAAAAATGGACCTTCTGGCAAGCTAACCATCTCCCAGGGGATCTCGCTGTTGGCATTGTCGGTGATGACCAGTTGCAGACTTGCGTCGAATTTCTGATGAAGCTTCTTGATCCAACGCACAAATTCAATTGGACTGCGTCGAGAAAAGTTGGCCATGATGCTAATTACTTCACTGGGATCAGTCTGCGTCTCCACAAAATCTGCAAGTCTGACTGCTGGCAATTCAAGAACCGGTGTCTCCATTCGTCGAGGCCCATAGTGTCCCCAACCAATGAGCCGTATCTGATCATCCGTGACAGATTCAACGTAGAGAATAGCTGTATTTGACGGCCGTTCCACATCCAACGCTACCTTACACTTATCCAACAATTCTTCATCTGGCGGGTTAAACGTGCCAGCCAACTCTACCGGCTGGCTGGCAGCTTGACGATATTTTTGCTTGCTTTGGTTAGGGCGATATCCTAAGAGCAAATGGGCTTCCGTATTGGGAAGTTCATCAGCTACAATCAACTCAAACTCATACCGAAATCGCCTGGCGTTATCCTCCAACAGTTGTGTCCGTGGATCGGTGATAGCGACTTCGTAGACGACCTCTTTTCCCCGCTTTAGTGTCAGGATTAAATCCAGATCGTCATCAACTCGCACGCGCTTTTGATCCGGCCGGCCGTTTAGCTCCGTCCGTACGGTAACCCGATATTGTTTACCTGGCTCCAAGACAGGTGTTTCCGGCGTGGCAAAATCAAAGTCGACAAATTCATCGTTGGGCGCATCAACTTCTACAACATCCATGTGAAAGTAGACTTCCACATACGACTGGAGATTTACTGTCTGCCGGATGTTATGCATTTGGCTGCCGGCATCGGCCACAGCCCGTTGGGTGATGTGGAGAGCGCTCATACCAGTTGCGCCTCCTTGACCAGCGGGATGATTTTGTAGATTGCGCCCAACGCTTCAGCCAGTTCCGCCGGCAGTTCGGCATGGTAGGGCGGCTGCGGGTCCAGCACAATGGGCAGTGCCCGTTTCAGCTTGCGAAATTCCCGGGCCAGTTGCAGCGCATCCTCAATGCCCTCCCTGTTGACAGGCATCTGTACTTGGCCGCTGTAACTGGCAGCCAACGGTACGTTGCCCCGGCCGTCGGTAATAATGACAAAGCGGGTGTGCTGGATGAGGGCACGGCCGTGTTCCTGCGCCTGCTGCAACATCTGGTAAGCCATCTCCAGTCCGTGCGCCAGCGGCGTGGCCCGGCCGGGTCGCGCTTCCAACGCTTCACCAATGCGCGGCGTTAAAATGCTGTTGCCCGTCACCCGCTGTGCTCGTAGCTCATCCGCCGCGTCAGCGTGGCCGACCTGAATGATGGCTACGCTCGCCCGGTTGACGTAGGCCCAGCGCAAATGGGGCAGCAGCGCCTCCTGCCATTCGCAGTCGCGCAGGCTGGTGTAGTCCAATAAAACCAGCAGCATCTGTTCGGCAGCCGGGTTGCGCCGGTAGCAGCGTAAATCGGTGGGGTGGATTTGCAAACGGCCGTTTTCCCCCTGCCGTTTTTGCTGCCGAATCTTCTTGTAAAGGGCCGCTTCCAGGACGGTGGGCAGCAAGGCCAGATCATGCAAAGAATCGGCCGGTTGTACGCCAATGACTGCGCCACGGGCAATAGCGGCCGTTTTATAGCGGCGCAGCGGCATCCGCAGGGCGAACAGTTCCCGCTCGATTGGGGCCGTATCTTCGGGATAAGGAGAGTCCGACAGCGGTGACGGGGCTAATGTTTCCGGTTCACCTGGATCAACTGGCGGACCGGGATCGGTTTGGGTTAGCTGAGGCACAGGGTCATCGCCTAATGTTGACAAGTCATCTTGCCAGTCAGATGGCGGCGGTTCTGCGTCGTTTCTTGGATTCGGCTCAGGCTCAGGCGGCGGAGCGGGCGGCTCCGCTTCCGGCGCGGGCAGCGTCAGACCAATCAATTTAGCGGCCGCATCCACATGTCCAGCCTGTACCTCACCGGCCATGTCCAACCGGGCCTGCGCCTGACTCAACCGGGCCAGAGCCAACTCCCGCCGCACACCGGCCGCCGGGGTTGGTAAGTAAGCCAGGACGCGCGCCACGGCCGCCATTGACAGTGATAGTTTCTGGCTGTTGGCTTTTTGCAGCGCGTCGGTTATGGCAGCTGGCAGCTGGTTGCCGTCAGTCGCGTCCAGTTGGGGCAACGGCCGTTTCACCGATTCCAACCAGGCGTGAATATCGTCCGGTGTATGGCGAGGCTTTTGCGCAGGCGCAGACAGGCGCAGGGCAAAACGGTCCAGCAAGTGAGGGGAAACACGGCCAACCCGCTCCCGGTCGCAGGCAGCCAGCCAACAAAGCTGCGGCTGCCAGGCGTCATCCTGACTGTGACGCTGCAAATGGGCCACCGGCGCATCCAATAGCATGATACAGGTACGGGCGGCGGCCAGGCTAAGGCGGGATAAATCGGGGATAACCACCAGCAGCAAATCGGCCGCGTGGCGATTGCGGGTCAACAACCCTTCCTGCCACTGCACCACCAGCCCGCTGGTCGCGGCCGATTCCTCACCGGCGGGGGACAGTTTGGGCGTCAGACTGCCCCACAAGTCGTCGTCCAGGGCGTTGGCCGGCAAGGTGACAACGGTCACGGCCGTGCTCGTCGTCGTTTGCAGCATGGTTTGGAAGAGGGGAACGGCCGTTTCCAACGTTTCAAAGCTGGCGTCAAATAGCAATACCCGGCGCAGCCCCGGCTCCAGGGCGGCGCAGGCCAGGCCGCGCACCAATGGGTCAGTTATTGTCAACGTCGTCTCGCTCATCATCCGGCCGTCGTCTTTTTGCTAGAGGCAATGCTCCGGTCAGGCAGCTTCCGCCTGCTCAAAGAGGGTGGCTAACTGTTGATCATCTTCGGCCGTCCACTCTTCCCGGCGCGGCCGGCGGTGGGCCAGAGCCAGCGGTGCGACCTGCCGCACGTGTTTCAGCGTTACCTTCTTGGCGCCATTGCGAGCCGCCAATGCCCGCGCTGCCAGGGCCATCACGTAGTCACCCCGATATCCTACCGCTTCAAACGCCTCGGCCAGCTTGATACATTGTTGGGCTGCTTCGTCTGGCACAACCACATCATACAGCTTCGCTTTGGCTGCTTCCAGTTTCGCTTTCAGTTTGGCGTCGGCGGAACGACCGTTGGCAATAAACTCGTGTGACTTTTCCTCTGAATGCTGCACTAGGGCGGCGTCAAAATCCAGCACCGTCTTCAGGATGTCGGCTCGATGTTCCGGTTTGGTCGTCACCTGTGCCATCAAGCCAAAACGGTCGCGCAGTTGCGGTCGTAGATGTCCTTCCTCCGGGTTCATTGTACCTACCAACAAGAAGCGGCTCTCTTGCTTGAGGTCCGCACCCTGCCTTTGTACGGTCAGTATACCGGTTGCGGCCGTGTCCAGAATGATATTGACGATGTGGTCATCCAGTAAATTGACTTCGTCAACGTAGAGAATGCTGTTATCGGCCTGCGCCAATAAGCCGTCTTGCCATTCATCTTTTCCTTGCAGCAGCTTGTCCACAAAGTAGCTGCCCACCACCCGATCCTCGGTAGCGTTAATGGGCAGAGTGATCGGTAGGTCACCGTACATCATCTGGGCAAAGGCCCGCACTGTCGTAGATTTACCTGTCCCGCGATGGCCGCTGATCAAGACGCCGCCGATGCGCGGGCCGGCAATGTAGGCCACTTCCAGGGCCATTTTTAACTCGTCTTGTCCCACGACATTTTTGTAGGGCAGAATGGGAATCACATTGTTTGTGGGCATCATTCCTCCTCTTTTCGTTTCCAGGTCATTTTCACCTGTAGTTGGGCCTCAGTGCTGGTTTTGGCGATGATGGCGCCGACTTCCGTGTCCAGTTTGATAGCAAATTGCAGTTCAAACTCATCAGGCTTGATGGCTTCGTTCAACTGCCGCATACTTTCGACTACGCGGGCAGCACTGTTTTGCGCCAGGGTCATGCCTTCGCCAAACAAGTCCCGGACAACGGCCAGGCCCTTGCTGCCATCACGCAAGTCCTGGTAAGGGCCAGGTATGGCGGACAGTTTATCTACCTCAATGGCGATGGTGATTTCTTCGTCGTTGATTATTTGGGTGTTTTGGTAAACTGGCATAACGCATCCTCTTAAAACGTTAATAGATGGGTGTGAAAGCTCGACCAACACATTATAATACAATTGCAGACAGCTAACGAAAGGATTATAAAAAATAATGCACCATAATGCGTTAATAGGATAGGGAAGGTTCCATGTCGCAGTATTTCGAGCACGGATTCGCACTACTTATTGGGGTGGGCACTTGCACCTATAGTAACTGGTCGCTGCCAGTCACTGTAAAGGATGCGCAGGCATTGCGCAGTGTATTGATAGATGCCAACCTGTGCGCCTACTCTGATGACCAGCATCACGTGCGTTTGCTGCATGACGCCAACGCCAACCGTCAGGCAATTATGGACGGATTGAGCTGGTTGAAGGTACAGACAGAGAAGGATAGGGAGGCGACGGCCATTGTTTATTTCTCTGGCCACGGCTGGCTGGAGGAAAAAACTGGCAATTACTACTTGGTTCCCGGCGACGTCAACCCGTTTAACATTACTGGCACTGCTCTAAGCTCTACCGACTTTATCACCGCCCTGGAACAGATTCAGGCAAAGCGGTTGCTGGTAATCATTGATAGCTGCCATGCCCAAGGAATGGCAACGGCCAAAGACCCATCCGGTTTAGAATTGCCGACTGAGTTTACGGCCGTTTCCCTGCCAAAAAGCATTGCTAAAACACTCAAACAAGGCGAAGGGCGCGCCGTTTTCACCTCCTCACGAGGCGCACAAAAATCATGGATTCGCCAGGACAACACCCTGAGCATCTACACCTATCACCTTATCGAAGCACTGCAAGGGGCAAATAACAAACCGGGTGATACGCTGGTACGTGTTTCCAACCTGATGAACCATCTTGGCCAGACTGTACCGCAGTCGGCCCAGGCACAGCGGCAGGCTGAACAGTCGCCCTTCTTCGACATGGCAACAGAAGATTTTCCTATATCTTTGTTACAAGGTGGGAAAGGCTTGCCGGATGGGGGGACGACGGCCGTACAGCAAGAAACGGCGGCATTTGTGCAGCATGTGCTGGCGGAAAACAGTTGGGTTCAAGATGTGCGTCAGGATAATAGTGGCAAAACAGGCTCACAAACAGTTGAAGCAAAGGACAGTGTGGTTATGGGTGTAACCCAGCGTATCAAGAGATAAAAATAATGGCCGCAAAAATCGAAAGTGATGCCCATAACGATAAGTTTAGCCAGTCGGTTAAGGTAGAAGCTGGAGCCAGCGCCAAAAACATAACCCAAATAACCAATATCTATACCGATTCTGACACCGGCCGTCTTCAACAAGAACTCATTACCGCAAACGAGCGACGCTGGCACGAAAGATATGAAACACTTCGCTCCAAAGCAAATTCCGGCTATTTTGAAGTAGTGCGAAATCCAATTGCAGACATTGTTGCGGAAATTGAGCAATATGAAACCAAAGAAGCCCCTATCAACACGGAACTAAAGGCTAGAATTTACCGGTTGGCGGCCGTTTCCCACTTGCCACGCTATACAAACGGCAAACCTCAACGCTGTTCTGAGTATCTATCTAAAGCGGAAGCCCTATCCGAAAATGACGATCTATTACAGTGCCACATTACCCAGGCTTTGTTGCGATTTGATCTTGGTGATGCGGACACAGCGCTTGAGGCGTTGTCCAGCATTCCCACCGATGAAGCCCTTCGCCTTCGATTTTCTATCTATGTTGAAACCAATCAAATAGATAGGTGCCAGCAATTTATTGACGATGGCTCTGTCAGCCCTGCCTGGAGATATACAAACGCCAATTGGTGCAGGGCTACCATGGGCTTCTACACCGTTGCGGGTAACAAAGAAGCGGCTCAAGAAACGGCCGAGATTCTGGTTAGACAGGCGCCAACCGCCAGCAGCCACGAAATCGCCGCCCATAGCCTTCTCCGCCTGGCAAATACGCGATTTCGTATGTTCTGCCAGACATATGACATATTCCCTGAGTTTTACCTCGGTCTCGACCTGGGCGACTTAATTGATCATGAATTGCAGTTTCAGGCAGCTAAATTGTTTGCCAAAGCCGGTGAACTATATGAGCAGCACGATTGCCGCCAAAACGCAATACATATGTACAACAACGCTATTCACCTGTGCCTGGATGAGGAGGGAAACAAAGAACACCTTGTTGAATGGGTCACTGCTTTAACCAGGCTTGATCCCCAAAACTCTCTCCTGATAATTCTTAAAAGCCCAGAATTTAATCTGGCAGAGGTTACTCACTTACCCCTCACCCTACTGGATTTTGCCTCATTAGTTAATGAGCCATCTGCCGCCCCTGCGCACGTTCTGAAAATGGCGGGGACTGTTGCCGATACTGAAGCTAGAGCAATCGAAGTGGCGGATATCCTGGAAAAGCAAATTGAGCGTTTTCAGGATGTCAGTGAAGAGTTCGCCTATTATGTTTTCACTGTTCTACGCTTATGGCAGCAAGGCAAAAATGTGAACCGCGCTTTGATATGGCTGGAACACGTGAGGTCTTATCTGCCGCATCCCAGACTGGAACCTCTATTTCACATATGGCTCTACAGCGAACAAGGCCAATTCGATCTCGCAGCAGAATGGTTAACAAAAGTGGAAGACGTTATGCCTGAACACCCAGAAATTCTGGCAGCCGGCTTTGTTGTCCACCACAATCTACAAAACTACCATCAAGCATTCCATTGCGCTCAAAAGCTTTTTGTATTAGTGCGAACACGACGATCCGTTGCACAATACCTCGCTGCTCTCTGGAATGCTAACCAGTTTGAAGAAATCCTTGACCTTCTAGCATCTGTTGATGACGTACGGCTTAGTGAACGGTATATCCGCGAAAACAGAGCCCGCACACTTATCCGTTTGAGCCGCATCACTGACGCCCGCGATGATTTAGAGTGGATTCGCAGTAATGGGTTGGCGCACTCGTTTCATTTGCTCCATTTGAGCGGCAGTTATCAGCTATTAGGAGATGAGGATCAGGCGGTTACCGTTCTGCGAGAATGTATCCATAAGTTCCCTGACGAAGTTGAAGCTTATCTTGACCTATCGCATGCTTATCTACACGCTGGCCAATCTGGAAAGAGCTTCGCCTCGGCCTTAAAAGCGGCGCAAACCTTTCCGGATGATCCCAGAACTGCATTACATCTTTGGTTTATCAGTCACCCGACCGGAAACGAACTTTTGCCAGAAGTGGGAGATGCCTTGAGAGCTTTTCTGCCCGGCGGCCGTTTCGCGGAACAAAGCCCCTTCATTCCAATTTCCATTGATGAACTGCCAACCATGGTGCGAGATTGGCAAGAGAAAGGGGTAGATATCACAAAAGTGTATCGGGCCGGAAATATAACCTGGCTAATGCTATCTTTGTGGCGCAATGTGTCACCTTTTCAGGCTCATTATGAAATGTCGCCGTATGGTGGAATGATGCGCTATATTGCTCACGGCGAACAACTTCAGGATATTGCCCGCTTAATGGGAAATTGCCCTCGTAACATAGTTCTTGACTATACAGCGTGGCTCTCAATGTGGTTTCTATTTGGCTCAAATATACTAACTGTTCTTTCTCGATATTTTGAGCGAGTTTTCATGCCCAGCGCGCTACGTCACCTTTTGCTTGACGAACAAAACCGCCTGGCTACATTCGGCCAGCTTGCTCATTATCAGGCGCAATGCGCGGTTCGTGACGCTCTAATCAGATGGGTGAGCAAGGTCATCTGGCATGAGGAAGTTAATGTTGAACAAGGACGGGATCTCTCCGGCAGCCATACCGAAAAGGCGGTGGCCAAAGAAAACAATCTGGTTTATTTGAATGAACACCTGTCTCCAAATGAGCCTACACCAGAAACCGCCATCGGTATTGTTGCTCTTGCTGATCTACTGGCAGAGGCTGGTGAAATTGACTCGATTGTTCAGGACTTCCTCAAACAAAATAAACATCCCATCAGAGAGCAGGAATTGCATTTGATTAGCCAACTCAAAGATGCACGCCAGCTCGTTGTAAATATCTCTACTGTAGTAACCTGGGCGATGTATGGCAACGTAAACGCACTATTTGGTTATCTGGATCAGATCCATCTAGTAAGACCAGCATACGACAGGCTACTAAATGAGATTGCAGCCTATGAATTTGGACGAGACACTAGGGAAGCATTCCGGGAAATGCGCCACTTGATTTACCAGGGCGAGGAAACCGGTCTCATTGTTTTTGAGTCTATTCCAGCAGCAGAGTATTCAATCCGTCAGGCTTTCCTGAAAGAACAAGGAATTGATTCAGATGAAGATATGAGACTGAATCCCACTGAACAAATGTTGTTTGACTATTGTGATGAGTTGATAGGGATTGCCACACGTAGAGACCTACCTATCTGGACAGACGACCGCTTAACCAAGGTATTTAACATCAACAATAGACGCCCACCTTTTACCTTTGGTACCGATTCTTTTCTCGCCTTTGCCCACAATTTCCCAGGTACGGCCGAGAGAATAAGCCCAGAAAATTATCATACCTATTACGGCCGGTTGGTGGATTGGGGTTACTATTTTTTGCCTATTAATCCAGAACATATCTTGTGGCATTTGCAACAAGGACGGGATGTTAGGAGTAAACCTTTGGCCAGCCTATTTCAGCATTACCGAAACAGTGTGATTGGTTTTTGGGAAGTTGCCAGGAACGCACCGGATGTCCGCGAAAAGTATGGTAGGCAGTTGCTCGGCGCCTACCAGGGACAATTGGTCGTCACCATGTATCGACTATATGCAGAGAACATCTCGGTAGATGTAGGGGCGGCCATTTTTGCCGAACTTGATTTAAGCCGCCATGCTGGTACGCTGATACTGGGCAATGAGCCAATGTTATTTGCCTCGCTATTTATCGCCATTACAGCCGAGGTAACTTTTACTGAAGAAAAGAACGAAGGGAGACTCTCTGACAAGCGACTATTAGATTACAGTCATTGGCTAAATCAAGTCATCCTTCATTCGGCTGTTCCAGCCGAAGTCCTGGAGGAAGCCTGGTACCAGCTAATTCGTTACCCACTGGCCATGTTGGATGAAGGGGAAGATACTGTTCAGCGCCAGGTAAGCCTGTTATACCTCGACCAGATATTGAATGTAACTCCGCTCCCTATCATTAAGTATCTACTATCCTCAGATATTGGCCATCAATTACGAGAGGAAATCGGACTCGAACTCCAAGAGCTAGTCACGTTCCAGGTAGCTCAAGAAATAGGAGGAACGCTTGAGTTTCGGTTACCACTCCAGGACTGGAATCGTGATTTGCAACTTGCTATCGGTGAGTTGTTAGCAGATCCAACGAAAGACACCATAGTTGTTGGTCTGGTTACACTTAAAGCGAAACCAGTAGCGTCAGGGTCGATATTTTTGCAGTCACAGGTCATTCCCACCGAAGCTTATACACAATACCCCAATTTACATGTCCCCGCTGAGACTATATGTATCTTACCTGGTTTTAATAGCCCTTATGCTCTCCATAGAAAAACGCTATGGGAATTTGGATTAACCTCTCTGGAAAGCCATCAACTTTCAACCGATGATTGGATGGCGATGGAAAAGGTTTATCTAGAAGAAAGCGATGAAGGTATGCAGCTTGGTAATGTTATGCGGCATAGGCTGCTGGGCAAGTGGCCGATCGCCAGAGAATTCTTAGCACAGGCTGCACAACTTAATCCAAATAGCGTTATGCTACTTCTTGCTAGTATAGAGCCTATTGTTGTCCGTGAGTGGTTGCAAATGCCTTCATTCGATTGGACTTCTGCTAATGACCTGGTTTCATGGGCTAGTCAAATACCATCATCCATTGATTTGGCCTCTTACGAAACCAATCCGGTACAGATTTTGATTCCTTTTGGCTATTCTATCTTTCTTGATGTGCCAATTCTTCGCCATAGATTGCTTTCCCAGCTCTTAGACCTTACAGGTACCGTACAGCATGAGATAATTCAGCAACTCATAAAAGTAGCTGAGGAGAGTGTATCGCTGGCGCTAAAGGCAAATGTCGTTTTGATAGTGCGTGACTGGCTAAACGGCCGTGAAATGACTGTCCCCCATCAAGATGAAGGTCTATCAGGCTACGAAGAACGCCTTGATATTTTGATTAGCCGGATATTACAGGGATCGGCTGTGGAAGAGAGCTACCAGACAGTAATGACTCAATTGCAGTTACTACTTTGTCACTGGTTCTATGAAACCTGGTCTCAAGCTGACACCCATTTTCATGAAGAACTTGTCTATTTGGCTTACGTGGGCGCTGGCTTCATTATTGATACTCTGTCCACACACTCACAAATCAGTTTGGGCACAGCCGAGAGTGTGATTCATGGTTTGGTATCAGACCTGAGGTCTCGACCCATAAACTCTCGCCCGGAGCCACAACTATTTGGGTTCTTTGATCCTGCGCTGGGAAGTTCGCTGAATTACACGGCTTCCTATCTGTTACATGGCCTCTTAAAAACCGATGTGCATTTAGTAGGGTATCATGCCAAACCTTTAATCAGAGATGTCGCGTTGCAGTGTGGTGTGTCGCACCGGACTCAACAGGCTTTTCTTGGTAGCAATGAATGGGAACTGTCTTGGCTTGACTCAGAGTTAGTCCAAGATATTGGTAGCGCATGCGTGGAGATATTAGGCATTCTCAACGAATCTGAGACCCAAGATTGGTCTGACCTTGACCGCGCCCGCATGGCCATCGCTGCTTCCGAGGATCGAGTTAAAGAAATAGCCCAGCAGATGACAAGAGGCATAGCCATGCAAGAAACCGAAGCTGAAGTCCTAAGCAGTGTTACAACCTTATTTCAAGGTAGGATACATCCAACCTCGGTTTGGTATGAAACAATATCAGTTGTATTTGAGTCAGAAGTAATAGAGAAAATACGAGCTTTTGCCCAGTGTTACGCTGAGGTCGTTGCCAATCTCTGCTTGATGTGGGTGCGAGAAAACGCAGGCTGCCCACCTGAATTGTTGGCCCAGATACGTGATTTCTTACTTGAAGTCCCGACTGGCGATAATGCAGGCGAATTGATCAAACCGAAAGCCTACGTTTTCAGTAAGCTTTTACATTCGGGCTTAGATACAGATCTGGTGTGCAAATGGATCAAGAAGGTCGCTGACAGTGATCAGCTGGACCAACCTACTGTTCGATTGGCTTTTCGTCCCTTTATCTTAGCATGGCCAGAGTTTGAACAAGAAATTCGCAGGCCATTATTCAGCATATTGAGCCAGATAGCTGCAACGTCTAGCTACAAAGGCCTGTGGGAATTTAACCGTTTAATCAGGACTCAACACCAACTGGAGGCTGATGTATCTTAATCGTGAAGTGAGCAGTTTGCCCGGTCTTAGCCCTTGTCCAGCCTGGTTGGCATGTTGCTCAAGCTGCGACTGACGACATCGGCCGTCAGCCCCCACAGCAATAGCGCCGTATAATCATACACACCGGCTGCGCCAAAAGTTGTGCCTGCGTTTACGTATAGGGCCTGCATACCCCACAACACCAGTAGCACCAGCAGTACCAGGGAGATAATCGGCCGTACAATCCAGAAGCGCACATCAGCGTTGAGACGAATACCGGATAGCCGGGCCAACAGCCGCAGCCCTATAGAGGTTGTTCTGACGGAAACGGCCGTTGCCAACCCCTTCACACTCGCCTGTAACGCCCCCAACTGTCTCTCAAATGCCTCTCTCCGTTTGCCGCTGCCCAATAATTGGTCTTCGGTAGCGGCTTTGATGGCGCTTTCAATTTCAGTGTAACAGCGTTCGGCGTCCTGCTGACGGCCGTCTCGCACTGCTCGTCTTGCTTCCATAAACTGGGGTGCCAACCTATCTTTTAATCCGGCGGGCAAATCAGCCGCCAACGCTTCCAGGCTGGCATAAAACTGGATGCGCGCCTCAATCGCCGTCAGGTCGGACGACAAAACGTCCTCTGTCTCTTTCCCTCGGTCTAGCCGCTGCTTAAACGCTGCCAACTGCGCCAGCGCATCAACTCGGTCTTCGGCCTCTTTCAGTCCATCAGCGGCTGCCCGTAAGCGCAGATACTCTGGTATCAGCCTGACCTGGGTTTGGGCAATGGGCGTTTCCATATCCCGTACCAGTCGGCCCAGTAAAATGCCCAACAAGACAACCACCAGCGCCCACAGGGGTCCCTGGCGCACTGCGAGAGTAGTGGGTATTGACAGTGGTTCTGTTGCGCCTTCAATGGTGAAGCGCAACGTTCCCTGATAACTATCAGGCGCAAGTTGCTGCCGGTTGATGGTAACGGGGATTGGGGCCGGCTGGTTGGCAGGTAAGGTGTGCGGCACAGCTATCATTACCTGATTGGGCTGTGTTGTACGGCCGTTTGCCGCGCCCTGCAATATCGCTACTCTGTCAGAAACCTCTACCGCCTGAGGCGTCTGATTGTCCAGCCACACATCCCAGACATCTTGCACCACACTTTCGGGTAAAAACATGGTCGCCAGTCGGCAATCCAGCCAGGAGTTGCAGTTTGCCACCTGCCAGGAAAGCGCCGGCATAAGGGGCACAACTTTAGGCACGGCATTCAGGCGCAGTTCCAGGGGAATTACCAGTGCCTCAGCCTCGGTCTGGCCGGGCAGCATGAATTTCAAGGCACCGGTATAAACGCCGGGATGATGAGCATTATTGATGGTCACGCGCATATCCTGTGGCTGTCCATCACTGAGGTTGATACCGGCAGGAATAGAAACACTACTTCGGTCAATTTGCCAGGCAGGTTGGCTGTCATGTGCCAGATCCGAGGCCAGCAGAAGTAAAGCAGCCGCATCACTTCCGGTTACTGTCAAGCGCACATTGCCGCTGAAACTGCTCGTTTGCCCATCCAGCCGGCCCTGTATGATGAGCGGCGAATCTTCGGTCGCCACTGTCAGAGTGGGAGTCGCATTCTGCGCCACTGTGGCCGAGACAAGCGTGAGCAGGAAAAATCCGATAAGGCCAACAGACCACCAACTTCTGCCACTCATATTCACCTCTCAGGTTCCAAAACAGGTTGGGCCAATTTTACTTCAGCAGCGGCAAAGAGACTGTATACCAGGCCGCGTGGATCAAGATGATCATACAGGAGTTGGCGGCGGGCGGCGAACAGGGCTTCTCCGGCGGGCATCTGACGCAGGAAGTGGGCAAAGAAAGGCAAGATAAAGGCGTCGGCCAGTAATTCTTTTACAGGACATTGCGTGCCAATCACACCGGCCGCGCCTCGCTGGCTGAAGAAGAGAATAAGACTTTCAAAATCGTCGGGGGTGTAATCGGCCGATTCACAAGCATTCAGGACTACCAGTGGTGCGTCTTGACGCCAGGTTGCCTGCCACGCTTCCAGATCGTTCAGAGTGATTTTGCTGCCGTCGGAAATTTGCAAATAGGGTTGGCCGAGGTCATTTTTACCGCCATGGGTGTAGAAGTAGAGAAGGTTCACGGCCGTTTCCCGATGGGTAAAAAAGGTGTCTGCTTCCGCCCAACTGGTGATTTGCTCCAGGTGTAGCTGTGGTTCTTCTGCCAGCCGACGCAGGTTTTGCCAATGGTTGCTAAATTGCTGACCCGTATCATAGGTAACGGCCGTCAGATGTAGCGGACGGCCGTTGCGCACAAACAGCGGCAGCGATTGGCCGGGCAGCGGCGCGTGGCGCTCCACACGGCAGGGTAGCTGTTCGATAATGTAACGATACCCCCAAAAAGCGTGCGGGCAGACCACATAGGGGTCGTTGTGATGCGGGCAGTCGGTAGCGGCTGGCCCATGCGTACGAAAAGTGGAGCAAAGGGTAATGTATTGGGTATGGATCGGCCGTTCGTAAACCAGTTCCCAGGGTACGCTGACCTGCGCTGAGAGGGGGGCAATCTGGATGATATCGCCGGGGCGTAACGCCGTTTGCGACCGGGCGCTGCCGGCTGCCGGACTGGAGGCGTCTGGCAGATCTGGCAGCAGGCTGCGGTAGAAGGCATATCCAGCTTCGGCCAACTGCCCCAGATGGTTGGCTAACAAGGGTTCGCTGCCGCCAATGAAGCCGCTGTAAGCATCCATAGTGGACAGAAGGCGGCGGCGCAGCCCATTGAGCAGAGGGGTGAGGCTGGCGTCGGTGTGGGTAGACGGCCGTAGCGCCAGAGATTCGCCACTGTTATTGTAAATACGCAGACCAATGTTTTGCCAACTGGCATCTCGTTCGGCCAGGATGGTGAGGCGGCGTGGCGCGGCGACCAGGGGTGCGAGCGCCTCGCGGGTGAGGTGGGCGGTGCGAGTGAAGGTGATGTAGCCATCCTGCACCGGCCAGGCAGAGGGGGGCAACTCTTCTCCAGCGAATTGCACTACTTTAAACTCGGTACGGCGGGATTGCAGCAGGTGACCGTGATAGAAAACGTCTACGTCTATGGTAAAACGACCGGGTTGACCAATGGCTAAATCAAACAACACGGCCGGGCTATCTCCCGCTCTAGGCAGGGTTAACGTCTGCTGAGGTGAGTTGATTTGCAGGCCGGTATCCTGTGTGCGGGCGATGACATCCAGGGTCAGGGTATCGTTTTCGTCATATAGGTCATCGGGAAGTGGGGGGAAGGGGGATACGGCCGTGCCCGGCCCCCAAAATACGCCGATGTTCACAGCCAGGCGGTAAGGGCCTTGATCCAGAGCCAGCGGCCTATCCATCGCCACATATTCTCTAGAGGATGTGAAGAAGCCGGCATTGAGGTAGCGCCCGGCCGTTTCCACGAAATGGATTTCTACTTGACCGTAGTCGCCAATGTTACTTCCATAAAAAGCCTTGATTTGGATTTGATATTTCTCTTTGTTCCTATGAATTGCCACAAGATGTCCTAGTCCGTGATGGAATTGAGATGATGTCATGGAAGAGGGCAGAATATCTAGGGGAACAGTCTTATCTCCTTTTGAACGAGATACTTCTTGCAGCACATCACCCTGGTCGTGTTGTTTCAGGATGCGACGGAAAATGGATGCAGCTGGCGTTTGCAGACCCAGATAGAACAAATCTGTGACAAGTTCGTCAATTTCGTCGTCGCTTGCCTTGTCTAGCTTATCTAATATCTGCCACAATTCCAACTGAAAATCAGGCCACTCTTCACCTAAGGCATCAGCAATTTGGGACTTCTGGTAAGCGGCGATGGCCTGTTCGATGTTGTCGGCCCGGTCGCCGCGAATGCGGTCGCGGTAAGCGATCGCCAGGTTGTTCATGGCTTCTGCCCATTCGACAGGCATAGCGGCGCGGCTCCTGACCTGGAGGGCCTCCTGGTGGGCGGCGATGGCCTGTTCGATGTTGTCGGCCCGGTCGCCGCGAATGCGGTCGCGGTAAGCGTTCGCCAGGTTCATCATGGTTGTCGCCCATTCGACAGGCATAGCGGCGCGGGTCCTGACCTGGAGGGCGTCCTGGCAGGCGGCGATGGCCTGCTCGATATTGTCGGCCCGGTCGCCATGAATGCGATCTAAGTAAGCGTTCGCCAGGTTGTTCATGATTTGCGCCCAGTCAACGGGCATGGCAGCGCGGGTCGTGACCTGGAGGGCGTCCTGGTAGGCGGCAATGGCTCGCTCGATGTTCTCGGCCCGGTCACCGCGAATGCGGTTGCGGTAAGCGATTGCCAGGTTGTTCATGGTTCCTGCCCATTCGACAGGCATTGTCGCGCGGCTCATGACCTGGAGCGCATCTTGATAGGCAGCGATGGCCTGCTCGATGTTCTCGGCTCGGTCACCTTGCGGTGTTTGGACCAGGCTGTTACCCAGTTTAATTTGCAAGGTGGCCCAGAACTGCTCGTTTTCTGTTTTACTAATGAGTGCCAATGCTTGTCTACACAGCGTCACCCGTTGGGGCATATCAAGAATGCTGCGAGGTGGCTGCTGTAATTGCGTTAAAATAGCGCCAAGCTGCGCGGGTATGGCGCCGCTGGTACTGACTCGGCGCGGAGGTGTCGCCTGGTCATTACTTAGAGCGGCGGGCAGCATGGCGCGCTGTACGCCGGGCAAGCCGTCAGCCAGCCAGGCATCTTGCCATTGCGGCCCAAGCTGCTGGCGCAGAGCGTTGATCAACCCTATGGCCTGTTCTTGATCTTGCTGCCCGGTGGTTTGTTGGGCGGGGGAAAAGAGGATGGCCGGCTGCGCGTGGGGGCGGTAAATCAGCAAAGGGGCATCTATCTGGACACCAGTGTGGCAGTGAGGGCAAGACAGGTCATGGACGGTTCCCGCCTGCAGCCGGGTCAGTAAATCAGGTCGTTCGCCGGTGTCTATGATGAGCCAGATGTCGGCCGTATACGTTTGTTGGCAATTGGGGCAGGTAAGGTCAGTTTGTTGGGCCATTGAGTTAGGCATAGCGGTTGATTCTCCTTACTTCTTGTTGGTTAACGCTTGGGCTGCCTGACGCGCGGCTTCATCCTTATCGGTATCGGCGATCAGGCCTAACACCTTCACCGCCTCCTGGCGTGCCGCTGCACCGGGTTCAGTTGCCAGAAAAGCCGCCAGCATCTTGACCACCGCCAGTCCACCAATCCGCATTAGCGCCGATGCCGCCAGCCAGCGGATATTACCCTGTTCATCGCCGAGTGCGGTGATGAGTTCTGTAAGCAAAGAAAAGGGCCATGCACTGTTTCCTTGACAGGCACTCACAATATGACTCAAACAATTATGGTACACGCTGGCGCAGTTGTAAAGCGGATTGAACAATTTGAATAGGCCCAAACGAATGAAAGCCAACGGCCGTTCCCTCACCACCTGATCCCTTCGCATTCACCCCATTTCCTGGTACTATAGGGCATTGACACAGCAAAGAAGTCGTCAGGGGTTGTATGCACTCAACACAACTGGAAAACATCATCAAATACCGCATTGTTGTTGGCTACCTGGGCGAGAAAGAACAGTTTGCCTGGTGGACCAGCTCATTCTTTTCATCGGGCAGCCAGGTATTCCTGGCGCCCATTTTCAGCAAGACCCAATTCCTGGCCCAATGTCACGGCGTTACACGTGCAGCGTTGGCTGTGCATGACGAACGTATTGGCACGGGGCATGTTTACCATCTGTTCCGCTTGCCGGAAGATATGGAGCAAGACATCCACAAACGGCTGCACGAACCTGGCCTGGCTCAAGAAATCGTGTCTCTGCTGGACAGTAAGGAGGCAGCCCTGGCGTTTCTCCAGCAGGAAGCTGGTACCACAATCAGGCCAGATGTAGGCCCGGTGCGCATTGGTACCATCGCCGCATTGCGCGATCCAAAAATCTGGCGCACAGTTGCGGCGCGGTATGCCCTGGCTTTTGCGCAGAAAAGTGAACTTTTTCCTTATTTCTCAGACGTTTCATGAAATCGCCTACCTACACCTCAACCATGAATTCCGGGCTGGGCAAGATTGAGGAGACCCGAATTCTTCTTAATCTGTGGCAGCCTCATTTCAATACGACGGAATTACAGCAGGTAGCTCTGTCATCTGGCTACTTTCCTACCATCTCTGCCCGCCGTCTGCGTAACCTGATCGTGGAATCCTTTGCCCCATGTTATCTACGTGACCGCGGCGCACCGGCGATTCGTTTGCAGAAGTTGGCCGGAGCCGTGACAAACAAGGAGTTCGAGCAGTTGTTATTCATCTACAACGGCCGTGCCCATCCCATCTTTGCCGATTTTGTCACGCAACTCTACTGGCCCAGCTACGCCGCCGGCCGCGAAACCATCAGCACCGAGGAAGCCTACGATTTTGTAATCAGGGCCATAGAAGATGGCAAAACCACCACCACATGGAGCGAAAATACGTCGCGCCGTGTCGCTCGTTATCTGACCGGCTACTGCGCCGACTTTGGTTTGCTCGAAAAAGGCCAAAAAAGCGTCAAACGCATATTACCCTATCGCCTTGAGCAAAAAACGGCCGTTTACCTGGCCTATGATCTACATTTCGCCGGGCACAGCGACAACAGTATTGTCACCCACCAGGATTGGGCTTTGTTTGGCCTGACGCCCGCCGATGTCCTGGACGAACTAAAACGCCTGGCGCTGCGCGGCTGGCTCATCGTGCAGGCAGCCGGCAGCGTCGTGCGCCTGGGCTGGCAATACGACTGTATGGAGGATCTGATACATGCCCTCACTGACAGCTAACTTTGATGAACTGCTGACACGCATTCGCCACGGCCGTTCCCTCGGTTCCGCCAGTTTTGAACCCATCTATTACCTGATTTTTTCGCCTAAAGAGATACTCGAGGTCAAACGCCGTCTGCCAGCCTGGACGGCCCGCCTGCACCAGGATGGCTGGGATGTCCACCGCTTTTCTGTGGCTGTGGCTGTTGAGGAGATTCTACAAACGGCCAAATTGCGCCAAATCTGGCTAACAGCCGACCGGAAAGCGCCGCAGAATTGGGAGAAAACAAACAAATCGCTGGCTAACGCCCTGACCCAGGGAGCCTTACAGGGCCGGTTGGAAACGTTGTTAGAGAGCGTCAACGGCCGTCACCAGGCCCTGGTGTTGGTGACAGATTTAGAGGCATTGCACCCCTATATGCGCATTGGCGCCATTGAGAGCCAGCTTTACGGCAAGTTCAACGTGCCCACCATTATTCTCTATCCGGGTGAACGGGTGGGGAAAAGCGGCTTAAAGTTTCTCGGTTTTTATCCCCAAGATGGTAACTATCGTTCCGTCCACGTAGGGGGTTAAGGAGGACAATACACCATGACCCAAATCAGAACCCTTTTTGACCCGGCCAAAGACATCTACCGCACCATCGAAAAGGTCATCACCTACAATGCCTCTCAGGAAGCCCGCCTGAAAGCCGAGGTGATGGAATACATCGTCACCGACAGTATTGAGGACCAGCTAGAACGGCTGCTCAGCCGGATGGACGTGGCCATGGAAGTGGGTGGTCAGCATGAAGTAGGTGTCTGGGTATCCGGGTTTTATGGTTCCGGCAAAAGCTCGTTCACCAAATATCTGGGGTTGGCCCTGGATGAAACGGTGCAGGTGGATGGCATTCCCTTCTTGAAACATTTGCAGGATCGGCTGAATCGGCCAACCACGAAGGCGCTGCTCGGCAGTGTGGCCCGGAAATACCCCACGGCCGTTGTCCTGCTTGACCTGGCCAGTGAAATGTTGGCCGGGGCCACCATGGAAGACGTGTCTACCGTTCTCTATTACAAAGTGCTGCAATGGGCCGGTTACTCGCAAAATCTGAAGGTGGCGGCACTGGAACGCCGGTTGCAAAAAGACGGCCGTTACCACGAATTCACCGACCGCATTGCGCAAGATGCCGGCGTCCCCTGGTCTGAGGTGCGCAACGATCCCCTGGTGATTGACAGCCTCATCCCCGAAATCGCCCATGACCTGTACCCAACCCTGTTCAAAACACCCACCGCCTTCAACACCGAGACGGCCGATATTGTCCGGTTTGAGAACGAACGGGTCCAGGAAATGATCAACATCGTGCGCGAAACCACGGGCAAAAAGCACATGATCTTCATTATTGATGAAGTGGGGCAATACGTGGGCGCCCGGCCCAATCTGATCCTCAATCTGGACGGCCTCTCCAAAAATCTCAAGCAGCTTGGCAATGGCCAGGTGTGGATCATGGGTACAGCCCAACAGACCTTAACGGAAGATGATCCCCGGGCTGCTTTTAACTCGCCGGAACTGTACAAACTCAAAGACCGCTTCCCCATTCTGATCGATCTCGAATCGAAGGACATCAAAGAGATTTGTTACCGGCGCTTGCTGGGTAAGTCGCCGACCGGCGAGCAGATGCTGGGCAAGCTGTTTGATCAACACGGTCAGGCGCTGCGCCACAATACGCGGCTGCAAGATGCCCGTTATTACGACGCCGACTTTGATCGGCAGACATTTATCAACCTCTATCCCTTTTTGCCGGCCCATTTTGAAATTCTGCTGCATCTGTTGGGCGCATTGGCCAAATCTACTGGTGGCATTGGCTTGCGCTCAGCCATCAAGGTGATTCAGGATATTTTGATTGAAGGTACAAACCATCATGATCCGGTAGCCAACCAGAGTGTGGGGTGGCTGGCGACTACCGTCACACTGTATGATGCGCTGGAGAAGGACATCGGCCGGGCTTACCCGACTATTCATAAAGCGGTTGGCAAGGCGCTGGTTCGTTTTACCCATTCTGCGCTGCACCAGGAAGTCGCCAAGACGGTGGCTGTGCTGCAAATTCTGGGTAACATGCCCATCACGGTGCAAAATGTCACCAGCCTGATGCAGCCCACTGTGACCGCTTCCTCCCGACGCGAACAGGTGGAAACGGCCGTTCAAGAGATGACCAACGACGGCCTGGTTCCCTTTGGCGAAAAAGATGGCGGCCTCTGCTTCTTCAGCGAAAAACTGAACGACATTGACCAGGAGCGGGCGCTGCTTCCTTTGCGCACCATCGAGACACGGCGCATCCAAAACGAAGCTTTGCGCAACCTGTTTACCCCTCTGCCTTCCACCCGGCTGCATGGCTCATTGGCTGTCACCGCCGGCTTAAAAACAACCGCCGGCAATCTGGTCAGCAGCATTGTCGGGGAGCGGGAAACGATTCAAATGCAGGCAGAATTTGTGCCCCCGGCCGATTATGACCAGACACGCACCCGCCTGGTGGATGAATCCCGCCAGCACACGGCCCGTTACACCATCTGTCTGTTGGGGCGCACTGACCCACAGATTGACGCTTTGTTGGGCGAAATTTACCGCGCCCGCACCATTGCTGAGCGTCGCCGCACGGACCCGGACCAGGAAGTACGGGAGTATTGCACCGGTCAACTAGACCGGGCCACCACCTTGGAAGGGGAGGTGCAGCGCCTGTTAAAGAACAGCCTGCGTCAAGGCTCCTTTGTCTTTCGCGGGCAGATAACGGCCGTAGACGGGCTGGACCAGGATGTGCGTGAAGCGGCCCGCAAACTGTTGTCTACTGTCGCCCAGCAAGTATTTGAGCGCTATGATGAAGCGCCGGAGCGCGCCGACACTGCTCTGGCGGAGAAATTCTTGCGTATTGACAATCTTCGTGCCATCACAAAAGCTTTAGACCCGCTGGAGTTGGTGCAAATGAGCGGCGGTATCCCTTCTATCAAGTCGGAACACAAAGCGCTGCTCAGTATCCGCGATTATCTGGACCGCAACGGCTCGATGGAAGGCAAAACGTTGACCAACCATTTTACGGACGCTCCCTTTGGCTGGTCGCCTGATACGCTGCGTTACCTGGTAGCGGGCCTGTTGGTGGCCGGCGAGATTAAGCTCAAGAAAGATGGGCGCGACATCACGGTTAAGGGGCAGCAGGCCATTGAAGCGCTGCGTACCAATAACAGCTTCAAGGATGTGGGCGTGGCTCTGCGTGACACCCGGCCTTCCAACGAGGTGTTGGCGCGGGCGGCGCAGCGGTTGACAGAACTGACCGGCGATAGTGTGATTCCCCTGGAAGACGAGATTAGCAAGACCGCCACCCGCCATTTCCCCCGTTTTCAGCATCGGTTTGGCCCGCTGGCCGAAAAGCTGCGTCACCACCATTTACCCGGAGCTGATGCAGTTGCCGCGCTCAATGATGAACTGGCCGACGTACTCTTAACCGACGCTTCCGATGCGCCGCAGCGTCTGGGCGGAGAAACGTCCACCCTGTATGAGAATCTGCGCTGGGCCAACCGTGTAGACGTGGCTTTCGAAAAAGGCCTGGAAAAAACAGTGGAAAAACTGCGCCAGAGCGTGAAGGGCATTCAAGAACTGCCGGACACGGGCATTCCCGGCCAATTGCGGGCCGATCTGGCCGAAGAGCTGGAGCTGTTGGCGCAGCGGCTGGGCCAGGATACCTTTTACGAATACGCGGCCGACTTGAACAGCCTCTCAACCACCCTCCAGGCGCGCATCCGGGACGCGGCCGCGCAACTGGCGGCGGCCCAGCAGGCCCGTCTCAAAGAAATGCAGCAAACATTACAGCAGTTGCCGGATTGGGCCGAGTTGACCCAGGCAGAACAATATGCGACGTTGGGCCAACTGGAAATGCTGTTAATCACACCGACTCAGGATTTGGCCGGACTGAAGGAGTTGTTGAATCAGGAATACAATCTGCAATCGCAGGTATCGGCCATCCGGGGGCAGGTGCAGCAGTTGGCCCATCAGCGCCGCGCCGACCGGCTGCAAGCCGAAAAGGAAAAGGCGCTGCGCGAGGGTCGGGAAAAAATCAGCCGTTCTATTCGCATTCCGGCGCGGATGGACAACCCGGCGCAGTTGGACCGCCTGATTCAAGCCCTGCAAACGCTCAAGACCGAGCTGGGCCTCTACAGCGACATTGAAGTCACCATCGAAATTGACGAAGCGGCCTGAGAATTCCTACTGCCTGTTTAATTCTTTCATGCTCTGCGCCTCGGCGTTAAAACTACAGGAGACTTCATGAGCGTGGCACACCACCACGAATGAAAACCGTAACGCGATTTGGCAAATCGCGCATCGAATTGGCAATTCGATTTACAAGGGAGAAACAGCATGGCTTTTGACCAAGCAACGCGCAACCGGCTCGCCCGTTTTGTGGGTGACGCCCGGCACACGTTGACCCTCGAATTTACCCGCCAGTTACAGCATGAATATGGTCTGGATCCCCAAAACGGCACGATTACCGACCTGGAAAAGCTGAGCCATCTGGATGATACCCGGCGGGAGACGGCGCGGCTGCTGCGGGAGACGATGAGCCATTACCTGGCCGGGCAAGAGAAACAGACAGTGGCCGGGCAGCGTGATGTATTGGAGCGTATTGTGCGCGAGCAAGCGTTTACCGTGCTCAACCGGCTGTGCGCCCTGCGCATGGCCGAGGCGCGCGGACTGCTGCTGGAATCCATTGCCCGCGGTTACCAATCCAAAGGGTTCCAGTTGTATGGGCGGTTGGCGGGATCGGCATTGGGCGAGACGGGCGACAGTTACCGCAGCTATATGTTCAGCCTGTTTGATGAGTTTGCCGTAGACTTGCCGGTGTTGTTTGACCGTTTTAGCCCGCAAGGGCGGCTGTTCCCGCGACCGGCGGTTGTGTTGGAACTGCTGGCGGAGATCAACCACCCGGATATTGATCCGCTGTGGGTTGAAGATGAAACCATTGGCTGGATTTACCAATATTTCAACTCCAAAGAAGAGCGCAAACAGATGCGCGACGAATCTTCAGCGCCGCGCAACAGCCGGGAACTGGCGGTGCGCAACCAGTTTTTTACGCCGCGTTATGTGGTGGAGTTTCTGACGGACAATACATTGGGGCGTATCTGGTATGAGATGACCAAAGGGCAGACGCGGCTGGCCGAAAGCTGCCGCTACCTGGTGCGGCGGCCTCACGAGATTTTTCTGGCGCCAGGAGAAGCAGCGCCGGAGGCGGAGGATGATCAGGGCGAATTGTCCCAGGAAGAACTGCTACGGCTGCCGGTCTATATTCCTCACCGGCCGTTGAAAGACCCGCGTGATATTAAAATGCTTGACCCGGCCTGTGGCTCGATGCACTTTGGCCTGTACGCTTTTGACCTGTATGAACAGATTTACGCCGAAGCGTGGGAGTTGGAAGGGAGATTGGGGCCAGACGCTTTTTTGCGACCAGAGGGCCTGAAACCGCTGCGCCAGACGTATAACAATGAGGAAGAATTTCTGCAGGATGTGCCCAGGCTGATTGTGGAGCGCAACATACATGGCATAGACATTGACCCGCGGGCGGTGCAGATTGCCGGGCTGTCGCTTTGGCTGCGGGCGCAAAAAAGCTGGCAAGGTCAGCGCTTGAACGCTGTTGAACGGCCAACAATCCAACGTTCTAATATCGTTACCGCCGAGGCAATGCCCGGTGACACTGACCTGCTAGATGAATTCATCGAACGCCACCTAAGTCTCTCTCCGGAGGGGAAACTGTTGGGCCAACTCCTCCGCCGGGTGTTTGTGGCAATGAGACTGGCCGGAGAGGCGGGATCTTTGTTGAAAATTGAAGAGGAAATTGCCGCTGATATTGCCGAGGCCAAAACTAAATGGTTTACCCACCCTCTGGTAAGGCAGGCCAAGTTATTTGAGGAAGAAACTCCCTTGCCGAAACAGAGAGAATTGGGTCTAGATGTGAGTGGGATCACTGATGCTGCGTTTTGGGGGCGAGCCGAGCAAAGGATTTATGATTCCTTAGAACAATATGCGGAGCTGGCTGAAGATGGAAACCATTATCGTCGTCATTTATTCGTAAGAAGTACGGCACGAGGCTTTGCATTCATTGATCTGTGTCGCCAAAAGTATGACGTAATTCTTATGAACCCACCTTTTGGCGCAAGTGTAGATAGGTTTGTTCCTCTTCTTGTCAAACACTGCCCTTATGGAAACAAGAATTTAGCTTCAGCCTTTATAGAAGTGCTTTCAGAAAGATTAAGCGTGAACGGTTTGATAGGGCTGGTATCTGACAAAGTGATATTTATCAAGTCAACGTATGCCTCGTTCCGAGAGCATATAATCCTTAATTCTTTGGAAATTGGGCCTTTCGTCGAATTGGGATGGGGAGTGCTTGACGCAAATGTTGAAGTAGTAGCTTCTATACTTTCAAAATCAACAAAACAAACGGCTCAAGTTTTCATGAATCTTGCTTCAGCGAACAATAAACAAGATTTGTTAAGTGCTGGATTGTATGAGTGGAATCAAAAGAAATCATTACCCGCTTATTTTTATATGTGCATAACTGGACTTTTCCGAACAATGCCCAACAAAGCCATTGCCTACGATGTTCCAAGTCGTATACAGCATTTATTCCGGAACAATCTGTCTTTGCAAGAACAAGGTGTTCAAGTCTTGCAAGGACACAATCTCAGTATGGAAAGGTATGGAAAATTGTGGTGGGAAATATTGCCTTCCCATTTATTAACGGGTTTCTTTATTCGCATGTATAAGGGAGGAAGTTATTGTCAGTATTATCAATCTTCTTATGAGGTAGCACTTTGGCGAGGTGATGGGTCTCATCTTCGCTTACACTCTGGAACAAGATGGGCAAATGAAGCTTTTCAAGGATTACCTGGTATTGGATATGGGAAACGGGGAGAATGGCTAGATGCTCACATAATGCCGTCGGATCATATTTTTACAGTCGAGGGAATGGCCATATTCCCATCAGAAGAATCCTGTGTATGGGGTTTGCTAGCCTACTTGAATAGCCCAATTAGCTCTACATTATTGTCTTTTTACTCAGGACAACACAAAGAAGCTGGCTATCTAAAAGATCTCCCTACCCCTTTGTTGCCTTTACTAATGAGAGATGACTATGTCAGAAACGCCAAACAGGTATATATTCTAAAGCGCGAGTTGGATACGACGAATGAGTGCTCTCCCACTTTCTTACAGCCTTATCTGGTACATGTACTAAGTGAAAGCATTTTTAGCCTAGCGGAGAGGTACTTACATATCTGCGAAAAAACATCTACCCTTGTCTTTCAGCAAGAGCAAATAACTTATGAAATAATGGGTTTGTCGGAATCTGATATCCAAAACCTGTCATTTTACGCCACAAAACCGATCGATTCCGTTTCGCTCGCGTTTGATGCATCTACACTCGAAAGTTGCGTCTATTTTTGTGCGGAAGTAGCCGTTTCATATGCAGTGGGAACCGCTTTTGGGCGATGGGATATTCGATATGCGATTTCTCAAAAAAATCTGCTGGAAAATCTGGAACCATTTGCTCCGCTACCTGTTTGCCCACCTGGAATGCTCCAAGGCGCTCGAAATCTACCTGCCAATCCTGATGACCTGCAAACCGACTACCCAATGCGCATTACATGGGCTGGGCTAATGACAGACGATCATGGTCATATAGAAAATGTTGAAGATCGTGTCCGACAGTCTTTGCGCATTATCTGGCTTGACAACGCTGACGCTATCGAACAAGAGGTGTGTGAAATTTTGGGTGTTCCATCGCTGCGAACCTACTTTGTTAATCCCAACGGGTTCTTCAGCGACCACTTGAAGCGTTACTCTAAGGGCCGCAGATCTGCACCTATCTACTGGCCGCTCAGCACTGCCTCTAGTAGCTATACTCTATGGATTTATTACCATCGTCTCGATGTTCAGACCCTCTATACCTGTATTAACGACTACGTTGATCCCAAACTAAAGGATGTTTCCCAGCAGGTGCAAACGCTGCGCCAGGAAAGCAATCGCTCCAAACTACAGGAAGATGATGTAGCACAATTAACAGATTTAGAAACAGAACTGAAAGATTTCCGCGCCGAACTGCTGCGCCTGGCTGCTTTCTGGCGACCCAACCTCAACGACGGGGTGCAAATCACCGCCGCCCCCCTGTGGCGGCTGTTCCAGCACCGCCAGTGGCAGGCCCGCCTCAAAGAAACCTGGGAAAAGTTGGAAGGGGGGGAATATGATTGGGCGCACCTGGCCATGTCCATCTGGCCGGAGCGTGTCGTCCCCCAATGCGCCACCGACCGCAGCCTGGCCATCGCCCACGACATCGAAGACCTTTTCTGGGTAGAAGAAGACGGCAAGGGGCGGCTGCTCAAACCCCAAGACCAGGAAATCGCCGCCCAGAAAAACAAACAGCGCCAACCGGCCCATGAGCAGTTGCGGGCGCATCTGGCGGCGCTGGCCAACGGCCCGGCGCGTGGCCTGCCCGCTTTGCAGGTCTGGCAGCACCTGGCCGAAGGCCAGTGGGACGATACCCGCCTGGCCCTCTACCTCTGGCCGGAGCGCGTCTTCGACAAAGTTTGGGATTATCCACCTCTGGCTGACCCGCTGTCTATCAAAATGCCCGCCAAACGCACCCAGGCCGCCCGCAGCAGCCTCCTCAAAAAGCTGCTGGCTGCCGCCGCGCCAGACCTGGCCGGGCCGGTTGCCGCCGCCTTCCAGGACGAACCGGCTGCCTTTGATGCCGTCTGGCAAGCCCTGCAGCGCGGCGAACGCGACGAGCAGCCGCTGGCCTTACTGCTGTGGCCGGACCGGGTGGTAGACAAATGCACCACAGACGTTGACCTGGCCGCCAAACAGGGACTGCGCCCCTTCTTCTGGTACCAGCCGCCCGGCGCACCCTGGCGGCGGCGCAAATCCCAATCCAGCGAAATCACCGCCGAAGTCGCGCGGCGACAAACTCTTAGCGGAGGCCGTCCATGAGCATCAAAACCTTCATTCAGAACGACGTCCTGCGGCCGCGGCTGAAAGAAAAAGAAGTCCTGGTCGTCTACGATCCCGACCGGCGTTACCGGGAATTGTGCCTGGAAATGGCCGATGCCCAGGTACAGGTTGTAGACGCCAGCGAAAGCAGCATCGAGAGCCGGGAAGCGGCCCTGGCGGCCCTGCAAACGCTGCGGCAGCCAAATCGTCCCCGTAATGGGCTGCTGCTCATTTACGTGCCCGCGCCGCTGCCCCTCACGGAAGAAGCCAAACAGCGCGATCCCTTCGCCCTCTACGGCGCTGTCGGCGCGGTATTCCCTGACGGGGACGGGGATGAATACTTCAATCTTTGTCTGAAGGCCAAAGCGGATCAACCCACCGCCATCCGGCGCATCTTCGCCGAAAACGAAAACCCCAGCTTCGATGTCATAGACGCGGTGGGTGGCAGCGCCGGTTGGCCCCATCTGCAAGTCGGTCTACAAGTGGAATCGGCCCGCAACATTCTGTTTGCCTTGCTGGCGCCGTCACCGGCGCAGCAAGCGGCCTTGCAGGATGAAAAAGCGTGGGTGACGGAAGCCAAAGAGTTAATTGCCAGCGCGCTGGGGCTGAAACTGCTCACCCGTGGCAAAAGCTGGACGGCCGTGGCCGACGAATTGTGGCGCTATCTGCTCTTCAGCGAGTTCGTCTTCGACCTGCCCACCGCCTTGCCAGAAACCCTGGCCGACGTGCCCCGCGCCCTGCCGGAAGCGCAGCCGGTCATCGAAGAGCTTTGTGAACGCCTGCGCCACGACCAGCGCACACAGACGGTCTACATGGATCGCGCCGAGGCCATCCAGGCCGAACTGAACCTGGTGACCGCCTGCCAGGCGATTGATGACCTGGGTGTGCGCGATACCTTCCCCTTTGAAGAGCGCACCTTCTTTGCTCAGGCCGTGCGGGCGCTGCAAGCCGACGATATGGACAAACTACGCCAGATTTTGGGCGGGCACGCCCGGTCGGTCTGGGTAGGGCGGGGTGAAAACCAGACCGAGTGGCGCTTGCTGCAAACGGCCGTGAGCCTGGTAGAGTCGTGCACCGACGCCGCCCGCCAACTGCCGGAACACACACGCAGCCAGGATGCCTTGATAGACTTCTATCTCAGCCATCTGCGCGACGTAGACCGGTTGCAGCGAGAATTTGAACAGGCCGCTGGCGACATTTTCGATTCCGACGGAGCCATCACCACGATAATCAAACAGGCGCGCCGCGCTTACCGCACCCTGAGCAGCAGTGTGCAAGAACTGTTTATCCGCCATCTGGAAAAATCGGGCTGGCCGCCGCCGGGCCGGTTAGCCAACGCCAGCGTTTTCGATAAACTGGTCGCCCCAAAACTGCAAGAAAGCGGCCGTCGGGTGGCGCTGTTCCTCATAGACGCCCTGCGCTACGAACTGGGGGTAGAACTGCACAAGCAGCTAACCGAAGAGGGCCAGGTGGAACTGCAAGTCGCTTTTGCCGCTTTGCCCAGCGTCACGCCGGTGGGCATGGCCAGCCTGCTGCCCGGCGCCAGCCAAAACTTGCGCCTGACACGCCAACAAAACAAAGTCGTTCCCATGTTGGCCGACCAACCCTTGAACAACGTAAACCAACGGCTGGACGTGCTGCGTCGGCAATATGGACAGCGTTTTGCCGACACATCTCTGGCCGATTTTGCCAAAGGTAAAACAAATCCACCCAAAGAAGTCGAGCTACTGGTGCTGCGCAGCAATGAAATGGACCAGGATTTCGAGACCAACCCCGAAGGCGCGTTGAGCCTGATCAGCCGCACATTCCAGCAAATCCGGGCCGCCTTGCGCCGCCTGCAAAAACAAGGCTTCCAGGAAGCGCTCATCGTTACCGATCATGGTTTTTACCTGAATCCGGCGCTGGAAGCGGGTGACGTATGCAGCAAACCCTCCGGCAACGTAGTTAACGTCCATGACCGGCTGCTGTTGGGCGACATCAGTCAAGATGCAGCCAGTTTCCTGCTGCCGGCCACTCATTTAGGTATCCGCGGCGACTTCAACCAGGCGGCAGGGCCACGAGCCATGGTCGCTTATAAGGCTGGACAGGTGTATTTTCATGGCGGCGCCTCACTGCCGGAGACGGTTGTGCCGGTTATTGGCATCCAACTCCGCGTAGCCGAAGAAACGGTCGGCCAACACCCGACCATCACCATCAACTACAAGCGCGGCGGCAGTCACATCAACACCGTTGTGCCGGTATTTGAGATAACGGCCGGTTTCGGCGATTTATTCTCGCAAGGCAGTCCTGTCGAAATCTTGCTAGAAGCCCAGGACAAAAAAGGAAACGTCGTCGGCGAAGCCAAGCCGGGCGAGGCGGTCAATCCGGCCACCCGGATCATTTCGGTGCAACCGGGTCAGAGGGTCAAAGTTACCCTGAAAATGGACGAACAATATGAAGGCAAGTTCAGTGTGAAAGCGTTGGACCCAACGACGCTGACGACTTTTAGCAAAGTAGAGATGGAAACAAATTACACGAGGTGATGATGGACACGCTCGATCAAAAATTGGTGGACATATTTGACGGCAAGGTGGTGCGCAAAGATTTGGTGCAGCGCATCAAAAAGGGCACCAACGTGCCAACCTTCGTCCTGGAGTTCCTCCTGGCTCGCTACTGTGCCAGTAACGACCCGGACGAAATCCAGGCCGGACTGGAAGCGGTGCTGGCTACGCTGCAAGACAATTACGTTCGCGCCGATGAAGCCAATGCCGCCCAATCGCGCGTAGCCATGCGCGGCCAACATCGCTTTATTGATAAGGTCCATGTGCGTTACGTGGAGCGGGAAAAGCGGCATTGGGCGGCGCTGGAAAATTTCAACTCCCAGCGTATTGCCGTCGCCGAACGCTTCTTCAAAGACAACGAACGGCTGCTGGAGGGGGGCATCTGGGCGGAAGTGACCATTGCTTACAACGATATTGAGGGGGATGATTACACCTTCTACGTTGAAGAGATGCGCCCCATCCAACTCAGCCGTTTTGACTATGATGGTTATATCGAAGGGCGGCAGCAGTTCAGCCGCGACGAATGGCTGGATGTGATCCTGCGCTCCGTCGGACTGGAACCGGCGAAGTTATCACCGCGCTTGAAATTCCACTTTATTGCCCGGCTGGCGCCTCTGGTGGAACCAAATTTCAACTTTATTGAATTGGGGCCACGTGGTACAGGGAAATCCTATTTTTTTAGCGAGTTTTCCCCTTATGCCACGCTGCTGAGCGGCGGTCAGGCAACCAAAGCTACGCTCTTTTATAACAACTCCCGACATCGTGTGGGGCTGGTTGGATTTTGGGATACGGTGGCCTTTGATGAAGTAGCCGGTATCAAAATAAAAGACCCGGATACGATTCAAATCATGAAGGACTTTTTGGCAAACGGCCGTTTTTCGCGCGGCGTAGAAGTGATTGCCGACGCCAGCATGGCCTTTGTGGGCAACATTGACCAGTCCATTGAGCAGCTTGTCCATTCTGACCAACATGATCTCTTCATGCCTCTGCCCAAAGAGTTTGACCTGGCGGTGATGGACCGTTTTGCCAGCTACCTGCCCGGCTGGGAAATGCCCAAAACCAGCACAGAATTTTTAACGAACAACTACGGCTTCATCACCGACTATCTGGCCGAAGCGTTTCATTATCAATTCTCAAAATCCAATCGCTACGAAGAGGTCAGTAAACGCATCCGCCTGGGCACGTCGGTTGAAGGCCGAGACGAGAAAGGTATCAAGAAGACAGTGGCGGCATTCCTCAAAATCTTGCATCCCGATGGGCCGCCATCGCCAGCGGAATTTGAAGCCTACGTGCAGTATGCCATAGAAGGCCGGCGGCGCGTTAAGGAACAAATGAATAAGCGCAAACCGGATGATGAGTTTGCCAGGATTGACCTCTCTTATTTCGCGGCTGATGGGCAAGAGGTAATCGTTTATTGTCCTGAATCAGAGAAGGCCATGGCAACACAACGGCCGTTGCGTAAGACGTTGGCTGGGGAGGTGGTACAGGAGAAGCAGGATGTGCAGGTGGAAACGGCCGTGGCTCTGCCAGAAGTTGTTGCCGAACCGGCAGAACCGGCCCCCCCGGAACCGGCGGAACAGCACTTCACCATCTTCTATGGGGATACCGGGTACAGCTACGAATCCATCATGGCCCCCTACCTCAAAGGCGCCAGGGAAGTGGCCGTTGAGGATCCCTATATCCGAATGCCGCATCAAATCCAGAATCTGGTACGCTTCTGCGAAACATTCGTCAAGCATTCGATGGTTAAGCGCATCAACGTGAAGACAGGGTATGATGAATTCACGCCACTGGCCGAGATTCGGGAGAAGCTCGCTGAGTTAACACAAAGTCTGCTGGAATTGGACATTGTGCTGGATGTTGAACTCAATCCCAATCTGCACGACCGCGAAATCCGCCTGGATAATGGCTGGGTGATCAAGATTGGGCGAGGGTTGGATTTTTATCAGAAGCCCACCAGTTGGCACGAAATTGGCGCCAATGATTTGTCGCTGCGTAAGTGTTTGGAAACCAAAGTGGATATTTTTCGAGCAGATTAGTCAGGCCGCTATTCATCTCCTTCCCGATGGAGTTTTAAGGCCATCTGGTAAGGCTCGCTCAAGTCCATACCCACATCTACTGTAGGCTGAATATCCTTGAAGCCCACGTACATCAGGCACATCAATTGCAAGCCGCTAAATGTCTCACCCGGCAATGAAGCCAAATGGTACTTCTGCTCTGGCGACGCATAATCCAGCCCGGTTTGACCGATGATAGCAATCTCCGCAATTATCTTGAGAATCTCATCCCCTGTCATCTTCTCAAAACGCTGCAAGGCACTGAGGCAGTACATGACCGAGGCCATTTCTTTGCTTTTCAGCAATTCGGGATTGGTGCTGCCTCCCCCTTCTTCAGGAGACAGTTCTTCATCCGGTTGCCATTCATAAAAGTTGGGCATCTTGAGAAGAGCCGCGAATTCATCTACCAGGTCAAACTCATCCCCTGGCTGGAAGTCCTGAATGCACGCTTGCCATAGACCAAATAGCTGGCGACCGGTGCGCATTTGCGGCGCGTCGGCATAATCGGCCGCGTAATGGGTGCTGCCCAAGAGATGGTCAGTGAAGAGAGCGTAGGCCGCATTGAGAGAAACGTTGCCATTGTAGATAAGGCGAGGTGTCAATTTTTTCAGGTCTGGCTGCGTCAAGACCTGCCGGTTCTCTTTGTGGGTTTCTTGCAGGGAGAGGTATTGATGGGGACGCAGTTGGGGATGCTGCTGATGGAGGAAGTATTCAATCACCATGTCCAGCGGCGCGTTGAATATCTGGTTAACCATTCCGCGGAGAATGCGCTGAGTGAAAGCATCCAATTGGTCACCCAGCAGCCCTTTGCGCTTCAAATCGTTGATGTCCCGGCCAATGGCGTTGGTGGCATTGTTCCACGTCTCGTCAGTAGTGCGGAAAAAGCGGTTGCGGTGCAGGGCGCGGGCGTTTTGTTCCAGAACGATGTGTTGCAACTCATGGGCCAGCAGGTGAGGTACGAGCAGGGCATCCACGTGGCGATAGCGGATAATGTGATTGTGGCGGCTGCGGTCGTGCCAGGCAATTTGAGCGACCGCCTGATTATCAATGCGATTGTCCTGAACGATTTCAATCTCCACACCGCCTTCTTTTTCCAGTTCATCGCGCCACTGGTGAATATACGCCATGCTGCTTTCCTGACTCTCTTGAGCCAGGGTGTGGTTGATTTGCCCATACAGGCGACGGGCTTCAGCATAGACCGGTTCGGTACGAATGTCCATGGATTCGGGTTGGGCGAACAACGCATCCAGGGTAGTCAGGGCTGCTTGCGTTTCTCCTTGTCGGGACTGGGTAAGCGCCAGGCCGTAATAGGCATGGGGGTACGCGGGAGCAACCTGGATGGCCTGGCGGAAGTAATGCTGCGCCTGGCTGTAATCTTCGCGCCGCGCCAACATCCCGGCCATATTAGAAAGGACATAAGGGTCATTGGGGTTGACCTTGATAGCGCGTTGGTAGAACCATTCGCCGGTGGTCTCGTCCTGTTTCTTGTCCAGGTAAATGTTGCCGAGCAGGAGCAGGGTGTGCGCATCGTGAGGGTCAAGGTAGTACGCTTCCAGCAGGTGTTTTTCAGCCAGTTCTACCTGACCCATTTCGAGATAAACCATGCCCAGGTTGCGACGGCCGTCACCACTATCGGGTACTTTTTCCAGGAACTGTTTTAAGAGGGTCAGCGCCTGATGATAACGGCCGCGTCCGGCCTCAGCCGCGGCCTGGGCAAAGAGCTTACGATTGCGCGCATTGTCCTGGCTGTCAAAGGGAGATTCGATGGTGGCTGTCTGGCCCGAAATGGAGATGCCGAGAGGTGCGGGCAAAAAGCTATAAATCTGCCCTAGACGTAACAGGGTTTCTTCTTCAGTCAGAGATTGCCAATCCATTGCCTGGGTGGGATTGAACAGGATGTCGGGGAGAGAAATGGAGATGGAAATCATGAAATAAACAGTTGTTGCTCGTGATTAAAAAGGCGCGGGCTTATCGTGCTGTGCGCCGCCGGTGCAGCTTGCCAGCGCCCGTTGCCGCAATTGTTTGGTGCTGTAGTTGACGAATAGCATTTCGGCCTGTTGAGCGTAATCATCGGGAAACGGCCGTGACGCCTGGTCTCGAATGGCCTGGTGCAGGCGTTTGGTAAAGGTATGGGAGAACGTCAGGGCACGCAAGGCTTTGACGATGCCGGTGTTGGCGTCAATGAAAATCACGGCCAGCATGGCTCGTTCCCCCGGCTCTGGCAGGTCGGGCAAGCTGCGGGCTTCTTCGGGCACACGGTGCCAGTTGTAGCCGCAGTCGCTCCAGGGCAAGGCCGCCCCAAAACGGAACTGGAAGACGATGATGTCGCCGATGACGGTGAAAGCAAAGTGCGCGGTCGCTTCCCAAACGGCTTCAATCTCTTGGGGGCGAGGATTAGGGTAAGAGATAATCAGTTCATGGCTGCCGTCTATGAAGTTGTACTCTGGCATGGAAGGCCAGCTAAGGGTGTCGGGGTTCAGCAGTTTACCGACCTGGATTGCATACATTGCCTTTTCTCGTTGTTTGACGTTGGTGATTAACGCAAAATCTCCTTCTTTTGCAGGGTCGTAGTATCCCAAGAACAATCAATCAAGGCACAGTTCATATGAAGCTATGCGCGGCAACGAACATTGTAATCGGCAATGGGGGGAAAGGCAAAATGATGTACTCATTGAATCTCCACGCCTCAGTTGGGTTGGATCTGTCAGCAAACTGGCGTGATTGTGAGCAGCCTCCTGGGAATGCCACGCAGAACGGCCGTTGGCCGTGGGCTTGGCGAAGCTGTGCTGGCGACACCACAGCCGTCTATTCACCCATTTCTACCCAACTAAAAAGGAGGCAACTTCCCCAGATAATACCACCACATACCTGACCCTGTGACGATGCAGACAACTGCAGCCGCACAACCAATTTGTCCCACAGCCAGTCTGGTTTACCCGGCTGGCTGTTTTTGTTTGTTTACCCATTCAGTTATTCCCCAAAGGAGGTTTTTATCATGCCCAATAAACCGACGTAATCCACCCCCTCAGTAGAGCCAGCCCCATTGTTTGTTTTACCAAAACCCAGACGCCAGCCAGAGTCCATCTCTGGCTGGCGTCTTTTGTTTCCCATAAGGAGAAACCTCATGACCCCTGAAGAATCACCATCTGTTGTCGAGATACAAAACCAGGCCCAGTTAGAAGAGCTGGCATGCCAGGCCATCTGGGATGCCCGCCGCCGGTTAAAACTTACGGCCGTAGCCTGGCAGGAGCACCGGGCTGACATGGAGCAAACCGCCCTGCTCACCCTGTGCGAATTTCCCGGCCAGCCCATCGCTTACGTCTTCGGCATCGTGCGCCACCGGCTCACAGATTACGCCCTTGTCCACATTTACGGCCGTCAAACCGGCAAGAACAGTGCCTACGCCCGTGGCTGCACGGTGCATCACGTTGAAGACCCGGAAGAAGCGTTCGAGACGTATGTGCAGCGTCTCAGCCGACGGCGTGGCGTGGCCCGACCGGTGGAAGAGGCCCTGGTAGCAGCCGAGACGGAACCGGCCCGGACACGGTTCTGGCAGGCAGTGGAGCGTGAACTGCTGGCCATCCTCATCGCCACTGGCGGCTGTAAATCCAAACCCGACCGGCTGCGGCGGTACGTGCTGGTGTTACTGCTGCGGCTGCAAGGGCTGAGCATCGCCGCCATCGCCCTGGAACTGGGTCTGACCATCGCCCAGGTGATGGACATCCTGGAACGGGCGCGGCAGCGCATTCACCAATTCCTGGCGTACTCACCGCTCATGCAAGGTCTCATTCGCGCCCAGGGTGAATTGCGCACTTGTTGGCCGGAAGACATCACCCCCACCGTGCTCAACAGCCAGCGTCACTTTGTGGCTGTGCTGCCGCATGGGGAGTTCAACATCCGCTACCACGGCGGCAAAGGATATGTGCAGGCGGCGGCCAAAACCAACGGCCGGGTGCAGACGCGCATGGTCATTCTGGGCAACGTGGGCAGCCTTACCTACGAGCATCTCGTCAAAGGTACGTTGACTTTGCAGGCCAAACTGCTGGCGCTGCGCCAGGCGGAGCGTCACGGCCGTGCGGTTAACGTCCCTGTTCTGACGAGTAGGATAGCTGCGGTCACGGCCGTGGCCTGACCTCACATTCCCCTGGAGCCACTCCTCAGAGCCAATCGTCTATTTCTGCTTGTTCATCATCACGGAGAAGCCACCGGCACGACCAACTGCCGGCGTCGGGTGGAGCGGGGCTAGAGCCAACCCCCTTTTTACTAATCCAAACAAAAGCGCCAGCAAGAGCTCGCGACTCTCACTGGCGCCCGACACCTCACAAAGGAGATGTAATCAGATGACCCAATTATATACCCCAACCACAATCGAGGAAAGGCCAGATGTAGACCTCAACTGGCTGACCCATAACGCCCACACCCTGGTGGGCAACGTGATGCGTCACATGCACATGGATGCGGCTGAACGCAGCATCTACCGCGAAGACCTGATGCAAGAGGCGCTGACGCAGTTGTACGACCTGAAGTTCGTCCAGGCCTTTGACGATTCGTATGCTTATGTGGCCGCCCGCACCCGGCTCATCGGCTACGTCTTTGTCAACATTCGCGGCGGCGGCAATGGCCACCAATGGGAGTTGTCCAAACAGTACCAGACAGTAGACAACCTGGCCGAGGCAGATGAGTATGATGCTCCGGACTCACCCCATCAGGCAACCCGTCTGCCCTTGTCGGTTTACGCCCGGCGGCCAACGGAGGAGGCTTTATTGCTCAGAGAGAGCCAGGCAGCCGAAGCCGATTTGTGGCCGCAGTTTGAGAGGGAAATTGCCCGCATCCTGGCTGTCATGCGTGGCCGGCAGTGGCATCCCAACTCCTTGCGCCGTGCCGCCAAAGCGTTGTGTGAGAGCGCCAAAGGCACCTCCAACTACAACATCGCCTGCCTACTGAATCTGGAGTGGCTGTCCGCCACCCAGATCATCATCCATTACCGGCCATTCCTGGAAGCGTTCCTGGCGCTGTCACCGCTGATGCAAGGGCTGGTGTTGGCCGAAGGTCACTTGCGGTTGCGCTGGTGGGATGAGGTGACGGAGGCGGCCCTCAACAGCGGCCAGAAGTTCATCGTCATCCTGCCGCATGGGGCGTTTACCGTCGGTTACTACCACAGTCAGAGCAAGGGAAAACACCTGGGCCGGTTGCAGGTGGGCCGGCGCATTGCCGGCAAGGTGGTCAACCGCTCGGTGCAGTTGGGTGAGGTAGGCCATATCACCTGCGAGAGTCTGTGGCTGGGTTCGCAGCGGCTGCAAGGCAAGCTGGCCCAGTTGGCGGCGTTGGCATAAGCCATTGGTAACAGGATCAGGCTAGACCCGGCATGGGGTCTGGCCTGGCTCTGCTCCTGGGAGAAAACAGATGTACAACAAAACACTCTTTGACCTGTCAACTTTGCCTGCCGCCCAACCGTCCCGGCTCATCCGGGAACTGCCGCTTTGTGAACAACCTTTACAGCGGTTGTACCAGGTGGGGGCGCAGGCGATCTCCAGTGCGGAACTCATTGCTGCCGTACTGCAAAGCGCCAACGGCCTGGAAATCGCCCACCAACTGCTCACGGTGGTAGATGGGCAGTTACACCGGCTGCCGCGCCTGACCCGACCGCAACTGAAACAGGTGCGTGGTATCGGCGATGCCCAGGCGGCACGGTTGCAAGCGGCGTTGGAACTGGGGCGGCGCGTGCTGCAAGCGGAAACAGGCGACCGGCCCAGCGTCAGTAGTCCGGCGGATGCTGCTAACTTGCTGTTGTATGAGATGATGAATCTGGAACAGGAACATCTGCGCGTCATCTTGCTGGATACCCGCAACCGGGTATTGGGTACACCCACCATATACATTGGCAGCCTGAATACCAGCGTGGTGCGCGTTGGTGAATTGTTCCGACCGGCCATCACGCACGCTGCCGCTGCCATTATCGTGGTGCACAATCACCCCTCGGGTGACCCCTCGCCCAGTCCAGAAGATATCAGCACCACCCGCAGAATTAAGCAGGTAGGGGATCTCATGGACATCAGTCTGCTCGACCACGTCATCATCGGCCGGGGGCGCTGGGTATCGCTAAAGGAGAAGGGGTTAGGTGCGCTGTGGGACGAATAGGGAATTCCCCATAAAGTGGGGCTTAGTAAAGGGAGAAAAGCTAAGAGTCGAACTCAGTTAGGTCAAACCGAAAGGAATGGCTGAACAAAGCATCTGAGTAAAGCGGATTGAGAAAGGCCACACACTTTCAAGATGATCCCGCAACGGCTGACCACTATGGCAAAGTTTGGATTAATTGAACTCCAGTTTCCAGGGAGGTCACCTTTACTCTACAGGAAGAATGGCTGAGACCTGTACCTTGTCTGGTAAAGATAACACCTAAGCACATCTTTACAACTCCCTCGGCAAGGCCACGCGATAATGAATCGTGGTAAGGAAACGAACGGAGTGCCTAAGGTGGTCTATCACGTTCACCCTATTAACGGAACACAGGATGACCTAAGTGGCGAGAGCCATAAGGTCACGGAGCCTCGATAGTAGTTGTGGGAGTTACCTTAGCAGAGCTAAGGCCGTCCCACCATGGCGGTTGGGAAAGCCAACCACAGGGCGAAGCGAGGCAGGTTAG